>JAHCKG010000014.1 GCA_026125895.1 Pseudolabrys sp. | reverse complement strand
GGACTTAAATCATGGCCAAGGCCGTCAGCCTCAAGATCAAGCTCGTGTCGAGCGCCGACACCGGTCACTACTACGTGACCAAGAAGAACTCGCGCACCCAGACCGACAAGCTGGTGAAGAAGAAGTACGACCCGATCGCCAAGAAGCACGTCGAATATCGCGAAGGCAAGATCAAGTAAGACCGCGACCGACAGACGAGTTTCACGAATGCCCGGCCGATGCGCCGGGCATTTGCTTTTTCGGCCGCCGCCAAACTGATAGGATCACCGGCCGGGAGACTCGTCATGACCATCGATCGCCGCGCCTTCACTGCCCTCTTCGTTGCCCTCGCCTTCGCCCTGCCCCTCGCCACGCCTGCTCACGCCGACGGCAAGCCGCACCGCCTCGCTTTGCAGATCAGCGACGGCGACGAGCACAAGATGAACGCGGTGCTCAATGTCGCCGCCAATGTGTCGCGCTACTATTCCGACAAGGGCGAAGAGGTCGAGATCCGCATCATCGCCTTCAATGCCGGTTTGAACATGCTGCTGGCCGATCGCACGCCGGTCGCGACCCGGCTGAAGTCGTTCAAGCAGGGCATGCCGAACGTCACCTTTGACGCCTGCGAGAACACGCTCGACAGCATCACCCGCAAGGAAGGCAAGGAGCCGCCACTGGTCGAAAACGCCAAACGTGTGCCGGCCGGCGTCGTCACCTTGATTGAACTGTCGGAAAAAGGCTGGACCATCGTCCGCCCGTAACCAGCGCGCGCCGGCTCGGGAAACACGACCGCGATGTCGAAATACGATGTGATCGTGGTGGGCCTCGGCGCCGTTGGCGGCGCGGCGGCGTACCATCTCGCCAGGGCCGGCGCCCGCGTGCTCGGCATCGACCGCTTCTCGCCGCCGCACCAACACGGCTCCTCGCACGGCGACACCCGCATCACCCGCTCGGCCATCGGTGAAGGCGTCGAATATTCCGAACTGGCGCTGCGCTCGCACGCGCTGTGGCGCGAGATGGAGGCGCTGACCGGCGACACCCTGTTCCTGCGCAACGGCTGTCTCACCATCTCCGGCGCCGATGCCGTGGTGATGCACGACGTCGATGACTTTTTCACCAATGTCGCGGCGGCCGCGCAGCGCTTCCACATCCCGACGCGCACCTTCGACAATGCCGCCGCCATCTGCACCCGCTATCCGCAGTTCGCCGCGTCGCCCGGCGACAAGGCGATCCTCGACGAGGAGGCCGGCGTTCTCTATGTCGAGCGCTGCGTCGCCGCAACGCTCGATCTTGCCGCGCAGTCCGGCGCTCATGTGCTGCGCGATACCCAGGTGATGCAGATCGAGCCGTCGGCCTCGGGCGTCGAGGTCGCGACTGGCGATAACCAGCGCTTCAGCGCCGAGCGCGTGCTGATCGCCGCCGGCGCCTGGCTGCCGGGCTTCGTTGCCGGCGAATTGTCGCGCCACTTCACGGTGACGCGCCAGGTGCTGCACTGGTTCGAAATAAAATCCAACCCCGAGCGCTTCCGCCCCGAAAACTGCCCAGTCTTCATCTGGCAGTTGCCGCGCCGTGGCGGCATCCGGAGCAGCATCTACGGCTTCCCGCTCGAGGGCGACGCCGCCAATGGCCTCAAGGTCACGCACGAGGAAAGCGGCCCGGCCACGGATCCCGACCACGTCGATCGCAGCGTCGATCCGGTCGCCGAGACGATGCGCACCTACCGCACCTATATCGAGCCGTTCCTGCCCGATCTCGGCCCGCGTTCGGTGCGCACCGCGACCTGCCTCTACACGCGCGTGCCGCGCTCGCGCTTCATCATCGACCACGATCCGCGCAGCGAGCGCCTGCTGTTCGCCTCGCCCTGCTCCGGCCACGGCTTCAAACACTCCGCCGCGCTCGGCGAGGCGCTGGCCGAGCAGCTCACGCTCGGCCAGACACAGCATGTCGATCTGTCGCCGTTCCGCCTGGAGCGGCTGCAGGAGTATCTGCGCGCGCCGTAGCGCCCTTGTCAGGCGGCGCGCACCGCGCGCAGCAGCTGCGCTGCCGGCGCCGGCCGCGCCTCGGCGATCGCGACGCCGCCCAGTGCGTTGAGCTTGCGGATGGTGCCGACGATCTCGTTGAGCGCGGTGCCGGTGCGGTTGACCAGGTCGACGCCCTCGCCCACCTCGCCGTTGCTGCGCCCGATGAGTTCCTTGATGTCCTTGGCGGCGTTGGCCGAGCGTTGCGCCAGGTTGCGCACCTCGGACGCGACCACCGCGAAGCCGCGGCCGGATTCGCCGGCGCGCGCCGCCTCCACCGCGGCATTCAGCGCCAGCAAATTGGTCTGGCGCGCGATCTCGTCGATGACGACGATGATGTCGGAGATCTTGTGCGAGGACTCCTCGATGCGCGCCATGGCGTCCACCGCCTTGGCGACGACCTTGCCGCCGTTGTTGACCGCCGCGACCTCGATTTCGCCGAGCGTCGTCGCCAGCTTGGTGAGCAGGTCGTTGATGGCGCCGGCCAGAGTGAGCATGAAGCCGTCCTTGCCCGCGATTTCGATGCGCTTGGTGAGATCGCCGCCGACCGCCGCCTTGATCACCGCATCGATCTCGACCTCGATCGCCTGCTCGGCCTTTTTGGCCTCGGTGATATCGGCGGCAAACTTGACGACCTTGCAAGGCCGGCCGTCGGCGTCGAACACCGGATTGTAACTCGCCTGGATCCAGATCTCGCGGCCCCCACGGCCGATGCGGCGATATTGCCCGGCATCGAACTCGCCGCGGCCGAGCTTCGCCCAGAAGGCCGCATATTCGCGGCTGCGCGCATAGGCCGGGTCGACGAACATCGAATGATGCTGACCGGCGATCTCCTCGAGCGAATAGCCGAGCGCACCGAGAAAGTTGTCGTTGGCGGTGATGATCGTGCCGTCGAGATTGAACTCGATCATGGCTTGCGACCGGCTCAACGCCTCGATCTGGCCGCGCCACTCCATCTCGTTGGCGATCTCGGCTTCCTTGGCGGCGGTGATATCCGTTGCGATCTTGACGACGCCCGTGACCTTGCCCTGGCTGTCGAGCAAGGGATTATAGCTCGCCTGAATCCACACCAAGTTACCGTTCTTGGCGATGCGCTGATATTGGCCGGCGTCGAATTCGCCGCGGCCGAGCTTGGCCCAGAAGGCGCGGTACGCATTGCTTTCGCGCTCGTCGGGCGCGACGAACATGGCGTGATGCTGACCGCGGATTTCATCGAGCGTGTAGCCGAGCGCGTCGAGAAAATTCTGGTTGGCATCGACGATGATGCCCTGCGGCGTGAATTCGATGATGGCCTGCGAGCGATCGAAGGCGCTGAGAATATCGTCGCGGCGCTTCAGGCGCGTGCGAGACCGTGTACCGAACCAGCCCATGTGTATCCTCGCACTATCGTTCTGACGAGTGACGCGCGCTGCGACAGCCGCGCATTCCACAATTCTCGGACGCTGGTTGGAACAGATCCGTGCGCGCCGATGATGCATAATTACAAGCGTCCGCTTACGCGGCGCTTAATCGGAGCCGTAAGAGACTTTGATAACCTATCAATAGCGGCGCGTGCCTTCGCGCCGGAAACGCACCGTCGCTCGGTCTCGCTTCACATCGCCTTGTTTCGCGAGAGATGGACGGCCTGGGGCCGATCAAACAATGCGGGCGATGACGCATGTCCGCGTCACGGCCTCCGCTCCGCGGAACCCGCCGGAGAAGAGTTCCACACGCAACCGCTTAACCGGTCCTCAACGGACATCCGCATACCGTGGCGGCCTGCAACAGGAAATCCCAGCGATGCTCACCCGCCTCGTCTATCACTCGGAGAATCATCTCGGCGCCAAGGGCGCGATCGCCAGCGGTTCCAAAGTCGCCATGATCGACGACCTCAACGCCATCCTCGCCGCCTCCCAGCGCAACAACGAAAAGGCCGGTGTCACCGGCGCACTGATCTTTGACACGGTGTGGTTCATCCAGATCCTCGAGGGCGAGCGCGAGGCGGTGTCGGCGGTGCTGCGCCGGATCATGGCCGACGAGCGCCATGACGAACTCACGGTGATGGATTGCCGGCCCGCCGAGTCACGCTTGTTCGGCAATTGGTGGATGGGCTTTGCCATGCTGCGCGGTGACAACGGCGCGTTGTTCGCGCGGCATGGCATCGGCGCGCGACTCGATCCGCGCCAGATATCGGGCGATCAGGCCGTCGGGCTCGCGGTCGATCTCGCCGCCGCCGGCCTCGACCGCAAGGTCGCGGCGTAAGACGCCCATACCGCCTGTGCGCCGCGGCGCCTTGCTATTATCCGCCCAACGAACACGTCAGGGCGGCAACGAATGTCCACCATCTCCGGCAATGCCGGTCCCCGTAAGGCCGATCCGGCAGTACGGAAGATCACGGCAGCCGATGTCGTCGAGGCGATGATCAAGGGCTTGCGCGACTTCCAGGCCGCGCCGCTGTATGGCCTCGCCTGCGGCGCGCTCTATGCGCTGGGCGGCGTGCTCATCCTGCTCTCGGTGACCGCGCTGGGTATGAGCTATCTTGCTTATCCTCTGGCCGCGGGCTTCGCGCTGATCGGACCCTTCGTCGCCATCGGCCTTTACGAAGTGAGCCGGCGCCGCGAGGCCGGCGAGCCGCTGGCGCTCGGCGCCATTTTTGCCACGGTGAAAAGCCGCGGCGAGATCGGCTGGATGGCCTTCGTCACCGTGTTCATCTTCCTGATGTGGATGTATCAGGTGCGGCTGCTGATGGCACTGTTCCTCGGCCTCAATGTCTCCTTCGCCTCGTTCGACGGCTTCATCGCCGCGGTGCTGACGACCAATGCCGGGCTCCTGTTCCTTGCCATCGGCAATCTCGACGGCGCGGTGCTGTCGCTGCTCCTGTTCTCGCTCACCGTGGTGTCATTTCCGCTTCTGCTCGAGCGCGACGTCGATTTCATCACGGCGATGATCACCAGCGTGCGCGCGGTAGTGACGAGCCCGCTGCCGATGATCGGATGGGCGGCCGTTATCGTCGTGCTGCTGATCGTCTCGGCGCTACCGGCCTTCCTCGGTCTGATCGTGACGTTGCCGGTGCTCGGCCACGCTACCTGGCATCTCTACCGGCGCATCGTTGCGCCGATCGGCGAGCTTGCGGCTACTCCTTGATCCACCTTTTGATCGGTCCCACCTGGGGCGTCTTGTGGTCAAGCTTGACCACGGTGTCATCGACGTAGCACCAGCCCCAGCCTTCCGGCGGGTCGTAGCCCTCGATGATCGGATGGCCGGTCGCCTCGAAATGCGCTCGGGCGTGTTTGTTGGGAGAATCGTCGCAGCAGCCGACATGGCCGCAGATCCGGCACAGCCGCAGGTGCACCCACCAGTCGCCGGTCTTGAGGCACTCCTCACAGCCTTTGGCCGATGGCGTAACGTCGCGGATCTCTCCGATATGGCTGCATTTGAGCGTCATAGACGGGCCTTTCCTGGTGCGGGGCCGATGCTAGGGCGGCAAAGCCTTGCCGCCAACCTTTCGGTAACCGCCCCGCGCCTAGGCTTGCGGCCATGGGCAGCGTTTCCTCCTTCGACCGGATGTTGCGGCGGCCGCGCCGCGCCCAACGGCTGCGCTCGCTGCTCCGGCCGCCAACCCGTCCGGGACTCGGCGCTGTCGTGCGGCGCTATTTCGGCTTCCTGCTGCTCGCCGGCTGCGTCGGCGCCATCGCGCTCGCCAATCTCTGGCGTGAGGCGGCGACAGCGGCCGTGCCGCCGGCCGAATGGGTGCAGGTTCGCGCCATCGATGGCGACACCTTGACGGCACAGCATATGGGCAAGCCGCAGCGTATCCGACTTGCCGGCATCGACGCGCCGGAACTGCGCCAGACATGCCGCGATACCAATGGACGCGACTGGTCCTGCGGCGCGGCGGCGCGAATGCGGCTCGCTGCGCTGGTGGCCAAAGGCTGGATGAGTTGCACGCCGCAAGGCGAGGATCGCTACGGCCGGCTGCTCGCCACGTGCTCCTCAGGCGACGTCGCCGATATCGGCGCGGCGCTGGTGCGCGATGGTTACGCCGTCAACTACAGCCGCTATACTAGCGATTATGCCGCGGCCGAACACGAAGCCCGCGTCGCGCGCCGCGGCGTCTGGCAAGGCGCCTTTGACAATCCGGAAGAGTGGCGCCATGCGAAGCGGCGTTAGCAGCCTGGCCGTCGTGCTGATCGCACTGGCGCTGCCGGCAACGGCCCTGCCCTTGCGCGCCGCTCCGGTCCACGAGGCGAAGGTCGTCAAAAAGAACAAGCACCACGTCCGCCGCGTTCCGCCCGGCGTCGGTTTCCTGCCGGGCTACCGCACGCCGGCGCAAATCGAGCGCGATCGCCGCAAGGAATACGAGCGCGACCGGCGTGCCTATTTCCGCAACGGCGGCGCGCCGATCTATTACTACACTTGGGGTTATCCCAACCCGCGCTTTTATCGCGGCCGCTGGAATGGCGGTTCGTTCGGCCCGTGCTGGACCGTCACGCCGATCGGCTACCAGTGGAATTGCGGACGCTAGGCCGATACCGCCGGCAAGCGGCCTTTGGCACGAATCGGCGGCGCCGCTATCGTCGCTGCGACAAGCCAAACGGAGGATCGATCGATGGCCAAACGCACGACGCTCTATTCCTCGAAAGGCAAGAAGCTCTATGCCGTGCGCGACAAGGACGGCAAGTTCAAGGACATCCAAACCTACAAGCGCGCCCATACGCTCGACATGAAGCGCAAGTCGAAGAGCGAACTCGCCGTCGCGAAGAAAAAGAAGAAGAAGGCCAAGAAGGCGGTAAAGCGCAAGAAGCGCCTCTAGCTGCGAGCCTCACGAGCCAGTGCGCGGTCAGGCCGTCTCTTTCTCGCGGGCGTCGTAGACCTTCACGGTGACGCCGGCGTTCTCGCGCTTGAGCTTGAGGCCGGCCGACAAGGCGGCGGTCAGCGAACAGAAATGCGAGATGCGTTTGCCAGCGAGCTCGACGACGAAGTCGGGATCGTGGGCGGTGGTTGGGGTCACAGCCGTATCGGGCATTGGAGCCTCACTGTCGCACTGTTTCTTGCCAGGTAGCTGCCATCCGGTTGACGTCGCAGGCTTGGCAAGGCCAGCGTTGATCCGCGCTTTACCCCCCGGACGGCGGCATGATTCCGCCGGTCCGTTAAAATTGTCTGAAAATGCGAATTCTTCAACAATATCAGGCGTGTTGCCGGTCGGAATCGATCGGGATCACCTGCCCGGAGATCGTCTTGGCGGCTGGGGAAGCCAGGAATACCGCCAGCGCCGCGATGTCCTTGGGATCGACGAACTTCTTGATCGAGGTGTAGGCGAAGGATTCGTCCTGCACCTCCTTCACGGATTTGCCGGATATCTGCGCCCGCCCCTGGAAAACGCGCTGGATACGGTCGCCCTCGACCTGCCCGGGGGCGATAGCGTTGGCGCGGATGCCCCAGGCGCCCAGCTCGACGGCCAGCGTCTTGGTGAGGCCGATGACGCCCCACTTCGTCGCCGAATAGGGCGAGCGATTGGCGAAGCCGAAGCGGCCGGCGATCGAGGTCATATTGATGATGACGCCGGCTTCCGACTCCTTGAGCGCGGGAATGGCGAGGCGGGTGACGTCGAACATGCCGGTGAGGTTGATCGCCACCACCTTGTCCCAGTCGTCCGGCGGATACTGATCGACCGGCAGCGTCATGCCGGCGACGCCGGCATTGTTGATCAAGACGTCGAGGCCGCCGAGCGCCGCGATCGCCTCCGGCACCATCGTCTCGATCTCGGCGCGCTGGGCGATGTCGCAGCGCCGGGCGATCAGGCCCGGGATCTCCTTCGCCATATCGGCGAGGCCCTTGTCGTCGATGTCGCAGATGAAGACCTTGGCACCGGTCTTGGCAAAGGCGCGCGCGAACTCGCGGCCGATGCCGGCGGCGCCGGCGGTGATCAGGACCTTTTGCGGCATGTAGCCCCCCTGTTTCTTCCCCTCTCCCCTTGTGGGAGAGGGTGGCGAGTGCGAAGCACGAGCCGGGTGAGGGGGAGCTTGTTTGTACCCCCTCACCCGCTTCGCGAATGCTGCCGCATTCGCTCAGCACCCTCTCCCACAAGGGGAGAGGGAAAGGAAGTTCACTCCTCTTTCTCGGTCGTGAAATAGAGCGGATAGCCATTCATCTTCCCGAGATCGGTCGCCTCCTTGGCCTTGGTCTCGGCGACGTCCCGGGTATAGACGGCGATGACGCAGGCACCCTTCTGGTGCGCGGTCATCATCACCCGATAGGATTGGCTTTCGTTGAGGCGGAAGACGGCCTTGAGCACCTGCACGACGAACTCGCGCGGCGTGTAGTCGTCGTTGAGCAGGATCACCTTCCACAGCGGCGGCCGAGCGATCTTGGTCTTCGGTTTGGTCTTCGGCTTCGTCGTGGTGCCGGGATTGTCGATCGGGCTCATGAGCGCTGTCCGTTGCTCTTAGCCCCCTTGCCGGATTCCTGTTGCCGGCGGGGGTCCCCCGATTGCCTATCTTCGCAAGTCCGGCCTAGAAGCAAAAGCCCTCAAAACGGCAGGGCAGCCTCAACCAGAAAACGACTTGCGGGGGAAACTCGATGCCGACCGTCCTTCTGACCCACACGCCCGACATGCTCGCCAATTACTACGGCGAGCGCGCGCTCAAGGCGCTGCGCGCATTGTGCGACGTGCGGCTCAACGAGACCGGCCGGGTGCTCGACGCCGCGGCCCTCACCAAGGCGGCGCAAGGCTGTCAGATCATCGTTTCCGACCGCCAGACGCCCGGACCGGCCGAGTTCTTCGCCCAGGCCCCCGCCTCGCTCGCCGCTTTCCTGCGGGTCGCCGTCGATATCCGCAATATCGACGTGCCGGCGGCCTCAAAGATCGGCGTGCTGGTGACCCATGCCACACCCGGTTTCGTCGCCTCGGTCGCCGAGCAGGCGATCGGCTACATGATCGACCTCGGCCGCCGTACGCTCGATTACACCAACGCGTATCGGTCCGGCGGCGATCCGGAATCGCGCATGGGCAAGCAGCTATCCGGCGCCACGCTCGGCATTCTCGGCTACGGCGCGATCGGCCAGCATCTGGCGCGCATCGGCGTCGTGCTCGGCATGAAGGTGATGGTGTCGGACCCGTTCAAGACCATCGCCGAGCCCGGCGTCGGCCAAGCTTCGTTCGAGGACGTGGTCGCGCAATCGGATTTCCTCGTTTGCCTCGTCGTCGCCAACGAGCAGACCGAGAACCTGATGAATGCTTCGGCCTTCGCGCGCATGAAGAAGTCCGCCTATTTCATCAACGTGTCGCGCGGCAATCTGGTGGACGAGAAGGCCCTCGAGCAGGCTCTCGACCGCAAACAGATCGCCGGCGCGGCGATGGATGTCGGCCGCGCTCCGGATCAGAAGCCGTCGCTGTTCCTGGCGAAGCGGGCCGATGTGATCGCGACGCCGCACACCGCCGGCCTCACCCCGGATGCCGCCGAGCACCAGGCGTTCGACACGGTCAACCAGGTCAAAGAACTGCTCGCCGGACGCATGCCGCCCGGCGCCGCCAACGCTGACGCGGCACACCGGCTGCGCGTCTTCAAAAAATAACCCGCCCCCCGAGGCTTACGGCCGGATGGAACAATGTTCCCTGCCCGGCGTTGGCAGGCATGCATCAATTTCGGGGGTGATATGCCGATAAATCGTAATGTTCTGATCCTCGCCGTTGCCGTGCTGTGTGTCGCTGTCGGTGCGCTCGGCTACAAGGTTTATCAAGACAACCGCGAGCCGAAAGGCGTGCAGCTCAACATCGGCTCGGGCGGCATCTCGGTCGAGAAGAAGTAGCACGCGCAATAGTTTGCGGCGCCAATGGGCGAGGCTCGCGGCATCAGCCGCGGGCCTTAATTTCGTTTGCGTGCGTGCGTCCGATCTCGCGTTGCAGCCTGTGCGAAGCACGGCGTGCGGCTCCCGTCATTCGTGATCGGTTACGTCAGCCTTGCTGCTTCATTTGCCGCTGGCGATCCCGATAGCATCCGGTCCGGGGAGCGTGGGACAAGCCCGCGCGGTGAGCGTGAGAAACATCATGCGCCGCGTGCCAACGACAGGAGGCATGAAGATGAGCCCGCACGCTCGCAGTGAAATCGATCTGTTGAGAAGGTCCATGCGCTACCGGCCGGCTCATGAATGCGCCCAGTGCGGCGAGGCGCTCTATCTGCCGGAATTCTCCGAGTGGCTCGATACGGGCAGCGCACGGCATCTATGGCAATGCGATGCCTGCGGCTACACGTTCGAAACGACGGTTCAGTTCGCAGCAGCGTAGTGCGCGACTCCGAATGCCGGCTCCGGGCCCGGCCCGATGCAGCGGATGGGCTTTCGGATCATCGCGCACACGCAAGGAAGGAGCCGGCTTAGGCGCACGCGTCCTCGCCCAAATGCACCCTAACCAAGTGCAACCCAGCGGCGCAGATGCGGCAAGTCGGCTCCTTTCGCTGCGGGCTTTGCGTCGCAGCTTGCCCGGCGCTGGCGCGGTCAGGCCGCAGCGGCCGCGTCACGCTCCGGCGCCACGCTCTCTCCCAGCGTATCCATCGCCTCGACCAGCTTGAGGAACGCGCTGCCCGGCAGCGGCGGGGCGAATACATAGCCCTGCGCCGCGCGAATGCCGATTTCGCGCAGATACATCACCTGCTCGAAGGTCTCGACGCCCTCGGCGATGACGTCCATGCGCATATTGTGCGCCAGATCGACAAGCGTCTCGACGATGGTGGTGGAGTTGCGATCGGTGCCGACCGAGTCGACGAATATCTTGTCGATCTTGATGATGTCGACGCCCAGCTTCAACATGTATGACAGGCCGCTGTGGCCGGTGCCGACGTCGTCGATGGCGATGCGCACGCCCATGCCCTGCAAGGCCGAAACGATCTGCCGCGTGACGGCGAAGTTCTCGATCGGATCGCGTTCGGTGACTTCCAGCACGACCTGCGACATCTTGATCGGCGACTTGGCGAAGATGGCGAAGACGTCCTGGACGACGACGTCGTCGGCGAACAGATTGCCGGCGAAGTTGAAAGACACTTTCAGCCCGAGCCGCTGGCCGATGGCAGGGCCCACCTCGTCGCTGACGCGCCGCATCAGGTCGTAGGTCATGGCCCGGATCAGGCCGCTCGATTCCGCCAGCGGAATGAAGGCGCCCGGCAGCACCAGCGTGCCGTCGGGCTTCTTCCAGCGCACCAGCACCTCGGCGCCGCGCAACTGGCCGGTCGCGATATCGACGATCGGCTGGTAGTACGGCACGAACTCGCCGTTCGCCAGCGCGCGTTCGATGTCGGTCACCGGATTGCGCGGCTGCCGGTACGACATGAAGGCGGCGAACAGGGCGAGCATCGTCACTCCCGCACCGGTGACCAGCAGGCCGATCCATCGCAGCCCCCACTGGCCGTGGGCCAGCAGCGCCCGCGGCGCAATCATCTCGGCCCGCAGGCCGAATTGACCGGATTGGCTGCGACCGATGAACAAGGCTCCGGAGGCGTCTGTCGGACGCTGACCGATCTCGCCGAGCGTCGCGCCATTGCCCGTCTCGAGCTTGGCATAGACGCCCTGATGATTGGGCCCGGTTCCGTCCGCGGTCCCGAAAGTCCCTGCCGCGTGGGCATCGAACAGATCGACGGCGAGCTGCGGCAGCAGCAGGCTCGTCGGCACCAGCGCCGCGATCTCGTTGCCGCCGCTGGCGGCCGGCCGGCGCAGCCGGATCATGCGTTGACCGTTGCCGGCGGTGAGGACATCCAATGCGTAGCCAGGACGCGCGGTCAGCGGCTCGCTCGAGTGGACGCGACGGACGGCCTCTTCGGCAGCCGCATTGTCAACCTGCGGGCAGATCGAACGCCCGGCGCCGTCGAGGACGGTGATTTCCTTGATCGGCGCCGTCTCGAAAGTGGCTCGCTGCATGGCGCCGCGTTCGCCGACATCGCAGGCCGTGACCCCGCCAGCGGCCAGCGCATCGAGCGCGCCCATCGTCAGCACAAGCCGATGCTCGGCGCGCACGATGGCGTTCCGCGCTGACAAGTCGATCTCTTCCCGGCCGATCCGATCGGTGACGCCACTGAGCCAAAAATTGAAAACGACCAAAGGCACGCAGGCGAGGAAGACGCCGACCGCGATCGCAACAATATTCTGGCGCGTGAACCCGCGCGCAAACAAACCCATTCCGTCTCACCGCTCTGGTGCAACCGGCAGTGAGCCATGCCGCCGTAAAAAGCGGCTTAAGCCTAAGCCTTCGGATTCATGGAAAAATCGGCAGCGGCGGCCTCATCGCCCGCATGGTTAACAACAGGCAAAAATGGAACCGCATTCATCCTGCCGCAATGGCGGTGAACGGTTGCCTGCCACCGTTTGGGCTCGTGACAGGCTCGGGCTAAGGTGCGGCGCCATCCGATACCAGCCAAACCCGGAGCCGCCTGATGAGCTTTTTCCCCGGCCAGGACCCGCAAGCGGGCGACGCCTATAGCTGCGACGCCATCGCCCACGTCGTGGTGCCGCGCACGGTCGATCTCGGCGACGGCTTTGCCGTGCGGCGGGCCCTGCCCTCGGCGCGCTCGCGCATGGTCGGGCCCTTCATCTTTTTCGACCATTTCGGCCCGGCCGAATTCCGCGCCGGCACCGGACTCGATGTCCGCCCGCATCCGCATATCGGGCTCTCGACGGTGTCCTATTTGTTCGACGGCGAGATCATGCACCGCGACAGCCTCGGCACCGAACTGGCGATCCGGCCCGGCGAGGTCAACTGGATGACGGCGGGCCGCGGCATCGTTCATTCGGAGCGGACCGACAGCGGCTTGCGCACCACCGGCAGCCCGATCCACGGTTTGCAGATGTGGGTGGCCCTGCCCGCCGCGAGTGAAGAAATCGCGCCGGGCTTTGCCCATCACGCCACGTCGGAGTTTCCGATCGTCGAGGATGCCGGCAAGACCGTGCGCGTCGTCGTCGGTTCGCTCTATGGCGCGTCCTCGCCGGTGCCGGTTCTGCATGAGACGATGTTCGGCGATGCCGTGCTCAAGGCCGGCGCGTCGCTGCCGATCGATGCCGATCACGAGGAGCGCGCGCTCTATGTCGTCGATGGCACGATCGACATCGCCGGCGACCGCTTCGAGCCGGGCCGGCTCGTGGTGTTCAAGCCCGGCGACAGGCTCACGGTGACGGCCACGACCGATGCGCATGTCGTGGTGCTCGGCGGCGCGCCGATGGACGGCCCGCGTCACATCTGGTGGAATTTCGTTTCGTCGCGCAAGGAGCGCATCGAGCAGGCCAAGGCCGATTGGAAGGCCGGCCACTTCGACAAGGTGCCCGGCGACGAGATCGAGTTCATCCCGCTGCCGGAGAAGTGACGCGCTTGCGTTTCCCGGGCGCAGCGCAGCACGAAGTGATGCGCTGCTGACCCGGGACCTTACGAAGCAGAGAGATCGGGAAGGTCCCGGCTCTGCGGTGCAACGCTTCGCGCTGCACCGCGTCTGGGACAGGCTTTTTCTACTCCGCCGCCACGGCCCGCGCCGGCGCGCGCCAGTCCGTCGACTTGACGCCGATCTCGCGGACGTCGAACGGCGTCGTCTGGTAGATCTGGTTGATCCAGTTACCGAACAACAGATGCGCGTGGCTGCGCCAGTGGTTGAGCGGCGGCACGTCGGGATTGTCGCCGGGGAAATAGTTCTTCGGCACCTCGACGGCGACATTGCCGGCGCGGTCGCGGAAGTACTCATCGGCCAGCGAGTTGCTGTCGTATTCGATGTGGTTGAACATGTGCAGCGCGCGATGTGCCGGATCGTCGATCAAACACACGCCCGCCTCGTCCGACTCCATCAGCACCTTCATGCCGCTCTGCGGCGGAATGTCGGCGCGTCGCACTTCTGTCCAGCGCGACACCGGAATGGCGAAGTCGTCGGAGAAGCCGCGCAGATAAGGCGAGGTCCGGTCAAGGATGCGGTGCCGGTAGACGCCGAACATCTTCTTGTCGAGCGCGTATTTCGGCATGCCGTAGAAGCGATGCACCGCCGCCTGCGCGCCCCAGCAGATTGTCATCAGGCCGTGCACGTTGGTCTGCGTCCAGTCGAAGATGCGCTCCAGCTCGCCCCAGTACGTCACGTCCTCGAACGGCAGCGTTTCGACCGGCGCGCCGGTGACGATGAAGCCGTCGAATTTCTCGTCCTGCACGTCTTCCCAGTTGCGGTAGAACGACACGATGTGATCGGCCGAGGTGTTGCGCGGCACGTGCTCGGTCATCTTGACGAGCGTCATCTCGATCTGCAGCGGCGAGGCCCCGAGCAGACGCGCGAACTGAGTCTCGGTCTTGGCCTTGTTGGGCATCAGGTTGAGGAGGCCGATCCGCATCGGCCGGATATCCTGCCGGACCGCGTCCTTCTCCAGCATGACACTGACGCCTTCCGCTTCGAGAATGGAACGCGCGGGCAGATTGTTCGGGATCTTGATCGGCATGGATACAATCGGTCCTCAACCTCGTGAGCGGCGACCGACTGTGACTGAGCCCGTTTCGTTGCCGGTTCGGCCACATCCTCCCTTTCGGGGAGCGCCACCTTGCTCGGGAAGCAGGTTGGCGTCGGGCGATGCCCAACTCTTGATGTTGGCCAATAAATATACGCTCAAGGGCCGGTTCGCAAGCGGTCGCAAGGGGGCGGCCCCGACCCTGAGACTAGCCCCGGATACCGGCCCAGGCGCTGCCGGAACCGATCAGGGCCCGCGCGGGTTCCACATCCGCCCCCCACCGATGCCCTGGATAGGAGCTACTTTTGGTCCCCCGCCTGCTCACGATCTGGGACAACATCCGCACCAGTCTCTGGGCCCTGCCGCTGACGATGGTGCTTGCGGCCGCCGGTCTCGCCATTCTTGCCCTCAACGCCGACCTCGATGTCGGCAGCGATCCGGTCTGGTTTCTCTACAGCGGCAGCGCAAGCCAGGCGCCGCAGTTTCTCGGCAATCTCGTCACCGCCATGATCACGATGGCGACCTTGGCTATCTCGATCACGATGGTGGTGCTGACACTCGCGGCTCAGCAGCTCGGCCCGCGACTCATCCGCAATTTCATGAGCGACCGGCAAACCCAGGTCTCGCTCGGCCTTTTCATTGCGACCGTCGTCTATCTGTTGCTGGTGCTGCGCAGCGTCTATGGCAACAGCGACAGCGTCGCCAATCTCGCAATCACCATTGGCACAGCCCTGGTGCTGGCGAGCGTCGCCGGGCTGCTGGTATTCGTCCATCACCTCGCCCGCACCATTATCGCCGATAACATCATCGATCGTGTTGGCGAGGCGCTGGATCGGGATATCGCCCGGCTGATGCCCGAGAAAGATGAGGATCGGCCGCCGCCCCTGCCGGGCGACGGCATCGCGAGCGCCACCATCCCTCTCGTCGAGGGCGGCTACGTCCAGGCCATCGACATAGAGACGCTGGTGAACCGCGCCGCCGACGCCAATGCGCTCGTCGAACTACAAATCCGTCCCGGTCAACACGCCTTACCGGGCTCAATTCTGGCGCGGGTTACGCCGCAAATCGCGGCGGACAAGCTCGCCGAACCGGTGCAATCGGCCTATGTCATCGGGCGGACGCGCACTTCGGTGCAAGATCTCGAATTTTCGGTTCACCAGTTGGTCGAAGTGGCCCTGCGCGCGCTGTCGCCCGGCATCAACGATCCCTTCACCGCCATCGCCGTACTCGACCGCCTGTCGCTGTCTTTGCGCCTTGTCATGAGTCGCGGCGCGGCGCGATCGCGGTTTGCCGACGACAAAGACATTGTCCGCCTCGTCGTGCCGACCTCGACTTTCGAAGGGCTAACGGACGCGGCGTTCAATCAGATCCGTCAGGCCGCCAGCGCCAACCCCGCGATCCTGATCCGGATGGCCGACAATATCGGTCAATTGCTGTGCCAGGCCAACGCCCGACAAGCCCCCGCGCTTGAGAAGCACCTCCGCCTCGTCGTCAATGCCGGCAGTCGTAGCATCGCTGCCGAGGACGATCGCAACGACCTTAAGGCAATCGTCGATGCCCTGCGCCGGACCTTGAAAGAAGGCAGCAACCGGGAACAACCCGGCTAATCGACCTTGGCCGCACCGAACAGCCGCGCCGCGTTGCCGAAGGCGATCCGCTGCGCCTGGTCGCGCGGCAGTTGCTTCAGCCAGGCGCGGTATTCGCTCATGGTGTCGTCGTAGGATGCCCAGCGCTCGTTGATCCAGGTGTCGGAGCCGAGCAGGAAGCGGTCGGAATAGCGCGCGAAAAGGTCGCGCCACTCAGGCGTCAACGCGCGGCCTGGGCCGGTGATGCCGCCGCGATAGGACAGCTCGCCCCACAGCGCGGGATACTTGTCGAGCAACTCGGCGACGCGCTGCGGCGGCGTCGAGAAGCCGGTATGGGCCCAGATGATCTTCGCTTTCGGATTGTGCTCGAACAGGATCAGCAGCGCTTCTTCATCGCTGTGCGCATGCAGATAGAGATCGTTGGCGACGGCGAAATCGACGATGCGCTTGACGATCGGATTCCAGGCCGACTTTCCGTAAAGATGAAATTCGCCGATGCCGCGGTAATAGCCGCGCTTGTACTCCTGCTCGATGAGCTCGATGCTGAGCGGATCGCCGAACCAGGTCTGGATGTCGGCGCGCACGCGGTACGGGCGAATGAACGGCACCACCCAGAGGGCCGGCGCCTTTCCGTCCTTTTGCGCGTCCATCAGCTGATGCGTGCCCTTGTTCGGCCGGCTGGTGGCGAGAATGCCCTTGACGTGATTGCGGCCGAAGACCTCGATCACCTTGTCGAGCGAATAGAACGGATTGGGCTCCTGGTTGTAGTGCATGTGGGCGTCGAAGATCGGCATCGTCGCCGCATCCTGAGCCATGGCGCGCGTCCGCCCCGGCAGGCTCATCAGGACGAGCCCCGCCAGCGCCAGAGCCGCCAGGAAAATCAGCCGTTCGAAGCGCATGGACCCTCCTCGACCGGGAGGAGCATACCACCCGCTCGTCCCCGCGAAAGCGGGGACCCAGCACGGGCGATAGACCTGGATTCCCGCCGGAGACTGCCCCGGCGATGGCCGCGATCACTTCTTCGGCAGGTCGAGCCGGATGCTCAGTTCCTTGAGCTGCTTCGGCGTCACCTCGGCCGGCGCGCCCATCATCAGGTCTTCCGCCTTCTGGTTCATCGGGAACAGCACAACCTCACGCAGGTTCTGTTCGCCGGCGAGCAGCATGACGATGCGGTCGATGCCGGGCGCGATGCCGCCGTGCGGCGGGGCGCCGAGTTCGAAGGCATGCAGCATGCCGCCGAACTTCTCCTCGAGCACTTGCTCCGGATAGCCGGCGATGGCGAAGGCCTTCTTCATCACGTCGGGGCGATGGTTACGGATGGCGCCCGACGACAGTTCGACGCCGTTGCAGACGATGTCGTACTGGAAGGCCTTGATCGCCAGCAGCGTCTCGTTGTCGTTCGGATCGAGCTTGAGGAAATCCTCGACCGGCATGTTCGGCATCGAGAACGGGTTGTGCGAGAAGTCGATCTTCTTCTCTTCCTCGTTCCATTCGAACATCGGAAAGTCGACGATCCAGCACAGGTCGAAACGGTCCTGCGCGATCAGGTTCAGTTCCTCGCCGACGCGGGTGCGCGCGAGGCCGGCGAACTTGACGAAATCCTTCGGCTTGCCGGCGACGAAGAACACCGCGTCACCGACGCCGAGGCCCATCTGCTCGGCGATCTGCTTGGTACGCTCAGGGCCGATGTTCTTGGCGAGCGGACCGGCGCCGCCCTCCTCGCCCTCGCGCCAGAAGATGTAGCCGAGGCCCGGCTGGCCTTCCCCTTGAGCCCAGGAATTCATGCGGTCGCAGAAGGCGCGGTTGCCGCCGCCCGGCGCCGGGATCGCCCACACGGCGTTGCCGGACGTCTCCAGGATGCGGGCGAAAATCTTGAAGCCGGATTCCCTGAACGCGGCGCTGACGTCCTGCATCACCACCGGATTGCGCAGGTCGGGCTTGTCGGAGCCGTATTTCGACATCGCCTCGGCGAAGGGGATCATCGGGAATTTCGGCGTGACTTTCTTGCCTTCGCCGAACTCCTCGAACACGCCGCGGATCACCGGCTCGACCGCGTCGAACACGTCCTGCTGCGTGACGAAGCTCATTTCCAGATCGAGCTGATAGAACTCGCCCGGCGAGCGGTCGGCGCGGGCGTCCTCGTCGCGGAAGCACGGCGCGATCTGGAAGTAGCGGTCGAAGCCAGCCACCATGATGAGCTGCTTGAACTGCTGCGGCGCCTGCGGCAGCGCGTAGAACTTGCCCGGATGAATGCGCGACGGCACGAGATAATCGCGCGCGCCCTCCGGCGACGACGCCGTGAGGATCGGCGTCTGGAATTCGAAGAAGCCGCCGTCCTTCATGCGCTTGCGGATCGAGTCGATGACGCGGCCGCGCAGCATGATGTTGTTGTGCAGCTTCTCGCGGCGCAGATCGAGGAAGCGGTATTTGAGACGGATTTCCTCCGGATATTCCTGATCGCCGAACACCGGCATCGGCAGTTCGCCGGCGGCGCTGAGTACCTCGATCTCGGCGACATAGACTTCGACCTGGCCGGTCGGCAGGTCGGCGTTCTCGGTGCCGGCCGGGCGCTTGCGCACCTTGCCGTCGATGCGGATCACCCACTCCGAGCGCAGTTGCTCGGCCTGCTTGAACGCCTTGGAATCCGGGTCGCACACCACCTGGGTCAGGCCGTAGTGGTCGCGCAGATCGATGAACAGCACGCCGCCATGATCGCGAATGCGGTGGCACCAGCCCGACAGGCGCACGTCCTTGCCGATATCGGTCTCACGGAGCGCGCCGCAGGTATGTGAACGATAGCGATGCAGTGACATTCGGGCGGTTCCGGCAGCCGATTCAGGGGTGGGTGGAGGCGCGCGAAAAACGCATGGGGGGTGCCCTTTGTCAAGGCGAGGCCCGGTTTTGGCGCATGGCTGGCCGAATTTCGCGAAATCCGCGCCTCGACAGACTCGAACCAATCTGCACACTCGGTTGGGCACGAGGTACCGCGTTCGATGCCAAAATCCGCCGCCAAAAAGTCCGCTCGCAAGCCCGCTCCAAAGGCTCTGCAAAAGACCGCCAAAAAGGCCAAGGCCGCGGTCACCGAGCTCTCCACGGGCGAAGCCACCGTCGAGACCCTGCTGAGCCACGGCATTCGTACCGTCTATGCCCTGCCTGGGGTCCATAACGACCACCTTTTCGATGCCTTCGCGCGCGCCAGCGACCGGCTGTCGGTGGTCCATACCCGGCACGAACAGGGCGCGGGCTACATGGCGCTCGGCGCGGCGCTGGCGACCGGCAAGCCGCAGGTCTATTCGGTGGTCCCCGGCCCCGGCCTCCTGAATTCCGGCGCGGCGCTGCTGACGGCCTATGGCATGAACGCGCCGGTGCTGGCGCTGATCGGCCAGATCCCGGCGCAAGCCATCGGCCGCAATCAGGGTCATCTGCACGAGATCAAGGACCAGGCCGGCATCCTGTCCCGCCTGGTCGATCATACGGGCATCCTCAACGGCCCGGCCGAAGCGCCGGCCAAGGTGGCCAAGGCGATCCGCGCCCTTCATGACCGAAGGCCAGCTCCCGGGGCGCTCGAATGCGCCATCAATGTGTGGGGTGAACGCGGCCCGGTCGGGCCGATCCCGGCGCCCATGCCGCCCCGCCTGCCGCGGATCGACGAGGACAAGGTCCGCAAGGCGGCCAAATTGCTCGGCAAGTCCAAGCGCATCCTGATCGTCGCCGGCGCCGGCGCCCTGGACGCCTCGGCGGAAGTCACACAACTGTCGGATATGCTGCAGGCCCCGGTTTTGTCGTACCGCCGCGGCCAGGGAGTATTGGACGGCCGAAGTCCGTACTCAGTGAATCTCCCGCTGGGCCACGAATTATGGGCCGAGGCCGATGCCGTGCTGGCGGTCGGCACGCGGCTGTTCACGCCAATCCTGCAATGGGGCATCGACCGCGACCTCAAGGTCGTCAACGTCAACGCCACCGCCGACGACGCCGCGCGGATGCACAAGCCGAACGTCGCGCTGATCGGCGACGCTGCGCCCAATCTGCGCCGCCTGATCGCGGCGCTGGAAACCACCAACGCCAAGCGCGCCTCCCGCGACGACGAGATGCGCCAGCGCCAGGCCAAGATGCGCGCCCGCCTCGCCAAGCTGGTGCCGCAGCTCGCCTTCCTCGCCGCCATCCGCGCCGAACTGCCGGAGGACGGCATCCTGGTCGATGAGGTGACGCAGGTCGGCTTCGCCGCTCGCCTCGGCTTCCCGGTCTACAAGCCACGCACCTTCCTGTCGCCGGGCTATCAGGACAATCTGGGCTGGGGCTTTGCCACCGCGCTCGGCGCCCAGCACGCGAGGGGCGACGTGCCCGTGCTGTCGATCAACGGCGACGGCGGCTTCATGTTCACCGCCAACGAGATGGCAACCGCGATCCGCCACCGCATCCCGCTGACCGCCATCGTCTTCGCCGACGGCGCCTTCGGCAATGTGCGCCGCATTCAGCAGGAACAGTTCGGTAACCGGGTCATCGCCTCGGACCTCGCCAACCCGGATTTCGTGAAATT
Source organism: Pseudolabrys sp. (assembly GCA_026125895.1). Classification (GTDB taxonomy): domain Bacteria; phylum Pseudomonadota; class Alphaproteobacteria; order Rhizobiales; family Xanthobacteraceae; genus Pseudolabrys. The sequence goes on along the minus strand of JAHCKG010000014.1, from coordinate 97,901 downwards.
CGCCGAGGCCTTCGGCGCCCGCGGCCTGCGCGCCCGCGACCCGCAGGAATTACGCTTTGCCTTGCGGGAGAGTTTTGCGGTACGCGAACCCACCTTGATCGAGGTCCCGGTCGGCGCCATGCCGAGTCCGTGGGAATTCATCCATATGCCGCCGGTGCGCGGCAAAGCCAGACGTTAGCCCCCGGTGCGTGCTGAACGCACACCAAGAAGTCAGGTGCCCGCCGAATGTCTCCTCTGATCACGACTTCCGCCGACCTCGCCGCAGTCTGCGAGCGCATGGCGACCCACGAATTCGTCACCGTCGATACCGAATTCCTGCGCGAGACCACTTATTACCCGCTGCTCTGCGTCGCGCAGATGGCGACCGACGACGAGGCCGTTGTCATCGACGCCCTCGCCCCGGGCATCGACCTGACGCCGTTCTACCAGCTCATGGCCAATGAGAAGGTGATGAAGGTGTTTCATGCCGCGCGGCAGGACATCGAAATCCTTTGGAACATGGCCAAGACCATTCCGCACCCGATCGTCGACACGCAGGTCGCAGCCATGGTGCTCGGCTATGGCGACAGCATTTCGTACGATCAGCTCGTGCAGCGCATCACCGGCGACGTGCTCGACAAGTCCAACCGCTTCACCGACTGGACGCGGCGGCCGCTCACCGATGCCCAGGTGTCCTATGCACTGTCGGACGTGACCCACTTGCGCGCGGTCTACGTCAAGCTCGCCGCCGATCTCGCCAAGCGCGGCCGCGCCACCTGGGTCGAGGCCGAGATGGGCATCCTCACCTCGCCCGAAACTTATCGCATGGAGCCGGAGCGCGCCTGGGAGCGGCTGCGCACGCGCGCGCGCAAGCCGAAGGAACTGGCGGTGCTGATGGAAGTCGCGGCCTGGCGGGAGCGCGAGGCGCAGACGCGCGACGTGCCGCGCTCACGCGTGCTCAAGGACGATGTCGTCGGCGATATCGCCACGCAGGCGCCGACCACCATCGAAAAGCTCGGCCATCTGCGCTCGCTGCCCAAGGGCTTCGAGCGCTCGCGCTGGGGCGAACAGATCGTCGAGGCCGTCACCCGCGGCCTGGCGCGCGATCCGAAGACGCTGCCGCGCTTCGAGCGCTCGCGGCCGGCGCCGAACGGCGCCGCCATTGTCGAACTCCTCAAGGTGCTGCTGCGCATGACGTCGGAAAGCCACGCCGTGGCCGCCAAGGTCATCGCCACTGTCGATGACCTCGAGCGCATCGCCGCCGACGACGATGCCGACGTGCCCGCGCTCAAGGGCTGGCGCCGCGAATTGTTCGGTGACAAGGCGCTGGCGCTGAAGCACGGCAAGCTGGCGCTGGCGGTCGAGAAGAGCCGCGTCATCACCGTCGACAAGAGCTGAAGCGATGGCGTTGTCCATCGACATCAACGGCGACGCCGGCGAGAGCTACGGACGCTGGACGCTCGGTGACGACGCCTCGTTCCTGCCGCACGTTTCCTCGGTCAATATCGCCTGCGGCTTTCACGGCGGCGATCCGTCCACCATGCGAACCACCGTGCGCATTGCCAAAGACGCCGGCATCGCCATCGGCGCGCATCCGTCGTTTCCCGACCTGATGGGCTTCGGCCGGCGCATGATGACCATCGCGCCGGAGGAAATGGCAGACGCCACTTTGTACCAGCTCGGCGCGCTGGCCGCGATCGCGCGAAGCGAAGACATGAGCCTCGCTCACGTCAAGCCGCATGGCGCCTTCTACAAGGCCTGCTCGCTCGACGTGAACCTGTCGAAGGCGGTCGGCGCCGCCATTGCCGCCTATGACCCGAAGCTGTTTCTCGTGCTGCTCGCGGGACCCGGCGCCGATGCCGCGGAAGCAGCAGGCGCCCGCGTCGCGCGCGAGGCCTTCATCGATCTCGATTACGACGAAGACGGCGGCCTGATCATCGAGCGCGTCGCCAAGCTGCGCGAGCCGTCGCTTGTGGCGGCCCGTGCCTTGCGCATCGTCCGCGAAGGCAAGCTGGCGAAGATCGACGGCGCCGACATGGACGCGAAGGTTGCGACCTTGTGCCTGCACGGCGACCGGACGAATTCGGCGGAGGTGGCGCGCGTCGTCAAGCAGACGCTTCAAGCCAACGGCATTGCGGTGTCGCCACTCGGCGCGGGAGTGCGCGCATGAACTTCGCCAGCGACAACACCGCCGGCGTCGCGCCGGAGATCATGGCGGCGCTGGGTCGCGCCAACGAAGGCTTCGCCCTCGGCTACGGCAATGACGACTGGACGCGCCGCGTCGAGAAGAAGTTCGCCGAGCTTTTCAAGCGCGATGTCGCCGTGTTCCTGGTGCCGACAGGCACCGCCGCCAATGCGCTGGCGCTGGCGCATGTGACGCCGCCCTGGGGCGCTGTGGTCTGCCACGAAGATGCGCATGTCGCGGTGGACGAATGCGGCGCGCCGGAATTCTTCGGCGGCGGCATCAAGCTCGTCACCCTGCCCGGCGCCAACGGCAAGCTCGACGCCGCCACCGTCGCGGCGCTGCTCGGCAACAAGGCGCAATGGGGCCCGCCGCATCACGTGACGCCGGCGGCGCTGTCCATCTCGCAGGCGAGCGAAGCCGGCACCATCTACCGTCCGCAGGAGATCCGCGAGCTTGCCGACGCGGCCCACGCGAACGGCGCCGCCGTGCACATGGACGGCGCGCGCTTTGGCAACGCGCTGGTCCGCATGAACGTCTCGGCCGACGACGCGACCTGGAAGGCCGGCGTCGACGTGCTGTCCTTCGGCGCCACCAAGGGCGGCGCCATGGGCGCCGAGGCCGTGATCTTCTTCGATCCCAAGCGCGCCGAGCACATGTCTGCCCGGCGCAAGCGCGGCGCGCAGCTTGCCTCCAAGCACCGCTTCATCGCCGTGCAGATGGAGGCCTATCTCGACGACGGCCTGTGGCTGCGGCTGTGCCGCCACGCTAACGACATGGCCGACCGCCTGAGCGCCGGGTTGACCGCTGCGGGCTTCAAGCCGCAATGGCCGGTCGAAGCCAATGAGGTGTTCGTCGTGCTGCCCGTGGCGCTGTGCGACAAACTCCAGGCCGCCGGCGCGATGTTCTATCGGTGGAATGCCGATGCGTCGGGCAACGTCGTCGTGCGCCTGGTGACGTCGTTTGCGACGACGGCGGAAGACGTGGAGCGGTTTGTCGGCCTCGTTCGCGAAGGGTGACCGATAGTCCGCTCATTCCCGCGCAAGCTGGAATCCATTGGCCAAGAAAACAGAAAGCGCTGGATCCCCGCATTCGCGGGGATGAGCGGAGAATACTCGCAGGTCGAAAAAGCTCTCAGACCTCCACCACCGCCTCGCGGCCGATAAGGCGCGCGAGTTGCCGCACGCGGCCGGAGACGCGGTCGGTGGCGAGCTTCCTGTAATCGCCGGTGAGCTTGAGCACGAGCTTGCCGCGTTCCACCTTGAGCGGCACCTTCGGCAGCACGCCGTCCTGCCCGGCGGTGAGGATATAGGCGACGCGCATCGCCGCGCCGAGCACGCGGGCGCGATCGAGAATGTAGGGCGTTGCCAGTTCGCGCAGCCGCGATGGCAGTTCCTCTTCGTTGAGCCCGGTGTGACGCAGGAACACCGACAGCGCCATGTAGGTGCGCGAGGGATGGTCGATGGCGACGAAGGGGCCATGGGCGATGATGTTCATTGCCTGCTCGCCGCGATAATCGGGATGCGCGCGCCAGCCGATATCGGCCAGCAGGCAGGCCGCGTGGCGCAGCCGCTTCTCATCGGCGCTTTCCTTCAAACCCGACGAAGCGATGAAGCGATCGGTCCAGGCGACCAGCTCCTCGCCGTGCTTCGGCGCCCGCGAGCGCAGCACGTTGAGATCGGCCGCGGCGGCGATCAGCGGATCGCGCTCGCGCTCCTTCTCGCCGAGCAGCGAATAGAGCAACCCCTCGCGCACGCCCATCGCCGAGATGATGACTTCCTTCGGCTTGATGCCGCGCACCAGGTTTTCGAGCACCAGCGCCGCATAAGCGAGCAGCGGCCGGCGCGCGGCGTTGACGACTTCGATCTTCGAAAGGGTCTCGGTATCGACGCGATGCACCAGCCGCGAGAACTCCAGCGTTTCGCGCGCCGAGATGCGGTAGTTGTGCATGACGTGGAACGGATAGCCGGTCTGCCACATGTGCAGCCGCGCCAGCGCGCGCCACGTGCCACCGACGGCGTAGAGCGTGCGCCCCTCGCCTTCCTCGAGGATGTCGAGATTGCTGAATGCTTTCTGGACGAGCTTCTCGGCCTTCTTGATCGAGCGGCCGGTGAGGTCCTGCAAGGCCAGACCGCCGAGCGGCAGCGTCAGGCCGTGGCGCACGCGCGAGCCGCGCACATCGACCAGCTCCAGCGAGCCGCCCCCGAGGTCGCCGACGATGCCGTCAGGATTGTGGATGCCGGAAACGACGCCGTAAGCCGTGAGTTGCGCCTCGCGCTTGCCGGACAGGATCTCGATACGCGTCGCCAGGATGGTTTCCGCCGCCGAGATGAAGGCGCGGCCGTTGCGCGCGTCGCGGCAGGCGGCGGTGGCGATGGCATAGATGCGAACGACATGCTGGATGTCGCACAGCGCCTTGAAGCGCACCAGCGCATTGAGCGCGGTGTCGATGGCGTCCTGCGCCAGCAGGCCGGTGGTCTGCACCTGACGGCCGAGACCGGCGAGCACCTTCTCGTTGAAGATCGGCGTCGGCGAGCGCGTCAGCCCCTCGTAGATGACGAGGCGCACCGAGTTCGAGCCGATGTCGATGACGGCGAGCGCGGGGCCGTGATCGAGGCGGCCTTTGACCGTTTCCATCTTGGGCAATTTTTTCGCCGCCTTATGCGCCTTCGATGAGGCGTCGGATGAGGCTGCGTGGCGACGATTCTTTGAGCGATTTCCCACGGCCCGACAAACTCGGATTCGTCATGAAGTACTTGTGGGCGTTGAAAGGTTCCTCGCCCGGCTGGGCCTTTATGCGCGTCGAGGCGCCGTCCGGCAAGACCTTCCAGCTCTGCTCGTTGTCCCGGAAATTGGCGACCATGATCTGGCCGAGCACCTGCTCGTGTACCGTCGGGTTGACGATCGGGCACAGCACCTCGACGCGGCGGTCGAGATTGCGGGGCATCATGTCGGCGGAGGAGAAATACACCGCGGCTTTCGGATGCGGCAGCGAATGGCCGTCGCCGAAGCAATAGATGCGGGCGTGTTCGAGGAAGCGGCCGACGATCGACTTGACGCGGATGTTCTCGGACAGGCCGGGCACGCCGGGCCGCAGGCAGCAGATACCGCGGACGACGAGGTCGATCTGCACGCCGGCGGCCGAGGCATCGTACAGCGCGTCGATGATACCGGGATCGACCAGCGCGTTCATCTTCATCCAGATCGCGGCCGGCTTGCTGGCGCGGGCGTTGGCGGCCTCGCGGCCGATGTGGTCGAGGATGCGCTTGCGCAGGGATACCGGCGACATCGCCATGCGCTCGAGTTCGGCCGGCTCAGCGTAGCCGGTGATGTAGTTGAAGATGCGGGCGACGTCGCGGGCGATCACCGGGTCGGCGGTAAAGAACGACAGGTCGGTATAGATGCGCGCGGTCACCGGGTGGTAGTTGCCGGTGCCGACATGGCAGTAGGTCGCCAGCGTGCCGCCCTCGCGGCGCACGACCAGCGACAGCTTGGCGTGGGTCTTGAGTTCGATGAAGCCGTAGACCACCTGGGCGCCGGCGCGCTCGAGGTCGCGGGCCCAGCGGATGTTGGCTTCCTCGTCGAAGCGGGCCTTGAGTTCGACCAGCGCGGTGACCGATTTGCCGGCCTCGGCGGCCTCGACCAAAGTCTTGACGATCGGGCTCTCGGCGGAGGTGCGGTAGAGCGTCTGCTTGATGGCGACGACGTTGGGATCGCGCGCCGCCTGCTGCAGGAACTGCACCACGACGTCGAACGACTCGTAAGGGTGGTGGACGATGAGGTCCTTCTGCCGGATTGCGGCGAAGGCGTCGCCGCCATGGTCGCGGATACGCTCCGGGTAGCGCGGATTGTACGGCACGAATTCGAGGTCGGGCCGGTCGATGCGGGTGAGCTGCGACAGGTCGTTGATCGCCAGCACGCCGTCGACGTTGAACACCTCGTCATCGGCGACCGCCAGCGCGTGCTGCACGAAATCGCGCAGCTCGACCGGCATCGCGGCGTCGAGTTCGAGGCGGATCACCGAGCCGCGCCGGCGCTGCTTGAGCGCGGTCTCGAACTCGCGCACCAGGTCCTCGGCTTCTTCTTCGATTTCCAGATCCGAGTCGCGAATGACGCGGAACGAGCCTGCGCCCTTCACCGTGTAGCCTGGGAACAGCTTGCTGACATGCAGGGCGGTGAGTTCCTCCAGCGTGATCAGCCGCATGTCGCCGCCGCTGCCCGCCGGCAGGCGGATGAAGCGGTCGATCTTCTGCGGCATGCGGATCAGCGCGTTCATGGTCTTGCCGTCGCGCACGCGGGCAAGCTGCAGCGCCATCGAGAAGCCGAGATTGGGGATGAACGGGAACGGGTGCGCCGGGTCGATCGCCAGCGGCGTCAGCAGCGGGAAGATGTGGGTGAGGAAATGCTCGTCGAGCCAGTTCCGCTCGGCCTTCGACAGGCCCGGCCCGTCGACGAGCACGACACCGGCCTGGGCGAGGTCCTCGCGCAGTTCGATCCAGCGGTGTTGCTGGTCGTAGGCCAGCTGCGACACCGCCTCGCGGATGCGGGCGAGCTGCTCGGCCGGCGTCAGCCCTTCGGGGCTGCGGGTGGTGATGCCCTGGCGCACCTGGCCCTTGAGACCGGCGACGCGGACCATGAAGAATTCATCAAGGTTGTTGGCGGAAATCGACAGGAAGCGGACGCGCTCGAGCAGCGGGTGGCTGTCGTTGGCGGCCTCCTCGAGGACCCGGCGGTTGAACTGGAGCCAGGAGATTTCGCGGTTGATGAAGCGCTCGGGCTGCTCGCGGATGGCCGGCGCGGCGGCATCCAGCTCCGCGGCCGGCAGCTTCCTCACCTCGTCGGCGAACAAGGTTTCCTCAGGAGAAACAGAAGCTTCGGCGCTTTCTTTCATGGTAAGGCGGAACCTGAGAAGCCGTTTTGACGACCGCGGGCCGGGTTTGGCGCGGTCGCTGGAGGATCAATTCGGCGCCGTCGGCCGGGTTGCGTCAAGACCCTAGACGACCCCCGTTAAGTCGCCCTGAACAGCTCGGCGGCGAGCGCCCGGGTCACCGGCCGGTGCCGGCGCAGCGCCTCCTCGTCGAGCTGGGCCACCGCCCGGTGCACGCCGGAGAAGGACCGCTCGATGCGGTTGGCGAGGTAGTTCACCACCCCCTCGTCCACCGCGAGCTGCCGGTCGGCGGCCAGCTTGACGATCAGCGCCCGCAGCAGCGCGTCGTCCGGCGCCTCCAGTTCGACCACCGGCAGCATCCTCAATCGGGATTGCAGGTCGCGGATGCCGACCATGAGCGACGGCGGCGACACCCGCGCGGTGAACAGGACGTCGGCCCCCTCCTCGCGCGCCAGGTTGATCAGGTGGAACAACGCCGGCTCGTCGAGGTCCGGCGTGTCGATGTCCTCGACCACCAGCGCGCCGGTGGCGAGCGCCGACGGCAGGTCGCTGTCGCCGAGGCGTCTGGCCGTGACGACGCGCGCGCCGCTCAGCTCGGCCCAGATCGCGGCAAGATGGCTTTTGCCCGAGCCCTCCGGCCCGACGAGCGCGATCAGCCTCCCCGGCCAGTCCGGCCAGCGCTCGATCAGCGCCAGCGCCTTCTGGTTCGACGGGCCCTCGAGGAAATCCTCGCGCGCGTAACTGATGGCGTGGTCGAGCGCGAGCACCAGTTGGCGCGGCGCCGCGGGCCGCTCCAGGTCATCACTCAGTTGGCTACGCTCGGACATGAACCTGAACTTCGACTGGAACTTGAGCGCCGCCCTTACGGGGTCGGCTCGCCGGTATAGAACGAACTTTCGAGGTAACGCCGCAGCGCAAAGCGCGCCAGCACGCCGATGGTGGCGGCGAGCGGCACCGCGACCAGCAGCCCGACGAAGCCGAACAGGTAGCCGAAGGCGAGCAGCGCAAAGATCAGCCACACCGGATGCAGGCCGACGCTTTCGCCCACCAGCTTCGGCGACAGCACGTTGCCCTCGAGGAACTGGCCGAGCAGGAAGATGCCGAGCACGATCAGGATCGAGGTGTAATCCGGCCAGAATTGCGCCACCGCCACGCCGAGCGACAGGATCAACCCGGTCATCGAGCCGACATAGGGAATGAACGTGATCAGGCCGGAGATCAACCCGATCAGCAGGCCGAAGTTGAGGCCGCTCAGCGTCAGCGCCACGGCGTAGAAGGTGCCGAGGATCAGGCAGACCGCGGACTGGCCGCGTACGAAGCCGGCGATGGCGCCGTCGATCTCGTGAGCGAGCTGATGCACGGTGCCGCGATGGTGCACCGGGATCCAGCTATCGGCGGTATCGATCATCTTGTGCCAGTCGTAGATCAGGTAGAACGCAACGACCGGCGTCACGACGATCAGCGAGAACAGCGACACCAGCGCCCGCCCGCCGGACCATAGCGACTTGAGGAAGGTCGTCAGCCAGCCGGCGCCCTGGGTCAGAAGCTCGCTTATGCCCTTGTCGCTGCCAAGGCCGTTGCCGAGCAGGTTCTTGAGCCACGGCCATTCGGTATTGCTGATCAAAGAGCGCAGCTTGGTGACGTAGGTCGGGATGTTATCGATCAGCGAACCGAGCTGACTGCCGAGCAGCGGCAGGATCAGCAGCAGCACCAGCACGATCAGCAGCACCACCAGCGAGATGACGGCAAGCGCCGCGACCAGCCGGTTGACGCCCATGCGCTCGAGCCGATCGACCAGCGGGGCGAGAAAATAGGCGATGGCGAGGCCGGCGATGAACGGCAGCAGGATGTCGGCCAGCAGCCACAGGAAAAGGATGAAGACAGCAAGCGCCGCCAGCCAGAACACCATCTGCCGCTGGAAGGCGAAACCTTCGGGTCTTGGCCGTTGCGGCGGCAAGGGCTTGGCCGTGCTGTCCGCGCTCACGAGCTGGTCGCCGAAGAATTCATGTGCCGCACCCATTCCGCCAGATAGGCGGCGATCGACAGCAGCGTTAGCACCGCGACCAGACCCATCAGGACCAGCGTCAGGTTCGGCACTTCGAATTTGAAGCCGAGCGAGCCGAGCACCACGCAGGCAAAAGCGATCTGCGCCGTGGTGTTGAGCTTCGACACCCACAGCGGCTTGATCTTCAGCGGGTTACCCAGCAACCAGGACAAGATGATGCCTCCGACGATGAGGATATCCCGCGACACGACCAGGATCACCAGCCAGCGCGGGATGTCCCCGTTGATCCCAAGGGTCAAATAGATCGAGACGATGAGCGCCTTGTCGGCCAGGGGGTCGAGATAGGCGCCCAGTTCCGTCGTCATGCGGTAGCGCTTGGCCAGGAACCCATCGACGGCATCGGACACGCCGGCGACGAGGAAGAGCACAAAGGCAAACCACATCGTGTTGGAAGCGATCGCCCAGACGACGACGGGCACCAGGAAGATGCGCCCCAGGGTAATCAGGTTTGGAATACTCAAGGCAGTCCCGGCTCGTGCGAAGCCCCGGCATGGGGTCTGTTTGGGGCAGGTTTTGGATCGGCTATTCCGGGTCGGATCGCCCCGGCTGAAGATAGAGTATAACGGCCTCCGCGCCATTGCACGAACGGCGTTTTCGACGTACGAGGCGGCACTTACCGCCGTCGGCGCGCCTTTTTTGTGTCGGCGCCGGGCGTCCGACAAGGGGCCCAAATGGCAGATCAAGAGCGCGGGCTGACCTACGCGCAGGCGGGCGTCGATATCGACGCCGGCAACCGGATGGTGGACCTGATCAAGCCCCTGGTGCGCGCCACCGCGCGTCCGGGCGCCGACGCCGAAATCGGCGGTTTCGGCGGCCTCTTTGACCTCAAGCGCGCCGGCTACACCGACCCGATCCTGGTCGCCGCCAATGACGGCGTCGGCACCAAGGTCAAGATCGCCATCGAGACCGGCCGCCACGACACCATCGGCATCGACCTCGTCGCCATGAGCGTCAACGATCTCGTGGTCCAGGGCGCCGAGCCCCTCTTCTTCCTCGACTATTACGCTACCGGCCGGCTTTCGCCCGACGTCGGCGCCGCCGTGGTGGCCGGTATCTCGGTCGGCTGCCGCGACGCCGGCTGCGCCCTGATCGGCGGCGAGACCGCGGAGATGCCCGGCCTGTATCATGGCGATGATTACGACCTTGCCGGCTTTGCCGTCGGCGCCGTCGAGCGCGGCGACGTATTGCCGCGTCCCACGATCGCCGAAGGCGACGTCATCCTCGGCCTCGCCTCCTCCGGCGTGCACTCGAACGGTTATTCGTTGGTGCGCAAGGTGGTGGCCAAGAGCGGGCTCGCCTGGAGCGCCCCGGCGCCATTCGCCGACAATGTGTCGCTCGGCGAAGCCATCCTGACGCCGACCCGCATCTACGTGAAATCCTGCCTCGCCGCGATCCGCGCCACGAAGGCGGTCAAAGGCCTCGCCCACATCACCGGCGGTGGCTTCCCCGACAACATCCCGCGCGTGTTGCCGAAGGGTCTGGGCGCGCGCATCGACCTCGCCAAGGCCAACGCTCCGGCGGTGTTCCGCTGGCTGGCCCAGGTCGGTAATATCGCGCCGAAGGAAATGCTGCGCACCTTCAACTGCGGCGTCGGCATGATCGTCGTCGTGGCGACAAAAGATGCCGCGGCGGTGAGCGACGCCTTTGTCAAAGCCGGCGAGAAGGTCGCGACTATCGGCTCGGTTGTGAAAGCCGCCGGTGAGGAGCGCGTCGTCTATGACGGCGCGCTCGATCTCAAGCTGTAGCGCGATGGCGAAGAAGCGCGTCGCCGTCCTGATTTCCGGCCGCGGCTCGAATATGGCGGCGCTGATCGAGGCCGCCAAGGCGCCAGACTACCCTGCCGAGATCGTGCTCGTGCTGTCGAACAAGCCGGACGCCGGCGGCCTCGACACCGCGCGCAGCAACGGAATCGCGACCGCGGTCGTCGATCACAAGACCTACGGCAAGGACCGCGCCGCTTTCGATCGCGCTATGCAGGAGGTCCTGCTGGCGCACAGGATCGACCTTGTTTGTCTCGCCGGCTTCATGCGCCTCCTGACGCCGGAGTTTGTCGGCCTCTGGACCGGTCGCATGCTCAACATCCATCCGGCCCTCCTCCCGGCGTTCAAGGGTCTCGATACCCACAAGCGTGCGCTTGATGCCGGCGCGACAATTCACGGCGCCACGGTGCATTTCGTCGTGCCGGAAATGGACGCGGGCCCGATCATCATGCAGGACGCGGTTTCGGTGCGCCCCGATGACACGGAAGCGGCGTTGGCGGCGCGCGTGCTCACGGTCGAGCACAGGATTTATCCGGCGGCGCTCAAGCTCGTTGCCGAAGATCGCGTGCGCGTCGTCGACGGCAACTGTTTCATCGATGGAACTCGCGTTCCCGATGCCAGCGCGCTGACACCTGCGACATAACGCCCGGTACTTACATCGCCGTAATGGCCACACTCAAATGTGAGTTGGCGGCGCGCCGCCGCCGCTATAGCCGGAGTGTCCTTTCCATCGACGCTCCGGGGCAACATGTTCGACAATTCCACTCGCACCAGACTGCTTATTCCCGGCCTGGCCGGCTTCTACGCCTGGGCTGAACCGATCGGCTACGCACTCATGCGTTTCACCATCGGCATCATCATCTTCGTGCACGGCTACATGAAGGTCGCGGGTCCCGGCCCGGCCGGCGTCACCGGCATGTTCACGCGCATGGCGTTTCCGGCGCCGGGCGCGATGGCTTATCTCGCCATCTTCGTCGAGACCATCGGCACGTTGTGCGTGGCGCTCGGCCTTTTCACCCGGTTCTTCTCCGCCGCCCTCGCCATCCAGATGCTGGTGATCCTGATCACGGCGCACTGGGCCAAGGGCTTCAACGTCGGTGCCGGCGGCTACGAATATGTGCTGTTGCTCGGCATGGTCTATTTCTACATCGCGCCGCGAGGCGGCGGCCGCTATTCGCTCGACGCCAAGCTCGGCAAGGAATTGTGAGTCGATAACCGGCCGCTGCGTTCACGTTCGCGCGAGCACAGCGGCCCGAATCCAAGTTTCTCCACAAAGTCCTCCGCTTCTGACTTGAGCGCGCCGCCTGTCGCGGCGCGCTTTCGCTCATTGCAGAGGTCTTGAGATGCTTGCGCGCACGCCCACCGACACCCGATTGCTCATTCCCGGCCTCGCCGGATTTTACGGCTGGGCGCCCGAAGTCGGTTACCTGCTGCTGCGCGTGACCATTGGCTGCATCCTGTTCGTACACGGCTGGAACAAGGTGCAGGCCGGCTTCGACACTGAAGTCGCCTTCTTCGTCAAGGTCGGCTTCGTCCTGCCGGCGCTGTGCGCTTTCGCCGTGATCTTTCTCGAGACGGTGGCCGCGGCCTGCGTCGCGCTGGGCCTGTTCACCCGCTTTTTCGCCACCGCGCTGGCGGTCGAGATCGGTGTGATGTTCGTCGCAATCCACGGCCCGAGAGGCTTTTCCGTCGGCAAGGGCGGCTACGAATACGTCCTGCTGCTCGGCATGGTGATGTTCTTTCTCGCGCTCGCCGGCGGCCGGCGCTATTCCATCGATCGCGTGATCGGAAAGGAACTGTGAGGGGGCTTGTCCCGGGCGCGGTGCAGCGCGCCAGCGGTGCACCGCGCCCGGGACCTTCAAGAACTCAGAGTTCGTAACGGCCCCGGATCAGCAGCGCAGCATTACGCATTCGCTCCATGCTGCGCAGCGTCCGGGGCAAGCTTCACCCACACCTTGTTGTCGTGGAACGCAGCGCCGCCGAACGGCGCTACCGCGTCGGCGCCGGTCAGCGTGTTGATGCCCTTGCCATCGACATAGGCCGCATTCGGCCAGATCGATTCCGCGATCAGAACACCGTGCCGCACACCGTCGAAGACCCTGGCGTGCAGCCGCACCTCGCCGCGTTTGTTGCCGAGCACGACCTCATCGCCATCGGCGATGCCCTGCTCCGCTGCATCGTCCGGATGGATCATCACCGTCGGCCGTTTCTCGCTCGCCACCGAGGTCGGCGTCTCGTTGAAGGTGGTGTTGAGGAAGCCGCGCGCCGGCGATGTCGCCAGGCGGAACGGATGCTCGGTATCGGCCGCCTCGACCACCGCCCAGTGATCGGGCAGCGCCGGCATCGCCTCGACCGGGCCCGACGTGTAGGGGCTGCGGAACGGCACCTTCGGCCAATCCGGCTTGAAGCGGAATTTGCCGTCCGGCCAGTTGAAGCCGGTCAGATAATGCGCCGTCTCGAAGGACGGCTGGCAATCGATCCAGCGATTGGCCTCGAGCTCGGCCAGTGTGCCGCGGTTGGAGCGGCGCAGCAGGTCGTCGATCAGTTCGCGCGGGCTCATGTCGAAGCCAGGATGGACGGCGCCGACGCGCTTTGCCAGCGCCGCCGTCACCTCGTGATTGTTGCGGCATTCGCCCGGCGCCTCGACCAGCTTCGGCCCGAGCAGGAAGTATTGGTGGCCGCCGCCGCGATAGATGTCGTCGTGCTCGAGGAAGGTCGTCGCCGGCAGCACGATGTCGGCGACCTGCGCCGTCTCGGTCATGAACTGTTCGTGCACGCAGACGAACAGGTCGTCGCGCGCGAAGCCGCGCTTCACCACCGTCTGGTCGGGCGCGACCGTCATCGGGTTGGTGTTCTGGATGAACAGCGCATCGATCGGCGGCCCGCCGCGCAAGGCGTCGCGGTCGCCGGTGAGGATGGCGCCGATCTTCGATTGATCGAGCACGCGCACCGAGCGGTCGATGGCGTCGTGCCCTTCGATCATCGATTTGTTGAAACCGAAAATGGCGTCGTTGTTGTGGAAGGCGCCGCCGCCCTCGTATTGCCAGGCGCCGGTGACGGCGGCAATCGACAGCGCGGCGTGCATGTTGGCGGCGCCGTTGCGCGAACGGGCAAAGCCATAGCCGAGCCTGAAGTACGTGCGCTTGTTGTCGCCGATCAGGCGGGCGAATTCCTCAATGGTTTCGACCGGCGTGCCGGTGATGGCGGACGCCCATTGCGGATCACGTGATTTGAGATGCGCCTCGAGCTCGCGCGGCGCGTCGGTGTACTTATCGAGATAGGCCCGGTCCGCCTTGCCGTCGCGGAACAGGCAATGCATCACCGCGCAGGCGAGCGCGCCGTCGGTGCCCGGCTTCACCAGCACCGGCAGGTCGGCCTGCTTCATGGTGCCGTTCATGTAGACATCGACCGCCGCGATCCTGGCGCCGCGCTCCTTGCGGGCGCGCATCGCGTGCGTCATGACGTTGACCTGGGTGTTCACCGGGTTGGTGCCCCAGATCACCACCACGTCGGACTTCGCCATCTCGCGCGGATCGCTGCCGGCGATCTTGCCGGTGCCGGCGGCAAAGCCGGCCCAAGCCGGATTGACGCAGATGGTGGAGTGAAAGCCGGAGTATTTCTTGACGTGGCGCAGCCGGTTGATGCCGTCGCGCTGCACCAGGCCCATCGTTCCGGCGTAATAGTAAGGCCAGACGCTCTCCGCGCCGTGCCGCGCCTCGGCTTTCAGAAGCTGCTCGGCGACGATGTCGAGCGCGTCGTCCCAGGCGATGCGGCGGAAGTCCTTCGAGCCCTTCGCTCCGACGCGCTGCAACGGATGCATCAGCCGGTCGGCGTGATGCTCGCGCTCGGCATAGCGCGCGACCTTGGCGCAGACGACGCCGGCCGTATAGTCGTTGTCGGGCGAACCGCGGACGCGGCCGATGGTGCGCTCGTCGATGAGTTCGACATCGAGCGCGCAGGTCGAGGGGCAATCATGCGGACAGGCCGAGTGCCCGATGCGCATGACCTGTTTCGGAAGCCGGACCGTCTGGTTCATGGAAACCGACTATACCGTCCGGCTGGCGGCGTGTCGCGGCGGCGGACGCTATCCGCCCGCCGCCCGCCTTCACGTTAAATTTCGCTCTCCTTCGGCATCCGCGAGCGCCGCCACAGGCCGCCGATGAGCAGCACCAGCACGGCGCCGACCGCGGCCGCCGCATATTCGACCATATGCGCGGTGCCGGAACCGTATTGCGCGAGATAGCCGGTCACGACCGGATCGGTGGCGATCACCTCGCCGGAGATCCAGCCGAGCAGCGCGGAACCGGCCCACACCAGCACCGGGAATCGGTCGAGCAGCGCCATGATCAGCGCCGCGCCGGCAACGATCAGCGGGATCGAGATCGCAAGGCCGAGAATCAGCAGCGCCATGTTGCCGTCGGCCGCCGCCGCGATGGCGATGACGTTGTCGAGGCTCATGATGATGTCGGCGAGCGCCACGATGCGCACCGCGCGCCACAAATGCTGCACGGCCTCGCCTTCATCCTCGTCGGCTTCGTCCGGCACCAGGAGCTTGGCGGCGACATAGAACAGCGCCACGCCGCCGGCGATCTTGAGCCACGGCAGCGTCATCAGCGTCGCGACGATGCCGGTGAAGACGATGCGCATGCCGACGGCGACGCCGGCGCCGAGGATCATGCCCCATTTGCGCTGTGAATCCGGCAGGCCGCGGCAGGCCATGGCGATAACCAGCGCATTGTCGCCGGAGAGCAGGATGTTGATCCACATGATCTTGACGAGCGCGACCCAGAACTGGCCGCTGCCCATCTCGCCCCAGCCGGCGCTGAGCATGGTGCCCCATGCCGATGGATCAAACATTCCCGTCATCGTGTCGCCTCCACAAGTTATGTCCGCATCTTCTGGCGCGGATCTTTTCTGCGGACATTCCGTCCCCGTTTGACGACGGGCCGCCTCATTCGCGAAGCGGCCCGCTGCCCATTCTTGCGTCTTCAGTCGCGCCGGCGAATCAGCCGACGATCTCGTTGCCCGAGAAGAACTGGTTGATCTCGATCACCGCGTTCTCCGGCGAGTCGGAACCGTGCACCGAGTTCTCGCCGATCGACTTGGCGTGGACCTTGCGGATGGTGCCGTCGGCCGCCTTCGACGGATCGGTGGCGCCCATGACGTCGCGGTATTTGGCGATCGCGCCCTCGCCTTCGAGCACCTGCACGACGACCGGACCGGAGGTCATGAACTCGACCAGTTCACCGAAGAACGGCCGCGCCTTGTGCACGCCGTAGAACTGCTCGGCCTGCGGCTTGGTGATGCGCACGCGCTTCTGCGCGACGATGCGCAAGCCCGCCTTCTCGATCATGGCGTTGATGGCGCCGGTGAGATTGCGCTCGGTCGCATCGGGTTTGAGAATGGAAAAAGTACGCTCGACCGCCATCGGGTTTAAATCCTTCAGTGATATTGATCGGACTGATGTCCGACTTTGATTGGATGGGAGATTGCGGGCGGCTTATACCGGCGGGCACGGGGCCGGGGCAAGGTCAGTTTTTCGGTGGCTTATCAGGGACTTTTCCATCAAATCGGCGCCACGCTGGAGTACAGGGAACCATGAAATCGCGCTACCAGATGTTCGCGGGCTACAACGCCTGGTGCAACGAGCGGCTCTATGACGCAGTCGCGCGCGTTCCCGACGCGGAATACCGCCGCGACCGCGGCGCCTTCTTCAAGTCGCTGCACGGCACCCTCAACCACATTCTGGTCGCCGATCGCATCTGGATGCGGCGCTTTACCGGTGTTGGCGAGGCGCCGCCGAGTCTCGATACGATCCTGCATGACAACTTCGAGGATTTGCGATCCGCCCGGCGCTCGCAAGACGTTCTTATCAATCGCTACATAGACGGTCTCGATCAGGAAAAACTGACTGGACTGCTGCGCTACCGCACGATGACGACCCCGGTTCGCACCATCGAGCAGCCGCTGGCGCCGACGCTCGATCATTTCTTCAACCACCAGACCCACCATCGCGGACAGGCGCACGCGCTGCTCACGGCGATCGTCGGCAACGAGGCGACGCCGGGCTTCGACCTTGTCGCCTATCAGCGCGAAAGCGGGGTCGGATTGGGCGGGATCCGCTGAAGCACGGGCTATTGCGCCGCGCGGGCTCCTCGGCCACATAGCGCCCATGTTGATCATCGACGACCTCACCGTCCGTATTGCCGGGCGCACGCTTCTGGAGGACGCCAGCGCCCGCATCACGCCGGGCGCGCGCGTCGGCCTGATCGGCCGCAACGGCACCGGCAAATCGACGCTGTTCAACGTCATCACCGGGCAAATGGGCGCCGAAACCGGCTCGATCGAGCTGCCGCCGCGCTGGCGCATCGGCCGCCTCGCCCAGGAAGCGCCGAACGGCCCGGAGAGCCTGCTCGAGGTCGTCCTCAAGGCGCCGAGCGAGCGCACCGACCTCCTCGCCGAGGCCGAGAGCGCCACAGATCCGCACCGCATCGCCGAGATCCAGTCGCGGCTCGCCGACATCGGCGCGCATGCGGCCCCTGCCCGCGCCGCCGCCATCCTGTCCGGCCTCGGCTTCTCGGCAGCGGACCAGCAGCGGCCGTGCACCGAGTTCTCCGGCGGCTGGCGCATGCGCGTCGCACTCGCCGCCACCTTGTTCGCCGAGCCCGATCTCCTGCTGCTCGACGAACCGACCAACTATCTCGACCTCGAAGGCACGTTGTGGCTGCAGGATCATCTCGCGCGCTATCCGCACACCATGATCGTCGTCAGCCACGATCGCGACCTCCTGGACAATTCGGTCAACCAGATCCTCGCGCTCGAGGCCAAGAAGCTCACGCTCTACAAAGGTGGCTATTCCGACTACGAGAAGCTGCGCAGCGAACGGCTCGCGCTCGACCAGAAGCTGATCAAGAAGCAGGAAGCGCAGCGCGCGCATTTACAGGCCTTTGTCGATCGCTTCCGCGCCAAGGCCACCAAGGCGCGCCAGGCGCAATCACGCATCAAGATGCTGGCGAAGATGCAGCCCATCGTCTCGCTGGTGACCGATGACGTGCGGCCGATCAACATCCCGGCTCCCGACAAGCTGTTGTCGCCGCCGATCATCGCCACCGACAATGTCGCGGTCGGTTACGAGCCCGGCCACCCGGTGCTGACGCATGTGTCGCTCCGCATCGACAATGACGACCGCATCGCGCTGTTAGGGGCCAACGGCAACGGCAAATCGACGCTGGTGAAGCTGCTGGCCGACCGGCTCAAGCCCGAGCGCGGCACGGTGACGCGCGCGGCGGCGCTCAAGGTCGGCTATTTCGCGCAACATCAGGTCGATGAGCTCGATCTGCAGGACAGCCCCTACGATCACGTGCGCCGGCTGATGCCGGACCAGCCCGAAGCGCGCATCCGCGGCCGCGTCGGCGCCATCGGCTTCTCAGGCGATGCCGGAAACACCAAGGTCGAGAAACTGTCCGGCGGCGAGAAAGCACGGCTGATGCTCGGCCTCGCCACCTTCAATGCGCCGCACCTCATCATTCTCGACGAGCCGACGAACCATCTCGACATCGACAGCCGCGGTGCGCTGATCGAGGCTATCAACGATTTCCCCGGCGCCGTGATCCTGGTGTCGCACGACCGCTATCTGCTCGAGGCAACCGTCGATCGGCTGTGGCTGGTGTCGAACGGCGGCGTCAAACCGTTCGACGGCGATCTCGACGACTATCACCGTTTCATTCTGTCGGAAGGCAAGCCCGCCAGCGTCGCGAAAGCAGCGCCGCGCGTCGATCCGGCCGAAGCGCGCCGCGCCGCCGCCGAAAAACGCGCGGAGACGGCGCCGCTGCGCAAGAAGATCCAGAAAGCCGAGGCGGAAATCGAGCAGTTCAACAAGCAACTCGCCAAGCTCGACAAGACGCTGAGTGACGGCGAATTGTTCGTGAAAGATCCGGCGCGGGCGGCGGAATTGTCGAAGACGCGCGCCCAGGTCGTCGAGGCGATTGCCAAGGCCGAAGAGGAATGGCTCGCGGCCTCGAGCGCGCTCGAGACCGCGTAACGCGAGGAGTGTTAGCTCCGCTTGGCGGGCGCTCTTTTCTTGGCGACCGGTTTGCGGGCCGGCTTCTGCGCTTGCGGCACCTCGTCGATCACCTTGAGGCGGCCGGAGTCGAACGTATAAACGCCGGGCCAGGTGCCGCTGAGATAGGTCAGAACGACCTTGCGGGCATTGTTGTCGCCGGCGCCGATCGCGACATTGCTCGGCGTACCGGCGCGGCGCACCGCCTGGCACTCCGTCATGCCGAGCGCGATGCCGCCGAGTACCGGTGGCGGGGCGTCGGCGGCGCTGGATGCGGGCATCGCCGCAGCGGCACTTGCCTGCGGCGATGCCGCGCTGGCCGACGCCGGAATTTCGACCGCGGCAGGCGCGCAGGAGCCGTCGGCGTTGACCAGTTCCTCAGGCCCCACAGGGCCGGTCGGGCCGAGGGAGAACTCCTTCTGGCCCATCGTTCCGGAACCGTCCTCCCGCGACAGCACGCTGGTGAACGGCTTGGAGAACCAGCCGGCGTCGGATTTGAAGGTGTCGGCCATGCCAGAGCAGCCGGCCACGCTGAGCGCCAGCAGCCCTGCGGCCGGCAGTTTCTTCCAGTTGAAGTCGCACTGCGCCAAAGCGGTTTCTCCCCCGCGCTGTCCTATCACGTTGTCCCTAAGACCTATTTTGCGTCATCACAATGGCGCAGAACAAGGCAAGCCTCATTTCGGCGCGCCTTGCTCGGCCATTGGCCGAGCTGTCGGCCATTTGGCCGCCCGACGATCAGGCCTTCTTGACCCAGCGGCCGTTGTCATCCGGCTGCCAATAGGTGGCGTCAAAGCCCTTGGCCTTGGCCTCGGTCCAGAAGCCGCGCGCCTGCGCCACCGCCTCGTCGTTGTCGCCGTCGAACACCAGCACGATGCGTTGATAGGCCTCGGCGTCGTCGGGAAGTCCCGCGCCGTCGATCAGGAAGCGTACCGTCGCCGCGTTCGGATTGGTGCCGTTGACCGTCAGAAGCACTGGTTGCTGCGCAGCCTCCGCTTCACGCCATGTACCGTGCGGCAGGAAACCATCCTCGCGATAAGTCCACAGATGCGAGTCGAGCGCCTCGATGCGCTCTTCGTCATTGCCCTGCACCGCGACACGCCAGCCGCGCTCGACCGACTTCTCGATCAGCGGCGTCAGCACGCCTTCGAGCTTCTGGCCCTGCAGGTGATAGAACAGAACTTCGGTCATCCGATCCGCGATCTTCAGCTTTCGTAATGATCCGCCACCAGGCGGTCGAGCAACCGAACGCCCCAACCCGAGGCCCAGCTCTTGTTGATCTCGTTCTGCCGCGAGTCCATGCCGGTGCCGGCGATGTCGAGATGCGCCCAAGGCGTCTTGTCGACGAAGCGCTGCAGGAACTGCGCTGCGGTGATCGCGCCGCCGTAGCGCGAACCGCCGGTGTTCTTCATGTCGGCGAACCTGGAATCGATCATCTTGTCGTAGGCCGGACTGAGCGGCATGCGCCACACTGTTTCGCCCGTCGCCTCGCCGGATTTCGTCAGCCGCTCGCTCAATTCGTCACTGTTGGAGAACAGTCCGGCATATTCGTGGCCCAACGCGACCACGATAGCGCCGGTGAGCGTCGCCAGATTGACCATGAATTTCGGCTTGTATTTCTCCTTGGTGTACCAGAGCACGTCGCCGAGAACGAGGCGGCCTTCCGCGTCGGTGTTGATGATCTCGATGGTCTGGCCCGACATCGACTTGACGATGTCGCCGGGGCGCTGCGCATTGCCGTCCGGCATGTTCTCGACGAGGCCGATGACGCCGACGGCGTTGACCTTGGCCTTGCGCGCCGCCAGCGCCTGCATCAAACCGACGACGCAGGCGGCGCCCGCCATATCGCCCTTCATGTCCTCCATGCCGGCCGCCGGCTTGATCGAGATGCCGCCGGTGTCGAAGCAGACGCCCTTGCCGATGAAGGCCACCGGCGCCTCGCCCTTCTTGCCGCCGTTCCAGCGCATCACCACCACACGGCTCTCGTGCGCCGAGCCTTGGCCGACGCCGAGAAGAGCGCCCATGCCGAGTTTTTTCAGCGCCGCCATGTTCAGGATCTCGACCGCGCAGCCGGCCTTCTTGAGCGCCAGGGTGCGGCGGGCGAACTCCTCCGGGTAAAGGACGTTCGGCGGCTCGTTGACGAGGTCGCGCGCCATCAGCACGCCCCCGGCGATGGCCTCGCGTTCGGCGAAGGCCTTGCGCGCGCCGCTCACGTCGGCGGTGACGATCGTGACATTGCGCGCGCCGGCAGGTTCCTCGTCCGGCTTGCGCCGGGTCTTGTAGCGGTCGAAGGCATAGGCCCGGAGCATCACCCCCTGGGCAAGATCGGCGGCCTGCGCCCCGCTCATGTCCTCTCCCTTGCCGCCTCCTTTGCCGGCCGGCGGCAGGTCGGCGACCACGACCGCGTCGCCGGTCTTCGGCAGCTTGCCCAAGGCCGCGCCGCCCAGCTTGACCCAATCCTGCTGCGTGCGGCCGGCGGCCTTGCCGGCGCCGATGACGACCAGGCGATCCGCCTTAAGCCCATCCGGCACCAGCAGTTCCAGCGCCGTCCCGGCCTTGCCGTTGAAGCGCTCGGCTTTGGCCGCCCGGGCCAGCAGCCCGGCGGCCGGCCTCAGCATCTGTTCGGCCGAAGCCCCGAACTTGACCCCGTCGTCGCAGAAAACGACCAAAGTGCCGGTCGCTTTCCCGGGCGCGACGCTAGTGAAGGCGATCTTGGGGGCATTGGCCATTGGCGGAGGGTCCTGTCTTTCGGGATGCGGCGGGATTCCACCCATATGCGCCGCTGGAGCCGCTCCTGCAAAGCCCCGGGATGCCGCGGCGCAGCGGCTTTTCACAGGCCCCGAACAAGCCCGCCCGAGCCCGTAAAAACGCCCTTATGTTCTTGCCAGAATCGTCCCCAAAAGGCTTGGTTCCGCTCGTCAGGAGCCGCCGCGCCGTTTACCATTTGTTGGGCATGATCAATGGCTTTGCCTTGGGGGAGCCATTTTGTGCCGCGAACAAGGTTAACCGGTGGGGATGGGTTAGCTTTTGCTCGCGACGTTACGGTGGGTGCCGGTCGCAAGGGACTTGAGACCGGTACGGGGATCGACTGCACGCCATGGGCTCCATCAACCGGTACATTTTCCGCACCACATTCGGTGCGTTCGCGCTGGTCCTGATCAGCCTGACGGCGGTGATCTGGGTCACGCAGGCCTTGCGCGACATCGACATCATGACTAGCCAGGGCCAGACCATCCTGGTTTTCGTCGGCATCACCGGCTTGATCGTGCCCCTCCTCGTTCTGGTGATCGCGCCGATCGCGCTGCTGATCGCCACCGCGCACGTCCTCAACAAGCTGTCGACCGACTCCGAAATCATCGTCATGAACGCCGCCGGCATGTCGCCGTGGATCCTGTTCCGCGCGTTCATGTCGGTTGCGATCGTGGTTTCGATCATCGTCCTGGCGATCAGCGCCTATTTCGCGCCGAAGGGGCTGCGCATGCTGCGCGACTGGCTCACCGAGGTGCGCGCCAATGTGGTGAGCACGATCGTCCAGCCCGGCCGCTTCACCGCGGTCGAATCCGGCGTCACCATCCACATCCGCGAGCGGCGCCCCAACGGCCAGTTGGTCGGCATTTTCCTCGACGACCGACGCAATCCGAACGAACGCATGACGGTCGTGTCGGAGCGCGGCGAACTCGTCGACAACGACAACGGCACCTTTCTGGTTCTGCAGAACGGCGTGGTCCAGCGCCAGCAGGTCACCAAGAAGGATCCGGCGATGGTCGTTTTCGACCGCTACGCTTTTGACCTGTCGCAGTTCTCAGCCGGCCCGCAGGCGGTGAAATATTCCATTCGCGAGCGCTACCTTTGGCAGCTTCTGTTCCCGGACCCGAAAGACCCGTCCTATGTCGAGCAGCCGGGCCAGTTTCGCGCCGAATTGCATGACCGGCTGATTGCCCCGCTTTACCCGATCGCTTTTGTCGTCATCGCTTTTGCCTATCTCGGCGCGCCGCGCACGACGCGACAAAGCCGGACCATGTCGATGCTGGGCGCCATCGGCGGCGTCGCCCTGCTGCGGCTGATCGGCTTTGCCTCGACAGTGTTCGGCGCCAACGCGCCGTGGATGCTGGTGCTGCAATACGTCGCCGCCGCTTTCGCGATCGGCGGCGGTGTCTATGTCATCCACCGCGGGCTCATCATCGAGCCGCCCGCCATTCTCAACGAATGGATCGCCGCGGCCGTCGCCCGATTCGAACGCCTCACGCAAGGCGCAACCGCATCATGAGCGTCGTCGGCGGCACATTGGCGCGCTACTTCGGAATGCGCTTCCTCAACACCGTGCTCATGGTGTTCTTCGGCATCCTCCTCTTGGTGGCGCTGCTCGATTACATCGAACTGATGCGGCGCGCCTCAGACATCCCGAACGTGTCGGCGGTGCTGGTGGCGAAGACGTCGCTGTTCCGGGTGCCGCAGGTGGCCGAGCGCATCATGCCGTTCTGCATCCTGATCGGCGCGATGTCCTGCTACCTGAACCTGTCGCGCCGGCTTGAACTGGTCGTGGCGCGCGCCGCCGGTATGTCCGCTTGGCAGTTCATCGCGCCGGCGCTGATCGTCGCCTTCCTGTTCGGCGTCGCCGCAACCACGATCTACAACCCGGTCGCGGCAATCCTGCAAGAGCGCTCCAAGCGCTTCGAGGCCGAATTGTTCGGCCAGAACACCGCCGGCGCCCCGAGCGGCGGGCCTTTCTGGCTGAGCCAAAAGACCGAGGGCGGCCAGGCCATCATTAACGCCAAGTCCAGCCGCGACCAGGGCGTGTCGCTGGTCGGAGTTACGGTTTTTACCTTCGACCCCGCCGGCCAGTTCCGACAGCGGATCGAGGCGCAATCCGCCGTTCTCGAGCCGGGCGTCTGGCACCTGTCCCGAGCACGTGTTTATGAACTGCAGACCTTGCCAGTTGACCTGCCCGACTTCCGGTTCAAGACCAGCCTGACCCCGGAACAGGTGCGCGAGAGTTTCGCAACCCCCGAAACCGTACCTTTCTGGGAATTGCCTCTGTATATCCAGATCGCGGACCACGCTGGACTTGTCGCAGCAGGCTATAGATTGCAGTTCCAGAAGCTTCTCGCCCGGCCGTTCTTTCTCGCGGCCATGGTTTTCCTTGCGGCAGCCGTCAGTTTACGTTTTTTCCGGTTCGGCGGCATCCAAAAGATGGTTTTAAGTGGCGTTGCGGCCGGCTTTCTGCTTTACATCCTGCAGAAGGTGACCGAGGACCTGAGTAAGGCCGACCTGATGCACCCTGTGGCAGCGGCCTGGCTGCCTGTGCTCGCCGGCGGCCTGACGGGGTTTGTGGCGTTGTTGTATCAGGAGGACGGCTGATGGCGCTGCTGAACAGCACGCGTCCGCCAGCGCCGGGGCGCTTTCGCCGCGGCGCGCTCAGCATTTTGACAGTCCTCGTTCTCGCCGCCGCCAGCTGCGTGGGTTCGTGGTCGCCGGCGCATGCCCAAACCACCATCGAATTCCCCGCCCCGCCCCCGGCGCGCGCCAAGTCGAGGGCGGCGATCGAGCGCGACAAGTCCGGCGACAAGCAGATGCTCGTCCAGGCCGCGGAGATCGACTACGACTACGCCAACAACCGCGTCTCCGCCGTCGGCAACGTGCAGATTTATTATGGCGGCTCGACGCTCGAGGCGCACCGGGTCATCTACGACCAGAAGACCAAGCGGTTGCACGCGGAAGGCAACGTCCGCCTGACCGAAGAAGACGGCAAGGTGACCAACGGCGAGGTCATGGACCTTTCCGACGACTATCGCGACGGCTTCGTCGACTCGCTGCGCCTGGAAACGCCCGACCGGACCCGCATGGCCGCCGCCCGCGCCGACCGAACCAAGGGCAACTACACGGTATTCCACAACGGCGTCTACACCGCCTGCGAACCGTGTAAGGACAACCCGAAGAAGCCGCCGCTCTGGCAGGTGAAAGCCGCCCGGATCATCCATGATCAGGGCGAGAAGATGATCTATTTCGAGGATGCCAAGATCGAGTTCTTCGGCATGCCGATGATGTATCTGCCCTATTTCTCGGCGCCGGATCCGACGGTGAAGCGCAAGACCGGCTTCCTGATGCCGTCGGTGTCAACCAGTTCGAAATACGGCACCGCCGTCGAAATTCCGTATTACTGGGCGCTGGCACCGAACTACGACCTCACCCTGGCGCCGATGATGACGACCAAGCAGGGCCTGCTGATGGAGGGTGAATTCCGTCACCGCCTCATCAACGGCGCCTACTCGATCCGCGCCGCCGGCATTCATCAGAACGACCCGAGCTACTTCCAGCGCAGCGGCAACCCGACGCCCGGCTACCGCGATAACCGCGGCAGCTTGGAGACATCGGGCCGCTTCGCCATCAACGAGAAATGGGCCTGGGGCTGGGACGCGCTGATGGTGTCGGACAGGTCCTTCATCCAGGACTACAACCCGCGCCTCTCGCATTACCGCATCAACGATCCGCTGCAGAGCGGCGTTACCGAAGGCGTGTCGCAGCTCTACCTGACCGGCAAGGGTAATCGCAGCTACTTCGACGCGCGCAGCATCTACTACCTCGGCCTGTCCGAGTCCGACACGCAGGCCCAGATCCCTGTCGTCCACCCGGTGATCGACTACATGTACACGGTCGATCACCCGGTGGTCGGTGGCGAGCTCGGCTTCAACTTCAACTTCACCAGCCTGTCGCGCACCCAGGCCAACTTCGACGCCATCACGAAAACGGCGCTGACCGCCGGAACCGGCGGCGGCAATCTCTGCAACACGGCGGATCCTGCCGCCAAGACGTCGGCCAACTGCCTGTTGCGCGGCGCGCCGGGCAACTTCAATCGCTTCACCTCGGAGGCGCACTGGAGCCGCAGCATCACCGACGGTCTCGGCCAGGTCTTCAAGCCTTTCGCGTCGGTGCGTGTCGATGCCGGCTCGATGAACGTCAACAACGACCCGAGCGTCTCGAACTACCTCACCCCGGGCAACACCGATCTCGTCCGCGCCATGCCGACGGTCGGTCTCGAATACCGCTTCCCCTTCATCAATGTGAGCTCGTGGGGCACGCAGACGATCGAGCCGATCGCGCAGGTCATTCTGCGTCCGAACGAAAGCCAGATCGGCAAGTGGGTGAACGAAGACGCGCAGAGCCTGATCTTCGACGATTCCAACCTGTTCAAGGTCGACAAGTTCTCCGGCTATGACCGCGTCGAAGGCGGCAGCCGGGCCAATTACGGCCTTCAGTACACCGCGCAATTCAACAAGGGCGGCTTTATCAACGCGCTGTTTGGCCAGTCCTACAGCCTCTTCGGTCAGAACTCCTTCGCCGTCAGCGGCGTGACGAATACCGGCCTCGACAGCGGCCTCGATACCCGGCGCTCGGATTACGTCGCCCGCCTGTCCTACCAGCCGAACAGCACCTACACGTTCAGCTCGCGCTTCCGGTTCGACCAGGATTCCTTCGCCATGCAGCGGCTGGAGGTGGAATCGACGGCGAATTTCGATCGCTGGTCGGCTTCGGTCCTGTACGGCGACTACGCCGCCCAGCCGCTGATCGGCTTCCTCGACCGCCGCCAGGGCATCCTCGGCACCGGGCAGTATAAAATCGACGCCAACTGGGTGGTGCTCGGTTCGGCCCTCTACGACATCAACGAAAAGAAGTTCTCCCAGACGCGCCTGGGGCTCGGTTATATCGACGATTGCCTCATCTTGGCCGTGAATTACATTACAAACTACACGTACAGTGGAAACGTCGAGAACAACCATACGGTCATGCTGCAACTGAGCCTGCGCACCCTGGGTGGCACCTCGGTCAGCCAGTCGCTGAGCGCCAACAACAACAACCAGTAGCGCCCGGCGTGAACGCCCTCGATACCGGCGCGTTCTAGCTACGATGGATGAGATGATGTCTGGGACTTTGACGAAACGCCGTATCCTCGGCCTTTGGCTCGCTTGCGTGATCGTCGGCGCAACCCTCGCCGTGCCGCACGTTGCGCAGGCCCAGGTCGTGGTCATTGCGAACGGCTCGCCGATCACCGAACTCGATATTTCCCAGCGCTCGAAATTGATGTCGGCGGGCGGCCACAAGACGCCGTCGCGACAGGACGTGATCAACGAGCTGATCGACGACCGCCTCAAGATATCGAAGGGCAAATATTACGGTCTCGATGTCAGCGACAAGGAAGTCGACAACGCGTTCAGCAACATGGCTCAGCGCCAGCGCATGTCGCCGGAACAGTTCGAACAGGTTCTCTCCCGCAGCGGGATTTCCGCCAACGCGCTCAAGGCGCGTCTACGCGCCCAGTTGATCTGGAACCAGTTGGTGCGCGGCCGCTTCGGCACCAGCCTCGAGGTCGGCGACGCCGACGTCGCCAGCGCCCTGCGCAAGGCCAACGTCGCGGACTCCATCGCCGGCTATGTCTACACGCTCTACCCGATCACGGTCATCGTCCCCAATGGCTCGCCGCCAGGCGTGGTCGATGCCAAGCGGCGCGAGGCGGAGAATTTGCGCAGCCGCTTCGTCGGCTGCGACGCCGGCGTGCGTCTGGCGCGCGCGCTGCGCGACGTCGCGGTCCGCGAACCGGTGACACGCAGCTCGGCCGAACTGCCCGAGCAACTGCGTGACGTGCTGGCCAAGCTCGAGATCGGCCGCCTGAGCGCACCTGAACCGACGCCACAGGGCTGGCAGATGTTCGCAATGTGCAACAAGAAAGAGACCACTTCGGATTCGCCGGCCAAGCGCGAAATGCGCGACAAGCTGTACAACGAGCGGTACGAGGCGGAATCCAAGAAATTCCTGGAAGACATCCGCCGCTCGGCGATGATCGAATACAAGCGATGACGCCCTCCGATCTCCCTGTCGCCCTGACATTGGGTGAGCCGGCCGGGATCGGACCCGAACTGACCCTCGCCATCTGGCGGCGGCGCGTCGAACTGGCGCTGCCGCCGTTTTACGTCATCGGCGACCCGGACTTGTACCGGGCGCGCGCCCAGGCACTCCACCTCGAAGTGCCGGTGCAGACGGTGACCGCGCGACAGGCGGTCCAAAACTTCGGCCGCGCCCTGCCCGTCGTTCCGCTCGACGTGAAGGTCACCGCGCAGCCCGGCAAGCCCGACGCTTCGAGCGCGCCGGCCGCCATCGGCTCGATCCGGCGCGCGGTCGCCGACGTGCTCGATGGCGTCGCCGCCGCCGTCGTCACCAATCCGATCGCCAAGAACGTACTCTACGCCTCGGGCTTTGCCGAACCGGGCCACACCGAATTTCTCGCCAAACTGGCGGAAGAAGCGACCGGCCGCCCCTTTCACCCGGTGATGCTGCTGTGGTCGCCGGAGCTCGCCGTCGTGCCGGTGACCATCCATCTGCCGCTCAAGGACGTGGTCGGTCGCCTGAGCACGGACTTGATCGTGGAGACGGGTCGCATCACCGCGCGCGACCTGCACAATCGCTTCGGCATCGCCCGCCCGCGCCTCGCCGTCGCCGGTCTCAACCCGCACGCCGGCGAGAACGGTACGCTTGGCGACGAGGACCGCGACATCGTCGCACCGGCCGTGGCCACGCTGCGCGCCGAAGGCATCGACGCCGTCGGGCCGCTACCGGCCGACACCATGTTCCACGCCCGCGCGCGCGCCGGTTACGACGTCGCCTTGTGCATGTATCACGACCAGGCACTCATCCCGATCAAGACCCTGGCCTTCGATCACGGCGTCAACCTCACGCTCGGCCTGCCTTTCGTACGGACGTCGCCCGATCACGGCACCGCGTTCGATATCGCCGGCACCGGCAAGGCCGATCCGTCGAGCCTCGTCGCCGCGCTCGTTCTCGCGGCGAGGATTTCGGCGCGAACGCCGGCGCTGGCTCCGGCAAAATAGCATCGTCATGGGCTCGATCGACGATCTGCCGCCGCTGCGTGACGTCATCGCCCGCCACGGCTTGCGGCCGAAGAAGTCGCTCGGCCAGAACTTCCTGCACGACTTCAACCTGACCGCCCGCATCGCCCGCGCCGCCGAGCCCCTGGAGTCAACGACCGTCGTCGAGGTCGGCCCCGGCCCCGGCGGCCTGACGCGCGCCCTCCTGTCGCTCGGCGCGCGCCGCGTCGTCGCCATCGAGCGGGACGAGCGCGCCATCGCCGCGCTGGAAGAAATCTCCGCCTATTATCCGGGCCGCCTGGACATCGTCGCCGGCGACGCCCTCGAGGCCGATTACGACGCCCTGCTCGGTCCCGAGCGCGCCGCGATCGTCGCCAACCTGCCCTACAATGTCGGCACCGCGCTGCTGATCCAGTGGCTCACCATCGAGCCGTGGCCGCCGTTCTATGACCAGATGGTGCTGATGTTTCAGCGCGAGGTGGCCGAGCGCATCGTCGCCCGTGTCGGTGACGATGCCTACGGCCGGCTCGCCGTGCTGGCCGGCTGGCGCACCGAGGCGAAGATCCTGTTCGACGTTTCGCCGTCGGCCTTCGTGCCGCCGCCGTCGGTCACCTCATCGGTGGTGCGCCTGGTGCCGGTCGAACGACCGATACCGTGCGTGTCGGCCGACCTTCAGCGCGTCACGGAAGCGGCCTTCGGCCAGCGTCGCAAGATGCTGCGGCAGAGCCTGAAGTCGCTTGGCGTCGACACCGCGGCGCTGCTCGCCAACGCCAATATCGAGCCGACCGCGCGGGCCGAAGAAATCGACGTCGCCGGCTTCGTGGCGCTGGCGCAGGAATATGGGAAGTTGAGAGCTCCGTAGCCCGATCCTGTAGCCCGGATGAAGCGCAGCGAAATCCGGGAGCGGCGCCCCGCATTACGCTTCGCTCCATGCAGGCTACAAGCTAGATCACCCACCTTCGCGGACGATGACGACAACTGCGACCGTAGACCGCCTACGGCGTCAGCGCTTTCAACTCCGTCAGCAATTTATCGACGAAGTCCTTGAGGTTCGGCATCTTCACGCGCTTAAGCCGCTCAGCCGTGAGGATGGCGCGCAGCCGCTCGAAGCTCTTGTCGAGATCGCGGTTGACGAGGATGTAATCGTATTCGTTCCAGTGCTGGAATTCTTCGGCGGCGTTGCGCAAACGTTGCGCGATCACCGCATCGCTGTCCTCGGCCCGGCGGATGAGCCGCGACTTGAGATCCTGCGCCGTCGGCGGCAGCACAAACACCGTGACGACATCGTCGCGCATCTTTTCCATGAGCTGGCGCGTGCCTTGCCAGTCGATGTCGAACAGAACGTCGCGGCCGTCCGCCAGCGCCTTTTCCACCGCTTCGCGTGGCGTGCCGTAATAATTGCCGTGCACCTCGGCCCATTCGAGCAATTCGCCGTGGTCGCGCATCGCCTCGAAGCGCGGCTTGCTGACGAAGAAATAATGCGTGCCCTCGATCTCGCTCGGCCGCTTGGCGCGCGTCGTCGCCGACACCGACAATGTGAGCTTGCCGGGATGATCGATATTCTCCCGCTCGAGCAGGTTGCGCGTCAGCGTCGTCTTGCCGGCGCCGGATGGCGACGACAGCACCAGCATGATGCCGCGGCGTGTGATGTCGGCTTCGTCGTTCATGCCAAATTCTATTCCAGGTTCTGCACCTGCTCGCGGAACTGCTCGACCACGGCCTTGAGCTCCAGACCGATATTGGTCAGTTCGACGTCATTGGCCTTGGCGGTCAGCGTATTCGATTCGCGGTTGAGTTCCTGCGCCAGAAAATCAAGCCGCCGGCCGATCGGCCCGCCGTCGGCCAGGAGCTTGCGCACCTGATCGCCGTGGGAGGCCAGGCGGTCGAGCTCCTCGCGGATATCGGCCTTGCTGGCGAGCAGGACCGCCTCCTGGTAGAGCCGGTCGCTGTCGAAGCGCTGCGAGGCTTCCATCAGCGCCGCCACCTGCTCGGCGAGCCGCGCCTTGATCGCCTCGGGCTTGCGGCCCGGCGCCGCCTCGGCGCGGGCCGCAAGCCACGCAATTTCATCGAGCCGCGACGAGAGCAGCTTGCCGAGCGTATCGCCCTCGGCGCGGCGCATGGCGACCAGATCGGCCAGCGTCTTGCCGAAGCCGGCGATGATCGCCTTCTCGGCGGCGGCGCGCTCTTCCGGCTTCTCGTCGTCCTCGGTGACTTCGATGACGCCCTTGAGGCCGAGGATGCCGTCGAGCGTCGGCCGGCCGGCGCCGACGACGCGGTTGTCGATCTGATCGAGCGTAGCGATGATGGCCGACAGCACCGGCTCGTTGATCTTCACCGTCGGCGCCATGCCTTTGCGCTCGACGCTGAGATTGCCGTAGACCGTGCCGCGCACCAGCGCATCGGTCGCCGCCTTGCGCACCGCGACGTCGACCGCGTCCCAGCCGGGCGGCAGGCGCAGGCGCACGTCGAGGCCCTTGGCGTTCACCGACTTGAGCTCCCAGCTCCAGACATAGGAGCCCGTCACGCCCTGGCCACGCGCGAATCCGGTCATGCTCGACAGCGCCATTGATCGTTCGTCTTTCGTCTTCGATTACGCCAAAACCGGCGCGACCATAGAGCATAAGGCGGCGGCCTGGGAACGCCGCCCCGCGGAAAAATCGGACAAGGAAACCACTTCGTTACCGCCGCGTACCGTTCTTCGGCTTGGCGGGCTCGGCCGGTTTGGCCGCTTCCGGCTTTGGCGTCTCAACCGGCTTTGGCACATCGGCCGGCACGGTGCCCGCCGGCGCGTTGCCGCGTTCGATGGCGCGCAGCTTGGCAACGCTCTTCTGGTGCTCGGCGTAGCTGTCGGAGAAGACATGGCCGCCGGTGCCGTCGGCGACGAAATACAATTCCTTGGTGCGCGCCGGATTGGCGGCGGCCTCCAGCGAGGCGCGGCCCGGATTGGCGATCGGCCCCGGCGGCAGGCCTTCGATCGTATAGGTGTTGTACGGCGTCGGCTGTTCGATCTCGCTCTTCATGATTGGCCGGCCGAGGGCGCCTTTGCCGCCGGTCAAGCCGTAGATGATGGTCGGATCGGACTGCAGCTTCATCTTCGCCTTGAGGCGGTTGACGAACACGGCGGCGACGCGCGTGCGTTCGTCGTCACGGCCGGTTTCCTTCTCGACGATCGAGGCGAGCGTGACGAGTTGCTCCGGCGTCTGGATCTGCGCCGGCAGATCCGGCGAGCGGCGCGACCACACCTCCGCGAGCACGCGCTTCTGCGCCTGCTCCATGCGCTGCACGATCTGCTCGCGCGACATCCCGCGCGTGAACTTGTAGGTCTCCGGCAGCAGCGAACCTTCGCGCGGAATTTCCTTGATCTGGCCCGACAGCGAATTGTTCTCGAGCAGGCGCTGCACGATCTGCTCCGAGGTCAGCCCCTCCGGCACAGTGAAGGCGTGCTGCACCACCTTGCCTTCGCTCAGCGTATCGACGACGTCGGACAGGCTCGCCTGCTTGGCGAATTTGTATTCGCCATGCTTCAGCGTCAGCCCGCGCGCCTTCAGCACCATGACGCCGCCGACGAACACGTAAGGCTGATCAATGACGCCCTCGCGCTGCAGGAGGTCGGAGATATCCTTGACGCCATAGCCCGACGGGATGTTGACGATCTTGTCCTCGGTCAGCGGACCGGGCGCGTCGAATTTCTGCTTGCCGACAAACAGGCCGCCGCCGGCCGCGACGGCGACGAGGACGAGCAGCGTGAAGATCGCATTGCCGAACACCACCATCGGATGGCGCACGCGCGCCGAGGCGCGACGCGGTGCCGGCACCTTCTCGGGCTCGAGCGCGGCGCGCGGTGAACGCGGCGGCTTGCCGATCGGCGGCGGCACGGCAGCGGCGCGCGCGACAGGTGCGCGGCGCGCCGTCTGAGCGGCGGCGTCTTGGCCGTTCTGGTCTGGTGGAAGCCCGGCAGTCAACGTTGGCTCTCGCTTGCTCGTTCAGTCGCCCGGGTCGCCATGCCCGGCGGATTCAGAGCCCCGAACGCTAACCCGCCAGGGCAAAATTAACAGCAGATTGTTCAGGTTAGAAAGAAATGTGGCGAAAGCGCGAGACTTCTCCACGACCGATATCGCCGGCCGTCGGGACCGCATTTGGCGCGGTTCCCTCTCTGGCGAAGCGGCTGGCGTCCAGCGCCGAGGCTAGCGCACCGGCGTGGCCGCCGGCTAGCCGTTATAGCGGCTGAAGATCAGCGAGGCGTTGGTGCCCCCGAAACCGAAGGAATTCGACAGCGCCACATCGATATCGCGTTCGCGGGCCTTGTGCGGCACCAGATCGATCGGCGTTTCCACCGACGGATTGTCGAGATTGATGGTGGGCGGCACAACCTTGTCGCGGATCGCCAGGATCGAGAAGATCGCCTCGACCGCTCCGGCCGCGCCGAGCAAATGGCCGATACACGACTTGGTGGACGACATCGACACATGCGCGGCATCGTTGCCGACAAGGCGCTGCACCGCGCCGAGCTCAATCTCGTCGCCAAGCGGCGTCGAAGTGCCGTGCGCGTTGA
Source organism: Pseudolabrys sp. (assembly GCA_026125895.1). Classification (GTDB taxonomy): domain Bacteria; phylum Pseudomonadota; class Alphaproteobacteria; order Rhizobiales; family Xanthobacteraceae; genus Pseudolabrys. The sequence goes on along the minus strand of JAHCKG010000014.1, from coordinate 64,544 downwards.
TGTAGTCGATGTCGCCGGGGCTGATGTTGGCGCGCTTGAGGGCCATCTTCATGCAGCGATAGGCGCCATCGCCGTCAGGGGTCGGCGCGGTGATGTGATAGGCGTCGCCCGACAGGCCGTAACCCACGAGTTCGGCATAAATCCTGGCGCCACGCGCCTTGGCATGTTCGAGCTCTTCGAGAACCACCGAGCCGGCGCCCTCTCCCATGACAAAGCCGTCGCGCGCCTTGTCATAGGGGCGCGACGCCCGTGTCGGCTCGTCGTTGAACGCGGTCGACAGCGCGCGCAGTGCCGAGAAGCCGGCGAGCGACATGCGATTGACCGGCGATTCCGCACCGCCCGCCACCATGACGTCGGCGTCGCCGAGCGCGATCATGCGCCCCGCATCGCCGATGGCATGCGCGCCGGTCGAACAGGCGGTGACCACGGCAGAGTTCGGGCCTTTCAGCCCGTGCTCGATCGAGACAAAGCCCGACGCCAGATTGATGATGCGGCCCGGAATGAAGAACGGCGAAACGCGGCGCGGTCCCTTTTCGTGGAGGATGACCGCGGTTTCCGCGATGCCTTCGATACCGCCGATGCCCGAGCCGATGAGAACACCGGACGCGACCTTCTCTTCCTCGGTCTTCGGATGCCAGCCGGCATCGTTGAGCGCCTGCTTGGCCGCGCACATCGCGTAGACGATGAACGGATCGACCTTGCGCTGCTCCTTCGGCTCCATCCACTGGTCGGGATTGTAGGTGCCGTTCGAGCCGTCGCCGCGCGGAATCATGCACGCGATCTTCGCGGCGATGTCGGACACCTCGAAGGTATCGACCTTCTTGGCGCCGCTTTCGCCCTTGAGGAGCCGCGACCATGTCGGTTCGACGCCGCAACCCAGCGGCGTGACCATTCCCATTCCGGTGACGACAACCCGTCTCATACCCGGCTCCGCGCAATGTGACGAAGACACGCCGTCGCGCCGGCATCAGCCATCACCGATGGCCTTTGCCCCGCGCACCGCTGACCAATTCACGGCCGAAGTAACGGCGATGACCCAAAAGGCTGGAGAGCGGCCGCAGCAGCGTCAGCTCGACACGCAGCGTTCAGCTCTTGGCGTTCTTCTCGAGGAACTTGACCGCATCGCCGACGGTCAGAATCGTCTCGGCGGCATCGTCGGGGATTTCGCAGCCGAACTCTTCCTCGAAGGCCATGACGAGCTCGACCGTGTCGAGGCTGTCGGCGCCAAGATCATCGATAAAGCTTGCCCCTTCGGTCACCTTGTCGGGTTCAACACCCAGGTGCTCCACGACGATCTTCTTCACCCGCTCGGCAACGTCACTCATCGGTCCAACCTCGTGCTTTTTCAGAATAGGCTGCGTCCCGGTCGGTTCGCAGCCATCGCGCTTCGGCCTCGTCGTGGTGACAGTGGCGTGACGACTCGCATCGCGGATACCTTCAAGCCTTCGCCTTCAGACATCCAGGATCGGCCGCCCCAGCCGGGCCGAAATTCGGTTACCACACTTCAAATGCGTTGACTAGCAGCCCCAGTCTAGTCGGTAGGGGGCTGAAAAGCCACACGAATTCACCTCTCATCAACGTCGGAACGCATGCCCGCCATTATCACGGCGGGATGGCCCGGCCGGCCTAGAACATGGCCATTCCGCCATTCACATGAATGGTCTGCCCGGTCACATAGGCCGCTTCGTCGGAGGCCAGATAGACTGCCGCCGCGGCCACGTCCAGCGGCGTTCCGAGTTTCCCCGCAGGAACCTTCGACAGGATGGTCTCGCGCTGCTTGTCGTTGAGCTTGTCGGTCATGGCGCTGGTAATGATGCCCGGCGCGATGCAATTCGCCGTCACGTTGCGCTTGGCGTATTCGGCGGCGACCGCCTTCATCATGCCAACCATGCCGGCCTTCGAAGCGGTGTAGTTGCCCTGCCCCGGATTGCCGGTGAAACCGACCACCGACGAAATGCCGATGATGCGGCCAAAGCGGCGTCGCATCATGCGCGACACCGCCGCACGCGTCAGGCGGAACGTCGCCGTGAGATTGACGGCGATCACCTTGTCCCAGTCCTCGTCCTTGAGCTGGACGAACAGGTTGTCCTTGGTGATGCCGGCATTGGCGACGAGGATGTCGAGCTTCTCCATTTTCTCTTCCGCCGCCGGCACCAGCGCCTCGACCTGCTCGGCATTCGACAGATCGCACGGCACCACGTGCACGCGGCTGCCGAGTTCACCGGCAAGCTTGTCGAGCACCTCCTGGCGCGTGCCGGAGAGCGCGACGGTGGCGCCCTGCGCATGCAGCGCACGCGCGATGGCTTCGCCGATAGCGCCGGTCGCGCCGGTCACCAGCGCGTTCTTTCCGTTCAGATCAAACATCAGCCATTTCTCCCGGCTTTAAAAGCGGCGACATCGTCCGGCGTGCCAATCGACGTCGTGGTCGCACCGTCAGCGATGCGCTTGTTGAGACCGGCCAGCACCTTGCCGGCGCCGACTTCGTAGAACTGCGTCACGCCCTGCGCCGCCATATAGGAAACACACTCGCGCCAGCGCACGGTGCCGGTGACCTGCGCCACCAGGGACTTCACGATCTCGGCGGGGTCGCTGAGCGGGCTCGCCGTGACGTTCGCCACAACGGGCACCGCCGGCTTGTTGACCTGCACCTTGGACAGCGCCTCGGCCATCACGTCCGCCGCGGGCTGCATCAGCGCGCAATGGAAGGGCGCGGACACCTGCAGCAGCATGGCGCGCTTGGCGCCCTTGCCCTTGGCGATCTCGACGGCGCGCTCGACCGCCGCCTTGTCGCCGGAGACGACGACCTGCCCGCCGCCGTTGTCGTTGGCCGCCTGACACACCTGCCCCTGCGCCGCTTCCGCAGCGACGGCTGCCGCGGCGTCGAAGTCGAGGCCGATCAAGGCGGCCATGGCGCCGACGCCCGCCGGCACGGCCTTCTGCATCGCCTGCCCGCGGGTGCGCAGCAGGCGCGCCGTGTCGCTGATCGAGAACGTGCCGGCCGCCGCCAGCGCCGAATATTCGCCGAGCGAATGGCCGGCGACGAATTTGGCATCGCGGGCCAGGTCGAGCCCGGCCTCCGATTGCAGAACGCGGAAGGTCGCGAGCGAAACCGCCATCAGCGCCGGCTGCGCATTCTCGGTCAGCGTCAGCGTCTCGATCGGACCTTCGAAGATGATGGCCGAGAGCTTGGCCGACAAAGCCGCATCGACTTCGTCGAACACGGCCTTCGCGACCGGAAAATTGTCGGACAGCGCCTTGCCCATGCCGACCGTCTGGCTGCCCTGGCCGGGAAATACGAATGCGACCGTCATGGCCCTGATGCCGTCCTCGCGTTGTGTCGGAAAAACCCGGCTCGCCGCCGGAACTCGGTGCTGGTACCGAAACCGGGGCCGAAAAACACGTCCCGCCGAGCGATGTCAACCGGCCATGTTCCCACCGGCAGGAGCAGTAACAAACCAAAAAGACTCTGGCGCTAGTGTTCCCCGCTACCTCAGCCGCCGCCGACCGTCGGGCCAGGCGCAGCGGAGCCCTTTATGGTCGATCTGGTCACCGAAGACGACATCGAGCGGGCACGGAAAGACCCGGCTTTCCGCCAGGAATTGCTGGCCAGGAACCTGGAGCAGCTCCTTGCGGCCCTCAATCTGATGCGCAAGAACAACGGCGACCGGGACCCGGATGGCGCCCGGCAGATCCGCGAGGGCGTCGATCTGGCCGTCAAGCTCGCCGGAAGGCTGCAAAAGGGGCCAAATGTCGCCTGACCGCACCGGGCCGCGCCCTTTGTAAAACTTGCCTTTTGCGCGAAAATCCCTATAAACCCGCGATCTTCCGTCGCTCCTGGTTGGGGACTGAACGGACGGCCGTTTTTCTACTGATAATTCAGTGGCTTGCGGTAGGGCCTGACGGCCCGGCGTCCCGTGTTTCCGCCTTCTGAGCAATTTCGAGCCTTTCCCGAAGGGTTCGAAGGGCTAGGCGCCAGGGCAACGGATATGGGCAAACCAAGGGAAAGGCATTTCATGCCATTGTACGAACACGTCTATCTGGCGCGGCAGGATCTCAGCCCGCAGCAGGTGGAAGAACTGACCGCCAAGCTGACCGGCGTCATCACCGAAGGCGGTGGCAAGGTCACCAAGAGCGAATACTGGGGCCTGAAGTCGCTCTCGTATCGCATGAACAAGAATCGCAAGGCGCACATGACGTTGCTCAACGTCGAGGCCCCTGCGGCGGCGCTGACCGAGGTCGAGCGTCAGGAGCGCATCAACGAAGACGTTATGCGCTATCTCACCATCCGCGTCGACGAGCTCGAGGAAGGCCCGTCCGCGATGATGCGCAAGTCGGATCGCGACGACCGTGGTGATCGCGGCGACCGTGGCTTCGGTGGTGACCGTGGCTTCGGCGGCGGCCGTGGCGGCGACCGTGACCGTGGCGAGCGCCGTCCGCGCCGCGACGAAGAAACGACTGGCGGGGAGGAATAAACAATGGCTTTCAGTTCATCCCAGGGTGGCGGCCAGCGCCGTCCATTCTTCCGCCGTCGCAAGACCTGCCCGTTCTCGGGCGCCAATGCGCCGAAGATCGACTACAAGGACGTGAAGCTCTTGCAGCGTTACGTCTCCGAGCGCGGCAAGATCGTGCCGTCCCGCATCACCGCGGTGTCGGCCAAGAAGCAGCGCGAACTCGCCCAGGCGATCAAGCGCTCGCGCTTCCTCGGTCTGTTGCCCTACGTCATCCGCTAAGTTGTGGTCATTCCGGGACGCGCCATTAGGCGCGGGCCCGGAATCCATAACCCCGGTTTGTGAATATGGATTCCGGGTTCGCCGCCATAGCGCGTCAAAGACGCGCGTAAACGCGCCGATGGCGGCGCCCCGGAATGACAAAGAAAACGAGGCGTGCGGGATCAGCCTGCGCGCCGATGGTTGGGACGGACGTTTCGCCGAAACGATCCGTCTCTAACCGCCTCGAGGCGGGACAGCTCGTGATGCTGCAATTTGGCTTCATCGGATTGGGTTCGGGCGCGGCGGCAGCTTTGCTGTTCGCCTCGGTGACGTCGGGCACGGCGTTGTCGATCCCGCTCGCCTATCTTGCCCCCCTCCCCATCATGATCGCGGCGCTCGGCTGGAGCCATTGGGTGGCGCTGGCCGGCGCGCTCATCGGCGCCTTCGCCATCTGGATGTTCTTCGGCACCTTATTCAGCGTCGGCTTCCTCGCCGGCATCGGCCTTCCCGGCTGGTGGCTCGGCTACCTCACCATGCTGGCGCGGCCGGCCGGCAACGGCTCGTCGGCCTCGCTCGAATGGTATCCGCCTGGCCGGCTGGTGATCTGGGCAGCGGTCCTCGCAGCGGCGCTCGTCCTGCTGACGATCATGATGGTCGGCTTCGGCGCCGATGAATTCCGCGAGGCCCTGCGCACGGCCTTGCGCGAGGTGTTCCGCGCCGCCGCCACCGAAGCCGGCCCCTCCGGTCCTGCAACGTTGCGCAGTCCCGACCGGCTGATCGACCTCCTGGTCGTCGCCTTGCCGCCCGCGACGGCGGTGATGGGGCTGGTCACCGACATCCTCAATCTGTGGCTCGCCGGGCGTATCGTCCGCTTCTCCGGACGGCTGACGCGGCCGTGGCCTTCGCTGTCGGAGATGACGTTCCCGCCGCTGACCGCCGCCACGCTCGGCGTCGCCACCGCGCTATCTTTCGTCGACGGGCTCCTCGGCATCGTCGCCGGCGTCATCGCCGCAGCGCTGTTGATGGCTTACGGGGTGCTCGGCTTCGCCGTCATTCACTCGATCACCCGGAACCTGACAAGCCGCGGCTTCGTCCTCGCCGGCGTCTACGCGTCGGTGCTGATCTTCGGCTGGCCGGTGCTGGCGCTGTGCCTCGTTGGTCTGTCCGAAACCTTCTTTCATTTCCGCGCGCGTGCCGCCGTCAAACGCGGCCCGCCCGCTTCCACCTGAACTGCATTATCGAAACGATCAAACAAGGAGTCATGATCATGGAAGTTATTCTGCTCGAGCGCGTCGCCAAGCTCGGTAACATGGGCGATGTCGTCCGCGTCAAGGACGGCTTTGCTCGCAACTTTCTCCTGCCGCGCAACAAGGCGCTGCGCGCCAACGCCGACAACAAGGCCCGCTTTGAAGGCATGAAGGCCGAGCTCGAGAAGCAGAGCCTCGAGCGCAAGGGCGAAGCCGGCAAGGTCGCGGCCAAGGTCGACGGCAAGTCCTACACCATCATCCGCCAGTCGTCCGAAACCGGCCAGCTCTACGGCTCGGTGTCGTCGCGCGACATCGCCGCGCTGATCTCCTCCGACGGCGTCACCGTCTCGCGCGCCCAGGTCGAACTCAATGCGCCGATCAAGGCGCTCGGCCAGTACAAGGTGCCGCTCGGCCTGCATCCGGACATCGACGTCTCGGTCACCGTTATCGTCGCGCGCAGCGAGGCGGAAGCCGAACGTATCGCCCGCGGCGAAGACGTGACCGTGCGCGCCTCGGTCGCCGAGGACGCCGAAGCGGAAGCCGAAGCCGCGCGCCAGCGCGCCGAGGCGCTGTTCGACGCCGAGTCCGAAGAAGCGCAGGCCGACGAGGCCGACGCCAAGAAGAACGAAGAGGCCTGATCTCAGGCACGTTGCGCGCGCAAGGCGCTCGCCAACAAAAAGCCCCGCCCGGTTCGCACCGGGCGGGGCTTTTATTTGCGCCAAGCGTGCCGGCTATACCGGTGCCGGGCTTAGTCAGATTTGGCGGGTTTGTCGGCTTCCGGCTTCGCCTCAGGCTTCGATTCAGATTTGGCCTCAGGCTTCTGGTCCGGTTTGGCCTCGGCCTTCGCCTCGCTCTTGGCGTCCGTCTTCGCCTCGGGCTTGGCGTCAGGCTTTTTTTCGGTGGGCTTGGCGGTGCGCCGGGTGCTGCCGCGCCGTGCCTCGGCCGGCGCATCCCCCACCGACTGCAGGTACCTGGCGAGGATCGCCGCCGACTGGCGGCTGACCGTGTAATGTTCGCGCAGGAAACCGTCGAGGCCGAACAGCCCGCTGCCGGCCTTGGCGGCAAGCCCCTGCGGGCTCTTGTGGCAGATCGCGCAGTCCGAGGCGAAAAGCTGCTGGGCCGTCTTGCCCTGGTCCAGGTTTTCCTGAGCGCAAGCGGGCGCCGTCATCGCCAGCGCCCCCAAGGCCACCGCCAGGCTCAATCCGCGTATGTGAGACATCATTGCCGCCAATCCTTTGGTCTTCACTTGAACGTTATCGTGCCGCCCGCCATCCGGCGGCACCCTGTACACCCATTCGCGCGCCAAGTCCCGGTCAACCCTCGCGCCATGGGGTCTGATACCACCACAGACAAGGCCCGAATTTGCATGCAACGCCACGATTTGCGGCATTGCTGTGGCAAAAAGACTTTGATTGAATGCTTATCCGGAACCGGCCTTATCGGGACCGGTTGAGCGAGACTAGCGCATATTAGACTATGGAGGCGGCCGATGGACCGGTTGCTTCAGTTTCTACTGAAATCTTTCATTCGCCGCGGCAACTTCAGAGTCACGACCTCACGCGGCACGGTTCTTACCTTCGGCGACGGCTCGGGCCCGCCGGTCGCGATACGCTTGACCACACGCGCCGCCGAATGGGGCATCATTCTCGATCCCGAACTGAAGTTCGGTGAATCCTACATGGACGGCTCGCTCGTCGTCGAGCAAGGCTCGATCGCCGATGTCCTCTCGATCGCACTCGGACAAACCAGCGAACTGCCGAACTGGGCGCGTCCGCAATTCCTCATCCGTTTTCTGTGGCGGCGCATCCAGCAATTCAATCCGCGCAAGCGCGCGCGAGAGAACGTGGCCCACCACTACGATCTCGATGGCCGGCTCTACTCCCTCTTCCTCGACGCCGACCGGCAGTATAGCTGCGCCTATTTCGAACGGCTCGACCAGTCGCTCGACGACGCCCAGCTCGCCAAGAAGCGCCACGTCGCCGCCAAGCTGCGGCTGACGGCGGACAGGAAGGACCTTCGCATCCTCGACATCGGGTGCGGCTGGGGCGGCCTGGGTCTCTACCTCGCGGAGAATGCGGGTGCCGATGTCACCGGCATCACCTTGTCGGAGGAACAGCACGCCATCGCCAATGAGCGCGCCATGGAGCGCGGCCTGACCGACCGCGCCCGCTTCCGCCTGCAGGACTACCGCGACCTGCACGACCAGTTCGACCGCATCGTTTCCGTCGGTATGTTCGAGCATGTCGGCGTCAATCACTTCGAGACTTACTTTAACAAAGCCGCCGAACTCCTGAAGGACGATGGCGTCATGGTGCTGCACGCCATCGGCCGCTCCGAGGGGCCGAGCGTCACCAACCCCTGGATCGCCAAATACATCTTCCCCGGGGGCTACATCCCGTCACTGTCGGAGGTGCTGCCGCGGATCGAGAAATCCGGGCTGCTGGTCACGGATATAGAGATCCTGCGCCTGCACTATGCCGAAACGCTCAAGCATTGGCGCGAGCGGTTCCTCGCCCACCGCGAGGAAGTCGAGCGCATCTACGACCAGCGCTTTGTCCGCATGTGGGAATTCTACCTGGCGGCCTCCGAGATGTCGTTCCGCGAGCAGAACATGATGGTGTTCCAGATCCAGCTCACCAAGCGCCAGGACGTCGTGCCGATGACGCGCGACTACATCATGCGCGAGGAACAGCGGCTGCGGACGATCGAGGACAAGCGGCAAACGCCGTTGCGGCTCGCCGGCGAATAGGCCGGACCGGATTGGCAAGCAGATTCAAGGCCGGCGCCCGCGGCGCCGGCCTTTCTGATGGCGCTTCAGCGTCAACATAATTCCAGAAAGCGCTTCCTTTTCCCGACCGGCGCTGTGAACAACGGCGATAAGAAAAACGCGCCATCGCGCCGCCCGGACACACTGGTTAAGCAAGCGTGAACAAAAATCCGCCGCACAAGCGCCCCAGCTAACGATATGGCCCCCGTCGAATCAGTCCTGCGCAAACCGGTCGAGCAGCCGGACCCCTTGTACCGCACTGCACCGCACAACATCGAGGCGGAGCAGGCGCTGTTGGGCGCGATGCTGATCAATAACGAAGCGTTCTATCGGGTCTCGGATTTCCTCAAGGCCGAACACTTCTTCGAGCCGATCCACACCCAGATATTCCAGATCGCCGGCGACCTCATCCGCGCCGGCAAGGTGGCGACGCCGGTTACGGCCAAGACCTTTCTCGACGGCTCGATCAACGTCGCCGGCATGACGCTGAGCCAGTATCTGGCGCGCCTCGCCGCGGAAGCGACCACCATCATCAACGCCGAGGACTACGGGCGTACCATCTACGACCTGTCGATCCGCCGCGACCTCATCAAGGTCGGCGAAGACATGGTCAACGTCGCCTATGACGCGCCGGTCGATTTCGCACCACGCGCCCAGATCGAGGACGCCGAGCGCAAGCTGTTCGAACTCGCCGAGGTCGGCCGCTACGACGGCGGCTTCCAGCGCTTCGGCCAGGCGCTGACCACCGCCGTGGACATGGCGGCGCATGCCTACCAGCGTGACGGCAAGCTCTCCGGCATCGCCACCGGGCTCGCCGACCTCGACCGCATGATGGGCGGCCTGCAGCCGTCCGACTTGATCGTGCTCGCCGGCCGTCCCGGCATGGGCAAGTCCTCGCTCGCCACCAATATCGGCTACAACATCGCCAAGTCCTATGTCGGCGAGGTCAAGCCCGACGGTTCCATGAAGGCGCTCAACGGCGGCATCGTCGGCTTCTTCTCGCTGGAAATGTCGGCCGAACAGCTCGCCACCCGTATCATCGCCGAACAGACCGGCATTCCGTCGAACCAGATCCGCCGCGGCTCGATCGGCGAAGCCGACTTCGAGCGCATCAAGGACGCCTCGATCGAGATGCAGAACATCCCGTTCTTCATCGACGAGACCGGCGGCCTGTCGATCGCACAATTGTCGGCGCGCGCGCGCCGCCTCAAGCGCCAGCGCGGCCTCGACCTCTTGATCATCGACTACCTTCAGCTCCTCACCGGCTCGTCGAAGCGCTCGAGCGAAAACCGCGTGCAGGAAATCACGGAGATCACCACCAAGCTCAAGGCGCTCGCCAAGGAGCTTCAGGTACCGGTGATCGCGCTGTCGCAGCTCTCGCGTCAGGTCGAAAGCCGCGAAGACAAGCGCCCGCAGCTCTCCGACTTGCGTGAATCAGGCTCGATCGAGCAGGACGCCGACGTCGTGATGTTCGTCTACCGCGAAGAATATTATCACGTCATGCGCAAGCCGCTGGAAAGCGACCGCGAGAAGTTCGCGGCGTGGATGGCCGAGGGCGACAAGGTCGGCGGCAAGGCCGAATGCATCATCGGCAAGCAGCGTCACGGCCCAACCGGCACGGTCGAACTCGGCTTCGACGGCTCGATCACCAAGTTCTTCTCGCTCGCCCCGGCCGATCATCTGCCGGAGCGGATGGAGTAAGGCGAGCGCGCGCGGCTTGCTCCGCTCATTCCCGCGAAGGCGGGAATCCAGAAGGCTGCATCTATGGACATTGAAAGTCGGCACTGGACCCCCGCTTTCGCGGGGGTGAGCGGACGTTGTGTCCCCGCCCTTCCCCACCGTCCTCGGCGGCGCTAGGCTCGCACGCAATAAAAAGCCTGCGGGATGGAAATGGACACTTTCGATTACGTGATTGTCGGCGCGGGCTCCGCCGGCAGTGTGCTCGCCAACCGGCTGAGCGAAGACCGCAACGTCACCATCTGCGTGCTCGAAGCCGGCCCCGCCGACTGGCATCCCTACATCCACATCCCGGCCGGCTTCATCAAGACTTTCTATAACAAAAGCATCAACTGGTGTTACACGCAGGAGCCCGGCGAGTACACCAACGGCCGCCGCATCTTCTCGCCGCGCGGCAAGACGTTAGGCGGCTCGTCCTCGATCAACGGCCACATCTATAACCGCGGCCAGCGGGGCGACTTCGACACCTGGGCGCAATACGGCAATCGCGGCTGGGGCTATGCCGACGTGCTGCCCTACTTCAAGCGCATGGAGCGGCGTATCGGCGACGGCGACGCGACCTATCGCGGCCGCGACGGCGAACTCACCGTCACCGACATCGACTGGCGCGATCCGCTCTGCGAGGCCTTCATCGACGGCGCGGTCAGCCTCGGCATCCCGCGCAACCCCGATTACAACGGCTCGACTCAGGAAGGCGTCGCCTACGCGCAGCGCACCATCCATAACGGCCGCCGCATCAGCGCCGCCATCGCCTTCCTGCATCCGGCGGTCAAGCGCGGCAACGTCACGGTGCGCACGCAGGCGCATGCCACGGAAATCACCTTCGAGGGCAAGCGCGCCACCGGCGTGCGCTATTCCATCGGCGGCCGCGGCGGCGAGAAAATGGAAGTGCGCGCGCGCAAGGAAGTCATCCTGTCAGGCGGTTCGTATAACTCTCCGCAGTTGCTGCAACTGTCCGGCGTCGGGCCGGCGTCGCTGCTGCAATCGCACGGCATCGCCGTGAAGCACGACCTGCCCGGCGTCGGCGAAGGTTTGCAGGACCACTACGCGCCGCGCTCGGTGGCGCGCGTCAAGAACGTCAAGACGATCAACGAACGTGCGCGCGGCCTCAATCTGGCGATGGAAGCGTTGCGCTGGGCCACGACCCGCCGCGGTATTCTCGCGCTGTCGCCGACCCTCGTTTACTGCTTCTGGCATTCGGGCGAGACGGCGGAGAGTTCCGACCTGCAGCTCACCTTTACGCCGGCAAGCTACATGGAGGGCGAACAAGGCAAGCTCGAGCGCGAGCCCGGCGTCTCGGTCGCGGCCTGGCAGCAGCGGCCGGAAGCGCGCGGCTATGTGCGCCTGCGCTCCAGCGATCCGTTCGAACCGCCGATCATCCAGACCAACTATCTCGGCCATGAGCTTGACCGCCGCGTCACCATCGCCGGCATGAAGCTGGCGCGCCGCCTGCTCTCCTCCGAACCGATGAAGCCCTATTACGACTACGAGGAGTTCCCCGGACCGAAGGTGCAGAGCGACGATGAATTCCTGCACGCCGCGACACAGCGCGCGCAGACGACTTTCCATCCCGGATGCACCTGCCGCATGGGTCCCGCCACCGACAAGATGGCCGTGGTGGACGATCAGCTCCGTGTCCACGGGCTCGAGGGCTTGCGCGTCGTCGATGCCTCGATCATGCCGCGCATGATCTCGGCCAACCTCAATGCCTCGACCTTGATGATCGCCGACAAGGCCTCCGACATGCTGCGCGGCCGGCCCGCGCCGGAAGCCGCCACAATTCGCTGATCGTCCCGGCCTCACGATGGACGCGACGCCGCTTGAGCGTTAAACCCTCTGCCATGGCGAAGATCGAACCCATCACAGCGGCCGAAGCGGTCGCCGCGCCCGCCCCCGGGACCGTAGCCACCGACGGCCCCCCGCCCAATCAGGCGGGCGGTACCCTCACGATCGATCTCGGCGCCCTCATCGCCAACTGGCGCTCCCTCGGCCGCCGCGTCATGCCGGCCGAATGCGCCGCGGTGGTCAAGGCCAACGCCTATGGCCTCGGCATCGAGCAGGTCGTGCCGGCGCTGGCGAAGGCCGGCTGCAAGACCTTCTTCGTCGCCGACCTCTCCGAAGCGCGCCGCGTCCGCGCGGTCGCGCCCGACGCCGCGATCTATGTGCTCAGCGGCGTGATGCCGAACACCGGCCCGGCCTTCGCCGAGATCAAGGCGAAGCCCGTCATCAACTCCACCGTCGAACTCGCCGAATGGGATGCCTTCGTTGCCGGCTCCGGTTGGCACGGCGGCGCCGCGCTTCATGTCGACACAGGGATGAACCGGCTCGGCGTGTCGATCAACGATGCAGCGGCGCTGGCGCCGCGCATCCGTGCCGAAAACCACGGCATACACCTCCTGATGAGCCACTTCGCCTGCGCCGACGAGCCGGAGCACTCGCTTAACGACAAGCAGATCAAGCTGTTTCGCGAAGTGCGGCTGCTGTATCGCGGCATTCCCTCGTCGCTGGCGAATTCGTCCGGCGTCTTCCTCAGCGACGCCGCGCATTGCGACGTGGTGCGGCCGGGCGTCGCCCTTTACGGCGTCAATCCGACGCCGGGCAAGCCGAACCCGATGCAGCCGGTCGTCGGCCTCAAGGCGCGCGTCGTGCAGGTGCGCAATGTCACGCGCGGCGAGACCGTCGGCTACAACGGCACCTGGACCGCACGGCGCGCGACGCGCATTGCCGTGATCGCGGCCGGCTACGCGGATGGCTTCCTGCGCGCCTCGAGCGCCACCGACGAAACGCCCGGCGGCGCTGCCATCGTCGCCGGCAAGCGCTGTCCCATTGCCGGGCGCGTTTCGATGGACCTGACCGCCCTCGACGTCTCCGAACTAGCCGAAGGCGCCGTCCGCCGCGGCGACATGGTCACGCTGATCGGGGACGACCTCACCCTCGACGACGTCGCCCGCGGCGCCGGCACCATCGGCTACGAGGTGCTGACCAGCCTCGGACGGCGGTACCACCGGGTGTATGTGAAGGGCTAAAGCAGGCCACTCTGCCTCTCCCCGTCATCCTGAGGTGCTTGGCCGAAGGCCAAGCCTCGAAGGATCAACGGCCACGTCGCTCGGGCCGTCGCCCTTCGAGGCTCGCCGCTCTCGCGGCTCGCACCTCAGGGTGACGGCGCAAGGTTTCAGCAAGAATGTTCTTGTAATGTTCTCATGGCCGCCTTACCGTCGGCGGGAGCATTTCGGGGCCGATTCCAGCCATGTCCAAGTCTTCCCATGTCTAAGCGCCACCTCGCCTTTGTCTGCCAGAACTGCGGCGCCGCCGCCTCGCGCTGGCAGGGCCGCTGCGAGGCCTGCGGCGAATGGAACTCGCTGACCGAGGAAGGCGGCGACAAGCCGGTCGGCCCGCGCAAGCCGGCCAAGGGCCGCCTGTTCAAGCTCGAGCCTCTCACCGGCGAAGCCAAGGACGCCCCCCGCCTCGCCTCCGGCGTCGCCGAACTCGACCGCGTCACCGGCGGGGGCTTCGTGCGCGGCTCGGTGATCCTGATGGCCGGCGATCCCGGCATCGGCAAATCCACCTTGCTGATCCAGGCCAGCGCCGCGCTCGCCCGCGCCGGTCACCGCGCCGTCTATATCTCCGGCGAAGAAGCCGCCGCCCAGGTGCGGCTGCGCGCCGAGCGCCTTGGCCTGTCGGACGCGCCGGTCGAACTCGCCTCCGAGACCTCGGTCGAGGACATCATCGCCACCTTGTCCGAAGGCAAGGTGCCGCGGCTGATCATCATCGATTCCATCCAGACCATGTGGACCGACGCGGTCGAAAGCGCGCCCGGCACCGTCACCCAGGTGCGCGGCGCGGCGCAGACGCTGATCCGCTTCGCCAAGCGCTCCGGCGCGGCGGTGATCCTGGTCGGCCACGTCACCAAGGACGGCCAGATCGCCGGCCCGCGCGTCGTCGAGCACATGGTCGATGCCGTTCTTTCCTTCGAGGGCGAAGGCTCGCACCAGTTCCGCATTCTGCGGGCCGTGAAGAACCGTTTCGGCCCGACCGACGAAATCGGCGTGTTCGAGATGACCGGTTCGGGCCTGCGGGAGGTATCGAACCCGTCGGAACTCTTCCTCTCCGAGCGCGACCTCGGCTCGCCCGGCACCGCCGTTTTCGCCGGGATGGAGGGCACGCGGCCGCTGCTGGTGGAAATCCAGGCGCTGGTCGCGCCGACGTCGCTCGGCACGCCGAGGCGCGCGGTCGTCGGCTGGGAGTCGAGCCGGCTCGCCATGGTGCTGGCGGTGCTGGAGGCGCATTGCGGCGTCAAACTGGGTGGTTACGACGTCTATCTCAACGTCGCCGGGGGCATGCGCATCAACGAGCCGGCGGCGGATCTCGCCGCCGCCGCGGCGTTGATTTCCTCGCTCGCCAATTCGCCGCTGCCGGCCGATGCCGTCTATTTCGGCGAGGTGTCCCTGTCCGGTGCGATCCGCCCGGTGAGCCACTCGCCGGCGCGGCTGAAGGAAGCCGCCAAGCTCGGCTTCGTCCGCGCCGTGATGCCGGATGCCGCCCGCAGCGAGGCCGGCGACCCGGCCCTCAAGACATCGTCGGTCGGCGCCCTCGCCAGTCTGGTGGCGGATATTGCGGCTCTGGGGAAGCCCCGTCCGGCCGCGCAGCAGCCACGGTCAAAAGACGGGTGACGGGGCGGGATCACCCCGCTATAGAGGGCGCGCTTGCCACCGCCAGAATGCCTTCCGGGCTCATGGCTGTGGGCAAAAACGGCCCTGACCTAAAGCACTTGAGGCCGATGTTGACGCCCTGCCCGTTAGCCGCCAAGACGGCTACCGGAAATCGGGGCTTTGGATTCGCCGTGCCGGCCGTTTCGTGGGCGGGTGCCGCACCGACGCCGTCTCGCGGAGCGCTTGGAACAGCCTGGCATGCCCGTCACCCTGCTCGACATCCTCCTCCTCGTCGTGATGCTGATCTCGGGGCTGCTGGCCATGATCCGCGGCTTCATGCGCGAGATCCTGTCGATCGGCGCCTGGGTCGTGGCCGCGCTGGTGACGCTCTACACGTTCTCCAAGGCACTGCCGCTCGTTCAGGGCTACATCTCGAGCACCACTGTCGCCACCGCCGTCACCGTTGCGGCGATCTTCATCATCACGCTGCTGGTCGTCTCGATCATCACCGTCCGGATTTCGGACATGGTACTCGACAGCCGGGTCGGCGCGCTCGATCGAACGCTAGGCTTCATGTTCGGGCTCGGCCGAGGTCTGCTGATTGTGGTGGTCGCCTATCTGTTTTTCGACTGGCTGGTGCCGGATCGCAGCCAGCCCGCCTGGATTAGCGGCGCCAAGTCGAAAGTCGTGCTCAAGAGTACGGGGGATTGGCTCAAGGGCATGTTGCCGGATGACCCTGAAAGCACCATCTTACAGAGGTTGAAGAAGCCGAAGCCGGCCGATCAGGATGCGTCGCCGGATAGCGCGCCCGGCCAGCGTTCGGAGTTGAGCGTGCCCGTGCGTGTGGCTGCGGTTCCGCAGCACGACCCGAAACTGGGAACCCGCTGATGCCAGAACAGATGCAGGATTCGAACTCCGGCTTTGACCAGCAAAAACCGGAGGACCTCGATCTTTTCGCGGATCGCCTGCGCGAGGAATGCGGCGTCTTCGGCATCCTTGGTCATCCGGATGCCGCCGCCATCACCGCCCTCGGCCTGCACGCGCTTCAGCACCGCGGCCAGGAAGCCGCCGGCATCGTCTCTTTCGACGGCAAGCGCTTCCATTCCGAGCGCCGGCTCGGCCTGGTCGGCGATACTTTCTCCAAGCGAGATGTGATCGATCGGCTTCCGGGCACCACCGCCATCGGTCATGTCCGCTATTCGACCACCGGCGAGACCATCCTGCGCAACGTCCAGCCGCTATTCGCCGAGCTCGAAGGCGGCGGCTTCGCCGTCGGCCACAACGGCAACATCACCAATGCCCTCACCCTGCGCCGCCAGCTTATCCGCGACGGCGCGATGATGCAGTCGACCAGCGACTCCGAGGTCATCCTCCACCTCGTCGCACGCGCCAAGCGCAATCGCTTCGTCGACCGCTTCATCGAGGGCCTGCGCCAGCTCGAGGGCGCCTACGCCTTCGTCGGCCTGACCAACAAGAAGCTGGTCGGCGCCCGCGACCCGCTCGGCATCCGTCCGCTGGTCATCGGCAAGCTCGACGGCTGCCCGATCGTCACCTCGGAAACCTGCGCGCTGGACATCATCGGCGCCGAGTATGTGCGCGACGTCGAGAACGGCGAAGTCGTCGTGTTCGACGAGGACGGCGCCCATTCGCACAAGCCGTTCCCGCCGCAGGCGGCGCGGCCATGCATCTTCGAATACATCTATTTCGCCCGCCCCGACTCCATCGTCGGCGGCCGCCACGTCTATAACGTGCGCAAGGCGATGGGCGCCGAACTCGGCCGCGAAGCGCCGGCCGGCGCCGACGTCGTCGTGCCGGTGCCGGATTCCGGCGTTCCCGCCGCGCTCGGCTTTTCGCAGGAAACCGGCATTCCCTACGAGCTCGGCATCATCCGCAATCACTATGTCGGCCGCACCTTCATCCAGCCGACGCAAGCGATCCGCGATCAGGGCGTGCGGATGAAGCACTCCGCGAACCGGGCGGTCGTCTCGGGCAAACGTATCGTGCTGGTGGACGACTCGATCGTGCGCGGCACCACCTCGCGCAAGATCGTGCAGATGATGCGCGATGCAGGCGCCAGCGAGGTGCACTTCCGCATCTCGTCGCCGCCGATCACGCATCCGGATTATTACGGCATCGATACGCCGGACGCCGACAAACTGCTCGCCGCGACGCACAATCTGGAAAGCATGCGACAGTTCATCGGCGCCGACAGTCTCGCCTTCCTCTCGGTCGACGGCATCTACCGCGCCATGGGCCTGCCCGGCCGCGATAACGCCAAGCCGCAGTTCACCGACCACTGCTTCACCGGTGACTATCCAACCTCGCTGACCGACCTCGGCCAGCAGGACAGTCCGCGGCAATTGTCGCTGCTGTCGGAAGCGGTCTGAAGTCACTTTCTGAACTGCGGGAGGCCTCGTAATGGCACCGATCGTGCTCTATTCCGGGCCGCTCTCCATGTTCGGCGCCAAGGCGGAAATCGCCTTGCGCGAGAAGGACGCGCCGTTCGAACTCGTCCTGGTGCCTTTCGCCAAGGGCGATCGCTATGACCCGGTGCACCCGGAGGTCCTGCGCATCAATCCGAAGAAGCAGGTGCCGGTGCTGGTGCACGGCGGCCTCGAGATCTTCGATTCGACACTGATCTTCGAATATCTCGAGGATGCCTTTCCGGAGCCGCCGCTCTGGCCGGAGGGCGCCGCGCCGCGCGCCGCGGCACGCCTCCTGGAGCTCACGTCCGACGAAATCGTCTTCATGAACATCGTGCGGCTGTTCGGTCTCGAGGACACGCCGGAGCATCCGATCGCCGTCGATGCGGTCGCCAAGGCCTATCGGCACTATGCCGAGATGGATGCACGGCTCGGCGATCGCGACTATCTGGCCGGCGCTTTCTCCTATGCCGACATCGCGCTGTTCATGGCGCAGTTCTACGGCGAGCGGAAAGGCGCGGTGATGAACGAGACGACGCCGCGGCTACTCGACTGGCGCGCCCGCGTCCTCGCCAGACCCGCCGTTAACACCGTCATCGGCCGCATGGGCGCCTGGCTCACGTCGGAGGGACGCGACTCCCCCGCTTACATTGCCGATGCGGTTGCCGCGCACCGGTGACGGCCAGCCTGCCGACTTGACCTGCGCCGCTCCCCATGGTGAGGAGCGCCCCGAAGGAGCGCGTCTCGAAGCCTGGGGCCTCATCCTTCGAGACGGCCGCGCCCCGCGGCCTCCTCAGGATGAGGGTTGAGTGATGACCGCCGAAAAGCCTCTTGCCGACAAGATTGCCCTCGTCACCGGCGCCTCGCGCGGCATCGGCGCGGCGCTGGCGTTGCACCTGGCGGAAGCCGGCGCGCATGTCGTGGCCGTGGCGCGCACCGTCGGCGGCCTCGAAGAACTCGACGACAAGATAAAGGCGGCGGGCGGCACCGCGACCTTGGTGCCGGTCGATATGAAGGACATGGACGGCATCGCGCGCCTGGCGCTGGCGATCCACGAGCGCTACAAGCGCCTCGATGTCATGGTCGGCAATGCCGGCATTCTCGGCCCGCTGTCGCCGCTGCCGCACGCCGAGCCGAAGGACTTCGACAACATCTACGCCGTCAACGTGAAGGCGAACTGGCAGCTCATCCGCACCATGGACCCGCTGCTGCAGGCCTCGGCCGCCGGCCGCGCCGTGTTCGTCACGTCCGGCCTCGGCTGGATGGGCCGCGCCTATACCGGCGTCTACGGCGCGAGCAAGGCGGCGCTGAATGCGCTGGCGCAATCCTACGCCGCCGAGAACGCGACGACGACGGTCAACATCAATCTGTTCAATCCCGGCCCGACGCGCACGCGCATGTATGCCAGCGGCTGGCCCGGCGTCGATCCGGAAACGCTGCCGCCGCCGGAAGACGTCGCAAAGACGATCGTGCCGCTGTGCCTGCCCTCCTGCACCGAGAGCGGCAAGGTCTATGACTATCGCGCCGGCAAGTTCCTGACGTTCCAGCCGCCGGTGTAGATTTTCCGTTCACGCTCCCCTGGAGTGGGAGGGTGAAGCAAAGAGCCCTCCCGCTTCGCCTGGCCTTCAAGACTCGCAGACGACGACCGCTGTCGCTATCTCCGACGAAAGGAGCGCGCCGGATGGCCCAGCCTTTCGTGGAACCCAGTTGCCGCGGCGTCATCGGCGCCGAAGCCTGCCCGCGCGCCGCCGGCCGTGAGATCGCGCCGCGGCGGCGCACCGCGGTGCTCGCCGGTTGCGTGCTCGCCTCGGCGATGGCTTTCATCGACGGCTCGGCGCTCACGGTGGCGCTGCCGGCGCTGCGCGCCAGCCTAGGCGCCGATCTCACGTCGGTGCAATGGGTGCTCAACGGCTACGTGCTGGCGCTGGCCGCGCTGACTTTGATCGGCGGCGCGCTCGCCGACCGCTATGGCAAGGCGCGCATCCTGACGCTCGGCTGTCTGATCTTCGCTTTGGCGTCGATCGCGTGCGCGCTCGCCTCCGGCATCGGCTGGCTGATCGCCGCGCGCGCCGTGCAGGGCATCGGCGCCGCGCTGCTGACGCCGGCAAGCCTCGCCCTCATCGGCGCGACCTATCCCAAGGACGAACGCAATCGCGCCGTCGGCGTGTGGGCGGCTGCGTCCGCCCTGACCACCGCGGGCGGCCCCGTGCTCGGCGGCTGGCTGACCGAAACCTTCGGCTGGCAGGCCGTGTTCTGGATCAATCCGCCGATCGCCATCGCGGCCGTCGCATTGCTCTATGCCTTCGCGCCGCCGGACAAGCGCGAAGCGCGCGGCTTCGACATGACCGGCGCCGTGCTGATCGCCGCCGCGCTCGGCGCACTGGCCTGGGGCCTGAGCGCCATCGGCGAGCAGCAGAAAGACGCCGCCGGATCGTCGGCGCTGCCGATTATCGTGGCGCTCACCGCCGCTGTCGCCGGCTTTGTCGCTTACGGCTTCTGGGAACGCCGGGCGGCACAGCCGATGACGCCGCCTCGCCTCGCCGGCAACCGGCCTTTCGTCGGCCTCAACGTCGCGACGCTGCTGATCTACTGGGGCCTGGCGCTGATGTTCTTCCTGCTGCCGTTCAATCTCATCGACCAGCGCGGTCTCTCGCCGGCCGCTGCCGGCGCGGCACTGCTGCCGTTCACTCTCGGCGTCGGCGTGCTGTCGCGCCCTCTCGGCGCCGCGGCGGACAAGATCGGCGCGCGCACCATGCTCATCATCGGGCCTGTCGGCGCCGCGCTTGCCTTCGTCTGGCTGGCGCTGGGGCGCGAGCTGTCGATGATCTGGGGCGTCATCGCGCCGATAATGCTGCTCGGCATCGCCTTCGCCGTGCTGATCACGCCGCTGACGGCCTCGGTGCTGTCTAGCGTCGATGACAGCGACGAAGGGCTCGCTTCCGGCGTCAACAATGCGGCGAGCCGCGTGGCGCAGCTTGCGGGCATCGCCATGGCCGCCGGCGTCGGCTCGCTCAGTGCAGGTTATGCGCTCGGGCTCGGCATCGCGGGTGCGCTGTGCCTCGGCGGCGCGGCGACCATCGCGTTCACCGTGCCGCGTACCGAGGCGCGCAAGCACAACTGATCAATGCTTCCGCTTGGCTCGGCCTTCGAACGGGTTGGCCTTCTCGCGCAGCATCAGACGCACCGGCGTGCCGGGCATCTCGAACGCCTCGCGCAGCGAGTTGGTCAGATAACGCTTGTAGGCGTCAGGCACCGCGTCGGCGCGCGTGCAGAACACGACGAAGCTCGGCGGCCGTGATTTGGCCTGCGTGATGTAGTTGAGGCGCAGCCGCCGCCCCGACACCGCCGGCGGCGGATGCGCCGACACCGCATCCTCGAACCAGCGATTGAGCGCGCTGGTCGGGATGCGCTTGTTCCACACCGCGTAGGCGTCGACGATCGCCTGCATCAGGCGGTCGAGCCCCTCGCCCGTCAGCGCCGAGACCGCGACCAGCGGCACCTCCGGCAACTGCATCAGCTTCTCGCGCGCGCGCTCACGCAACCGCGATATATCGCCCGGCGCGCGCTCCTTGAGATCCCATTTGTTGACGGCGATGACGACGGCACGGCCTTCGCTTTCGATCAGGTCGGCGATCTTCTGGTCCTGCTCCTCGAAGGCGTTCTCGACATCGAGCAGCACAACGACGACTTCGGCAAAGCGCACGGCGTTGAGCGTCTCGCTCACCGACAGCTTCTCGATCTTCTCCTCGATGCGCGAGCGGCGGCGCAGGCCGGCGGTGTCGTGGATCTGGAATTTCTGGCCCTGCCAGTCGAGATCGACGGCGATGGAATCGCGCGTCGTACCGGCTTCCGGCGACGTCAGCAGACGCTCCTGGCCGATCAGGCGATTGATCAAGGTGGACTTGCCGGCGTTCGGGCGGCCGACAATGGCGACGCGGATCGGATGCGGCCCAGTATCCTTGACGCGCTCGATCGCCTCGGCGGTCTTCTCCGGCAGCGCCTTGCGCAGCGCGTCGTAGAGATCCGGCAGGCCTTCGTTGTGTTCGGCCGATATCGGAATGGGTTCGCCGAGACCGAGCGAATACGCGTCGAGCCGTCCGGATTCGCCGGCTTTGCCTTCCATCTTGTTGGCGATCAGCACCGCCGGCTTGCCGGACTTGCGCACCAGTTGCGCGAAGGCGCGATCGTCCGGCAGCGCGCCGGCGCGCGCATCCATGACGAAGAACACGGCGTCGGCCTGCTCGATCGCCATTTCGGTTTGCGCGCGCATGCGGCCGGTCAAGGTCTCGGCGCCGGATTGCTCGAAGCCCGCCGTGTCGATCACGGTGAAGTCGAGATCGCCGAGGCGCGCCTCGCCTTCACGGCGATCGCGCGTCACGCCCGGCCGGTCATCGACCAGCGCCACGCGCCGGCCGACCAGCCGGTTGAACAGGGTCGATTTGCCGACATTGGGCCGGCCGACAATGGCGACGATGAAGCTCATGAGAAGCCGTTCTGCGCGCGACGCACGGCCCTCACGCGGGCCGCGCCATCAGCGCTGGAAGGTACCGGATGGCTGCGGCGCCGGCCATGCTGAGCTCGACGACGAGCCGCCGCTTGGCGCGGGTGCGGGCCAGCCCGAGCTCGCCGCCGGCTGCTGTGCGGCGGGTGCCGGGGCCGGCTGCGCCTGGACCGGCTGCGTCGGCGCAGCCTGCGCCGGGGCGGCTTCGATGCGTGTCGGCTTGGGCCGCGCCGCCTGGCGCGGCTTGGGCTTCGGCTTCGCCTTCGGCTTTTCCGGCTCGGCGGCCGGTGTGCTGGCGGCCGCGGCAGCGCGCGTGCCCGGCTCGGCCGGCACGTTGTAACCGGCGTCCGGCGCTTCCTGCGCGCCCTTGCGATATTCCGGCGGAATGCCCTGTGTCACGCCCGGCACGCCGCCGGGGAACAAGTCCTCGCGCTGGCCCGGCAGCTTCTTCTTCTCGTTGAGGCCGAAGATGTCGAGATTATCCGGATCGAAATTGGCGCAGCCGGCAATCATCGGCGTTGCGCCGACCAGCACAGCCCACAAAACGATGCGTCGCAGGTTTCGCATCGGCTTCGTCCTCAACCTTTCTTGCCGTCGTCGGGCTTGGCTTCGGTCGCCTTGCCTTCACCGGCAATCAGCGCGCTGAGCACATCCATCCGCTGACGCGCGCCGGGCGGCGTCTGGCCATCGGCGGTGAGCATCTCGATATAGCGCTTGGCCTCCGCCACGTTCTTGTCGTGCCAGGCCGACAGCGCCAGCAGTTCGCGTGCGGTGTGACGATAAGGCCGGTCGGGCCCGGCGATCGGTTCGAGCCGGCTCTTCACCTCGGCAAGCGGCGCGGTGCCGGCGAGCAACAGGCCGGCGCGCACGGCCGCGAGATCCTGCCAGGTCTGCCCGAGCGAAGCATCGGCGGCGAGCGCGTCATAGGCCTTGACGGCATCCGCCGGCTTGCCCGGGTTGGCCTGCGCCAGTTCGGCCGCCTCGCGGAAACGGGCGAGCACGGCGTAACCATGCGGCGCTTCGGCCACGACCTTGGCGAAGGCCTTCTCGGCTTCCTCGTGCTTGCCCTGCTCGCTCAGCGTCACGGCCTGCTCGAAGCCCGCGCCGGCGGCGGCCGCCTTCTGCGCCGTGTAATATTCATAGGCGCGCCAGCCGCCGATGCCGGCGACGATCAATACGGCCAGGCCGATGATGAAAATGCTGTAGCGGTCCCAGAACGCCTTGAGGCGCTCGCGCCGGACTTCCTCGTCAACTTCGTTAAAAATATCAGCCACTTAAGGCTCCCAGCCGTAATCACAGACCCCCGCCCCTGCCGGGCCGAAGGCGGCGTAACCTAACGATATGGCGGCCGCAAGGCAAAAAGCACGGCGACAAGCCTTGAGATTCAGGGGGTTAGCGCCCCACTTGCCTCATCCTCACGGCTGTAGCCCGGGTGAAACGCAGCGTAACCCGGGGAGCGTGGTCCCGGATTCCGCTTCGCTCCACCCGGGCTACAGGTCTCGCGCGCTGCCGCTACTTCTTTTTCATCGGATAGGTGTGCTCGGGCGCCGGGAAGGTGCGCGCCCGTACCTCGGCGGCGTAGTCGGCCATCGCCTTCTCGATGCCGGGGCCGAGATCGCCGAAGCGCTTGACGAATTTCGGCACCCGCGGCGTCAGCCCCAGCATATCCTCCATCACCAGCACCTGGCCGTCGCAGGCGACCGAGGCGCCGATGCCGATGGTCGGGATCGCCACCGCCTCGGTGATCTTGCGCGCCAGCGGCTCGGCGATCGCTTCGAGCACCACCGAGAAGGCGCCGGCCTGTGCGACGGCGAGCGCATCCTGCTCGATCGGCGCCCAGTCGGTCTCGTCGCGCCCCTGTGCGCGGAACGAGCCGATGGTGTTGATCGACTGCGGCGTCAGGCCGACATGCGCCATCACCGGC
This sequence comes from Pseudolabrys sp., assembly GCA_026125895.1. GTDB lineage: Bacteria > Pseudomonadota > Alphaproteobacteria > Rhizobiales > Xanthobacteraceae > Pseudolabrys. Next base: position 40,587 of record JAHCKG010000014.1, on the reverse strand, counting down.
ACGCCGCGCTCGACGAGGAAGCGGATGGTCTCCGCCATGCGCGCGCCGCCTTCCATCTTGATGGCGCCGCAGCCGGTCTCCTTCATGACGCGCGCCGCGCTCATGAAGGCCTGTTCCTTCGACGCCTCGTAGGAACCGAACGGCATGTCCACCACGACGAGTGCGCGCGCCGAGCCGCGCATCACGGCGTGGCCCTGCAGGATCATCATGTCGAGCGTCACCGGCACGGTGGTCTCGAGCCCGTGCATCACCATGCCGAGCGAGTCGCCGACGAGGATGATGTCGCAATATTTGTCGGCGAGCCGCGCGGTGTGCGCGTGGTAGGACGTCAGCATGACGATGGGCTCGGCGCCCTTGCGCGCGCGAATGTCCGGCGCGGTGAAGCGCTTGATTTGTTCCTGAACCGACACGTTGGTCTCCCGGGCAGTTGACGCGGTAACGCTCTATCTCGTGAACACCGGCACGCCGATGAGATAGGGATGGAAGAGGAAGCCGAGCGCGAGATACAGCGCCAGGCCGATGACGACGACGAGGATGTCATTGACGTAGCCGGACGGCGCAACCGGTGTGGCAACCTCGCCGTCCCTCTTGGCCGCGATGCGCGCGATGACGCCCCAGGCGAGGAACGAGCCGAACAGCAGGATCGAGCCGAGGTCGCCGTTCGCCAGCAGATGCGCGAGCGCCCAGGTCTTCACCGAGGCCAGCATCGGATGCTTGAGCCTCAAAGTGATGTGGCTCGGGATGAAGGCGGCGACGAGGAACACCGATGCAAACAGCATCAGCAGTTCGGTGATGTGGCGCATGAAGGCCGGCGGATACCAGACGTCGATCCAGCCGGTCGCGCGATAATGACCGAAGCCCCAGACGATCATCGCGAGGCCGAGGATTGAGACGACCGAGAACGCGATGCGATAGCCGCTCGTGCCGAGACGCTCGATCGCAGCCGCGCGCGCGGCGCGCCGCCGCACGAACAGATGCGAGGCGTGGAAGATCGCCAGCCCGGCGATCAGTACAATCAAGCCCATTGCGTCACCCGGTCTTGCGCGTCATTCGGCGGCGCAGTAGAGGCGATAGAGGCTTGCAATGCAAGCCGAATACCGCACTGCAAACGCCGGAAATATGCCAATGCCCACAAGCTCTTCCACCATCACCGAACCGCCGCGGCAGACGCCGGTGATCGGCGAGTATGACGTCGTGGTGCTGGGCGGCGGACCGGCCGGACTCGCCGCCGCGGCCGCAGCGGGACAGCATGGCCGCCGCGTGCTGCTGATCGAGCGCTACGGGTTTCTCGGCGGCATGGGCACCGCCGCCGGCGTCACCAATTTCTGCGGCCTGCATGCCAATGTGCACGGCGACATCCGCCAGGTCGTGCACGGCGTCGCCGACGACCTGCTCGGCCGCATCGACAGGCTCGGCGGGCTCAACGCGCCGCACATGGTGCTCGGCAGGATCGCGGCGCAAGCCTACGACACCGCGGCGTTCAAATGCGCCGCCGACGATCTGCTACTGGCACACAAGGTCGATATCCGCTTCCACGCGCTTGCCGTCGGCGTCGTGATGGACAGCGACACGCGCATCAAGGCGTTGCTGATCGAGGACAAGTCCGGCCGCGGCGCCGTGCTGGCGCGCTCCTTCATCGACTGCTCCGGCGACGGCGATCTTGCCGCTTTTGCCGGCGCCCGGTTCGAGAAAGGCGACGAGCACGGCAACATGCTGTACCCGACAACCATGTTCCGCGTGAACAATGTCGATGCCGCCGCCGCGGGCGAAGCATGGCGCAGCATTCCGGCGTTGATGGATGAGGCCGAGAAGCGCGGCGTCAAATTCCCGCGCAAGGGCGCCATCGTCCGGCCGATGAAGCATTCCAGCGAATGGCGTGTGAACGTCACGCAGGTGAAGAACGCGCAAGGCCGCGCCGTCGATGCCACCGACGCCGGCGAATTCAGCGCCGGCGAAATCGAAGGCCGCAAGCAGGCGATCGCGTTCTTCGAGTTCCTGCGCCGCGAGGCGCCCGGCTTCGCCGACGCCTATGTCGTCGATATCCCGCCGCAGCTCGGCGTGCGCGAGACGCGGCGCGTCACCGGGCTCTACCAGCTCACCGCCGACGACGTGCTCACCTGCGCCTCGTTCGACGACAGCATCGGCGTCAATGGCTGGCCCATCGAGAACCACGCCGCCGGCGACGTGATCTGGCGCTGGCAGCCGGAAGGCTCGTGCGGCTTCAACCACCTACCCTACCGCATGCTTGTGGCGGTCAACGCGCAAGGCGGCGCCTTTGACAATTTGATGGTCGCCGGCCGCTGCGCCTCGATGACGCATGAAGGGCAATCGGCGGCGCGCGTTTCCGGCGGCTGTTTCGTCATGGGCCAGGCCGCAGGCACCGCGGCGCACCTTTCGCTTGCCGGCAATGGCGGCAATGGGGATATTCCGGTCGCGCAGTTGCAGGAGACTTTGGCGCGCGACGGCGCCTATCTCGGACGCGACGCTGCCTGATCATTACGACCCACCCGACGCTATTCTTCAACAGGACGCTCAAGAAACCACGTGGAGGAGACTTCGATGTTCAAACGGATCGCAATCGGCCTGGTGGCGCTGGCCGCGCTGGCGCTGCCGGCTCACGCGCAGGATTGGCCGCCGAAGAGCGTGCGCATCATCGCGCCGTTCGGCCCCGGCTCGACGCCCGATCTCGTGGCCCGCATCATTTCCGACCAGCTCGGCAAGAAATATCCGAACTCGACCTTCATCGTCGAAAACAAGCCCGGCGCCTCCGGCAACACCGGCACCGACACGGTGGCCAAAGCGACGCCGGATGGCTCGACCATCGGCGTGTCGATCGGCGGGCCGCTCGCCATCAACACGCTGCTGTTCTCGTCGCTGCCGTACGATCCGAAGAAGGACATCGCCCCGATCACCCAGCTTATCACCCAGCCGAGCGTGCTGATGGTCAACAACGACCTCAAGGTGAATTCGGTGAAGGACCTGGTGGCGCTGATGAAGGCCAATCCGGGCAAGTACAACTTCTCCTCGATCGGCAACGGCTCGCTGTCGCACCTCGCCATGGAAGCGCTCGCCATCAAGGCCGGCGTCAAGCTGGTGCACATCCCCTACAAGAGCTCGCCGGAAGCGGTGACCGCGGTGATCCGCAACGACGCGCAGATGGCCTGCCTGCCGGCGATCTCGGTGATGGCGCAGGCCAAGGCCGACAAGGTCAAGACGCTCGCCGTCTCGACCGCCGAGCGCTCGCCCTATCTGCCCGACCTGCCGACGCTCAAGGAGAGCGGCATCGACGTCGATGCCGACGCCTGGATGGGTCTCATCGCGCCCGGCGGCACGCCCAAGCCGATCGTCGATGCGATCAACAAGGACGTCGTCACCATCATCAAGATGCCCGAGGTCAAGGACAAGCTTGCGCTGCAACTCATGGCGCCGGTCGGCTCGTCGCCGGAGGAATTCCGCAAGCGCATCGACGGCGAAGTCGATCGCTGGGGCCCGGTGATCAAGGCCGCGGACATCAAGATCAATTAAAGATGAACATGATACGGTAGCAACTCTGAGGGCAGCGGCGCGATACTCTCCTCCTCACCATTGAGGAGGTATCCATGCGCTGCCCTCAAGTGAAGCCGCTGCTGGCCAGCATTCTCGCCGGCGCCGTTGCGCTCGCCCCCATCGCCACCGATGCCTGCACCCGCGCCGTCTATCTCGGCGCGGACGGGATGGTGATTACGGCCCGGTCGATGGACTGGAAGAGCGACATCACCTCCAACCTGTGGATCTTCCCGCGCGGCATGGCGCGCAGCGGCGAGACCGGCGCCAACACTGTCAAGTGGACGTCGAAATACGGCAGCGTCGTCGTCTCGGGCTATGACGTCTCAACCACCGACGGCGTCAACGAAGCGGGCCTCGTCGCGAATCTCCTCTGGCTGGTCGAATCCGACTATCCAAAGTTCGATGGCAGCAGACCCGGATTGACCATCGCCGCCTGGGCGCAATACGCGCTCGACAACTTCGCCACCGTCGCCGAAGCGGTCGCGGCGCTCAAGGACGAACCCTTCACGATCGTCACCGACAATGTCCCGGGGCAGAAATTGCTCGCGACGCTGCACATGTCACTTTCGGATGCGAGCGGCGACAGCGCGATCTTCGAATATATCGGCGGTAAGCTCGTCATCCATCACAGCCGCAGCTATCAGGTGATGACGAACTCGCCGGTATTCGACCAGCAACTGGCGCTGAACGCCTACTGGAAGGATATCGGCGGCACCGTGATGCTGCCCGGCACCAACCGCGCTGCGGACCGTTTCGCTCGCGCCTCGTTCTATATCAACGCCGTGCCCAAATTCGAGAATCCCAATTTGGCGCTGGCCGCCGTGTTCAGCGTGATCCGCAACGCCTCGGTGCCCTATGGCATCTCGACGCCGGACGAGCCTAACATCTCTTCGACGCGGTGGCGCACCGTCGTCGATCACAAGCGCAAGCTCTACTTCTTCGAGTCAGCGCTGACGCCGAACACGTTCTGGGTCGATCTCAAGAAGATCGACTTTTCGAAGGACACCGGCAAAGTGAAGGAGCTCGACCTCGGCGCGAACCAGGATCACACTTTTTCGGGCGACGCGACGGCTGACTTCAAAGACGCCACGCCCTTCAAGTTCCTGGGCATACCGTAACAGGCCCTCACCGGTCCTCGCGGAGCCGATAATTCATCTCGATCTTCGGCCCGGCCGCACCAGACAACTTCCAGTCCGAAAAACCCGGCATCGGTTCGGGGTCGCTCGACAGGCCGAGTGACCATGACTGCTCGGCGACGCCAGGAAGCGCCAGCGTGACCGTGCGCCGGCTGGTCTTCCGGCTCAGCGTGACGTGGGCGAGGATGACGCGGCGGCCTTCGTCGGTGCCGTGCCAGGATGGACCGAGCGCCGGTTCGAGAAACTGATCGCCCTCCTGCACCGTGATGCGCACCGCCGCCGCATCCGGCAGCGGCATGCCCGACGGCAGCCGGAATTGCAGATCGAGCCGCATGAAGCCGTGCGACAGGTACGGCGAGCGAATAAACTCGTACCAGCCCCACCAGGCCAGAACGGCGAGGATCGCCACGACCACGATGGCGAAAGGCCGCGACACGCGCGTGCGGCCCAGCGCCGCGGCAGCCTGAGGCGCCGTATCGCCGGACGACGCCGCGACCCGCCGCTCACCGAACTTCACATAGAGCAGCACGCCAGCGATAAAGCCAATGACGCCGCCGATCGGCCCGATGTTGAAGAAGGCGCCCATGGCGATGCCGCCATCGCGATCCGGCCCGGAAACGCCGATCACCAGCATCGCCAGGGCAAACCAGCCGGCCAGCGCGCCGAGCACGCCGGAGAGAAATCCGATGATGAATCGCATAACCGCCCGCCCCCGATGATCGGGAACTCAGGCTGGGCTATTGCGGGAGGAAGGGCAAGCGGGGGCGGCGACAGCAGCGCACTATGCTTGTCCCGGGCGCGGCGCAGCATGAAATGATGCGCCGCAGACCCGGGGATCGTAACGACCGCGGTCATCGCGACGGCCCCCGCTCTGCACCGCATCACTTCGCTGACGCTCGTGCTGCGGCGCGTCCGGGGCAAGCAAGCCCTACTCCGCCTTCTTCACGTCCTTGATGTCGTTGAAGACGATGCCGGGCGCGCGTTCGCCGGTGTAATCGAGGATGAACTGGTTGCGCGCCATGAACACCTTGTCGCCGTCGAGATCCTCGGCGCAGGACGAATAATTCGCCTGCACGAAATCGTTGAGCTTCTTGTCGTCGTCGCAGGAGATCCAGCGCGCGAGCTGGAATTCGGGCTGGTCGAAACCAATCTCGAGACCGTATTCGTCGTTGAGGCGCACCTTCAAGACGTCGAGCTGCAGCGAGCCGACGACGCCGACCATGGCCGGCGCGCCATCGAGCGGGCGGAACACCTGCACAACGCCCTCTTCCGCCATCTGCTGCAGCGCCTCTTTGAGCTTCTTGGCCTTCATCGGATCGCCGAGCTTGACGCGGCGCAGGATTTCCGGCGCGAACATCGGCACGCCGAGAAACTTGATGTCTTCGCCTTCGGTCAACGTATCGCCGATGCGCAAGGTGCCGTGGTTGGGAATGCCGACGACGTCGCCGGCGAAGGCCTCGTCGGCGATCGAGCGGTCCTGCGCGAAGAAGAACTGCGGCGCCGACAACGTCATCGGCTTGCCGGTGCGCACCAGCTTGGCGCGCATGCCGCGGCGCAATTTGCCGGACACGAGCCGCGCGAAGGCGATGCGGTCGCGGTGGTTCGGATCCATGTTGGCCTGGATCTTGAAGACGAAGGCCGACATGTTGTTTTCTTCCGGCTCCACCGTGCGAGTGGACGATGCCTGCGGCCGCGGCGGCGGCGCGAATTCGGCGAGCGCGTCGAGCAGATCCTTGACGCCGAAGTTCTTCAGCGCCGATCCGAAGTAGACCGGCGTCAGGTGGCCTTCGCGGAAGGCGGCGAAGTCGAACGGCTTGCACGCTTCCTTGACGAGCTTGAGCTCCTCGCCGATCGCGTCGGCATCGAGCATCGGGTTCTTGGCCGACAGCATCGGCAGATCGAGCGGCTGAGACTGCGCGTCCTTGGAGTCTTCCGTCATCAGCCGCATGTCGCCGCGGCGAATGTCGTAAGTGCCGGCGAAGTCGCGGCCCATGCCGATCGGCCAGGTCATCGGCGTGGTGTCGAGCGCCAAAGTCTTCTCGATCTCGTCGAGGATCTCAAACGGGTCGCGGCTCTCGCGATCCATCTTGTTGATGAAGGTGATGATCGGGATATCACGCAGCCGGCAGACCTCGAACAGCTTGCGCGTGCGTGCCTCGATGCCCTTGGCGGCGTCGATCACCATCACCGCGCTATCGACCGCGGTCAGCGTGCGATAGGTGTCTTCGGAGAAGTCCTCATGGCCCGGCGTGTCGAGCAGATTGAAGACGCGGCCGTCGTAATCGAAGGTCATGACCGAGGTGACGACCGAGATGCCGCGCTCCTTTTCGATGCCCATCCAGTCCGAACGGGTCGAGCGGCGGTCGCGCTTGGCCTTGACCTGACCGGCGAGATTGATGGCGCCCCCGAACAGCAGCAGCTTTTCGGTCAGCGTCGTCTTGCCGGCGTCGGGGTGGGAAATGATGGCAAAGGTGCGCCGGCGGTCGACTTCCGCCGCCAGAGGCGAGGAATTCCGCAGTTTCGGGCCCGAATCGGCGCTGGCGAGGGTCTGATCCATGGCCGGGCATGTGGCAGGGAAAGCGCCCGTTTTCAAGGGTTTTCCCTGCTTTTGGCCCGGCCACCGACCGTTTGCCGCCTGTCAGGCGGCCGCGTTAGGCCGCTTTGGCGGCGGCATCGACCGGGTGCTTCTTGCGGGTGCCGACGGCGATGCGGTTCCACACATTGATGGCGCCGATCACCAGGATCATCTTGGCGATGTCGGCCTCCGAGAAATACTTGCGCAATTCCTCGTAGTCCTCGTCCGGCGCACGGGTCTGCGCGACGAGCGTCAGCGAGTCGGTGAAGGCCAGCACCGCGCGTTCCTCGTCGGTGAACACCGTCGACTCGTGCCAGGCCGACACCAGGCGGATCCACTGTTCGGGCAGGCCGGAATGCTGCGCCTCCTTCGAGTGCATGTCGACGCAATAGGAACAGCCGTTGATGATCGAAGCGCGTAGCTTGATCAGATGAAACAGCCGCGCCGGCAGGCCGCTGTTCTTGCAATGCATCTCCAGCGCGACCGCGGCCTTCATGGCCTCGGGGGCGACGGTGGCGAAATCGAAACGTGTCTTCATGACATTACTCCCTTGATGAAACAGTGGACCGGTTGCGTTCGTGAAGATCGAAGAAGGCGCAGGATCGCGTGGCGATCGCCTTGCCGAGATCGGCGCCACCGCGGCCGTTGAGATCGGCCACCGTCACGTTCTTGAGCTCGGCGCGGTACGCCTTCTCGGCCTTGAGCATCGCGGCGTTGATCGCGCACGGCGCCTTGAAGAAATGGCTGGCGACGGGATTGGGTCCGCGCTGGCGAATTTCGGCGCAGCGGAAAGCCGGCTGCGGCCCTTCGACCGCCAGCACGATGTCGAGCAGCGTGATCTTGTCCGTCGCCTTGGCCAGCCGGTAGCCGCCTTTCGGACCCGGCACGGATTCGAGCAACCCCGCCCCGGCCATGGCTTGCAGATGCTTGAGGAGATAGCTCGGTGACACGCCATGGAATTCAGCGAGCGCCGCCGCCGAGAGCACGCCCGTCTCCGACAGGCCGCTCATCAGCAGCACGCAGTGGATCGCCTGTTCGACGCCGTCGCCGAGTTTCATGCGTGTCGCCCTGCCCGGCGCCGCGCCGGGCTTCTCCTATTCATGGATATTTTCTATCCATGATTCGAGGCGATGTCAATCGCACAAAAAAAGCGCGGCCCGGAGGTTCCGGACCGCGCGCCAGTCTTTGGAGATGTCAGTGAGCCGTCAGGCTTTCGCCGCGCCGGGCTCCAGCGCCTCGCCCTCGATGATCGGATGCGCCAGCGCATGGTTCAGCGCCTCCTTGTCGAGCTCGCCTTCGGAGCGGCTGATGACGACGCAGGCGACGCCGTTGCCAACCAGGTTTGTCAGCGCGCGGCACTCGCTCATGAACTTGTCGATGCCGAGCAGCAGCGCCAGCGACCCGATCGGAATATCCGGCACGATGGCGAGCGTCGCCGCCAAAGTGACGAAGCCGGCGCCGGTGACGCCTGAGGCGCCCTTCGACGTGATCATGGCGATGCCGAGGATGCCGAGCTCCTGCCAGATGGTCAGGTGCGTGTTGGTCGCCTGCGCCAGGAACAAGGTCGCCAGCGTCATGTAGATGTTGGTGCCATCGAGGTTGAAGGAGTAACCGGTCGGGATGACGAGACCGACCACCGGACGCGAGGCGCCGAGATGCTCCATCTTCTGAATGAGCTGCGGCAGCACCGTCTCCGACGACGAGGTGCCGAGCACGATCAGCAGTTCGTCCTTGATGTAGCCGATGAAGCGGATGATCGAGAAGCCGGCCATGCGCGCGATGGCGCCGAGCACGATCAGCACGAACAGGATGCTGGTGAGATAGAACGTGCCGACCAGCATCGCCAGCTTGGCCAGCGAGCCGATGCCGTAAGCGCCGATGGTGAAGGCCATGGCGCCGAAGGCGCCGATAGGCGCGACCTGCACGACGATGCGGATGATGCCGAAGAAAACCTTGGCTGCCTGGTCAATGGCGGAGGAGATCGGCTTGCCGCGTTCGCCGAGCGCCGCGATGGCAAAGCCCGAGAGGATCGACACCAGCAGCACCTGCAACAGGTCGCCCTTGGCCAGCGCGCCGAAATAGCTGTCCGGGATGATGGCGATGAGATGGGCAACGATGCCGTCATGCTGGGCGCGCGTCACGTAGCTGGCGACCGAGTTGGCGTCGAGGCTCGCCGGATCGATGTTGAAGCCGGCGCCGGGCTGCAACAGTTCGCCGACGATCAGACCGATCGCCAGCGCCAGTGTCGAGACCAGTTCGAAATAGACCAGCGTCTTGATGCCGACGCGGCCGACGCGGCGCAGATCGCCCATCGACGAGATGCCGTGCACCACCGTGCAGAAGATGACCGGCGCGATCATCATCTTGATCAGCGCGATGAAGCCATCGCCAAGCGGTTTCATCTGCTTGGCGAGATCGGGCCAGTAATGGCCGAGAACGACGCCGAGGACGATGGCGATCAGGACCTGAATATAAAGGACGCGGTACCACGGCGTGTGAGCGACGCGCGCGGCGGCAGGAACGGAAGCTTGTGACATGCGATTGAGCGCCTTCGGCGAAATGTGGTTTCGCCGCGGACATAGGCCGACGGATGTGCGGCCAGCAAGCCGAGGCATGCGCGGCGGACACAGCTCGCTATGCGCAAAGTCCAGCCGCACAGACTAGACGAAAGGCGTAAGGCGCCCGGCTAACGCGCCGATATCGCGAGTCCTTGCAAGATCGGGAACTGCAAAAGGCGGCAAACTACAACATGCCGGGCCGGAAGTGGCGGCGCAAATTAAGTGAGTTGCCCGACACCATAAACTGGCCGCTGCCGCGATAATGGATCGTCTTCGGATATTTTGGTGCGCGCGCCGCATGCGCCTTCACCACTTCGAAGATGAAGAAGTTATAGGAGTCGATCAGCTTGCCGTCGTGCAGCCGGCATTCGAGGCACGCGTGACATTCGCCGATCAGCGGCGCCTTCACCGCCTCGCCCTGCTCCGCGGTCAGTTTGAACCTGGCGAACTTGTCGGTGTCGGCGCCAGAGCAGTTGCCGATCTTGGCAACCGTCACGGCAAGATCCACCGTCGGCACATTGATCACGCATTCCTTCGAGCGGCGTATCAGTTCGAAGGAGTGATTGCTGCCGGCGATGACGCAGCCGACCAGCGCCGGCGTGAATTCCATCACCATGTGCCAGCCCACGGTCATGATGTTGCGCTCGCCCTTGTGCCCCGAACTCACCAGCACCACCGGTCCGGGCTCGAGAAACCGGCGGATCTCCGACACCGGAAAATCGGTCTTTCTGATCGGCTTCATGGCCGCTCCTTCAACCGTTCACGCTGGCATTTCGTTCGTTCAAACCGAACATTTTATGCTATATAATGAATTGGATTGATCGTTCGGACCGGCTCATGATCGGCGCAGCCTCCACTGTTTTCACCTCAGGAATTGCCCTGATGAGCGCCGCCGCCCCCGATTCCGCCGCCTCTCCGGCCGTCCGCCTGTGGAGCGGCCTGAGCGCCATCCTGCCGGGTCTGGCGCTCACCGCGGCGATCGCGGCCGCCGGGTTTGGCCTGCGGTTCATTCCCGGCGTGTCGGTGCTTAGCCCGATGATCCTCGCCATCCTGATCGGCATCGGCTTCCACAACATCGTCGGCACGCCGGCCCGCGCCAAGGCCGGCATCACCTTCTCGCTCCGCCGCATCCTGCGCTTCGCCATCATCCTGCTCGGCCTCCAGCTCACCGCGTCGCAAGTCGCCGAGGTGGGCGTCACCGGCGTCGCGGTCATCGTGACAACGCTGGTGGCGACCTTCATGTTCACCAAATGGTGCGGCCGCTTGCTCGGCGTCGATCGCCGTCTCGCCGAACTGATCGCGGCCGGCACGTCGATCTGCGGCGCCTCCGCCGTGATCGCCACCAACACCGTCACCGGCGCCCATGACGAGGACGTTGCCTATGCCGTGGCCTGCGTCACGGTGTTCGGCTCCATCGCAATGTTCCTATATCCGCTGCTGCCAGGCGTGCTGCATCTGACGCCGCATGCCTACGGCCTGTGGACCGGCTCCTCGATTCACGAGATCGCGCAGGTCGTCGCCGCCGCCTATCAGGACGGCCAGCAGGCCGGCTATTTCGGCACCATCGCCAAGCTCTCGCGGGTCATGCTGCTGGCGCCGCTCATCATCGCGCTCGGCATGATCGCGCGCCGGCGCAGCGAAACGCGCGCGCATGGCGCGGCGCAATCGGCGCCCCTCCCTTACTTCGTGTTCGGCTTCGTCGCGCTGGTGATCGTCAACAGCCTCGTCGAGATTCCGCCGCAGGTGATGAGCTACGTCGTTCCCGCCACCACTTTCCTCTTGTCGGTGGCGCTGGCGGCGATGGGGCTGGAGACCGACATCGCCAAACTGCGGCTCAAGGGCCTGCGGCCGCTGCTGCTCGGCCTCGCCGCGTTCCTCTTCATCGCCCTGTTCAGCCTGATCCTGGTGAAGCTGACGACCTGATCGAACCATGGCGCTGACGCTCGAACAGCTTCGCATTTTCGTCGCCGTCGCCGAGCGCGAGCACGTGACGCAGGCATCGCGCGCGCTGAACCTGACGCAATCCGCGGTGAGCGCCGCGGTCAGCGCCATCGAGGCGCGCCACGGCGTCAAACTGTTCGACCGTGTCGGCCGCCGCATCGAACTGACCGAGTCCGGCCGGCTGTTCCTGACCGAAGCGCGCGCGGTACTGGCGCGCGCCGCCGCCGCCGAGACCGTCCTGAGCGACCTTGCCGGCCTCAAGCGCGGCGCCCTGCGCCTCGCCGCCAGCCAGACCGTCGCCAGTTACTGGATGCCGCCGCTGATGGCGCGTTACCGCGTCGCCTATCCCGGCATCGCGCTGAGCCTCGTTATCGGCAACACCGAGAGCGTCGCCGCCATGGTGCGAGAGGGCGAAGTGCATCTCGGCTTCGTCGAAGGTGAAGTCGCGGATCCGTTGCTGGACGTGACGGCCGTCGCCGACGATCAGCTCATCGTCGTCACCGCCGCTGCCGGCGCGCCGCGCCGCCGCACAGCGTTGCGGCCGCCCGATCTCAAGGCCATGCGCTGGATCTTCCGCGAGCGCGGTTCGGCGACACGCTCGATCTTCGAAAACGCGCTCACCGATCTCGGCGTCGATCCGTCTTCGCTCGATATCGTGCTCGAGCTGCCGAGCAACGAGGCGGTGCGCGCCGCGGTCGAACATGGTGCCGGGGCTGCCGCACTTTCCCGTCTTGCCGTCGCCGACGCACTGGCATCCGGTGCGCTGGTGGCGTTGCACCTGCCGTTGCCCAAGCGCCAGTTTTATTCGCTGCGCCACCGCGAACGCTGGATGAGTCAGGCCGAGCGCGAATTGCTGGCAACGGCATCGCATGGCCAGCGCGGGCCTGCGTCTTCGGCCGCCGGACCGAAGCGCCGCTGAACGCTCGGCCACCGATTGACCGCAACCTGAAAGAGGTCAAATATCCTCCTACAACCATAGTTGAGCGGGAGGGGTATATGCGTACCAAGACCGTTTCTGCCGGAAAATTTCACGCCAAGGCCATCGCGGGAACGCGGGCCATCATGATCGCTCTCGACTGCGAAGGGTCGGCACGCCGCGGACTTATGGGCTTTGCATTCCGCCGCAAGCGCGTTGGTGTCGACCCCGAGCCGAAATGGCTCCGCTCGCTCAAGGTCTTCAAGAAGCTGGTGCCCAAGCCCGATCTCGAAAACGGCGATTATCGAACGAACGATTTTCCGATCCAGAGCTTCCTGTGGAGCGACTATACCGCCGAGCCCGGCACCCAATACGAATTCGAGATTCATCCGGCCTACGGTCAACCGGGCGCTTTGACTTTCGCTCCCAAGCTGACCTTGACGGTCGAGACGGAGCCCGAAAACGACGGCAAGCACGGCATCTGGTTCAACCGCGGCGCCATTGCCAGCCAGGCCTATGCCCGCGAATTCAAGAACCACAAGCCGACCGATGCGGAGATGAACAATCCGAATGACAAGCATACGCTCTGGCTGTCCCGCGGCCTCCTGAAAGCCTGCCTCGATTTCATCGATACGACGAAGACGAGCGAAAAGCTGCGCGCCTGCGTCTATGAATTCACCTATCCGCCGATCATCGAGGCGTTCAAGAAGAAGATCGACGCCGGCTGCGACGTCCTGCTCATCGTGCATAGTGACAAGGGCGGCAAGAACAAGAAGGCAATGAAGAAGGCCGGACTGTCGTCGGACAAATACAAGAAATTCATCATCTGGCGCACGCGCCCGCCGATCCCGCACAACAAGTTCATCATCAAGCTCAATCGCCACCAGGGAAACCAGGTCTGGACCGGCTCGACCAACATCACCCCTTCCGGTTTCCTCGGCCAGTCGAATGTCGGCCATCTCGTGACCGACAACGACGTCGCGGACACCTATCTGAAATACTGGACGATCGTCAGCGGCAATCCGACCAACGCGCCGGAGGCCAAGGAAGTCGAGACATTGTCGCCCTATCCGCCGCCACTCGTCGATACCAACTCCAAAACATGCATCTTCTCACCGCGCCGGTCTGCCTCAATGCTGAACTGGTATGCCGACCGCATGAGCGACGCGACTTCTTCGATTATGTTCACGGCGGCCTTCACCGTCGCCAAGGATTCATCGAACCGCTGGCGCGCGACCGCGACTTCCTGCGCTTCATCCTGAAGGAGAAGCCGCCCACCCCCGAAGAGCGCGATGCGCTCAAGGGCGACCGCGACCTGCAGATTTCCTACGGCGCCGTGCTGGGCGCCATGTACACCGTCAAGGACGGCAAGCTCGTCGCCAAGCGAAAGGTCACGGATTTCCCCCTCGACCGCTGGTTCCTGAAGGAAGAGCTGACCCGCGACCAGGGCAACATTTTCTTCATTCATACCAAATACCTGCTCATCGACCCCTTGAGTGACGATCCGCTGATCTGCACAGGGTCGGCGAACTTCTCCGAGAACTCCCTGACCGCCAACGACGAGAACATGCTGCTGATCCGCGGTTCGACCCGCGTCGCCGACATCTACATGACCGAGTTCGATCGATTGTTCCGGCATTTCTATTTCCGCGACGTCGCCAATGAGGCGGCGATGAAGAAGAAAAAGCCGGCAGCCGCGGCGAAAGACGACGAAAAATACTATCTCGACGACAAGGGCGTCTGGACAAACAGCTACTTCTATCCGGGCGGGTTCAAGACGCGACGGCGCGAGATGTTCTTCAAGCTGCCGGCCAAGAACTGGACGACCGCGGCCGCGACCCATCCGAACAAGGAACCGGTGCGGCCGAAGAAGAAGCGCAAGCCCGCGACGACCGCCAAAAAGAAGAAGACTACGGCGGTCAAGAAAAAGAAGAAGATGTGATTGACAACGCGCCGGCACGCCATGGCGCGCGCCGGCCGCGGGCGGTCCTAGCCCAGCTTGGCGTATTCGTCCGGCTTGAAGCCGACGAGAATCCTGCCGCCGCCGAGCTCCAGCACCGGACGCTTGATCATCGAGGGCTGCGCCAGCATCAGCTCGATCGCCTTGGCCTCGGTCAGGCCTTCCTTGTCCTTGTCGGGCAGCTTCTTGAAGGTGGTGCCGGCCTTGTTCAGCAAGGTCTCCCAGCCGGCCTTCTTCGCCCATTTCTCAAGTTTATCCTTGTCGATGCCCGCGGTCTTGTAATCGTGGAAGGCGTAATCGACGCCTTTCTTCTCCAGAAAGGCGCGCGCTTTCTTCATCGTATCGCAGTTCTTGATGCCGTAGATGGTGATGGGCATGGGGCGCGCTCACACATTTGATTCCGGAGCCGCACAGGTTCCCGGCCTTCGTGATGAATGGCAAGTCTCATCTTCCCAACCGCTGAAATGCCGCGACAAAGCGCCCGCCAGTTTACTTAGGTCTTTACCTAACTATTGCGCTGGACTAGGGTGGCACCATGAAATCACCGGCCGGCACCTCGTCCGCGCGCCATTCAACCGCGGCAACACAGGCGGCGATCGACGGCGTGTTCCGCGCGCTGGCCGATCCGACACGCCGCGACGTGCTGGAACGGCTGAGCGCGAAGCCGGCCTCCGTCAGCGACCTGGCCGCGCCCTACCGCATGGCGCTGCCTTCGTTCCTCGCGCACATGAAGATGCTCGAGGCCTGCGGGCTGGTGCGCTCGCAAAAGAAGGGCCGCGTGCGCACCTACGCTCTCGCGCCCGAGAACTACAGGATCGCCGAGGATTGGCTCGGCAGGCAGCACCGGCTGTGGGAGCGCCGGCTCGACCAGCTCGACGCTTACCTGATGGCGATGAAGAACTCAGTACAAAAAGGAGATTTGAAATGACCAGCTTGCCATTCAAGACCGACCCCAAACTCGACCTCGTGCTCGAGCGCAATATCGACGTTCCGGTCGATCTGGTCTGGAAGGCCTGGACGACGCCCGAACACCTCAAGCACTGGTTCGTGCCGAAGCCGTGGACGGTGACGGAATGCGACATCGACCTGCGGCCCGGCGGCATGTTCCGCTCGGTAATGCGCGGTCCCAATGGCGAGGAGTTCACCAATCTCGGCTGCTACCTCGATGTCGTGCCGAACAAGCGGCTGGTGTTCACCGACACACTGCTGCCGGACTACCGCCCAGCCCCCAATCCGTTCTTCACCGCTTACCTACTGCTCGACGGCAAGGGCGACAGCACGCGCTACACCGCGGTGGCGCTGCACGGCAACGAAGAGACCCGCAAGAAGCACGAGGACATGGGCTTCCACGACGGCTGGGGCACGGTCTTGACGCAGATGGTCGAATTCATCAAGGCGGGCTTCAAGCCCACCTGATCATCGCCCGCCGAACAGCCGCAGCCACGGGGCGGCGTGAAACAGCGCCATCAGCCCGTACATCATCGCCATGCCATCGAGCGGCGATGAACCCTGCATCGACATGCACAGAATGTCGCCGGCTTCGCCGGACGAGCCGGTCCACAGCGCCATCAGCGTGAAGACCGGCATGGCCGCGAAGCCGAGCAGCCGGGCGATGCCGGGAGCGATCGAACCGCTCCCGGCACCGGCGTGCACTCCGCGCATCGCGGTCACCGCGGCGCGCCGCAGCACGCGCCGCCTCCGGTCTTGGCGGGCGCCGCCGTGTCGTAGCGGTCGTGGTGCCGTACCCAGCCCATGGCATGCGCCAGGCCGTCCTCGTCGCGGCCCTTCGCCGTCAGGTCGAGCATCCGATAGGTGCCCATCATCACTTCGACGCCCCGGCCGAAGGTCGAGTAGGTGTGGAAGACGTCGCCGCGTTCGTCCTTGAAAAATGCGCTGACGCCCGGCAGTTCCTCCTGGCCGTAATGCGAGGTGCCGTAGTTGTAGGCCAGTGAGCCCTTCGCTGCTTCCTCCGGCGTGAAGCTGACGCGGAAATCGTAGTTGAAGCTGGTGCCGTTCGACGACAGCCACTTGAACTTCCAGCCCATGCGCCGCTTGAAGCGAACGATCTCGGCATAAGGGGCGCGCGAGATGGCGACGAAGGTCGTATCGCGCTGTTCGAGATGCGGGATCATGGCATCGCTGTGGTCGGCCATGTAGGAGCAGCTCTTGCAGCCCTCCTCCGCCCCCGGCGCCAGCATGAAATGCTGCACCAGCAGCTGGCGCCGGCCGTCGAACAGTTCCGACAGCGTCTGGTGGCCGTCCGGGCCTTCGAAGACGTAGTCCTTCTCGATCTTCACCCAGGGCAACTGCCGCCGCAGTTGCGCGACCTGGTCGCTGCGCCGCGACAGATCCTTCTCCGCGGCCAGGAGATCGCGGCGCGCCTCGAGCCATTTGTCCGGCGAAACGATGCTGTGTGTCGTCATGATGTATCATCCTTCTCCAAGGCCGGCGTTTTGCCGGCTCGCGGGTGGTGAGCTAGGTTTAGGCCGGCGAGCGAAAGCACCGGGAGTGACAAGTGTGTCGGGATTTCGCGCCGCGGGATTTCGTGTAACGGAACCTCCATGGACTCTCTGATCACAGGCGCGGCGCGCGGCCTTGCCGCCGGCGATCCGCTCGGCGCGCTGAACCTGATCGCGCTGCGCGAGGATCCGCCGGCGCTGGCGCTGCGCGGCATCGCCATGGCGCAACTCGGCGATCTCGATCGCGCCAAGCTGCTGCTCAAGCGCGCCGTGCGGGCCTTCGGCCCGAGGGAGGCGCTGGCGCGGGCGCGCTGCGTCGTCGCCGAGGCGGAGATCGCGCTGGTGTCGCGCGATCTTGGCGGCTCGGTGAAAAGCCTCGAGACCGCGCGGCGGACGCTGGGGCGGTACGGCGACCGCGCCAACGCCGCCCATGCGCGTCACCTCATCATCCGCCGCTTCATCCTGATCGGCCGCATCGACGACGCGGAGAAATTGCTCGCCGGCTTCGACCCGGCGCCGCTGCCGCCGGCGCTGCGCGCGGCGCATGAGTTGGCGGTCGCCGGCATCGCGCTGCGGCGGCTGCGCACGGGGCTGGCGCACGCCCTCTCGCCAGGGCCGAGCGTGCCGCGCAGCAGGCCGGCATCGCCACGCTCGCCGCCGAGGTAGCGAGCGCGGCACAGTTGCTGACGACGCCGGCGGCGCGGCTGGTCGCCCGCGGCAGCGAGAAGCCGCTGCTGCTCGACGACGTCGAAGCCCTGCTCGGCTCCAAAACGCTGGTGATCGATGCCTGCCGCCATGCCGTCTCGCGTGCCGGACGCTCGATCGCGCTCGATACGCGGCCAGTGCTGTTCACTCTCGCCCGCACTTTGGCCGAAGCCTTTCCCGGCGGCGCCTCGCGCGAGGCGTTGCTCGCGAGAGCCTTCCGCGCCCGACACGCCGACGAGTCGCATCGCGCCCGGCTGCGCGTCGAGATCGGCCGCCTGCGCAAGACATTGCGCGGCTTCGCCGCCATCGAGGCGACGCCGGACGGCTTCGCGCTCAAGCCGCCGCGCGGCCGCGACGTGGCAGTGCTGGCGCCGCCGAGCGAAGAAGCGCACGGCACCGTGCTGGCCCTGCTCGCCGACGGCGAAGCTTGGTCCAGTTCGGCGCTGGCGCTGGCCCTTGGCGCCAGCCAGCGGACGGTGCAGCGCGCGCTCGACGAGCTCGCCGCCGCCGGCAAAGTGCAGCCCGTGGGTCACGGCCGCGCGCGCCGCTGGATGGCGCCGCCGCTGCCGGGTTTCCCGACAAGCTTGTTACTCACGGCGGCGCTGCCCGGCGGCTAGCTTGCCGCCATCAGCACAACGAATTCAAAGGAACAGCGCATGAAACGTTCGGCAGCCAATATCGTCCGCGAGTTCAGTTTCCCGGATGTCACGACGGTGCACGGCGTCAGTTACGACGGCCGCCATGTCTGGATCGCGACCGGCGACACGCTGAACGCCGTCGATCCCGACAGCGGCGAGACGTTGCGCAAGCTCGACGTCCGCGCCGAAGCCGGCACGGCCTTCGACGGCCGCCACCTCTTCCAGATCTTCGGCGATAGCATCCAGAAAGTCGATCCGCAGAGCGGCAAGGTCTTGTCCACGATCCCGGCGCCGGAGGGCGGCGCGGCCGGCATGGCCTGGGCGGAGGGCTCGCTCTGGGTCGGCCAGCATCGCGGCCGAAAGATCCACCAGGTCGATCCGGACACCGGCGCGATCCTGCGCACAATCGAAGCCACGCGCTTCGTCACCGGCGTGACCTGGCTCGGCGACGAACTCTGGCACGGTACCTGGCAGGACGATCAGAGCGATCTGCGCCGCATCGATCCGAAGTCCGGCGACGTACTCGAACAGATCGAGATGCCGAAGAGCCTCGTCGTCTCCGGTCTGGAGTCGAACGGCCGCGATACGTTCTTTTGCGGCGGTGGTCAGAGCGGCAAGCTGCGCGTCGTGGCGCGTCCGCGATAAAAACAAAGGCCGCGCCGTCGCCCGGCGCGGCCTCTCGCTTTAGCGCGCGGTCCGATAGCGCGCCGCGGCGTGCTCGTTGCCGAAATTCGGCAGCATCGCCAGCCGCGCGGCGTTGAAGGCCTCCCACTGCGCGGCGTCCGGCAGTGGCGGAATGGTCACGGTCTCGCGCTTGTCGTAGCCGGCGAGCGCCGCATCGACCAGTTCGCCGACATCCATCACGCCCGTGAGCTTGTTGACGTCGCGTCCCGAGCGTTCCCAGATTTCGGTGCGCGTCGCCGCCGGCAGCACCGCCTGAACATAGACGCCGCGGCTGCCGAGCTCGGCATTCAGGCTCTGCGAGAGAGTCAGCACGAACGACTTGCTGGCGCTGTAGGCGCCGAGCCCGATCTCCGGCGCCAGCCCCAGCACCGAGGCGATGTTGATGATGTCGCCCTTGTTCTGCGCAGCAAAGCGCTTCACCGCCACGGCCGCGAGCCGCGTCACCGCGGTGACGTTGACCTTGATCAGGGTGTCGATGCTGTCCGGATCGCCGTCGGCAAAACCGCCCGGCGCCGCCACCCCGGCGTTGTTGACGAGAATGCCGATCGCCGCGTCCTCGCGCAGGCGCTTTTCGACCTTCGCCAGATCAGCCGAGGCCGACAGATCGGCCGGCAGCACATCGACCTTGACGCCCGCTTCGGCGCGCAGGCGGCCCGCCAGCGCGTTGAGCCGGCCGGCGTCGCGCGCCACCAGCACCAGGTCATGGCCACGCCTGGCGAAGCGGTCGGCATAAACGGCGCCGATGCCCGAAGAGGCGCCGGTAATCAAAACAGTGGGTGTCGCTTGAGCTTCCGCCTGGGCCATACCGGCCTCCTATTCCTGATGACTATATTGATTGTATTTATGATGGCGGTACTGTATAAGTCAACACCCAAGGAGGCCGTCACATGAAAGTGAGCAAGGAAAAGGTCGCCGAGCATCGCCGGGCGATCCTGGAGGCCGCCGGCCGGTTGTTCCGCGCGCGCGGGTTCGACGATGTCAGCGTTGCCGATGTCATGAAGGAGGCCGGACTGACGCACGGCGCCTTCTACGGCCACTTTCCCTCGAAGGAGGCTCTCATCGCCGCGGCGATGGCGGCGGCCCTGGCGCCGGACGCGGCCAAGTCGCGCCAGACGGTGGCTGGGTTCGCCGACGGCTATTTGAGCACACGGCACCGCGATAACCGCGATGCATCCTGCCCGTTCTCGAGCCTGGGCACCGAAGCCTCGCGCGGCTCGGGCGACTTGCGGCACACCATGACGGCGGCGTTGCGCAATACGCTCGACCGATTCACCGCCGAAGCCAAGGGCAAGACGGTCGAGGACAAGCGGCGCAACGCGATTGTGGCCTGGTCGGCCATGGTCGGCGCTCTCGTGCTCGCCCGCATCGCCGACGATGAGGGATTGTCGAAGGAAATTCTGCGCGAGACGCGGGCGGGATTGCCGCTCTAGGCAATGCCGCCAAGTAAGCTGCCAAGTAAGCCGCCAAGTAAGCTGTCGAGTAAATTGCCGTTAGGCGTATCGGCGTCGTAGTTGCTTAGATCGCCGGCGGCGGCGTCGGCCGGTGCGCGCCGAGGTCCTTGGCGGCGAGTTTGGTCCAGACCTCGCCGGCGTCGTCGGCATAGTCGAAAACGCTCAGGTCCGACGGCGCAATCGTGCCGGCGTCGACCAGCGCCTCGAAATTGACCGCGGATTTCCAGAACTGGCGATCGACCATGATGGTCGCAACCGGCGGCGACTTGCCGGTGATGCGGAGGTTGAGGATTTCGAACAATTCGTCGAAGGTGCCGAAGCCACCGGGAAAAACCACCAGCGCGTTGGCGCGCATGGCGAGATGCATCTTGCGCACCGAGAAATAGTGGAAGCGGAAACTCAGTTCCGGCGTGATGTAGGGATTGGGCTTCTGTTCGTGCGGCAAATCGATGTTGAAACCGATCGACGGCGCGCCGGCGTCATAGGCGCCGCGGTTCGCCGCCTCCATGATGCCGGGCCCGCCACCGGTCGCGATGACATTGTCGCGGATGAGCCCGTTCGGCCGCAGCGCGCCGCCCTGCTCCGAGGCGATACGGCTGAAGGCGCGGGCCTGCTCATACCAGAACGGCTGCCGCCCTGCCCCATTCTCGCGCACGCGCGCCGAGCCGAACACGACGATGGTCGAGTGGATATGCCATTTGACAAGCCCGGCTTCCGCCGCTTCGAACTCCTGGCGGAGCCGCTCGGCGCGCTGGCCGTTGCCCGGTCGAAATTCCGCGAACAGCGCGTCGCCGTTACCGGTCTTGTTCTGCGCCGCGTTATCGGTCACGTCATTTGATCCCGTCGAACCAGGTCTTCCAGTGCGGCACCGCCGTCGCGAAAGTGCCGCGGTGGCTGGTCTGCCCGGTCGAGACCGCCTCGACTTGGCGGTTGCCGTTGCCGATGGCCTGCTGATAGGTCATCGCCAGCCGGCCAAGTCCCGTGCTGATCGCCTCATCCGCCTCGCCATAATAATTGCGCACCGGCGTTTTGACGATCCACCGGTAAGCCGTCGTCTGCGCCACCAGTTTGCCATACGCCGACTGCGCGAAAAACTGCGCGTCGAAATAGTCCTTTTTGATGAGTTTATGCAGATCGGTCGGCACGTCGGCCGCATTGAATGGCTCGCGCTCATAGGCCTTGCGCGCCACTTCGTAGTAAGGCTCGGCGATCAGCGAGCGCGCCAGCCCGGGCACGCCGTAGTAATTCTCGAAAGCGAACGACGACAGGATGAACAGCGAGTTCACCCAATCGGCATCGTTCTTGCGCGGGAAGTTGAGAAAGCCGTTAAGCGCCACGAAGATATCGACCGGCGCACTGGCGGTGGCCGCGGCATCGACCTTGATGCCGGCGCTCTCCAGTTTCTCGAGGAAGGCCATGGTGACGAAACCACCTTGCGACCAGCCGGCAATGAACAGCTTGGTGCTCGTCAGCTTGAGATCCGCCAGCACGGCGCGGCTCGCCATCAGCATGTCGTAGGTTGCCTGCTGGTGGCTGGCCTTGACCATGTAGCCTTCCGGCTCCTTCGACGACCCCATGCCGAAATAATCGGCGCCGATGACGATAGTGCCCTGCCCGGCGAATTGGGCAAGCATGAGCTGCGTTTCCGGCGACTGGTCGGGGAACGACGGCACCTGCGTCTTCTCGTAAACGGTACCGTGCTGATACGATACCAGAGGAAACGACGTGCCGGCGATATCCGGCACCGCGATGAGGCCTGTGGCGACGATCGGCTTGTTTCCGCGCTCGGGCACCACCGAATGATAAGTGACGCGATAGAGCTTCACCGCATTGGTCGCCGGCGTGTATTTGACATCGACCCCGAAGAACTTCGGCGTGTCGTCGGTCAGCACCTTGTTGAGCTTGTCCGCGTCCCAGCGGCCGATCAGTTCATAGCTCACGCCGGAGGCGACCTGCACGGCACCGCCGCCTTGCGCCAGCGCGAGCGAGGTCGCGGCGAGCGACAATGCGGCAATGCCGACAAGTGCAACTGCGGCAGTCAGGACGCGCATGAACATTCCAATTCTCCGGACGAAAACGTGCGCCATCAAGCTGCCTTGCACAGCTTAACTTTCGCTGAATGGCGGCAGTCAGGCGCGGAACGTGACGTAACCGTTCGGGTCGATCGCCCAGGCCGGATTCCACGCGATTTCCCAGGCATGCGCATCGGGGTCGGCGACGTAACCGCGCAAGCCGCCGTGCGGAGGTTCATCGGCGGCGCGCATCACATGGCCACCGTTTGCCGCCAGCCGCTCGATCGTGGGCAGAACGTCGTCTCTCTCGCGAACGTTATGCGCCAGCGCAAAGGGACCCGGTCGCGACCAGCCGCGGCGCATCATGTCGCGCTCCAGCGCCGCCGCCTGCCAGGTGCTGAGCGCGAAACCGTTCATCTGATAGAAGATGACCTCGTTATTCTCGAATACCGGCTTCCAGCCGAAGCCCTCGGTGTAAAACCGCCGTGACCGGCCCAGATCGGCAATTCCCAATGTGATCACGGCGATCTGCTGTTGCATCTCAAAATTCCTTCGTCAGCCAATTGTAGAAATCGCGGAATGCGCAGGGCACAGCTTTCAATGCCTCAGGTACTCAAGTTGCATCGCGACGACGTCGGCGGTTCGGCCGCCATAGCGTTGACCGATTGTCGCGAGGGTGTCATCCAGTACTTTCGCAGGACGGTCGTCGCCGATCGATACCGAGATCAGGTCGTGCTGCGATGCATTCATCGTGCGGTCGGGAATGATGCGCAGTCCGCTCCGCGTTGCGACCGGTATTGCGGCGGCCGCATAAGTTACCGCATGGGATCGATAAGTCCTTGACCATGCATCGGCCACAAGCGCCAGCGACACCTCGTCGATACCGGACTTCATTTCGATACCGAGACGATCGCGGCGCCAGAAGGTGAGTGCGTTGCCGATTACCGTACGTACAAAGGAACCGGTGAGTTTGAATGCATCGCTGCGGTGGCCGCCCCGCCATTGTTCGAGTCCGAGGTCGCCGGCAACCGCCGCAGCTTTGGAGTGACCGGCGATCGCTTCAATCAACGTCAGCGCGATCGGCGTCGATGCGCTGATTCCGGTCGTCGTCGCGACGGCGCCATCGACCACGATGCGTCGATCGGCGACATAAACGATAGACGGATGCCGCCGGCGCAGTTCGTCAAGATAATACCAATGGGTGGTGGCGTGCTTGCCGTCGAGCAGGCCGGCAGCAGCGACAACCTTGGCGCCGGCGCATACACCGATGACGATTGCGCCCTTCCCGGCCTGATCCTTGAGGAAAGCCATGACGTCGGGATCATCATCGCGACTCATCGCCGGAACAATGATGTAATCTGCGCCGATCGGATGTTGTTTATTGAATTGATCCAATGTCGCTTCCGGCTCGACCGTGAGCGCCGGGAACAGCCGGACCGGGCCAGGTCCGGTGGCGAGCGCGACGACGTCGGCCACGTCGGCCCGGCGCAGAATGCCGTAGGGCATAACGTAGTCGGTCGTCTCGGTCGCGTCGTTGATGCCGATGACGGCAATGAGCGGCCGCGGCCGCTGTCGCTTCGGCTGCAGCGCCTTCACCATCCGCGTCGCCTCCTCCGCGGACAACGGCGCCGGCGCGCCGGCCGCTGCCGTGGGCGGAAGGCGATAAATCCACAGTGAGAATCCGGCGGCGGATAGAATAATTGCCGCCACTGCAATTGAGCCGGCTAATTTCCACATCACGATCCCGTAACTCACGAAGCGGGAAGAGGTTCAGGCAGGCTACGCGCCATGGCGGCGCGCCTCATGCCCGCTGCGGCGTCGCGCCCTTGCTATGACGGAACAATGGCTTGTCCGTGCCGCGGCGCTGCCCATATTGACGGTCTGTCACTCAGGAGAGCCCCGACATGAATGCGCCGACCGATTACACTCCACCGAAGGTCTGGACCTGGAACAAGCCATCGGGCGGCCAGTTCGCCAGCATCAATCGTCCTGTCTCGGGGCCCACTCATGAAAAAGAATTGCCCGTCGGCAAGCATCCCCTACAGCTTTATTCTCTGGCGACGCCAAATGGTCAGAAGGTCACGATCATGCTCGAGGAGCTCCTCGCCCTCGGCCACAAGGGCGCGGAATACGACGCCTGGCTGATCAAGATCGGCGATGGCGAGCAATTCGGCTCGGGCTTCGTCGCGGTCAACCCGAATTCCAAGATTCCGGCGCTGATGGACCGCAGCGGGCCGAAGCCGATTCGGGTTTTCGAATCCGGCGCCATCCTCACTTATCTGGCGGAGAAGTTCGGCGCCTTCCTGCCGACCGACCCAGCCGCGCGCGCCGAATGCTTCTCATGGCTGTTCTGGCAAATGGGATCGGCGCCCTATCTCGGCGGTGGCTTCGGCCACTTCTATCAGTATGCGCCGACCAAGATGGAATATCCGATCGACCGCTTCGCCATGGAGGTGAAGCGCCAGCTCGACGTGCTCGACAAACAGCTCGCCACGCGCAGGTTCATCGCCGGCGACGACTATACCATCGCCGACATCGCCATCTGGCCGTGGTACGGCGGCCTGGTGAAGGGCTGGCAATACGGCGACTCGGCGACCTTCCTCAGCACGCACGAGTACAGACACGTCAATCGCTGGGCCGACGAAATCTTCGCGCGGCCCGCGGTGACGCGCGGCCGTATCGTCAACAGGATTTCCGGCGATCCGAAGAGCCAGTTGCACGAGCGCCACGACGCCGGCGACTTCTACACCAAGACGCAGGATAAGCTGGCGATCGCCAAGTAGGAGGCGCCGGCCTAGCCGCCGGCGTCGTCGGCGGCTTTCCTGGCTTTCTCGACCGCGGCCTCTGCATCGACGACGGCCTGCACCGCTTCCTCGCGCTGGCCGGCGAACCCTTTCGCCATTTCGGCAAAGTCCACCGTGCTCTCGGCGAGCTTCCTGGCTTCGGCGCGGCAATTCTGCGCCCCCGTTTGGTCGCCTTTCGCCTCGGCTTCCCGTGCGCAACGGGCCGCATTTTCGGCGCCGACGGCGAACTCGTTGGCGTTCGCCGCACGCTCCATGGCGAAATATGCCAATGTAAGGCTGGTGAGGGTCAAAGTACGGTTTGTATTCATCATGGTCGTATCCCAGTCGAGTTCGGGGATCATGGCGCCGCATTGAGCGGTGGTGTACGCGTTCAAGCGCTCTGAAGCTTCGTTCATCGCTTCGATCTTGAACGTGGGGGTACGCGCGGCTTTCCCCAACTCCATCCCGTAATCCAGACCCGCCTTGTACCCCGCCTGGAGACCGTCGCCCCAACCCAGGCGCTCGTCGGGGGTCTTCAGCGCCTCCGGTGTTGGCACCTTTTTCAGGACGAATGAGACGTCCAGAACGGGGCCGGCGACCAAACCGGTGTAGGCGTCGACAATGCCGCGCAGCCAGCCGGGATAGGCGCCCTGGCAGGCGCCGCGCGCCCGGCGCAGCTCGGCCTTCAGTTCAGCCTCGGTCTTATCCGCGAGAGCGTCGCTGGCGCTCCCGGCAAACATGCCGAGTGCAAGGAGAAGCGTCAGTGCGAGAGCTGCGCGCGGCGCCGTCTGTCGCTGCTGCGTCATGATCGTACTCCGTCTCGTCGTCGAGACGCGATCATGAGCGCCAGCCGGCGCAACCGGCATTGATCTGCATCACCCTCTATCGGATACCGGGATCGGTCTCAGGCGGTCCGCGCCTGCGGCACGATCCGCCGCCGCAGCAGCAGCCGGAACGCGGCCACATGCGTGATCATCAGGATCGGCACATAGAGGATCGGTATCCAGTAGGCGCCGCCCAGCGCGCCGGCCGCGCCCGGCAGGTCGAGCCGGATGCCATGGACGTAATTGAGGATGAGATCGGCCGCGCCGACGACGTTGAAGGCGACGACGAACGTGAGAAACAGCGGCTTCACGCGGATGCTGAGCAAGGCCAGCATCGCCAGCAGCCCGGCGGCGACATCGCCGTAGGCGGCGGACGCCGCGAAGCCCGGCGGCAGTCCCGGTCCGACAACGCCGGGCACCAGAAAGACCAGGCCGAAAAAACGGAAACTGTGCAGGCTGGCGATGAGCCGATGCGCCGCCAGCGGATCCATCGCCCGCAATCGCGGCCACAGATACGTGACGAACAGCAGAAGCCACGGCACATAGCCGAGCGCGAGCTGGATCTGGAAAATGATGGCGGCCGGCATGCGCGTTCTCCCGTTCTGGCGGCGACGCGGGCGATCTACGGCAGCTTTCCTCGCGGCACTATCCGGAATAATCTGCCTGCTCCATGAAGCAGAACTTCACAATCCGCCAGGGCGCGCTCGACGGGTCGAGGCCTTTCTCGCCGTCGCCGGCCAGCGCAATTTCCGCAAGGCCGCGGCCGTGCTCGGCGTCACGCCGTCGGCGGTCAGCCAGGCCATCCGCACGCTGGAGACGCGGGTCGGCGCCGCGCTGTTCATGCGCACGACGCGCAGCGTCGGCCTCACCGAGGCCGGCGAGCGGTTCATCGCCCGCGCCAAGCCGGCCTATGAGGAATTGCTGGCGGCGCGCGACGCCGCGCGCGGCCTCGGCCAGAAGCCGTCCGGCCTGCTGCGCATCACGGCGCCGCGCGCGGTCGTGCCGGTGCTGCTCGAGCCGCTGATCGCTTCGTTCTGCGAGGCGTACCCGGAAGTCGAACTCGAGATCGCGACGCGCGAGGAGTTCACCGATCTTGCCGGCGAAGGCTTCGACGCGGGCATCCGCCTCGGCCAGTTCATCGCCGCCGACATGGTCGCGGTGCGGCTTACCTTGCCCTTCCCGCTGATGGTCGTCGGCGCGCCGGGCTATTTCAAACGCCGGCCGCCGCCGCACGGCATCGGCGATCTGCGCGATCACGCCTGCTTGAGGCTGCGCCGTTCCGACGGCGCGCTGGCGCCGTGGCCGTTCCTCGACGGCAACAAAGCGATCGAAACGCTCGTGTCCGGCCCGTTCATCGCGCCCGATTACCTGACGCTGCTCGGCCCCGCGTTGCGCGCGGTCGGCCTGGCGCAATTGCCGGCGCCTCTGGTGCGCGGCGCGCTGGCCGACGGCACATTACGCGCCGTGCTTCCGTCATATGCCGTCACCGCGCCGGGGCTGTTCCTCTACCATCCCGGCAAACGGCAGGTGTTGCCAAAGCTGCGCGCCTTTATCGAACACGTGCGCTATCGCGGCGGACGCAAGCCGGCCCAGCCGACGCCGCGGCCTACGGCGCGCAAGCCACGGCCATGAACACGCGTCGTCTTGCCGCCACGCCGCGGCTTGCAACGCGCGCCGCGCCGGTTTATCAGGCCATCGTCATGATGATGATCGCTTTCAACATCGCCGCGGCTTTCTTTCAAGGCTGACGCCGGCGCGCTCCTTGCGAGCGCGCGAGCTCATTCGCCTGAAAGCCACTGACCGGCCCCGTGCCCCTTCCGGCCCCATGCCACCTGCGGCACCGATAACGGCCGGCCGACAACGAAAGCCACGATCATGCCTCACGCTCCGCATTCCGGGCGCGCGCTCAGCGACGCGCAAGTCCAGCAATTCATCCGCGACGGCTTCGTCCGCATCGACGACGCCTTCCCCCGCACTACGGCGGCGCAGGCGCGCGCCATCCTGTGGCGCGACAGCGGCTGCGATCCGGACGATGCCGCGACATGGACGAGGCCGGTGATCCGGCTCGGCATGTACGACCAGGCGCCGTTCCTCGACAGCGCCAATACGCCGGTGCTGCACGATGCCTTCGACCAACTCGTCGGCGGCGGCCGCTGGCTGCCCTGCCGCAGCATGGGCACCTTCCCGCTCCGCTTCCCGTCGGCGGACGACCCCGGCGATGCCGGCTGGCATGTCGATGTCAGCTTCGGCTGGGAACACCCCGACTTCATGGAATGGCGCGTCAACGTCGCCTCGCGCGGCCGCGCCTTGCTGATGCTGTTCCTGTTCTCCGACGTCGGCGAGAACGATGCGCCGACGCGCATCCGCCGCGGCTCGCATCTCGACATCGCGCGGCAACTGGCGCCGGCGGGCGATGCCGGCCTCACCTTGCGCGAACTCGCCGCCGACGGCTTTGCCGGCTCGGCGGAGCGCCCGGAGACGCTGGCGGTCGGCGACGCCGGCACCGTCTATCTGTGTCACCCGTTCCTGGTGCACGCAGCGCAGCCGCATCGCGGCACGCGCCCGCGCTTCATGGCGCAGCCGCCGCTGTTGCCGAAAGAGCCGCTGAGCCTGACGCGGCCCGATGCCGAGACGTCGCCGGTCGAACGCGCGATCCGTGACGCGCTGGCGGGCCGGCTGTAGGCGCAGACAAAAGCGAGCGCCGCGACGATCGTTCGCGGCGCTCGCCGTCTACATCTCGAATTCGATCTTCACGCTCGGCGCCGATCGCCGGGCCGGGCCGTGATACACCGCCTCGATATTGTTGCCGGCCGGATCGATCACGAACGCGGCGTAGTAATTGGGATGATATTTGCGCCGGCCCGGCGCGCCATTGTCGCGGCCGCCGGCCGAGAGCGCCGCCTTGTGGAAAGCATCGACCGTCGCCTCGTCCCTGGCCTGAAACGCAAGGTGATGCCGGCCGGTCGTGTGGCCGGCCGCCGCCTCGCTGGTCGCCGTCGAGATGAACAATTCGTCGGCCCAGAAATAGTCCTCGCCGCTGCCGGCGAGCGGAATCTCCAGCACCTTGAACACCGCCTCGTAGAAACGCCGCGCCGCGGCGAGATCCTCGACCACGAGCTGGATGTGGTCGATCAGGCGGCCGCGGTGAAGTTCCATGGTTTCCATGAGCGCCTCGCTGGTACGGACCGAACTGTCCGCGTTCTGCCGCGCCGCGGTCGCGGTGCGAAGTCAGCGATTTGCCGCAGGCTTCGATGCCGCGACCGCCGGCAGGCGCGCCAGCAGATCCTGGCAACCGTGCCGTTTGACGGCGCCGGCCAGCGCCGCGTCATACGACGATTGCGCCGCCTTGAGGCGCGCGCGGCCCTTGTCCGTCAGCACCGCATAGACGCCGCGCTTGTCGTCCGCACACAGATCGCGGACCGCGAGCCCCAGCCGCTCCAGCCGCT
The DNA here is from genome assembly GCA_026125895.1 of Pseudolabrys sp. Lineage (GTDB taxonomy): Bacteria > Pseudomonadota > Alphaproteobacteria > Rhizobiales > Xanthobacteraceae > Pseudolabrys. Next base: position 10,953 of record JAHCKG010000014.1, on the reverse strand, counting down.
CGACCATGCGCGACACCGAGCTCTGGTTGAGGCTGAGATGCGCGGCCAGCTCCTGCATGCGCAATTCGCCGCTCGCCGCGCGCGACAGGACATGCAGCGCGCGATACTCCGACAGCCCGAGGCCGTGCTCTGCCTGCACCACCTTGCCGACGTCGGCTTCGATGAAGCCGACGATCTGGATCAGCTTGAGCCAGCCATCGCTCTGCTTGGACATGCATCAGATGTATGGCGATGCAACGAATCGCGCAAGCCGGAGCATCCCGATCCGGCTGCGTCAGGCGGCCGGACCCTGCGCGTCCGCCGGCCGCTCCGGACCGTCGGCGAGCTTGAGCCAGACGACGCCGGCGATGATGACCGCCAGCCAGAACGCCTGGATCGCGGTGACCGGCTGATGCAGCAGCATGGCGCCGAAGACGGCGGCGCCGACCGCGCCGATGCCCGCCCAGACCGCGTAACCGATGCCGACATCGATCGTGCGCAACGCGGCGCTTAAGCAATACAGTGTCAGCAGGAAGAACACCCCGGCGGCAATCGACCACGACGGAACGGTGAAGGCCTGGCTGCCGCCGACGCTGAGCGCATAGCCGATCTCGAACGCGCCGGCGAGCAGCAGCATGAGCCAGGCACCAGCCTTGTTCTGTGACGATTTGATCATGCTCGATCCTTTCAATCTCGTAGGTTGCCTCACGCCGCGCCGCTGAGGCGCAGGCCGACGACACCGCCGATGACCAGGGCAATGCCGGCGATCTTCCTCAGACCGAGCCGCTGGCCGAAGAACACCGCGCCCAGGACGGCGATGCCGACACCCGCAATCGAGGTCCACATGGCGTAACCGACGCCGACATCGAAGGTGAGCAGCGCGAAACTCAGAAAGACGGTGGCGATGGCGCCGCACACCAAAGTCGCGGCGGTCCAGCCCAGATGGGAAAACCCCTTGGCGTTGCCCGCCGCGAGGGCGACCGCGACCTCAAAGACCACGGCGGCGCCGAGATAGATCCAGTGCATGTCGATGCTCCTTATTCATTGCATGCGCATGCATATATCGAGGTCGAGCGCGCCGTCAAGATGCTTGCATATGCATGTATATGGGAACCGGCGTGGCGGCCGGCTCCCCGCACCATCCGCGGCGCCGCAATGCATTCGCGCAAACCGTCATGCGAATGGAAAAACAGCGCGCTCGCCGGCGATGGTACTAGCGAGATCGGCGCCGCCCTTTTACGGCGCGATGAAAACCAGTGGTCCCTTTTTCCATGCCGACTTATCTCATCAACCACCTGCGCATCCCGGCCGATGTTCCGAACGATGAAGGCTTGACCTATCTCGAGCAGGTCGAGGCGACGGTTGCGCCCTATGGCGGCAAATGGCTGGCACAGGGACCGGTGGACGTGATCGAAGGCGCCTGGCCGGGCTCGGTCGTGCTGATGGAGTTTCCGGACCGCCACGCGGCGGATGCCTGGTATCACTCGGCCGATTATCAGGCCATCGCGCCGCTGCGCATGCGCAACGCCATCTCCGACCTGGTGCTGATCGACGCCCTGCCCGCCGGCTTCACGATCAAGGGCTTTGCCCGCGACATCCGCAAGGCGCTCGCGGGCGCCTGAGCATATCGACCTCCTGTGATCGAAAGAATCAACGTGAGCACACTGAACTGGCAGTTGCTGACCAGGAAGCGCGGCAGCTCGACCCAAGGCGTGCCACCCGGCAAGGAAGACCTCGCCTGGGTCAACAACACCGTCACGCTCATCAGCGGCGAAAAGGATGCGGTGCTCGTCGATACGTTCCTGCCGGCGCAGCAGTCGCAGGAACTGGTCGAATGGGTCGCGCTAAGCGGCAAGACCCTGAAGACGATCTATGTGACGCATGCGCATGGCGATCACTACTTCGGGCTCGCGCTGCTGCTCGAACGATTTCCGGCGGCAAAGGCGATCGCGGCGCGTCCGGTCGCCGAGGCGATCGCGCGGCAAATCGAACCCGGCTTCGTCAAATCGTTCTGGGAGCCCCGCTTCCCCGGCTTGCTGCCGAAAAAGTTCGCCGCGCCACGAGCCGCCGACAGCAACGCCTTCCAGCTCGAGGGCCATGACCTGCGCATCGTTCCGCTCGGCCACACCGACACCTCGCACACGACCGCCCTGCACATTCCGTCGCTCGGCCTGGTGATCGCCGGCGACGCCGTCTATAACGAAACGCATCTTTATCTGGCGGAATGCGATGCCGCGGAGCGGTCGGAGTGGCTGCGCGCGCTCGACATCATCGAGGCTTTGGAGCCCAAGGCGGTCGTCGCCGGCCATGCGGTCACGGACCAGGACGGTTCGCCGCGCCACATCGAGGCGACGCGCCGCTACATCCGGGATTTCAACGCCGCGCTGGCGAACGCCGCGGGCCACCTCGATCTCTACAACAAGATGCTGGCGCTGTATCCGGATCGCGTGAATCCGGGCTCGCTCTGGGGCGCGGCCAAGGCCGCCATGCCCGCCGGTGATCAGACTTGCGTCAGCAAGACCTCGGCCAGGGCCTCGGGCTGCAATCGCGCGACGTTATGCCCGCAATCGAAGGCCAGCGTTGACCATTCGGGATCGCCGCTCAGCCGCGCGTGCAGGTCGCGAAACGGACTGCCCTGCCAGCCGAAGGCGCCGATATAGGTCTTGCGCGGCACCTCGCGCCAGCGGCCGCTGAGCTTGATCGCCTGCAGAAAGGTCGCCATCGGTTGCGGCCGGGCGCGCGGGTCCATGCTGGCCGGCGGCGCGCAATTGCGGCCATCGGCCTTGCACCCGGCGACGAACAGCTCGCGAAACTGCGGCGTCGTCAGCGACCACACCGAGTCGCCGGTTTCCGGCACATAGGCATCGACATAGACCAGCGCGCGGATCGACTCCGGCACCGCATCGGCCGCGCCGCTGACGATCATGCCGCCATAGGACTGGCCGACGAGCACGACGCCCTCGCCCTGCGCCTTCACCGCCGCGACGGCCTCGGCGATATGGCTGTCGAGATTGGCGTCCGGCGCCGGCTTATCGCCGAGCCCGGCCAAAGTCGCCGGCACCGCCTTGTGGCCGCGCGCGGTCAACAGGTCGGCAACCTGCTGATAGACCCAGCCGCCCTGCCAGCCGCCGGGGATCAGGATGAACGTGGTCACGCTGTCCGCTCCCGGCTTCGTCCTAGTTCTGCGGTTCGGTCACAAACGGCATGATGTCGACGCCGTCGCCGGGAAAGATCGAAAAGTGCGGATGGTTCTCGAACAGCCTCGCCGCGGCATCGATGCTGTCGGCCTCGACGACGACGTAGCCGCAGATGTCGTTCTGCGCGTCGGCAATGCCGTCCTTGGTGACGCGCTTGGTCTTGCCGACCATGGCCCTGTCACGAAACGACGATGCGTTCGCCTTCTCCCACGCCACCCATTGCGGCACGCCGGCGGCGTCGACCGCCTCCTGCTCGGCCTTCGGCATCGCGCGAAAGCGCACGACGTTTTCGGGCTTCATGGTGTAGACGGCGAGAAAACGGGGCATGGGCAGAGTTCCAACGAGAGCGACCGCTAAGCGTAGCCCGGGTGGAGCGAAGCGCAACCCGGGAATCCGCCGCGGCCGGCTCGCGCCTTACGGCGCATGATCGAAGGCATAGTGCAGTCGAACGCAGCCCTTATCGAGCGCACTGGTGCTCAGCAGACGGACATCGCCGCCAAACCCGGTCGGCGGAAAAAGAGGCCTGCCGCTGCCGATAAGTCTCGGCATCACATAGATCTCGATTTCATCCAGCGCTCGACGCTCGATGAAGGTCATCTGCAACTTCCCGCCGCCGAGAACCCAGACATCGCCATCGTCCAGACCTCGCAACTCCGCGATGAGGTCTTCGATATTGCTGCGCGTCTCCAGCTGCCCCTTCGGCGATGCTATAGGCTTCGAGGTAACGACGAGCACCCGCTGGTCGCCATAGGCCCAAGGCGAGCCGTCTTGCTCGAGAAAATCATAGGTGCCGCGGCCCATGACGACGGTTCTGATGCGCTTGATGAATTTGCGGTAGTCGTACTCGCCGAGGTCGAGCTCGCCGAATTCGAAAAGCCAATCGAGGCTGTCGTCTTCGGTGGCGATGTAGCCGTCCAGGCTGGTTGCGATGTAGCCTAGAATTCTGGCCATGCGGTTCCCTGTCTCGGTGATTGGTGGCGCGGTTGCGCCATCATGCAGGGCATGCGCCGATTGGCCAGCATCGCTCCCGGGTTCCGTTGCGCGGCATCGCGACGCGGTGCGAATCCGGTCTATCGCGCACGGCCCGCGCGGACTGATGTGGAAGCGAACCTCACTCCCACTCGATTATTGATCGAAAGCATAAAGCCTTGAAATATGGCAATTAAAAATATTTCTTGCGGCGATATACCGTCATACATCCTGGAAAATTGGCCGGCTTTTGAATTTATTAGATTTTTCCGAGATGCCCCGAAAAACCCTACTTTCGGGATCTATCGTCAAGCGAGAAACACAGGAAACAATCCGATCCGATCCATGCATTCCGCCGATTGCACGACGTAGCTCTATTATCAATGCGGCCAATTGTCAGGCGGGTCACGTCAGTGCCTTCGAGAGAGAATATCGCCATCTGACGCTACAGCATTTCAAGTGGACGACGGTTGCCTGGCCTAGGAAATGCCGCGTCGAGCGTCGCAAGCTGGGGGTCGGAAAGAACGATATCGGCGGCCGCGCGGTTCTCCCGCACATGTGCGACTGAACTCGCTTTCGGGATGGCGATGAGGCCATCGTGCCGCAACGTCCAGGAAAGTGCGACCTGCACAGGGGTTGCACCAACCTCGGCTGCAATTTTGTCGAGAGCGGGGTGCGTAGAAAGTCGTCCCTGCTCGACCGGACTATACGCCATGACAGGCACTTTGTGCTCGGCGAGCCAAGGCAAAAGGTCCAATTCGGGGCCCCGACGGACCAGATTGTAAAGGATCTGATCGGTCACGCAGCCCCCCCCGCCGGCAGCGACAAGCTCGTCCATATCATCGGTATCGAGGTTGCTGACACCCCAGTGCCGAATTTTTCCCGCCGATTTCAGCGTCTCCAATGCCTCCACTGTTTCAGTGAGCGGCACCGATCCCCGCCAGTGGAGAAGGTAGAGGTCGAGCCGATCGGTGCCGAGCCGCTTCAGGCTCGCCTCGCACGCACCGGCAAGGCGGGAGCGCGATGCATTCTGCGGATATGCCTTGCTGACGAGGAACAACTGGTCGCGAAAGCTGCCCAGCGCCTCGCATATCAGTGTTTCCGCCGCACCGTCGCCGTACATTTCGGCGGTGTCGATGAGCGTCAGGCCCAACTCGACACCGGCGCGTAGCGCGGCGATCTCATCGGATCGCCGCTCGGCACGTTCGCCCATCTTCCAGGTGCCTTGACCCATTGAAGGAACGACTTCCCCGCCTGGCAGCGTCACGCCTTTCATGTGCTTTCGTCCTATCAGATGTGTTCGGCTATTCGTTCGAGGGAGGCGGATAGGTAGATCCCCGCCACGCACAAATAAATATCGATACTTGGTGTCACAACTTTCCGCGGCTGTTCAAAAATCCTGTCGAGCGCTGCGGTCTCCCGGAATGGGATGATGATTTGGGCATGCGGACTTCGGTCGGAGTGGGCTTTGCTGCAGATCGACAGAGGCTTGTTGCAAGAACACCGAGGACGAGCTCGCTTCGACCATCACACCGCAGCCGGCCATCGATCGAGTGCCATTTTGGCGATGGAGAGCAGTTCGTTAATCGTAGCGCCGTCGCGCGCTTGAACGGACATGCCTTCCATGACCGTATTGATGAATTTGCCTAGGACGGCCGGATCGGCATCGGCCGCAAGCTCGCCCTGCGCGGCGCCGCGATGCAGACGCTCGATCAGGAGGGCCTCCGCCGCGATACGCTTGTCGCGCAGCAGGCATTCGATGGCGGCGGACGCCGGCGACACGGCTGCCGCTGCCGAATACATGAAGCAGCCGGCCGGCGTTCCAGGCTCCGAGAACGATGACGCCGCTCGCTCCAGCAGGCCTTTGACGGCCTCGAAGGTGGACAACGCCGGGTCGTTGATGGGGGCATAGAGGTGGACGCTGAACGTCGCGGCATAGCGCTCGATCACCGCCGCGAACAGCCCCGCCTTGTTGCCAAACGCCGCATAGAAACTGGCGGCGGCGACGCCAGTCTCTGCCACCAGATCGGCCATCGAAGTCGCCTCGTAGCCGCGCTGCCAGAACAGCCGTACCGCCTTGTCGAGCGCTGCGTTAGTGTCGAACACGCGAGGGCGACCTGCGCCGCGACGTGCTTTCGTCTCTGTCATTTCTGGCGCCTGATATGGAATGATCGATAAATAATAGCTTGAACCTCGTCGCTGACATCGATACAGAACGATCGTTCAATAATCAAGGAATGTCCCATGAGCCGCATCGTTCGAATCCACGAATATGGCGACGCCAGTGTCCTCAAGATTGAAGATTTGGCAGTGCCCGCGCCCGCGGCCGACGAGGTGCAGATCGCGGTCAAGGCGATAGGCATAAACCGCGCCGAGGTGATGTTCCGCAACCATGCCTACCTTCAGGAAGCCGAGTTCCCGAGCCGCCTTGGCTATGAGGCTGCCGGCACCGTCGTTAAGGTCGGCGCGGACTTGACCGGGTTTGCGGAAGGCGAAGCCGTCAGCGTCATCCCCCCGCTCGATATCGCGCGCTGGGGCACCTATGGCGAGGTCGCCAACGTGCCCGCCCGCCTCGTCGTCAAGCATCCGGTGGCGCTGTCGTTCGAGGAAGCGGCGGCCGTGTGGATGCAGTATGTCACCGCTTGGGGCGCGCTGGTGGAGCAGGCGAAGCTCGGCCAGGGCGATTTCGTCATCGTCACCGCTGCTTCCAGCAGCGTCGGCCTTGCTGCCTTCCAGATTGCGCGGATGGTCGGCGCGACGGTAATCGCGACGACGCGTACCGGCGCCAAGCGCCAGGCCCTGCTTGATGCCGGTGCACATCATGTCGTCGCGACCGAGGAAGAGGATCTGGTGGCGAGGGTGATGGAGATAACCGATGGTGCAGGTGCGCGCGTGGTGCTCGACCCGGTCGGAGGCCCGTCGTTCGAGCCGCTGACCGCGAGCATGGCGCGCGGCGGCATCCTGCTCGAATATGGCGCGCTCAGCGGCGAGCCGACGCCGTTCCCGTTGTTCTCCGTGCTGGGCAAGAGCCTCACGCTCAAGGGTTATCTCTACAGTGAGATCGTCTCGGACGACGCCGCCCTTGATCGCGCCAAGGCGTTTATCGTGGCGGGGCTGGAATCGGGCGCGCTCAAGCCGCAGATCGCGCGCACTTTCCCGCTCGACGCCATCCAGGACGCGCACCGCTTCCTCGAATCGAACGACCAGATCGGCAAGGTCGTCGTTACGGTCTGACCGGCAAACCTGGGGGAGCAAGCGATGGCTCCCCCCTCCCAGACACATGATCGGACCCTCAGCCCATGCCGTGGTTGCTTGCGGCGCAGGCTTGAGAGCATGACCGGAACCTCGCCCGATGAGAGAAACGCCCGTCTCAGTGCAGGATTGAAACTCCCCCCCTGTATAGTATGGTGAAGCGATTTCTCGGGAAAACGCGATGCCACATTCATCAGAGGACAAAAAGCGAGCCATCACACGCTTGCGGCGTATCAAGGGCCAGGCGGACGCTCTGGAACGCGCGATCGAAGCCGGGGCCGATTGCGCTCCCCTGCTGCAGCAAATTGTCGCCATGCGTGGCGCGACAAACGGGCTGATGGCGGAAGTGATGGAGAGTCACCTCAGGGAAACATTCGGTTCCGGCGCAGATCCGGCCCTCAAAAGCGAGGGTGGCGATCACGATGACGGCGTGGAGGGCGTAATGAAGATTCTGCGTACTTATCTTAAATGACGATTTCAGGCTCATTTTCTTGCCCGTGTTCTCTCGCACTTAGAAGCCAGCCCCTGCTGCCTTCTCTGGTTTGAGACCCTCGGTAGAACACCTCTTGTATACTGGCAGGGGGTATGACAAAGATACTCCCTGACAGTATGAGAACGTCGACGAATTTGCGATGGTGCAACGGCCTCGCACCGGCAATCAGTTTCCATCAACGAGGGTATCCCAACATGAAATCTCGCGCCGCTGTAGCCTTCGAGCCGGGCAAGCCACTCGAAATCGTCGAGATTGATGTCGCCCCACCCCGGAAGGGCGAAGTGCTCATCCGGGTGACGCACACCGGCGTGTGCCACACCGATGCGTACACGCTGGCGGGTAATGATCCGGAGGGCGTTTTCCCGGTGGTTCTAGGCCACGAGGGTGCGGGCATCGTTGTCGAGGTCGGTGAGGGCGTCACGAGCGTCAGGCCGGGCGATCACGTGATTCCGCTCTACACCGCCGAGTGCGGCAAGTGCGATTTCTGCGTGTCGGGCAAGACCAACCTGTGCGTCGCTGTCCGCGAAACGCAGGGCAAGGGCTTGATGCCCGATGGCACCACCCGCTTTTCGTACAATGGCCAGCCCCTCTATCATTACATGGGCTGTTCAACCTTCAGTGAATATACTGTCGTCGCCGAAGTCTCGCTCGCCAAGATCAATCCCGAGGCAAACCCCGAACATGTCTGCCTGCTGGGCTGCGGCGTCACGACCGGCATCGGCGCAGTCCACAATACCGCCAAGGTCCAGCCCGGAGACTCGGTCGCCGTGTTCGGCCTGGGCGGCATCGGCCTCGCGGCGATTCAAGGTGCGCGCCAGGCGAAGGCGGGTCGCATCATCGCCATCGACACCAACCCGTCCAAGTTCGAGCTGGCACGCCAGTTCGGTGCGACCGAGTGCATCAACCCCAAGGACCATGACAAGCCCATCCAGCAAGTGCTGATCGAGATGACGGGCTGGGGCATCGATCATACCTTCGAGTGCATCGGCAACGTCCACGTCATGCGCGCCGCGCTTGAATCAGCGCACCGTGGCTGGGGTCAGTCGATCGTGATTGGCGTTGCCGGCGCGGGCGAAGAAATCTCCACCCGTCCGTTCCAGCTCGTTACGGGCCGCGTCTGGAAGGGGTCCGCTTTCGGCGGCGTCAAGGGACGTACACAGCTCCCCGGCATGGTCGAGGACGCCATGAGAGGCGATATCGATTTGGCCCCGTTCGTTACCCACACCATGGGTTTGGAGGAGATCAACGAGGCGTTCGAACTGATGCACGAAGGCAAGTCGATCCGCACGGTCATTCACTACTGACCCGCCGATCCGAAGCGGCGCCAGGCGCTCGGATCGACAAGCCAGCCTTCATCATGGCCCGACCCCGGCCATGATGAAGCGCTCCCTGGCAACTGAGTGATGCGGTACAACCGCCGAAGTGCAGTCGTTACACGCCGATAGCGGCACGGACCACGGCCGCCTAACCCGTGCGCTTACCTGCGGGGTGTGTGGCCTCGTCGCGCGACCCGACGGAAAAAGGTTTTGTCGTACCTTAGTTTAGTGCTGGAAAATATTCCAAAGGTTTCGAAGCTCGGGCCATCGTGGCCGTTGGATGCATTGAGTCGGAAATGCCTTCATCTGTTACCCTGATTGTGATGAAACACGGGCCGCACGGGCGGATACGGCAGGAAAACTAAGTTGAAAAACAAGGATATACACTCGACGACGCAGGCCTCCGACCATGGACATGCGGTGCCGCCCGCTTGCGTGCAGGTTCGCGGCGCGCGCCAGAACAACCTCAAAAATGTTGACGTCGATGTACCGCGTGACGCCTTCGTGGTATTCACCGGCATATCGGGCTCGGGCAAGTCATCGCTCGCGTTCGGCACCCTTTATGCCGAAGCCCAGCGGCGTTATCTGGAATCTGTTGCGCCCTATGCCCGTCGCCTGATCGATCAGGCCGGCGTGCCGGAGGTCGACGCGATCGACGGATTGCCGCCTGCGGTCGCGTTGCAGCAGCAGCGCGGCTCGGCCAACGCGCGATCCTCGGTCGGCAGCGTGACGACGCTCTCTAGCCTGGTGCGGATGCTCTATTCGCGCGTCGGCGAATATCCGCGCCATCAGCCCATGCTCTATGCGGAGGATTTCTCCGCAAACACGGTCGCGGGGGCCTGCGCGACCTGCCACGGCATCGGCCGCGTATATGACGCGACCGAAGAGACGATGGTGCCTGACGACAGCCTCACCATTCGCGATATGGCGATCGCCGCTTGGCCGACCGCCTGGCATGGCCAGAACCTGCGCGATATCCTCGTTTCGCTCGGCTATGACGTCGATACGCCGTGGCGTGACCTGCCGAAAAAGGATCGCGACTGGATCCTCTTTACTGACGAGGCGCCGACGGTGCCGGTCTATGCGGGCCTGACGCCCGAACAGACCCGGACGGCGCTCAAGCGCCGCATGGAGCCGAGCTACCAGGGCACCTTCACCGGCGCGCGCCGCTATGTGCTGGAAACCTTCGCCAACACTAAAAGCGCGCTGATGAAGAAGCGCGTCTCGCGATATATCATCGGCCGCGATTGCCCGACCTGCGACGGCAAGCGCCTGAAGCGCGAAGCCCTGTCGGTCAAATTCGCCGGCCTCGACATTGCCGAGTTCGGCGACCTGACGGTGTTCCAGCTGAAGGACTTGCTGATGCCCGTCACGCATGGCGAATATGGGGCAGTCTCCGACACCTCAAAGGGCCATGTCCTGGAAAAAGCGGCCCGCGATGCAGCGGTCGAACAACGGGTTGCCGCGGGCGGCTCTGCGCACAAGAGCGCGCCCGACGTGCGCCGCACGCCCAATCTCTCCGACGAGAAGCGGATCGCCGCCCAACGCCTTGCCTGCGAATTGATCGAGCGACTCGAGCCGCTGATCGATCTTGGCCTTGGCTACATTTCGCTCGACCGCAGCACGCCGACGCTCTCCTCCGGAGAGGTGCAGCGCTTGCGCCTTGCCACCCAATTGTCGTCACAGCTATTCGGCGTGGTCTATGTGCTTGACGAGCCTTCGGCAGGGTTGCACCCGGCAGATGGCG
>JAHCKG010000013.1 GCA_026125895.1 Pseudolabrys sp. | reverse complement strand
ATCGCGCACTGGGAAGGCGTGACGAACCCGAAGCAGGGCGGCAAGGTCTCGGTGGCTATCCATCAGAGCTTCGACCCCAAGGGCATCATTACGGTTTGTCGCGGGCACACGAACCACGATGACAAGAGCCTCAAGACCGGCGACGTCTACACCATCGCCATGTGCGATGACCTGCTGAAGACGGACCTGCCGAAGTACAACGAGCAGCTCGCATCCTGCCTGCCGAACAACTTCATGGTCGGCGACCACCAGCACGCTGCCATGCTTTCGTTCGTCTACAACGTCGGCCGGGGCAACTTCTGCAACTCCTCCGTCGGCCGCGCCTTCCGGGAGGGCCGGCGGGAGGAGGGCTGCCGGAACATGGGAAAGTTCACTCGGGCCGCCGGCGTGGTGCTGCGTGGCCTAGAGCGCCGCCGGTACGATCAATTCATCGGCGAGATCGCGTGGTGCCTGCGCGATGATTGACATCCTCGCCGGTGCCCTCGAATGGCTATCGTTTGCGCGCGACTATCTGATCGCGCTCGCGCTCGTTGCCGGCGGCGCCTATGTCGGCTTCGTGCTCCCGGCTAATCCGTGGGCGGCGCCATTCACTCGTCTCCTCCGCTTCCTCGGTGTGGTGCTGATCGCGCTTGGCGTAGGCCTAGCGATGTTCACGCTCGGCCGATCGACCGGCGCGGCGAACTGCGAAGCTCAGTGGAAGACCAAGAACCTCGAGGCGGAGATCGCGCGGTTGAAACAGGAAGCGGCGGTCAAGCAGCTCGCGGCCGATCTCGCCGGCCGCCAAGCCGCCGATCTTGTTGAGCAAAACACCGATCTTCAAACCAAGGTGAACGACTATGCGGAAACGCTGCGCAATTCGGCTGCTTGCCGCCGCGCTACTGGCGACGATGACAGGCGCCTGTGCGACATCACGGGGCGATCCGCCGCCGGCTGTTCAAATCCCTGACGACTGCGACCGCAACGCGGTGCCGGTGCCTTACCCGCCGATCGTGAAGAGCGAGGATCTCGGGTTGCGCGCCGCCAAATACGCTGCGGCGCTCGGCCAGGCGAACGGGCGGCTCGTGGCCGTCCGAAAATGCAACGAAGCGGTGCGCGCGAAGTTCGCGGGGGTGAAATGAACTCGACCTTGGTTATCTCGATCTGCGCCCTGCTGATCGCGGCGTCAGGCCTCGGCCTGAACATCCTTCTTGCGGTGCGCTCTGGGCAGTGGGGGCTGTCGGATCGTCTCTCCAGCATGGAGGGGAAGATCATGGCCGCCGTGAAAGAGCACCGAGACGCTGTCGATACAGCCGTCGACAAAAGCCGGGCCGAGCTGAACGAAAAGGCGGAGACCATTCGCCGCGAGTTCGGCGAGACGATCAAGGCTTTGCAGGCCAAAATCTCCGACTTCGAGAAGTGGACCCGCGACACCTTCGTGCGCAGAGACAGCTTCCTCAAGGTGACGGACGAGGTGAAGCAGGCGCTCACCGACCGCGACGCCAGCGCCGACAAGCGCTTCGACCGCCTTGAGGACAAGATCGACAAGCTCGCCGATCACCTGCTGAAGAAATGATGCCCATCATCGGATTGCGGCAGGTGGTGACGCTCGTCGTCATCATCGCGGCCGCCATCTGCTGCTTCTGCATGGTCACCGTGCAGTAGCCACGCTCTCGCGGCGCCGATGCCGGCGCTGTGAGGCCGCGCGCGACACGCGGCGTTTCCTCCCATCTTGGCCCCGCTGTCCGGCTTTGGCCGGCGGCGGGGCTCTTTTTGCGTTCGTAGCGCGGAGGGTTCCCAAAGCTGGGGCTAAGTCGTAGGCTGAAAAAAAGGGAGGCTGAAGCCATGACAACTGACGACGAAGTAGGTCGCGGCCGGGACGCTGATACAATGGCCTTTTTCGCGCTGATCCGTCGCCTCTACGTGGAGGTCGCAAGTATTAGCGGTCACGGTGACGCATGGATCCGTGCCATGGAAGAGCAGGTAGTGAAAGACGTGCGCAGGATGTCCGCGGCGGCTCCTGGCAAAATGATCAATCCGGCCACGATCGACCAGGCATGTGACACAGTAACGAAGGCATTGACAGGCCTTAGATCGACGCGCTGACCGCCACAGCTTCGCCTCAGAAACGACCGTCAAAGGCGGCGGCAGATGGGGCGATAAGCGCGCGGAAATCCAGCGAATTCAGCGCCGACTTAAAAACGGCCACCGCTCATAACGGTCTGGTTGCAGGTTCGAGTCCTGCCGGGCCCACCAGTTCAATCCACATCGGTACGATGCGCAGCCGAGCCTTTGCCGCCAGCCAGTGCGCCGCCATCGACGCGATAGTCAGCGCCAGTGACGAAGGACGCTTCGTCGGAAGCAAGAAACAACACGACGCGAGCGATTTCGATCGACTCGGCTGGCCGTCCCAGCGGATAGGAGGTGGTGCGCTGCCTCAGCCAGTCCTTGCCGAGCGCCTGCGCCATATCGGTCGCGGTCAGGCTCGGCGACACGGAATTCACCCGGATCGCCGGCGCCAGGCTCACGGCGGCTGCGCGTGTCAGGTGCAGAACCGCGGCCTTGCTCACCTGATAGGCGAGGGCGCGATCGGAACCGGTGCTCGCCATCGCCGAGGCCAAGTTGACGATCGAGCCGCCGCCGGACCGGCTCATGGCCGGCGCCGCGTGCTTGATGCCGAGAAACGTGCCGGTCTGATTGACCGCGACGACTTCGTTCCACTCCTCGATCGTGCAATCGGCGATGCCCGATAGGGTCATGATGCCGGCATTGTTGACGAGCACATCGAGCCGGCCGTGGCTGCGTTCGATGGCGCGGATCGCTTCTTCCCATGCGTCAGGCCATGTGACGTCGAGCGCGAGCGCCACGACATCGAGTCCGTCCTTGCGCATCGATGCGGCGGCTTCGTCGCCCTGGCGCCTGTCGCGGCAGCCGAGTACAACGCGCGCGCCGTGCTCCGCCAGCAAGCGGCCATGCGCCAGCCCCATGCCCCGCGAGCCGCCGGTGACGAGGGCCACCTTGTCGGCCATACGCTGTGGATGCTCTCGCTCGCCAGCCATCGACCGGTCGCTCCGCATCGGGCCGCGGCAAAGCGGACTTCAGTTTTGCCGGAGGCCGCGTTCCATGAAATCGATGAGAAATTCCGCAACTTCCTGCTCGTTGACCTCCTTGCGGAAATCCCAGCCGCGCGAGATCAGGAAGCTCGGCAGAAACACCACGAGATTGGACATCAGCAGCGAATTGCCGATCTTGAGATTTTCCTCTTCGGCAATCTCGACCAGGATGTTCTCGCAGAATTTCCGTTGTTCCGCCGCAAGCTGCATGAAGGCGCGGCGCCGGTTGCGTTCGACATGGTGCAATTCGCGCAGCATGACGACGTAATGCTTGCGATATTTGAATATCGCCTCGACCGTGCCCTTGAGCAGGGCATCGAGCTTTTCGCGTGAGGTGCGCGCGGGCTCCAGCGCCGAACCGACGATCCGCTCATAAGCGAGGAAGTGGTCCTCGACGATCATGAAGAGCAGATCTTCTTTCGAGTTCACATAATTATAGACGGTGCCCTGCGAGATGCCGGCCGCCTCGGCGACGTCCGCCACGCGGCAAGCGTGATAGCCCTTGGCAAAGAACACCTCGACCGCGGCATCGATCAGCGCACGGCGTCGCTCACGCACCAGGATCGGATTTTTGACCGAGCTGGTCGGGCTGGTCACTGCATCGTCTGTCATCGTCGCAACTCTTCAACGAATCGCAATTGCGCTGCCACTTTAATAACATACGCATTATGAGTGACCAGTCATTTTTCTGATTGACCAGTCATTTTCCCCATGCAAGCATGGTGAGATGATCGAGGAGCTTCACGCCGAATGGCGCGCGCTCACTCACAAAAAATGAGCCGGCTTATGCCGGCCTCAGGGGAGGAGCCGGCGCGTGCCGGTTCGGGGAGGAATTGAGTGGACGCGATCCGGTCCGAACTGCCGATCTATCATCAGAGCCTCGACTGGAACGACCTCTTCAGCACGTACCCGGTCCCGGACGTCTTTGAGAAGACTGTCTTTCGCTGGCCTCGCGAGCGGCTGCGCCAATTCCAGAACAAGCAATTCCTCAAGCTCATGGAAGTGGGCTGGCGCAACGAATTCTACAGCCGGCGCTGGAAGGCGGCCGGACTGACGCCGGGCGACATCCGCTCGATCGACGATATCGCCAAGCTGCCGGCCTATACCTCGGAAGACGTCAAGACCGATCAGGCCGAGCATCCGCCGTTCGGCAATTTTCACGGCGACTGGAACACCTTGCGCGGCGCGTCACCGCTGAAGATACAGACCAGCGGCGGCACGACCGGCAAGCCGCGCGCCACGCTTTATGGTCCCTACGAGTGGGAGATGAACGGTCTGACGCAAGGGCGCGCCATGTACATTCAGGGCGTTCGCCCCGGTGACGTCGTGCAGATACCCGCGACATGCTCGCTCGCGAACCTCGGCTGGTGCGTCTACAAGGGCGTCCACGATTACATCGGCGCGCTGCCGCTCACGACCGGCAGCGGCATCGTCACCTCATCTCGTCGCCAGCTCGAACTGGCGTTCGATTGGGGGACGAATGCCTGGTGCTGTTTCCCCGAGTATTTGACGCAGCTCGCGAAAGTGTGTCGCGACGAGCTGCGCCGCGACGTCAAGGAACTCAACACCAAGTCGATCCACACCTTCCTCGGTCCCGACACGGACAATTCGCTGCGCCGCACGCTCGAGGAGTTGTGGGGCTGCCCGGTTTACGATCTCTACGGCACCAACGAGATGGGCACCGCCGGATTTGAATGCCGCGAGCAGAACGGCGTTCACATCATGGAAGACTGCATCTATGTCGAGATCGAGGACGTCGAGACCGGCAAGCCGGTGGCCGACGGCCAGCCCGGCAACATGGTGGTGACGATCCTGCACCGCGGCCTGCCGCCGGTGATCCGCTACAATGTCCGCGACATCGCCCGCATCGTCTCCACGGAGCAGTGCAACTGCGGCGGCTGCATGCGGCGCATGGACAAGTTCCTCGGCCGCAGCGACGACATGGTCAAGCTGCGCGGCGTCAACATCTACCCGATGGCCTGCCTGTCCGCGATCAAGAGCGATCCGCGCACGACCGGCGAGTGGCTGTGCGTCGTCGAACGGCATGAGCGCGACGGCGTGATCCGCGACGAGATGACGGTGCGCGTCGAGGTCAGCCGCGACGCCAGCGCCGTCGATGGCCTCAAGGAGGTTCTCGAAAAACGCCTGCAGGGCGACCTCGGCGTCAAGGTCGCCGTCGACCTCGTGCGCGACGGGGCGCTCGCGGAAGCGGCCAATCTCGGACGGGAGGGCAAGCCGAAGCGGCTGCTCGATCTGCGCAACCAGAAACAGAACTGAAACAGGGCGAGGTTCAGGTGAGAGTATTCGACTGCCATTCGCATTGGAGCACCAAGCGGGGCTACGTCTTCCAGACGGAAGAAGAGTTGCGCAACCAGAAGACCATCTGGGGCACCGCTCCCGAATTCCAGACCGAACAGGAGTTCATGGATACGCTTCGGCGTAACAAGGTCCGCGCCATGCTCGATCTGGCGACGACCGTTCTCTATCCGATGACGATGGATCAGATTCGCGCAGAGCACGATTACACCTTCGAGATCCAGCGCGCCAACAGCGACGTCATCTTCGGCCATTGGCTGTCGCTCAATCCGCGGCTCGGCAAGGACGCTTTGCGCGAATACGAGCGCGCGGTGGCGGCGAAGGCGGGCTTCATCGGCTTCGGCATCATCGGTCAGATCAAGGATGGTCTGCCGCCGAGCGACCCGATCTGGGACCCGTTCTACAAGCTGTCGATCGACGCCGGCATTCCCGTGCTCATTCACACCGGCCTCACCGGCATCGGGCAGGGATTGCCGGGCGGCAGAGGCATCATCCTCGACCACGGTCATCCCCGGCATATCGACGCCGTGGCGGCGCGGTTTCCTGAACTGAAGATCCTGGCCGGGCGTCCCGCCTATCCGTGGCAGGACGAAATGATCGCCATCATGCTGCACAAGGGCAACGTTCACTACGAACTGCACGGCTGGTCACCGAAGACGCTATCGCCGGCGCTCAAGCGCGAGATCGGCGGCCGACTTCAGGATCGCATCATGTTCGGGTGCGATTACCCGGTCCTCAAATACGAAATGATGATCGAGCGCTGGCGGGGGCTGGGATACAGCGAAGAAGTTCTCGAGAAAATTCTGCACAAGAACGCAGAAGCCTATTTCCCGGGAGCCAACAAGAAATCTCAAGCGAACTAACCGCACCAAGTCTGCATCACAGGCAGACGTGCAGCAAAAAGGGGGAGTCGATGTCCAAGACAAGGCGTGCCACGCTGAACTTGTTCGCACTTGCGGTCGGTGCCGCGATGATCGCGGGAGGCAGTCAGGCTTCCGCACAAGACAAGCCGATCGTGCTGCGCGGCGTCGTGCCGTATCAGACGCAGAACTACCTGTCGCAGCCGCTCTACATCTTGAAGAAGATGGTCGAAGAGCGCACGGGCGGTAAGATCAAGATCGACATTCTCGGCTCCGAGGAGGTCGTACCGGCGCTGCAGCAGTTCGACGCCGTGCGCAACGGCGTCATCGACATCGCGCTCGGCATCGCCTCGTACTACAACAACACGATCCCCGAGGCGATCGGCATCCAGTACAACAAGGACTTCCTGCCCGCCGACCTGCGCAAGAACGGCTATCACGAGCTCATGCGCGACGTGCACATGAAAAAGGGCAACGTCGTCTACCTGGCGAGCGCAAGCGGCAATCCAGGCCGCGCCTTCCGTCTCTACGTCAAGAAGAACCTCGACAAGCCCGATCTGAGCGGCATGAAGATTCGCGTGTCGCCTGTCTACACCTCGATCGTCAAGGGTCTGAACGGAACTCCGGTGGCGATGCCGCCATCGGATGTCTATTCGGCGCTCGAGCGCGGCGTGGTCGACGGGCTCGGCTGGACCTATGCGGGCACCATCGATTACGGCTTTCCCGAAGTCGCCAAATACGTGATCGACCATCCGTTCTACTCGATCAATTCGACGATCATCATGAGCAAGGCGGCGTGGGAGAAGATCCCGCAAGACCAGCGCGCGCAGCTCGACCAGATCGCGGCCGATTTCGAAGTCGCCGTCGCGAAGTACTACGACGACTACTGCAAGGACGAAGACGCCCGGCTGAAGGCGAAGGGCGTGTCGTTCATCAAGTTCGCACCGGAGGGCGTCGCCAAGTTCGAGAGCGCCGCCTATGACGCGGGCTGGGCGGAATTTCTCGCCAAGAATCCGACGGACGGTGAGAAGATCAAGAAGCTCCTGACCAAGTAGATTGCGCGCAGCGCCGGATCGTCGTGATCCGGCGCTGCCCTGACACCGAGGCTCCCTATGGCCCGCTTCTACGACAAGGTGGTCGACGCGCTGGCGCAAGTAGCGGTGCTGCTGTTGCTGGCGATCATGATCGGGATCGGCCTCGATGTGGCGGCCCGCTATCTGTTCAATCAGCCGATCGGCTGGATGCAAGAGTTCGTCCAGCACAGCCTGCTGTACATCCTCTTTCTCGGCATGCCCTGGCTGACCCGTGAGGGCGGCCATGTTTCGATCGACATGCTCGTCGATGCCTTGCCGATCGCCGGCCGGCGCGTGCTGATCAGTTCAGGTTTGCTGGTCGCCGGGCTATCCTCGGGCTTCATCGCCTTCTGGGCGACCGTCTCGACCGTGGACAACTTCCAGCGCGGCGTCGAAACGAACGGCATCTATCCCATTCCCCGTGCGTGGCTCATCGGCGTCATGGCGCTCGGGCTCGCGCTCACTGCGGTCGAATTCCTGCGCCGGTCCTACAAATTATTCAACGCGTCCGACGCCGACATTCTGCGCCGTCATGGCGATCTTGGCGCGGAGCCCTGAGATGGACTGGTTTGTCCCGCTAACCGTCATCCTCGGCAGCGTCCTTGCGGTCATGGCGCTCGGCGTGCCGATCGCTTTCGCCTTCTTCCTTGTCGCCATCATGGGCGCCTGGATTCTCCAGGGCGGCGGCTCGGCATTCGAGCAGCTTGTCCTTGGCATCTACAGCTCGATCAGTTCGTTCTCGCTGGTGCCGATCCCGTTGTTCATCTTCATGGGCGTCGTGCTCTGGCACACCAAACTCGGACAACAGGCCGTCGATGCGATCGACAAATGGCTAGGACGAGTGCCGGGCCGGCTGTCTTTGCTGACGATCGCGTCCGGCACCGTGTTCTCGGCGCTGAGCGGGTCGACCATGGCGAATACGGCGATGCTCGGCACCATGCTGATGCCGGAGATGCGCAAACGCGGATATTCCGACGCCATGAGCATGGGTCCGATCATGGCGGGCGGCGGTCTGGCCATGATGATCCCGCCGAGCGCGTTGGCGGTCATTCTGGCATCCATCGGGCAAATCTCGATCGCCAAGGTTCTGGTCGGCGCCATCCTGCCCGGCGTCATCATGGCGGTTTTCTATGCCGCCTATCTCGTCGGCCGCGCCGCGCTGTGGCCGCAGGAAGCGCCGAACTACGACGCCCAGTCCGTCAGTCTGACGGAGAAACTGTGGTCGTTCGTGCGCGATCTCTTGCCGCTCGGCATCATCATCTTCGCGGTCACAGGACTCATCGTGCTGGGTGTGGCGACCCCAACCGAGGCGGCGGCTCTCGGCGCGCTCAGCTCCGTGGCGCTGGCGGCGGGCTATCGGCGGCTGACCGTCAAGCTGCTGCGCGCCGCCTTGTTCGATTCGATGCGCATCACGGTCATGACTTTCGCGATCATGGCCGCGGCGATCGGCTTCAGCCAGATTCTTGCCTTCTCTGGTGCGACGCGGGGCTTGCTCGGCGCCGTGCTCGGCCTCGATATCCCGCCGCTGATGCTGATCATCGGCATGCAGGCGATCGTCATGGTGCTCGGTTGCTTCATGGAGCAAATCGCTATCATGCTGATCACGCTGCCGATCTTCATGCCGATCGTCATCGCGCTGAAGTTCGATCCGGTGTGGTTCGCGATCATCATGCTGGTCAATCTGGAAACCGCGCTGATGACGCCGCCCTTCGGCCTGCTGCTGTTCGTTATGAAGGGCGTGGCGCCGGCGGGCACGAGCTTCGGCCGCATCTATCTGGCGGCCGCGCCCTTCGTCGTCATCAACACCTTGGTGATGGTACTGCTTCTCCTGTTCCCGGAACTGGTCAAGAGCATTCTCTTGATCATCGGTTAGTGCCGCGATGCCAACGCTGATCGCCATCAACGGACGAAGCCCGGTCGTCGCCAAGAGCGCCTTCATTGCCGAGAATGCCGTCCTGATCGGCGACGTCGAGGTCGGCGAAGATGTCAGCATCTGGTTCGGCGCGGTGTTGCGGGGCGACTTTGGCGCCATCCGGATAGGTGCGAGGTCGAACATCCAGGACAATGTCGTCGTCCACAGCGAGGGCGAACTCGCGGCCATCGTCGAGCCGAACGTCACCGTCGGCCACGCCGCCATCGTTCATGCCTGCACGATCGGCAGCGGCTGCGTCATCGGCATGGGCGCCATGCTTTTGTCGGGTTCGCGGATCGGCACGGGATCGATGATCGCCGCCGGCAGCGTCGTGCTCGAGGGCTTCGAGGTGCCGGACGGGGTGCTGGCCGCGGGCAACCCCGCGACGGTCAAGAAAAAGCTGGACGGTCGCGCTGCGCAGTGGCTGGAAGGCGGCGCGGATAGCTACGTTGCCTTGAAGCGGCATTACATGGGCGGCTAGCGCGACGCCACTTGCGTCAGGACAGCACGACGACCTGCGGCTCGCCATCGGCGATATCGCCGATGATGCGCGCGGCCGGATAGCCGGCGGCCTTGATCGTCTCGAGAATGGCGTCGGCTTTGTCCGCCGCGCACGACACCAGCAGGCCGCCCGAGGTTTGCGGATCGCACATGAGCTGGCGCTGCCAGTTCGGCGTGCCGTCCGGCAGCACGACGCTGGCGTCGTAGCTCTTCCAGTTGCGGCCCGAAGCGCCGGTGACGAAACCCTGCTGTGCAAGGGTCGCTGCTTCCTTGAGGAACGGCAGCGCGTCGGCCTTCACTTTGACGGTCTTGCCCGAACCGCGCGCCATCTCCAGCGCATGGCCGAGCAGGCCGAAGCCCGTGACATCCGTCATGGCATGCACGGCGCTGTCCTTCGCGAGCTTGGCGCCGACACGGTTGAGCAAGGTCGTCGTCGCGATGAACTCGTCGTAGGCGTCGCGTGACAGCGCGCTCTTTTTGAAAGCCGCCGAATAGATGCCGACACCGAGCGCCTTGGTCAGGATCATTTTGTCGCCAGCCTGCGCGTCGGCGTTGCGGCGGATGTCGCTCTTCATCGCGGTGCCGATGACGGCGAGGCCGTAAATCGGCTCGGGTGAATCGATGGAGTGTCCGCCGGCAATGGGAATGCCGGCGGTGTCGCACACCGACTGTCCGCCCTCGAGGATGTGCCGCACCATTTCCGGCGGGATCTTGTCGACCGGCATGCCGAGAATGGCGAGCGCCATGATCGGCGTGCCGCCCATGGCATAGACATCGGAGATGGCGTTGGTCGCGGCGATACGGCCGAAGTCGCGCGCGTCGTCGACCATCGGCATGAAGAAGTCGGTGGTGGCGATGATGCAGGTGCCGCTCGCGTTGCCGGGGTCGAGCTCCCACACCGCAGCGTCGTCGCCGGTTTCGACGCCGACCAGCAATTGCTTGTAGGGTGACACGGTCGGATGGCTGGACAGCAATTGCTGCAGCACCGACGGCGCCAGCTTGCAGCCGCAGCCGCCGCCATGGGAGAGGTGGCTGAGACGAATTGGCGTCTGGATGTTCACGAGCGTATCTCCTTGAGCTTAGCTGGCCGCGCGCTTGAGCTTCGCGGGATAAAGGTTGCGCCACGCTGCGGCGAGCAACGGGGCGGCGGCGTCGATTTCTTCGGACGTCGTGTGACGGCCGAGCGACAGCCGCACCGTGCCGAGCGCCGCCTCGCGCGGAATGCCGAGCGCCAGCAGGATCGCCGACGGCTCCTCGCTGTCGGCGTGACAGGCCGAGCCGTTGGAGGCGAGCACGCCGGGGCAGGCGGCAAGCAGCTGCCGGCCCGATACCTCGGGAAACAGGAGGTTCAGCGTGTTCGGCAGCCTTTCGGCCGGATGCCCGACCAGCATCAGGCCGGGCACGCCCTGTTCCAGCCGCGCCAGCAAGCGGTCGCGTAATGCGCGGATGCGCGGTTCGGATTCGGCGAGGGCCGCGCGCGCCAGCCGGCAAGCCTCGCCGACGCCGACGATATAAGGCACGTTCTCGGTACCGGGCCGGCGGCCGAGCTCCTGGCCGGCGCCGACCAGCAGCGGCGGCAGTTTGATGCCGCGCCTGCAATAAAGTGCGCCGATGCCCTTGGGCGCATAGAGCTTGTGCGCGGCGATCGACAATAGGTCGGCACCGAGCGCATCGACATCGACGGGCACCTTGCCGAGCGACTGCGCGACATCGACATGCACCAGCGCGCCGGCGGCATGGGCTATGTTCGCAATCTCCGCGACAGGCTGCAGCGTGCCGATTTCGTTCTGCGCATGGATGACGGTGACGAGCGCGGTGTCGTCACCGAGCAGCATTTCGGCATCGGCGGCATTGACGATGCCGTCGGCCTTCGCCTTCAGCCGGCGGATCGGATGCCCCGCGCGATCGAGCAACGCGCAACAGGCGTCGGTCGCCGGATGCTCGATATTGGTCGTGACGATAACGCGCCGCGCCGGGTTCAGGATGGCGGCGCCGCGGATCGCCATATTGCTGGCTTCGGTGCCGCCGCTCGTGAATACGATCTCGTCGGCGGAGGCGCCGATCAGCGTTGCAACCTCGCCGCGGGCGCGCTCGATGGCGTCATGCGCCGGAGGGCCGAGCGCATGTGCTGACGATGGATTGCCGAAGTGTTGCGTGAGATAAGGCAGCATCGCCTCGAGCACCGCGGGATCGATCGGCGTCGTGGCGTTGTTGTCGAGGTAGACCGGCGCGGCAGCCATGGCTCAGCCCCGCTTCACGATGGTGAAGACATAGAGCTCGGCCTTGCGCTCCTGCACGCTCAAGGTGTTGCCCGTCTGGCGGCAGAAAAGCGGGACGTCGATGACGGTCAGCGGGTCGGTGCATTCGAGCACCAAAGCGTCGCCCACCGCCATGCCGCGCAGCGCTTTCTTGGCGCGCAGTACCGGTTGCGGGCAGCGCAGGCCGCGCAAATCGAGAACGGTCTGGGCCGGCGCCATCATCGCGGTGCGTCCGCGCCGGCGCGGCACGACGCCTGCGTTATTCCGGCGTCTTGCTCGGCGCGAATTGCTTGGCCGGACCCTTGAGGTCTTCGCCGGTCGCCATGGGCGGCTGGGTCTTCGCCGCGTCCTGGTCGTGCACCTCGACAGCCTGGCCGGTAGTCGCGTCCTTCGGGTTGCCTTGCGTGCCCTTGTCCGACGTGGCGCCGCCGGTTTCCGGATGGGCGCCGGTCCAGCCGGTCGAGCCCTTGTTCTGCGGCGCGTCGCCGGCGCCCGAACCGCTTTGTGCCAGCGCTGCCGTCGACAGCGTCAATGAAATCGCCGCTACCAATATGACTGTCCGCATAGCCGTCTCCGATCAAGATCACGGCCAATGCGTCAGCCGCCGGAAAAGTTCCCGGCAGGGATGTGATAGTTCGACGCGGACGCCGCAAGAACGGCGTCCGCGAATTCTGGTCGCAAGAAATCACGCTGCTGTGACTTCTCTGGCAGTGATGCTGTATTTGAAATTATCCGGGTCGAGACAATCGAGCCGGTTTGGCCCGCATTCGGCCTGCGGATACATCAGGAAGCCGAGCTTGGGGCCGCTCGCGCCGGGCAACGCGATGTCGTGCGCGAAGTTGTAAGCCAGCCAGTTGCCTTCCCAGCCGCCGAGCAATGTCTTGCGCGCATCGGCGACCTTCGGGTTGTCGAGGCCGAGATTGCCGGGCGGCTCCTCGAGCATCACCTTGCGCACGTCGGCGGGATCGGTAGCGATCCAGCCATGGCCGGCGATGAAGGTCTCGGCGCGGCAGTGCTGCGCCTTGGTGATGTTGGCGGAGCCGGCGCCCAGGCTCTTGTAGCCGAACTGCGAGGGCGCGACGCGAATGCCATAGACGTCGCGGGCCGGCAGACCGCTGGCGCGGGCAAGCCCGACATAAAGCGCGTTGAGGTCGGCGCATTTGCCGGACAGGTTGCCCGACTTGAGCATCGAGGCGATGTCGCCGATGCCGCAGCCGCGCGTCTTGGGATCGCGGGCAGTGTTCTCGACCACCCATTCATAAATGGCGCGGGCCTTGTCGAGGTCGGATTTGGCGCCGGCGGTAATCTTGTCGGCGGTGTCCTTGACGATGCCGTCGGTCGGGATCAGGTCGGTGCCTTCCGTATAGTGCTTGCGGTCGGCGGCGGAGAGATCGGCGCCGCTGCCGGGCTCGCTCAGGTCGATGGCGCGATCGCGGGTCGAGACGCGGCTGACGACCTGGACGACCGGGGCGGATTCGCCGTCCTTCCACTCCACGGCGACGAATTCGGCGCCGTATTTCGCGTCACGCGCCAGCGCCGCGCCGCCATTGGTGGTCCACTCGCTGCCGAGCGACTTGAACCACGCCGCCTCGTTGACGGCGGGAACGGGGATCCAGGCCTTTGTTTTCCCCTCGGGCTTGGCGATTTCGAGCTTGGTGACGATCTCGAAGGTCCGCCAGGCGCCCGGCGTCGGATTGAAGGCACCGGCGGCAGAGGCGAAACGTGGCAATCCGGCGGTCAACGTGACGGCGGCGCCGGCCTTGAGAAGCGTACGGCGATCAACGGGCATGGGGCTGTCCTCCCTGGGTGACTTGGGTGTGTTGGGCTTGAAGCTGCGTTGGCGTGATGCTGTCCCAGGCGACGTCGGATTCGGCGATCAGCCGGGCGATGTGCCGGGAGTCGAGAATGACGGTCGACGGCAAGGTGGTAATGGACCATGCCCGGGCGGTGGTACGGTCGCGGTCCGCCAGCACTTGGAAGGTGACGCCGGTGGCGTCGATCAGCCGGCGCAAAGCCGCATCGTTATCGGCGACGGCGATCGCCACAACTCTAAGGCCGGGCGCGCCGCGGCTGGCGAGCCGTTGCAGCGCCGGCAGTTCCTCACGGCACGGCTCGCACCAGCTCGCAAAGAAGTGCACGAGAATCGTGTCGCCGCCCTGGTCGGACAGCGCGATTGGGTGAGATTGTGGCGCGCCGAACTGCGGCAGTGTGAAAGCGGGTGGTGGCGTCCCGATCCAGGGCCGGATGTCGGCCGCCGATGCGGGCGCGCCGAGAAGCACAAACGCAACCGCCATCGCGCCGGTGAAGCTGGCGATCGAACGACAGGTTGATACGCCCCGAAACTCGGGAGCCGCGTATGACACCACGATATGAATACTGCGCCTTGGGCTGGGCGGCGGTCAATGATACGCACGAATGGCGACGAAAGAATCCGTCGCATTATCTTCACAAGCGCGGTACCGCTACGGCTTGCGTAATCTTTGCATAAAAGGCGGCGGACGGAGCTTGGCCCAATCGCGCCGCTCATTTCGCAATGCGGCAAATGTTCAAACCACTGTGACAAATTGGCTCGTGGTTTGACTTTGTAATGCTTCAAAAATAGCCTTTCCGTTACGCGTATTCGCGCGCCGCGGCACGCTCGGAGGAGCGTCGTCGCGCCTGTCCCCTGGTAGGGGCAAAAGCTCTCGAGGAGGGCAAAGACGATGAATATGGAGCTCTCGCGGCGCCAATTTATGAAAGGCGCCGGCGTGGGTATTGCCGGTACGACACTCGGTGCACTTGGCTTCGGCGATATAGAAGAAGCCTTCGCAAGTTCCATCCGACCCTGGAAGCTTGCGAACCTGACCGAGACCCGCAACACCTGCACATATTGCTCGGTCGCCTGCGGAATCATCATGTATTCCAAGGGCGATCTGAAGAAGGGTGAAAAGGCGGACATCGTCCATATCGAAGGCGATCCGGACCACCCGACCAATCGCGGCACCTTGTGCCCGAAGGGCGCCGGCCTCCTCGACATCGTTCACGCCAAGACGCGCACGCTTTATCCGCAGATCCGCAAGCCGGGCTCGGACAAGTTCGAGCGCGTGTCCTGGGATCAGGCCCTCGACCGCGTCGCGCGCCTGATGAAGGACGACCGCGACAAGAACTTTGTCGCCAAGAACGCCGACGGCGTCACCGTCAACCGGTGGCTGACCACGGGCTTCCTGGCAGCGTCCGCGACTACCAACGAAACGGCCTGGGCCACCTACAAGGTAGTGCGCTCGACCGGCATATTGGCGTTCGATAACCAAGCGAGAGTCTGACACGGACCGACGGTGGCCAGTCTGGCCCCAACATTCGGTCGCGGTGCGATGACCAACTCGTGGACGGACATCAAGAACACCGACCTCGTTGTCATCATGGGTGGCAATGCGGCGGAAGCACATCCTTGCGGCTTCAAGTGGGTCACGGAGGCGAAAGCCAATCGCGGCGCCAAGCTGATCGTGGTCGATCCGCGCTTCACGCGCTCGGCTTCGGTCGCAGACTATTACGCTCCGATCCGCCAGGGCACGGACATCGCGTTCCTTCTCGGCGTCATCAACTACTGCATGGCCAACGACAAGGTGCAGTGGGATTACGTCAAGTCGTTCACCAACGCGCCCTACGTGATCAAGGAGGGCTTCGGTTACCAGGACGGTCTGTTCACCGGCTATGACGAGACCCGGCGCGACTACAATCGCGCGACGTGGGACTACGAGCTGGGCGAGGATGGCTATGTCAAATCCGACATGGAGCATCCGCGCAGCGTCTGGAACCTGCTGAAGAAGCACGTCTCGGTCTATACGCCCGAGATGGTCGAGCGCATTTGCGGCACGCCGAAGGACAAGTTCCTGAAGGTGGCGCAGATGATCTCGGAGTGCTCGACGCCGACCAAGACGATGACGTCGATGTACGCGCTCGGCTGGACCCAGCACTCCAAGGGTTCGCAGAACATCCGCGCCATGGCGATGCTCCAGTTGATCCTGGGCAATATCGGCGTGCGCGGCGGCGGCATGAACGCCTTGCGCGGTCACTCCAACATCCAGGGGCTGACCGACCTCGGACTCATGTCGAACCTGATCCCGGGCTATCTGACGATCCCGACGGAGAAGGAAGCGAGCCTCGACACCTATATGTCGACCCGCGGCTTCAAGCCGTTGCGGCCGAACCAGATGAGCTACTGGCAGAACTACAAGAAGTTCTTCGTCAGCTTCCAGAAGGCGATGTGGGGTGCGGCGGCGACGCCGGAAAACAACTTCGCCTACGACTATCTGCCGAAGCTCGACGTGCCGGCCTACGACATGCTGCGCATCATGGAGTTGATGCACGAAGGCAAGGTCAACGGCTACTTCTGCCAGGGCTTCAACCCGCTGCTGTCGGCGCCGAACCGCAAGAAACTGACGGCGGCTTTCGCCAAGCTCAAGTACCTCGTCGTCATGGATCCGTTGCAGACGGAGACGGCGCGGTTCTGGCAGAACCACGGCGAATACAACGACGTCAACTCGTCGTCGGTGCAGACCGAAGTGATCGAGCTGCCGTCCACGTGCTTCGCCGAGGACGAAGGTTCGCTCGTCAACTCGGGCCGGTGGCTGCAATGGCACTGGGCCGGCGGCACGCCGCCGGGCGAGGCCAAGCACGACACCTGGATCATGGCGCAGATCTTCCAGCGCCTGAAGGCCCTGTACCAGAAGGAAGGCGGACCGGCTCCCGAGGCCATCGTCAACCTGTCCTGGAACTACAAGGACCCGAACGAGCCGACGCCGGAAGAATTGGCGAAGGAGATCAACGGCTACGCCGTCGAGGACGTGGCGGATCCGAACGATCCGACCAAGCTCGTCCTGCAGAAGGGCAAGCAACTGGCGACGTTCGGCCTGCTGCGTGACGACGGCAAGACGGCCGCCGGCTGCTGGATCTACACCGGCTGCTTCACCGAGGCGGGCAACATGATGGCCCGCCGCTCGACCAGCGATCCGGACTCGACCGGCGCCTACTCGAACTGGGCGTTCTCCTGGCCGGCCAACCGTCGCATCCTCTACAACCGCGCCTCTGCCGACATCAACGGCAAGCCGTGGGACGACAGCCGCAAGCTGTTGTGGTGGGACGGCGCCAAGTGGACCGGCTACGACGTGCCGGACATCGGGCCGACGATGAAGCCGACCGAGGTTGGTCCCTTCATCATGAACCCGGAAGGCACCTCGCGGCTGTTCACCCGCGGCATGATGCGCGACGGACCGTTCCCGGCTCACTACGAGCCGTTCGAGGCGCCGATCGCCAACGTGCTGGCGCCGAAGATTCGCGGCAATCCGGTCGCCCGCGTCTTCAAGGGCGACATGGAGCAGTTCGGCGACGCCAAGGAGTTCCCCTATGCGGCGACCTCCTACCGGCTCACCGAGCACTTCCACTTCTGGACCAAGCATTCGCAAGTGAATGCGTCGATGCAGCCGGAGTTCTTCGTCGAGATCAGCGAACAGCTGGCCAAGGAGAAGAGCATCACCAACGGCGGCTGGGTCAGGGTGTGGTCGAAACGCGGTTCGGTGAAGGCGAAAGCCGTCGTCACCAAGCGCATCCAGCCGCTGACCTGCGACGGCAAGACCGTGCACGTCGTCGGTATCCCGCTGCATTGGGGCTTCATGGGCGAGACCAAGAAGGGCTTCGGCCCGAACTCGCTGACGCCCTATGTCGGTGACGCCAACATCGAAACGCCGGAATACAAGGCGTTTCTGGTCGATATCGAGCCCACCACCGGGCCGGTGGCATAAGGGAGGGAACGATGGCGAACTTCGAATTCGTTACCCCTCCCGCCCCGACCAAGGACATCAAGGTCGGGCTCGGCGACGGCGATCTGGTCAAGCGCTCCGCTTCGACCGTGTCGCCGCCGGCAAAATCGCTCACGCCGGTGGCCAAGCTCATCGACGTGTCGAAATGCATCGGCTGCAAGGCCTGCGAGGTGGCATGCCTCGAGTGGAACGACAAGCGCACGCCGGTCGGGATCAATCACGGGTCCTATGACAACCCGCTCGATCTGACGCCGGATATGTTCACGGTGATGAAGTTCACCGAGTGGGTGAACCCTGAGTCCAAGAACCTGGAATGGCTGATCCGCAAGGACGGCTGCATGCATTGCGCCGATCCGGGCTGCCTCAAGGCCTGCCCGGCGCCCGGCGCCATCGTGCAGTATTCGAACGGCATCGTGGACTTCGACCACGACAAGTGCATCGGCTGCGGCTACTGCGTGAAGGGCTGTCCCTTCAACATTCCCCGCATCAGCCAGGTCGATCACAAGGCCTACAAGTGCACCTTGTGCTCCGACCGCGTTGCTGTCGGCCAAGGTCCGGCCTGCGCCCATGCGTGCCCGACACATGCGATCGTGTTCGGCACGAAGGATGAGATGAAGAAGCATGCGGACGACCGCATCAAGGACCTCAAGTCCCGCGGTTTCGCCAACGCGGGACTCTACGACCCACCCGGCGTCGGCGGCACGCATGTGATGTACGTCCTGCATCACGCCGACCAGCCGCAAATCTACGCCAACCTGCCGAAGGACCCGCGTATCAGCCCGATCGTCGAACTATGGAAGGGCATGACCAAATATGCGGGCCTCGCCGCGATGGGCGCTTTTGCGGTCATCGGCCTCGTCCACCACGTCGTCACCGGCGCCAACCGCGTGTCGCCTGAGGACGAGGCCAACGCCGAGAAACTGACCGGAGGGCCGCGATGACAGCCTATGACGTCGAGAGCGGCGATCAGGTTCACCCCGGTCGTCCGGTAACCGTCGACCGCTACACGGCGGGCGCGCGGCTCAACCACTGGATCACCGCGATCTCGCTGGTGCTGCTGGCGTTGTCGGGGCTCGCGCTGTTCACGCCGAGCCTCTACTTCCTCACCGGCCTGTTCGGCGGCGGGCAGTGGACGCGGACCATCCATCCGTGGATCGGCGTCGTGCTGTTCGTCTCCTTTTTCGGGCTGTTCGTCCGCTTCTGGCGGGCGAATCTGTGGAAGGCCGAGGACGGCACCTGGATGGCCCGGTTGCGCGACGTGATCGGCGGTCACGAGGAGCGTCTGCCGGAAGTCGGCAAATACAATGCCGGCCAGAAGGTGGTGTTCTGGGCGATGTCGATCCTGATCATCGTCCTGATCGTCAGCGGCTTCGCCATCTGGGACCAGTACTTCGCGCAATACACCACCATCGACCAGAAGCGCTGGGCGGTGCTGATCCATGCCGTCGCGGCGGTGTCGATCATCTGTGTCTGGATCGTCCACGTCTATGCGGCGATCTGGGTGCGCGGTACAATCGGCGCTATGACCAAGGGCCGGGTGACCGGCGGCTGGGCCTGGCGGCACCACCGCAAATGGCTGCGCGAACTGGTAGGCAGCAAGAAGTCGGTTTAACATCGGGAGCGCCGCCCAGCTTGGCGGCGTTCTCCACCACGTGGCCCGGAGGGTTCGTGAAGTGAGTGGCGTTAGTACACCTCGGCATGAGCCGATCCCGATCGGCGAAGTCGCCGAGCCGCCCTTTATCCATCTGCCCGATCCCTCGACATTGTTCGCAACGCGCGCCGCGCGCTTCCGCACGCTGGCGGAAGGCCATCAACTTGCGCCTTACCTGAATTTCCTCGCGGCGCTGAGCACGGCGCAGCACGAGGTGCTGGGCAGCCTGCCGGCGCCCGAGATGCCGGCGGCCGATGCGCTGGCGCGCGCGAAAGACCACGGCATGCCGCCGCTCGATCGCGGCAAGTTCACCGCCGACGCCGCCTTCGACGAAACGCTCGATCGGTTGTTCGTTGGCGCGGCCGCCATCGACATGCCGGAACCGGCTCGCGCCGCGCTCGACCGCGCCCGTGCCGCCGACGCCGGCAAGCGCGCCTTGATGCTGCGGGCCGTGCTCGACGACGCCATTCCGGTCGAGGCGCTGGCCGATCATCTGTTCATCGCCGCCGCCTTGCAGGTGCACTTCGCCCGACAGGCGGCGCTGCTCGACGCCAAGAGTCTCAAGGAAGTCGGCGACGGCGCCTGTCCGGCTTGCGGGGCCGCGCCGGTCGCCTCGCTGGTGGTCGGCCGCGCTGGCGCGCATAACAGCCGCTATTGCGTCTGTTCGCTGTGCGCCACGGAATGGAATTACGTGCGCATCAAATGCACGATTTGCGGCTCGACCAAGGGCATCAGCTATCAGCATGTCGAGCATGACAAGCAGGTGCGCGCGGAGACCTGCGACACCTGCCATACCTACGTGAAAGTCATGCAGCAGATCCAGAATCCCGCGCTGGATCCGGTGGCGGACGACGTCGCCAGCCTAGCGCTCGATCTCATGGTGCGCGAACTCGGCTACCGCCGCGGCGCGGTCAATCCGTTCATGCTCGGTTATTGAGGCGCGCGATGGACAAAGCTGTCGCTTCGCTGCGCAAGCTGCCCTCGGTCGATGAAGTGCTGCGCAGCGATGCGCTGGCCGGCGCGCTCGCGCAGTTCGGCCGCAGCGCGGCGGTGGCCGCCGTGCGCGCGGTGCTCGCGGAGGCGCGGAAGCAGGGCGGGGCAGGCGACGTCACGGCCTTCGCCGCCGACGCCGCGGCGCGGCTCGAAGCCGAGGCACAGCCCAACCTCAAGCCGGTGTTCAACCTCACCGGCACGGTGCTGCACACCAATCTCGGCCGGGCGCTGATCGCCGAGGCCGCCATCGAGGCGGCAACCGTGGCGATGCGCAACGCCGTGGCGCTGGAATTCGATCTCGGCGGCGGCCGCCGCGGCGAGCGCGACGAGCTGGTGCGCGACCTGTTGTGCGAGCTGACCGGCGCCGAGGACGCCACGATCGTCAACAACAACGCCGCGGCGGTGCTGTTGACGCTCAACACCTTCGCCAAGGGCAAGGATGCCATCGTCTCGCGCGGCGAACTGATCGAGATCGGCGGCGCCTTCCGCATGCCCGACATCATGAGCCGGGCCGGCGCCAGACTGCACGAAGTCGGCACCACCAACCGCACGCACATGAAGGACTATGTCGGCGCGCTGTCGGACAAGTCCGGGCTGATCCTCAAGGTGCACACCTCGAACTACCGCATCGAGGGCTTCACCAAGGAAGTCGGCGCGCGCGAACTCGCGGCGCTGGCGCATGAGCACAAGGTGCCGCTGGTCAACGATCTCGGCTCCGGCACGTTGGTCGATCTCACCCGCTTCGGCCTCAAGCATGAGCCGACCGTGGCCGAGGCCGTTGCCGAAGGTGCCGATCTTGTCACGTTTTCCGGCGACAAGCTGCTCGGCGGCCCGCAGACCGGCTTTATCGTCGGCCGCAAGGAATTGATCGAGAAGCTCAACAAGAACCCGATGAAGCGCGCGCTGCGCGTCGACAAGATCCGGCTGGCGATGGTCGAGGCGACCTTGCGGCTCTATCGCGATCCGGACAGCCTCGCGCACAAGCTGCCGACCTATCGGCTGCTGGCGCGGCCGCTGGCGGAGATGCAGGAGGTGGCGCGCCGCATCGTGCCGGCGCTCAAGGACAAGCTCGGCGACGGCTACAAGGTTGAATCGGTGCCGTGCGCGAGCCAGGTTGGCTCCGGCGCCCTGCCGGTCGAGTCCTTGCCGAGCCTCGCCGTTTCGATTTCGGTCAATGGTCGCGGCGGCGGCCGGCTGCTCACTGCGCTGTCCAACGCCTTGCGCAAGCTGCCGGTGCCGGTGGTCGGCCGCATCGAAAAGGATGCGCTGCTGTTCGATCTGCGCTGTCTCGAAAACGTCGATGGCTTCCTCACCAATCTGGCGACGCTTCACCCGCCGGAGGCCGCGTGATGGGCCTGTTCCACGCTCTCACGAAGCGGAAGGCCGCGCCGTCGGTGGCGGATCAGATGACGGCGGCCTATGAGGCGGCGGATCGCGGCGACTATGAGCATGCTTTGGCGATCTGGACGCCGCTCGCCCATGCCGGCGTCGCCCGCGCCGCCAACAATATCGGCGCCTGCTTCTCCGAAGGACTCGGCGTCGCGCGCGATGCCAAACTCGCCGAGCGCTGGCTCACGCTTGCGGCCGAGGGCGGCGATGCCGTTGGCCAACGCAATCTGGCCGCGCTGTACTTCAAGGGTGACGGCGTGGCGCAGGACAATGCGCGCGCGCTGGCGCTCTATCGTGCCGCCGCCGAGCAGGGTGATGCGACCGCGCAGGACATGCTGAGCTGGATGCTGCTCGAAGGCGAGGGCGTCGACAACGACGCCGTCGAGGCGCGGCGCTGGGCCGAGGCCGCGGCCGCGCAAGGCGTCGCGGCATCGATGACGCGGCTCGGCATGATCCACCACAACGCGCTTGGCGTGGAGCGCGACCCTGCGGAGGCCGTGATGTGGTGGCGGCGCGGCGCGATGCGCGGCGACGCCGATGCGCAGGCCATGCTCGGCGCGGCGTTCCACATGGGCATGGGCGTCGCGCGCGATGGGCTCGCCGCCATGACGTGGCTCCTGCGCGCTCGCAACGCCGGCAGCGCGCTGGCGCCGCGCTTCTTCGATGCGGCGCGCGCCGCATTGTCGCCGGCGGAACTCGCCGAGGCCGAGCGCCGCGCCGCGTTGCCACTGGAGCCGGCATCATGATTGTCGGCACCGCTGGCCATATCGATCACGGCAAGACCACTTTGGTGCGGGCGCTCACCGGCGTCGATACCGACCGCCTCAAGGAAGAGAAGGCGCGGGGCATCTCCATCGATCTCGGCTTTGCCTATCTGCCGGCGTCGGACGGCTCGGTGCTCGGCTTCGTCGATGTGCCGGGCCACGAGAAATTCGTGCACAACATGCTGGCCGGCGCCACCGGCATCGATTTCGTGCTGCTGGTGATCGCTGCCGATGACGGCGTCATGCCGCAGACGCGCGAGCATCTGGCCATCGTCGATCTGCTCGGTATCGAGCGCGGCGTCGTGGCGCTGACCAAGGCCGATCTCGCGCCGCCCGAGCGTCGCGAAGCAGTGATTGCGGATATCCGTCAGACTTTGGCGACGACGTCGCTGGCCGGCGTCGAAATTGTGCCGGTCTCGACTGTCAGCGGCGAAGGCGTCGACGATCTGCGGCAACGGCTGTTTGACGAAGCGCGCGCGCAAACGCAGCGCAGCACGCAAGGCCGCTTTCGTCTGGCCATCGACCGCTGCTTCACTCTGTCCGGCACCGGCACGGTGGTGACCGGCACCGTGTTGTCGGGGCAGGTCGCGGTCGGCGACCATGTTGTCGTGAGCCCGAGCGGGCTCGCAGCGCGCGTGCGCTCGATCCACGCGCAGGACCGGCCGGCCGAGCGCGGCTTGGCCGGCCAGCGCTGCGCGCTCAATCTCGCCGGCGACGGCGTCAGCAAGGATGCCATTGCCCGCGGCGAGATGGTGCTCGATCCGGCCCTGCACAAGCCGACCGATCGTATCGACGCGACCCTCAAGCTGTTGCCCGGCGAGAGCAAGCCGGTGACACAATGGATGCCGGCGCGGCTGCATCACGCCTCGGCCGAGGTCGGCGCCCGCATCGTGCTGCTCGGCGACGCGCCGATCGCGCCAGGCAGCGAGGCGCCGGTGCAACTAGTACTGGACGAGCCGATTGCCGCCGCCGCCGGCGATCGCTTCGTACTGCGCGACACCACGGCGCAACGCACCATCGGCGGCGGTAAATTTCTCGATCTCCGCGCGCCGCCGCGCAAGCGCCGCACGCCGGAGCGGCTGGCGCAACTGGCGGCGCATGCGCTCGCCGAGCCGCAGGCGGCGCTGGCGGCGCTGCTCGAGCGGCCGCCGTATCATGTCGAGCTGTCGTCCTTTGCGCGCGACCGCGCCTTGACCGATGCCGCCGCCGCCGCGCTGGTGACATGTTGTAGCGCGGTGACGGTGATGACACCGGCCGGCGTGCTGGCGCTGTCGGCGGCGGGCGCGCTCGGGCTCAAGCGTGCGGTACTGGTTATGCTGGCTAAATTCCACGCCGATCATCCCGACCTGCCGGGCCTCGGCCTCGAGCCGCTGCGCCTGCAGATGCAGCCGCGCCTGCCGGCGCCCGGATTCATCGCGTTTCTCCAAGGGCTTGCCAAAGCCGGCGAGATCGCCCTGGACGGCGCCTGGGTGCGGCTCAAGGGCCACGAGGTGCGTCTGTCGCCGGAGGACGAAAGACTCTGGACCAGGATCGTCCCGTTGATCGGCGGCGACGAGCGTTTCCGGCCGCCGCGGGTGCGCGACATCGCCGGCATGCTCGACGTCAAGGAGCCGGAGGTGCGCCGCCTGCTCAAGCTGCTCAGCCGCATGGGCAAAGTGGACGAAGTGGCGCATGACCATTTCTTCCTCCGCCCGACGGTGGGCGAAATGGTCGAGATCATTGTCGATTGCGCCGGGGTGGCGGCGGACGGACAGTTCACCGCCGCGCAGTTCCGCGACCGCGTCGATAACGGCCGCAAGGTGGCGATCCAGATTCTCGAGTTTTTCGACCGTCACGGCGTCACCTTGCGCCGCGGCGATCTGCGCCGCATCAACAAGCATCGACTCGATCTCTTCCGGCGATCGAGCGAAGGCGAGCCAAAATCAACTGGAAGAGAATCGTCCCCGGTGGGGCGTCCGGACTTCAAATCCGGGAGGGGCCGCGAGCCGGTCCTTGGTGGGTTCGACTCCCTCTCTCTTCCGCCAAATTCCAGGAGAGCGGGATGACGCCGGCTTCATCCTTCCTCGACGCGCTGAAAGCGGCGGCTGACAATGCCGCGCGCGCCGAAGACGACTTTCGCCAGGAGGTCGCTGAGAGGACCAAAACGCTGGAGCGCGAACGCGCCTTCGCGCATCGGCGGCTCAATTTCATGCGCGCCGTTGCCGATGCCGTGGCGAGCGCCGAAGACGAAGCCGTCGCGGTGGCCGCGGCCAATGCCGTGGTGCAGGCGAAACTCGGCTGGGCCAGCGACAGCGAGGCGCGCAGCGAGGTGCTGACATATTTCGCGCCGGTGGCAAAAGTCGTGTTCGCCAGCCTCGATCCTGAGCCGGATATGGCGGCGCCGGACGTGGTCGCCGCGCTGCGCGACTTCGAAAGCTGGTACGCGACGACGCGCGGCAGCCCGTTCTGGGTGCTGTTCGAGAACTACATGCCGGAGACGCCGCGTGTCGACTTCTGAGAACGGGGCGAAGCGCCGTCTCGTCGTCATGTTGTTGAATACCGATCCGCGCAATCCGGAAGAACTCGCCGCGCCGTTCTATTACGCGGCCGTTGCCGCGGCGATGGATTGCGAAGTCGATCTGTTGTGCACGGCGACGAGCGGCAAGCTCATGTTCAAGGGCGTCGCGGCGGCGCTGCACGTCAAGCCGGGCGATCCGAAGACCGTGCATGACTGGATCAGGGAAGCGCACGAACAGGGCGTCCGGCTCTGGGCTTGTCCCGCCAATCTCGAGTTGTTCGACAAGGACGAGGCCGACCTGATCGAGGAGTGCAACGGCATGATGGGCGCCGCCAGCGTCATCCAGACGATCATGGATGACGAGTGCCGCGTTCTGACTTTTTGAGGCGCACCGTGGCAATCGTGGAAGGCTACGAATTTCCGGACGACCGACTCTACGACATCGAGAACCAGGTTTGGTATGCGCCGCTCGCGGACGGCACCTTGCGCACCGGATTCACCGCCTGGTCGGCGGCGTTGATGGGTGACGTGCTGGTGTTCACGCCGAAACGGATCGGCCACCCTTTCGAAAAGGACCGTTGGTTCGCCATGGTCGAGGGCGGCAAGTGGATCGGCGCCGCGCGCGCCGGCTTCGAAGGCGTCGTCGTCGCGCAGAACGAGACGCTGATCGACAAGCCCGAGTTGCTCAACCGGGACCCGTTCGGCGAGGGCTGGATGCTGATCGTGCGCCCGGCGCGCGACGATTGGCGCGACAACCTCGTTACCGGCGCCGACGTCGGTCCCGCCATCGCCGCGTGGATCGCCACCGGCTCGTACAAGAGCCGCGCCGGCTAGGCGTCAGGCGTAGCGGCCCGGCCGGAAAGGCGCGGCTTCGACATAGGGCTTCTCGCCGGTCATCAGCTCGGCGAGCATGCGCGCGGTCGCCGGGCCGAGTGTGAAGCCCTGATGGCCGTGGCCGAAATGCAGCCACAGGCCCTCGTGCTTCGGCGCCGCGCCGATCACCGGCAACATGTCGGGCATGCAGGGCCGCACGCCGGCCCAGGGCCGGTTCTCGACCGGCGCGCCGAGTTTGAGGATCGTTCCGGCGGCCTCTTCGGCGCGGCGCAGTTGCACCGGCATCGGCAAGGCTTCGTTGCCGGTCAGTTCGGCGCCGGTGGTGATGCGTAAACCCTTCTCCATGGGCGCGATGACGTAGCTGTTGGCGTCGTCCATGATCGGCAGGTTGAGCGTGCCCTGCGCCCGGTAGTGGCGGTGATAGCCGCGCTTGCGCACCATCGGATAGAAATAGCCGAAACGCGCCAGCAGCATCGGCGACCACGGGCCGAGCGCAACGACGGCGTGTTCGGCTTCGATCGGCCCGTTGCCGGTCGTGACGCGCCAGCCGCCGGAAGCGGTGCGCTCCAGCGTGTCGGCATCGCCGTGAACGAAGGTGCCGCCGAGGCGCTGAAACAACTGGCCATAGGCGCCGGTCAGCGCGCCGGGATTGCTCACCGTCCACGGCGCCAGCCAGTGGATGGCGCCGGCGCCGGTGTTCACCAGCGACGGCTCCGCCGCCGCGAATTCGGCCGGCGACAGCGCCTTGAAGGTGACGCCGTATTCCTTGTTGACGCGCTCGGCGTTGCGCACAGCCCGGTCCATCGCCGTCTGCGAGCGGTGCAGCACGCGGAAGCCTTCGCGGCGGACGAGATGCTCGACACCCGCCGCGGCGATCAGCGGCGCATGTTCGGCGGTGGCCTGCGCGATGATGGTGGCGTAGGCCGCCGAAATGCCGCGATAGCGCGCGGGCGCCGAATTCCACCAGTAGCGCAGCAGCGCGTTCAGATGCTGCGGCAGCGTCAGCGGCCGGTAATGGACGGCGTTCGAGGTGCCGATGGCGATCGACAGCAGCGTGGCGATGTCGCGCGGCATGGCATAGGGCTCGACGGCCTCGCTCTGGATGATGCCGGCGTTGCCGTAGCTGGTCTCCAGACCGGGTTCGGTGCGGTCCACCAGCGCGACCGACCAGCCGCGCTTCTGCAATTGCAGCGCGATGGAGACGCCGGCCATCCCGGCGCCGAGCACGATGACATTCGTCATGATCCGATTTCCCTCAGCCGCACGGCGTCGCCCCGGCGGCCGTGCCGGCCACGGTACTAGCCGCGTCGCGCCGCATATTGAAGCCTTTTTTCGGCCTTGGACAACGGATTATTGCGCATTCTACCGCAGAGAAGCACGAAATCCGCGAGAATTCGGCATTTTGCGCCGGGAACGGGCTCGCGGCATGTTTGCTATCGGCAGTTTCGACGCATTCTTGTATGCCAAGCCCCGCAAAATGCTTACCGGACGGCCCGAATGACGAAGGCGATCGACATCCTGTCCATGGGCGAGCCCATGGTGGAGTTCAATCAGACTCGCGAAGGCGGCGGCGCGACCTTCCTGCGCGGCTGCGGCGGCGACTCGTCGAACTTTGCCGTGGCGGCAGCGCGCCAGGGGGCGCGCACCGGCTATATCTCGGCGCTTGGCAACGACAGCAATGGAGCCCTGCTGCGGGAGATGTGGCGCGCCGAGGGCGTTGACGACACTTACGTCCGCACCGACGAGGAGGCGCCGACCGGCGTCTATTTCGTCAGCCACGGCGAGGGCGGCCATCGCTTCGATTTCTGCCGAACCGGCTCGGCCGCCAGCCGCTACAAGGCGGCCGATCTGCCAGTCGATGCCATCGCGCGCGCCAAAGTGCTGCACCTGTCGGGTATCTCGCTGGCGATTTCGGCTTCCGCCTGCGACGCCGGCTACCGCGCCATCGAACATGCCCGCGCCAGCAAGGCCATGGTGTCGTTCGACACCAATCTGCGTCGCAAGCTGTGGTCGCTCGGCCGCGCCCGCGCCGTCATCTGGGACGTCATCGCGCTCGCCGACATCTGCCTGCCGAGTTACGACGACGTCGTGCAGTTGTGCGACCTCACCGATGCCGACGCCATCGTCGATCGCTGCCTGAATGCGGGCGCGAAGATCGTGGCGCTGAAGCTCGGCGCCTCGGGCGCCCTCGTTGCCGACGCGCAGCAGCGGCATCGCATCGCGCCTTATCCGTGCAAGGCGATCGACGCCACCGGCGCCGGCGACACCTTCGGCGGCGCCTTCGTCGCCCGCATCGCCGCCGGCGACGGCATCGAAGACGCCGGACACTACGCCGCGGCGGCGGCAGCGCTGTCCACCGAGGGCTACGGCGCCGTCACCCCCATTCCGACGTCTCATCAGGTTCGCGCGCTGATGAGCCAGCACCTACCAGCCGCCAGCGGAGCAACGGCATGAACAGGTCATCGAGCAAAGCGCGAGCGCTTCTCGCCACCGCGCCGGTCATCCCGGTGATTACCATCGAGCGGGCGGCGGACGCCGTGCCGCTGGCGCGCGCGCTCATCAAGGGCGGCTTGCGCGTCATCGAGATCACCTTGCGCACCGAGGCCGCCATGGCGGCGGCCGCAGCCATCGTCGCCGAGGTGCCGGAGGCGATCGTCGGCATCGGCACCGTGCTCACCACGCAGGACCTGGCGCAGGCGGGCAAGGCCGGCGCCGCTTTCGCCATCAGTCCCGGCTGCACGCCCGAGCTGCTCAAAGCCGCGGCGGAGGGCGAGCTGCCTTACGTCCCAGGCATCCAGACGGCGTCCGAGCTGACGTCCTGCGTCACCGCCGGCTTCGAGGTGGTGAAGTTCTTCCCCGCGGTGCCGGCCGGCGGACTCGCCGCGCTCAACGCGCTCAGTGGCCCGTTTCCCGGCGTAACCTATTGCCCGACCGGCGGCATCGGCGCCGCCAATGCGGCGGAATGGCTGGCGCATCCGAAAGTCATCGCCGTCGGCGGCTCATGGATCGCGCCGCCGGCCGATATCAAGGGCGGCGCCTGGGCCGCGATCGAAGAGCGCGCTCGCGCGGCAAGCGGCTTGCGAAAGGCCTGAACGCGGCGCGCTAGACAATGCAGCCGCGCGCCACCACAGGGGCCGTGGCAACCACGTTACCGGCTCTGGTCAGGTACAGCCGATCGACCAGGTTGGTGACGACGCAGGCGTGGTTGGGCACGATCCGCACCCGGTCGCCGACCTTGAGGCCGATCGGCCCGTCGCTCATCAGGCGGCCGTGCTCTTCGGAAAGCTGGTCGATGCGGATGTCGTCGCGGCCGAGCACGTGGCCGTAACCTTGGAGGCCGAGCAGATCCGAAGTCAGCGCCTTGCTGCCGGCGTCGATGATGGCGCGGTTGGCGGCCGGCACCGAGACCACTGTCGCCAGCACGGTGAGGGCGCAGTCGTCCCAGTCGCAGGCGCCGCGCGCGACCAGGGAGCGGTCGTTATACACATAAGTGCCGGCGCGATATTCGGTGGTTACCGGCGCATCGCCGGCCTTCGCCATCGACGGCGTGCCGCCCGAGGTGATGACCGGCACCGCGATGCCCTTGGCTTCGATCAGCGCCTTGGCGCTGGTCATGAACTCCTGCACGGCGGCGGCGCCATCCGGCGGCGGATAGGTCATCAGCCCGCCGAAGATGAGACCCGGCGACGCGGCAATGATTTGCGCGAGCGCGGCGGCTCCTTCCGGCGTCGCGACGCCGCAGCGATGCGCCCCGGTGTCGCATTCGACCAGTACGGAGAGCGGCCTTGCTTCCCCGGCAAAACGCTGGCTGAGGCCGGCGACGACGGTTTCGTTGTCGGCAACGACGCTGAGCCACACCTTCTTGGCAAGTTCCGCCAATTTCTC
Organism: Pseudolabrys sp.; assembly: GCA_026125895.1. Lineage (GTDB taxonomy): Bacteria > Pseudomonadota > Alphaproteobacteria > Rhizobiales > Xanthobacteraceae > Pseudolabrys. The sequence goes on along the minus strand of JAHCKG010000013.1, from coordinate 90,407 downwards.
CAGCTTCTCGGCGCCGAGGATGTTGTAGGTGATCAGGACGTCCTTGATCTCCGGCGAGCCGGCGACCATCGCTTCGGCTTCGGAGATTTTCTGACAGGTGACGCCGATGGCGCCGGCGCGAAGCTGCATCTCGGCAATTCGCGGCAGCTTGTGCGTCTTGATGTGCGGGCGCAGCTTGAGGCCGTGCGCATTGGCATAGTCCTGGTGCCGCTTGATGTTGCGCTCGACTTTGTCGAGGTCGATCACCACCGCCGGCGTCGTCAGTTGCGCCAGCGTCTGCGTCCTGTCGTCCACATCAGCCTCCCGAGCGGTTGCGGTGCTTGTCTTTCTTCTTTTTGAACTTCGGCTTCTTGAAATCGCCGCCTTTGAACTCGGACTTTTTGTCCGGCTTGTCAAAACGGCTGTCGTCGCCTTCGCGCCGGGCGGTCTTCGCCAGATGCTCCTGCTGCCGCTTCTTGAAATGCGGCTTTGACGCCTTCCGGTCCGCCTTCGGCGCGGGCGCGCCGCGCTCGCCGTCCTTTGACGGCGGTGCGCCGCCGCCTTGCGGACCGTTCGGCAGCGGCTCGATGCGGATGTTCTCGGCGTCGGGCGCCTGGACCTTGGCAGTGAACTTGTCCGCGGCGTTGGCGGAAATCTCGAACTCGGTGACGGTGTCGTAGATGCGGATGGCGCCGATGTCGCCCTTGGCGATGCCGCCGCGCCGGCAGATCATCGGCAGCAGCCATCGCGCTTCGGCGTTCTTGCGCCGGCCGACATTGGCCTTGAACCAGACGCTGCCGCCCTCCATCGGGCGGCGGAAGCCCGTGCGTTTTCCCGGCTCGCGCGGCGCGCCGTCGTCGCCCGCAGGGAAGCCCCCGTCGCGCGGGCGGTGCCGGTCGTTGCGGTCGTCGCGAAAGCGGCCGCCGCGATCCGGGCCCGGATCGACCACATCCTCCGGCGCGGGCAGGCGCGCGCGATAAAGCCGCGCCAGCGCCGCCGCGATCTCCTCGGCGGATTTCTCGGCGAGCAGGATGCGCGCCAGCGCCAGATCGTCCTCGCTCGGCGGCTCGGTGAAGACCTCGTCCTGCATCATGCGCTGCTGGTCGAGCTTGCGGATTTCGTCCGCCTGCGGGGCGGCGGCCCAGACCGCGTTGACGCCGGCCTGCCTGAAGAACATCTCGGCGCGGCGGCGGCGGGAATTCGGCACCAGAAGGACGCTGACGCCCTTCTTGCCGGCGCGGCCGGTGCGGCCCGAGCGGTGCTGCATCACTTCCGGGTCGTTCGGCAATTCGGCGTGGATGACGAGGGCAAGGCCGGGCAGATCGATGCCGCGCGCGGCGACGTCGGTCGCGACGCAAACGCGGGCGCGGCCATCGCGCAGCGATTGCAGCGCGGTGGTGCGTTCGTTCTGCGTCAGTTCGCCGGACAGCGCGACCACCAGAAAGCCACGCTCCAGCAGCGCGGCCTGCAGGTGCTTCACCGCGCTTCGCGTGTTGCAGAACACCAGCGTGCTCGGCGCTTCATAGAAGCGCAGGATGTTGACCACGGCGTTTTCGGTCTCGTGCGCGGCGACGCGAATGGCGCGGTATTCGATATCGGCGTGGCCTTGCTCGTCGCCGCGGACTTCGACGCGGAAGGCGTCCATTTGATATTGCTTGGCCAGCGCGACGATGCCGCGCGGCAAGGTCGCGGAGAACAGCAGCGTGCGCCGCGCCGCGGGCGTCGCCTCGAGGAGAAGCTCCATGTCCTCGCGAAAGCCGAGATTGAGCATTTCGTCGGCCTCGTCGAGGACGATGACCTTCAATTCGGAGAGATCGAGACGGCCCCGCCGCAGGTGATCGCACAGGCGGCCCGGCGTGCCGACGACGATATGCGCGCCCTCAGTGAGTTCGCGCTGCTCGCGGCGCGGATCCATGCCGCCGACGCAGGACACGACGCGCGCGCCGCAGAAGTGATAGAGCCAGGTCAGTTCGCGCTGAACCTGGATCGCCAGTTCGCGCGTCGGCGCGACGATCAGGGCGAGGGGCTTGCCGGCGCGGGCGAAGCGCTCGGCGCCGCCCAGAAGATCGGCGGCGATGGCGAGGCCGTAAGCGACGGTCTTGCCGGAGCCGGTCTGCGCCGAGACCAGCAAATCGCGACCGGCGGCGTCACCGGCCAGCACCGCCTTCTGCACCGGAGTCGGCTCGGTATAATTGCGTTCCGCCAGAGCGCGGGCGATCTGCGGTTGGTCGGACATAAAAGTCATGAGCGAAGGCGCCTTGGGGTTCGCCGCACGAAAGCGGGAACGCGGCGGGTCGAGGCCCGCGGCTCTGCGCTAAACGTCGGAAATGGTGCGCGCGGTCTATTCCCTTCGGCGGCGGGCGTAAAGGGGCGCCCGCGCGGAGTGCGCATGCGGCGATTTTCAGACCGGTCCCGAACAAGCCCGCTAGCGGTTGCCCGCCGGATGCCACCAATGGCCGTGCAGCGCGATGCCCTCGATCAGGATCCGCTTGTTGCCGTTCATCTTCTCGCCGGTGGAATCGGTATAGGGGAAGCTGCCCTCGCCGACGGTAAAGATGGTGGCGTCGCCCGCTGCGCCGGGCCGCAAGGTGCCGAGCTCCGGGCGGCGGATGGCGGCGGCGGCGTTCGCCGTGGTGGCGCGGATGACGTCCTTCAGCGGCGTGCCGAGGCACAGGAACTTCGACAGCGTCGTGGCCTGGTCGAATACCGGGCCTTCGAGATTGAGGCTGTGTACGTCCGACGAGATCGTGTCCGGCATGAAACCGGCGTCGAGCATGGCGCGCGCAACCTTGAACGAGAACGAGCCCATGCCGTGGCCGACATCGAACAGCACGCCGCGCTGGCGCGCCTCGAGCACGGCGGTCTTGACCGCGCCTTGCCCGGTGATCGGCGAATTGGGGAAGGGGCGGAAGCAGTGCGTCAGCGTGTCGCCCGGGCGCAGGCGGACGAGGACATCCTCATAAGTCGGCGGCGGCTCGTCGATATGCACCATCAGCGGCATCGACAATTCCTCGGCGACCTGTACCGCGATGTCGAGCGGCGCGATGCCCGAGGAGCCGCTGGCATTGCGGCCGACACGAACCTTGATGCCGACGATGGCGTCGCGGTTCTCGTTGGCGACGGCCACGGCGTCGGCGGGGCTCATCAGCCGCATGTCGCTGCTCTCGCCGACCATGATGCGCTTGGAGAAGGCGAAGATGCCGGCGAAGGACACATGGATGAAGGCGAGAATACGCGGCTCGCTCGGCTCGATGACGTGCTTGAGGAAGCCCTTGAAATTGCCGGGGCCGGCGCTGCCGGCGTCGATCAGCGTCGTGACGCCGCTGCGCTTGGCGAATTCGCCGGGATCGACACCGAGGGAGGTGCCGCCCCAGTAGACATGGGTGTGCAGGTCGATGAAGCCGGGCGCCACGATCCGTCCGCTGACATCGCGCACATCGGCGCCGTTGGTTGCGGCGATGTTGGGCTCGACGGCCGCGACCTTGCCGCCGGCGAAGGCCACATCGGCGACGCCATCCAGCCCTTGCGCCGGATCGATGACGTGTCCGCCCTTGAGGATCAAGTCGTAGCTCATGTCACTGTCGTCCTGTCGTTCGTGTGCGCGGCCATGAAGGTCAGTCGCCGAGCGGACCGTTGGCGTCTTCATTGGGCGCCTTCATCAGTTCGAATTTGATGCGGCGCATGCGCTCCTGCGCGTCGCGCGGCTTGAGATAGGCGGTCGAGGTCGCCAGCAGGTCGATCGCCGCGAGCAGGGCGTAGCGCGACGCCGTCGGCTTGAGGGCGTCCGGCGCTTCCGGCACGTGGAAGCCGAGAGCGATATCGGCGATGGCGGCGAGGCGGCTTTGCGGCTTGGTGATCGCGATGATCGTCGCGCCGTACTGCCGGGCGACCTTGGCCGCCTCGATCACTTCGGGAATGTTGCCGCTGGTCGAGATCGCGAGCACGACATCGCCGCGGCCGAGCGTCGCCGCGATCATGCGCATCAGGCGCGGATCCGAGGTGTGGTTGACGGCGATGCCGAGGCGGAAGAAGCGGTTCTCGACTTCGGCCACCGCGACGGTCGAGCCGCCGCCGACGCCGAAGGCGGCGAGTTTCGAGCAGCGCGCGATCACCTCGGCCGCCTTTTCCACGTCGTCCTTCTGCAACTGCTGTTCGACGGCGTTGATGGCGTTGCGGATCTCCTGAAACACCGAGCGCCACAGGGCAGGGCGCGCCAGATCGGTGCCGACATGCGGCGGCAGTTCGAGATAGATGCGGCCGACCGCCATCGCCTGCGCCAGCTTGACCTTGAGCTCGCGCACGCCGCGGCAGCCGACCGAGCGGCTGAAGCGCGTGACCGTCGGTTCGCTGACGCCGGCGCGGCGCGCGAGATCGGCGTTACTGGAATGCACGGCGAAATCGACGTCGGCGAGCAAGGCCGTCGCCACGCGCTGCTCGGACGGGCTCAGTGTCGGGCCGATCTGGCGGATCACCGAGATGATGTCGCCGGCGCCGAAGCCGTCGCTGGCCGGCGCTGCCGCCGCGGATCCCTTGGGGCCGCCGCGAACCTGCTTTGCCGGTCGTGTCATCGCCCGCCTTTTCGCCTGCCGAACCACGGTCTTACCCTTCTCTGGATGCACCGCGGCGTCGTAATAAAGTTACGAACGCGAAGCGTGGATTTCGCCAAAAGGCCGCATCCGTGCGAATTTGGACTTGAACTTTACCACAGGATGTATGTAACTTTCAAACAAAGGGTCATAATGACGGTGGAAACAATCGGCCGGGGCGCTGCCCCGCGTCACGGATGAGACAGGACTGCGAAGCCGGCTTGTAACGTTCCGCAAAAGGGGAGGATGACCATGAAATCCGGAATCGGGCTTTTGGCGCGCGGCGCCGCGGCCATCGTCACGGCAGTTTTATTGAATGCGCAGGCCCAGGTGCCGGCCCAGGCGGCCGGCTTGCTGCGGGAAGCGACCATCGGCGAGCCGCCGCCGCTGGACACCATGGTGTCTACGGCTGACGTCGCCACCGCGATCGGCCGCCACATGTTCGAGACGCTGTACGCCTGGGATTCGCATTACGCGGCGCAGCCCATGCTGGCCGACAGCGACAAGGTCGAGGACGGCGGCAAGACCATCGTCATCAAGCTGCGCGAAGGCGTGCAATTCCATAACGGCAAGGAAATGACCGCCAAGGATGTCGTCGCGTCGATGGAGCGCTGGGGCAAGTTCGGCGCCCGCGGCAAGCTCCTGATGGCGAGCGCCACGTCGGTGGAAGCGACCGGCAAATACGAAGTCACGCTGAAATTGTCGTCGCCGAACGGCGCCTGGAAAAACCTGCTGGCCGACGTCAATGGCGGTCTCGTGATCTGGCCCGAGGAAATCGCCTCGAAGGCCGGCAATCAGCCGATCGAGCAAAAGGATTACATCGGCACCGGGCCCTACAAGTTCAAGGAATGGCGGCCGAACCGCTACGTCGAACTGGAGAAGTTCGCCGGCTACAAGCCGCGCAAGGAGAAGGGCGATGGCTTTGCCGGCGCCCGCGTCGCCAACTTCGACACCATCCGCTTCATCCCGGTGCCGGACGTCGGCACCCGCGTCAGCGGTGTGCAGGCCGGCGATTACGATTACGCCGAGATGATCTCCGGCGATCTCTACGACTCGCTGAGCAAGGACAAGTCGGTCCAGGTGCAGCGGACCAACGCGCCGATCTTCGGCCTGTTCTTCATGAACTCGAAGGAAGGCATCCTGAAGGACAATTACAAGCTGCGCCGCGCCATCCAGACGGCGCTCGACAAATCGCAGGCGCTGCGCGTTGCCTTCGGCCCGCAGGATCTGTGGAAGGCGGAAGGCTCCATCGTGCCGAAGGGCACGCCGTGGTACTCGACCGCGGGCATCGACGCCTACAGCCCGCACGACGCCAAGAAGGCCAAGGAGCTGGCGAAGGAGGCCGGCTACACTGGCCAGCCGATCCGTCTCCTGGTCTCGACCAACTATCAGGCGCATTACGACGAAGCCGCGGTGTTCACGCGGCAACTGGCCGACGCCGGCATCAACGTGCAGATGAACGTCGTCGACTGGGCGACGCTGCTGAAGATGCGCGGTCAGGCGGAGCAGTGGGACATCTTCGTCACCCACCACTCGTTCTTCCCGGACCCGATCCTGTTCACCTTCCTCAACGCCAGCTATCCCGGCTGGTGGGATTCGCCGGAAATTCAGAAGCTGCGCGGCGAACTGGTGAACTCGTCCGATCCGGCCGCGCGCAAGGCGACGTGGGACAAGATCCAGGCCTTGATCTACGAACAGGTGCCGGTGATGAAGGTCGGCGATGCCTACACCTATGACATCGCTTCGCCAAAGCTGAAGGACCTCAATGCGAACGGCCCCGCTTTCTGGAACGTCTCCACCAAGTAGGCCGTCCGCTGGCGATCACGGCGGTTCAGGCCCGACACGGCGCCTGAACCGCCGATCGCATGGCCGCCGTCGCGGATCACCCGGCAGGTTTGAATGTGGTCTTATGCACTGAAGCGGGCAGGGGCGACGCTGGTGACGCTCTGGGCGGCGTCGGTGATCATCTTCGCCTTCATTCATCTCATTCCCGGCGACCCGATCTACGTGCTGCTCGGCGACACCGCGACGCCGGATCAGGTGGACAGGCTGCGCCGCGAGCTCGGTCTCGATGAGCCGATCGTCGTGCAGTATCTGCAATGGGCCGGCCACGCGCTGCGCGGCGATCTCGGCCAGTCGATCTTCTTCCAGGCCCCGGTCGCCCGCGTGATCGCCGACGGCGCCGAGACCAGCATTCTGCTGGCGACGATGACGATGATCTGGGTCGTGCTGATCGGCGTGCCGATCGGCACCATCGCCGCGGTGCGCCACGGCACCTGGCTCGATCAGGGCCTGTCGGGCGTCGCCATGTTCTTTGCCTCGGTGCCGACCTTCTGGGTCGGGCTCTATCTCATTCTCATTTTCGCGGCGACGCTCGGCTGGCTGCCGAGTTCGGGCTATCCGTCGATCTTCGAGGGCGGCCCCGCCAACCTGCGCTATCTCATCCTGCCGAGCCTGACGCTGGCCGCGCCGAACGCGGCGCTGATCCTGCGCCTGACGCGCGCCAGCATGCTCGACGTGTCACGCGAGGACTATGTGCGCACCGCGCGCGCCAAGGGCATCCGGCCATGGCAGGTGGTGTGGCGGCATATCCTGCGCAACGCGCTGCTCACGGTGGTGTCGGCCTTCGGCTTCACTTTCGCCGCGCTGATGTCCGAGGCGGTTGTCACCGAGACGGTGTTCGCGCTGCCCGGCATCGGCCGCCTCGTCGTGCAGTCGATCCTGCGCCGCGACTATCCGGTGATCCAGGGCATCATCCTCGTCATCGTCGTGCTCTATCTCGTCATCAACCTGCTGGTCGATCTCGCCTACCGCCTGCTCGACCCGAGGGTGGAACTGCAATGAACCGCGACGGCATCACCTTGTGGCTGACGCCGTTCCTCGCGCGGCCGATCGCGCTCGTCGGGTTATGCGTTCTGCTCGCGATGGTCATTGCCGCGGCGTTCGCGCCGTGGCTGGCGCCGCACGATCCCTACGCCATCGATCCGATCGCGCGGTTGACGCCGCCAAACGCCGCGCATTGGTTCGGCACCGACCAGTTCGGCCGCGATACCCTGTCTCGCGCCATCTACTCGGCGCGCATGGCGCTGCTGATCGGCGCCGGCGTGGTGTTCTTCGCGCTGATCACCGGCATCCCGGTCGGCGTGCTGTCGGCTCTGTTTCCGCGGCTCGGCCATGTGCTGATGCGCATCGTCGATGTGCTGATGGCGTTTCCGTCGCTGCTCCTGGCGCTCGGGCTGATCGTCATCCTCGGGCCGAGCGTCGCCAATTCCATCCTCGCCATCGGCGCCGGTTTCATGACGACGACGACGCGCATCATCTACGGCCTGACCTTGCGGCTGCGCGCCGAGACCTATGTCGAGGCGGCGCGCAGCATGGGCTCCGGCACCGGCTGGCTGATCGTCAAGCACATCCTGCCCAACCTCATCTCGCCACTTCTGGTGCAGGCGAGCTTCGTCTTCGCCTTCGCTCAGTTGGGCGCCGCCTCGCTCGACTTCCTCGGCCTCGGCGCGCCGCCGGATATCCCGAGCTGGGGCAACATGCTGGCGGAATCGCGCACCTTCATCACCCGTGCGCCGTGGCTGCTGTTCTTCCCCGGCATGATGATCGTGCTGACGGCTTTCTCGCTCAATCTCGTCGGCGATGCCTTGCGCGACCGGCTCGACCCGCGCTTCCGCGGCGTCTTCGGCGGCGAGGGCTAGGCCATGCTGTCGGTCCGCGACCTCACGGTTTCCATCGGTTCGGACACGGCGCCGGTCGATATCGTGTCCGGCGTGTCGTTCGACATCGGCAAGGGCGAAATCCTCGGTCTCGTTGGCGAGAGCGGGTGCGGCAAGAGCATGACGTCGCTGGCGGTCATGGGCCTGCTGCCGCAGCCGGGCCCGCGCATCCGCGCCGGCCGCATCGATCTCGCCGGCGCCGACGTCACGCAGTTGCAGCCGTGGCAGCGCGTTGAAGCCGGGCATGGCCGCATCGCCATGATCTTCCAGGAGCCGATGACCTCGCTCAATCCGGTACGCCGCATCGGCGACCAGATCGCCGAGGCGGTGCGCGTGCATGACGGCACATCGGGCGCGGTGGCTCAAGCTCGCGCGCGCGAATTGTTGGAGCTGGTGCGCATCCCGGACGCCGCCTTGCAGCTCTCGGCCTATCCGCATCAACTCTCCGGCGGCCAGCGCCAGCGCATCATGATTGCCATCGCGCTCGCCTGCCGGCCGCAGGTGCTGATTGCCGACGAGCCGACGACGGCGCTCGATGTCACCATCCAGATACAGATCCTCGGCCTGCTGCGCGAGCTGTGCAACCGGCTCGACATGTCGGTGCTGTTCATCACCCACGACATGGGCGTGATCGCGCAACTGGCGGACCGCGTCGCCGTGATGTATGGCGGCCGCATCGTCGAGACCGCCGATGTCGGGGCGCTGTTCAATGCGCCGCGTCACCACTACACCCGCGGCCTGATGGACTGCATGCCGGTGCGCAATCTCGGCGCGCGCCGCCTGCCGACCATTCCCGGTCAGGCGCCGCGCCCCGGCGCGATCAGGACTGGCTGCGTGTTCGCGCCGCGCTGCGCGGCGGTGCAGGACCTGTGCCTCGTCGCCGCGCCGCCGCGGCTTGCTGTCGGCGAGGGCCACGAGGCGCTGTGCGCCTTCCCGCTGCAAGGGGGAAGGCCGCTATGAACGCCACCATCCTCGACGTGCGCGATCTCAAGACGTCATTCAACGTCAAGCGCGCCGGCCGCAAATACCGGGTCAAGGCGGTCGATGGCGTATCGCTGTCGCTCGCGGCCGGTGAGGTGCTCGGCATCGTCGGCGAGTCCGGCTGCGGCAAGACCACGGTCGGCCGCTCCATCGTGCGGCTGGTGCAGCCCGACAGCGGCGCGATCGGCTTCAAGGGCGCCGACGTGCTCGGTGCGCGCGGTCAAGCGCTGCGCGACATGCGGCTCAATCTGCGCATGGTGTTTCAGGATCCTTACGCCTCGCTCAATCCGCGCCGGTCGATCGGCGATTCGGTGGCCGAGGCCGGCGACATCAACAGGGTCTTCAAAAGCCGCGCCGACCGTGCGGCACGCATCGCCGAGACGCTGAGCGCGGTCGGGCTCGAGCCGTCCTTCGCCACGCGCTTCCCGCATGAACTCAGCGGCGGCCAGCGCCAGCGCGCCGGCATCGCCCGCGCCATCCTGCCGGCGCCGGCGGTGATCATCGCCGACGAACCGGTGTCGGCGCTCGACGTCTCGGTCCAGGCCCAGGTGCTCAACCTGATGATGGACCTGCGCGAGCGGCTCGGATTGTCGATGCTGTTCATCTCGCACGACATCGGCGTCATCGGGCAGATCAGCGACCGCGTCGCCGTGATGTATATGGGCCGCGTCGTCGAACTGTCGGACGCGCGCACCATCCTCGATCGCGCGGCGCATCCTTATACGCGCGCGCTGATGGCCGCGGTGCCCAAACCCGATCCGTCACAACGCATCGCCGGCGCCATCGAGACCGGCGAACCGCCGAGCCAGCTCAATCGGCCGGCCGGCTGCGCCTATGCCGCGCGCTGTCCGCTGGTCAGCGAGCGTTGCCGTGCCGAGGTGCCCGAACTGCGGCCGCTCGCTCCCGACAACCGGCTCGTTGCCTGCCACAATCTGTAAAGACGCCTCAGGCCGCGGTGCGGTTCGCCGAGGCTTGGCGCCGCTCGGCCGAGCCGATGGTGTTGGCGAGCAGCATGGTGATGGTCATCGGGCCGACGCCGCCCGGCACCGGCGTGATCAGCGAGGCCTTCTGCGACACGCCGGCGAAATCGACATCGCCGACCAGCTTGCCGTCGGGCATCCGGTTGATGCCGACGTCGATCACGACGGCGCCGGTCTTCACCATTTGCGGCACGATCAGGTTCGGTTTGCCGGCGGCGACGACGAGGATGTCGGCGAGAATGGTGAACTGCGCGAGATCGCGCGTCTTGGCATGGCAGATGCACACCGTCGCCTCGCGCTGCATCAGCATGAGAGCCATCGGCTTGCCGACGATGTTGCTGGCGCCGACCACGACGACATTCTTGCCTTCGATCTCGACGCCTTCGTGCTCGAGCAGCTTGACCACGCCATAGGGCGTGCAGGGCGGGAACACCGTCTCGCCGATGACGAGGCCGCCGACATTATAGAGGTGGAAGCCGTCCACATCCTTTTCCGCCGAGATCGCCTGCAGCAGCAGCGGGATCGGGAAATGCGGCGGCAGCGGCAACTGCACCAGAATGCCGTGTACCGCCGGATCGGCGTTCAGCCCCTGAATGCAGGTTAGCACCTCGGTGGGATCGACATCGGCGGGAAAATCGAAGCGCGACGACCGGATGCCGACCTCGTGACAGGCACGGATCTTGTTGCGGACATAGACGGCGGAGGCCGGATTGTTGCCGACCATGATCACGGCGAGACCGGGTTGGTGCCCGGCGGCTGTCAACCGGCTGGCGCGTTCCTTCAACTCGGTGCGGATCTTGGCGGCGACGGCGATGCCATCGACGAGTTTGGCAGTCATGGTCTTGGCCTTGTTGGTCGAGCGGCGCGCGGCCCCTTGCCGCGTCTGGTAGCCAAGACCGCGCGCCAACGCAATTCGCCGGGCGGCATGACGGCGTTGTTTCCGGATTGCCCATCGGCCGGCTCATTCCGGCCCACCCGTGGGCGGCCATTGGGCCGCCGGTCAGTCGTCCTTGGCTACCGTTTTGGGCGCCTGAAAGACCGGCCGCTTGGTGACGATCTCGCCGAGGCGGGCGTAGTTCGGCCCGGCGATGCGCACCAGCGGATCGAGCGCCATGGTGTCGATCTTGCCGTTGTCGATCAGGCCTGCGCGGGCGTGGATCATCACGACCTCGCCAATGATGAAACGGTTGCGCGTCTCGCCGAATTCGAGGCATTGGCGAAACCGGCATTCCATGGCGATCGGCGCGGCGGCGATGCGCGGCGGCGCGACTTTCTCGCTCGGGATGGTCTCGAGCTTGAGGTGGTCGACTTCGCTGATATCGGCGGGAAATTCGGTCGAGCTTTCGTGCACGGCGTCGATCAGCGCGCCGTCGGCGATGTGGATGACATATTGCTCGGTGCGCAGGATGTTCTGCGCGGTGTCCTTGTAGGTGCGGCCGCGGCGGCCGACGCTGAAGCCGAGTGTCGGCGGTTTCGCCGACAGGAACGTGAAGACGCTGAACGGCGCGACATTGACGCCGCCGGTCGGCGACAGGGTCGTTACCCAGGCGACGGGCCGCGGCACGACGATGCCGGTGAGCAGGCGATAGCACTTGTCGGCATCGAGCTGCGTCGGGTCGATCCGCGTCGGTTCATGAGGTGACGATGCATCCACGGTCGGGCAAATCCTTATGGTCCTGCAATAGATAGAGGCGGCGCGATTGCGGTGGCCTTAAGGCCGCACGCTCTCGATCGACCAGGGCAGCGTTTCGCCACCGCGGAACACGACCACCTCGTCGTCGCCGACCGAAACCGCGGGCGGCATCGTGCCGGCACGTCGCTGCAGCGTGATCGTGCCGTTGTTGACAGGCAGATCGTAGAAGCGGGCGCCGTTGAGCGAGGCAAAAGCCTCGAAGCGATCGAGGGCGTTCTCCTCATCGAACACCTGCACGTAGGTCTGCAGCGCGGTGGCGCCGCCGAACACGCCGGCCGAGCAGCACTCACGTTCCTTGTTGGCGCGGGTATGCGGTGCCGTGTCCGTGCCGATGAAGAAGCACGGCTCGCCGGAGGTTGCGGCGGCGCGCAGCGCCAGCCGGTGCTTCTCGCGCTTCGCGACCGGCAGGCAATACAGGTGCGGACGCAGGCCGCCCTGGAAGATCGAGGTGCGGTTGATGACGAGATGGTGCGGTGTCAGCGTCGCGGCGGCGTGGTTCTTGTGCGCGCGGACGATGTCGAGCGTTTCCGCCGTGGTGGCGTGCTCGACCACGATCTTGAGGCCGGGATGACGCTTGAGAAGGGGCAGCATTTCCTTCTCCATGAAGTCGGCTTCGCGATCGAAGATATCGACGGCCGGATCGGTCGACTCGCCGTGGACGAGGAGCTTCATGCCGATCTTTTCCATGCGCTCCAGCACCGGCGTGAGGCCGATGATGCTGGTGACGCCGAAATGCGCATTGGTGGTGGCGCCGGCCGGATAGAGCTTGGCCGCGACCCAGACGCCGTCCTTGTAGCCGCGCTCGATGTCGTCCGGCGACGTCGTGTCGGTGAGGTAGCAGGTCATCAGCGGCGTGAAGTCGCTGCCGGCAGGCCGCGCCGCGAGGATGCGCTCGCGATAGGCGGCCGCCATGGCGCTGGTCGTCACCGGCGGCACGAGATTCGGCATGATGATGGCGCGGGCGAATTGCGCCGCGGTGAAGGGCAGCACGCTCCGGAGCATCTCGCCGTCGCGCAGATGCACGTGCCAGTCGTCCGGCCGCTTGATGGTGATGCGGTCGGTCTGCGCCTTGGTGGGTTGCGGCGCGCCGCTGTCGAACAATTTGTCGAATGTCACCGTGTCGTCTCCGTGGCCGCGCGCTTCAGAAATCCAGCGGCCGGTTGTCGACCACTTCCTTCATGACAAAGAAAGTCCGGGTCTGCCGCACGCCGGGCAGGGCGATGAGCTGTTCGCCGTGCAGCCGGTTGAAGTCGTCGATATCACGCACGCGGATTTTGAGGAAGAAGTCGAAATCGCCCGCGACCAGGTGGCAGTCGAGCACGAAGGGCAGCTTGACGATGGCGGCCTCGAAGACGGCGAAACTGTCCGGCGTCGAGCGGTCGAGCACGACGCCGACGATGACCAGCGTGCCGCGATCAACGTGGCGGGGTGCCACCTCGGCGCGGACGGATCGGATGTAGCCTTCATCGATCAAGCGCTGCGTGCGGCGGTGGCAGGTCGCCGGGCTGATGTTCACCGCCTTGGCGAGGTCGGCATTGCTGACGCGGCCGTCGCGCTGCAAATGCTGGAGGATGCGGCGGTCGATGCGGTCGATGGAAGATTCTTGCATAAATAAGACTTAATCAGAGATAAAAGCAGCCTCTATCGTAGAATTGAGCCGATATACTAAAAAAACATCGAGATAATAGAAAGCACCTTTCGCAGTAATTCCGCTAGGTTTTCGGGGTATTTCGCCCCTCGCGGCGCCCCGGAGACCCATTTCATGCTCAAGCTGGAAAAGTTCGAACGCTACCCGCTGACCTTCGGCCCGACGCCGATCGAGTTCCTGCCGCGCATGACCGAGGCGCTCGGCGGCAAAGTGCAGATCTACGCCAAACGCGACGACTGCAACTCCGGGCTCGCCTTCGGCGGCAACAAGCTGCGCAAGCTGGAATACATCGTGCCGGACGCCATCGCCTCGAATGCCGACACTTTGGTGTCGATCGGCGGCGTGCAGTCCAACCACACCCGCATGGTCGCGGCGACCGCCGCCAAGATCGGCATGAAATGCGTCGTGGTGCAGGAGAGCTGGGTGCCGCACGAGGACGCCGTCTATGACCGCGTCGGCAACATCCTGCTCACGCGCCTGATGGGCGCCGACAGCCGCATTGTGCCGGACGGCTTCGACATCGGCATCCGCAAGAGCTGGGAAGAGGCCATCCAGTCCGTCAAGGACGCCGGCGGCAAGCCCTACGGCATTCCGGCCGGCGCCTCGGTGCACAAATATGGCGGGCTCGGCTATGTCGGCTTCGTCGAGGAAGTCCGCGCCCAGGAGGCGCAGATGGGCATCAAGTTCGACTACATCATCGTCTGCGTCGTCACCGGCTCGACGCAGGGCGGCATGATCGTCGGCTTCGCCGCGGACGGCCGCGCCGACAAGGTGATCGGCATCGACGCCTCCGGCACACCGCAGCAGACGCGCAGCCAGGTGCGCGAGATCGTCGACAACACCGCCGAGTTGGTCGAACTCGGCCGCGACGTGCGCGACGACGAGATCGTCATCCTCGAGGACTACGCCTATCCGGCCTATGGCGTGCCGAGCCACGAGACCAACGAGGCGATCCGCTTTGCCGCGCGCACCGAAGCGATGATCACCGACCCCGTGTACGAGGGCAAATCGATGCAGGGCATGATCGACCTCGTGAAGAAAGGCTACTTCCCGGACGGCGCCAAGGTGCTCTACGCGCATCTCGGCGGCGCGCCGGCACTCAACGGCTACAGCTACACCTATCGCAACGGCTGACGCCGATGCTTCGCGGCTCAACCCGGTTTCATCGGATTGAAGGAGTTGGCGACCTCGATCAGGCGCGGCGCGATCTCGCGCTTCACCTTGTCGAGGCTCCAGCGCAGGCTCGAGACAGAACACTGCACGGCGGCGATCGGCCGGCCGTCATGGCCGAGGATCGGTGCCGCGATGCCGATTTCGTTCAAGAGGCTTTCGTCCTGCGTCAGGCCGTAGCCGTATTTTGCCGCGTCGTCGATCGCCGCGGCGATCTTGGTGCGGTCGCGCGTCGTCTTCGGCGTCAGCGCCACGATCGGCCAGGTCCGCACCGCCTTGCGGCGTTCGGCGTCGGGCAATCGCGCGATCATGGCGCGGCCGCTTGATGTCGTCAGCGCCGACAGCCGGCGGCCGGCGATCATGGCTTCGAAGCGCGTCAGCTGCGTGGGAATGCGAACGACATAGACGATCTCCTGGCCGTCGAGCCGCGCGAGATTGATGCGCTCGTGGAACCGGCGCCCGAGTTCGATCAGCTTCGGCATCGCGAGCTGGATCAGCGGGTCCGACCACCAATAGGCGTTGGCGAGTTCGAGGAACTTGAGGGAAGGGCTGTAGCGCCGTGTTTCCGGATCCTTGTTCAGATAGCCGATCTTGTGCAGAGTATTGCTCAGGCGCTGGGCGGCGCTCTTCTCAAGCCCCGTGCGCTCGGCGAGTTCGGTCAAGCCCATCGCCGTATGATTGTGGTCAAACGCGGCCAGGACGCGCATTCCCTTCTCCAGGGAACCGACGAAGAGCGTATTCTGCTCGCGCTTGCTCAAAAGGACGTCTCCTGCGGCGGCGGAGTGCTCTCAATTGATGCGCGCGACAGCTTTCCGTTTTCTTGACACACCGGAGAAGCACCCCTAGCCTTCATTAACATTTAATTGTCGGTATTACAATTTAATAACAACAGCAGGGACGGCGCTGCGGCGCCGGTGATGTGGAGGCATGAAGATGAAAGCGCACCTTCTACTCGCGAGCGCAGCCGCGCTTCTGATCGGCATCGGCGTCACGAGCCAGGCCGCCATGGCCAACAAGGCCAACGACACGCTGGTTTACGCCTCGGATTCCGAGCCGGAAAACGTCAGCCCGTATCACAACAATCTGCGCGAGGGCGTGATCATCGCCCGCCACGTCTTCGACAATCTCGTCTATCGCGATCCGAAGACCGGCAAATACGAACCGCAACTCGCGACCAAGTGGACCTGGACCGATCCGCAGACGCTGGATCTGACCATCCGCAAGGGCGTCACGTTCCATAATGGCGATCCGCTGACCGCCGACGACGTCGTGTTTACGCTGAACTATGCGGTGAGCCCGGAAGCCAAGGTCGTCACCAAGCAGAACGTCGACTGGATCAAGAGCGCCGAGAAGATCGGTGACGATCAGGTCCGCATTCATCTCGTCGGTCCGTTTCCGGCCGCGGTCGAATATCTCGCCGGCCCGGTGCCGATCTATCCGGAAAAGTATTTCAAGAAGGTCGGCCTCGACGGCTTCGCCAAGGCGCCGATCGGCTCCGGCCCGTACAAGGTCACCGCGGTGACGCCGGGCAAGGGCGTGACCATGGAGAAGTACGCCAACTACTGGAAGGATAGCCCGCTCGGTCAGCCGTCGATCGGCAAGCTCGTCTTCCGCGTCATCCCCGACGCCGAGACTCGCATGGCCGAATTGATGACCGGCGGCGTCGACTGGATCTGGCGCGTGCCGCAGGACCAGGCGGTGCAGCTCAAGGCTGCGCCGAACATCTCCGTGCTGTCGGCGGAAACGATGCGCGTCGGCTTCCTGCAATTCGACTCGCTGGGCCGTTCGCAGGGCTCGGTCCCGTTCAAGGATGTCCGCGTGCGCCAGGCCGTCGCTTATGCGATCGACCGCAAGGCGATGGTCGACAATCTCGTCGGCGGCGGCTCCCGCATCATGAACTCGGCCTGCTTCATCGATCAGTTCGGCTGCACCGACAAGGGGGTGCCGACCTATTCGTACGACCCGGCCAAGGCGAAGAAGCTGCTGGCGGAGGCCGGCTTCCCCAACGGCTTCACCACCGAAATGGTGGCTTACCGCGAGCGTGAATATGCCGAAGCGGTGATCGGCTATCTCGCGGCGGTCGGCATCAAGGTCAATCTCAACTACCTGAAATACGCGGCGATGCGCACGCTGATCCGCGAAGGCAAGGCGCCGATCGCGTTCCAGACCTGGGGCTCGTTCTCGGTCGCCGACGCCTCCGCCTTCACCGGCGTGTATTTCAAGGGCTCGGCCGACGACATGACGCACGACAAGGACGTCGGCAAGGTGCTCACCGAAGCCGATACGGCGGTGGACACCGACAAGCGTCTGTCGCTCTATCAGCAGGCGCTGAAGACCATCGCGGAGAAGTCCTACCTGTTCCCGCTGTTCTCCTATCCGGCGAACTACGCCTACACGAGCGAACTGTCGTTCACGGCGCAGCCGGACGAACTGCCGCGCTTCTACGCGGCGAAGTGGAAATAAGATCGGCCGGCGCTCGGCTTCCCTTGCGGAGGCCGGGCGCCCCTCTCGCATCGTGCCAGTCTGCCGCGCCGGCGACCCTGCCAGCGCATCCGAAGTGTTTCGTCGAGGCGTGTCATGCTCGCGTACACCTTGCAGCGTTTGATCGTCGCGCTTTCCGTTGCCTTCACGGTGTCGGTGGTCGCGTTCTTCCTGTTGCACCTGTCGGGCGACATCGCCGTCTCGATCGCCGGCCCGGAGGCGACGCCGGCGCAGGTCGAAGAGATTCGCCGACAGTTCGGCCTCGATCAGCCGCTCGTCGTTCAGTACGTCGACTGGCTGTGGAAGGCCGTCCGCTTCGACTTCGGCAACTCCTTTTATTTCCGCGACACCGTGGTGTCGCTGATCGCCTCGCGCATTCCGGTCACGCTGACGCTCGGCGCCATCTCGCTGCTGCTGGCGATAGCGGTGGCGGTGCCGCTCGGCGTGCTGGCGGCGGTCTATAACGGCACCATCATCGACCGGCTGGCGCTGTCGTTCTCGGTCATCGGGCAGGCGATCCCGACCTTCTGCCTCGGCCTTGGCCTCATCATTCTCTTTTCGGTGACTTTGCGCTGGCTGCCGGTGTCCGGCGCCTCGAGCTGGAAGCACTACATCCTGCCGTCGATCGCGCTCGGCTGGTACGCCGTGCCGGCGGTGATGCGGCTGTCGCGCAACGGCATGCTCGAAGTGCTGTCCGCCGACTACATCCGCACCGCGCGGGCCAAAGGCGTCGCGCCGGCGGTGGTCATCTTCAAGCACGCGCTGCGCAACGCCATCATTCCGGTGGTGGCGCTGGCGGCGGTGCAATTCGGCTTTATGCTCGGCGGCTCGATCGTCATCGAGGCGGTGTTCTCGATGCACGGCCTCGGCTACCTCGCCTGGGAGGCCATCGCGCGCAACGATTTCCCGGTGGTGCAGGCGGTCGTCCTCATTCTGGCGACGATCTATGTCGGGCTGACCTTCCTCGCCGACGTCACCAATGCCTTCCTCGATCCGAGGATTCGTCTGGCATGAGCAGCGTGATGCCGACAACGATCGATCCCGCAGGCGGCGATGCGCCGTTCGATGCGCCGCCGGCGCGACGCTCGCCGCTCGCGAACTTCTTGCGCCGCGGCCGGCGTCACAGCGGCCTGCTGCTCGGGGCCACCATTCTGTTCGTCATTATCGTCGCCGCGCTCGCGGCGCCGCTGATCGCGCCGCACGATCCTTATGCGCAGAACCTGGCACAGCGTCTGATCCCGCCGATCTGGCATCCCAAGGGCACCTGGGATCACGTCCTCGGCACCGACAAGCTGGGCCGCGATTATCTCAGCCGCCTGCTGTTCGGCGCGCGCATCTCGCTGATGATCGGCCTGCTGACGGTAGCGATCTCCGGCACCATCGGCACCTTGCTCGGCATCTGCGCCGGCTATTTCGGCGGTAAGGTCGATGCGGTGCTGAGCTATGTCATCACCACGCGCCTGGCGCTGCCGGTAGTGCTGGTCGCGCTCGCCTCGGCGGCGCTGGTCGGCGGCTCACTGCAGGGCGTCATCATCGTGCTCGGCCTCTTGCTGTGGGACCGCTTCGCCGTCGTCACGCGCTCGGCAACGCAGCAGATCGCGCGCGCCGACTATGTCGCCGCGGCGCAAGCCATCGGCTGTTCGACGCCGCGCATCCTGTTTTCCGAGATTCTGCCGAACATTCTCAACGCGCTGATCGTCGTCGCCACGCTGGAGATGGCGCACGCCATTCTGCTCGAGGCGGCGCTGTCGTTCCTCGGCCTCGGCGTGCAGCCGCCGCTGCCGTCCTGGGGCCTCATGATCGCCGAAGGCAAGCAGTACATGTTCTTCAGTCCGTGGGTGATCGGCGTGCCTGCGGTGGCGCTGGTGTTCCTGGTGCTGGCGATCAACCTGGTCGGCGACGGCATGCGCGACGTGACCGCGCCCGAAAACCGGACCTGACCGCCATGGCATTGCTCGACGTGCAGGACCTCGTCATCGATATCCCGGTGGGCGGCGGCGTGCTGCACGCCGTCAGCGAAGTATCGTTCGCCGTCGAGCGCGGCGAGACCTTGGCCATCGTCGGCGAAAGCGGCTCCGGCAAATCGCTGACCTCGCTCGCCGTCATGGATCTGCTGCCGCGCGTGGCGCAGCGCCGCGCCACGCGGCTGACGTTCGACGGCACCGATCTCTTGACCATCCCGGAGCGGCGGATGCGCGACCTGCGCGGCAGCCGCATGGCGATGATCTTTCAGGAGCCGATGACGTCGCTCAACCCGGCCTACACCATCGGCAACCAGCTTACCGAAGCGCTTCTGTGCCACGAGAATGTCGGCGCGGAAGCGGCGCGAGCCCGCGCCATCGAGTTGCTCGAGCGCGTCGGCATCGCCGGGGCCGAGCGGCGGCTGTTGCAATATCCGCATCAGTTGTCGGGCGGCCTGCGCCAGCGCGTCATGATCGCCATGGCGCTGATGTGCAAGCCCGACCTGATCATCGCCGACGAGCCGACCACGGCGCTCGACGTCACCATCCAGGCGCAGATCCTGCGGCTGCTCGCCGAGCTCAAGAAGGAGCTCAACATGGCGATGGTGCTGATCACCCACGATCTCGGCGTCGTCGCGCGCGTCGCCGACAAGGTCGCGGTGATGTATGCCGGCGCCGTGGTCGAGCGCGGCTCGGCGCGCGCCGTGTTCAAGACGCCGTCGCATCCTTATACGCGCGGCCTGCTCAACTGCATTCCGGTGTCGGGCCGCACCGCGCCGGGCGCGCCGCTCGGCGCCATCCGCGGCCAGGTGCCGAACATGATCGGCCGTCTCACTGGCTGCGCCTTCCGCAATCGTTGCGATTTCGCGGCGCCGGAATGCGCCCGCGAGATCCATACCGAAACCGTGTCCCCCGGTCATGAAGTCCGCTGCATCCGCTCCGAGGCGCAGAACAGGTCGGCGGCATGAGCGACACCGTCCTCGAACTCAGAGACGTGACGCGGCGCTTTACGGTGTCGCAAGGCGCCTTCAAGGGCAAGGCGGTGCTGACCGCCGTCGCCGACGTTTCGCTCAAGGTGAAGCGCGGCGAGGTGTTCGCTCTGGTCGGTGAGAGCGGCTCGGGCAAATCGACGCTCGCCAAGATGCTGCTCGGTCTGTTGCCGCCATCGTCCGGCGAGATACTGATCGACGGCACGCCGATTGCCGCCAGTAACCGCATCGCCGTGGCGCGGCGCATTCAGCCGATTTTCCAGGATCCGTATTCCTCGCTCAATCCGCGCAAATCGATCGCCCAGCTCGTCGGCCTGCCGCTTACGGTGCACAGCATCGGTGACGCCGCTTCGCGCCGCGCCAAGGTGGTCGAGATGCTCGATCTCGTCGGCCTGCCGCGGCGCATGCTCGACGCCTATCCGGGGCAGCTCTCCGGCGGCCAGCGCCAGCGCGTCGCCATCGCCCGCGCGCTGGTGATGCGGCCCGAGGTGGTGATCTGCGACGAGCCGACCTCGGCGCTCGACGTCTCGGTGCAGGCGCAAATCCTCAATCTTCTGCTCGATCTCAAGCGTGAGCTCGGCCTCACTTATTTCTTCATCAGTCACAATCTAGCGGTGGTCGAACATCTCGCCGACCGCGTCGCGGTGATGTATCTCGGCCGCATCGTCGAGGAGCGCACGCGCGCCGGGCTGTTTGCCCAGCCGGGCCATCCTTATACCCGGGCGCTGCTCGAATCCGTGCTGACGCCGGACCCGGACCTCGGCGTTCCGGACACACAGATTGGCAGCGCCATGGCCAATCCCATGGCGCACTACGCCGGCTGCCCGTTCCAGCCGCGCTGTCCGAACGCCATGGATATCTGCAAGACCATACCGCCCGCCGTCACCGCGCTGCCGGACGGCTGGGCCACCTGCCATTTGCTGCAACAAGAGGCCGTAGCTTCATCATGACACGTCAGGACGCCGTCGCCCGCGCGGCGGAATATTTCGACAGCGGCGCCTTCAAGGATGTGCTCGCCCGCCGCGTCGCCATTCCCACCGAGAGCCAGGGCGGTGACAAGATCGATGTGCTGCGTTCGTATCTCACCGCCGACATTATGCCCTATGTCGAGCGGCTCGGCTTTCGCTGCCGCGTGGTCGAGAACCCGGCGCCGGCCTACGGTCCGTTCCTGATCGCCGAACGCCACGAGGGCGCCGGCCTGCCGACCGTGCTGACCTACGGCCACGGTGACGTCGTGTTCGGCCATGCCTCGGCGTGGCGCCAGGGGCTCGACCCGTGGAAGATCACGGTCGAAGGCGATCGCTGGTACGGCCGCGGCACCGCCGACAACAAAGGCCAGCACACCATCAACCTCGCCGCGCTCGAGCAGGTGATGGCGGTGCGCGGCGGCAAGCTCGGCTTCAATTGCAAGCTGCTGCTGGAGATGGGCGAGGAGGCGGGTTCGCCCGGCCTGCGCCAGATCGCCGCCGACGAACGCGAAGCGCTGCAAGCCGACGTGCTGATCGGCTCCGACGGCCCGCGGCTGTCGGCGCAGCGCCCGACGGTGTTTCTCGGCTCGCGCGGCGCCATGAATTTCGAGATGGTCGTCGATCTACGCGAAGGCGGCCATCATTCCGGCAACTGGGGCGGCGGCCTGTCCAATGCCGGCACGCTGCTGGCGCACGCCATCGCCTCGCTGGTCGATGCCAAGGGCGCCATTCTGATCGATGCGCTCAAGCCGAAAAGCCTGCCGCAGGCGGTGCGCGAGGCGCTCGCCGATGTGAAGATCGGGCAGGAGCCTGGCGATCCGGAAGTCGATCCCGATTGGGGCGAGCCGGGGCTGTCCACCGAGGAACGCATCTTCGGCTGGAATACGCTCGAAGTGCTGGCGTTTAAGACCGGCACACCGGAGGCGCCGCTCAACGCCATTCCGCCTTCGGCCAAGGCGACGATGCAACTGCGCTTCGTCGTCGGCACCGATCCCGACACCATCCTGCCGGCGGTACGCAAGCATCTCGATGCCCATGGCCTGCAACGCGTCGCGGTGCGGCCGGCGCGCATGGAAACGTTCCCGGCGACGCGGCTCGACCCGACCGATCCGTGGGTGACCTGGGCGCTGTCGTCGATGTCGAAGACCACCAACAAGAAGCCGGCGCTGCTGCCGAACCTCGGCGGTTCGCTGCCCAACGACGTGTTCGCCGACATTCTCGGCATGCCGACGATCTGGGTGCCGCACTCCTATCCGTCCTGCTCGCAGCACGCGCCCGATGAACATTTGCTGGGCTCCGTTGCGCGCGAAGCGCTGCAAATCATGGCCGGCCTGTTCTACGATCTCGGCCAGGACGGGGCGCGCATTCTCAAGGAACGGCGGACATGACGGTGACTGCGGAGAGAACCGATTTTGCCGAGCGCATCCGCGCCTGGCTGGCGCCGCGCGCCGGCGAAATGGAGGCGATGCTGGAGGAATTGGTCAACATCGACTCCAACAGCTTCGACAAAGCGGGCACCGATGCCGTCGGCGAGCACATCGCCAAGCTGCTGACGGCGGAGGGCATCACCGTCACCCGCATTCCCAAGGCGGATTTCGGCGACGTGTTCCGCGCCGAAGTGCCGGGTCACGGCCAGAACCAGCATGTGCTGATGCTCGGCCATCGCGACACCGTCTTCGCCAAGGGCACGGTCAAGACGCGCGGCTATTCGCGCCAGGGCGACATGGCCTACGGCCCCGGCGTCTGCGACATGAAGGGCGGGCTCGTCGCCAACATTTTCGCGCTGCGCGCGATCAAGGCCGTCGGCGGCTTGCCGTTCCCGGTGGTCGCGCTGTTCACATCGGATGAGGAGATCGGCTCGCCGACCGGGCAGGCCGAAATCGAAGCGGCGGCGCGTGGTGCGCGCGCCGTGTTCAACACCGAGCCCGGCCGCGTCAGCGGCAACGTCGTCACCGGCCGCAAGGGCGGCGCCTCGTTCCACATCACGGTGAAGGGCCGCGCCGCGCACTCGGGCGTCAACCACAAGGAGGGTGCCAGCGCCATCGAGGCCCTGGCGCGCAAGATCGTGCGCCTGCATGCGCTCACCAATTATGCGACCGGCGTCACAACCAATGTCGGCGTCATCAAGGGCGGCAACACGCACAACACGGTTGCACCCTGGGCCGAAGCCGAACTCGACCTGCGCTTCATGACGCTGGCGCAGCGCGGCGAACTGATCGGCGAGATCGAAAAGATCGTGATGGCCGAGGACGTGCCGGGCACCAGCGCGACGCTGACGACCAAGGCGCTGTTTCTGCCGCTCGAGGAGAAGAATTCGCGGGCGCTGTTCGAGGTGTACCAGAAAGAGGCGGCCACTATCGGCTTTCCGGTCGAGGGCGAATTCACCGGCGGCTGCGCCGATTCCGGCTTCACCGCGGCGCTCGGCGTGCCGACCTTGTGCGGCCTCGGCCCGGTCGGCGGCAAGGCGCATACCGACGACGAGTTCTGCCGGGTCGATACGCTGCTGCCGCGCACGCAGGCGCTGGCGGCGACGATCTGCGCGCTGATCTCCACCGGCGCGCTCTAGCGCCCGGACTGGCTGCGGTGCCTGATATTGGCGAAGGGCGCGCCGCTGCCGTGTCCAAGCTTGCGTGAAATCTGCTCGGCGGCATGCATCAGCGCGGCGATGTCGCCGGGCTTGGCCTTCTCGGGCAGATACTGGATCGAGCCGACCACGGCCAGCGCCGCGACGCAGGCATCGTTGGCATCGAAGATCGGCACCGCGACGGCGTTGATGCCGAGCATCGACTCTTCGGGCGCCGCGCCGAAGCCACGCTTGATGATGTCTTGCAGCGACTTGTCGAGGCGATCCGGCGCGACCACGGTCTTGGTGGTCACCTTCTCGAACGGGCCGCGCAGCATGCGCATCTGGAACGGACGCGGCGCATAGGCGAGCAGCACCTTGCCTTGCGCCGAATTGTAAAACGGCAGTTCGCTGCCGGGACGCACGCCGATTTCGATCGGCGACGTGCCGGGCAGGGTGACGAGCACCATGGCGCCGCGCGGCGTCATCTCCGACAGCACGACCGTCTGTCCGAGCGCGTCGCGCAATTCTCGCATCGGACCTTCCGCGACCTTTACGAGATCGGTGTCCGGCGACAGGCGCGCCAGCAAGCGGCTCTTCGGTCCGATGGTGTAGCGGCTGGTCGCGGGATTCTGTGACAGATAGCCGCGCTCGACCATCGTCGTCAGGTGGCGATGCACCGATCCCTTGGTGACCTTGAGCCGATCGGCGATCTGCGTCACTCCGAGTTCGTCATCCGAAAAGGCGACCGCCTCGAGAACGTCAATCGCCAAATGGACGGACTGAACGCCGCCTGAACCTTCCGCAGCCATCGTTGCGCGCCTCAACCACTGAACACATGTTCGCGACAGCGAAACACTATAGCGGCCATCTAAACACGCGCCAAGCCGGAATTGCACGACAAAAGCGACATGAGCGGCATTTTCCGTCGCCGCGCGCAACCCGCCATTGACTCGTCGCGAACTCGCCCGATAGATTGGACAAAACGTTGTACCGCGCTCGCGAACAACGGATGGGGCGGAAAACGAAGGCCGCTGCGGCAAAGCGCGGCCAGCTCGAGGTAAATGACGTATGGCGACTACAGCTCCTGACACCGAACTCGAAAAACGCGTCGACGCCCTTCTGGTCGGCGCCATCGACCCGCATGTCCACAGCGGCCCGTCGATCGCCAAGCGCGCGCTCGATCACGTCGAACTGGCGCGTCAGTATTCCAAAGCCGGTTTTGCCGCCGTGGTCACCAAGGACCACGACTACAGCGGCGTCATGACCGCGAGGCTGATCGCCGACAATTTCCCCGAGCTGACGACCAAGGTCTATTCCGGCATCGCGCTGAACAACGTCATCGGCGGCTTCAACCCCTATGCCGTCGAGCACACGGCCGCCGCCGGCGGCAAGGTCGTCTGGTTTCCGACGCTCGCCGCCGAGCAGCACTTCCGCTGGCAGGCGCAGGCCAAGAGCACGCATCCGGCCTCGACCGACAAGATCCGTCCGGCGGTCGCCATTCCCGTGCTCGACGCCAACAAGAAGGTGCGCGACGAGGTCAAGGAAGTCATCGACATCCTCGCCAAGACCGGCATGGTCCTGGCGAGCGGCCATATGCACATCTCCGAGACCTGGATCGTTCTCGAGGAAGCCAAGAAGCGCGGCGTCAAGAAAATGTGCGTGACGCACCCGGAAGAGATCGTCGATGGCTCGCTCAACGACGTGAAGGGCCTCGCCGCCATGGGCGCTTTCGTCGAGCACTCGATCTGCATGTTCCTCGACGGTTCGAAATTCCAGCATCGCCGCGAGGAAGAGCTCGGCCATTTCATCGAGGCGGCGGGCGTCGATCAAACCGTGATCGGCTCCGATCTCGGCCAGCCGGGCACGATGCTGCCGCTCGAAGGCATGCGCCGCGGCGTCAAGCTGTGCATCAGGCTCGGCTACAGCGACGAGGACATCCGCAAGATGTTCTCCCTCAACACCGCACGCATGCTCGGTATCGAGGCGGATCTGCCGGCCCGCGCGTGAGGGCATGGCGGTTGAAGGCACTTAAGGAAATTCGGGAGTAGAGACGATGTACGACGCCAGCGATCCGCGTTCCGCCCTGGCCGCCAAGGCGCCGGCCGGCAAGGGCCCCGTCACCGGGCCCTTCGGCAGCGCCGAATATGTGCGCTTCTATGACGAGCCGCCGCAGGAAGACAACGCCACCGGCAAGACCTGGATCGCCCGCGGCCAGAATCTGGTCATGGTCTGCATCGAGCCGAAGAAGGACTACGTCCTGTCGCGCGACAATCAGGTCGACGAATACGCCGTTCTCATGCCGGATCCCAAGACGGTGGTCGAGTTCACCACCAAGGACGGCACGCAGCGCGTCACCGGCAACAATCTCGCCTTCCTGCCGCCGGGCAAGTCGTCGATGAAGGTGATCGAGCCGGGCCGCATCTACGCGATGTTCACGACCCGCTCGGAAGACCTCAACGCCAAGTGCAGCAACAAGGACCACTTCAAGACGGCGAAGCCTTATGTGGCGCCGGTCGTGAACTGGCCGGAGCCGAAGGGCGGCTTCAAGCTGCGCGTCTACAGCCTCGACGTGGCGCCGGAGCCGGGCCGCTTCGGCCGCATCTGGCGCTGCACCACGATCATGGTGAACTTCCTCGACTATTACGACGGCCCGCGCGACGCCAGCAAACTGTCGCCGCATCATCACGACGACTTCGAGCAGTGCTCGCTCGCCATCTCGGGCGAGTTCATGCACCACCTGCGCTGGCCGTGGGTCGTCAACAAGAACAACTGGCTGCCGGACGATCACGAACTGTGCGGCACGCCGTCGATCGCGATCATTCCGCCGCCGTCGATCCACACCACCGAAGCCTGCGGCAAGGGCCGCAATCAGCTCGTCGACATTTTCTGCCCGCCGCGCTTGGACTTCTCGCAGAAGCCCGGCTGGATCCTGAACGCCGACGACTACCCGATGCCGAACCAGAACTAGAAAGCGACAAGGCCACGCAATGCAGAAGACAACGACCTTTCGCCAGCGCATGCTGGCCGGCGACAAGCTGGTCGGCTCGTTCCTGAAGACGCCGACCGGCCATGGCACCGAAATTCTCGCCGGCGCCGGCTTCGACTTCGTCGTCATCGACCAGGAGCACGCGCCGTTCGACCGCACCACGACCGACATCGCCTTGATGGCGGCGCGCGGTTACGACATTCCGGCGCTGGTACGCGTGCCCGGCCCCGAGTCGATCCTTTCGGTGCTGGATTGCGGCGCCACCGGCATCCTGGTGCCGCACGTCAAGAGCGCCGCCTATGCCCGCGAAGTGGCGGCGTTGTTCCGTTACCGCAACGGCGCCCGCGGCTTCGCCACCTCGACCCGCGCCGGCGCCTACACCGGCGTGCCGATGTGGAAGCACATCGCGGCCGCGGATCAGCAGATGACCTTCGTCGCGCAGATCGAGGACCCGGTGGCGCTCGACGAGATCGACGCCATCGCGGCGGTCGACGGCGTCGACTCGCTGTTCATCGGCCGCGGCGATCTCACGGCGGCCTATGGCGATGAGACCAAGGATCCGCCGGCGGTGGTTCGCGCCGTCGAGCGCATCGCTGAAGCCGCGCGCAAGACGAAGAAGAACCTCAGCGTCTATGTCGGCAACGCGCAGGAGGCGGCGTGGCTGAAGTCGCACGGCGCCAGTGTCTTCATTCTGTCGTCCGACCAGGGCTTCCTGCGGCAGGCGGCGATGAAAGGCCTCGGCGAAGTTCGTGACGTCGCCTCGAAATAAATCGCAACACGCCGGCTCGCCGGCGAAACTGAACAACGCAAAACTCGGGAGGAACAGGACATGAAATACGGCAAGGCAATCATTCTGGCGGCAGCGCTGTCGGTCGGCACGGTCGGAGCGGCATCGGCTCAAGACATCGTCATCGGCTCGTCGCTCGGTCTGACCGGCTACGGCTCGCTGACCGACGCGCACTGGCGCGACGGCCTCGTGGCCGCGATCGAGCGGGTCAACGGGCAGGGCGGCGTGCTCGGCAAGAAGCTCAAGCTCGTCACCGAAGACAACAAGTCGACGCCGCAGCAGGCGGTCGTCGTCTATCGCAAGATGATGAGCGAGGACAAAGTCGTCGCCTTCGACTCAGGCTGTATCTCGGCCGGCAACTTCGCGGCGGCCAGCTTCGTCGCCAAGGCCAAGCTGCCGATGTTCCTCTGCTCGATCCTGCCGCGCCAGCCGGAAGAGATTAAGTGGGCGTTCCAGTTCCTGCCGCCGCCGAAGTACGAAGTGGACACCCGCTATCAGTACCTCAAGGAAAAGACGCAGGTCCGCAAGATCGGTCTCCTCGCCGATCCGAGCCCCTACGTCACGCTGATGAAGGGCATCGCCGAGAAGACCGCGGCCGAGTTCGGCCTCGAAGTCGTCGCCAGCGAAACCTATCAGCAGGACGACTCGGACTTCAGCGTGCAGATCGGCCGCATCAAGGCCGCCGGCGCCGGCGCCGTCATCATGCTCGGGCAGGGCAACGCTGTGGTCACCGCCGCCAACAATATCCGCAGCCTCGGCCTCAAGGACATGCTGATGCTCGGCTCCATCCAGGAGCTCGACATCCATCTGGCCGCTGGCAAGGTGCTGGGCGAGCAGTACATGGCGCCGTCGCCGCTCATCCAGCTCGCGTCGGAAGACATCAGCATCCTCACCGACCCCAAGGCCCGCGCCGCCGCCGAGCCCTTCGTCAAGGCGATGAAGGACAAGTTCGGCCGCTCCGACAACGCGCAGGCCTCCCGCGCCTGGGACTCGATCATGATGATGGTCGAAGCCATGAAGAAGGCGGGCACCACGGATGGCGAGAAGGTCCGTGACGCGTTCGAGAAGCTCGGTCCCTATGTCGGCGCCGGCGCCTCGTACAACTTCACCACCGAGAACCACATCGGCATCACCGCGAACCCCTACGTGCTCGTCTCCGTCAAGGACGACAAGCTGGTGCTCCGGAAATAAGATGGCGGAGGCTGCTTCTCTCATCGCGGTCAAGGATCTGGCGGCCAGCTACGGCCACATCGAGGCCCTTCGTCCGACGAGCCTCCATGTGGCGCCGGGCGAGTTCGTCACGATCCTCGGGCCGAACGGCGCGGGCAAGACCACCTTGCTCCGCGCCATCACCCGGCTGATCCCCAGCAAGGGGCAGGTCTTGTTCAACGGGCGGGATGTCACCGGCCTGAAGACGCACGACCTGGCCGAATTGGGCATCATCATGGTGATGGAGGGTCGCGGTCTGTTCGGCGACATGAGCGTGCGGGAAAACCTGCAGCTCGGCGCCTACAAGATGTCGGGAGCGGCGGGCGAACTCGACCGGCGCTTCGACAAGGTGTTCACGCTCTTTCCGCGGCTGAAGGAGCGTATCGACCAGATGGCGTCCTCGATGTCCGGCGGCGAGCAGCAGATGCTGGCCGTCGGGCGCGCCCTGATGGCCGAGCCCAAGCTGCTCATTCTCGACGAGCCGTCGCTCGGCCTCGCGCCGCGCGTCGCCACGGAAATTCTCTCGACGCTGGGCGCCCTCAACAAGGAAGGCCTCGGCATTCTCCTGGTCGAGCAGAAGGCGCCGCTGGCGCTCAAGCTCGCACAGCGCGTCTACATCCTTTCCTCCGCCAGCGTTCGCGCCGAATTGCCGACGCACGAGATCAAATCGCATCATGACCTCGCCCGCTATTACTTCAGCTAAACCGGCGAAGTTCGCCTCGCGGTTCGACCGCTTCCAGGTGAGCCTGCTCGGGCTCGCCGGGCTCGCCGTCATCGGCTCGCTGCTCTACGGCGGCTATCTGCTGACCGTGATGCAGCTCGCCATGATCTACGGCATCTTCTGCATCGGCCTGAACTTCTTCATGGGCTATACCGGGCAGGCCTCGT
Source organism: Pseudolabrys sp. (assembly GCA_026125895.1). GTDB lineage: Bacteria > Pseudomonadota > Alphaproteobacteria > Rhizobiales > Xanthobacteraceae > Pseudolabrys. Next base: position 60,816 of record JAHCKG010000013.1, on the reverse strand, counting down.
TCGGCCAGAACGCCTTCGCCTGCATCGGCGGCTACGGCAGCGCCATCCTCTGCGTGCAGTACGGTCTCGAGCCGCTGCTGGCGCTGATTGTTTCCATGGTGATCGCCGGCGTCTTCGCGCTGATCATCGGCTATCCGACGCTGCGGCTGCGCGGCCACTACCTCGCGATGGCGACGTTCTCGCTCGGCCTCATCACCTACGACATCACGATCCAGTGGACCAGCGTGACGCAGGGCTACATGGGTTATGCCGGCATTCCGCCGCTCGGCATCGGCAGCTTCACCATCGACAGCGAGCGCTGGAAGCTGGTCACCCTCGCGGTGCTGCTGGCCTTCGGCTTCTGGCTGTCGCTGCGCATGCGGGATTCGCGCTTCGGCCGCGGCCTGCGCGCCATTTCCGGCAGCGAGAACGGCGCCGCGGCGCTCGGCGTGCGCGTGCCGCGCTTCAAGCTGATCGCTTTCATCGTCGCCGCGCTCTATGCCTCGGCCGCCGGATCGCTATTCGCCCACACCATCGGCTTCATCAGCCCGGAGGTGTACGGCCCGCAGATGGCGGTGATGACCTTCACCATGCTGTTCGTCGGCGGCGTCGGCACCATCGTCGGTCCAATCATCGGCGCGGTGGTGACCTCGCTGTTGCAGGAAGTGGTGCGCGGCAGCGGCCATTTCCAGGACATCGCCTATGCGGTCGTCTTGCTGGCGACGCTGATCTACGCGCCGAAGGGCCTGTCGGCGCTCGGCGCGCTGTTCCGCCGCAAGAAGGAGGCCTGACATGGCGCTCCTCCGAACGAAGGAACTGACCAAGCGTTTCGACGGCCTCGTGGCCAATAACGCGATCGATCTCGAAGTGCCGCAGGGCAGCCTGTTCGCCGTGATCGGCCCGAACGGCGCCGGCAAGACCACCTTCTTCAGCATGGTCTCGGGCTTCCTGAGCTCGACCTCCGGCAGCATCGAGTTCGACGGCCGCGACATCACCCGCGTGCCGCAGCACGAGATCGCCGCCATGGGTCTCGTTCGCACCTTCCAGCTCGTGCAGCTGTTCAAGGGCATGTCGGTCGCCGAGAACGTCGAAGTCGGCTGTCACCTGGCGACCAAAGGCGGCGTCGCCGCCTCGCTGTTCCGCCCGGCCTGGTTCCGCAAGCAGGAGCTGGAAGTGCGCGAGCGCGCGCATGAGCTGCTCGAATTCGTCGGTCTGAGCGCGCACGCCGATCTCGACGCCGAGCTCTTGCCCTACGGCCAGCAGCGTCTGCTCGAGGTCGCGCGCGCGATGGCCGCCAAGCCGAAGCTGCTGCTGCTCGACGAGCCCGCGGCCGGTCTCAATACGCAAGAGACCGAAGGGCTCGCCCACATCATTCAGAAGATCAACGCCCAGGGCACGACCGTCTTGCTGATCGAACACGACGTGGCGCTCGTCACGCGCATCGCCCACCGCATCGCCGTCCTCGATTTCGGCCGCAAGATCGCCGAAGGCACGCCCGAAGAGATCAAGGCGCATCCGGAAGTCATTGCCGCCTATCTCGGCGTTGAGGAGACCTCCAATGCCTAGTGGCGTCGAACTGATCCAGAGCCTCGTCAACGGCCTCGGCATCGGCCTGATTTACGGCCTGATCGCGATCGGCTTTTCCGTCATCTACAACGCCAGCGGCATCGTGAACTTCGCGCAGGGCGTGTTCGTCATGCTCGGCGGCATGTTCGCGCACACGATTCTGACGCGCTACGGCCTGCCGATCTGGCTGTCGGCGATCCTGTCCACCATCCTGGTCGCCGCCGCAGGCGTGCTGGTGCAGATCTTCGTCATCAATCCGATGTGGCGCCGCAATGCGCCGCTGTTCGCCATCATCCTGGCGACGCTGGCGGTGCAGTTGCTCATCGAGCAGATCGTCATTCTCACCTTGGGCGATCAGCCGCGCACCTATCCGGAGTTCACCGCCGGCGGGCCGCTCAAGATCGGCGCCATCGCGATTCCCTATCAGTTGTTCTGGATTCTCGGCTGCGGCGCCGTGATGGTCTTTGCGCTGACCCAGTTCTTCGAGCGCACCCGCATGGGCCGGGCGCTGCGCGCCTGCGCGCAGAACCGCGAGGCGGCAGCATTGCTCGGCATTCCCGTCGAGCGTATGCTGGTCGTGGCCTTCGCGCTCAGCGCCGGTCTCGGCGGCGTCGCCGGCATCCTGATCACGCCGACGCAATACACCGCCTATCTCATCGGCACGCCGTTCGGCATCAACGGCTTCGTGGCGGCGATCATCGGCGGCTTCGGCAGTCCGGTGGCCGGGCTGGTCGGCGGCATTTTCCTCGGCATCATCCAATCCGAGGCGATCGTGTTCTTCGGCGCCGGTTTCAAGAACATCGTGTCACTCTCGCTGCTGCTGATCGTGCTGCTGTTCTTCCCCAAGGGTCTGTTCGGCGGCTTCGCCAAAAAGAACTGAGCCGGTCACAGAGTACGCGCATGAACGTCCTGCTGGTTTACGCCCACCCGGAGCCGACCTCCTTCACGGCCGCGCTCAAGGACGCGGCGGTCGAGACGCTGACCGCCGCCGGGCACAGCGTCGAGGTGTCCGATCTCTACGCCGAGCACTTCAACCCGGTCGCCGGCCGGCACGATTTCACCACCGTGCACGACGCGGCCCGTTTTCATTATCAGAACGAACAGGGCCACGCCCACGCCAATGCCGGCTTCGCGGCGGATCTGGCGCGTGAGCAGCAACGCGTGCTCAAGGCCGACATGATCGTCTGGCTGTTCCCGATCTGGTGGGGCGGCGTGCCGGCGATCCTCAAGGGCTGGTTCGACCGCGTCATGGCCTTCGGCTTCGCCTATGCCGACGGCAAGCGCTTCGACAGCGGCTTCTTCAAGCACAAGATCGGCATGCTCTGCCTGACGACGGGCGGCACGGTCGAGCGCTTCTCGCCCGGCAACGTCTACGGCCCGGTCGAGCAGGTGCTGTATCCGACGCAGCATCTGATGGTCGAATACATGGGCATGAAGACGTATCCGCCCTTCGTCGCCTATGCCTCCCCGCGCATCGACGAGGCGGGCCGCAAGGCGTATCTCGCGCAATGGCGCGAGCGGCTCATCGAGATCACGCAGGAAGCGGTGCCGACGCAATAACGCGCGGCGCGCGCTTCATTTCAAAACGGACGAGTATTGCCATGACCGAACAGACGTCTTCCTATGCATTGAATGACAAGGTCGTGCTGGTGACCGGCGCCTCGCGCGGCATCGGCGCGGCGGTGGCCAAGCGCTTCGGCGCCGCCGGCGCCAAGGTCGCGGTCGTCTATCGCAGCGGCGCCGACGCCGCCAACGCCGTGGTCAAGGACATCGCGGCGACGGGCACCGAAGCCTTCGCCGTCGCCGGCGATGTCGCCAAGGCGGAAGACGCCAAGGCGATTGTCGCCAAGACGGTCGAGCGTTTCGGCCGCATCGACGTGCTGGTGAACTGCGCCGGCGTCGCCGAGTACCGGCCGTTCGAGAAGACCGATCTCGACCTGTTCCGTGCGCATTTCGACACCAATGTGTTCGGCACCATCGCCATGATCCAGGCGGCGTTGCCGCATATGCCGGCGCCGGGCGGGCGCATCATCAACTTCTCCTCGGCGCTGGCGACCCGGCCGATCCCGACGTCGTCGATCTATTCGGCCTCCAAGGGCGCGATCACGACCTTGTCGCATGCGCTGGCCAAGGAGTTCGGCCCGCGCGGCATCACCGTCAACACCGTCGCCCCCGGCGTCATCGAGACCGAGATGACGGCCAAGATCCTGAAGGAGCGCGGCGAGGGCATCAAGGCGATGACGCCGCTCGGCCGCATCGGCCAGCCCGACGACGTCGCCGGCGTCGCGGTGTTCCTCGCCTCGCCGGACGCCGGCTGGCTGACCGGCCGCGCGTTCATCGTCGATGGCGGCGTGAGCTGATCGCGGCGCCGCCCGCGGCCAATTAACCTGAGGTCACCTTCAAGTTAGGTCTATGCAATTGCCGCGGCCTGGCCGAGGCTCTATGTCTTCACGGCTGCGGACGGAACCGGCCTCGGGACGGCCGGGTTGTCCATGCGGCTTCTAGGGTGAGGACGACCGCGCGATGAAGACCTCGATCGCAACCGTATGCCTGGCCGGCAATCTCCTCGAGAAGCTGGAGGCGATCGCTTCGGCGGGCTTCAAAGCGGTCGAGATCTTCGAAAACGACCTCATCGCCTATCCGGCCTCGCCGAAGCAGGTGCGCCGCATCTGCGACGATCTCGGCCTCACGGTCGTCACCTGCCAGCCGTTCCGCGAATTCGAGGGCCTGCCGGACGACAAGCGGCTCAAGGCGCTGGAGCGCGCCGAGCGCAAGTTCGACCTGTTGCAAGAGCTCGGCTCCGATCTCCTATTCGTCTGCTCGAGCGTCTCGACCGAAGCCGCCGGCGGCATCGACCGGCTGGCTGAGGATTTCGCCATGCTCGGCGAGCGGGCGAAAAAGCGCAACATGCGGGTCGGTTACGAGGCGCTGGCCTGGGGCAAGCAGATCTTCGACTATCGCGACGCCTGGGAAGTGGTGCGGCGCTCCGGCGCCGACAGCGTCGGCATCGTGCTCGACTCCTTCCACATCCAGTCCCGCGGCACGGATCTCAAGCCGATCCGCAACATCCCCAAGGACCGCATCTTCCTGGTTCAGGTCGCCGACGCGCCGAAGCTGGAGATGGATTACCTGTCGTGGAGCCGCCACTGGCGCTGCCTGCCGGGGCAGGGCGATTTCGACCTCGCCGGCTTCATGGATGCTTTGGTCGCCACCGGCTACAACGGCTACCTGTCGCTGGAGATTTTCAACGATCGCTTCCGCGCCGGCTCGGCGCGCTCGGTCGCGCTCGATGGCCACCGGTCGCTGATCTATCTGCTCGACGAGACCTCGCGCCGTCACGGCTCGCCGGTGAGCGGCGCGGTGCCGATGCCGCCGCCGAGCCCGGTCGAAGCCGTCGAGTTCATCGAATTCGCCGTGGACGAGAAGGACCGCGCCGCTTTCGAACTACTGCTCAAGCAGCTCGGCTTCGCCATGACCGGCCGCCACAGGTCGAAGGACGTCCATCTGTGGACGCAGGGCAACATCCGCATCGTCGTCAACAGCGACAGCGACGGTTTCGCCCACTCCTACCAGATCACCCACGGCACCTCGGTCTGCGCCATGGCGCTGCGCGTGCCGGATGCAGGCGCCGCCACGGCGCGGGCCAAGGCGCTGCTCGACGTGCCGCACGACAGCGCGGTCGGCCCGGGCGAACTCAACATTCCGGCAGTGCGCGGCGTCGGCGGCAGCCTCTTGTATTTCCTCGACGGCCAGTCGGCCCTCGGCGGCTGGTCCACGGTGGACTTCGAGCCGGTCGCGACCGACGCGCCGGACGCCGGCTTGTTCGCCGTCGATCATATCTCGCAGACCATGTTCTACGAGGAAATGCTGACCTGGCTGCTGTTCTATACGTCGTTGTTCGACACCAAACGCACGCAGAGCCAGGCGGTCGTCGATCCCGGCGGCATCGTGCAGAGCCAGGTCATCGAAAGCGGTTCGCTCGCCGCGCCGGGGCAGGGGCTGCGCCTCGTGCTCAACGGCTCGCAGAGCCATCACACATTGTCGTCACGCTTCGTCTACGAGTTCTTCGGCTCCGGCGTTCAACATATCGCGCTGGCGACGGCCGACATCCGCAAGACGGTCGCCGCGCTGGTCGCCAACGGCGTCGAGATGCTGCCGATGCCGGAGAATTATTACGAGGATCTCGCCTCGCGCACCGATCTGTCGGACGAGGACGTCATGGCGCTGCGCAAGCTCAACATCCTCTACGACACCGATCAGAAGGGCGCCTACTATCAGGCCTATACGGCGACGATGGAGGGCGGCTTCTTCTTCGAGATCGTGCAGCGCGATGGCTACGCCGGCTACGGCGCGCCGAACGCCGCCATCCGGCTCAACGCGCAGTCGTTTGCCGCGGCGCAGGGCGAGCCCGTTCCACAGATGTAAGGCGCGGCCGTTAGACCGGCTCCTTGATCTTGCCGATATCGAGCATGCGCATCACCGCGCGCTCGTAATAGGGCTCGGTGGCGCCGATCCGCACCTTGCGCAGGAAATACTTCTCGAAGGCGATCTTGGCGAGGTGCACCCAGCGGCCGCTGGATGCCCAGTTGACGTTGCGCGGCGGGTTCTGCGGCATGGCGACGAAGGCGACGCCGGAATCGCCGAAGTCGGCGAGGCAGATGGCGTTCCAGGTCGCCTCGTGCGTCGGCTGTTCGCCGCGCAGCAACTGGCCGATATTGAGCGCGGTCGCCGTCACCATCGACTCGATCATGAAGCCGGTCTTCGGCACGCCGACCGGCACCGGCGTCGGCTCGAGCGGCGGAATGGCGATGCAGACGCCGACGCCGAACACGTTGGGGTATTTGGCGTTGCGCTGATACTTGTCCACGATGATGAAGCCGCGCGGATTGGCGAGACCTTCGATGTTGCGCAGGGCCGGGATGCCGCGGAAGGCCGGCAGCAGCATCGAGAACTTGAACGGCAGCTCGTGGGTCTTCTTCGCCTTGCCGTCGTCATCGACTTCGGTGGCAAGCACTTTGCCGGGCTCGACCTTGTCGACCTTGGCGTTGGTGACCCACTTGATGTGCCGCTGGCGCATCGCCGATTCCAGCAAACCCTTGGTGTCGCCGATGCCGCCGACGCCGAGATGGCCGATATACGGCTCGGCGGTGACGAAGGTCATCGGCACCTTGTCGCGGATGCGGCGCTGGCGCAGGTCCGCGTCCATGATCATGGCGAATTCATAGGCCGGCCCGTAGCAGGAGGCGCCCTGTACGGCGCCGACGACGATCGGGCCGGGATCCTTGCAGAAGGCTTCCCAGCGCGCGTTGGCGGTCACCGCGTGATCGACGTCGCAGATCGACTGCGTGTTGCCGTTCGGGCCGAGGCCTTCGATTTCGTCGAAGGCCAGTTCGGGGCCGGTCGCGACCACCAGATAGTCGTAGGCGAGCGACGAGCCGTCGCCGAGTTCGACGCGGTTCTCGGCCGGATGCACGCGCGTCGCGCCGGCGCCGTTGAAGGCGACGCCATGCCGCGGCAGCGTCTCGGCGAGATCGACGACGATGTCGTCCTTCTTGCGCCACTTGACGGCGACCCAGGGATTGGACGGGGTGAATTGAAAGAACGGCTTGTTCGAGACGAGCGTGATTTTGTCGTCCGCATGAACCGCGTGCTTGAGTTCATAGGCGCACGACACGCCGCCGATTCCGCCGCCGAGCACGACGATATGAGCCATGACTTCCTCCGGTGTTGGCGGCGGCGCGCGCGGCGGCCGCCTTTTATGATTGAAACGATCACGGCGCATGCGATGGCGCCTTGATCTTGATCAGCCGGCCGCGCCGCGCGGCCGGCGGTGTTTCGATAGGGCCTAGCGCTTGACCGCGGTTCCGCAGGCGAAAGCGGCGCCGGGTTTCAGCCCGAGCTTTCCGAAAACGGTGGCGGCCGGGCAGAAGCCGGTGAAGGCCGATTGCAGCAGGTTGAGGCCGACGAAGGCGGTGAGCAGCAGCCAGTACGGGCTGACGAAATGCGCCAGCACCAGGCTGACGAGGATCATGGTGCCCGCCATGGCGAAAACGGCGCGGTCGATGGTCATGGGTCGTCCCTTCCGGGCCCTGATCACATCGGAAAAACCCTTGCCCGACGGGGGTTTTTCGGCCGGCGCCGCCGAGAACGATGCTCTGGAGCAGCCGCCGGCATTGACTATATATTCTCATATTCGTATATTCGCAACATAGAATATGAAAGCCAAAATGAAATCGCCCATGGACCAGATGACGGCCGCGGCCGACGAGGCCGGCGCGCTCCTCAAGGCGCTGGCTCACCCATACCGTCTCATCATTATCTGCCAGTTGACGGAAAAGGCGCGCTCGGTCGGCGAACTCGCCGCGCTGCTGAACATCCGCGACTCGACGGTCTCGCAGCATCTCGCGCTGCTGCGCAAGGACGGTTTGGTGGAAGCGCGGCGCGACGGCCAGACCATCTGGTACTCGATCGGCAGTCAGCCGGCGCGCGAACTCGTCGAGACCTTGTACCGAATCTACTGCGCGCCTGCGCCGGCCTGCCGTCCGGCGGCGCGGCGCAAACCGGCAGCCGCATCCCGCGGCAAACGATAGCAATTGCGACAGGTCAAAGCCGCCCCGGCCCGCCGGGGACATATTGAGTTACCGATCCGGGGACAACGACATTGAGACGCCGCACGACGATCATCGCCGCGCTGTTCGCGCTATCCGCCCAGTCTGTTTTGGCGGCCGAAACTTTCACTGTCGCACCCGGCGCCGTGCCCGACGAGAAGGCGGTGTTCGCCACGGTCGAGACGGCGAATGTCGTACCGGCGCGGGCGCGGATCGGCGGCACGGTCGCCGAACTCAACGTCAAGGACGGCGACGAGGTGAAGCAGGGCCAGGTCGTCGCCACTGTCGGCGACGAGAAGCTGGTCTTGCAGATGAAGTCGCTCGATGCCCAAATCGCCGGGCTCGAGGCACAGCTTTCCCAGGCGGACGTCAATCTCAAGCGCGCCGAGGACCTGTTCGCCAAAGGCACCATTCCCAAGACCAATCTCGATCAGGCGCAGACCGCGTTCAATGTCGCGACCAACATGCACCGCTCCAAGATCGCGGAGCGCTCGGTGGTCGAGCAGCAGCTCGCCGAAGGCAAGGTGCTGGCGCCGACGGCGGGCCGCGTGCTCACCGTGCCGGTGACGGCCGGCGCGGTCGTTCTGCCCGGCGAACCGGTGGCAACCATCGCCGAGAAGAATTTCGTGCTGCGGCTGCGCGTGCCGGAACGCCACGCCACCACGCTGAAGACCGGCGACACCGTGCGCATCGACGGCGCCGAACTTGGCGCCAATGGTGCGAAGTTCGGCACCATCCAGCTCGTCTATCCGCAGATTCAGGATGGCCGTGTCGTCGCCGACGCCAAGGTAGCCGGGCTCGGCGATTACTTCGTCGGCGAGCGCATCCGCGTCTGGGTCTCGGCCGGCAAGCGTGAGAGCATCGTCGTGCCGGCTTCGTTCATCATCACGCGCTTCGGCGTCGATTACGCGCGCCTGCGCAAGGGTGCCGAGGTCATCGACGTGCCGGTGCAGCGCGGCCGCTTGCAGCCGCGGCCCGACATGCCCGATGCGCTGGAGATCCTGTCCGGTCTGAATGCCGGCGACGTGCTGGTGTTGCCGTGAATCTCGGACTTTCCGGACGCCTGACCCAGGCGACGATCCGCTCGCCGCTGACGCCGCTGTTCCTGATGGCGGCGCTTGCCGTCGGCCTGCTGGCGCTGCTGACCATCCCGCGCGAGGAAGAGCCGCAGATCAGCGTGCCGATGGTCGATATCCGCATCAATGCCGACGGTCTGAAGGCCCCCGACGCCGTCGAACTGGTCACCAAGCCGCTCGAGTCCATCGTCAAGGGCATCAACGGCGTCGAGCACGTCTACAGCCAGACCGTGGACGACCGCGTCATGGTGACGGCGCGCTTCAAGGTCGGCACCAGCTCGGACGATGCCATTCTGCGCGTGCACGAGAAGATCAAGGCCAATGCCGACCGCATTCCAGTCGGCATCGCCGAGCCGCTGATCGTCGGCCGTGGCATCAGCGATGTCGCTGCCGTGGTGCTGACCCTGTCGCCGAAGCCGAATGCCGCGTCGCGCTGGACCGAGAAGGATCTCTACCAGGTCGCGCGCGAATTGCAGTACGAGCTGATGAAGACCGAGGATGTCGGCCTCACTTATGTTTCCGGCGGCGGCCCCGAGCAGATCCGTGTCGAGCCCGATCCGGAGAAACTGGCGCTCTATGGCGTGACGCTGCAGCAGCTCGTCGCCAAGGTGCGAGAAGCCAACCGCTCGTTCCTCGCCGGCCAGGTGCGCGACACTGGCATCATGCGCGACGTCGCCGCGGGCCAGACCCTGAACGGCATTCCCGATGCCGGGCTGTTGCTGGTGACGACGCGCGACAACCGCCCGGTCTATGTCCGCGACGTCGCGACCGTCATCGTCGGTCCGAGCCCGACCGAGCACCGCGTCTGGATGGACACGCCCGGCCAAAATGGCGCCTGGGACCGCACGCCGGCCGTCAGCGTCGCCTTCGCCAAGCGCTCCGGCGCCAATGCCGTGGTGGTCGCCGAGCATCTGCTGGCGCGGCTCAAGACGGTCGAAGGCCGGCTGGTGCCGCCGGACGTCACCGTCACGGTGACGCGCGACTACGGCGAGACCGCCAACGAGAAAGCCAACGAACTGCTGTTTCACCTCGGCCTCGCGACGGTGTCCATCGTCATCCTGATCGCCTTCGCCATCGGCTGGCGCGAGGCGCTGGTCACCGCGGTGGTCATTCCGACCACCATTCTGCTGACGATGTTCGCCGCCAATCTGATGGGCTACACCATCAACCGCGTCAGCCTGTTCGCGCTGATCTTCTCCATCGGCATCCTGGTGGATGACGCCATCGTCGTGGTCGAGAACATCGCCCGCCACTGGGCGATGAAGGACGGCCGCTCGCGCCTGCAAGCGGCCATCGAGGCCGTGGCCGAGGTCGGCAATCCGACCATCGTCGCCACGCTCACCGTGGTCGCCGCGCTGCTGCCGATGCTGTTCGTCTCCGGCCTGATGGGCCCGTACATGGCGCCGATCCCGGCCAACGCCTCGGCGGCGATGCTGTTCTCGTTCTTCGTCGCCATGGTCATCGCGCCGTGGCTGATGCTCAAGCTCAATCCGGAGGGCGCGGCGCTGCACGGCCACGACGCAGGCCATGGCGAAGGCCCGCTGGGAAAGCTCTATCGCCGCTTCGCCACGCCGATCCTGCAATCGCGCAGGCACGCCTGGCGCTTCCTCATCGGCGTCGGCGTCGCCACGGTCGCGGTTTGCGTGCTGTTCTACACCGAGACCGTGACGGTGAAATTGCTGCCGTTCGACAACAAGTCGGAAATGTCGGTGGTGGTCGATCTGCCGGAAGGCGCCTCGCTCGAGGACACCGAACGCACGTTGTTCGCCATCGCCGACAAGGTGCGCGCGGTGCCGGAAGTGCGGTCGGTCGAGACCTATGCCGGCACCCCCGCGCCGTTCAACTTCAACGGCCTGGTGCGGCACTATTACGTTCGCCAGTCGCCGGAGCTCGGCGAACTGCATCTCAATCTGGCGCCGAAGTCGGAGCGCAGCCGCACCAGCCACGAGATCGCGCTCGACTTGCGCGGCCGCATGAAGGACGTCGCCTTGCCCGCCGGCACCGTGGCGCGCGTCGTCGAAGTGCCGCCCGGCCCGCCGGTGCTCTCGACTTTGCTCGCCGAAGTCTACGGTCCGGATTCGCAGACGCGCCGCGCGGTCGCACATGAGCTCGTCAAGCTGTTCAGGTCGGTGCCCTTCATCGTCGATGTCGATGACTCGATCGGCCAGCCGCGCCCGCGCCTGCATATTTCCATCGATCAGGATCGCCTGGAATTCTTCGGCGTGCAGCAGCAGGATGTCTACGACACCATCAAGGCTTTGTTCGGCGGCAACACCATCGGCTACTCTTACCGCGGCGAAGGCCGCAACCCCATCGAGATCGTTGTCGGCCTGCCCAAGCGCAGCATGGCGTGGAGCGAGATGCTCGCCTCGACGCCGGTGCCGGCCAACACCGTGCCCGGCAACAAGACGGTGGTCGAACTCGGCGACGTGGTGCGCGTCACGCAGGAGACGGGTTCGCCGACGATCTTTCGCCGCGACGGCCATTTCACCGACATGGTGATGGCCGAAATGGCCGGCGCCTATGAAGCGCCGATCTACGGCATGCTCGCCGTCGACAAGCTCGTCGCCAGCCACGACTGGGGCAAGCTCGGCAAGCCGGAGATCCTGTTCCACGGCCAGCCGCAGGACGAGGCCAGGCCCTCGATGCTGTGGGACGGCGAGTGGGAGATTACCTATGTCACCTTCCGCGACATGGGCGCCGCCTTCATGGTCGCCATCGTCGGCATCTATATCCTGGTGGTGGCGCAGTTCGGCAGCTTCAAGCTGCCGCTGGTCATTCTGACCCCGATCCCGCTGACGCTCATCGGCATCGTGCTTGGCCACGCGCTGTTCGGCGCGCCGTTCACGGCGACGTCGATGATCGGCTTCATCGCGCTGGCCGGCATCATCGTGCGCAATTCGATCCTGCTGGTGGACTTCATCCGCCATGGCGGCGCGGCGGGCAAAACCTTGCGCGACGTGCTGCTCGAGGCCGGCGCGGTGCGCTTCAAGCCGATCCTGCTGACGGCGCTCGCCGCCATGATCGGCGCCGCGACCATCCTGCTCGACCCGATCTTTCAGGGCCTGGCGATCTCGCTGCTGTTCGGGCTGGCGTCATCGACGCTGCTCACCGTGCTGGTGATCCCGGCGATCTATGTCGTGCTGCGTGACGCCGATCGCGTAACGGTGCCGCCTCAGGCCGGCACCTGATCCTCGCCGCGCTTGAGCGCCTCGCGCAGCGGCGGTTGCGGCACATCGCGGCCGGTGAAATGGCGGAACGCATCGACGCCCTGGTAGAAGAACAGCTCGTAGCCGCTCATCAGCGTCAGCCCGGCATCGCGCGCCGCCAGCATGAACGGTGTATCGACCGGCGTGTAAACGGCATCGAAAGCCCAGCGCCGGCCGCGGATGGTGTCGAGCGGGAAGGGGCAGCCGCCGATGCCGACCATGCCGATCGGCGTCGAATTGACGAGCCCGTCGGCGTCGCGCGTCGCGTCCTCGATCGATGCCGCGATGCTGACAGCCGTCTTCAGCGGTAGGGAGCGCAGCGCCTCGGCCACCGCCGCCGCCTTGGCGGCATCGACATCGAACAACCGCAGCTCCGATGCGCCGAGCTGGCACAGGGCGAAAGCGATGGCGCGGCCGACGCCGCCAGTGCCGGCCATGGCGACACGGCCCGGCGCACGGTCGCCGAACACATGGCGATAGGCGGCCATGAAGCCGGAGTAGTCGGTGTTCCAGCCCTGCGGCCTGCCGGCGCCGAACAACACGGTGTTGCAGGCACCGATGGCGCGCACCGCCGCATCGGGCACGTCGAGATGCGCGATGACCCGCTCCTTGTAGGGATAGGTGATGTTGAGCCCGCGATAGCCATCCGCCTCGGCCCAGGCGAGGACGTCCTCGAAATTCTTGCCGAGGTCGGCCGGGCGCAGCAGGTCGTAGCTCACGGCAAGGCCGGTCAGCCGGCCGGCGATGCGGTGCAGGGCCGGCGAGCGCGAGGCGGCGATGTTGTCGCCGATGAGCCCCAGGCGGATGGAAGATGGGCCCATGCGGACCTCCAGGACAGAACGGCGCGCAATCTGGCACGGCTCCCCGCCCGGAACAACTGAGATTCCGGTTTTACTCAGATGATACCGAAATGACCCGTCAGACGATCCGGCCGACTGCCAGCGCGTGCTCGACGCCCCCGGTGATGTGCGCCTTGAGCACCTCGCCGGCCTTGGCCGCGTCGCGCTTGAGCGCCAGCTCCATGAGTTGCCGGTGCTCGCGGGCGGCAATCTCGCCGCGGTCGGTCAGCGCCAGCATCTGATAACGCAGATATTTGTCGAACACCGCGCCATGCGTCTCCATCAGCTCGCGTGAGCCGCAGGCCGAGATCAGCGCCTGGTGAAACTCCCAGTCGTAGCGCTTCCAGGTTTCGACGTCGGGACTGCCTTCGGTCTTTTTCTTGTCCTCCATGGCCGCGAGCTTGTGATGGGCGGCGACGACGCGCGCTTCCCATTCCATGTCGCCGCTCTGGAACGACTGCGCGATGGCGTGCACCTCGAGCAGCAGGCGCAGCGACGCGATGTCCTTGAGCTCTTCGACCGACACCGGGGCCACCTCGAAGCCGCGCTGGCCCTCGGCGACGACGAGCTTCTCCGACGACAGGCGGCTCAGCACCTCGCGCAAGGTGCTGACGCTGACGCCGTAATCCTCCTTGAGGCGCTCGAGCTTGAGTTTCTCCGCCGGCGCCAGCCGGCCCTGCAGAATATCGGCGCGAATGCGGCGATAGGCGCGTTCGCCGATGGTGCCTTCGTCGAGGTTCTGAGCCATTGATGCCATGGGCTTAGGAGGCGAGGGCGCCGGATTTGATGGTATGCTGCACGCAGTCGCGGATGTGCTTGACCAGCACGTCGGCGGCCGCGTCGGCGTCGCGTTTCAGCGCGGCTTTCAGCAGGTCGCGGTGTTCGCGGGCGGCGACTTCGCCGCGAAACACCACGGCGATGATCTGGTAGCGCAGATACTTGTCGAAGATCGCCGAATGAGCGTCGAGCAAGGCCTTGGAGCCGCAGCACGAGATCAGCGCGTGGTGGAATTCCCAGTCGTAGCGCTTCCAGGTCTCGGTCTGCGAGCGGTCGCCTGACAGCAACTGTTTCTCCAGCGTCGCCAGCTTGTGATGGGCGGCGACGACGCGGCCCTCCCATTCGACGTCGCCGCTCTCGATCGATTGGCGCAGCGCGTGGCCTTCGAGCAGTTCGCGCATCGCCGCGATCTCGTGCCAGCGGTCGGCCGACACCGGCATGACCTCGAAGCCGCGCTGGCCCTCCGCGACGATCAGGCCCTCGAACAGCAGGCGGTTGAGCAGCTCGCGCAAAGTGGCGATGCTGGTCTCGTATTGCGCGCTCAGGCGCTCGAGGCGCAGCTTCTGACCGGGAGCGAGGCGTCCGAAGATGATGTCGGAGCGGATCCGGCGATAGGTCTTTTCGCCGATGGTCTCGGTCGATCCAGCCTGATCCAGCACGCGACAGCCCTCATCCGACGAAACCGGGAATCTACGATCTTTAACACCGGAAGACGGTGCTCCTCAACGAAGAGCAAATCTCTGCCATTCGGGCCGCCGTCGCACTCTAACCCGGATCATATGACCTTAATTTCATCATAGATTTCTTACTTTGCCTATTGATTTCGGTTCCCTCCAATGGATAATCGGCCTTGTCAAAAAAGCCAGAACGGGGAGGAAGCCAATGAATCATTCCATCAGCCGCCGGAGTTTGCTCGCGGCGTCGTCGGCGCTCGCGGTTGGCACCATGCTGCCGGGCGTGTCGTTCGCCGCGCCGACCAAGATGAAGCTGAGCGCGGCGCCTTCCGAAGCCGATCTGCGCGTGAAGGGCTATGCCGCCTTCGCCGAAGCGCTCAAGGGCGACATCGAGATCGAGCCGCACTGGTCGAACTCGCTGTTCAAGCAGG
The DNA here is from genome assembly GCA_026125895.1 of Pseudolabrys sp. Taxonomy (GTDB): domain Bacteria; phylum Pseudomonadota; class Alphaproteobacteria; order Rhizobiales; family Xanthobacteraceae; genus Pseudolabrys. The sequence goes on along the minus strand of JAHCKG010000013.1, from coordinate 45,657 downwards.
GCACAGAACTGGTCGCGCTTCAGCGCGGCAACCTCGAAATGTGCAACCTGGCGCCGGCGGACATTTCCAAGCAGCTTCCGGCCTGGTCGCTGATGACCTCGGCCTACCTCTTCCGCAACTACGATCACCTGAAGAAGACCTGGGCGAGCGATGTCGGCAAGGAATTCATCGACATGGCCCGTGAGAAGCTGAGCATCGAGGTGATCCGGCCGGTTTATTTCGGCGCGCGCCAGGTCAACTTGAAGCCCGACAAGCAGATCAAGACGCCGGCCGATCTCGCCGGCATCAAGCTGCGCATGCCGCCGGGCGAGTACTGGCAATTCCTCGGTGAATCGCTCGGCGCCAATCCGACCCCGGTCGCCTATGCCGAACTCTACACCGCGCTGCAAACCGGCGTAGTCGACGGCCAGGATAATCCGCTGGTCGCCGGCCGCACCATGAAGTTCTACGAGGTCACCTCGCAGTTCGTCCTGACCCGCCACGTGCTCGGCTACGACATGCTGACGGTCGCCTCGAAGGTCTGGAACGGCCTGAGCAAGGATGTGCAGGCCAAATTCCGCGCCGCCGCCGACAAGGCCTTCGATGCCAACGCCGCGGAATATGACAAGCAGGAAGCCGAGGCGATCGAGTTCTTCAAGTCGCAAGGCAAGAAGGTCTACGAGCCGGACCAGAACGCCTTCCGCGAATTCGCGCAGAAGAAGTACGTCGCGCAGTACGGCAAGGACTGGCCGAAGGGCGCGCTCGAAAAGATCAACGCGATCAAGTAACGGTTTCCCCTTTCCACCTGACGTTCGGCCGGCGACAATCCGCCGGCCGAATTTTACGTGTTGTCCCGCAGCTTGAGGAACGCACCGATGTCGAAGTCGCTCGCCGCCGCGCGCTGGCTTCGCAGCCGCGCCGACAATGTTGTCGTCGCGCTGCTGGCGACGATGTTCGTGACATTCGTGCTCCAGATCTTCTTCCGTTACGTGGCCGACAAGCCGCTTGGCTGGTCGGAGGAAGTCATCGTCACGGTGTGGTTATGGACGGTGCTGTGGGGCGCCGCCTTCGTCGTCAGCGAATCCGAGGAGATTCGCTTTGACATCATCTATTCCAATATTTCCGAGGGCTACCGGCGGATATTCACGCTCATCACCGGCGTCGTTCTGATCGTCGTCTATTCGATCTCGCTGCCGGCCGTGTACAGCTATGTCAGCTTCATGAAGGTGGAGCGTTCCGCCTACCTGCATATCCCGATCAATGTGCTGTATTCGGTCTATGTGATCTTCGCGGTGGCGAGCATCGTGCGCTACTGCTTCCTCGTCTGGCGCGCCATCAAGGGGGCGCCGTCGCCGGTCACCAATCCGGCCGAACTGGGCGGTGACTAGAGTCATGAGCATCAGCCCGTTCGCCATCTGCGTCACCGCCATCGTGTTCCTCAGCGCGCTGGGTCTGCCGATCGGTCATTCGATGATCGTCGCCACGACGATCTATCTGCTGCTCGCGGGCCTCGACCTCGGCACCGCCGCCGAACAGATCCTCAACGGCCTGTTCAACAGTTACGTCCTGATCGCCATTCCGCTGTTCATCCTCGCGGCCGACCTGATGAACGTCGGCAGCCTGACCGACAAGCTGCTGCGCTTCTGCCTGGTGCTGGTCGGCCGCTTCCGCGGCGGTCTCGGCCACGTCAATGTCGTCGCCAACATGATCTTCGCCGGCATGTCCGGCTCGGCGATCGCCGACGCCGTCGGTATCGGCAAGATCATCGTCGGCATGATGGCGAAGGACAATCGCTATCCGGTGGCCTACGCCGCCGCCATCACCGCCGCGGCGGCGGTGATCGGGCCGATCATCCCGCCCTCGATCCCGATGGTGGTCTACGCGCTCGTCTCCGACGCATCGATCGGTTACCTGTTCCTCGGCGGCGTCGTGCCGGGCGTCATGCTCGGCCTGTCCTTCATGATCGCCAACTCCTACATGGCGCGCCGGCGCGGCTTTCCGGTCGAACAGCCGGTGCCGGTCCGCGACATTCCGAAGATCACGCTCAACGCCTTTCCGGCCCTGCTGCTGCCGATCATCCTGCTGTTCGGCATCTACGGCGGCGTCATGACGCCGACCGAAGGCGCCGCCGCGGCGGCGCTGTATGCGCTGTTCGCCTCGACGGTGATCTACCGGGCCGTGACCTGGCGGCAGCTCTACGATGCGCTGCTTTCCAGCGGCAAGGCGACGACCTCGATCGGCATGCTGATCGCCGGCGCCTTCGCCTTCAACTACGTGGTCACGCTGGAGCGCATTCCCGACAGCCTGTCGCATCTGATGGCGCATTTCGAACTGTCGCGGGCGCTTTTCCTGCTCGCCGTCAACGTCCTGCTGCTCATCCTTGGCTGTCTGCTCGAGGGCACCACGATTCTGCTGATCGTCGTGCCGATCTTCATTCCCACGGCGAAGGCGCTCGGCATCGACCTGGTGCATTTCGGCGTCGTCGTCGTCGTCAACATCATGATCGGGCTGGTGACGCCGCCTTACGGGCTGCTGCTGTTCGTGCTGGCCAACCTGACCAAGGAGCCGCTCGGTCGCATCGTCAAGGAAGCCGTGCCGTTCATCGCCATGGCGATCGTGGTGCTGGCGCTGATCACCATCTTCCCGGATCTGGTGCTGTGGCTGCCGCGGCTGATGGGCTACAAAGGATAAGCGTGCGATGGCAAAACCGATCTACGTCCTCAACGGGCCGAACCTCAATCGTCTCGGCAAGCGCGAGCCGGAGATTTACGGCACGACCACTTTGGCCGACGTCGAACACTTCTGCCGCGAGGAGGCGGGCAGCCGGCCGGTCGAATTCCACCAGAGCAACAGCGAAGCGCAGATCATCGACTGGATCCACGAGGCGATCGACGGCGAGGCGGCCGGCATCGTCATCAACCCCGCCGGCTTCACCTTCGTCTCGATCCCGATCATGGACGCTCTGAAGATGTTTCCCGGTCCGATCATCGAGCTGCACATCACCAACATCCACAAGCGCGAACCGATCTATCACAACTCGCTGGTGTCGAAGGTGGCGACGGGGGTCATCGCCGGCCTCGGCGCCGACGGCTATCGCACGGCGGTCGGCGCCATGCTGCGCATGATCAAGGGCTAGCGCCGCGTCACGCCGGCTTCTTGCCGTCGAGCTTTTTGGCGATGCGGACGAGATCGACGACCATGCGCTCGTGCGTGCCCTTGCCGATCTCCTCGATCTCGTCGCGCGCGGTGACGTCGAATTCCAGCCGCCTTCCGTCGACCTTGGTGACGACCGCCTCGGCGGTGACCTGGTGGCCGACCGGCGTCGCCGCCAGATGCGTCACGTTGACGACGGTGCCGACCACGCTCTCGCCCGGCTCGAGATAATCGCGCACCGCGTTGAGCGCCGCGTTCTCCATGATCGTCACCATCATGGGCGTGGCGAAGACCGGCGGCAGCACCGAGTCCTTGAACTGGCTGGCGAGATGCGCCGGCGTCACGCGCAGGGTGTAGGTGCCTTTGGCTCCGACCGGGACGGGACGCATGCGGCAAACTCCTTAGTGCGTCTGACGCGGGATGTGATTGATCGCCGACGCCAGCACGATCAGCAGTATACCGCACAACCCGATCGGCCAGAAGGCCGCGGCGGCGATGCCGGTCAGGTCCCACAGCGCCCCGGCGATGATCGGGATGACCACGGCCCAGGTGTAGCTGATGGTGAACATCGCCGCGGTGACGCGATGCACGTCGTCCGGCGGCGCCAGCAGCGGCGGCAGGGCCAGCGCCAGGATCAGAATGCAGGCGGCGGAGAAACCCTGAAACGTCGCGGCGGCGACCAGCCAGACGCCATGGCCGAACACCAGACCGAGCGTCGCGCCGATGGTGAGCAGCCCGCAGACGATGTAAGGCCACACCTTGCGCTCCAGCCGTCCGGCAATCGCGAGCAGCAGCATCGAGGCCGGCAATTGTCCGGCATTGAGGCCGGTGAGCGCCGCGCTGATCCAGCCTTCCTCGCCGATGCTGCGCAGATAATCCGGGATGAAGGCGTTGGTGGAGAAATAGATGGCGTTGACGGTGCCGAGCATGAAGCCGAGCCGCCAGATCAGCATGTTGCGCCAGTCCGGCCACCATTTGCGCCGCGCCGCCGTCGCGGCGGCGGCCGCCGGCTTCGGCGCGAAGATCAGCACCACGACGGCGATGATGGCGACCGGCACGCTCCAGAACACGAACGCCGATTGCCACGAGCCGACCAGCGGCAGCACCATGACCAGCATCAGCGCGACGGGCAGGATTTCGCCGACGATCAGGCCGTTGGTGTAAACCGCGGTGGCGAAGCCGATGCGGCTCGGCACCCAGGCGCGCACTGCCGGCGGCATCGTCACTTGCATGATGGCGACGCCGGCCGCCATGGCGACGGTCATGGCGTAAAGCCACCACACGTTCGGCACGGCGCCGCGCAGCGCGCCGAAGCCCGCCGTGAGCAACAGCCCCGCCACCATCGCCGCGCGCACGCCGAAACGCGCGATCAGCAGCGAGCCCGGCACGGCGGCGAGCGCCAGCAGCATCGAAGGTAAGCCGGTGAGGATGCCGACCTGCGTGGCGCTCAGCGCCAGGTCGTCGTGAATCTGCGGAATGACCGGCGGCACGGCGAGAATTGTCAGCCGCAGCGCATTGCCGGCGAGCCACAGTAAAGCGAGCGCAGTGAACATTTGCGCCGGCGGCGAAACGCCGCCCGCGATCGAAGGTTGTGATCCCGGCATTTCCCAGCAACTCAAAACGAGTTCCCCGGTCTCGTCTTTGTTCTCGACTTCGCCGGGCCCGCTGCGGCATTACCATAGGGCGGCCAATCGTGCACGCGGCCCAGGCAGGATCGAAACGCATGGATCGGATTTACGCCATCGGCGACATCCACGGCCGGCTCGATCTGCTCGATCGCGCCATCGCCGCGATCGGCCGCGACGTCGCCGAGCATGGGCCGGCGGCGCTCACCGTGACGCTGGGCGATTATGTCGATCGAGGTTCGGACCCGTTCGGCGTCATCGAGCGGCTCTCCGCCAATCCGTTCCCGACCGATTTCGTCGCGCTCAAGGGCAACCACGAGGAACTGTTCGAGCGCTTCCTGATCGATCCCGGGATCGCCGGGCACTGGCGCCGGCTCGGTTGCCTGGAGACATTGCATTCCTACGGCGTGCGCGTCGCCGACCTGATGATGGGCGTCAATTACGAGAAAGCCTCGCAGGCGCTCAACGTGGCGCTGCCGGCGACGCACCGCGCTTTCCTTGACGGGCTGAAGACCTCGTTCGACAGCGAGCGCTATTTCTTCTGCCATGGCGGCGTGCGCCCCGGCGTGCCGCTGGCGCGGCAGAGCGATGAAGACCTGTTGTGGATCCGCGACGACTTCCTCAACAGCACGGCCGATTTCGGCAAGATCGTCGTGCACGGCCATACGCCGGTGCGCGAGCCCGACGTGCGGGCAAACCGCATCAACATCGACACCGGCGCCTTCATCACCGGGAGGCTCACCTGCATCGCGCTTGAGAATGCGGGTTATCGCATTCTGCAAGTGTGATAGGCTCAACGCATCCCGGCGTGGGAGGCGGTCGAGATGGCGGCGGATGGCGCAGACGCGTATTTCGGTCTCGCCGCGGCATGCTGCCGTTTCCCGGGTGGCGCGGCGCGCGATGACGCGGTTGCCGATGCCGCCCGCGCCGTCACCGGCTGGCCGCGCGCCTTGCGCCTCATCCGCCGTCATCGCATCGAAGCGCTCAGCCATGCGGCGCTGACGGCGGCGGCTATCGATATGCCGGCGGAGTTCGCCGCCACCTTGCGCCGCCGCGCCCAGGACATCGCCCGGGACAATCTCGCGGCGGCGGCAGAAGGCGCGCGGCTGCAGAAGCTGCTCGATGCCGCCGGCTTTCGCTCGTTGCATCTCAAGGGCATGGCGTTGGCGCAGCTTGCTTATGGCTCGGTCGCCCTGAAATTCAGCCAGGACATCGATCTTCTCGTCGCGCCGCAGGATGCCGCCGCGGCGATTCGCGCGCTGGAGGGCGACGGCTATCGTCTCATGCGGCCGGCGCCGCGGCTCGACGCGCGCCAGCTTCGGCTCGTGCTGCGCTATGGCCGCGAGGTCGCCCTGCGCCACCGCGCGAGTGGGCGGCAGGTCGAATTACGCTGGCAGGCGGTGCGCAGCCCATCGTTGCTGCGCGGCGTCGATGCGAATTCGGTGTCGCGGGACGTGTGCGTATCGGACGGCGCGCAACTGCGAACGCTCAACGACAACGATTTGTTCGCTTATCTCTGTGTGCACGGCGCCGGCCATGGCTGGTCGCGCCTGCAGTGGCTGGCCGATCTCAATGCCTGGCTGGCGACGCAGGACGAGGCGGCACTGAGAAGCTGCTGCCGCCACGCCGAGGCCATCGGCGCCGGCGCCTGCGCGGCGGTGGCCTTGCTGTTGTGCCGGCGATTGTTCGACGCGGCGATGCCGGCGGATATCGCGCAAGCGGCGGAGGCGAATCCGGCGGCGCGCTGGGCAGCGGCGCTGGTGCTGCGCGACATGACGCGTGACGATAAGACGGACGATGCGCGACGCTTCGGCTCGACGCGCATCGTCATGCTGCAATTGCTGCTCGGCACCGGTCTCCGGCATTACACCGGCTTCGCCCGCGAGCTCGCTTTCGGGCTCGACGACATGCTGGCCGTGCCGTTGCCGCGGCCTCTGCATCTCGTCTATCCGCTGGCCCGTCTGCCGTTGTGGCTGTGGCGCAAGATGGCGCCGGCGCCGAAGCGCTCAGCCTGACGCCAGCAGGCGTTTGACCAGCGCCGGCAAAGAGTCGGTGGCGCTGTCGAATTTGGCGCCGCGGATGCCGAAGGTCTCGGCGGCGGCGACATCGATATCCTTGTCGCCGATCATGAAGCTGCGCGCGCGATCGATGGGCCAATCGGCGGCGGCCTGCTCCAGCATGCCGGTGCCGGGCTTGCGGCAGGCACAGGTGATGGCGAAGCGCTCGATTTTGCCCTGCGGATGGTGCGGACAATAATAGAAAGCGTCGATGCGGGCGCCGCGCGCGGCGAGATAGTCTCGCATATGGGCATGCAGCGTGCCGATCGCCGCTTCGTCGTACAAACCGCGGGCGACGCCCGACTGGTTGGTGACAACGATGACGAGGTAACCGGCGTCATTGAGCAGCTTGATGGCTTCGGCGGCGCCGTCGATCCATGTCAGCTGATCGATGCGATGGACGTAGTCGCGATCGACATTGAGCACGCCATCGCGGTCGAGAAACGCGGCGGGCTTCGCCGTGGTCATGGCGTGCCGCCGGGCGAGAACTTGGCGGCAATGGCCGCGGACGACCGCCGGCCGTTGCTGGCGATCCAGACGATGCCGCCGATGGCGCCGATGGCGAAGAAGGTGAGGCCGATGAGCACCGAGACGACGAGTCCGTCAGTCTGCGGCAACCCGGCATAGCCGAAGGCGACGATCATGCTGCCTTCGCGGACGCCCCAGCCGGCAATGGAAATCGGCACCGTGGCGATCAGGATCACCGGCGGCACGAGGAACAGCAGCAGGGCGAAGCTCGTCGTCGCCGAGACCGATTGCACCATGCACCAGGCGGCCAGGATGGTCATCAGATGCACGGCGAAGGACGAAACGGCGATGGTGCCGAGCGCGCCGGACGATCCGCAGATGCGCCAGGCGGTGCGCGACACCTCGACGAGATGCCGGGTCGGCGCCCACTGCATCAGCGGCTGCCAGCGGATGCGGCCGATGGCGAGAAAAACGACCGAGCCGGCGATGGCGCTGATGCCGATCAGGATCAGCACCGCGCGCGCGACCGGGTCCTGCACCAGAGTGAGCGTCCACGGCAGGCAGACAAAGACGATCAGCGTCAGCGCGATGATGCCGGCGATGCGGTCGAGCAGCACCGAATAGGTGGAGGCCGCCCAGCCGCCGCCCTCGCGCGCCAGCATCCAGATGCGCGCGGCGTCGCCGCCGACCGTGGACGGCAGCACCTGGTTGAAGAAGGTGGCGATGAAGGTGATGCGCAGCATGTTGGCGAAGGTCGCGGCGATGCCGCAGCCCTCCGCGATCAGCCGCCAGCGCGCGGCGAGGAGAAAGGTCTGCGCGGCGAGGATGCCGACTGCCGCGGCGAGCCAGCCGGCATGCAGACGGCTCAGGCGTTCGCCGAGCACGGCGAGATTCACCGCCCGCAGCGACAGGTACAGCAGCAAGGTGGAAATCGCCGCCTTGAGCAGCAGCATGAGCAGACGCCGCATGACGGCAGAACCTCTCTCACGTCCGGACCGGGACGCTTCGCCCATCGCTTGGCATGCCGGTGGGGCGGGGGCAAGGGCCGGGAAATGCCATCGGGGGTCGCATGTAGGCCAGCTAAGCTCCTCTATGGTCGAGGATTTCCTCCCACTGCGCCAGCGCGGCGCGGCGGCTGAACTGAGCCTCCAGCATGGCCCGGGCGCGGCGGCCCATAGCGGCGCAGCGTTCGGGGTCGGCGGCGAGGCCGGCGATGGTTTGCGCCAGGGCCGCGGCGTCGTCCGGCGCCGCCGCGACCCCGCAGCCATGGCGCGCGATGAGGTTCGCGAGTTCGCTGCCCGGGGCCGTCAGCGCGAGCATCGGCCGGCCGGCGGCGGCGATGCCGTAGAACTTGGAGGGAAAGATCAGGCCTTCGAGCGATGGCCGCAGCGACAGCCAGTGCAGGTCCGGCAAGGTCAGCGACAGCGGCAGCGCTTCGCGCGGCTGATACGAGAAAAAGCGCATCGTCGCACCGAGCCCATCCTGTTCGGCGCGGCGCCGGATGGCGTCGAACTGCGTGCCGCCGCCGATGAAGACGAAGACGATGTCGCGCCGGTCGCGCAACCGGCCGGCCGCGGCCAGTAGAGCATCGACGTCGTGCGTACGGCCGAGATTGCCGGAATGGCCGACGACGAATTGGCCCTCGAGTTGCCAGTCGCGGCGCAGCGGATGATCCGCGATGGGGCGCGGCACGATGGTCTCGTCATCGCTCCAGTTCGCGATGACATGGACGCGGTGCGGCGGCACGCCGAGACGGTGCAGGCGCTGCGCCATCGCGTGGCCGATGACGACATTGGCGCGTGCGGCGCGCAGCGAGCGGTCGCGCAAGCTGGCGAGCGCGCGGCCGGCGGCGCCGTTCATCAGCGGCACGCCGGTGGCGCTCGCGACTTCCGGGTAGAGGTCCTGCAGCCAGTTGATCAGATGCGCCTTGCGCCGGCGCGCGATCATCGCGCCGAGCAGCGACAGCAGCGGCGGATCGGTCTTGGCGATCACGATGTCATCGGGCCGCGTCAGCGCCGCCGCGGCGCGCGCCATGCCGGCATAGCAGGAGGCATAGTCGATGGCGCGGCCGGGCAGGGCGGCGCGGCCGAATTCGCTCGTTCGTACGCGCGTGACGTTCACGCCGCGGATGAGTTCATGCGGCGGCAGCCGCGCGCCGGGCGCATCGTAACGCTGCCGGCTGGTGACGACGTTAACGTCGCGGCCGCGCGCGGCGAGATGGAAAGCGAGATCGCTCAGGATCTGGCTGGTCGCGGAATGATCGGGATAGAAGAAGCGGTTGAGAAAGATGATCCGCGGCATGAAGGACGGTGCCGCCTGTCACGCCTTGCGCGGCGTGCCGCCGATGATCGGCGCCGCGGCAGGGGACGCGCGATCGGGGGCAAGGACGGCCGCGTGCGCGCCGCGCTGCTGGTTCCTGTGTCGGCCCTTATATAGAATGGAAAATCAGTAGAACACAGCCGGAACAGTTTGGCCAGGTTGCCAATTTAGACTTCTATTCGGCGTCCCGGACCGGTGCCCACCCGTGGGTACTGGCCTGCTTTGACCCCTAGTGGCCGGTTTTGAGTACAGAAGTGGCCTAATTAAATTAGTTCACTATCTCATCCGGAAGGCGCACGGTCGTTTCTTGTCTCCTGCCAAAGGAGGACGCCATGCAGGATTTCATCCAACAACAGAACCTGCTGCGCTACCGAGATCTGCTACTCCGGGTACTCGACCCCGAGCAGCGCCGGCAAATTGAATACCTAATCAAGGAGGAGGAGGCGAAAATTCCTCCGAAGAAGGTACCTGGGGAAACGGGATAGTTCATTGATGTTGAAACGAAATCTGTTTTCATAGATTAGAAGATATCGACCGGCGTTAGCTTTGGCCCCGGCTGACTGAGAGACGCGACAGCGCTCCCGCCCAAAACGGAGAGCGCGCTATGCCTCAACCAGCCACGATTCTTTGCCGCCGTTGTGGACACCCAGTTAGTTTCGCGGCGCGGGTCCAAGACGCCGTTCCTAGCAGGCTATACAGCGTGTTGAAGTGTGACCACTGCGGCGCGCTCACCTGGGTGGAAGACAGGCCAGCCAAGCCGTCTGATTAAGGCCGCCCCTAGTCGGCGGCCTCTTTCTTTGGGGCCGAAGCTTGCGGCGTTTGCGCCATAATACCGGAAATCTCCCCAAAATCTCCCGTTGCGCGGCCCGGCCGGGACGGCCTATGCCGGCCCGTCGCAGGGCGCGGTCGCGCCCTTCGGTGTCGGGGCGAAATTCGCTATATTCCGCCGGATCCCAGAGAACAGGTGTCTTTTGAACTATCCGTCGAGCAAACCTGAGGTTTCCGCCCGTCAGGGCAGCCCCATCCCCGACCTGACCGTGGTGGGCGGCGCCGGCCACGTCGGTATCCCGCTCGTCCTGGCCTTCGCGGAAGCGGGGCTGACCGTGAATGTCAACGACCTCAACGAGAACACGCTCGCGACCTTGCGCGCCGGCAAGCTGCCTTTCATCGAATACGGCGCCGCGCCGCTGCTCGCCAAGGCTCTGGCCGAGAACAGGCTGATCTTCACCTCAACGCCGGGCGCAATGCGTGGCAAGGGCCCGGTGATCGTCACCATCGGCACCCCGGTTGACGAATTCCTCAATCCGGTAACCTCTGCGGTACAGAAGTGCATCGACGATCTGCTGCCGCACATCAATGACGAGCAGCTCATCGTCCTGCGCTCCACCGTATTCCCCGGCACCACCGACTGGCTGCATGATTATCTCGCCCGGCTCGGCCGCAAGAACCGCATCGCCTTCTGCCCGGAGCGGGTCGTTCAGGGCTACGGCATCAAGGAATTGCGGGAAATGCCGCAGATCGTCAGCGGGACGACGCCGGAGGCGGAAGCCGAGGCGGTTGCGCTGTTCAACCGCATCGCGCCGGAAGTAGTGACCATCAAGCCGCTCGAAGCCGAACTCGCCAAGCTCTACGCCAACGCCTACCGGTATATCGAGTTCGCGGCGACCAACCAGTTCTACATGATCGCAAAGTCGGCGGGCGCCGATTATTCGGCGATCATGAAGGCGATGAAACACAACTATCCGCGCGCGCGCACGTTGCCAGGGCCGGGTTTCGCCGCCGGTCCCTGCCTGTTCAAGGACACGATGCAGCTCGCCGCTTTCGCGCGCAATCAGTTTAACATCGGCCACGCCGCAATGCAGATCAATGAGGGTCTTGCGTTGCAGCTGATCGACGATCTCAAGCGCCGGTACGATCTCTCGAAGATGACCGTCGGCTTGCTCGGCATGGCGTTCAAGGCCGAGATTGACGACGTGCGCGCCTCGCTGAGCTACAAGCTCAAGCGCACGTTGCTGACCAACGCTCGCGAGGTTCTGACCACCGACCCTTTCGTCACCATCGACCCGGCGATCAAGCCGCTCGACGAGATCGTCGCCAAGAGCGACCTCCTGATCCTGTGCACGCCGCATTCGGCCTACAAGGAGGCCGACTTCGCCGGCAAGCCGGTGGTCGATATCTGGGGCTTCCTCAAGAATGCCAACGTGGTTTATTGAGCCGCGTCGCAGCGCTTTGCTAACCGGAACGGCGGACAGAGCGTCATGAGCGCGCGGCTCGATATCGTTATCCCGGTCTATAACGAGGGGCCGAACATCCTCGCGACTTTGGCGTCGCTGCGCGGCAATGTGCGCACGCCGTTTCGCGTGCTCATCTGCTACGATCGGCCCGACGACGATACGCTGACCACGATCGACGCCAACCGCGCAATGCTTCCGGGCATGTCGATCGATTATGTGCGCAACCCCGGACGCGGCGCGCATGGTGCGGTGATGGCCGGCTTTGCAGCGAGCACAGCGCCCTGGGTGATCGTCCTGCCGGCCGACGACGACTTCAACGGCGGCATCCTCGACGGCATGGTCGCCAAGGCGGAGCAGGGTGCCGATCTCGTTTGCGCCAGCCGTTTCATCCCTGGCGGCAGCATGGTGGGCTGCCCTTGGCTCAAGGCGACCCTGGTACGCACCGCGGCCTTCACGCTCTACCACCTCGCTCGCCTGCCGACGCACGACCCGACGAGCGGTTTCCGGCTGTTCTCGCGCCGCGTGGTCGACGCCATCGCCGTCGAATCCGACAGCGGCTTCTGCTATTCGATCGAGCTGCTGGTGAAGTGCCACCGGCTCGGCTGGCCGGTCGCCGAGGTGCCGGCGCAATGGATCGAACGCAAAAAGGGCACCAGCCGGTTCCGAGTCCTGCACTGGTTGCCGGCCTATCTGCGCTGGTATCGCTACGCCTTTGCCACTACTTATCTGCACCGGCCGGCCGATTCCGTGAGGCTGCGGCCGACCTGGAAGCCCGTGACATGAGCAAGCTGACGCCGCGCCAGTACCTGATCATGCTGCACGACGTGATCGCCGCGGCGGCGGCGATCCTAGTCACGCTGATCATGCGCTTCGACACCGACGTGCTGTTACGCAAGCTGCCTGGCCTCGAAGTGTTCCTGCCGCTGTTCCTGGTCTATGCCGCGGCAATCTTCTTCTTCTTCAAGCTGCACCAGAGCAAGTGGCGGTTCACGTCAATCCCCGACGTGTTCAACATCGTGCGCGCCTCCACGGTGCTCGCCGTGTCGCTGGTCGGGCTCGACTACGTGTTGCTGTCACCGAACGTCTACGGCGCCTTCTTCTTCGGCAAGATCACCATCGTGCTGTATTGGGTTCTCCAGATGTTCTTTCTGGGGGGCGGCCGCATCGCCTATCGCTATTTGCATTACGCGCGCACGCTGCAGCGCGCCCGCATCGCCGATGCGGCGCCGACATTGATCCTCGGCCGTACTGCGGACGCTGAGGTGCTCATCCGCGCCATCGAAAGCGGGGCGGTAAAGAAAATCTGGCCGGTCGGCATCCTGTCGCCGTCGCAATCGGATCGCGGGCAGGCGATCCGCTCGATCCCGGTGCTCGGCGATCCCGACGATCTCGAGCGCGTCGCCGCCGATCTGATGTCGCGCGGCACGCATGTGACCCGGGTGATCATGGCGCCGTCTGCGATGGCGCCCGATGCCAAGCCGGAAGCGATCCTGACTCGTGCGCGCCGTCTCGGCTTGGCGCTCAGCCAGATGCCGTCGCTCGATGGCGGCCCGGCGCTGCAACTGCTGCCGGTCTCGGTCGAGGATCTGCTGCTGCGGCCGAGCGCCAAGATCGATTACCAGCGGCTCGAAGGCTATGTGAAAGGCAAATCGGTCGTCGTAACCGGCGGCGGCGGTTCAATTGGCGCGGAAATCTGCGAGCGCGCCATCGCCTTCGGCGCCGCGCGGCTCCTCATCCTGGAGAACTCCGAGCCGGCGCTGCATGCCGTCACCGAGCGGCTAAAGGCGGAGCAGAACGAGGCGGAGATCTTCGACCGCATCGCCGATATCCGCGACCGGGCGCGGATCATGCGGCTGATCGCCGAGTTCAAGCCCGACATCGTGTTTCACGCCGCCGCGTTGAAGCACGTGCCGTTGCTCGAGCGGGATTGGGACGAGGGCGTCAAGACAAACGTGCTGGGCTCGGTCAATGTCGCCGATGCCGCCGCCGCCGCCGGTGCCTCGGCCATGGTGATGATCTCGACCGACAAGGCGATCGAACCGGTGTCCGTGCTCGGCGCTACCAAACGCCTGGCGGAAATGTACTGCGATGCGCTCGACGCCGACCTGATGCGCCGCACCGCGGGTGGTTCGCGGCCGATGCGGCTGATCTCTGTTCGCTTCGGCAATGTGCTGGCGTCGAATGGCTCCGTGGTGCCGAAGTTCAAAGCGCAGATCGAAGCGGGCGGCCCTGTCACCGTCACGCATCCCGACATGGTCCGTTACTTCATGACCATCCGCGAGGCCTGCGATCTGGTCATCACTGCGGCGACCCACGCGCAAAGCGACACCGAGAAGCGCGCCTCGGTCTACGTCCTTAATATGGGACAACCGGTCAAAATCGTCGATCTCGCCGAGCGTATCATTCGCCTGAGCGGCCTCGAACCTGGGCGCGACATTCAGATCACCTTCACTGGCATCCGGCCGGGCGAGCGGCTCCACGAAATCCTGTTCTCGCGCGAGGAAGAGATGGCGGACATCGGCGTTCCCGGCATCGTCGCTGCCAAGCCGGTGGAGGCGTCGCTGGAGGAAGTCCGTGCCTGGCTTGCCACGCTCGAGCAGGGTTTGGCGCGTAACGAGCGGGCGGCCATCTACAATGTGCTGCGCGACGCGGTGCCGGAATTCCGCGGCGAGGCGGCCTGACAACGTCGGTTCGGCGTGAGCCGGAACCGCGACGCGGATGCGCCGTTGGCAGGAGCGGAGAGCATGCCGTGTCCGAGGAAGAAATCGCTCCGATCAGATCGTTGAAGGCGCTGCGCGGCGCCGAGGACGCCTGCACCCGTTGCCCGCTGTACCGGAACGCGACGCAGGCCGTACCGGGCATCGGCGCGGCGCGTGCCAGCATCATGCTGGTCGGTGAGCAACCAGGCGATCAGGAAGACCAGCAGGGCAAGCCCTTCGTCGGCCCGGCGGGGAGGGTGCTCGCGGAGGCGTTGGAGGCGGCCGGTATTTCGCGCGACGAGTGCTTTGCCACCAATGCGGTGAAGCATTTCAAGTTCGAAACGCGCGGCAAGCGGCGGCTGCACAAGCGGCCCGGCGCTTACGAGATCGACCGCTGCCATATCTGGCTCGATACGGAGATCGCGCTGGTGAGGCCGAAGCTCATCGTCGCGATGGGCGCCACTGCCGTGCGCAGCGTCTGCGGCAAGCCGCTGGCGATCGGCAAGATCCGCGGTCACGCCATCGCGCTGCCGGATGCGCGCCGCATGCTCGCCACCGTGCATCCGTCCTACATCTTGCGCATCCGCGACGACGATGACCGGCATGCGCAATTCCGCGCCTTTGTTGCCGATCTCAAAGCCGGCGCCCGCTTGACCAATCGAGCCGCCTGAGCGGCGACTTTGCCGCGGGAACCGGAACCCCGGCCGGCAAGTTATCCATCCACGCAGCTTTAATTTTCATGGCTCCACCCGGGCGGCCATGCCGATGGAGGATATCAATGACCGAAAAGCCGAAACATCACGCGGAGCAGGAACGGCGCCGCATCGAGAAGGAAGAAGACCCCGTCGTCGTCAATTCCGACGAGAGCTTCCCGGCGAGCGATCCGCCGTCGTTCAACCCCGGCGTCACCGGGCCGAACGACGTCACGGAACTCAACGACAAGGCCAAGAACAAGAAGCACTAGCCGGTTAATCCGGACTAACGATGCGCCCGCGCCGGTCCGACTGGCGCGGGCGTTTTTATGTTTGAGTGTCAGGGAATCTTGACGGGCTCGCGTAGCGCCTTGCGGGCAAATTTGCGTGCCTCGGCCGGCTTGCCGAAGAAGTAGCCCTGCACCAGATCGAAACCCATCTCGCGCGCCATGATGAAATCGGCGCGGGTTTCGACGCCCTCTGCGACCGTGCGCACGCCGAGCGTATCGGCGAAATCGAGGATGCTGCGGCAGGTCGCCTGCTTGAGCCGGTCATCGGCCGCACCGGTGACGAAGCTGCGGTCGACCTTGATCTCGACGAAGGGACAATCGCCGATCTGCATCAGCACCGGCCAGTCGGCGCCGACGTCGTCGATCGCCATGCCGATGTTGAGGAAGCGCAACTGCCGCGCCGCGGATTTCGCCAGTTCCGGGTTGTCCGCGAGTTCGCTGCAGTTGATCTCGACGATCAGCCCCCGAAACGCCGGATGCGCCGGAATCTGGCTGGCGAGTGTCTGCACCGCCACGGCATCTTCGAAGAAGGCGAGCGGCAGATTGACCGCGATTTCGATATGGCCGAAATCGCCGACGAAGGTGTGCCAGTCGCTCATCGCCTGCGTGACGACGAAGTTCGACAGTTCGGTGAAGTGCGGATCGTCGGCGTCGGGCAGGAACTGCGCCGGCGGCATGATGCCCCAGGTCGGATGGCGCAGACGGATCAGGCCTTCGGTGCCGTCGATGGTCAGCGTTCGGATATTGACCTTGGGCTGATACCAGAGTTCGAGCCACCCGGCGCGCAAGGCCTGGGTCGGGTCGATGGCCGGCGACGGGATCGGCTCCCGTGGCAGCAGAAAGCTCACCGCCTGGCGCAGTACGCCGTCGCTGAACGGCGTCGGTAGTAGCGGCAGGACCGAGAGGCCGATGGCTTCGCCGAGATCGAGCAGCGCGTCGACCATCGGCATGCCCGGCTGCGCGAAGACGAGGACGTGGCCCTCGAAGCCAAGTTCGCGCAATGTCTCCAGCGCGATGCCGCCAGCAACGCCGCCGTCCGATAGCCCGAGCATGATCAGGTCGATCTTGCGGCCGGGGATCAGCTCGGCGAGGTGTTCCGTATTGCTGTCATCGGCGACGAAACCAATATCTTCCAGCGCTTCCCGGATAAATTCGCGCACATGTGGCTTGCCGTCGATGATCAGGGCTGACGGCTTTATCCGTCGTCGCCCGAATCCCTCGACCGGTTTTGCACTCCATAGCGGTTGTTCAATCAGCATGCTGGTAAACCCCTTTCGTAAACGGGGCTAACCTAGGCACAGCATGATCACCACGAAAGCCATGTGCAATACTCATGCACGGGCAAAGATATTTTTATCGCTAACCTCTTGGATGCGATTCAAATTCTATTCGCATTGTCGGCTATAAGGCGACGTTCAGGTGATGACTCGCACCGGCTTGTTGTCGATAAAGGCGCGAATGTTCTCGACGATGTCGGGATAGAACTTGCGATAGGTTTGCTCGCTGACATAGCCGAGATGCGGCGTGATGACGACGTTGTCGAGCATGCGGTAGGGATGATCGAGCGGCAGAGGTTCGACATCGAAGACATCGAGCCCGGCGCCGGCGATGCGCTTCTCGTCGAGCGCCTTGAGTAGAGCCGCCTGATCGACGATCGGCGCGCGTGCGGTGTTGATGAGGTAAGCCGTTTTCTTCATGCGTGCGAGATCGTCGGCGTTGACGAGGTTGCGCGAGCGCTCGCTGAGCACGACGTGGATGGTAACGATGTCTGCCTTGGCGAATAGCTCCTCGCGTGTCGCATAGTCGACACCGCCTGCGGCCGCCTTCTCCGGTGTCAGATTCGGGCTCCAGGCGATGACATTCATGCCGAAGGCCTTGCCGACCGCGGCGACGCGGGTGCCGAGCTTGCCGAGACCGACGATGCCCAAACTGAGGCCCTCGAGGTCCTGGCCGATCGTGACCTGCCAAGGCGCGCCAGCCTTAAGCCGGGCATTCTCGAAGCCAATCCGCCGGGTCAGTTCCAGGATCAGGCCGAAGACGATGCCGACGGTCGGGTTGCCGAAGGTGCCGGTGCCGCAGACGGTGACGCCGCGCTCGGCCGCGGCCTTGAGGTCGAAGGAATTGTTCCGGGCGCCGGTGGTAATGAGCAGCTTGAGGTCCGGCAGCGCCTCGATCACAGCGCGGGGGAAGGGAGTGCGCTCGCGCATGCCGGCGACGATCTGAAACCCCTGGAGCTTCTCGATCGCCTCAGCCTGGTCCCTGAAAGGCTCATTGAAAACCGTCACCTCGACGTCCTGAGCGACCGGCGACCAGTCGGCGTATTTCAGCGCAACGTCCTGGTAATCGTCGAGAATAGCGGCCCGAAGCATGTGCATTTTTCCTTCCCAAACGCCCGGGCAGGGCCGGGCGGCGCCACCTTAAGGGGGGACCGGGGAAAGGAAAGAGACTTGGGGTGCGGATCAGTTCTGCTCGGGACGGCGTTTGGCGGCGCAGGCCGGCCCCGGGCCACGCATGTAGTGGCGTTCCGGATGGTAGGTGTCGAACATCAGCTGGGTGAGTTGGCGCCAAAAGCTGGCTGCTGAGGCGCTGACCGACCAGATGGGGCGGTTCAGGAAGCCCGCCGCGGAACCGGAGATGGCCAGGATTGCCCGACCCATGACACGTCAACCTCGAAAAGGAACGGGCACCGTTGCCCGCCACCCTTGGTCGCTTGTTCGGCGGCCAAGGTTCATGCCGCGCATCCTGGCGGTCCAGCTGTTAAAGCCCGGTTGGTAAATGACGGCGCGGGCGAGAATTTGAGATAAATTTTGCCCTAGCCTTTCCAGACTTTTACCGCCCGGCGGCGGCCCGGCAAGGTTAAGGCGACGCTTGCCCTTCAGGGTTCCGATCGCTACATCGAGCCTAACATTTCCCGACATTGGGGTTGGCTGCGTGCTCGCGCGCCTTCGCGACCTGCGCGCCGCGGTCAATTTGGCCGGATCTGAGGGGTTTTTGACGTCATGAACGGACGCCAGTTCATCTATCACATGCAGGGCCTGACCAAGGCCTATCCGGCCGGCAAGAAGGTGCTGGATAACGTCCACCTGTCTTTCTACCCGGACGCCAAGATCGGCGTACTGGGCGTCAACGGCTCCGGTAAATCGACGCTGCTGCGCATCATGGCCGGCATCGACACAGAATATTCCGGCGACGGCTGGGTCGCCGAGGGCGCCCGCGTCGGTTATCTGGAGCAGGAACCGCAACTCGATCCCGACAAGACCGTCCGCGAAAACGTCATGGAGGGTGTCGCCGCCAAGAAAGCGGTCCTCGACCGCTACAACGAGCTCGCCGTCAACTACTCGGACGAGACCGCCGACGAGATGGCCAAGCTCCAGGACGAGATCGACGCCAAGAACCTCTGGGACCTCGACAGCCAGGTCGATCAGGCGATGGACGCGCTGCGCTGCCCGCCGGACGACGCCGACGTCAGCAAGCTCTCTGGCGGCGAAAAGCGCCGCGTCGCTTTGTGCAAGCTGCTGCTCGATGCGCCGGACCTGCTGCTGCTGGACGAGCCGACCAACCATCTCGACGCCGAGAGCGTGCACTGGCTCGAAGGCCACCTGCGCAACTATCCCGGTGCGATCCTGATCGTGACTCACGACCGCTACTTCCTCGACAACGTCACCGGCTGGATCCTCGAGCTCGATCACGGCCGCGGCATTCCCTACGAGGGCAACTACACCTCGTGGCTGGCGCAGAAGCAGAAGCGTCTGGAGCAGGAAGGCCGCGAGGACGAAGCCCGCCGCCGCACGCTGGAGCGCGAAAGCGAGTGGGTGCAGTCCTCGCCCAAGGCGCGTCAGACCAAGTCGAAGGCGCGCTATGAGCGCTACGAGGAACTGCTGAAGATCGCCAACGCCAAGACCAATACCGTGGCGCAGATCACCATTCCGGTAGCCGAGCGGCTCGGTCAGAACGTCGTCGATTTCGAGAGCCTGTCGAAAGGCTTCGGCGACCGCCTGCTGATCGACGATCTCACCTTCAAGCTGCCGCCGGGCGGCATCGTCGGCGTCATCGGTCCGAACGGCGCCGGCAAGACCACCTTATTCCGCATGATCACCGGCCAGGACAAGCCGGATAGCGGCACCATCAAGGTCGGCGAGAGCGTGCAGCTCGGCTATGTCGATCAGTCGCGCGACGCGCTCGACCCGAAGAAAACCATCTGGGAGGAAATCTCCGATGGTCTCGATCAGATACTGGTCGGCAAGAAGGAAGTGCCGAGCCGGGCTTACGTCTCGCTGTTCAACTTCAAGGGTGCCGACCAGCAGAAGAAAGTCGGCTCGCTGTCGGGTGGCGAGCGCAACCGCGTGCATCTCGCCAAGATGCTTCGCACCGGCGCCAACCTGCTGCTGCTCGACGAACCGACCAACGACCTCGACGTCGATACGCTACGCGCGCTCGAGGAGGCGCTGGAGGATTTCGCCGGCTGCGCCGTCATTATCAGCCATGACCGCTGGTTCCTCGACCGTATCGCCACCCACATCCTCGCCTTCGAAGGTGACAGCCACGTCGAGTGGTTCGAAGGCAACTACCAGGATTACGAGAAGGACAAGATGCGCCGTCTCGGCACCGACACGATCATCCCGCACCGGCTGAAGTACAAGAAATTCACGCGCTAGTGTTTAATCGCGGGCCGCGCTAGGGTCCCCGCCGGTTGGCGGGGGCCCTTTTTCATGAACGAAGCCGTCATCGCGGTTCTGGTCGCCGGTGCGCTGATCGCATCGTCGCTCGGCAGCGCCGCGCTTTATCGCCGCCTGCCCGAAAAGCATCGGCAGGCCGAGACCGAAGAGATCGTCCGCCTCATCGCCAACATCTTCGTCGTGCTGGCGTCGCTGGTGCTAGGCCTGATGATCAGTTCGGCGCGCGGCACGTTCGACAGTGTCGACAAGGCCGTCCACGCCTATGCGACCGAACTGATCCTGCTCGACCGCACCATGCGGCACTACGGTCCCGACACCGACAGCGCCCGGCGCTACCTGCAGGTCTATACCAAACAGGCGGCGGCGCGGATGGCGCAGAGCGATCCGGTGCTCGGCAGCCGGCCGGCCGAAGCACTGCTCAACGATGTCGGTAACGCGCTGCGCAACCTGGCGCCGGCCGATCCCGATCACGTCGCCCTTAAGGCGCGACTGGAGCAGCGTTTCGAGACGGTCTACGCCATGCGCTGGGCGCTGGTCGAGCAGTCGGAAGGCACCATCCCGTTGCCGCTGATCGCGCTGACGGCGGCCTGGCTCGTCGTGGTGTTCGCGAGCTACGGTTATCGTGCACCGGGCAATCCGGTGATGACCACGAGCTTTGTCGCGTCGGCGCTGTTGATCGCGGGCACCATCTATCTCACGCTCGACATGGACGTGCCGTTCGACGGCACCATCCAGGTCTCGCCGATGCCGCTGGAGCGCGCGCTGGCCGAAATGCAGAAGTAGGCCCCGCCCCCGAGCCTGTTAGAACACCTGGATGAGGCCAACACCGATCAGCAGCATCACGACGCCGGCATAGCGCAAGGCCGGGACGTCGCGCCGCGGAAGGCGAAACCAGCCATAGCGGTCGACGAAGAGCGACGCGATCTGCTGCCCGGCGACCGTGAGGCCGACCGCCCCGGCGGTACCGACCACGGGGATCGCGGTGAACATCGTGGTCACATAGGTCGCGCCGCACAGCGCGCCGATCCAGCCCCACCACGGCATCTGCATCAGGCCGCCGGGTGCCGGTTTCGGCGTCCGCGCCAGCAGACCGGTCAGGAGCAGCACCGCGATCATCGATGCGGTGGCGACGGCAAAGCTCACCGCGCCGACAACGAAGGGCGCGCCGATGTCGGCGCGAAGAAGGCCGTTGATCGCGCCTTGAATGGGCAACACTGCACCAGCAAGCAGCGCCAGCGCGATCCAGCCGATCTTGGAGACCGCCAACTCCCTGGTCGCGCCCTTCTGGCCGAGAACGATGGCGGCAGCGCCGATCAGCACTGCGAGCGCGCCGATGATCGCCGCCGCATTGGGCGGCTGTCGTGGTACGCCGAGCAGGCCGAACGTGTCGAGGCCGAGCGACGTCGCCATTTGCCCGGCAATGAAGAGCCCTACCGTAACGATGGCGCCGAGGCGCGGAAACAACAGGATGGTCGAGGCGACATAGATAGCCGTCGCGATGCCGCCGATAGCGTGCCACCACGGCGCGCTGGGCAGCTTGGCCAGGGCAAAGCCCGTGCCCAATACGATGGCAATGGCAAGCAGCAATGCGCCGGCGATGCTGACCTGGATTGTGGTGGCGACGAAAGGGCTGCCGGTCGCCTTCGAGAGCTGGGTGTTGGCGCCGGCTTGCACGGCGAGCAGCCCGCCGGCCAGCAAGGACAAGGGAATGAACAGGGCTTCCATAGCGCGATCTCCGGATGACGCGAGGGGCGTCGGGTCGCGCAGGAATTAGGAGCGGCCTTGAAAAGCCGCGATCTGTTTTTTCGCCGAGGGCGATTGCGAAAACGCACAAGGCGCGCAAGGCGGTGACGGGTGCCGCCGGCTCAAGCTTTGCGGCGGCGCGGGCGCGTCGCAATGCCTTCCAGAAGCGCACGGCGGCGGACCAGAGCCTTGGCGGCAAATTCGGTGAAGGCCCTGATGCGTGCGGTGTGCCGCAAGTCCTCATGCGTCAGGATCCACAGCGCGGTCGTCATCTCGGCGAGCGGCGGGTGCATGCGCTTGAGCGCCGGCGTGGCGTCGCCGAGGTAGCATGGCAAGGCCGCGAGGCCGAGATCCGCCTGCGCCGCCTGGCGCAAGGCCAGTAGTGAGTTGGCCCGCAACGCAATTTCCGCATCCGGTAAGGTGCGCCGCATCCACAGGGCGACCGAGGTATCGGCAAGGCCGTCGTCCGGCGCCACCCATTGGTGCGCGGCGAGATCCTTCGACTTGTGCCGCGCCAGATAGCGGCGGCTGCCATAGACGGCGAAAGCAATCTTGCCGATGCGCCGGCCGACCAACGTCTCGGGCGGGTTGATGACCGGTCGGATCGCCACATCGGCGTCCCGCTTGGTCAGGTTGAACAGGAAATTGGAAACGGCGACTTCGATCTGGATGCGGGGGTAGGTGCGGCGGAATTCGGCCAGTACTTCAGGCAGGATCGAGCCCATCAAGGTGTCGGTCGTTGTCACGCGGACAATACCCGACAAGCGCACGTCGCGTCCGGCCAGCTTGCGTTCCAGCGCCGTGACGGTCTCGTCGATGCGTCCGGCGGCGCCGACGAGTTCTTCGCCACCGGCAGTGAGCACGTATCCGGTGGCCAGACGATCGAACAACCGGATGCCGAGGCGGCGTTCGAACCCGTCTATGCGTCGCAACACCGTCGTGTGGTTGACGCCGAGCGTGCGCGCCGCTCCGGCGAGAGAGCGGGCCTCGGCCACCGCCAGAACATAGCGCAAGTCGTCCCAGTCCAAGATTCAACCTCACCGGTCGGTATCGACCCGCGCCGCGCCGCTCACGCCTTTTTGCCGTATTGCTCGTCGCTCACCTTCTCCATCCACGTCACATTGTTGCCGTCGAGCGCCTCCTGGATGGCGATGTGGCTCATCGCGACCGTCGCGGTGGCGCCGTGCCAGTGCTTTTCGCCTGGCGGGAACCAGACGACATCTCCGGGGCGGATTTCCTCGATCGGGCCGCCATCTTTCTGCGCCCAGCCGAGCCCGGAGGTAACGATCAGGGTCTGGCCGAGCGGATGCGTGTGCCACGCGGTGCGGGCACCTGGTTCGAAGGTGACAAGCACCGCGCGTACGCGCGCGGGCTCCGGCGCTTCGTTCAGCGGGTCCTGGCGCACGGCGCCTGTGAAGTAGTCGGGTGATGGTTTGGCCGAAGGCCGCGAGCCGCTGCGTTTGATCTCCATCGGTCAATCCTTCCGTCGTTCACTGGAGCTTTCGGGCCGCGGCGGCGTTCCGCGCGGCCTTGTTGCCCTTATTGCCCTTGGCCTTCTGTTTCTCGTCGGTCTTTTTGTCCTCGACGAGGCGCGACAGCCCGCAGGTCATCGCTTCCTTTTGCGTCAGTTCGCGTTTTTCGGTCGCCGCCACATAAATCGCCGCACCGAAAATCCCCAGCACGCAAACTTGGGCCGAAGCCGCCGCCGTCATGGCGATCAGGCCGACGCCGGCCAAGGCGACCCGCAAAACCATCTGTTTCATCGTTCCAAGCCCCCACGCCGGTCCGGTAACGCCGGTCCTCCAGACGATCCCATTGTTTGGCGCCGCGGGAAAGGGCCCGGACCCGGGGCACCAGAAGGCTCGCTGGCAAATTTGTGACGGGACAGCGCGGCCTCTTGGCGCAGCCTTCAGCGGCAATGCCGCCTTGTGGCGGTCCGAATCGCCTATAAATCCTGCGCTCGCGACCGGCGCCCCGCCGGCCGCGTCAACCTGTTTCCGCCCGAAGGTATCCCACGCCATGTCGATGTCGGCCGACGTTCCGACCCCGCCCCCCGAACTTGCCGGCAGGCTCCGCCCGCTACCGGCGCTCATCTTCTCATCGCGCTGGCTGCAACTGCCGCTCTATCTCGGCCTGATCGTCGCGCAGTGCGTCTATGTCTTCCTGTTTCTGAAGGAGCTGCTCCACCTCGTCGGCGGCGCCATGAAGTTCACCGAGCAGGAAATCATGCTCGTGGTGCTGGGCCTGATCGACGTGGTGATGATCTCGAACCTGCTCATCATGGTCATCGTCGGCGGCTACGAGACCTTCGTGTCGCGTCTCGAACTCGAGCGGCACCCCGACCAGCCGGAATGGCTTTCTCACGTCAACGCCAGCGTGCTCAAGATCAAGCTCGCCATGGCGATCATCGGCATCTCGTCGATCCACCTGCTGCGCACGTTCATCTACGCCGGTCA
This sequence comes from Pseudolabrys sp., assembly GCA_026125895.1. Lineage (GTDB taxonomy): Bacteria > Pseudomonadota > Alphaproteobacteria > Rhizobiales > Xanthobacteraceae > Pseudolabrys. Next base: position 21,266 of record JAHCKG010000013.1, on the reverse strand, counting down.
ACTCGGCCAATCCACGTCGCAATACACCGAGACCGGCGTGATGTGGCAGGCGATCATCCACTTCCTGTTCGTCATCTCGGCCATCGGCATCGCCTATGTCGAGAAGATCAGCCAGGACTCCTACGCCAAGCCGCATCACTGAGGCCGGCTTCCTTGAATCGAAAGGGCCGCCCGTTCATTGACGGGCGGCCCTTTGCTTTGCGCCAAAGATTACTTGCCCTGCAGCGGCGCCAGCGCGCCGGACCACTTCGCCAACTCGTCCAGCATGGTCTTGACGCTGGCGTCTATCAATTCGTTGGATTTGAACACGCCGTTCTCGATCTGCTTGGCGGCGAACGGAATCGGCACGCCTTCCGGCAGCGGCATCACTTTCATGGCGGTGAGCATCAGCTTTACGGCTTGCGCGGCGCGCAGGCCGCCCGACACTCCGCCGTAGCTGACGAGGCCGGCTGCCTTGTAGTGCCACTCCTTGAACACATAGGTCAGCGCGTTGATGAGCGACGCCGAGGGGAAGTAATTGTACTCGGGCATGACGAATGCATAGGCGTCGGCGGACTTCACGATCTGCGACCACGCCTTGGTGTGCGCGTGTTCGTACTGTTGCATCGCCGGATGGCGCGGTTCGTCGTACACGGGCAGGTTGACCTCGGCGAGATCGACGAACACCGGCTCGAAGCGGCTGTCCTTCTTGACGGCGGACTCGAACCAGCGGGCGACGGGCAGGCCGATCCGGCCGGGACGTGTGCTGCAGACGATGACGTTCAGCTTGATAGCCATGAATTACACCTTGTGAAGACGTTGAAGCTCATGTGCTTCCTAGTCACTGTCGTTCATCGGGTTCAAGGCACATCGGGTATACTGTCTGCTAACCATGCGGGCGGACGCGCTCATTTGGACGCGCGTCGGGCACCGCATTAAGCTTGGATTTACCGGCCACTATCCGTTCTCTGATTCGCGGATGTTCGCCGAACGTTCGAGAGGATCGCCGATGCTGTGTCGCCTGCGAATTCGCAAACCACATCTAGCGGTCGTTGCGCTTTTGATGGCGCTGACGCTGGCGAATCGCGCATCTGCCGATTCGGCGTTCGATCGTTTTCTCGAGTCGATGTGGCCGCGTGCGGAAAAAATAGGCGTTACGCGGCCGGTGTTCGATGCGGCGATTAAGGGTCTGACGCCGGACTTTTCGCTGCCCGATCTCGAGATCGCCGGCCGCCCCGAAAAGCCGGCGCCAGGCCAGCCGGAATTCGTCCAGACGCCGTCACAATATCTGCGGGAGAAGAGTTTCGACCGGCTGGCGGCGCGCGGCCAGCAGTTGCAGACGCAATATCGCGACACGCTGGCGCGCATCGAGAAGGAGATCGGCGTTCCCGGCAACATCGTGCTGGCGATCTGGGCGCGCGAGACCGATTACGGCGGCTACAAGCTGCCGCATGACGGCATCCGCGTGCTGGCGACGCAGGCCTACACCGGCCGGCGCAAGGCGATGTACCAGGAAGAGTTCATCCATGCGCTGAAGATGCTGCAGGATGGCGTGCCGCGTTCCGACATGCGCTCGTCCTGGGGCGGCGCGCTCGGCCTCACGCAGTTCCTGCCGTCGGATTACTATCGCTACGCCGTCGATTTCGACCATGACGGCCGCATCGACATCTTCCATTCGGTGCCGGATGCGCTGGCCTCGGCGGCGAGGCAGCTTGCCGGCCGCGGCTGGCAGCGCGGCGAGCGCTGGGCCTACGAGGTGCGCGCGCCGGAGAATGGCGACTGCTCGGCTGGCGTGCCCGACGTGAAGATGCCGGTCGGCGAGTGGGTCAAGCGCGGCTATCTGCTGATCCCGCCACGCAAGTTGACCGCCGAGGCGCTGGCGACGCCGGCCTCGCTGCTGCAGCCGGAGGGTTCATACGGACCGTCGTTCCTGACGCCGAAGAACTACTTCGTCATCAAGGACTACAATTTCTCCGATCTCTATGTGCTGTTCGTCGGGCACCTGTCCGACCGCATCGCCGGCGCCAAATCCTTCGTCACGCCGTGGAGCAAGAGCGAACAACTCAAGACCAAGGATGTCGAGGCGATGCAGCAGCGCCTCACCGAACTCGGATTGTACAAGGACAAGATCGACGGCAAAGCCGGCATGCTGACGCGCGCGGCGCTCGGCCACTATCAGAAGCGCAATGGCATGAAGGTCGATTGCTGGCCGACGGCGGCGGTGTTGTCGCACATGCGACGCTAGAATTTTTGTAGCGCTGGATCTTGCGGCGCCGGATCTTGCGGCGCGGGAAGGCCACAAGAAAAACCCTCGAAGGGGACGGCCGGAGGTTCAGGGCCGCCGCCCTTCCTTCGAGGATCGTCTTTTCCCGGCGCCCGACGATGGTGAAATCGGGCGCCGACCTTCATTCATTTAGTCGCAAACTTCGACGCGACGATGGCGCCAGCCGTAGCCATCCCAGAATCGCTGACGCTCGACGTGGCAGACCGGGCCTTCTTCGTAATAGCGCGGGCCCGGTTCCACATAGACAGGCGCGGGGGCGTAGTAGCCCGGCGGCGGAACTTCGTAAGCGCGCGGGCCGGCGATGGCCGAGCCGATGATGGCGCCGGCGGCCAGTCCGCCGACGACACCGGCAGCGACGCCGCAGCCGTGGCAGCGCGCGTCGGCGGTGGTCGGCAACGCGGCGACCGACAAAGCCGCCGCGGTCAGGGCGATGACCTTGTAGTTCATGGAACTCATCCTTTCAGGCCGGAGCCTATTCACAGAAGCCGGCCGGATTGTGGGCCGTCGTGGTTACGCGAAGCTTAAGGGCAGACGAAACGCGGCTTCGACCAGCCGATGAAATTGCCGTAGCGGTCGTGCAGCGGCCGGCGCGCCCAGTATCCGCCGTGGCAGGACACCGGGTAGGGGCGGGCGTAGCCGTCATAGACGACGTAGCCGGGCGCGGGGGCGTAGCGCGGTTCGCTGTTGGCGATGGCCGAACCAATGATGGCGCCGACCGCGAGGCCGCCGACGACGCCGGCGGCGACGCCGCAGCCATGACAGCGCGCTTCGGCCGGCGTGGGCGCGGCGAACGCGCCAGCGACAATGGTCGTGGCGGCGGCAATGGCGAGAATGACCTTCTTCATCTTGATCTCCGGGGTTCCGGTGCGCCTCGTGCGAGCCGGATGCCCAGTCTGGATACGCTTGGCGGGGCAGCGCCGCTGTGACCCCAATCACAAAAAAGCGAGACAGAAAAAGCCCGGATCCGCTGGCGGACCCGGGCTTTTTGTCGATTTTGCGCTGTCAGGTCTTAGTTACAGACGCGGACCCGGCGCAGGCGCCAGCCATAGCCGTCCCAGACGCGCTCGCGGCGCCACCAGCAGTGCGGGCCGTAGTAAACCGGGCCGGGGCCGTAGGCGTAATAGCCGGGGCCATAGCCGTAGCCGTAACCATTGCTGGCGATACCGCCGATGATCGCGCCGGCGGCCAAGCCGCCGATGATGCCAGCTGCGACACGGCCGCCGCGGGCTTCAGCGGACTGCGGCGCCGCAACGGCGGCGATGGTGAGAGTGGCGGCAGCGGCAAGCGCTGTCAGAGTCTTTCCGAAGCGGGTCATAGCGCACCTCCTGGGTTCGCCGGGTTGTTAGAGTGGCCTTGTTCATTGAACGGACCACCGGGGAATTTCCTGCGGCATCCGCGCGCACCGTTAACGTTGAGCGCGCTGCCGAGGTTCCTGCTGCCGCGCTGAACGCAGACTGAACGTGACTGACTGAAAACACGTGACTTTTCGCGCCTTCCGGCGCCGATTGCGGAGATTCTGTGGCGTCGCAAGCGCGCCTCGCCTAGCGTCCGCGCTTGTTCTTTCTCTTGCCGCGTTTGTTTTTGTCGCGTTTCTTGGCCGGCTTGAGCTTGGGCGGCTTGCTGAGCTTGGCGGCGGAGCCCGATTTATTCGGCACCGGCTTGCGGGCCGCACGGTGCTTGAACTTGCTCTTCGAATTGCTTTTAGAGTTGCTCTTCGACGAGCCCTCGGCCTGTCCCTTGCCGCGCTTGTGTCGGGCGATGGCGCGCGCCGCGGCGTGACGCAGAAACAGTCTCTCCAGTGGATAGCTCAGCCGCCGGACTGCAGCCTTCAACGGCAACCATTCGACGGCGACGATGTCGCGCATCAGTTCATGGCTCGGCTCTTTGTCAGCCTCCATATGCCAGAACTGGACCACCTTGGGACGGCCGCCTGCGCGATAAGTGATGGCGCCGACATATTCGCGGACGGCGACGCGGTGACCGGTCTCCTCGATCACCTCGCGCCGGGCGCCGGCCATCGGATTCTCGTCGCGCTTGAGCTTGCCACGCGGCAGCACCCAGGCGTCGTCCTTGGCGCGCTGCACCACAGCAACCAGCGCGCGGCCGCCCTTGCGCACCACGATGCCGCCTGCCGCTTCTATGGTCTTACCCGCCACCTGCTGATCCACGCCAATAGGGCTGCAAATTCCGTTTAGCAAATATGCGCAGATTCCTCAGCGGATGTGCAGAGCTTTCCCCTTGTTGTGGGCAAAGCCGGTATCGGCGCCGGCTGACAAAGAAGTGTCACATGACAACCGTGACAATGAGACGATCTGTCTAGGAATAATGCCGCCTTATGGCGTCATCACCAACGCGCGCATTGGCGCATGCTGTGTCGCGCTGTCTTGCGACCATGCAGCAGGTTGCGCGTTACACGCTTCGCGATTGCATCACTGCAATTGCGAACGCTGTGCGACACGCGCCGCGAAAACAGAAACGATCGTCATCATCAAAAAAGCCTGAAGACCCAAATGCGTATATGCGCATTCCACGATGACAATTCGCGATGCGATATAATCGCGCGCAATGGAAACGAGCGGTGACATCAAGCTGCACGCGAAATCGCTGCGATCTGCCTTTGACGATTTCGTCGCGGGCACGAAATCGCAATCAACGCAGTTCCTATTTACGCTGGCAACCTGTGCAACCTGGAGTGTGTCATATAAAAAACGGACAACCTTGTTTACCGCAGTTTTACGCAGCATTCCGTATACCGGACCCGTCGTTGATCCACGACGACTCCTGATCGGCATTTCCACGATGCCGTGTGGACTGGGCAAGACTGCACTACGACTGAATCTGCATCTCCACTGACATAGTAAACGGAATGGAGTAATTGGATGGCCAAGCTTCTCAGCTTCTTCAAGGATGAATCGGGCGCCACGGCGATCGAATACGGCCTGATCGCCGCGGGTATCGCGGTCGTCATCATTGCGACGGTCAACACCATCGGCACCAAGATCAATACCAGCTTCGACAAGATCTCCAACGGGCTCAAAGAATAAGATTGGCGTTGCAGGGGGGCCGTTTTTTGAACAGGGGCGGTTCCCCTGCGGTCCGCGCGTTCTAGCGCGGCCGCCAACGCATCCGGTTCACCGGGATGCCTGACACCGGGTTTCTATCCTCACCGTCATCCATAAAGTCGTGCTTGCGATAGAACGCAATCGCGCGATCGTTATCCTTGTTGACAAGCAAGGTGAGGCCGCCGGGCGACAGGCGTTTGGCTTCGTTGAGCAGTGCCGCGGCAATGCCGCTGCCCCAATGCTCGGGGGCGACGACGATCTGATCGAGATAGCCGGTTTTCTGATCCACGGTCATGAAGCCGACCAGCACGCTGTCGATATTGGCCAGCACGATTTTCGCGTGCGGCACCAGTTCGTTGCGCCAGCGCTCCCGCCACCACGGCACGCGGGCGTCGAAATCGATGTGCGGGTAATGCTCGGCCCAGGTGCGGCGCCACAACTCGATGGCTTCGGTCTCGTCGGCTGGGAGATAGGCTCGAAGCGTCACGATCATGCCGGCATCCTACGCCGCGCGCTTCAATTGCGCCTGTAACTGCCGCAACACGACGATGATGGTCGTCCGGTCGCAGCCGATGGCCCCGTAGCGCAGAGCGCGCTCGCGCTCGACCGCGGTCAGGTCGTAATGCGGCTTGGTCGTCTTCGGCGGGCCCTGGTAGGACGACCGGTGCAGGCCGAGCTCGCGCGCGAAGCGATGCAGTTCGTCCAGGTCGTCGGCCAGCAGGTGGCACCACTTGCGGTTCCACCGGCGCCAGATCGGTTCGTCAACGTAGACGGACATCGCGCCTACCGCTCCGTCAGCTTGAACTCGATGCGCCGGTTCCTGCGGTAGGCCTCTTCGGTGGTGCCGGTGTCGAGCGGCTGGAATTCGCCGAAGCCGGCGGCCAGCAGATGCTGCGGCGCGATGCCCTTGGTGGCGAGATATTTGACCACGGCGATGGCGCGCGCCGCCGACAGGTCCCAGTTGGTCTTGTAGGGACCGGCCGTGCCGCTGATCGGGCGCACGTCGGTGTGGCCATCGACGCGCAGCACCCAGGGGATGTCGGCCGGAATCTTGGCGCCGATCTCCACCATCGCCGCGGCGATCTTGTCGATCTCGGGCAGGGCCTCCGGCTTCAGATCGGCCTTGCCGGTATCGAACAGCAATTCCGATTGCAGCACGAAACGGTCGCCGACGATGCGAATGTCGGGCCGGTTGCCGATGATCTGGCGCAGCCGGCCGAAGAAGTCGGAGCGATAGCTCTTGAGCTCCTCGACGCGCTGCGCCAGCGCGAGATTGAGGCGCTGGCCGAGATTGGCGATCTGCGTCTGCGATTCCTTGTCCTTCTTCTCCGAGGCATCGAGCGCCGCTTCGAGGGCGGCGAGCTGGCGGCGGAAGGCGGCGATCTGCTGGTTAAGGATTTCGACCTGCGCCAGGGCGCGTGCGGAAACCTTTTTCTCGCCTTCGAGCTGGCTCGCCAGATCGCTGGCCTTGCCTTGCGCCGCCGACAGGCCGGCGCCGGAGCCCTCGGCGATACCCCTGTATTTGTCGCGGTCGGCCTCGGCGGTCGCGAGCGAGGCCCGCAACTGCGCCATCTGCTGCTCGAGATCGCCCTTGGAATTGGTCTCCATCGACAGCAGTTCGGTGAGCTGTGCGATCTGCGCGTTGAGGCGCTGCAGGGCGGTGTCCTTGCCGGAGATTTCCTGCTGCAGCACGAATTGCACGACGACGAAGACGGTGAGGATGAAGATGATGCTCAGGATCAGCGTCGACAGCGCGTCGACGAAGCCCGGCCAGTAGTTCATCCCGCTGTCGCCGCGGCGATATTTCGCAAGGGCCATTTTACAAAATTCTCCCGCGCCGTGGCGCGTATTTTACACTCCGCTCATGCCCGCGGAAGCGGGCATCCAGTCTCTAGCTCCGCGTGCCGGGTCTCTGGGTCCCCGCTTTCGCGGGGACGAGCGGAGTTTTTGTCTTCCGGGCCGTCGATCCTTCGAGGCTCGCTGCGCACCTCAGGATGACGGTCTGATTCAGCGGCGCGACGCCTGAAATCACCGCTCCGCGCGCTCGCGCACCATGACTTCCAAAAGCTTCTTGATCTCGCGCTGCTGCTCGGCCTGGCCATCGACCCAATCGCGGATCATCTGCTGCTCGGTGCGCATGTGGTGTACCAGGCCCTGGATCGCCTCCGCGAGATTGGCCATGGCGACGGAGGCCTGTTTGCCGGAACCGGTCTGCTCGACGGCTTCGCGCAGTTTCTCGACAGCGCTGCGCATCTCGAACGGCATCGTGCTCGGCGCGCCGGACGGTTCAGCCGTGTAATCGGACACCGTGGTAGACAGCCAGTCTTCCAGCTCGGTGTAGAAGCGGTTCTGCGCCTGGCTCGATTGGAGATCGAGGAAGCCGAGCACCAGCGAACCGGCGAGACCGAACAGCGAGGACGAGAACGAGATGCCCATGCCGGATAGCGGCGCTGCCAGGCCATCGCGCAAGGTATCGAAGGTGGAGGCGGCATCGCCGCCGGTCTTGAGGCCCTGGATGACGGCGCCGACGGAACCCACCGTCTCGATCAGACCCCAGAAGGTGCCGAGCAGGCCGAGGAAAACCAGCAGGCCCGTCATGTAGCGCAGGATGTCGCGCGCCTCGTCGAGACGCGTGGCGATCGAATCGAGGATCGAGCGCATGAGTTGCGGCGACATCGCCATGCGGCCCATGCGGCTGCCGAGGATCGCGGCCATCGGCGCCAGCAGCACCGGCGGGCGCTCGACTGCGAGGCCGGGATCGGCGAGGCGGAAGTTATTGACCCAGGCGATCTCGGGATAGAGCCGCACCACCTGCCGGATCGCCAGTACGATGCCAATCAGCAGCACGGCGATGATCACCGCGTTGAGGCCCGGATTGGCCATGAAAGCCGTCTGGATCTGCTTGTAGAGCAGGAAGGCGATCAGCCCGCCCAGGATGATGAAAATCGCCATCCGGAAGAGAAATATGCGCGGAGAGGACAATTTCAGCGGGTCAATGTCTTTGGCCATAAGCGTCCTGGGCTTGGTCTTGGGCCTATCCTGCAACAAAAGATAAGGCCTGCCGGCCGATTCCGGCACCGCATCTGTCTGCCAATATGGCACAGACCGCCGGCAAGCGAAATTCATCCGCCGCCGGAACCGGCGGCGTTAAATCCCGCGATTGGGTTGAATTTAAGGGTCTGCGCGCCGCGGCCGACCTCGCCCTGTCATCCTGAGGTGCGAGCCGCTCTTTGCGGCGAGCCTCGAAGGATGAACCGCCGAGGATCATGGGCCGTCGCCCTTCGAGGCTCGCCCTTCGGGCGAGCACCTCGGGGTGACGGTCACGCGCTCTTCAGCACCCGCACGATCTCCTTGCGGATCGTCTCGTTGCCGGCTGCGACTTCGCCCTTGTCGAGCATCGCTTCGCCGCCGTCGCAATCGGAGACGAAACCGCCGGCTTCGCGCACCAGGATGATACCGGCGGCGAGATCCCACGGACTGAGGCTGCGCTCCCAGTAGCCGTCGAATCGCCCGGCGGCGACGAAGGCGAGATCGAGCGCGGCGGCGCCGAAGCGGCGCAGGCCGGCGACCTGACCGAGCATGGCGCCGGTTTCCCGCTTCACCGTGGGGTGGTCGCCATGGCCGAGATGGGCAAGGCCACAGGCCAGCACGGCTTCGGACAGGTTCTTGCGGCCGGCGACGCGGATGCGGCGGTCGTTGAGAAACGCGCCTTTGCCCTTCTCGGCGATGAACAGCTCTTCGGTGATCGGATTGTAGACCAGCCCGGCGACGATGGCGCCTTCGCGTTCGAGCCCGATCGAGATGGCGAACTGCGGAATGCCGTGCAGGAAGTTCGTGGTGCCGTCGAGCGGATCGACGATCCAGCGATGGGTCTTGTCGTCGCCTTCGCGAATGCCGCCTTCCTCGCCGAGGAAGCCGTAGCCGGGGCGCGCCTTCGACAGCTCGGCGTACAGTGTCTCCTCGGCGCGCCGATCGGCGGCCGAGACGAAATTGGCCGGGCCCTTGAGCGAGACCTGGAGGTTCTCGACCTCGCCGAAATCGCGCTTGAGCGAGCGTGCGGCCTTGCGCGCGGCGGCGATCATGACATTGAGCAGAGCGGAGTGGTGCATCGAAACAGTCTTTCTTATCCCTCTCCCGCAGGGGGAGGGTGGCCACCGAAGGTGGCCGGGTGGGGCGCTTAACACATTTGGGTCAGGGGAACACCCCGCCCCGCTCGCTCGCGCGAGCCACCCTCCCCTTGCAGGGGAGGATCAAGAAGCTCTCACGACTTCGGCTCGACCAGCGTGGACATCCATTTCTGGGCGGCCTTGTCGGCGGCGTCGCGGACCTGTTGGGTTTGTCTGGCGGCGAAGGCGTCGAGCTCAGGATCGCCGGCGCCGGCCGCCTTGGCGACGATGTGCCATTTCACGGCTTCCACCGGGTCGGCCGGCATGCCGCGACCCGCCATCAGGATGCGGGCGAGGCGGTTCTGCGCGATCGGCGAGCCGCGGCGTGCCGCGCGTACAAAGGTTTGGGCGGCGCCGCTTTCATCTTTTTCGGTGCCTTCGCCGTTGAACTGCATGATGGCGAATTCAACCATGGCGTCGACATTGCCGGCGATCGAGGCCCTCGCCAGCAGCAGCGCGGCCTGTTTCATATCCTTGGGCACACCGCGGCCCTGCTTGAACATGATGGCCAGCGCGTATTGTGCTTCCGGATTGCCGGCATTGGCGGCGACCTTGAACAACTCGGCCGCCTTGTTGAAGTCCTGGGCGAATTGCTGGCCCTGCAGATACAGAAGGCCAAGATTGTAGTTGGCGGCGGGGTGGCCTAGCTTGGCGGCTTCGCCGAGGAGCCGCGCGCCTTCGGTGGCGTCGCGGTTGCCGCCGCGGCCTTCGAAGGCGAACATGGCGAGCGCGAAGACGGCGTCACGGTCGCCCTTGGCGGCCGCGAGCTTGTACCACTGCGCCGCTTTGGCGTCGTCGCGCGGCACGCCCTGGCCGCTGGCGTACAGCAGGCCGAGCAGCGTCATGGCGGCCGGGTCGTTGTTCTGCGCGCCCTTGGTCGCTTCGTTGAACGCAGACAGGAAGTAGCCGCGTTGATAGGCGCCGTAAGCGAGGTCAGCATTCGGCGCCGGCGTGTTCGGCAGCGGCGACGGCGCCGGTAAAGGCGGGTTCGGCGCGGTCTTGGTCTGGGCGAAGGCCGGCGCCGAGACCATCACCAGCGCCATCAGCGAGACCACGCGCATGCGCCTCATAGCGCGCCCTCGGGCAACTTGAGGTGCGGCGCCAGCGCCGCGACAGCGCGGGTCGGTTCGCGCCAGATCCAGTCATCGGCGTCGTGGCCGACGGCTATGAAGTCGGCGCCGGCCTCGACCAGCGGCGCGATCTCGTCAGCCGATACAGCATAGGCGACGCAGGGTGCCTCGAACACTTCGGCCCACCACGACACCCGCTCGCGGATGGCGTCGAAGGGGGCGCGGCGGTTATCGACATCGATCTCGCCGAACATGACATAGTCACAGCCGGCCTCGGCGGCGGTCATCGCGTCATGGCGGCTCGACAGTCCTTCACCGCCAACGATCCAATCCGGTTTCAGGGCCTCGAGCGCGTCAGTGACGGCATCGATACCGGCGATATGCGCGCCATCGGCGCCGCTGCGCGCAACCAGGCCGGGATGACCCTCGACCAGGAGCGCCGCGCCAGCGCCCTGGACGGCGGCCGTCAGGGCTTTGACGCGGTTGATCTGGGTGCGCTCGTCGGCCTCGGCGAGCCGCACCAGCACGGCGGCGATGTCGCCGGCGGCCAGCGCTGCCGTCAGCGCCGGGATGAAGCTCGCGGCGTCGGTGAGGGCCGGCGTGACGAGGTAGAGACGCGGCTGGGGGCGCGGCTCGGGGTTTTTCGGGCGTTGGGCCATGACGCTTCGATGCTAGCCTAATCTGGCGGAAATAGGGGCGTTTCATGCCCACCGCCGCGGCCGCAATCAAGCCGAGAAATCGACCGCCGTCGTGTTGCCGCCACAGACCAGCACGGCAACGCGCTCGTCCGGCGCCGGGCGGTAACGGCCGGCCAGCAGCGCGGCGAAAGCGGCGGCGCCGCCGGGCTCCGCCACCACGCGCAGCACCGACCACAGCGCGGCCTGGGCGCGGCGGATGTCATCGTCGCTGACCAGCACCACCTCGGGCGCGACATGGGCTCTGGCGATCGGAAAGACGATGTCGCCGACGCGGCGCGGTGCCAGGCTGTCGGCGGCGATGCCACCCGCCGGTGCATCGACCGGGCGGCCGGCGGCGAAGGCCGCGTGCAGGGTCGGTGCGTCGGCCGGTTCGACGGCAACGACCTTGCGGGCGCCGGCGAACCACGAGGCGACGCCGCCGATGAGGCCGCCGCCGCCGACGGCGACGAGCACCGTGGTTGCTTCCGGCGCGTCGTCCTCGATCTCCAGGGCGACGGTGCCTTGGCCGCGCAAGGTCTCGATCTGATCGAAGGCGTGCACTTGTAAGGCGCCGGTCTGCGCGGCGCGCTGCTCGCTCGCCGCCAGCGCATCGGCATAGCGCTCGCCGCCGACGACGATCTCGGCGCCGTAGCTCTTGATGCGCTCGATTTTGGCGGGCGAGGCGATGCTCGGCACGAAGATCGCGGCCGGCACGCCGCGCTGCTGTGCCGCGTAAGCGACCGCCGCGCCGTGGTTGCCGCCGGAGGCGGCGATGACGCCGGCCTTCGGCACGTCGCGCAGCAACAGATTGGCGAAGGCGCCGCGCGCCTTGAACGAGCCGGTGTGCTGCATCAGTTCGAGCTTGAGGCTGAGCGGCGCGCCGGTGAGGCCGAAGTCGGCGGCGTTAACCGTGGCGGCCGGCGTGTGGCGGATGAAGGGGCGGATGATCCGTTCGGTCTGCGCGATATCGTCGCGGCTGATGCGGATCGGTTGATCGGTCATCGGGTGAGGTCCTGCGTTGCCATCGCATGATAGCAAACTTGCGGCACGCCGATACGCCGATCACGATACAGCAAGGCGGCGATGAACAGCGGTTCATCGGACGCTGGCGCAGGGTTTTGCGCGCCGTCACGTTGAATGATCGTCGGTGACATTCGTCACGGAACGGAACGCGGCGCCCGGTCGTTGATAGATCTTGCGCCTTTGCATTGGAGGATGTTCATGAAAGCCATATTTATCGCTGCTGCTCTGTTGATTTCTGGCGCTGCCGTCACGACGGCGTCAGCCGCGCCCGCCGCGCCGATGAACGGCGTCTCGCAGCAGGGTCATGTGATTGACGTGCAGTATCGTCATCGCGACCGCCACGACTCGCGCCGTCACGTGCGCCCCGCGCCGCGTTATCGCGCCGGCCATCGCTATCGCAGCGCGCCGCGCGGCTGGCACCGCTATCACGCCCGTCCGCGCGATTGGAATCGCCGCGGCTGCATCCTGGTCGGACCGGTGTGGTTCTGCCCGTAAGCGCAACGCACTATTGAGAATGGAAAGCCCCGGCGCGAGCCGGGGCTTTTTTGTTACGCGCTATTCTTTTTGTCCGCGTTACTTGGGCATCGGAATGGGACCCATGTCCTTCGGCACCTGGTAACCCTTCTGCACCGCGGGCCGCGCCGCGATCGCCGTGTACCAGCGCTTGATGTTGGGAAAGTCGTTGAGATCGACGCCGTGCCACTCGAAGCGCGACACCCACGGCCAGATCGAAATATCGGCGATCGAATAATCGCCGGCGACATAGGCGCCCTTGCCGAGCTGGGTGTTGAGCACCTTGTAGAGCCGCTGCGTCTCCTTGAGGTAGCGTTCCTCGGCATACGGCACCTTGCCGGGGTTCTGCTTGTGGAAATGATGCGCCTGGCCGACCATCGGTCCGAGGCCGCCCATCTGCCACATCAGCCACTCGATGACCTTGTAGCGGCCTTCGCCGGACTTCGGCATCAGCTTGCCGGTCTTGTCGGCGAGATAGATCAGGATGGCGCCGGATTCCATCAGCGACAGCCCGTTGTCGTTGTCGACGATCACCGGGATGCGGTTGTTCGGCCCGATCTTGAGGAACTCCGGCTTGAACTGCTCGTCCTTGCCGATGTCGACGGCGTGGACCGTGTAGGGCAGGCCGACTTCCTCGAGCATGATGGAGGCCTTGCGGCCGTTCGGGGTGGTCCAGGTATAGAGATCGATCACGGGCCATTTCCTCGGGTGTTTCTTGGAACGCCGCGCACCGTAAGGCGTTGATACCTTCTCTTCAATGGCCGAACCGGCCAGGAGCGTTGCGCGCGAAGCCTCGTCGGATTTTTCGGAACGGGACGCGGCCCACAGCGTTAGCGGCCCGACTTATCAATTCCGACGCCGCTCATGAGGAGGCAACCCATGAAGATGACCGTACTCGCGCTCGCTGTGACCGCCACCGCTTTCGGCGCGATTGCCGCCAATGCGCAGACCACCGTGATCACCACCGAGAAGCCGGCCGTGACCGTCGAGCCGAGCACCTCGACGACGGTGACCACAAAGGAGCGTACCGGCCCGCTCGGCCTCGACTCCAAGACCACGACGACCACCACCGGCTCGGGCGCGACCAGCGACTGCACCTCGAAGACCGTGCACAAGGACAGCGCGCTCGGCGGGTCGAAGACCGTTCACAAGACCGACTGCCCGTAAAGTCAGCGCCGCGGCGTTCGGCGATTTCGAACGCAGCCGGCGTGTAGAAGAAAAGGCCGCCCGGTGGGGCGGCCTTTTTATTGTCTTCCTTCACCTCTCCCTTTGGGAGAGGTCGAACCGCGAAGCGGTTCGGGTGAGGGGTTACAAACCAACGATAGTCAATGGCCCCCTCACCCCAACCCTCTCCCCCAAGGGGAGAGGGAGCACGCTGAGTGTGCCGCTGACTACGCCGCCTTCTCCATGTCCTTCTTCCACTCGCCCTTGGCGGCGAGCGAGTTCATCTTGGCGCGATGCGTGAACGCGGCCTGCGCGGCGGCAACATTCGCCGCCTTGCCGGACCAGGCCTTCTGCGGCGCGGCCTGCAGCGCGCGGCCGTAGGAGAAGGTCAGGTTCCACGGCAGGTTGCCGATCTTGTTCATGGCGTCGAGATGCGCCGTGGCCTCTTCATCCGACTGGCCGCCTGACAGGAAGGCGATGCCGGGCACCGCGCCGGGAACGCAGGCCTTGAGCAGCTTGACGGTCTTCTCGGCGACTTCCTGCACCGAAGCCTTCTTGGACGACTTCTTGCCGGGCACGACCATGTTCGGCTTGAGCACGATGCCTTCGAGCGCGACCTTCTGGTAGTAGAGCTGCTGGAAGGTCTCCTTGAGCATGAACTCGGTTACCATGTAGCACTGGTCGGCGTCGTGCGCGCCGTCCATTAGCACTTCCGGCTCGACGATCGGCACGATCTGGTTCGCCTGGCACAGCGCGGCGTAACGGGCGAGCGCATGCGCATTGGTCGAAATCGCGGTGTAGCTCGGGATGCCGGCGCCGATATCGATCACCGCGCGCCATTTGGCGAAGCGCGCGCCGGCTTCGTAATATTTCGGCAGGCGGTCGGGCAGCTTGTCGAGGCCGGCGGTGATCAGTTCGCCCGGGCAGTTCGGCAGCGGTTTGGTGCCTTCATCGACCTTGATGCCGGGAATGGCGCCCATCTGCTCGATGATCTTGACGAGCGGCGTGCCGTCCTTGGCCTTCTGCCAGATGGTCTCGTCGTAAAGGATGACGCCGGAGATGCTATTCTTCATCGCCTCGGCGGTGCGGAACATCAGCTCGCGATAATCGCGGCGATTGTCCTCGGTGTTCTCGACGCCGATCGCGTCAAAACGCTTCTTGATGGTGCCGGTGGATTCGTCGGCGGCCAGGATGCCCTTGCCGTTGGCGGTCATGGCGACCGCGACTTTGTTCAGGTCAGCGAGATTCATACAGTGTCTCCCCTCTCGTTACTTGCCCCGGACGCAGCGCATCACATCCTTCGGATGTGCCGCACTGCGCCCGGGAAAGGCGAACGCGTGAATTTACTTCGCTCTCAAAACCTCAACCCCCGGCAGAGCCTTGCCCTCGAGCCATTCGAGGAAGGCGCCGCCGGCGGCGGAAACGTAAGTGAAGCGGTCGGTGACATTGGCGGCGTTGAGCGCCGCGACGGTGTCGCCGCCGCCCGCAACGGTGACCAGCTTGCCGGCCTCGGTCAGTTCGGCAGCCGCTTCGGCTACGGAAACGGTGCCCTTGTCGAAGGGTTCCATCTCGAAGGCGCCGAACGGCCCGTTCCACACCAGGGTCTTGGCGCGGGCCAGCACCGAGACGACGCGCTCGACGCTCTTGGGCCCAATGTCGAGCACCATGTCGGTCTCGCCGACCTCATCGACGCCGACGACGCGCGAGGGCGCATTGGCTTCGAACTTCTGCGCGACGACGACATCGACCGGCAGCACGATGTCACGTTTGGCGGCCTTGGCCTGTTCGAGGATCTTCTGCGCGGTCGAGATCAGATCGGCTTCGACCAGCGACTTGCCCATCTTCTTGCCTTGCGCGAGCAGGAAAGTATTGGCCATGGCGCCGCCGATGATCAGCGCATCGACCTTCTGCAGGAGATTTCCGAGCAGCTCGAGCTTGGTCGAGATCTTGGCGCCGCCGACGATGGCGGCGAGCGGCCGCTCCGGCTTGTCCAGCGCGCGGGTCAGCGCGACGAGTTCTTCCTGCATGGCGCGGCCGGCATAGGCCGGCAGCTTGTGGCCAAGGCCTTCTGTCGAGGCATGGGCCCGGTGCGCCGCAGAGAAGGCGTCGTTGACCCAGATGTCGCCGAGCTTGGCAAGCTGCTCGACGAAGGCCGGATCGTTCTTCTCCTCGCCGGCATGGAAGCGCGTGTTCTCGAGGCAGAGAATGTCGCCGGAATGCATGGCGGCGATGGCCTTTTCGGCGGCTTCGCCGACGCAGTCCGAGGCGAAGGCGACCTTGCGCTTGATGACGCGCGCCACTTCGGCAGCGACCGGCTTCAGGGATTGCTTGGGATCGATGCCCTTCGGCCGACCGAAGTGCGACAGCAGGATCACCTTGGCGCCCTTGTCGGCGAGCTCGGTGATGGCGGGCGCGATGCGCTCGATGCGGGTTGCGTCGGTGACGACGCCGTTATCGACCGGAACGTTGAGATCGACGCGCACAAGCACGCGTTTGCCTTTGACGTCGACGTGATCGAGGGTGCGGAAGTTACTCATGTTCGAAACTCTCTCGTCATCCTGAGGTGCGACCTCCGCGACAGCGGAGGGAGCCTCGAAGGATGGCAGCCCCAATGCCGTCGTCCTTCGAGGCGCGCCCTTTTCGGGCGCGCACCTCAGGATGACGGCTTCTTTTGCTTACAGCAGCTTGCCCATCGCCACGGCCGTGTCGGCCATGCGGTTGGAGAAGCCCCACTCGTTGTCGTACCAGCTCATGACGCGCACCAGCGTGCCATCCATGACCTTGGTCTGGTCCATGTGGAAGGTGGACGAGTGCGGATCGTGGTTGAAATCGATCGAGACGTTCGGGTGCGTGGTGTAGCCGAGGATGCCCTTGAGCTGCTGCTCGGCGGCGCGCTTCACCGCTTCGTTGATCTCTTCCTTGGTCGTGGACTTCTTGGCGACGAACTTGAAGTCGATGACCGAGACGTTCGGCGTCGGCACGCGGATCGACACGCCGTCGAGCTTGCCGTTGAGCTCGGGCAGCACCAGGCCGACGGCCTTGGCGGCGCCGGTCGAGGTCGGGATCATCGACATCGCCGCGGCGCGGGCGCGGTAGAGATCCTTGTGCATGGTGTCGAGCGTCGGCTGGTCGCCGGTATAGGCGTGGATGGTGGTCATGAAGCCGTGGGTGATGCCGACGGCGTCATTGAGCACCTTGGCGACCGGCGCCAGGCAGTTGGTGGTGCAGGAGGCGTTTGAGACGACGAGGTGATCCTTCGTCAGCTTGTCGTGGTTGACGCCGTAGACCACGGTGAGGTCGGCGCCATCGGCCGGGGCCGAAACCAGGACGCGCTTGGCGCCGGCGTTCAGATGCGCCGAGGCCTTGTCCTTGGCGGTGAAGATACCGGTGCACTCGAGCGCGATGTCGATGCCGAGGTCTTTCCACGGCAGCTTGGACGGATCGCGCTCGGCGGTGATCTTGATCGCCTTGCCGTCGATGCTGATGCTGTCGCCCTTCACCGTCACTTCCTTGGGGAAGCGGCCGTGAACCGAGTCGTA
Organism: Pseudolabrys sp.; assembly: GCA_026125895.1. Lineage (GTDB taxonomy): Bacteria > Pseudomonadota > Alphaproteobacteria > Rhizobiales > Xanthobacteraceae > Pseudolabrys. Next base: position 3,789 of record JAHCKG010000013.1, on the reverse strand, counting down.
GCGCAGGAGGTGGGCGTTGGTTTCCACGGGTCCGAGATCGTTGGCGGCGACGACTTCGATGTCCTTGCGGCCGCTCTCGGCGATGGCGCGCAGGACGTTGCGGCCGATGCGGCCGAAACCATTGATGGCAACGCGTACAGTCATTCTATGTCGCTCCCGGTCAAAAAAATCCGCTCGTTCAACTGCGTCATGGCCGGCGTTATGCCGGCCATCCACGTCTTGTTTATGGCCAGAACTTTATGGCCAAAGACGGGTTTCCAAAGACGTGGATGGCCGGGGAGGGCCCGGCCATGACGTAAATCAATGCAGTTTCTTCATCGCCGCTTCGGCAACTGCCTCTGCGGTAATGCCGAATTTCTTGTAGAGTTCCTTGTACGGCGCGCTCGAGCCGAAGCCCGTCATGCCGATGAAGGCGCCGTCGGAGCCGATGATGGCGTCCCAGCCCTGACGCACGGCGGCTTCGACGCCGATGCGGACCGGCGCATCGCCGAGGATGGCGCGGCGCTTGGCCTCGGGCTGCGCGGCGAAGAGTTCGAAGCACGGCACCGACACGACGCGAGCGGCAACGCCCTTGGCGGCGAGCAGCTTGGCGCCCTCGACGGCGATCGACACTTCCGAGCCGGTGGCGAAGATCGACACCTGAGCCTTGCCGCTCGCGGCGTGAATTTCGTAGGCGCCGGCGGCGCATCGGTTGGCGCCCATGAAGTCCTTCGACAACTGCGGCAGGTTCTGGCGGGTGAGCGCCAGGACGCTTGGACCGTGCTGGTGGTCGAGCGCGAGCTGCCAGCATTCCACGGTCTCGACCGCGTCGGCCGGGCGGAAGACCAGCATGTTCGGGATGGCGCGCAGCGCGGCGAGATGCTCGACCGGCTGGTGCGTCGGGCCGTCTTCGCCAAGGCCGATCGAGTCATGCGTCATGACGTGGATGGCGCGCGTGCCCATCAGCGCCGCGAGGCGCATCGCCGGACGGGCGTAATCGGAGAACACCAGGAACGTGCCCGAGTAGGGGATGATGCCGCCGTGCAGCGTCATGCCGTTCATGGCCGCGGCCATGCCGTGCTCGCGGATGCCGTAGTTGACGAAGCGGCCGGAGAAATCCGACGCGGTCATCGCCTTCATCGACTTGGTGCGGGTGTTGTTCGAGCCGGTGAGATCGGCCGAGCCGCCGACCATGGCCGGCACCGCGGGCACCAGCGACTCGAGCGCGAATTCGGAAGCCGAGCGCGTCGCGATTTCCTTCGGCGTGGCGGCGAGGCTTTCCTTCACCGCCTTCACGGCGGCCTCCAACGCGGCCTTCGGCAGTTCGCCCTTCATGCGCGCCTCGAAGTCGGCGCGCTTGGCGCCATCGAGCGCGGCGAGACGCTTGTCCCAGTCGGCATGCGCCGCCTTCGAGCGCTCGCCGGCCTTGCGCCAGTCTTTCAGGATGTCGGCCGGCACTTCGAACGCCGGCGCGGTCCACTTGAGCGCCTCGCGGGTGCCCTTGATGTCGTCGGCGCCGAGCGGCGAGCCGTGCGACGACGACTTGCCGGCCTTGGACGGCGAGCCGAAACCGATGGTGGTGCGGCAGGCGATCATCACCGGCTTGTCGGACTTCTGCGCCTTGGTCAGCGCGTCGGCGATCTGCTTGTGGTCGTGGCCATCGATGCGCCAGGCCGCCCAGCCACAGGCCTCGAAGCGCTTCACCTGATCGACCGAGTCGGCAAGGCTCAAGGGCCCGTCGATCGAAATGCCGTTGTCGTCGAACAGCACAATCAGCTTGTTCAGCTTGAGATGGCCGGCGAGCGCGATGGCTTCGTGCGAAATGCCTTCCATCAGGTCGCCGTCGGAGGCGAGCACGTAGGTCTTGTGATCGACGATGGCGTCGCCGAAGACGGCGGCCATGTGACGCTCGGCCATCGCCATGCCGACCGCGGTCGCGAGCCCCTGGCCGAGAGGGCCGGTCGTGGTCTCGACGCCTTCGGTGATGAAGTTTTCAGGATGTCCCGGTGTCTTCGAGCCGAGCTGGCGGAAGCGCTTGATGTCCTCGATCGACACCGACGAATAGCCGGTGAGATAGAGCAGGGCGTACATCAGCATCGAGCCGTGGCCGGCCGACAGCACGAATCGGTCGCGGTCGGCCCAGTGCGGCGCTGCAGGATCGAATTTCAGGAACTGCGTGAACAGCACCGTCGCGATGTCCGCAGCGCCCATCGGCAGCCCCGGATGGCCGGATTTCGCCTGTTCGACGGCATCCATAGCCAGAGCGCGGATGGCATTGGCCATCGGCGAGGTCACGCCAACGGAATGCACCGGACGATCTGGATGCGTCGCGGTGGCGGTCGATGCGGATGCTGACATGAAAAACGGCCTGTTTTGCGAGGTTCGCATAGCACGCACGGCCCTTGAGTCAATGTGACGGGGCGGGCCGTCCTGCGCCGTACACAGGGCCGCTAAATCTCCGGGGCATATCGGGCGCCGCACGTTGACGGCCCGCTCGCCCAGCCCGTAAGCTTCCTGATCTAAATAATTGCTCCGCAAGGATTTTCAGGCGGTGCTGGACATGACGGCAGCGATGGGGTCGCGTGACTTCAGGGCGCAGGATGACAGGGCGCAGGATGACAACGGGCCGGCGGCACCGGCGGGCGCGCGGGTGACGGGCGACGGCACGCTCGACACCGCGGTGAAGCGTCTGGCGCGCGCGCTCGATGCGCTTGACGCCGCCGTGGAGCGGCGCCGTGAAGCCGACCGTAACGAGGATACGCTCGCGGCGCAGGTCCAGATGCTCGGCGTCGACCGTGCGCGGCTGGCCGATCAACTCGACGGCGAGGCGGCATTGGGGCGGCAGCTCCGCGAGGTCAATCGGGACGTGGCCGAACGGCTCGACAAGGCGATCGGCGAGATCCAGTCGCTGCTCGAGCCGGAGGCGTGACGCCATGGGCACGGTGAACGCCACCATTGCCGGCCGGCAGTTCCGTCTCGCCTGCGAAGACGGCCAGGAGCAGCACCTGGAGGCGCTCGCCCACGACATCGACCAGCGCATCATCGACCTGCGCAAGCGCTTCGGCGAGATCGGCGATACGCGGCTTACCGTGATGGCGGCGCTGATGGTGGCCGACGAGATGAACGAAATGACGCGCCGCATGCGTCGGCTCGAGGACGAAATCGCCGCGCTCAAGGATGCCCGCGTCGTCGCCGCCGACCGTGCCAAGGCGGCGTCCGATGCCGTGGTCGGCGCCTTCAACTCCGCCGCCGAGCGGCTCGAGGGCATTACCCGCAAGCTCAACCAGACCTTGCCGGCGGGGCATGGGGTCGGTATCGGCTGACCGCCCAAGATACTTTCTCATTTGAAACTGTTAATCTGGAATAAGGTTTTCGTTTTTAGGCTGCGCCGGTCATCGACTCCCCTCCCGGTTAGCGAGCTGCCGCCCATGGAATGCACCCGTTTTCTGGTCCGACCCGGCCACAATAACGGCTGGCTGATCGAGGACGGGCGCCGTGACATGGGTCCCTATCACTCCCGCGATCTCGCCTTGCAGGTGGCCGTTTCGGAGTGCCTGGCGATGCGCCGGGCGGGCCGGCCCGCCCGCGTGACGGTGGAAGACGGCAACGGCGAAGCGATCGTCAAACGCTGTCTCTGCGCCAGTTTCGGCCGCTAGGCCGGTTTTTCCCGATCAATGGCCGGCGGCTGGCGTGAGACCGGCCGAGCCACTACATTGACCCGGCGGGGCTGCGAGGTGCGTGGGGGATACATTCCCCGGGGCCTTACGATCCTCAAGGGAGCTGTCCCTGGCCAGGCCCGTGGGCTTGGTC
>JAHCKG010000012.1 GCA_026125895.1 Pseudolabrys sp. | reverse complement strand
GATGGTCGAGCCCTTCTCGACCTTGAAGGTCCGGTGCAGCAGGTATTCGGCGGTCATGCCCTTGAGCATCATGGCCGCCGCCTGCTCGTAGCTGATGTTGTCCGGCATCTTCACGGCGCGCTCGGCCGGCAGCAGCCGCTCCTGCGCATAGCCGCCCAGCGCCACGACATAGGCGACGCGGTCGCCGACCTTGAGGTCGGACACGCCCGGACCGACGGCGATCACCTCGCCGGCGCCCTCATTGCCGGCGACGAAAGGCATGCCGGTCGGCGACGGATAGAGGCCGCTGCGGAAATAGGTGTCGATGAAATTCACGCCGCAGGCATGCTGCTTGATCTTGACCTGGCCCTGCCCGGGCGCCGGGATGTCGATCTCCTCGAAGGTGAGGACTTCGGGACCGCCGACCTTGTGGACACGGATTGCAGCAACCATCGTTTCACTCCCTGGGCAGATTGGTTTGTCGCCGTGGCGACTGTCGGGCGGGATCATAGGGGCCACGGGCCCAAGCGCAAGGTTGGGCAAGCGCTGGCCGCCCGGCTCGCGCCAACGTGACCGTCAGCGCGCACCCGCGACGTTCAGAATGCTGCCGGTGACGTAGGAAGCGGCATCGGACAGCAGATAGAGGACTGCATCGGCAATTTCCTCGGGCTCGGCCGGCCGGCCCATCGGCAGCCCCGGCGTCACGCGTTCCAGACGTCCGGGCTCATGGATGTCGGTGCGCGTGGTGCCCGGACGGATTCCGTTGACGCGGACGCCCTCCTTCGCCACCTCGCGCGCCAGCCCGACCACGAGTGAGTCCACCCCGCCTTTGGCCGCGGCATAGAAGACGTATTCATTCGCCGCGCCGACGACGGCGGCGATCGACGACAGCAGCACGATGGCGCCGCCCTGCCCGCCATGCCTCGTGGACATGCGGCGCACCGCGGCGCGGGCACACAGGATGGCGCCGTAGAGATTGACGTCGAGCACCTCGCGGATCGTGTCCGCGCTCGCGTCGTCGAGCCGGGAATTGCGGCCGGTGATGCCGGCGCTGTGCACGAAATGGGTGACTGGACCCAGCGCCCGCGCGGTCTCCTCGAACATGCGCTCGATGTCGGCCTCATCGGCGGCATTGGCGCCGATGGCGATGGCCCGTGCGCCGGCCGAATTGAGTTCGTCGACCAGGGCCTGTGCGGCCTTGGCATTGCTGCGGTAGTTCACGGCAACGGCATAGCCATGCGCCGCCGCCAGCCGCGCTGTGGCGGCGCCGATACCGCGGCCGCCGCCGGCAATGAGCAGCACAGGTCGAGAGTGATGTTTGGTCATGAGCGCCCCCGCATTCCAGAGGCGCACTCCATCATCATTTGTTCGGCAAAAGCTATGCGCGCTGCATCATGAGCGGCAGCGCATGAAACGTTCGCCGCGTTTGATGATCAGCGGCCGCCGGAGATGCGCAAATTCGCGCCGGTGACGTAGGACGCCTTGTCCGACAAGAGATACAGCACGCCATCCGCCACTTCGTCGGGTGAGCCGGCGCGGCCGATCGGCACGCCGCCCATGTGCTTCTCGATGCGGCCCGGCGGCTGGATGTCGGTGTCGATCATCCCGGGGCTGACGCCGTTGACGCGGATGCCCTCGCGCGCCAGTTCGCGGCCGGCGCCGATCACCATGGAATCGACTGCGCCCTTGGCGGCGGCGTACCAGATGCACTCGGTGGCGCCGCCGATCACGGCCGCCATCGACGAGATCATGACGACCGAGCCGCCCTGTCCGCCGTGCTTGGTGGACATGCGGCGGATCGAGGCGCGCAGGCACAAGAGCGCGCCGAAGGTATCGACATCGAGCGCGGCGCGGATGGTCTCGGTCGAGGCCTCGTCGAGCCGCGACATCGGTCCGATGATGCCGGAGGAATGCACGAAATGCGTGAGCCGGCCGAACTTGTCGGTCTCGGCGAAGACGCGCTCGATATCGGCTTCGCGGCCCATGTCGCCCTTGAGCGCGATGGCGCGGCCGCCGAACGCCTCGATGTCCTTGACCACGGCAGCGGCGGCATTGGCGTTGCTGTTGTAGTTGACGGCGACGTCATAACCGGACTTGCCGGCGAGTTTCGCGACCGCGGCGCCGATGCCGCGGCTGCCGCCGGCGACGAGAAGGACAGGACGAGACATCGGTTCACTCCCCCAGCATATGTTCGTTCAACCGGCCCGGCGTAACAAACCGGCGGCCAGAAAGTAAAGCGCGATCGCCGACAGCGCGCCGACCGCGACCGGACCCGGCTCGAGGTTGCTGACAACGGCGACGGCCGCCAGCAATGCCCACAGCGCCATCATCGCGATATTGACGCCGCGCAGCCGGCGCACCCGCAGCGGATGGATGAAAACGACGGGTACGAAGGTCAGCGCGCAGAGCACGACGATCACCGCCAGCGCCAGCCACGGCATCGGCGGCAGGATATAGAGATAGAAGGCGACGACGTTCCACATCGCGGGAAAGCCGCGGAAGTAATTGTCGTCGGTCTTCATGGTGCGGTCGGCGAAATACAGAGCGCCGGTGACGACGATGAGGATCGCCGCCGGCACGCCGAGGCCGGCCGGCAGGTAGCCGCTCGCCGCGATAGCGTAGGCCGGCACGAAGACGTAGGTGGTGAAATCGACGACGAAATCGAGCCCGGCGCCATCCCAGCGCGGCAGCCGGTCCTTGACGTTACAGACGCGCGCCAGCGGGCCGTCGATGCCATCGACGATCAGCGCCAGCCCGAGGCAGAAGAACATCATCGCCCAGTGGCCGCCGGTCGCCAGGATCAGCGCCAGGAGCGCGAAGCCGGCGCCGCTCGCGGTCAGGAGGTGGATCGCGAACGCGGCGACGCGCTTGAGGTCCATTATTTCTGGTTGCCCCAGTCGAGCTTGACGATCTCGGCCGAGCGGCCGCCGAGATTCCAGTTGCGGCCGAAGCCGCGAAAGCGCGACTTGTCGGACTTGGCCACCATGACGTCGGCGCCGATCCAGTACTCCGAGTTCCGGATCATGACGTTGTCGCCGCGGTCGCTGCCGCGCACCGGGGTGATGGCGCCGCCGCCATACTTGTCGAGGCTGACGATGCGGGTGTTGCCGTGGGTCTCGTAGCTGATCGGCACCTGATGCACGCCGAGGAACTGGCCGACCAAAATCGACAGCAAATGCGTGGTGCCGCCGACGCGGCCGGTGAAGATGCGCGTCAAACCCTTGACCGCCTGGATCGGCGCCGTGTCGTCAACGAACAGCGCTGCGGTCCAGTTGCCGCGCGCCATGATGCCCGGCAGATCCATCATCAGGCCGACATTGATGCCGGACAGATCGACATTGTCGAACTGCCCCTCGTCGATGCGAACGCCGGCCCAGGTCTGGCAGCGCCCTTCGGTCGGCGGATGTTCGCCGAGCGACAGCACGCATGGACAGAACACCGTGCAATTGCACGACAGCGTCATCTCGCCCTTGAGGGTCCAGGCTTCGGTCACGGTTTCACTCCCGGCTACGGCTTACGCCGATTGTTAGCTCAGATCGCAGCGACAGGTAAATGCGCCAGAACGGCGAGGACAACCAGCGCCAGCCCGGCGGCGATGGCGGCGACGCCAATGGCATAGGTCAGCCGGTTGGTGACGGTCATCTTCTCGACGGTCATCAGCACGCCGAGCGCCGCCATCCATACGACGTTCATGATGCCCACGGCGAACATCACCAGCATCATGGCCCAGCAGCAGCCGAGGCAGAACAGGCCCTGCTTGACGCCAAGTCGGAACACGCCGCGCGCCGTCGTCTGCCAGTTGGTAAAGAAGAATTGGAACGGCGCGCGGCACTGCCGCAGGCAGGCATGTTTGAGCGCCGAAAACTGGTAGAGCCCCGCGGCGATGAAAATCGCGCCGGAGAAGAGCCCGCTGGCCGAGGCCATGCTCGGATTGAGCAGCGCCGCGCGGGTCAAGGCATATTGCGCGATCGTCGCGGTGGCGGCGAAGCCGAACCAGACCGCGGCATAGCCGGCGGTGAGCGCGAAGGGCGACACCACGGACTCATGCTTCTGCGCCGCGGTGTCGGCGATCTCGGCATAAGTTAAGATCATCGGCGCGGCGCTCGGCAGCATCATGGCGAGCGTCATCGCGCCCCACATCAGCGCCACCAGCAGGAAGCCGCTCGGATCCCAGCCGCCGGCGCCGAAGGTCGGGCTACACAAGGCCGACAGGAGGCCGGCCGGATTGGCCATGCCGCCGATCGCCAGCGCGAGGTAGAGCCAGCCGAGCCCCGTCAGGGCGACGACGCAGATCACCGCGATATGCTTCGGCCGCGCGAACACCGCGCCAAGCCGGCTGGCGGCGGGCGTCAGGTGGTCGAGGCGGTGGCGAGTGGCGTCGGTCATGGTCGCCTGCCCTCCTTAGCGCAACGCCGCCATGGGCGATATACGGGCAGTCCCGCATGGTTTCCGCCGCAAAGGCATGGTATTCCGCGCCGAACCACAGGAAGGCGCATTGATGCCGGACAAAACCGAGACATCCGAGGCCTTGGTGGTCGGCGGCGGCCCGGCCGCCTTAACCGCCGCCGTCGCACTGGCGCAGGCCGGCATCGGCACCGTGCTCGCCGGCAGGCGGCCGCCACGGGCCGACAACCGCACCACCGCCCTGCTGGCCGGTTCCATTGCCGCGCTGGAGACGCTCGGCGTCTGGGAACTATGTGCTGGCAACGCCGCGCCGCTGATCACCATGCGGCTGGTGGACGACACCGGCCGACTGTGGCGGGCGCCGGAGGTGAAGTTCGAGGCGCACGAAATCGACCTCGATGCTTTCGGCTACAATATCGAGAACCCCGTGCTGATCGATGCGCTGGAAGCGCGCGCTCGCGCGCTGCCGAACCTGCGCACCATCGACGACGAGGTAATCGCCGTTGAGCCGGGCGAAGACGACGTGACCGTTACGCTCAGGAGCGGCGCGCGCCTTTCCGCGCCGCTTGCCGTCGGCGCCGATGGCCGCAACTCGATGTGCCGCGCCGCCGCTCACATCGAGACCAGCGAGCACAAATATCATCAGGTCGCGCTCACGGTCTGCCTGAAGCACACGCGGCCGCACCGCGACACTTCAACGGAATTCCACACCACGACCGGCCCGTTCACTTTGGTGCCGCTGCCGGGCAACCGCTCGAGCCTGGTCTGGGTGCTGCGGCCGCACGAGGCGGAAGAACTGCATGCCCTCAGTGACGACGAACTGGCACTGGAGATCGAACGCGCCGCGCATTCGATCCTCGGCAAGATGACTTTGGAGCCGGGCCGCGCCCTGTTCCCGCTGAGCACGAAGACGGCGGCGCGCTTCGGCGCGCAGCGTATCTCACTCGTCGGCGAAGCGGCGCACGTCATTCCGCCGATCGGCGCGCAGGGCCTCAATCTCGGCCTGCGCGACGCCGTCACCATCGCCGAGATGGCTGGCCGCGCACGTGACGCCGGCCGTGACATCGGCGCCGACGATGTACTGATCGCCTATGACCGCGCCCGGCGCGGCGACGTCGCCTCGCGCGGCCTCGTCATCGACATCGCCAACCGCACCCTGCTGTCCGATTTCCTGCCATTGCAGGGCCTGCGCGGCCTCGGCCTTTACGCGCTCGACAAGATCGGGCCGCTGCGCCGCGCCGTGATGCGCGAGGGCGTGGCGCCGCGGGCGAAGAGACCGCTGCGGAATAGCTTAATTTAGCCAAACGGCGCACCAGTCTCCGCTCATTCCCGCGAAAGCGGGAATCCAGTTCTTGGCTTTCTGGGTCCCCGCCTTCGCGGGGACGAGCGGAGTTACTCGGCCACTTTCTTCGACATTGGTGCTTCGCGAAACTGCGGATCGACCGGCAGCGGCAGCGCCATGATGTCCTTGCCGCCGACGGTCATGCGATGCGCGAACAGGCCGCGCTCGATAAAATGCGGATCGCGCAGCGCGTCCTCGAGCGGCGCCACAATCGTCACGCAGCAATCGGCCCTGGCGAACACCGGCGCCCATTCATCGCCGGTACGTGTGGCCATGATCTTCGCCACCGCCTCGCGCGTCGCCTTCGCATCGCGCCGATCGTCGATGAACTCCGGCGCCAGTCCGATTGCCGCGCAGAACGCCTCCCAGAACTTCTGCTCCAGCGCGCCGCAGGCGACGAGCTTGCGATCGCGCGTCGCATAGAGCTGATAGCGCGGCGACGAACCGACCAGCGGCAATTCGCCGGGCCTCGGAAAGCGGCCGCCGGCAACGCCGAGCGCCAGCGCGTACCAGCCGAAGGTGAACATCGCGTCGGTCATGGCGATGTCGATGAAGGTGCCCGCGCCGCTCAGGTCGCGCGCCCGCAGCGCCAGCAGGATGTTGATCACGGCCGGAAACGTGCCGCCGGCAATATCGGCGATCAGCGCCGGCGGCAGCACCGGCGCCTCGATCGAACCCGGCTGCAGATCGAGCAGCCCGGTCGCGCCGATGTAATTGACGTCGTGGCCGGCTTCGCCGGCGCGCGCCCCGCTCTGGCCGTAGCCGGAAATGGCGCAGTAAATGATCTTCGGATTGATCGCGCGCATGTCGTCATAGCCGAGCCCCAGCCGCGCCATGACGCCGGGGCGGAACTGCTCGATGACGATGTCGGCCTTAGCGATCAGCGGCTTGAGTTTCTCGCGGTCGGCTTCGTTCTTGAGGTCGAGCGTCAGGACCTGCTTGCCGCGATTGAGCATGGCGTAGACCGCGCTCTCGCCGTCCACGATGGGCGGAAAGCGCGCCATGTCCTCGCCGCCCGGGCGCTCGATCTTGATCACCTCGGCGCCGGCTTCCGCCAGCATCAGCGCCGCCAGCGGCCCCGGCAGCAGCGTCGTGAAATCGAGAACCAGCAATCCCTTCAAGGGCTGCATTGAAGTGTTACCTGAATAAAAGATGCGGCAGCGCGCCGCTCTTCACCATCCACATCACCGTGGTCAGCGTCACCACGGATACGACGGTGCCCACCAGCACCGCGGTCGAGGCCTGCTCGACCCAGGTGTCGTATTGCCGGGCAAACACGAAGACGTTGAGCGCCGGCGGCAGCGCCGCCATCAGCACCGCGGTATCGACCCACATCTGATCGAACGGCCCGAACGCCGACAACAGCAGGAACACCACAAGCGGATGGATGACCAGCTTCACCGCCGTCAGGCCCGGCATTTCCCACGGAATGCGCTTGAGCGGCCGCAGCGCCACGGTGACGCCAAGGGTGAACAGCGCGCACGGCGCCGAGGCGTTCGACAGGAACAGCATCAGCTTTTCCGCCGCGACCGGCGGCTGGAAATGGATCGCCGCCGAGGCAATGCCGAGCGCGCTGGCGATCACCAGCGGGTTGGTGCCGATGCGCTTGACCACTTCGAGCGCGATCGCGGCCACGCTCTTCTTCTGCGGACTGGCGATCGCCATCATGAACGGTACCAGCGAGAACAGCAGCAGCGTGTCGAAGCAGAATATCAGAGCCACCGGCACCGCCGCGCTCGGCCCCAAAGTCGATAGCGCCAGGCCCGGGCCCATATAGCCGATATTGCCGTAGCCGCCGGCAAGACCCGCGATGGTCGACTGATCGATGCGGCCCTTGTTGACGAACATGCCGATGGCGAAGGCGATGGCGAACACCCAGAAGGTCGAGAGCGTCGTCGCGACGATGAAATCGACCTGCGCCAATTGCTCGAGCGGCGTCTGTGCCAGGATGCGGTAAAACAGCGCCGGCAGCGACACGTAGACGATGAAGAAATTCATCCAGCCGAGCGCGGTATCGGGGATCTGCTTGATCTTGCCGCAGGCAAAACCAATGATGATCAGGCCGAAGAAAGGCAGCGCAAGGTTGAGGACGTCGATCATGGGCTCCGGCGGCGCCCTGCTCTCGGTTCGGAGATCCTCCGTGGATTCCCGACTTGGCGCGGCCTTTGCAATGCTCTAAACGCCGAACGCCGGTTTTGGAAGGACTTGCTTTAAAAGGATTTGGCCCGTGAAATTGCCCCGTCAGTTCTTTCAGCCTCTGGCCATCGGCGCGCCGGCGCCTATGCGCGAACTCCCGGTCCGCCTCGAGCGCATGATCCATTTCGTGCCGCCGCACATGGAGAAGATGCGCGCCAAGGTGCCGGAGCTGGCCAGGCAGGTCGATGTCGTACTCGGCAACCTCGAGGACGCCATTCCCGTCGAGGCCAAGGAGGCCGCGCGCCAGGGCTTCATCGAGATGGGCAAGTCCGTCGATTTCGGCCCGACCGGACTGTGGACGCGCATCAACGCGCTGAACTCGCCGTGGGCGCTCGACGACATCACCGAAATCGTCGGCACCATCGGCAACAAATTGGACGTCATCATGCTGCCGAAGGTCGACGGCCCGTGGGACATCCACTACCTCGATCAGCTGCTCGCCCAGCTCGAGGCCCGCCACAAGATCGCCAAGCCGATCCTGATCCACGCCATTCTCGAGACGGCGCAGGGCGTCAACAATGTCGAGGCGATCGCCTCGGCTTCGCCGCGCATGCACGGCATGAGCCTCGGTCCGGCCGATCTCGCCGCCTCGCGCGCGATGAAGACGACGCGCGTCGGCGGCGGTCATCCGGAATACAAGGTGCTTGCCGACGCCGCCGGCGATGCGCCGCGTGCCGCCTATCAGCAGGATCTCTGGCACTACACCGTGGGCCGCATGGTCGATGCCTGCGCCGCTGCCGGCATCAAACCGTTCTACGGCCCGTTCGGCGATTTCTCCGATCTGGCCGCCTGCGAGACCCAGTTCCGCAACGCCTTCCTGATGGGCTGCCTGGGGGCGTGGTCGCTGCATCCGACGCAAATCGGCATCGCGAAGACTGTTTTTTCGCCCGATCCGGGCGAGGTCGCCTTCGCCAAGAAGATCGTCGCGGCCATGCCCGACGGCGCCGGCGCTGTCATGATCGACGGCAAGATGCAGGACGACGCCACCTGGAAGCAGGCTAAGGTATTGATCGATCTGGCAAAACTGGTCGCGGCCAAAGACCCCGAGATGGCTGTCAAATACGGCCTGTGACGCGGCAGGATGCGCCGAATTTGGGACTAGCCAAGGCGAGCGCGAAGCACTAACTCGACCTTATGGCGAAGATGCACATTGCGAAATACAAGATCGGCCAGGTGGTCAAGCACCGCCTGTTCTCGTTCCGTGGCGTGATCTTCGATATCGATCCGGAGTTCAGCAACACCGAGGAATGGTGGGAGGCGATCCCGGCCGACGTGCGGCCGCGCAAGGATCAGCCGTTCTATCACCTGTTCGCCGAGAACGAAGAAACCGAATACGTCGCCTACGTCTCCGAGCAGAACCTTCTGCCTGACACCTCCGGCAAGCCGATCCGGCACCCGCAGGTCGAGGAAGTGTTCGAGTTCGACGAGAACGGCAACTACAAGCCGCTCGACGATCTGTTGAATTGACGTTGTCGTCCCCGCGAAGGCGGGGACCCATATCCCCTGACGGTGTGTGGCACTCCGAACGGCATCGCTCGCATGTATCGCCAATGCTGCGGCGTATGGGTCCCCGCCTTCGCGGGGACGACGGGTTCTTACCCTGGTCAACAAAAAAAAGCGCGGCCGAAGCCGCGCCTTTATCATTTGATGCGTGTGACGCGCCGTTACTTCTTCGGCTGCGCCGCGGCCGCCGGTTGCTGCGCCTCGAGCTTCTTGCGCGCCTCTTCGGCCTTCTTCTGCATCTCTTCCTGGAGCTTGCGCTGCTGCTCCTCGACCACCTTCGGATCGGTCGCCGGGCCGTCATAAGCCTTGGCGAAATCCGCCAGCGACACCGGGATGCTGAGCACCTGGCGGTTCATCAGATAGGTCTGGACGATGAGTTGCTTGCCGGCCTTCAGCTTCTTCAACGTGTCGGCGTTGATCTCGTAATCCGACAGGCAGCCGATCTGCGTGCAGACGACATAGGGCGCGCTGCCCATGTCCTGACCATCGAGCACGAGATGCGTGCCTTCGGCCAGATGCACGATGATCGACATCGGCACGGTGACGCGCAGGCGCTCATTGGCGCCTTCGACCTGCAGCAGCTCGGCCATGATGACCGGCATGCCGTTTTCCATGCGGCCGTCGCGATGGACGACGCAGACCTTCTTGTTCTCGGTCTCCTGGCCCTGCTGGCACAGCTTGACCCAGGACGAATACATCAGCGCCGGCAGTTGCGGCGCCGCGCCCGTCTGCGGTTGAGCCGGTGCCGCCGGTGCCGCCGGTGCTGCCGGCGCCGGCTTCGGCGCCGCCGGCTTCGGCGCTTGCGCGAAAGCCGGATAAGCAACGAGCGTCGCGCCGAGAAGGCCTGCGCCCATCGCCACGGCCATCAGGCGGGCCAGTGGCCGGGCAGGAGCAATCCGTTGATCCATTTGAAACTCGTCCCTTGTTAAGAACCGGAGTAGCGTTCGACCGGCTATCGTTAGCGACCGGCTGCTTCCGGTCGGCGCGTCCCGAACGCACCGCGCAATGGCGAGCGGCTCTGTCGTTGCGAAATACGGCGGGAGCGTGACATTCGACCGCAGCCTGATAGCCGATATTGCCCCGACGATAAAGGCACCAATACGCCGAAAATTGGCGGACGCCGCATTCTTTGCCCTGTGGTAAAAGGCCGCTAGCCTTAGGACACGAATCGCATCGCACACCGCACCGACCAGCCCGTGAGCCTGCCCGTCGCGACTGGCATCCGCCTGTCGCGCCGCGCTGCGATGTTTGGCGCCCTCGCCTTCGGCGCAGCCGGCTCGCAGCCCGCACGGGCGCAGACCGCGACGACGAGCCATGCGCTGACCATGCACGGGGCTCCGGCGTGGCCGGCCGATTTCGCCGCGCCGACCTATTCCAATCCCGACGCGCCCAAGGGCGGCCAGTTGACGCAAGGCGTGCTCGGCACCTTCGACAGCCTCAATCCCTTCATCGTCAAGGGTCTGCCGGCCGAGAAGATCCGCGGCTACGTCATCGAGAGCCTGCTGGCGCGCGGCTACGACGAACCGTTCACGCTGTACGGCCTGCTCGCCGACAGCGTCACCACGGACGCGGCGCGCAGCTTCGTCACCTTCACCATCAACGACAAGGCGACGTTCTCCGATGGCCGCAAGGTGACGGCCGACGATGTCGTGTTCTCGTTCAACCTGCTGCGCGACCATGGCCGGCCGCTGTTCGGCATCTATTACGGCAAAGTCGCCAAGGTCGAGGCGGTCGACGCGCGCACCGTGCGCTTCGATCTCGCCGGTGCCAACGATCGTGAACTGCCACTGATCCTCGGTCTGATGCCGGTGCTCGCCAAACACAGCATCGATCCAGACAAGTTCGAGGACACGAGCTTCGAGCCGCTGATCGGCAGCGGTCCCTATCGTGTCAGCGCCGTGCGTCCGGGCGACAGCGTCACCTTCACGCGCAACAAGGACTATTGGGGCCGCGATCTGGCGATCAATCGCGGCCTCTGGAATTTCGACACCGTCAAGTTCGACTATTTCCGCGACGGCAACACCCATTTCGAAGCGTTCAAAACCGGACTTTACGATCTGCGGCTCGAGACCGATCCGGGCCGCTGGCAGACGGCCTACGATTTTCCCGCCTTGCGCGACGGCAAGGTGGTCAAGGAGAACTTCTCCTACGGCCTGCCCAAGGGCATGGACGGCCTCGTCTTCAACACGCGCCGCGGCATCTTCGCCGACATCCGCGTGCGCGAGGCGCTGATCCACATGTTCGACTTCGAATGGATCAACCACACCTATTTCTTCGATCTCTACAAGCGGACGGCGTCCTATTTCGACGGCTGCGATCTGTCGGCGCATGGCGTCGCCGCCAACGCGCGCGAGAAGGAATTGCTGGCGCCGTTCCCGGATGCAGTGCGGCCCGACGTCCTGGCGGGCCAGTGGGCGCCGCCGGTGACCGACGGCTCGGGGCGCGACCGCAAGGTCATGCGCCAGGCGCTGCAACTGTTCGCGGAAGCCGGCTACATCCTTCAGGCCGAGCGGATGGTCAACAAGGCGACCGGCGCGCCCTTTGCCTTCGAGATGCTGTGCACCACGCGCGACCAGGAGCGGCTGGCGCTCGCCTACAGCAACAGCCTCAAGCGCGTCGGCATCGCGGCGCTGGTGCGCACGGTTGACGCCACGCAGTTCGAGCGCCGGCGCATCGCCTTCGACTTCGACATGATGCAGTACCGCTGGGACCAGTCGCTGTCGCCCGGCAACGAGCAATTGTTCTACTGGAGTTCGGAAGCGGCCGACCAGAACGGCAGCCGCAACTACATGGGCGTCAGGTCGAAGGCCGTGGACGCCATGATCGCCGCCATGCTGGCCGCGACCGAACGCGACGCCTTCGTCGCCGCCACGCGCGCCCTCGACCGGGTGTTGCTGTCGGGCTTCTACGTGGTGCCGCTGTACTTCCCGCCGGTGCAATGGGTGGCGCGCTGGACCCGAATCGCGCATCCATCGCAAACCTCGTTGTATGGCTACCTGCCTGAGACCTGGTGGCACCGGGACGCCCGATAATGGACCCGGAAACCCCATAGGGATTCCCGATGATCCTGCGCGGCGGCCATTTGAGCGAACTTGGCGGATCGGAACTGATCGGCGCCGCTGCCGCGCCATCCGGCCCGACGCTCGATGATCTGTTTCGCCGCGCGGCCGTGCACGACTCCTCGGCGGTGGCGCTGCGCGATGCGCCGAACCGCTCCAGCTTCACCGACGGCGCGCCGCGCCGCCTGACTTATGCCGAGGCCGACCGGGCGATTTCCACTCTCGCTGCCAGGCTCTGCCGCGCCGGCCTGCAGGCCGACACCCTGGTCGCCATCCAACTGCCGAACACGGTCGAGGCCGTCATCACCCTGCTCGCGGTGCTGCGCGCCGGAATGATCGCGGTGCCGCTGCCGCTGCTGTGGCGGCGCAAGGAAATCGCCGGCGCATTGCGCCACCTTGGCGTGAAGGCGATCATCACCACGTCACGTGTCGGCGGCTTCGACCACGCCGAACTCGCCGCCGATGTCGGCGCCGAGCTTTTTCCGGTGCGCCTCATCGGCGCCTTCGGCGACAAGCTGCCGGACGGCGTCGTACCGCTCAACGACGTGTTCGAAGCAGCCGCGACGCCGACCGTGCCGCGCACCATGCGCGGCGGTCAGGCATCCGAACATGTCGCCGTCATCACCTTCGATGTCGCGGCATCGGGTCTCACGCCGATCGCGCGCAGCCATAGCGAACTCATCGCCGGCGGCCTGGCGCTGGCGCAGGAGATCGGCGTCGGTCCGGACATGTCGCTGCTCGCCGCGATCCCTCCGTCGTCCTTTGCGGGACTCGCCGTTGCGACGGTGCCGTGGTTGTTCGGCGGCGGCTGCCTGTCGCTGCATCACGGCTTTGATGCGAGGACCTTCGCCGAGCAAACCCTCGGCACCGTGAACACCGTTGTCGTGCCCGGCCCGGCGCTCGCGCCGCTCGCAAAGGTTGGATATCTCGACGGCCTGCGCAGTGCGGTGGCGCTGTGGCGCTCGCCCGAGCAACTGGCGACGGCGCCGACGTTCACCGGCACGACCAGGCTCATCGACGTTTCCGCTTTCGGCGAACTCGGCGTTGTTGCCGTGGCGCGAGAGGTCGATGGACTGCCGGCCGCGCTGCCGCTGGGTCATGTCGGCACGCCGCATGATATCGAGACGGCGCGCGGCAAATCCGGCACGCTGATGGTGCGCGGCGCCATGGTGCCGCAGGCCGCCTTTCCGCCCGGCGCCGAACGGACGCAGGCGCCCTACCTTGCCATCGACAAGGACGGCTTCGTCGATACTGCCTTCACTTGCAAGGTCGATGAATCGGCTCGTAGTCTGACGGTCACCGGGCCGCCGGCCGGCATCGCCGTCGTCGGCGGCTATCGCTTCCGCACCGCCGACATGGAAGCGCAGGTCTCGCTCGCCGATCCGGCCGCGACCATCGTCGCTTTGCCCGGCGGCCTGCTGGCGCAGAAGCTGGCCGGCAGCGCCCTCGACAACGCCACGGTCGCCGACCTCGTGAAGCGCCAGGGCGGCAGTCCGCTCGTGGCCGGCGCCTTCCGGCCGCGGGGCATCGCGGCCTGACCCGTCTGACACTCTTTTCCCGGCGGAACAGGCATTTTATTTATTGTTTCTAATCGCTATTCGTCGTTGACGCGGCGTTAACGGCCCTCGGCTTAGGTTAGCGAAGGTTCAACCGGCCGCCCGGCCGGCATTGTTTTGCGTAACCAGTAACGCGTTGTGTGTCATGTCGCTGCAAGGTCCGCTGCTGGTGGTCGCCGATGCGCCGGCCACCTCTCTCGTCGATGCCCTCGGCGCCGCCGGCGCCTTCCCCATCGTTGAAACAAACTGGGCCGATGCGCCGACCGCCTTCGTGTCGGTCAAGCCCGCTGCCGTGGTGATCGCCGAACCCGGCGCGCCGAAGAGCGAAGCCGCCGGCCGCATGCTGGCGCTGCAGGTCGCGACCTCGCAGGGCGCCACCGTGCCGATCGTCGCCATGGCCGATGCCGAGCGCGAAGCCGCCATCCCGACCGCCCTGACCGCCGATGCCGACCAGCCGACCGAACGTCTGATCGGCCGCCTGCGCACCGCCCTGCGCGTGCGCGCGCTGCACTCGACCGTGCTGCGGCGGATCGAAACCTTCGCCGCGCAAGGCGGCACGATGCCGGCGCTGCCGATCGGCGATCCGCTCGACGACGCGACCGTTCTCGTCGCCGGCCGCGGCCCGCTTTATCCCGCGCTTGCCGTCGCCATGGGCGAGCACGCCAAGATGGTCGGCGCGCTCAGCGTCGAGGCCGCCGCCAAGCATCTCGAAGAACGCGACATCGACGGCATCATCATCGGCGACGGCTTCTCGCCGCGCATGATCGAAACGTTCCTCAATGTGCTCGGCCACGAAAGCCGGTTCCACGAAATCCCGGTCGCCGTCACCGGCGATATCCCGGAGGCATTCGAGGGCGATCTGCCCAATCTCGATTGCGTCAACGGCGCGCCGGAGCGACTGGCCGCGCGCATGGTGCCGCTGGTGCGGCTGCATGCGCTGGAATCGCGGCTCAAGCGCATGCTGCACACGCTCGACACCGACGGCCTGTACGATCCGGATACCGGGCTGCTGACGGCGGAGGCGTTCTGGCGCGAACTCGACAAGGCGGTTGCCGAGGCCACCGACCGCAGCCACGCTCTGACGCTGGCCCGCTTCTCCTTCGACGGCGTCCATGACGACCGCTCACGGCGCGACGGCGCACGGCTCGCCGTCAAGCTGATGCGGGCGATTGATTTCGCCTGCGGTGACGACGACGGCTCCCTGCTCGTTGCCTTCACGCAGACGGACCTGCGCAGCGCCCATATCGTCGCCCGCCGCGTCGCCGCCGCCATCAAGCACATCATGCGGGCGCCGACCAATCCCAGCGACCGTATTACCGCCAATGTCACTTTGGCCTCGTTCAAAAACGGCGATACCTTGCAGAGCCTGCTGCAGCGCGTTCTGGCGAGCCCGATGGTTGCGGCCGAGTAGCGGGATGACTAGGTTATCTCCGAACGGGAGATAGCCCTCATGACCCAGCCTGTCCGCATCGACGTCGTCTCCGACGTGGTCTGCCCCTGGTGCTTCATCGGCAAGCGCCGGCTGGAACAGGCGATCGCCATGAACCCCGGCGTTCCGGTCGAGGTTCACTTCCGCCCCTATTTCCTCAACGACTGGATCCCGCGCGAAGGCATTTCGCGAAACCAGTATCTCACCGCCAAGTTCGGTTCGCCGGAGCGCTACGGCGAGATCGCGACGCGTGTGCGTGACGCCGCGGCGCAGGAAGGCCTTGTCTATGCGATGGACAAGATCAGCAATCAGCCGAACACCATCGACGCGCATCGCCTGATCCGCTGGGCCGAGGGCATCGGCAAGGCGGCGGAGATGAAGCAGCGCCTGATGGATCTCTATTTCACCGAGGGCGCCGACCTCACCAACGAGGCCGTTCTGGTGCAGGCGGCGACCGATATCGGTCTCGATCCCGAAGACGTGCGCGCCGCGCTTGCCAGCGACCAGGACGTCGCCGAAGTGACGCAGGAAGCCGAAGCCGCCAAGGAAGCCGGCATCCAGGGCGTGCCGATGTTCATTTTCGGCGGCAAGTTCGCCGTCTCGGGCGCGCAGGCGCCGGAGTATCTCGCCGAGGCGATCCAGCGTGCTGCGCAGGCCGGCGAAGCCGCCGAATAGCGGTTCCTTGAGAACCCGTAACCGTGCTCCCGTAGCATTGTACCGAATGATCTAGGTCAACGACCTGAAGGCCGCTGACTTTATGGTCTGACGCGTGACGCCGCCTCTCCCCCCGAGCGGCGCTTCGGATCGCACGCGCCATGCCGGCCACGGGCATATCAATCGCCGACATCGACCGCGTCCTCGAAGGCGGCTTTCGTCTGCTCCGCTTTCCGCCGGCGCTCGAAGCCCGTTTCGAGGCCGACACCGGAGCCAAGCGCTCCCGCTTTCTGCTGTTCAGCGGCATCATCACCTTCGGCATCTTCGATCTGTTCATCTTTCGCGATCGCCTGCAGCTGAGCGACATCTTCGAGACGGCGCTGATCTATCGCCTCGGCATCATCACGCCGCTGGCGCTCGCCTCCTTCGTCGTGCTGTGGACCAATCCGCGGCCCTGGATCCGGGAATCCATGGAAGCGGTGCTGACGGTGCTGATCGCGGCAGGGCTGCTCTACCTCGTCACCACGAGCCGCAGCCCGATGGCGATGCACGCCCACTATTCGATGCTGCTGATCCTGGTGTTCCCTAACATCATCCAGCGCGTGCGCTTCTGGTACGCGCTGTCGGCGTCGGCCGTCGTCATCACCATGTACGCCTTCGGCATTCCGCATATCCATCTCATGCAGGCGCCCATCGTCTTCGGCGCCGTGCTGCTGCTGACGACGACGACCATGTTGAGCCTCATCGCCAACTGGATGCTGGAGCGCGACGAACGGCGCGAATACCTGCTGGGCCTTCGCGACAAGCTGCGGGCGCAGAATCTTATGGTCGCCAACGAGGCGCTGAGCGCCATCTCGATGCTCGATCCATTGACCGGCTTGGCCAATCGCCGCCGCCTCGAACAGTTCGTCGATACGCTGGTCGGCTCGGGACGCGACGCGACGAAGCCGATCGTGTTCATGATGCTCGATATCGATCACTTCAAGCGCTTCAACGACCATTACGGTCACCAGGCCGGCGACGATTGCCTGAAGATGGTCGCCGAGACGCTTGAGCAGAACCTGCGCGCCGGGTCCGATCTGGCGGTGCGACTGGGCGGCGAGGAATTTCTGGCGGTGCTGCCGGAAAGCACCTTGTTCGACGGCGTTCAGGTCGCCGAGCGCATTCGCGCCGGCGTCGAACGGCATGGCACCGAGCACGCCAATTCGCCAACGGCGCCTGTCGTAACCGTCAGCATCGGCGTTGCCGTGGTGAAGCCGGACGGCCGGCTGAGCTTTTCTGAAGCCACCATGGCGGCGGACGAAGCGCTCTATATCGCCAAACAGCAGGGCCGCAACCGGGTCTGGCCGCCCCTGACCGGTTCGGAGGACGACGAACGCCATCCCGTGCGCCACGCCGTCTGAAACATGACCAACGGCGCCACCAACCAGATATCGACCGCGGCCATCGATCAGGTGCTGTCGGCGCCCCACTGGAGCTTACGTTTTCCGCCCGCGCTCGAGGCCCGCTTCGAGCGCGACACCGGCGCGGCCCGTTCTCGCTATCTGGCCACGTCGGGCGCGATCGCGCTGTCGATGAACGTACTCTTTCTGGTGGCCGACTATTTCGTGCTTCCGGATGTTTTCAAGCTCGCCATCCTTGTCCGCCTGGGGATCGTTGATCTGCTCGGCTTTACCGCTTGTGCCGTGGTGTGGCGCAACCCGCGGCCCTGGTTGCGCGAAGCGCTCGATGCCGGCACCATTGTCCTCGCCGCCGCCGGGTTTCTCGGGCTGTATCTCGCCAGCCACAGTCCGCTGGTGGTACACGCGCACTACGCAGTCGTGCTCGTTCTGATCTTTCCCAACATCATCCAGCGGCTGCGCTTTCCTTACGCCGTCGCCTGTTCGGCGGCGGTGATTGTGTTGTGCGCAGCAGCCGTTCCGCGGATACACGGGATGCCCGCCGCGGCGGCGTTCTTCGCCATCCTGACGCTGGCGACGGCGGCAATCCTCAGCCTGCATGCCAACTGGAGATTCGAGCAGGACGAACGCCGCCGTTATCTCGAGCACCTGCGCGAAATACTCATCGGCGAACAACTCGCCGGCATCAACCGCGAGCTCAGCGCAGCCTCCGTGCTGGATCCGTTGACGGGGCTGGGCAACCGGCGGCGCCTCGACCAGTTCGTCGATGCGCTATGGCTGGCGGGCCGCGGACGCCACGGTCCGGTCGGCTTCCTGATGATCGACATAGACTTCTTCAAAAGCTTCAATGACGAGTTCGGTCATCAAGCCGGCGACGAATGCCTGAAGGCGGTGGCGGCGCTGATCCAGCAGCAACTGCGGCCCGGACGCGATCTCGGCGTTCGCTATGGCGGTGAGGAGTTTCTGGTGGTGCTGCCCGACACCGATCTGACCGAAGCCATCGGCATCGCCGAGGGCATTCGCGCTTCCATCGAAAGCCGCGCCATCGCGCGGCCGCTGGCGGCAACGGGCGATGTCGTCACCGTGAGCATCGGCGCCGCTGTCGTACGGCCGGACGATACCGAAACCTCGGCGCCGGGCATCGCCGCGGCCGATGCAGCGATGTACGCGGCCAAGCAGCACCAGCGCAACTGCGTCTGGCCGCCTTTGACAAAGCCGGCCTGAGCGCCGCTGTCGCTACGCCGCCTTGGCCTTGGTGGCGATCGAGGACAGCCGCCGCACGATGGCCATGGCGCCCTTGAGGCGGTCCTCGGGTTTGTCCCATTCGTCGAGGAAGACCAGGCGTTGGCCGTTCTTGTCGTTGCGCACCTTCACGCTGGCGGCGTGATCCCGGATGAAGATCATCAGCCCTTCCGGGTTGGCGAAGGCATTGTCGCGGAACGCCAGCACGGCACCCTTCGGCCCGGCCTCCAGTTTCTCGATATTGGCCTTGCGGCATAGCGCCTTGATCTGGACGATCTGCATGAGGTGCTCGACCTCCTGCGGCAACGGGCCGAAGCGGTCCACCATCTCGGCGGCAAATGAGTCGATGTCGCGCTCCTCCTCCATGTCGGCGAGGCGCCGATAGAGCGCGAGACGCACCGACAGGTCGGCGACGTAATCTTCCGGGATGAGGATCGGCATGCCGATGGTGATCTGCGGCGACCAGCGATCCTGCACGACGTCGGTGATGCCGGCCTTGGCGCTGGTGACGGCCTCTTCCAGCATCTGCTGATACAGTTCGAAGCCGACTTCCTTGATGTGGCCGGACTGCTCCTCGCCGAGCAGGTTGCCGGCGCCGCGGATATCGAGATCATGCGAGGCGAGCTGGAAGCCGGCGCCCAAGGTGTCGAGCGATTGCAGAACTTTCAGGCGGCGCTCGGCCTGCGGCGTGATGGTGCGGTTGGCCGGCAGCGTCAGCAGCGCATAAGCGCGCAGCTTGGAACGGCCGACGCGGCCGCGCAACTGGTAGAGCTGCGCCAGGCCGAACATGTCGGCGCGGTGCACGATCAGCGTGTTGGCGGTCGGAATATCGAGACCGCTCTCGACGATGGTGGTGGACAGCAGCACATCGTATTTGCCGTCGTAGAACGCGGTCATGATGTCGTCGAGCACGGTCGGCGGCATCTGGCCGTGGGCGACGACGACGCGCACTTCCGGCACGTGCTTGTCGAGGAAGTCCTTGGCGCCGGCGAGATCCTCGATGCGCGGACAGACATAGAAGGCCTGGCCGCCGCGATATTTCTCGCGCAGCAGCGCCTCGCGCACCACCAGCGGATCGAACGGCGTCACGAAGGTGCGCACAGCGAGGCGATCGACCGGCGGCGACGCGATGATCGACAGGTCGCGCACGCCGGTGAGCGCCAGTTGCAGGGTGCGCGGGATGGGCGTCGCCGTCAGCGTCAGCACGTGCACTTCGGCGCGCAACGTCTTGAGCCGTTCCTTGTGCGACACGCCGAAATGCTGCTCCTCGTCCACCACGACGAGGCCTAAATCCTTGAACTTGATGGCCTTGCCGAGCACCGCATGGGTGCCGACGACGATATCGACCGAACCGTCGGCCAGCCCCTTCTTGTTGGCGGTTTGCTGCGCCGCCGGCACCAGCCGCGACAGTTGCGCGACATTGACCGGGAAGCCGCGGAAACGCTCGGAGAAGTTCTTGAAGTGCTGACGCGCCAGAAGCGTCGTCGGCACCACCACGGCAACCTGCTTGCCGTTCATCACCGCATCGAAGGTGGCGCGCAGCGCGATCTCGGTCTTGCCGAAACCGACGTCGCCGCACACCAGACGGTCCATCGGCCGGCCCGAGGCGAGGTCCTTGAGCGTGGCGTCGATCGCGGTGAGCTGGTCCTCGGTCTCCTCGTAGGGGAAGCCGGCGGCAAATTCGTCATAGGCCCCCGGCCCGACCGTCAGCTTCGGCGCTTCGCGCAGTTGCCGCTCGGCGGCGATCTTGATGAGCTCACCCGCGATTTCGCGGATGCGGCTCTTCATTCTGGCTTTACGGGCCTGCCAGTTGCCGCTGCCGAGACGGTCCAGTTCGACATTGGTCTGCTCGGAGCCGTAACGCGACAACAGTTCGACGTTCTCGACCGGCAGGAACAGCTTGGCGCTGTCGGCGTAATGGATCTCCAGGCAGTCATGCGGCGCGCCGGTCACCGTGATCGCCTGGAGGCCGACAAAGCGGCCGATGCCGTGATCGACATGGACGACGAGATCGCCGGCCGACAGCGAGGTTGCTTCCTGGATGAAGTTGTCGGCGCGGCGCGCCGCCTTGCGCGTGCGCACCAGGCGGTCGCCGAGAATGTCCTGCTCGCTGATGACGGCGGCGTCGTCGGTGACGAAACCGGATTCGATGCCGAGCACGGCGAGCGAGATGTTGTGCTTGGGCGCGCTCGTGACCTGCTGCCAGGAGCCGACATTCTTGAGATTGACCAGCTTGTGGTCGGTGAGCACGTGCGCCATGCGCTCGCGAGCGCCGTCGCTCCACAGCGCGATGACGACGCGCTTGCCGTCGCTCTGGAGCGCGCCGACGTGTTTGGCGACCGCCTCGAACACATTGGCGCCGGGCTCGGCGCGCTCGGCGACGAAGTTGTGGCCCGGACGGGCGCCGATCTCGACGATGTCGCTGCCCGCCGGCACGTCGAACGGCGTCATGGTGGCGACGGCGGTCTTCGCCAGCCGTTCCTTCCATTCCTTGTCCGTCAGATAGAGCTTGTCGGGCGGCATCGGCTTGTAGGCCGGCGTCACGCCGTCCTTCAGCGCCTCGACGCGGGCGTCGTAGTAGTCCTTGATCTGGGCGAAGCGCTGCTCGATGGCGTCGTCGGCCAGCGCCTCGAGGACGGTGGGCGATCCCGGCAGGTAGTCGAACAGCGTGTCCATGCCCTCATGGAACAGCGGCAGCCAGTGCTCCATGCCGGGATGGCGGCGGCCTTCGCTCACGGCCTGGTAGAGCATGTCGTCGGGCGTGGCGACGCCGAACTGCGCGACATAGCCGGTGCGGAACTTGCGAATGGTTTCGGTGATGAGCTGGAATTCGGCGACCGGCACGAGGTCGAGCTTCGACATCGGCAGTTCGCTGCGCTGGGTCTGCGGATCGAAGGTCTTGATGCTCTCGACGGAGTCGCCGAAGTAGTCGAAGCGCACCGGCAGATCGAGCCCCGGCGGGAACAGATCGAGGATGCCGCCGCGCACCGCATATTCGCCCGGCTCGCGTACGGTCGAGGAGCGCAGATAGCCGTTGAGCTCCAGCCACTCGACGACACTCTGCATGCCCAGCACGTTGCCCGGCGCGACCGACAGCGCATGCGTCGCGGTGAATTCGCGCGCCGGCACCCGCTGCGTCGCGGCGTTGGCGGTGGTGACCAGGATCGACGGCTTGTCGCGCCCCTTGACGCGGGAGAGCCGCGACAGGGTCGTCATGCGCTGGGCGACGATCGCGGCATTGGGCGAAACGCGGTCATAGGGCAGCACGTCCCAGGCCGGGAATTCCATCACCTCGATGTCGGGCCCGAAGAAGGAGAGCGCGCGCGAGAGCTGCGCCATGCGCTGGCCGTCGCGGCAGATCACCGCGAGCGATATCGCCGGAGCGTTGGGGCGCGCGGCAATGGCGCGCGCGAGATCGGCGAGCACCAGGCCTTCGGCGCCATCGACCACCTGCGCGAGGGTCAGCGGGCGGCCGGCTTTGAGGGATTGAGCGGGAGATACGGGCATTCCGGGGCTTCTTGTCGTCAGGGTCAGGGGCGCGTGCCGTGGAAGGTGCGCAGCTTGCGGAACAAGGGGGTGTCGAGATCGGCGGGAGCCTGCTCCGAGCCGTTGATGAAGGCGAACATCTGCTGGTCCGGGATATCGAGCCAGCTTTCGACCTCGGTCAGTTGCGCATCGGACAAGGCCGACAGCTCGGCGTCCGCAAAGCCGCCCATGACGAAGTCCATTTCGCGGATGCCGCGGTGCCACAGCCGGAACTTGAGCTTGCGCCGCCGCAGGTCCATGCCCTCGCTCGAAACCTGAGTGCCGCTCACGTCGTCTTCTCCAACGCCAAAAGCCCGGACGGAGCCGGGTGTCGGGTCTCTTAGCCTGAGCCGCCGCGCAAGTCAGCGGCTTATTCGTCAGCCGCGTCAGCTCAATTCCGCATGGCCGCATGGCCTTAACGCGGCGGACGACAGGTCAGCGCGGGTCAAAGCTCCCCGCGGCCGGTCATATCAGACATCACCGAATCTGTGTACGTCGGGAACGACATACAACTCCAACACAGGTGCCCAATGAGCCTCGGCCAACAACCGCAACTGCATCGCCGCGGCTTTCTGACCGGCGCGGCGGCGCTCGGTCTGGCGGCAGCGGCCCCGAGCGGCGACGGCTTCAAATGGGCGGCCGAGGCTGAGGCGCGGGCTCTCGCCAGTGTCGGGCGCGCCAACTGGACGCGCCTGGCCAACAGCCTGACCGGTCCGCTGATCCGCCCGGGCGACTCCGCGTTCACGCGCTTCGCGGACGGCTACAACCTCGCTTACATCCGTCAGGAACGCCGTGCGCAAGGCATCGCGCTGTGCGCCAGCACCGCCGACGTCGCGCTCTGCATCAACTGGGCGCGCGACAACAAGGTGCCGTTGGTGGCCCGCTGCGGGGGCCATTCTTACGCGGGATACTCCTCGACCACCGGCCTGATGATCGATGTGTCGATGATCCGCGGCGGCCACTGGAGCAAGCCGGAGGAAGTGACCTTTGGCGCCGGATCGCGCAATGGCGATCTCTATGATCTTCTCAAGTCCGCCAATCGCACGACGACGCATGGGCGCTGCCCGACCGTCGGCGCCGCCGGTTTTCTGCTCGGCGGCGGCATCGGCTTCAACATGCGCCTGCACGGCATCGGCAGCGACGCCATGACCGCGAGTGAAATCGTCACCGCCGATGGCACCGTGAAGCAGCTCTCCGCGACCGAGAACGAGGATCTGTTCTGGGCGTGCCGCGGTGGCGGCGGCGGTAATTTCGGCATCAACACGTCGTTCACGCTGAACACGTTCCCGACACGCAGGATCACCTACTTCAAGGCGGCATGGTCAGGCACGCGCACCGAGATGGCCAAGGTCGCTCATGAACTAATGACGTCATTTGAGAAAGCGCCGCGCGAGGTCGGTTCGCGCTTTGCCATCACCGCGCCGAACCCGATCGGCCAGACGAAGCAATTCGGCGTCAATATTCTCGGTCAATACCAGAGCGACGACGACATGACGCAGGCCGTTCTGGACCTCCTCGGGCCGGCCCTCCGCGCCGTGCCGGCGTCACAGCGCGTCGAGAGCTGGCCGGAGCACCCCGGTCCCTGCGTCTACCAGATCGCATTCCGCGACTACTGGGCGGCGCAGACCAGGGACCTGATCGAGCTCGACGGGCCGTTCGCATTCCACGAACGCTCGACCTTCCTGACGCACTCGTTCGACGCCGATACGTTCGATCACATCACCCGGCTGATGGAAGGCTGGCGCGGTAGCGACGATCGCGGCAGCCATCACATCAATGCCGACATCCGTTTCTTCCAGACCGGCGGCGCCATCAACGACATGCGCGCCGACGAAACCGCATACGTCCACCGCGACAATGTCTGGCTCGCCGACATCGGCCTGCCATGGACGGCGCGCGACGGTCAGGCGCGGCTCGCCGCCAACGTCAGATGGATGAACGGCCTGTACGAGGAACTCCTGAAGCTGACGGCCTGCAACCGGCACGCCTACCAGAACTTCGCCGATCCGATGCGAAAGGACTACGAGAGCGCCTATTATGGCGCGAACCTCGCCCGCCTGCGCCGGATCAAGGCGCAGCACGACCCGGGCAACCTGTTCGCGTTTCCCCAGCAGATCAGGCCCGCGTGAGAGCAACGGTGCGGCGCAGACCAAGTCACCCGCCTGCCGCAGCCAATTTCTCCTTGACTTAGAGCGCGCTCTAACCCCTAGCCTCGACAGCGTCGTGTTGAGAGAACGTGCTCGTGAAGATTGGCGAACTGGCAAAACGATCTGGATTGTCGGCTTACACGATCCGCTACTATGAGCGGATCGGGCTGCTTCCACGAGCGCACCGGGACTCATCGGGCCAGCGTGACTACGGCGCATCGATTCTGAACTGGACTGAATTTCTTGATCGTCTGAAGACGACCGGGATGCCTATCCGGGAGATGCTGCGTTACGCCGCCCTGCGGGACGGTGGCGTCAGCACCGAAGCGGCGCGTCGTGCACTTCTCGAACAGCACCGCGAGCGTGTCCGTGCCCATGTTGCCGAACTGCAAGCCTGTCTGCTCGTTCTCGACACGAAAATTGCCGGCTACACCGGCCCCAATCAGAGGACGAATACAAGTGACGCAACAGGATTCCGACCGCAGCGACAATCGACTCGAACGCGGCAAGCTGGCGCTCGCCAAAATCGACGGTGAGGCCGGCAGCAGGGTCATCGCGGCTTTGGCCGACATCGCCCCCGACTTCGGCCGCTACATTCTCGAATTTTCCTTCGGCGACATCTACAGCCGGCCTGGCCTCGATCTGCGGGCGCGCGAAATCGCCACCATCGCTGCATTGACGGCGATGGGCAATGCGACCCCGCAACTGAAGGTTCATATCGAAGCGGGTTTGAACGTCGGAGTGACCCGGCAGGAAATAATCGAGGTCATGATGCAGATGGCGGTCTATGCAGGATTCCCGGCAGCGCTGAACGGACTGTTCGCAGCCAAGGAAGTCTTCGCCGCCACGCCGTCGGCCGGGCCGGTTCCTGCGTAGCGATCGCCGCATCCTCTCGTGCGTCAAAAATACGTGGATGCCCGGCCCGTTCGGCCGGGCACCGCGCCGCATTTGGCGTAGTGTACTTCGATGCGCCCGCCGGTTCTCAACCCCCTGTTCGCCGCCATCACCAGCCTGCCCGGCGTCGGGCCGAAGCTGGCGCTGCTCTATGGCAAGCTTACCGGCCGCGACGAGCCGCGCGTCATCGACCTGCTGCTGCACATGCCGTCCGGCACCATCGACCGACGCGCCCGGCCCAAGCTCAACGAAGTGGTTCCCGGGCAGGTGGTCACGGTGTCGGTGACGGTCGATTACCACAAGCCGGCGCCGCCGAACCGGCCGCGCGCGCCGTACCGCGTCGTCACCTATGACGACACCAATATGACGCTGACGCTGACCTTCTTCCACGCCAAAGCCGATTATCTGGAGAAGCTCTTGCCGGTTGGCGAGAAGCGCTACGTATCCGGCATCGCCGAGCTGTACGACGGCAACCTGCAAATGGTGCACCCGGACCGCGTCGTCGACGAGAAGGGCTTTGCCGACCTGCCGCTGGTCGAGCCGGTGTATCCGCTCACCGAGGGCCTCAATCTTGGAAACGTTCGCCGCGCCATGGATGGGGCGCTCGGACGCCTGCCGGAACTGCCGGAATGGCAGGACGAGGCGTGGGCGTCGCGCGAGCGCTTTCCCGGGTTCGCGGAAGCGCTGCGCAGCCTGCACAAGCCGGCGGAGCCGCACGACATCGCGCCGGACGGTCCTGCCTGGACGCGGCTCGCCTTTGACGAGATGCTCGCCGGTCAGTTGGCGCTCGCGCTGATGCGCGCGCATATGCGCCGTCAGGCCGGACGCGGCACCTCGAGCGAAGGCCAGCTGCGCGCCAAAATCCTCAAGGCCCTGCCCTATACGCTGACGCATTCGCAGCAGCAGGCGGTCAACGATATCGTCAACGATCTGGCGCTGCCGCAGCGCATGTTGCGCCTGGTGCAAGGCGACGTCGGCTCCGGCAAGACCGTGGTGGCGCTGATCGCCGCGGCGACGGTGATCGAGGCCGGCCGGCAGGCGGCGCTGATGGCGCCGACCGAAATTCTGGCGCGGCAGCACTTCGCCACCATCGAGCCGCTGGCCAAGGCCGCCGGCATCAACGTCGCCCTCCTCACCGGCCGCGACCGCGGCGGCGAGCGCAAGGCGATCCTCGACCGGCTGGCGCTCGGCGACATCGACATCATTGTCGGCACCCATGCGCTGTTCCAGGACGAGGTGCTGTTTCACGATCTCGCGCTCGCCATCGTCGATGAGCAGCACCGCTTCGGCGTTCACCAACGCCTGGCGCTGACGCAGAAGGGCGAGGCCGTCGATGTGCTGGTGCTGACGGCGACGCCGATCCCGCGCACTTTGGTGCTGACCTTTTTCGGCGACATGGACATCTCCGAATTGCGCGAGAAGCCGCCGGGCCGGCAGCCGATCGACACCCGCACCATTCCGCTCGACCGCGTCGCCGAGGTCGAGGACGCCATCGGCCGCGCCATTGCGGAAGGCAAACGCGCTTACTGGGTGTGCCCGCTGGTCGAAGAGTCGGAGAAGATCGACCTCGCCGCGGCGGAAGCGCGCTACGAGGATTTGCGCCAGCGCTTCGGCGTCAAGGTCGATCTGGTGCACGGCAAGATGAAGGCCGCCGACAAGGATGCGGCGATGGCGCGTTTCGCCTCCGGCAAGAGCCAGTTGCTGATCGCCACCACGGTGATCGAGGTCGGCGTCGATGTGCCCGAAGCGACCATCATGGTGATCGAGCACGCCGAGCGCTTCGGCCTCGCCCAGCTGCACCAGCTGCGCGGCCGCGTCGGCCGCGGCTCCGGTCGCTCGACGTGCCTCCTGCTCTACAAGGGCCCGCTCGGCGAAACCGCCGAGGCGCGCTTACGCATCCTGCGCGAAAGCGAAGACGGCTTCCGCATCGCCGAAGAAGATCTGCGGCTGCGCGGCGAAGGCGACGTGCTCGGCACGCGGCAGAGCGGCGATCCCGGCTTCCACGTGGCGCGGCTCGAGACGCACGGCAAATACCTCGGCGCCGCCCGCGACGACGCCAAGCTGATCCTCGAGCGCGATCCGCAATTGCAGAGCGAGCGCGGCAAGGCGCTGCGCCACCTGCTCTATCTGTTCGGCAAGGATGAGGCGATCAAGCTGACGAGGGCGGGGTAATCGTAGCCCGGCTAGCCGAGCGGATCGGGCCCGTACTGGTTCGGGCCGTCGGTGCCCTTGATGCAGGCCCAGACGATCAGCAGGATGATGCCGATGCCGGTGAAGGCGATCAGCAGCCACCAGCCGGTGCGGTCGATGTCGTGGAGGCGGCGCACGCCGACGGCAATCGACGGCAGCAGCAACGCCAGCGACAAGAGGCCGCTGATCAGCCCCATGCCCATGGCCATGTCGAGCATGTTGGCGACGATCTGGACGATGAAGGAGAACAGCGCCCAGTACCAATATTCCGAGCGCGGCGCGCGGCCCGAAAAGGTCACATAGTTATTGAATCCGGATTGAACGGCCTGCGTGAAGTTCATGGCGTTGCCCCCTGGCGTCGCGACCGA
This sequence comes from Pseudolabrys sp., assembly GCA_026125895.1. Classification (GTDB taxonomy): domain Bacteria; phylum Pseudomonadota; class Alphaproteobacteria; order Rhizobiales; family Xanthobacteraceae; genus Pseudolabrys. Next base: position 93,192 of record JAHCKG010000012.1, on the reverse strand, counting down.
CGCGAGGCCGCCATTATAAACACCGGCGCGTATAAATATCCCGGCAAATACCGGAGTTGTCCGCTGCTATTGCGCGTCGGCGGGCGCCCGCGCGATCTGCGCCGCGCGTGCCGTCGCCGCCAGATCGGCGAGCTTCTTCTGCGCGTCCTTGTCGGCGGCCGGCTGCACCATGCCCGCCGACATGATCAGCGTCATGCCGGTCTCGACGCCGATATCCAGCTCGATCAGTTTGTTGCGCGGCACAAAGAAGAAGAATCCGGTGGTCGGGTTCGGCGTACAGGGCAGAAACACGGAGACATTGTCGCTTTCCGGCAGGCGTTGCGCGATCTGATCGGCCGGCGGCTGCGAAATGAAGACGATCGACCACATGCCCGGCGCCGGAAATTCCACCAGCGCCACCTTGCGGAAGCTCGAGCCGGACTTCGAGAACAGGGTCTCGAAGATCTGCTTCATGGTCTTGTAGACCGGCCGCACGATCGGCATGCGGTTGAGGATGCCCTCGCCCAGTTCGACCAGCGACCGGCCGACCAGATTGGCGGTGAGGAAACCAAGCAGCGTCAGCGCGATGATGGCGATGACGAGACCCGTGCCGGGGATCGGCCAAGGCAGATAGGTCTCCGGGCGATAAGCGGGCGGGATGAACGGCCGCACCCAGTCGTCAACCCAGGTGATGAACGACCAGGTCAGATAGACGGTGATGAAAACCGGCCCGGCGACCACCAGTCCGGTGAGGAAATAATTGCGCAACCGGCCGGCGAAGCTGGTGTGCGACGCCGCCAATTGCGTGACGTCGGCGGACAATTCCTCGCCCGGCTTCTTGTCCAATTCAGTCATTCCTCGAATTCCGTCCTTACCCCGGCTCAGCGCCCCCGCCCGGCCGCGGCACCATCGCCGCCGGCGCGAAACGGCATCCTACTCCACCGTGACGGATTTCGCGAGGTTGCGCGGCTGGTCGACGTCGGTGCCGATCGCCGCAGCGGTGTGGTAGGCCATGAGCTGCACCGGGATCGAATAGACCAGCGGCGTCACCGTCGAGGCCATCTCCGGCAGGGTCAGAGTCTCGAGCGACTCGATGGTCGCTTCGGTCGCGCCTTTCGGATCGGTGATGAGAATGATCTTGCCGCCTCGCGCCGCGACTTCCTGCATGTTCGACACCGTCTTCTCGAACACCCGGTCGTGCGGTGCGATGACGATGACCGGCATGGTCTCGTCGATCAGCGCGATCGGTCCGTGCTTGAGTTCGCCGGCGGCATAGCCTTCGGCGTGAATGTAGGAGATTTCCTTGAGCTTGAGCGCGCCCTCGAGCGCGATTGGGAACGAGGTGCCGCGGCCGAGATAAAGCACGTCGTGCACCTTGGCCAGATCGTGCGACAGCTTCTCGATCTGCGGCTCCAGCTTGAGCGCCTGCGACATCAGACGCGGCACGGCGACCAGCGCCTGCACCAGCTTCTTCTCGTCGTCCTCCGACAGATGGCCGCGGGCGCGGCCGGCGGCGAGCGCCAGACAGGCGAGCACGCTGAGCTGGCAAGTGAAGGCCTTGGTCGAGGCGACGCCGATCTCGGGGCCGGCGAGCGTCGGCATCACCACGTCGCTCTCGCGCGCGATTGTCGATGTCGGCACGTTGACGACGGACAGGATGTGCTGCTTGTGCTCCTTGGCGTAACGCAACGTCGCCAGGGTGTCGGCGGTCTCGCCCGATTGCGAGATGAAGATGGCGAGGTCGCCCTCCTCCAGCGGCGCGCCGCGATAGCGGAATTCCGACGCGATATCGATCTCCACCGGCAGCTTGGCGAAACGCTCGAACCAGTATTTGGCGACGAGACCGGCGTAATAAGCGGTGCCGCAGGCCGAGATCGACAGCCGCTTCAACTTGGTCCACTCGAAGGGTAGCTTGCCCGGCAGCCGCACGCGCTCGCCGACCATGTCGATGTAATGCGCCAGAGTATGACCGACCACTTCCGGCTGTTCGTGGATCTCCTTGGCCATGAAGTGCTTGTGGTTGCCCTTGTCCACGAGCTGGGCATTGACTGCCGACTTGATGACCATGCGCTTGACTTCGTGGTCCTGCGCGTCGCGCACCGTCGCGCCCTTGCGCGTCAGCACCACCCAGTCGCCGTCCTCGAGATAGCTGATCGTGTCGGTGAACGGCGACAGCGCGATGGCGTCGGAGCCGAGAAACATCTCGCCCTTGCCGTAGCCGACCGCGAGCGGCGAGCCCTTGCGCGCGCCGATCAGGAGATCGTCCTCGCCGGCGAACAGGAAGCCGAGCGCGAAAGCCCCGCGCAGCTCTTTCAGCGTCGCGGCCACGGCATCGACCGGCGACTTGCCCTTCTGCATGTAATCGGTGACCAGATGCGCCACGACCTCGGTGTCGGTTTCGCTGGCGAATTTGTGGCCACCGGCAACGAGCCGCTCGCGCAATTCGCGGAAGTTTTCGATGATGCCGTTGTGCACCACGGCGACCTTGTCGGTCGCATGCGGATGCGCGTTGCTTTCAGTCGGCTTGCCGTGCGTTGCCCAGCGCGTATGGCCGATGCCGACATTGCCGGGCAACGGTTCCTCGCGCAGCTTGTTTTCCAGGCCCTTCAGCTTGCCCTCGGCGCGGCGCCGGCCCATGTGGCCGTGGTCGAGCGTGGCGATGCCGGCCGAGTCATAGCCGCGATATTCGAGCCGCTTCAGCGCATCGACCAGATGGTCGGCGACCGGTTCGGACCCGAGAATTCCGATGATTCCGCACATTGGCTTGAGACCGCCCCCGAGTGATGAATGAATGCTGTAACGGCCGCCAAGGCGGCGGCGAAATCAAAACCTGTTTCGCCGTGTATCAGGCAGGATACCGGGCCGGCCCGAGGAAATGATTAATCAGCCCCGGTCTTTCTTCTTCTTTGCGTTTATTTCGCGCAAACGCGCGGCGCCGCCTTCCTTGTTAACCTGCCGGCCGCGGCCGATGGCCAGCGCATCCGCCGGCACGTCGTCGGTGATCACCGAGCCCGAGCCGATATAGGCGCCGTCGCCGATCTTGACCGGTGCCACCAGCGACGAATTGGTGCCGATGAAGGCGCCGGCGCCGATGTCGGTGTGGAATTTGTTGGTGCCGTCGTAATTGCAGGTGATGGTGCCGGCGCCGACATTGGCTTTCGCCCCGACACGGGCGTCGCCGATATAGGCCAGGTGATTGGCCTTGGCGCCGTCTTCGATGGTAGCGGCTTTGACCTCGACGAAGTTACCGATGTGGACGTCGACGCCGAGCTTGGCGCCGGGCCGCAGTCGTGCGAACGGGCCGACGCGCGCCCCCTTGCCGACCACCGCGCCTTCGAGATGCGAGAAGGAGCGGATCACCGCGCCGTCCTCGACGGTGACGCCGGGGCCGAACACGACGTTCGGCTCGATGGTGACGTCCTTGCCGAACGTCGTATCGCTCGAGAGGAACACCGTCTCGGGGGCGACCATGGTGACGCCCGCTTCCATCGCCTTGGCGCGCAGCCGCTGCTGCAGCACCGCCTCGGCTTCGGCCAGTTGCGCCTTGTTGTTGATGCCGCGCACGTCGTCCTCGTCGGTTTCGATCACGGTGGCTTTCAGGCCCAGGTCGCGGGCGATGGCCACTGCGTCGGTGAGATAATATTCGCCCTTGGCATTGCCATTACCGATGCGCTCCAGAATTTTCAGCGCCGTGCCGCCGGCGAGCGCCATCAGCCCGCCATTGCAGAGCGTGATCTTGCGCTCCTCGTCGCTGGCGTCCTTGTCCTCGCGGATGGCGATCAGTTCGTCCCCCTTCATCACCAGGCGGCCATAGCCGGCCGGGTCCTTCGGCCGGAAACCGAGCGCCGTCACCGCCGCGCCGCCGGCGATGGCCGCGCGCAGCCGCAGCAAGGTCTCTGCCCGCACCAGCGGCGTATCGGCGAACATGACCAGGATGTCGTCGGCGCCGGCCTCTATGGCCTCACGCGCTGCGAGCACGGCATGCGCGGTGCCGAGGCGCTCGCGCTGCTCGAAGACGCCCGCCTGCGGCGCCACGCGCTTCGCCTCCTTGGCTACGTCATCGCGGCCTGGTCCGACGACGACGGCGATCTGGGCGCCCCCTGCCTGCGCGGCCGCGGCCAGCACATGCGCCACCAGCGTCTTGTGGCCGACCTGATGCAGAACCTTCGGCAAGCTGGAGCGCATGCGCGTGCCTTCGCCGGCGGCGAGCACGATGGCGAGACAGGAGCGGTCGGCAGCCTTCGGCGGCGTCATGCGTTTGAACTCAATGCGTTAGCGGGAACAGAGCAAGCGAAACATCAGCAAAGATCGGGCGGCGGGCCCGCTGTTCGGACGCAGCCAGCAATGCCGGATTCTGCTAATGTTTTCAATGACCTGATTCGCCGCTTTTGAGGGTGCCATGGCCGACGAGTTTGATCCGCCGGAACTCGGTCCGTTGCGTGATAACAGCGTGATGTGGCGTGTCAGCATGTGGGGTGGCGCCGCGACCGTCGCCGTCGCTGCCGCCATCCTGATCACCCAGACCGATATCGGCGCCGGCCGGCTCGTGACGGCGCTGTCGCAGCCCAAACCGGCGCCGGAGCAGCTGGCGGCCAATGACGACCTGCTCAAGAAGGTCGAGGCCCAGCGCGTCGAGGAAAATCGCCGGCTGGAAGCCCGCATCCGCGAATTGACCGCGGACCGCGACCGGCTCAATCAGCGCCTTGCCTCGCTGGAGCAGAACTTCACCGACATCACCGGCACGATCAAACGCGATTTGGCGATCGTCGCCGCGACCGGGCCCAGCGCCAGGCCGGTACAGGAGCCGCGCACCGCGGCGCCGGTGCTGTCACCGCCGCCGACCGCCACGCCGAGCGAGGCGCAGCCGGCGGCGCCCAAGCCCGAAGCCAAAATCGAACCGAAGCCCGAGCCAAAGGCGGAGGCCAAGGTTGAAGCCAAGGTCGAGGCCAAACCAGCCGCCAAGCCGGAGGCCAGGCCGGACGTCAAGCCTGACGTCAAACCCGACGCGGCAAAGGAATCCGCCGCCGATACGCCCGCTCCGACCGCCGCAGTACCAATGCCGCCGGCCCGCGTCGCCGCTCTGGCGCCACAGGCCAGCGAGGCCACGCCGGACGCCGCGCGCAAGCAGCAGATAGCCGTCGAGATCGGCGGCGCGCGCAGCATGGAGATCCTCAATGCCCGCTGGGCGGCGGTGAAGGCGAATTTCGGTCCGCTGATTGAAGGCATGAGCCCGCTGGTGCGCCACGACAATCGGCCGGGCATCGTGCCCTACCGGCTCATCGTCGGGCCGCTGCCGAACGGCGCCGCCGCGGCCGAACTGTGCAGCCGGCTGCACGCCTCGAAGGTCGCATGTCGCACGACCACCTTCACCGGCGATAAATTCGCCCAGCAATAGCGATTTGCGCGGCCGGCGCCGCGGCGGCATAGTCCGCCGCGCAAAGATCGCCTCCTGGACCGCCTGATGGAACCCAGATCGAACCGCCTCTTCCTGCCGACGCCGCGGCAGACCAACCTCCTGCTGATCGTGGGGTTTGGCGCGCTGGGATATGCGCTCTACGTCCGATATCTCGGCATCGAGCAATCGGGTGTCGGGCTGGCCTGCAATGCCGGGCTCGACACCTGGATGTGCCTACAGCGCAAGGTCTGGGCCGCGCTGTTCGACCGCGCCATCATCGGCTGGGCCGCCGTCGTCATCGCCCTGGTCAACCTGATGCGGCCGACGCTCGTCGTCTTCGCGCTCGGCCTCGCGGTCGCCTGCCTCGGCGTCGTGCTCTACAACGTCATGCTGTCGGCGCTGGCGATCGGGCTGTTGCTGCTCAGCTTTGCGCGCCGCGAACCCGAGAAAGACTGAGCACGAACACGGCAAATAAGCTGCACAGCCACAGCGACTGCCAGTTCGCGACGCTCTCGTTGAAGCCGATATAGACCGCCGAGGCCGCCAGGATCAGCGCGCCGCCGATCTCCGCGACGCCGCGCTCACCCATCGGTCGCGGCGTGAAGATGCTGTGGACGAAGAACGGCGCGATTGCCGCCGTCAGCGGCGCGAACGGAAAATCGCGGTAGCGCGGGTCGAACACCAGCCCGAGCGCCGTCACGATGGCGAGCAGCAAGGTCGCGATGGCGACGAGGCCGACCGCCAGGGCGACGGGGTCGCGGGTTCGTTCGTCGGCCGGGCCGAGCACGCGCGACAGCGGCGGGACGGCGACGCCGCGCATCATTGCCGCGCTCAGTGCCAGCGGCGAACACACGGCGACCGCCGCCAGACCCAGCAGCCGCACCCACCCGCCGGCGCCGATGCTTTCGACCGGGACGCTGGCGATCGTCATGCCGACGGTCAGGCCGCCGGCCAGCGCATTCAATGACACCACCGGCCACAGCCAGGACGGTGTCTCGGGCCGCGCCGCCCAGAAGGCGACGCCGAACACCAGCAGCGCGAAGATGATGCCGGCGCCGGCCTGCCACTGCCAATCGGGATGGTTGGACACCGGTGCGCCCCAAACGAACTTCATCTGCCGATGCTGGGCATCGAACAGACCCCAGTAGCCGCCAACCACCCCTTCCTGGGCGCGCTTCCAGGTGGCGTCGTAAGCCTCGATGACATTGACCCGGTAATTCTCGCGGGCCGCAAGCGCCAGCACGTCCTGGATCACCTCGGCCTGATTGGCCGGAGACGGCAGCGCGCCTTCGCGCATGCGGCCCTGACTGGGCCAGCCGACCTCGCCGATGATCACGTCCTTCGGGGCGAAGGTCGCGGCGACCCGCTTGCGGATGGCATCGACATGCGCCGCCGCCTGGCTGGCCGGGATCGGGAAATCCTCCCAATACGGCAGGATATGGATGGTGACGAAATCGACGGCGGAAGCCACTTCAGGGCTGCGCAGCCAGAACTCCCAGACGTCGGCGTAGGTAACCGGCACCTTGGCTCGGGCTTTGACGTCCCGGATCAGCGCCGCCAGATCGGGCGCGGAGATGTCGCCCCTGAGCAAGGCCTCGTTGCCGACGATGATCGCCCGCACCGTCTCCGGGTAGCGCTCGGCCAGGGCGAGCGCGCCGTCAACCTGGATCCGGGTCTTGACCGGGTCGTTCGATACCCAGGCTCCCTGCAGCACCTGCATGCCGTAGCGCTTGGCGATCGGGACCACCTGGTCGAGACCCTGATCGGTCGCATAGACCCGGACGCAGCCGGTCATCTGCGACAGCTGCGCGATATCGGCCTCGATCTGGGCCGCCGGGATGACGATGTTGGGGTCGTGCGGTGTCTGGCTGCCTTGGAAGGGGGCATAGGACAGGCACCAGAGCTTCTCGCCCGGCTTCAGCGGCGCATTCGGCATCGGGATCGGCGTGCCGAGCCAGACCCAGACCGCGGCGATCGCGGCCAGCGTTACGGCAATACAGGTCAGAGCAAGGCGCATGGAGAAGTCCGTCCGGGCCGGCAGCAGGCGGCGTTAACGGCTTATAGCCGGTCGCGGAAGCCTGCCAAGCCGCCCCGCGACGGCAAGCCGCGGAAGCACTGGACAAATGTCCTCCTCTGAGGCCAAGTTTCGCCCGCGCAAATCTGGACGCCCGTCGGGCATCGGACATTGCGCCTGGGGGATGAGGAACGCTGGGCCGGGGGGCCCAATGGGCTTCGGCTATTCAGCACGGGTTCAGCTAAGACGCCGCATAAGCGTCTCAATCCGCCTTCACAGGAAGCTGGCCAGGGTTTAGCGCGTCAACAATAACGTCGGGAACTAACCGTCCATGCCTTCGCTGCGTCTGCTTGCTGCCATGCTCTGCGTGGTCTCGATGTGCGCGTCCACGACCGCCGCGCTGGCCCAAAGCGGCGGCGCGAAGCCGGCGGAGCCGCAGAAGCCGGCCGCCACGGCCCCTGCGGACGCCGCGGCCACCAAGGAAGGCCAGAAGAAGATCGACGAAATCGCCGAAGCAAGCCGCGTCCTGACCGGCGCCGCCGGGAATCCCGAATGCGTCTGGCTCGGCCGCCGGGTGGTCAGCCTGCTCTGGCGCGACGACCTCGACACCGCATTCCGCCACCTCGACCTGTACGATCGCTTCGGCTGCCCGAGCGCCCACATCCAGGCGACCTTCCGCTGCATCGTCCGACAGGGAAATATCGATCCGAAGGCCCCGGAAACGCTCAACGGCCGGGTCCATGCCTGCTGGCTCAATCCGGGACTACCGCCGACGCCGGCGGCTGCCTCGGCGGAGCCAAATGCGCAAAGCTCTGACGGAACGACTGCGCGCTGACCGCGTTGGCGATGGGGTTAAAAATAATAAATCCCAGCGTCGAACATACGCGCGCCATCTGTACGTCTTGGATTTGCCATGACCAGTATCTACTTGAAAACGCGCCTGAAGCTACGCTATGCTGCAGTACAGCATGAAAGGCCCCGGCCGAACTTAGGGGACGAGTTCGTCGGCCGGTCATCCAGCCCCACTTGGTTGTAAAGTCTATGCGCACCGTCGCTGCTGTCGTCGCCCTCGTGGCGTGCGTGCATGCCGGCTTGTGGCTGCTCGGCCGTGAGAATGTGGCCGCTCCGAATTTCGAAGGCCAATTGGCCAGCGTTTCCTACGCACCCTTCCAGGGCAACGTTAATCCCGACGACGGCGGCAAAGCCGAAGCGGCGCAGATCCGTCACGACTTGACGCTGCTGTCGCCGGTGGCGAAGTCGCTGCGCACGTACTCATCGACCGCAGGCGTCGAGCTGGTGCCCGGCATCGCGTCCGAGTTCGGCATGCGCGTCACGATCGGCGCCTGGATCGACAAGGATCAGAAGCGCAACGAACGCGAAATGCGTTCGGTCGTCGATCTCGCCAAGCGCCACAGCAACGTCAACGGCATCTTCGTCGGCAACGAAACAATCTATCGCGGCGAACTCGAGCCGAAGGCCGGCGACACGCTCAGCGCCGAGGAAGCCGAACGCCTCAAGGGCGCCAAGACCAAGCAGCAGGACGCCAAGGTCCGCGAGGACATCGGCGTCGCCCGGCTCATCAAGATGATCCGGCAGGTCAAGCGCCAGGTGAACGTGCCGGTGACCACCGGCGAAATCTACAGCGTCTGGCTCGACCATCCCGAGCTGGTGTCGTCGGTCGATTACATCGCCGCGCACATCCTGCCCTACTGGGAAGGCTTCTCCGACAAGCAGGTCGTCGATCAGGCTATCATCATCTACGACAAGCTGCGCCGCGCCTATCCGGGCAAGCGCGTGGTCATCGCCGAGTTCGGCTGGCCGAGCGCCGGCTATAACTTCCATAACGCTTATCCGGGCCGCATCGAGCAGGCGGTGATCCTGCGCGACTTCGTCACCCGCGCCCAGGCCTACGGCATCGACTACAACATCGTCGAAGCCATCGACCAGCCCTGGAAGATTTTCGAAGGCGGCGTCGGTCCGTACTGGGGCATCTTCAATGCCGATCGCCAGCCCAAGTTCGCCTGGACCGGTCCGATCACCAATCCGGATTACTGGAAGCTCGGCGCCATCGCTTTGCTCATCAGCGTCCTCTTGTCACTGCCGATCCTGACGGTTGCCGGCGCCTCGTTCTGGCAGGCCACCGTGCTCGCCGCCGCTGCCAACGCGGTCGGCGCCTGGGCGGCCGCGTTGTTCGGCTACTGGTATGGCCACTACTTCGTGCCCGGCGCAGCGTTCGCGCTCGGCCTCGGCACCGTGCTGCTGATCCCGCTGATCGTCATTGCGCTGGCGCGCATCGAGGAAATCGCCGCCATCGCCTTCGGCCGCAAGCCGTCGCGCCTGGTGCCCGTGGCGCCGCCGCTCGCCCCCGACATGTCGGCTGGCGGTCTGCCGCTGCCGAAGGTGTCGATCCACATTCCGGCCTATCGCGAGCCGCCGGAGATGCTGAAGCAGACGCTCGATGCGGTGGCCGCGCTCGACTACCCGAACGTCGAATGCATCGTCGTCGTCAACAACACGCCCGATCCGGCGATGTGGATGCCGATCGAGGAGCACTGCAAGGTGCTCGGAGAACGCTTCAAGTTCGTATTGGCCAACAACCTGCAAGGCTTCAAGGCCGGCGCGCTGCGGCTTGCCGCCCTGCATACCGCCGACGACGCCGAGGTCATCGGCATCATCGACGCCGACTATGTCGTGACGCCGGACTGGCTGCGCGATCTGGTGCCGCTGTTCAACGACCCGACCGTCGGCATGGTGCAGGCGCCGCAGGATCACCGCGACGGCGCCCGCAGCCCGCTGCACACCGCGATGAACGCCGAATATGCCGGCTTCTTCGATATCGGCATGGTGCAGCGGAACGAGCACAACGCCATCGTCACCCACGGCACCATGGTGCTGATGCGCCGCAAGGCCATCGAGGAATGCGGCGGCTGGTCGAGCGACACGATCTGCGAGGACACCGATCTCGGCCTCTGCATGCTCGAGCACGGCTGGCAGGCGCATTACACCAACAAGCGCTACGGCTACGGCCTGCTGCCCGACACCTACGACGCGTTCAAGAAGCAGCGCGACCGCTGGGCCTATGGCGGCTTCCAGATCGTCAAGAAGCACTGGCGCCGCTTCATGCCAGGCGCGAGCCGCCTTAACGGCGACCAGAAGCGCGAATTTGCCCTCGGCTGGCTGAACTGGCTTGGCGCGGAAAGTGTCGGCGTCGTCGTCGCCGTGCTCAATATCCTCTGGGTGCCGGTCATCGCCTTCCTCGACATCTCGGTGCCGGATCGCATCCTCACCGTGCCGATCGTCGCGAGTTTCCTGGTGTCGCTGATCCACTTCGTGGCGCTGTATCGCCTGCGCGTGAAGACCTCGCGTATCGAAATGGCGGTGGCCGCGGTCGCCGCGATGTCGGTGCAGTGGACGGTGGCCCGCGCCGTGGCGATGGGCCTGATCAAGGATCACCTGCCCTTCGTGCGTACCGACAAGGGCGGCGCCCGGCGCAAGACCGATTTCCACGCCTTCTGGGAGTCGATCATGGCGGCGCTGCTGCTGATCGGCGCGATCACGCTGATCGAGACCAACAACAAGGAAGTGCGCGAGATCTACATCTTCGCCTTCGTGCTGATGGTGCAGGCCCTGCCCTTCGCGGCGGCCGTCATCATCGCGCTGTGGGAGCGCTCGCGGATCAACGACTTCGTGGTGCTGGAGGGCTACCGCACGGCCGTTGTGACGCTGGCGCGCCGCGCCCGCCTCGCCAAGGTCACGCAATCGGTGGCGCCGCAGCAGATCGCCGCCAAGCAGCCGGAACTGACCCAGTAAGGCTTGGCGACCACGCCGTTCAAATACAACGGGCGCCGGGAACACCGGCGCCCTTTGCTTTTGCCGTCGCCGTGCTCAGACGACCGCGAGCTTGACGTCGATGTTGTTGCGCGTGGCGTTGGAATACGGGCAGACCTCATGCGCCTTGGCGACGAGGGCTTCGGCCTGGTCCTTCGGCACGCCCGGCAGCGACACGTCGAGCGCGACCGTAAGACCGAAGCCGCCTTCCGAGCGCGGGCCGATGCCGACCGTTGCCGTCACCGTCGCATCCGCCGGGACCTTGGGGCCGCTCTGCGAGCCGACCAACTGCAGCGCGCTGAGGAAGCAGGCCGAATAGCCGGCGGCGAACAATTGCTCCGGATTGGCGCCGGCCTCGCCGTTGCCGCCCAGTTCTTTCGGCCGCGCCAGCTTGACGCTGAACGAGCCGTCGAGCGTCGCTGCCGTGCCCGTCCGGCCGCCGCTGGCACGCGCCGCGGTGCGGTATTTGACGTCCACTGCCATGGTTCTTCTCCTGTTGTGGGAGCGCACCCTCGTCCGGGCGACCCTGATTAATCGTTTGCGTTTATATCGCGCACGATCTTTTTAGGGTCTCTCCGCCGGCGGGTCAATAGCTTGCGATTAGATCGCGCGCGATCTATATTCACGAAACCGTGTGGGGCGGACGGACCGCCCCGGGAGCGCCAGCCATGAAATCCGCCAAGCCCGACGCCGCGAGCCGGCCCGACGTCGCCGACCTCTTGTGCTTCGCCATCTATTCGGCCGGCCACGCCTTCAATCGCGTCTACAAGCCGCTGCTCGACAAGCTCGGCCTCACCTATCCGCAGTATCTGGTGATGGTGGCGCTGTGGGCGGAGAACGATCAGACCGTCGGGCAGATCGGCTACAAGCTGTTTCTGGAGTCGAGCACGCTGACGCCCTTGCTGAAGCGGCTCGAGGGACTCGGCCTCCTCACCCGCCGGCGCGACCCGGACGACGAACGCCAGGTGCGGCTGCGCCTCACCGACAAGGGCGACGCCTTGCGCAAGCAGTCGCGCGAGGTGAGCGCCTGCATCGGTCCGGCGACCGGCCTGACGGGCGACACTGCGGCGGCGCTGCGCGGCGAGATCGTCCGCCTGCGGGACAACCTGATGAAGGCGGCGGGCTAAAAGACGATGACGCGGCGGCGAACTCGGCGCGCCCCCTCTCCCCGCTGGGGAGAGGGTTGGGGTGAGGGGGAAAGTGCGCCCGTTAGTCGTAACCCCTCACCCGCCCGCGCCATTGCGCGGGCGACCTTTCCCCATGGGAGAGGTGAAGCGGGCAAGCCTCAAGCCGGCAGCGCGGTTTCGACCAGCTTGACCCAGTATGACGTGCCGACCGGAATGACGTCGTCGTTGAAGTTGTAGCGCGGGTGGTGCAGCCCGGCGCTGTCGCCGTTGCCGACCCAGATGAAGGCGCCCGGCCGCTTCTGCAGCATGAAGGAGAAATCTTCGCCGCCCATCATCGGCGGCAGCGCGGTGTTGACGCGGTTCGAGCCCGCGACTTCCTGCGCCACCGAGGCGGCAAAGCCGGTTTCGCGGTCGTGGTTGATCAGCATCGGATAGTTGCGCGCATAAGTGAGCTTGGCCTTGGCGCCCATGGCCGCCGCCGTGTGCTCGACGACGCGGTGCATGTTGGCCTCGAGCAAATCCTGCACCTCGGGATCGAGCGTGCGCGCCGTGCCGCGCAGTTGCACGGTCTCCGGCAGGACGTTGAAGGCGTTGCCCGCTTCGACCGCGCAGATCGAGATCACCGCCGATTTGAGCGGATCGACATTGCGCGACACGATCGACTGCAGGTTGGTGATGATCTGCGCCGCGGTCAGCACGGCATCGACCGCCAGATGCGGCCGCGCGGCGTGACCGCCGACGCCCTCGACTTCGATTTCCAGCGTATCGGTCGCCGCCATGATGGCGCCGCTGTTGATGCCGAATTCGCCGACCGGCATGCCGGGGTAGTTGTGCATGCCGTAGAATTCGTCGATGCCGAAGCGGTTGATGATGCCGTCGTCCAGCATCGCCTTGGCGCCGGCGCCGCCCTCTTCCGCGGGCTGGAAGATAACGACGGCGGTGCCATCGAAGTTGCGCGTCTCGGCAAGATAGCGCGCCGCGCCGAGCAGCATGGCGGTGTGTCCGTCATGACCGCAGGCGTGCATCTTGCCGGGGTTGGTGGACTTGTACGGCAGGTCGTTGAGCTCGGTAATCGGCAGCGCGTCCATGTCGGCGCGCAGGCCGATGGTCTTGCCGGAATTCGACTTGCGCCCGCGGATGACGCCAATGACGCCGGTGCGGCCGATACCGGGCACGACTTCGTCGCAACCGAAGGCCTTCAGCTTTTCGGAGACGGAGGCCGCCGTCCGCTGCACGTCATAGAGGAGTTCGGGATGCGCGTGCATGTCGCGCCGCCAGGCGGTGATTTCGGGATGCAGGTCGGCGACGCGGTTGATAATCGGCATGACGGCAACTGGCTCCTCGGGGCGACTTTCGGGACCGGATGGTGGCAGGCGGGATTCGCCGTGCCCTCAAGTGTAGCAAACGCCGCGCCTGCCGCGCGAGTTCAAGATATCGGCAGAAAAGGCGGAATTTTCACCCGATTTTGCCCGTCAACAGGCGCCGGGCGCGGTTCCGGGCGGCTATTGACCCGGACGGCATGCCCCCCTAAACAGCCGGTCGCGCATGATCCAACTGGAGTCTGGACTGTCGTTTTGGTCCGGTTCGGGGCCGACCCGCGTTCGTTTATCCCGTCACGGCGGGCCAACCGGATGAGATCATCGCATGGTGACGGGCGCGTAGCTCAGCGGTAGAGCACACGACTTTTAATCGCGAGGTCCTGGGTTCGAATCCCAGCGCGCTCACCACGCCCCCTTTCGCCCTCGGCTGCGCCCCCACCGGCTTGCGGTGCATGGCTGGCTATTTCTGCTGGATGTCGCGCAGAAAGCGGACGACGGCGCTCACGCGTCTGGCGGCATCCGCATCGCCGGACGCTTGCGACAGCTCGCGACCCCACACCGGCATCTCGAAATTGCCGTGAGCGCGAATGGTCTTGCGGCCGTCGATCACGGTCTCGAGCACCTTCTCCGGAAAGACGCCGTCGTTGTTCCTGGCGAGCTGCCGCAGGTCTGGCGGCGGGCTGCGCAAGGCCGCCGCCGCAGGACCATCGCCGGCGCCGGTTTCACCGTGACACGCTGCGCAGCGCGCCTTGAACTCGGCCGCGCCGGCGGCCGCATCATCGGCCCGCGCCGCCGGCGCCAGACCCGCAGCAACCGCGGCCACGGCAAGCGCGACGATGGTTCGTCGTCCCGCACATTCGCTCATCGACAGGTCCTCCCGCGCGACCGAAAAGTCGGCCGGCAGAGATCAAGCCTCAGTGCGGCCGGCGCGCCCTTGACGTGCGTCAAAGCCGGCCCCGACCTCAAAGCAGCGGCGCCGTTTCCTTCTTGTTAACCAAATCAGGGCACATGGGAATCTTCGGGGTTGGAGGATTCTGTATGCGCCTCAATGAAGAAGCCTGTCCCGTACCGGAGAGCCTGCTCGGCCAACTCTATCGCGTCACGCCCCAGGGCCTGCCCGCCCTGATCGATGCCGTGCCGCCCAACACCCGCGCCCTGCTCGCGGTCTACTGCTATCGCCGCGCGCATCTGGCGCCGCTCGGTCTGGCGATCGCCGCCAGCTGCGAGGAAGACGATCTCGCCGAGCACGGCGGCAATCTCGGCTCGGACCTGTTCGAGAAGTCACGCAAGTCGCCGCGGATCGCGGAAAGCCTGCCGTCGCAGCGCAAGAAGATCAGCCTGTCCACCGGGCCGATCCGCCAGCTGCCGCCGCTCGAAGACGAGCTCGATAGCTAGCCGATCACGCGGCCTTGCCGGACTTGTGACGCGGCCGTGACACCGCGCGCCGACCCTGCGCCGGCGCGAATTGTCTTGAGCGTGTTGATGCTTGCACGTTTGCTGCGCCGCAATTTCGAACGCGAAGCATTCCAAAGCGTCATAAAACTTTGCCCTCGCGGCCACCACAGTTCCACCAATCTGTCGCGCGGCCGCCATGGTTGGCCTTCAGCTTCGCCCTCACGGACGACTCAAGGTGCCACAGGAGGCCACCATGCAGCTCCACTGCTATCCGGCGACGTTCTCGATGCTCCGCATCTTCGGCACCGCATTGCGCTGCACCCAATGCGGCGACCAGCTCATCGCGCCGGTCGCCTCGGAGTTCGTCGATGGCGGCGAGATCCGTCACTACTGGGAATGCGACTCCTGCGGCACGACCTCATGCACGTCGATCGACGTCGACAGCCTGGCGCACGAACAACTGGCCTGATCGCCGCCGGAATATTGGCGGCCTTGCGGTGTTGGGTGTGAGCGGCTTCAATCGCGGCCGCTCATCGACACGAACGAGGAGGCAGCCATGACCTACCGATTTATGCGCCACGCGCTGGCCGGCGCGGCCCTGATTGCCGGCCTGTCGCTTGCGGTGCCCGCCATTGCGGCGACCGTGAACCTCAAGGCCGATCTATCCGGCGCGAGTGAAGTCCCGGCCAACGACAGCGCCGGCAAAGGCGCGGTGACCGCGACCTACGATACCGACAGCAAGACCTTGACCTGGAAAGGCACCTATAGCGGCCTCACCGGCCCGGCCGTCGCCGCGCATTTCCACAGCGGCGATCCCGGCAAGAACGGTGGCGTCGCGGTGCCGATCTTTACCAGCGCCGACAAGGCCGGCAGCCCATTCGAGGGCAAGGCGACCCTGACGGATGCCCAAGCCGCCGATCTGATGGCCGGCAAGCTCTACGTCAACATCCACACCGCCGCGCACAAGGCCGGCGAGATCCGCGGTCAGGTCACCAAATAGGCCGACGTCGCAACTGATCGTCTAAAGCCCGCCGCCCCTCGGACGGCGGGCTTTGCTTTGCGCGGGAAAGCCGTCGTTAACCGGTCGTTAATCACGACGGATCGATGGTTAATCCGTCATTAAGAGATGAGTCGCCCCGCCGAGGGCGACCTGAGGCGCATGCAATCCGGTCGTCGAAACCCTATTCCCAGCGCGGAGCCGCCCGGCATCGACGAGCTGTCGGAACGCCTGTCGGCGCTCGCCACGCGGATCGACACCCTCAATGGGGGTCGCCGGCCGACTCGCCAGGCCGCGCCGAAGCCTACGACCCTGATCAAGGCGCTGGTCACCCCCAAGCCGGAGCCGAAGTCGTCCTCCGGCCAGGGGCCCCGCCGCCAGACCGATGCCACCCCGCCCTCGCCGCAGCGCGATCCGGACGGCCGGCTGTGGCCGCGCATTCCCGCGCCGCAGGACATCCCCGCCGCCGATCCGCGCGAGCGCGTCGCCGAACTCGAGGCGATGCTGCGCGAGCGCGACCAGCGCATCGCCAACCTGACCGGACAGCGCGACCAGCAGACCCAGGATCTGCAGCGCGCCCGCGAACAGATGGCGGCAAATGCGCTGACGCTCGGTTCGCTGCACGAACTGGCGCAATCGCGCGACGGCGAAGTCGCCGAACTGACTCGCCGCCTGTTGGAATCGGAAAGCGACAAGGCCGCGCTGGAATCCCGGCTGGCCACGGCCTTGCGCGATGCCAACCATTCGATGGTGCGCCTGGTGAACAGCCAGAGCACGCTGAACGACCAGAGCACCGATCTTGCCGAATCCAAAGCGCTGATCGAGGACCTGCGCGCCCAGCTTGAAAAGGCGCTGACCGCCAACGCCTTTGGGCTTGCCCAGGCCGAGAGCCGCCTGCAGCGCCGCTTCGATGCCGAGCTCAAGGTGCATACCGACGCCGGCGAACGGCGGCTCGTTGAATTGCAAGCGCTGGTCAATGAACGCGACGGCCACGTCGCCGAACTCGAGGCCGACAAGGCGGCGCTCGTCGAATCCAACGAGACTTTGTCGGCCGTGCTGCACGCCACGCGGGCCGATCTCGATGCGGCCCTTGAAACCGTGGCGGCCAAGGACAAGCACATCGCGTTTCTCGACACCGTCCTCAAGGTGACGCGCGACAACGCCGAAGCGACGATGCGCGAGCTGGTCGCCGAATTCGACCGCGAACGCGCCGAATACGCCGCCAAGGCTCAGGCGGCCAGCGCCCTGCAACACGACATCGTGCGCCTGCTGCCGCGACTGCTCGAGCGCCGCACCGGCAAGAACGACCTGCCGCCCTTCCAGGCCGCGCCGGCCGCCTAAAGCAGGACCGACACCGGCGCGCTGTCACGCCAGCGTCCGGGCGTCTCGCCCGTGACGCGCTTGAACGCGCGGTTGAAGGCCGCTTCCGATTCATAACCGACGCCGGCGGCAATCTCGGCCAGGCTGTCGCGGCTCGAGCGCAGCCGTTCGGCGGCGATTTGCATCCGCCAGTGCGTGACGTATTCGATCGGGCTCTGTCCGAGCACGGCATTGAAGCGCTCGGCGAGCACGGTACGCGACGAACCGGCTTCGCGGGCGATGTCGTCAACCGTCCAGCGTCGCGCCGGGTCGCCATGCACGACCTGCAACGCACGGCTCAACATCGGGTCGTTGACCGCCGCGAACCAGCCTTTGGCGTTCGGCGGCAGTTGCATCGTGTAGCGGCGCAGCACCTCGATGAACAGGATTTCCATGAGGCGGCCGAGTACGATCTCGGTGCCGGGCGCCGCCTCCTCCGTCAACGTGATGATCTGTTGCACGGTTGAGGCCAGCAGCGCGCTGACCTTGTCGTCGCCGGTGCGATCGATCAGCAGCGGCGGCAGCGTGCGAAACACCGGCGCAATCAGGAATTCCGACGACTCGATGATGCCGCACACCATGCGCAAGGCTTCGCCATCGCCGCCGTAATTGATCTGCGACAGGCCGGGCGTGTTGCTGGCGCGGAGCAGCGTATCGGCCCTGACCATCTCGACGCCGTCGCCATTCCAGAAGCGATGCTCGTCGGCAAACGGCACGAGCAGAATATCGCCGGCCGATATTTGCGTCGGCTCGGCGCCGTCCACTTCAACGACGCACGACCCGGCTGCAATGAGATGAAAGATGCTGACGTGACGGAAATGCGCCAGCGGTGAGCCAGGATCGAAACGCCGCGGCGTGACGACCCCGAACGGTGTTTTGAAACACGCATTCAAGAAAACAGATCCGTGCAGCCGGATCGCGCGCAAGGCATCGGTGAGAATATCGGAGCCGGCGGCGCGGTCCGGCGTCGCTGCAAATGAACGCGTTGTCCCAGTCATTGAGCGGCTCGGCCCTTGCCCGTATTCAGCGCCCCGAAAGCAGGGTCTGCCGGGCGGCGCGCACACTAGCCCAAACCGGCGATTTCCAGCAATCCGGCCTGTTTGCCCGCTGACCGGGCCACGGCCGCGCACGTCAACAAACAATGGAGCACACTATGAGCCAAGCCGCTGTTTCAATGAAGAATCCGAACGCCGACGCGATCGACCTCGGCGCCCTGAAGACGCGTCAGCAGGCCGCATGGTCGTCCGGCAATTACGCTGTCGTCGGCACGACGCTGCAGATCGTCGGCGAGACGCTCTGCGAAGCTCTCGACATCCGCGCCGGCCAGAAGGTTCTCGACGTCGCCGCCGGCAACGGCAATGCGACGCTCGCGGCCGCCCGCCGCGGCGCCGCGGTCGTCTCGACCGACTATGTGCCCTCGCTCCTCGAGCACGGCCGCAAGCGCGCCGAAGCCGACGGCTACGCCATCGATTTCCGTACCGCCGATGCGGAAGCGCTGCCCTTCGACGACCGCAGCTTCGATGCCGCGATCTCAACCTTCGGCATCATGTTCACCGCCGACCACGATCGCGCCGCGGCCGAACTGATCCGCGTCGTGCGCTCCGGCGGCAAGATCGGCATGGCCAACTGGACGCCGGAAGGTTTCATCGGCCAGATGTTCAAGACCATCGGCGGCTACATCGCGCCGCCGGCCGGCGCCAAGTCGCCGGCGCTGTGGGGCACTGAGGCACGGCTGCGCGAGATGTTCGGCGCGCAGGCCTCGTCGATCAAAACGACCGTGCGGCAGTTCAACTTCCGCTACAAGTCGCCGCAGACCTTTATCGACGTCTTCCGCACGTTCTACGGCCCGATGCTGAAGACCTTCGCCGCGCTCGATGCCGCCAAGCAGACCGCGTTCAACGCCGACCTGATCAAGCTGATCGAGCGTTTCAACGTGTCGGGCGACAGCACCATGGTGGTGCCGGGCGATTACCTCGAAGTCGTCATCACGCGGCGTTGAGATGACCGACGCGCTTACCATCGCGATCGAGCCTGGCCGCCGCTTCGGCTGGCTCGACGCAGTTGCCGGCGGCCCGCGCGCCGCCGGCCGCACCCTCTGGCACCTGCTCGTCAAGATCGCCGAGCATCGCCGCAGAAAACGTATGATGGCGGCGCTCGCCGCCCTCGACAACCACGTGCTCAAGGACATCGGCATCGGCCGCAGCGAGATCCCTTATCTCGTCGTCACCGGCCGCAACATGGTCGACGAGACCAGGAGACAGCAAAGGACCATGCCATGAGACTGCTTCAATTACTGCGTCTGGCGGTTGCGCCGTTCTGCCTGCCGCCGGCGGCGCAGGCGAGCGAACTGCCGGATGCCATCGCGGCGGCCGGCGAAAGCCACGTCGTCACCGTTCATGCCGAAGATGCGCAAATCTACGAATGCAAGTCCGACGCCTCCGGCAAGCTGGCCTGGAGTTTCCGCGAGCCGATCGCCAGCCTGCTGGTGAATGGCAAGACCGTCGGCCGCCACTATGCCGGTCCGAACTGGGAATGGCAGGACGGCAGCGTGATCACCGCCAGGGTCGCCGGCCGCGCGCCGGGGGCAACGGCGGCCGACATCCCGCTGCTCAAGCTGACGGTCACCGCACGTCGCGGCGCCGGCATGCTCGAGGGCGTGACCACGGTGCAGCGGCTTGCCACCCGTGGCGGCGTCGCCGAAGGCGCCTGCCCGGCCGCCGGCAGCTTGCTCAGCGTGCCTTATGCCGCCGACTACGCCTTCCATCGCAAGGCGCGCGCGGCTTCGAACGACTGAGCATGATCCCGCCCGGCGGCTTTCCCCGATTGCCCCTCGCCGCCGGGCGGGCTCTCTTCGTTAAGCCGGGCGCGCCGAAGCCGCCGGCAGCGCCGCGCGCAACGTCAGATACAGCACGACGCCGTTGAGCGTGTGCCAGAGGAAATGCGTGCCGATCGCCAGCGTGGCGCAGACCGCCTGATCGATGCTGCGGAATGCGAGCGACAGCGCCAGCACCAACGCCGCTGCCAGCAGCAGACGGCGCGGCCGCTTGTCCGGTGTCAGCCAGCCGACGATCAACAACGCCGCCCAGGCCGGCAGATAGGCATGCGAGCCGTTGAGCGTGCCGGCCGGCACCAGGCGCGCTTCCAGCGCGCTCAGGACCACGAAGGCGGCCAAGGTCGCCAATGCCACCAGGGTGGACAGGCCGAGAAAGCGCCGCAGCGCCAGCAGTAAATAACCGTAGATGAAAACCGCGATCGGCACGGTGTCGAACAGCGCAGCGCCGCGCGTCGCCACGGTGTGAAAGATGAAGGAGCCTATGCCGATGGCGAGGGTGACGGCAATCAGGACCAGGGCCGGCCAGTCGCGGCCGCCGGCGCGCTTCCACTGCGCGAACGCGATCGCCGCAGCAATCACGAAGGACAGGTTCGTCAAGGCATTGAGCGGCTCGGCCCAGAACGACGGGTCGAGCCGCTCGCAGTAGAGATCGACGGGTTGAGACCAGTTCATCGGCCGTCGCCCCCGTCGGCTTTCCTTACTTGCGCTGAATGCCGGCCTTGTCGACGACCGCGTTGAGGTTGGCGATGTCGTCGGTGAGGCGCTTGGTCAGTTCTTCCGGCGACGAGGGATAGGCCTCGATGCCGAGCTTGGCGAATTGTTCCTGCACGTCCTTCATCGCCACCGCTTCACGGATCGCCTTGTTGAGCTTGTCGACGATCTCCTTCGGCGTACCCTTCGGCGCGAAGATGGCGTTCCACGAATAGACCTTGAAGCCCTTGAGGCCCTGCTCGGCGCCGGTCGGCACGTTCGGATAGATCTGCGAGCGCTTTTCGGCGGCGGTCGCCAGCAGCTTGAGATCGCCCGACGTCACCTGGCCCATCACGGCCGGCGGGAAGTCGAGCATCATCTGCACGTCGTTGCGCAAAAGGCCGACGACAATGTCCGGCGAGTTCTTGTACGGCACGATGATGACGTTGATGTCGGCGACCGACTTGAAGAACTCGGCGCCGAGATTCTGCGTCGAACCGGCGGCGATGGTGCCGACATTAAGCGTGCCGGGCTTCTCCTTCGCGGCCTTGATGAAATCGCCGAGGGTCTTGAACTCGGATTTCGACGACACTGCGAGCACGGCGTCGAACTGCCCCATGGTCGAGACCATCTGGAAGTCCTTGAGCGGGTCGAACGGCAGCTTCTTGAAGGTCGCGACCGCGGCCGCCGTGCCGTTGCTCAACAGACCGAGCGTGTAGCCATCGGGCTCGGCGGTGATGACCGCGCGCGCCGCGGTGATGCCGGCCGGGCCCGGCATGTTTTCGATGTTGAAGCGCTGGCCGAGAATGGTGGAGAGCTTCTCCGCGACGATACGCGCGGTGACGTCGCCGACGCCGCCGGCGCCGAATGGCAGCACGATGCGCACCGGCTTCTCCGGCCAGGCGGCCTGCGCCTGCGGCACGGCCGCAAAGGCCACCGCCATCGGCAGCGCCAGCAACATGGCGCGGCGCGTATAGTTGAAAAACTTAAAGGTCATTGGAAGCATCCTCCGGTACAGTTTCGTATTGTCGAATGGGTGAAGTGATCGCCGGCGCTCAGAAATCGTAGAGCCGCGCCGGGTTATCAATAAGCACGCGGCGCTGCAAATCCGTCTCCGGCGCGAATTGCGGAACCAGATCGACAAGGTCGGCCTCGTCGGCTTCGTGGCTGGCGTTGGGATGCGGGAAGTCGGTGCCCCACATCACCTTGTCGGGAATGGTCTCGAGAATGCGCCGCGCGATCGGCACCGCCTTGTCGTAAGGCGGGAAGTCGATGCGCTCGGCGCCGCAGACCTTGATCCAGCAGTTGTCGAGCTTGGCGAGTTCCATCAGCGCCTTGAACGGCGGCTGGTCGAGACCGTCCTTGGCCGGCACGCGGCCCATGTGATCGATGACGAAGGTCAGCGGCAGCTTTTTGATCGTCTCCATGTTCGGAATGATGTCCGGTCCGCCGAGATGCAGCACGACGTGCCAGCCGCGGCCCTTGATGCGGTCGATCACCTTGTAGAACACGTCCATGTCGGGCGTGCCGCCGAGATGCTTGATGAAGTTGAAGCGCACGCCGCGCACGCCGCCGGCATGCAGTCTGTCGTAGTCGGCATCGGTGAAGGTGTCATCGACGATGGCGACGCCGCGATAGCGATTCGGGTCCCACGCCAGGCAATCCATCATGGCGCGGTTGTCGGTGCCGTGACAGCTCGCCTGCACGATGACGGCGCGCGACACGCCGAGGTGATCGTGCAGCGCGCGCAGCATTTCTTTCGGCGCATCGTTCGGCGTGTAGCGCCGGTTCGGCGCATAGGGGAATACCGCGCCGGGCCCGAAGACGTGGCAATGCGCGTCGATGGCGCCCGCCGGCAGCTTGAAGTTCGGCTTGCGCCGCGTGGCGAGAAACTCCGGATCGGCGCTCATACGGCAATTCCTCAAGCTCGGGTGCTTCGCTATCGCACCGTTTCTCGTGGGACAAACGATGCCGGCAGCAGCCGGCAATCACGGTAGGCGCGCGCAACGGCTGTCCGCAACGTCCCAAACCGCCAAACGGACCATGCGGATGTCCGCCGGCCGAGGGCGACAAATAGCGGATGCGGTTATGCCAAGACAATGCTAAATTGTGATATACCTATACCATTTTCGCAATAGGATCGTGATGCAGCTCAGCGATCGCATCGGCCGCCGCCTGAAGCTACAGGACCTGCACATCCTGATGACCGTGGTGCAGGCCGGCAGCATGCGAAGGGCCGCGACGCTGCTCAATACGACGCAGCCCGCCGTATCGCGGTCGATCGGCGAACTGGAGGCGGCGATCGGCGTTCGCCTGCTCGACCGCAGCCCGCACGGCATCGAGCCGACCGACTATGGCCGGGCCCTCCTCGACGGCGGCGAAGCGGCGTTCGACGAACTCTATCAGGCCGTCAAAAGGATCGAGTTTCTGGCCGATCCCAGCGCAGGCGAAGTGCGCGTCGGCAGCATCGCGCCGCTGGCGGCCGGCTTCATTCCGGAAATCATCAACCGCCTGTTGCGGCATCATCCGCGCATGGTGTTCCGTGTCGTGTCGGCCCAGGTCGAAACGCTGCATCGCGAACTGACCGAACGCAAACTCGACCTGCTGATCGTGCCGCGGCTCGAGCTCTTCCCCGAGGACCTCTTCGCCTTCGAAACGCTGTACGACACGTCCTATGTCGTGGTTGCGGGCGCGCAGAACCCGCTGGTCCGGCGGCGAAAGATCGAGCTTGCCGAATTGGCGAACGAGTTGTGGGTGCTGCCGCCCCCGGAACACGCGCTGGGGCCGATCTATGCCGAAGCGTTCCGCAAGAGCGGCCTCGCTTACCCTCACACGACCGTGGTGACGATGTCGTCCGAAGTGCGCATGAGTCTTCTGGCGACGGGGCGGTTTCTCACTTTCTTCCACGACGACGCCCTGAAAATGTCGCCGCAGCATTCGGAGATCAAGGCGTTGCCGGTTCGCCTGCCGATCGCTCCGGTGGCCAACGGCATCGTCACGCCCACAAACCGGACCTTGAATCCGGCCGCCGAGCTTTTCATCGATTGCGCGCGCGAACTCGCCAAACCGCTGGCGAAACGGAAGTGACGGCCTATCGGGCCGGGATGTCGCCCCTGGCCCAGCCCTCGATCGTCGCCATGCGGAAGTCCTCGAACCGCCCCTCCTCGATCGCGGCGCGCATGCCGGCGGTCAGCGCCTGGTAGTAGGCGATGTTGACGGTCGAGAGCAGCACCTGGCCGAGCATTTCATTGGCCTTGGTCAGGTGATGCAGGTAGGCGCGCGAATAGGTCCGCGCCGCCGGATGCGGGCTTTCCTCGTCGAGCGGCCGCGGATCGTCGGCGTGCCGCGCGTTCGAGAGATTGAGCTGGCCGAAGCGGGTGAAGGCCATGCCGTGGCGGCCGTTGCGGGTCGGCATGACGCAGTCGAACATGTCGATGCCGCGCGCCACCGCCTCAAGGATGTCGTGCGGCGTGCCGACCCCCATCAGGTAGCGCGGCGCATCGGCGGGCAGTACCGGCGTCGTTTCCTCGACCACCTTGAGCATGACCTCCTGCGGCTCGCCGACCGCGAGGCCGCCCACGGCGTAGCCGTGGAATCCGATCTCGGTGAGCGCGCGGGCGCTGGCCTGCCGCAGCGGAATGTCGTCGCCGCCCTGCACGATGCCGAATAACGCGTAGCCCTCGCGGGCGCGGGCCTCGAAGGCGCGCTTGGAGCGCTCCGCCCACCGCAGCGACAGCCGCATAGCGCGCTCGATCTCCTCGCGCGAGGCCGGCAGCTTGAGGCACTCATCGAGTTGCATGGTGATGTCGGTGCCGAGCAGCGCCTGGATTTCGATCGAACGCTCCGGCGTCAGCTCGTATTTGGTGCCGTCGATATGCGAGCGGAAGGTGACGCCCTGCTCCGTCAGCTTCCGCAAGGTGGCAAGCGACATGACCTGGAAGCCGCCGCTGTCGGTGAGGATCGGCTTGTCCCAGTTCATGAACCTGTGCAGCCCGCCGAGCGCGGCGATGCGCTCGGCGCCGGGCCGCAGCATCAGGTGATAGGTGTTGCCGAGCAGGATCTGCGCGCCGGTGTCGGCGACAGCCTCCGGATGCAGGCCCTTTACCGTCGCCGCGGTGCCGACCGGCATGAAGGCTGGCGTCGCGATCGGGCCATGCGGCGTCACGATCTCGCCGCGGCGGGCCATGCCGTCGGTCTTGCGCAGAGTGAAGGAGAAGGGTTCGGACATTTATCTCTCTGTCATTCCGGGGCGCGAGTGAAACGAGCGAGCCCGGAATCCATAATCACTTACAGGGGTTATGGATTCCGGGTCCAGCCCTAACGGGCTGTCCCGGAATGACTCTGAGGAAACAGCAAACACGCATCGCCGTAGGAGTAAAACCGGTAGCCGGTGTCGATGGCATGGCGGTAGGCCCGCTGCATGGTCGCCAGCCCGGAAAAGGCCGACACCAGCATGAACAAGGTCGAGCGCGGCAGGTGGAAGTTGGTCATCATCAGGTCCACCGCCTTGAAGCGGTAGCCGGGCGTGATGAAGATCGCGGTGTCGCCGGCGAACTCCTTGAGCCTGCCATCGTCGCCCGCGGCCGTCTCCAGCGTGCGCATGGCGGTCGAGCCGACGGCGACGATGCGGCCGCCCTTGGCGCGGGCCGCGTTGAGCGCCTCCGCCGTCTCCGCGGTCAGGATGCCGAACTCGGCGTGCATCTTGTGGCCTTCGGTGTCGTCCGCCTTCACCGGCAGGAAGGTGCCGGCGCCGACATGCAGGGTGACCTTGTGCAGGGCGACGCCGCGGGCCTTGAGCCGCTCCAGCAGCGCCGGGGTGAAGTGCAGCCCGGCGGTCGGAGCCGCCACGGACCCTTCTTCGTGGGCGAACACGGTCTGGTAGTCGGTCTTGTCCTGGTCGTCGGTCGGCCGCTTCGAGGCGATGTAGGGCGGCAGGGGCATCTCGCCCCGCTCCTCGATCGCTTGATCGAGAACCGGACCTGTGAAGGAAAATGAGAGGGTTACATCGCCACCCTCATCTTTATGTAAAACTTCAGCATCGAGCTGACCGAGAAAACAGACCCGTCCCTCGGTGCCGAAGCGCAGGATATCGCCGACCTGGACCTTCTTGGCGCCGAGGATAAAGGCCCGCCAGGTCGAGCCGTCGATGCGCTTGTGCAGGGTCGCCTCGATCGAGGGTTCCGCCTCCCCGCGCCCGATACGCCGGCCCTTGAGCCGCGCGGCGATGACCTTGCTGTCGTTGACCACCAGGCAGTCGCCCGGCTCGAGCAGGTCCGGCAGGTTGGCAACCGTGCGGTCTTCCCATTCGGGAACTGGCCCCTGTTCTCCGCTCCCCCCCGCGAAGGCGGGGGTCCAGGATCCCCGCGCGCCAACCTCGCCTGTCGCCTTCTGGGTCCCCGCCTGCGCGGGGACGAGCGGTGCTTGCGGCCGCGCCCCGCCCGGCCGCACCACCATGAGCCGCGCGCTCTCGCGCGGATGAGCGGGCCGTAGCGCAATGCGCTCGGCCGGCAGGTCGAAGTCGAAGAGGTCGGTGCGCATGGCTATCCTTCGTCATGCCCGGCCTTGTGCCGGGCATCCACGTCTTCCTTGCCGTCAGCATTAAAGACGTGGATGGCCGGGACAAGCCCGGCCATGACGCAGAAATTGACGCTTCGTGGAGGCCTTATGCCCCCATCGTCGCCTTGACGATCTTGTCGGGGTTCTGCACGGGCTCGCCGCGCTTGATCTTGTCGACGTTCTCCATGCCCTCGATGACCTTGCCCCAGACCGTGTACTGGTTGTCGAGGAAGGTGGCGTCGTCGAACACGATGAAGAACTGGCTGTCGCCGGAATCCGGGTTCGAGGCGCGCGCCATCGACACCGTGCCGCGCACATGCGGCTCCTTGTTGAACTCGGCCTTCAGCTTCTTGCCCGAGCCGCCCATGCCGGTGCCCTGCGGGCAACCGGTCTGCGCCATGAAGCCGTCGATCACGCGGTGAAAGACGATGCCGTCATAGAAGCCTTCCTTGACCAGTTCCTTGATGCGCGCGACGTGGCCGGGCGCGAGATCGGGACGCATCTCGATCACGACGTTGCCCTTGGTGGTTTCCAGCGTCAGCGTGTCTTCCGGCTTGGCCATTACGATCTCCTTTGAAAACTTTCGGCGCCGCTGTCGCGACGGCTTGGTGAAGACAGCGGCGCTGTCACTTCTCGATCGTCGCCTTGGTGACGTGATCGAGCTTGGGGAAGCTCTGGTTCAGATAGGCGTTGCCTTCGCTCTGGATGCGGTTCTGGTCGGGGCCGCGGCCGTTCGGCGCGCCCTCGCCGTAGCCGGTGTAGAGCTTGTCGACGACATCCATGCCCGACACGACCTTGCCGAACGGCGCAAAGCCCATGCCGTCGAGATTGCTGTTGTCGTCGAAATTGATGAACACCTGCGTGGTCCGCGCGTTCGGGCCGGAGGTCGCGAAGGTGATCATGCCGCGCGTGTTGCTCTGGCCGACCTTGTCGTCCTGGATGCGCGCGACGCGCCACTTGGCGTTCAGGCCGGGATCGCCGTTGATGCCGAACTGCACCATGAAGCCGGAGATGGCGCGGAAAAACCGCACATTGTCGAAGTAGCCGTTCTTGACGAGGTTGTAGAAGCGGTCGGCGCCGTTGGGCGCCCAGGCGCGCGTCACCTGGACGACGAAGGCGCCCTTGCTGGTCTCGAATTTCGCCTTGTAGGTGGCCGGCGCCTGCTCGGTGAGCGCGGCCGGGTTGGCGAGCTTGCCGCTCTGGGCCAAGGCCGGTGTCGCCGCCGCCGCGAACAGGGCGCAGGCGAGCGACAGGACAAGTCGGCGAGAGGTCATATCGGCTCCTCGGATTGAGAGAACTCAGGCGCCTTTATCGGCGAAGCGCTGCTTCAGGCGCCCGACCACGCTCTTCGGTACGAAGCTCGATACGTCGCCGCCCATGGCCGCGATCTGCCGGACCAATGTGGCGGTGATCGGGCGCACCATCGGCGAGGCCGGCAGGAAAACCGTGAGCAATTCCGGGGCCATGGCGGCGTTCATGCCGACCATCTGCATCTCATAGTCGAAATCGGTGCCGTCACGCAGGCCGCGGATCAGCAGGCTGGCGCCCGCCTTCGCGGCCGCCGTCACGACGAGACCGTCAAATGTGATGCAGGAGAACTCGCATTTCGCCTCACGGGCGATGGGCCCGCAGGTCTCCTCCAGCATCGCCAGGCGATCCTCGGTCGGAAACAGCGGCGCCTTGCCGGGGTGGATGCCGATCGCAAGGACGAGCCGATCCGCCAGCCGGACGGCCTGGCGCACCACATCGATGTGGCCGTTGGTCACCGGGTCGAACGATCCGGCGTAAAGGGCGGTCCGTGACATGGGTTCCGTCTACCCCGGCCTTCGGCCTGCGGCAAGGCTGCGCAGGATGAACCCGCTGCCATCGGGGTTAGTCTTGCCGGCCACCTTGCCGGCCACCAACCCTTAGGAAGCGCCCATGCTGTTCCGCTCCGTCGCCGCCGCCGTCCTGCTCTCGGCGTCCGCCGCCTTCGCCCAGATCGCGCCCGGCCCGGCCGACATTGCCGCCTACCGCGGCCTGCATGCCGCGGCCGCCGCAGGCGACGCCGCGGCCATCGACAGACTGGTCAAGGACGGGGCGGCGCTGGAGGCGCGCGATGGCGGCGGCCGCACGCCGCTGCACGTCGCCGTCCACCTGAAGAAGGCTGACGCCGCCCGCGCCCTCATCCGCCTCGGCGCCGACGCCAATGCGCTCGACGCGCAGGCCTATGACATCGTCACCATCGCCGCGGTCGCCGACGATGTCGCCATGCTCAAGCTGTCGTTGGACGGCGGCTGCAAGGCGACCAACATCACCAGCCCCTATCACGGCACGGCGCTGATCGCCGCCGCGCATCTCGGCCACGACGAGGTGGTGCGCATGCTGATCGCCGCCAGGGCGCCGCTCGACCACGTCAACAATCTCGGCTGGACCGCGCTGATCGAGTCGATCGTGCTCGGCAATGGCGGCACGCGTCACACCGCGACGCTCAAGGCGCTGGTCGAGGCCGGCGCCAACGTCAACATAGCCGAGCGCAGCGGCGCGACGCCGCTGACCCTGGCGAAAGGACGCGGCTATGCCGAGATGGTCGCGATCCTGGAGAAGGCCGGCGCGCGCTAGACTCCCCGCTCGTCCCCGCGAAAGCGGGGACCCAGTGTTAAAGCGCCGGATTCCCGCTTGCGCGGGAATGAGCGGAGTTTGTTGCTAGCCCGGCCTTCTTGTCAGGCTCAGCCATACGCCGCCGCCCATCAGCACCAGACCGGAGACGCGGCCGAGCAGCTTGTTGTGGTGCGGCTTGAGGAACCAGGCGCGGCCGAGACCGGCGGCGACCGCCCAGCACGAGTCCAGCACCAGCGCGATCAGCAGCGACGTCAGCGACATCACCAGGATCTGGAAGCCGACCGGCAGCGTCGGGTCGATGAACTGCGGCAGGAACGCCGTGAAGAAGGCGATGGTCTTCGGGTTGGTCACGGCGACGAGGAAGCCGCGCGTCGCGAAAACATGGCCGCGCGGCTCGAGCTTCGGCACCGGATCGCCGGCGTGGCGCCAGGCCTGGATGCCGAGCCAGAACAGATAGGCGGCGCCGGCCCAGCGCATCACCTCGAACAAGGCCGACGACATCTTGAGCAGCCAGTCGAGACCGAAACCGATGCCGGCGAGCAGCACGGCGGTGCCGGCCATGGTGCCGGCCACGGTCGCCAGCGCCGGACGAATACCGCGCTGCGCCCCGGTCGCGATCACCAGCGTGACCACCGGGCCCGGGACGGCGATGAGGATCGTTGTAATGACGAAGAAGGCCGAAAATAACTGCCAGTTCATGGGGAATTCTCACTGTCATCGTCCGCGAAACCGGACGATGCGAGTAATCCCTGCCTGAACCAGATTGTCTAGCGGAGAGATGTCACTCCCCGCCCTCGTCCTCGCTCAAACGCTCGACCGACACGACGCGCTCGTCGTCGGCCGTATCAAGCACGATGACGCCCTGCGTCGAGCGCCCGGCGATGCGGATGCCCGACACCGGCGTGCGGATCAGCTTGCCGGCGTTGGTGACCAGCATCACCTGGTCGTCTTCCTCGATCGGGAACGAGGCGACCAGGCGGCCGATCTTCGGCTTGAGTTCGAAGCCGCCGCCCTTGGCCTTCTGCCAGATGTCCATGGCGACGATGCCTTTGCCGCCGCGCCCGGTGATGCGGTACTCATAAGACGAGGTCCGCTTGCCGTAGCCGCGCTCCGACAGCGTGAGCACGAACTGCTCGGCCGCCGACATCTGGACGTAGCGCTCCTCGCTGAGCTCGATGGCGGCGACATTCTCCTCCGCCTCGGTCTGCATCGCCGCGACCGCTTCGTCGTCGCCATTGCCGCCGCGGCGCACCGCGCTCGCCTTCTTCAAGTAAGCCGCGCGCTCTTCCGAACTCGCCTCGCTGTGGCGCAGGATGGTCATCGAGATCAGCCGGTCGTCGCTCTCGAGCGCAATGCCGCGCACGCCCATGGATGTGCGGCCGGTGAACACGCGCACTTCCGGCACCGCGAAGCGGATGCACTGGCCGCCCGACGAGGTCAGCAGCACGTCGTCCTTCTCGGTGCAGATCTGCACGCCGACGATACCCTCGCCGTCCGCGAGCTTCATAGCGATGATGCCGGAGCGGCGCACCTCGACGAAGTCCGACAGCTTGTTGCGGCGGACCGTGCCCTTGGTCGTGGCGAACATGACGTCGAGATCGCCCCAGGTCTTCTCGTCCTCCGGCAACGGCATCAGCGAGGTGATGGTCTCGCCGGTGTCGAGCGGCAGGATGTTGATCATCGCCTTGCCGCGCGCCTGCGGCGCCGCGAGCGGCAGCCGCCACACCTTTTCCTTGTACACCTTGCCGGCCGAGGAGAAGAACAGCACCGGCGTATGCGTCGAGGCGACGAACAGCCGCGCCACGAAATCCTCGTCGCGCACTTGCATGCCGCCGCGGCCCTTGCCGCCGCGCCGCTGCGCCCGGTAGGTCGAGAGCGGCACGCGCTTGACGTAACCGAGATGCGACACGGTCACGACCATGTCTTCGCGCTGGATCAGGTCCTCGTCGTCCATGTCGCCGGCGGCTTCCGAGATCTCGGTGCGGCGCGGCGTCGCGAACTGCGCCTTCAGCGCCGCGAGGTCGTCCTTGATGATGCCCTGGATGCGGGCGCGCGAACGCAGGATGTCGAGATAGTCGGCGATCTCGGCGGCGAGCTTGTCGAGTTCGTCCTTGATCTCGTCGCGGCCCAGAGCGGTCAGGCGCTGCAGGCGCAGATCGAGGATCGCCTGGGCCTGTTCGGCCGACAGCCGGGTCGTGCCGGCATCCGAAACGCGGTGCCGCGGATCGTCGATCAGCAGCACCATGTTGATCATGTCCTTGGCCGGCCAGTCGCGTGCCATCAACGCTTCGCGCGCTTCCTTGGCATCCTTCGAGCCGCGGATCAGCTTGATCACCTCGTCGATATTGGCCACCGCGATGGCGAGGCCG
This sequence comes from Pseudolabrys sp., assembly GCA_026125895.1. GTDB lineage: Bacteria > Pseudomonadota > Alphaproteobacteria > Rhizobiales > Xanthobacteraceae > Pseudolabrys. Next base: position 61,730 of record JAHCKG010000012.1, on the reverse strand, counting down.
ACGAGGATATGGGCGCGGTCGCGCGCCTTGCCGAGCAGGAACTTGGTGCGGCGTGACACCACCTCTTCGCGGAAGGCGACGAAGGCGGTCAGCATGTCGCGCAAGGTCATCAAAAGCGGACGGCCGCCGTCGAGCGCCACCATGTTGACGCCGAACGAGGTCTGCAGCGGCGTGAAGCGATAGAGCTGGTTGAGCACGACCTCGCGCTCGGCGTCGCGCTTGAGCTCGATGACGACGCGATAGCCGTCGCGGTCGCTCTCGTCGCGCAGGTCGGAGATGCCCTCGATCTTCTTGTCGCGCACCAGTTCGGCGATGCGCTCGACCATGGTGGCCTTGTTCACCTGGTACGGGATTTCCGAAATGATGATCGCTTCGCGGTCCTTGCCGAACTGCTCGAACGCGACCTTGCCGCGCATCACCACCGAGCCGCGGCCCGTCGTGAATGCCGAGTAGATTCCGGAGCGGCCGAGGATGATGCCGCCGGTCGGGAAATCCGGGCCTGGCACGATGTTGATCAGCTCGTCCGCCGTGATCGCCGGATTGTCGATCATCGCCATGCAGGCGTCGATCACCTCGCCGAGATTGTGCGGCGGAATGTTCGTCGCCATGCCGACAGCGATGCCGCCGGCGCCATTGACCAATAGGTTCGGGTAGCGCGCCGGAAGCACCGCCGGCTCGCGCTCGTTGCCGTCGTAATTGTCCTGGAAATCGACGGTGTTCTTGTCGATGTCGTCGAGCAGCGCCATCGCCGGCTTGGCGAGACGGCACTCGGTGTAACGCATCGCCGCCGCCGGATCGCCGTCGACCGAGCCGAAATTGCCCTGCCCGTCGATCAGCATCAGGCGCATGGAGAAATCCTGCGCCATGCGCACCAGCGCGTCATAGATCGCGCTGTCGCCGTGCGGGTGATACTTACCCATCACGTCGCCGACGACGCGCGCCGACTTCACGTATTTTTTGTCGGGCGTATGGCCCTGCTCGTGCATCGAATAGAGAATGCGGCGGTGCACGGGCTTCAAGCCGTCGCGCACATCGGGCAGCGCGCGCGACACGATCACGCTCATGGCGTAATCGAGATAGCTGCGCTTCATCTCCTCGGTGATCGAAATGGGGCGGACGTCGGAGGGGTGATCGCCCCCCGATTTCGGGGTATCGGTGTCGGACAAAGAAGGCTTCCTGACGGTGAAGAATCTATCGGACTGTGTAGCTGATTTGGGGGCGCAAAGCCAATTTTAAACCCCGCACGGCACCCTATTAATCTTCTTTTATTTCAATATCTTACAGGGGGATAAACGGCGCCGGCGAGGGCCGCTGCAAAGGTCTCAGGATAACTCGCCGCACGCCTGCTTTTGCGCGCGCCGCAACCCCGCCAACCCGGTACGATGGCGGCCATGACGCTCGCTTCGCTGCCCATCGAATTTCTGGTTTCGGCCTTCGTCACCATCCTCGTGGTGGTCGATCCCGTCGGGCTGGTGCCCGCCTTTCTCGCCGTCACCCATGGCCTGCCGGAGAAGAACCGGCCGCAGGTCGCGATCCGCGCCTGTGTGATCGCCACGATCATCCTGGCCGGCAGCGCCCTGATCGGGAACTGGCTGCTGCATGCGCTGTCGATCACCCTGCCTGCGTTCCGCATCGCCGGCGGCCTGCTGCTGTTCTCGATCGCCTCGGAAATGGTGTTCGGCGTCCGCGTCACGCGCCAGACCGAAGCCGCCGAACAGGCCATCGAGGAGCGCGTACGCAACATCGCCGCCTTTCCGCTCGCCATCCCGCTGATGGCCGGCCCCGGCGCCATCACCGCGTCTGTGCTGTTGTCGGGCCGCAGCGAAGGCGACCCGGTCAAGCTCGGCATGCTGTTCGCGGTCATCGCGGCCATCATGCTCGTATGTCTGATCGTGTTCTTGCTGGCGACGCGCATCGGCAACTTGCTCGGCAGCACCGCCAACATGGTGATGTCGCGTCTGCTCGGCGTGCTGCTCGCCGCGCTGGCGGTGCAATTCGTCATTGACGGCGTCAAAGTGGCGATCGGGGCGTAGCATTCCGCCGCGCGACCAAGTGACGCCAAAATGGCGCCCTCGCCCGCAGCCACGCCCGGAAGCAGGTAGAAGCGTGCCATGCTCTATCTCGAACTCGCGATCGTCGTCGCCCTGACCGTCGTCAATGGCGGCCTTGCCATGTCCGAACTGGCAATCGTCTCCTCCCGGCAAAGCCGCCTGCGGGCCATGATCGCGCGCAACGTCTATGGCTCGCGGCGCGCGCTGGCGCTCGCCTCCGATCCGGGGCGCTTCCTCTCCACGGTGCAGATCGGCATTACGCTGGTCGGCATCCTGTCCGGCGCCTTCTCCGGCGCGACGCTCGGCCTGCGTCTCACCGCGGCGCTGCGCGATCTCGGCATGCCCGCCAGCATCGCCGATCCGGTCGGCGTCGGCGTCGTCGTCGTGTTCATCACCTACCTGTCGCTGATCGTCGGAGAACTGGTGCCAAAGCAGATCGCCTTGCGCGATCCCGAGCGCATCGCGACGCTTGTCGCGCCGGCCATGACCCTGTTGTCCAAGATCGCTGGCCCGCTGGTCAGCCTGCTCGACGTCTCGGGCCGCGCCGTGCTGCGCCTGCTCGGCCAGCACGAACGCCGCGAAAACAAGGTCAGCGACGAGGAAATCCAGAGCCTGATGGCGGAAGCCGAAACCGCCGGCGTCATCGAGGCCGACGAGCGCCGGCTGATCTCCGGCGTGATGCGCCTTGCCGACCGTTCCGTGCGCGGCGCCATGACGCCGCGGCACGAGGTCGAATGGCTCGACATCGGCGCCGACGCCGCCGCCGTCCGCCGCATCCTCGACGACACCCGCCACACCCTCCTCCCCGCCGGCGACGACATCGACGCCATGGTCGGCGTGGTGCGCGTCCACGATCTGCTGCGCGCCGCGCTCAACGGCGAGGATCTCACCGTGCGGCGCTTCGTGCGCGAGGCGCCGGTCGTGCTCGACACCATGGACTCGCTCGACGTGCTGCCGATGCTGCGCGACGCGCCCAACCCGCTGGCGCTGGTGCACGACGAATACGGTCACTTCGAAGGCATCGTGACGCTGGCCAACCTGATGCAGGTCATCATCGGCAGTGCGCCGGCGCCGGACGAAGAGCCGTCCGCCGTGCGCCTCGATGACGGCCGCTGGTCGCTGGCGGGTTCGCTCCCTGCCGACGAAATGGCCGAGTTGCTCGGCTTCACGCTGCCGCCCGGGCGCAGCTATCACACCGCGGCCGGGTTCCTGCTGGCGCAGATGAAACACCTGCCGCGCATCGGCGAAACCGCGACCTTCCATCAATGGCGCTTCGAGGTCGCCGATCTCGACGGCCGCCGCATCGATCGCATCGTCGCGATGCCGCTCACCAGCACGGGCAGGCGGCATAATCTGTGAAGCGCGCGGCGCGATGCGAGACCCGACACGCCATCGCCGCAGTTCCCCGGCAGGCTGGCGCGATGCTGGCTCTGCAATTCATCGCCCTTTTCCTCACCGCCTTCGCCCTGGTGCCGGGCGGCTCGCATGCCGCCTCGCTGTTGACCAAGCTGCACATGACGCAACAGGCCTATTTCACGGCGCAGTCGGTGTACAATGGCTGGGCGCTGTTCGGCATCGCCTCGATTGGCGCACTCGTCGCGAATGCCGTGCTGGCGATCGCCGTGCGCCGGCAGCCGCTGCCGTTCCGCTTGATGCTGCTCGCCGTCGTCTGTCTCGCCGGCGGCCTCGTGATCTTCTTTGCTTACACTTATCCGGCCAATGTCGCGACGCAGAACTGGACGGTGGTGCCGGCCAACTGGGAAGCGCTGCGCTGGCAGTGGGAAGTGTCGCACGCCGCCAATGCGGCGCTGACCTTTGCCGGCTTCGGCGCGCTGTGCCTGGCGACGTTGCTGACGGCGCGCCGCTGAGGCGACGCGCCGTTCAACCCGCATACGCCGGTTACTTGCCCGCCGGTTACTTGGCGAGGAACGCCTTGATCCGCTCGCCCTGCTGCGCCACGGCAAGCACGCCGTTGAGATGGCCATTCGGCCCCGGCAGTTGCCCGGTATCGACCGCCGTGCCGCCGGCGGCGATCTTCTTGGCCGCCTCCTCGACCAGCGGCGCGTAGAAAACGAGATCGGTCGGCGAATACAGGATCAGCGCCGGCGCCTTGATCTTCGCCGGATCGGCGTTGGCGAGCTGGTTGGCCTTGGCGAGATAGATCAGCGAATTGGCATCCGACGTCGCGGCACGCGCCGCCGCCGCCGCGTCGATCGCCGCTTCGATCTTGAACTTGTTGTCCATCGCCGCCGCCGGATCCTTGGCCGGATCGGCCGGCGCATTGCCGAAAGTCTTGATCGCCCAGTCCGAGTGGTTGGCCTGCAGCGTCACGATCTTCAGCGCTTCCTTCAGGCCTTCGGTCGGCGGCTTGCCGCCGTAATAATTGCCGCCGTTCCAGTTCGGATCGAGCTTGATCGGCGCGGCCCAGATGTTGAGCCACTCGATGAGGAAGGCGTCGCCGCCGGGCGTGCCGATGACCGGCACGATGCGGTCGACCGCCTCGGGAAAGCTCGCCGCCCATTCGTAGGTCTGCAGCGCGCCCATCGAAGCGCCCATCACCGCGTGCAGCTTCTTGATGCCGAGCGAGTCGACGAGCGCCTTCTGTACCCGGACGAAATCCTTGATGCTGACGACCGGAAAGCTCATGCCATAAGGCTTGCCGGTGTCGGGGTTGATGCTGGCCGGACCGGTGGTGACGACGTTCGGCGCATTGACGTTGAGATTCACCAGCGTGTCGGACGACAGCACGAAGTATTTGTTGGTATCGACGACCTTGCCGGGGCCGACGAGATAATCCCAGTAGCCCGCCGCCTTGTCGTCCTTCGCATATTTGCCGAAAGCGTGGCTGGTGCCGGAGAAGAAATGCGCGATCAGGATGGCGTTCGACTTGTCGGCATTGAGCGTGCCGGCGGATTCCCAGCCGATCTTGACGTCCTTGATCGTGGCGCCGGCCACCGTGGTGTAGCTGGGCATCGAGAAGGTTTTCTTCTCGACGATCAGATCGTCCTGGGCGAATGCCGCAATCGGCAAAACCAATACAAGCGCACAGACCAACCGCACGAGACTCAAGCCGCGCAACATCGGACGCCTCCCTTTGTTGTTGTGCGGCGAAGTCTAGCGGCTTCCTGTGACGGTGGCAGCGCGCCGCGCCATAAAAAAAGAGCGCGGAGAACCCGCGCTCTTTGCCAATTCGTAACCGCCGAGCCGTGCTCGTTTCAGAACGGGATCTCGTCGTCCATGTCGTTGCCGCGGCCGCCGCCGCCACCGGCCATGGCCGGCTGCCGGCGCTGACCGCCGCCGCTCGGGCCGCCCGAACCGAAATCCTCACCGCCGCCGAAGTCGCCGCCGCTCGAGCCGGCGCCGCCGCTGCGGCCGTCGAGCATGGTGAGCTGCGAGTTGAAACCTTGCAGCACGACTTCGGTCGAATAGCGGTCCTGGCCGTCCTTGTCCTGCCACTTGCGCGTCTGCAGCGCGCCTTCGATGTAAACCTTCGAGCCTTTCTTGACGTATTGCTCGATGACCTTGCACAGGCCTTCGTTGAACACGACGACGCGGTGCCACTCGGTCTTTTCCTTGCGCTCGCCGGTATTCTTGTCGCGCCAGGTTTCCGACGTGGCGATGCGCAGGTTGGCCACGGGACGGCCGTCCTGCGTGCGCCGAATTTCCGGATCGGCGCCCAGATTGCCGATCAAAATCACTTTGTTGACGCTACCCGCCATGATGCTCTCCGCCATCCTTGTCGCTAATTCGTCGGCCGGCGAACCCATGTCGCGCCGCGTGATCGCGCGCCACTCGCCGATCCCGGGCTCGCTCGCCGCCCGATCGTCAATTCACCCTAGTCCGCGATGCCGGGGCGACATAGGGCCCTGCCATCGGCGGCCTCTTTAATCCACAAGCCATCCGCAGGCCGGTTCCGCCGCACGCTCTCGCATCGACGCGGCCGTCGGCATGTTCGCTTTTTGTTCTAATCACTCTGCCGAGGGAAGTCAATGCAGCGGACCATCCGGTAGGGCATGCGTGAATCGTCCGCCGACGCGCCATCTCGAAAAACGCAACTTAAGAGTGCGAATCGTCCACAGCTAATGTACGGTCGCGCATCGTCATATTCAGTCGTGTCGGTGCCTGTCTGAGTTTTTCTCGAAAACCCAGGAGGTTATTGATGACGCGTCTCACCCGCAGTCTTGCAACATTGTGTTTCGCGCTGGCGATGACGGCGCCGTCAGTCGCCGCCGATCTTCGTGCTCCCGTCTACAAGGCGCCGCCCCTGCCCGCGTACCTGCCGTACAACTGGACCGGCATCTATGTCGGCGCCAATGGCGGCTACGGCTGGGGCAAGGCCCATGTCAGCAACGCGCTGACCGACTTCGACACCGGTTCGCAATACGGTTGGCTGGCCGGCGCCACGGTCGGTTACAACATGCAGACCGGCGTCTGGGTCTGGGGCCTCGAAGGCGACATCGACTACGCCTTCATCAAGGGCAACGGCACCAATGCCGCGACCTGCGGCACCGGCTCCTGCGAAGTGAAGAACACCTGGATAGCCACGGCCCGCGGCCGTATCGGCTACGCCATGGATCGCTGGATGCCCTTCATCACCGGCGGCGCCGCGTTCTCCGGCGCCAAGATCTCGACGCCGCTTGGCAGCAACACCAGAACCAGCACCGGCTGGACCGTCGGTGGCGGCATCGAATACGGCATCAGCCGCGACTGGTCGGTGAAGGCCGAATATCTCTACGCCGATGTCGGCAAGATGACCTGCGACGCCGGCGTCTGCGGCGTCGAAACCACCTTCCGCCCCCGGATCAATATGGTGCGTGCTGGCGTGAACGTGCGCTTCTGAACTCCCGTTCCTCTGAACCTCCATGTCCAACTTCAGAGCCGGCCTCGCGCCGGCTTCTTTTTTCACTAAACAACGCGCACCCCGCGCACCGCCTCGTTCCCACAATTTCTGATCGGCAAGAGGCCCGCTGATTCCGCAATGGTAAATGGATGCCCGGACTCAGCACAACCTTGGAGACGCAGAGTTCCATTTTTAGGTTCCATTAAGCATGCAAAGTTCCACTTTATTCTAGTCTGATCAGTGACTTAATTGGCACAGCTTTTTGGCGAGAAGCGTGTATTACAAGGACACCGCGACGGTGCAATGAGACCGTCCATTTCTGGAATACCGGGAGATCTTCATGCGTTCACTCACTGTACTCGGCGCCGCTGCGGCCGTGCTGGGCTTCGCAACCGCCGCTTCCGCGGCCGACATGCCGGCCCGCGCCTACACCAAGGCGCCGCCGATGGTGGCCACCTACAACTGGACCGGCTTCTACATCGGCGTGAACGCCGGTGGCGCCTGGTCGAAGGCCGACACCAACTTCGGCGACGCCTCGGGCTTCGTCGGCGGCGGCCAGATCGGCTACAACTGGCAGGGCTACAACAGCCCGCTCGTCCTCGGCGTTGAAGCCGACATCCAGGGCACCTCGCTCAAGAACTCGGCGACCGTGACCACCATCCTCGGGCCGACCACCGGTGAAGCCAAGGTTCCGGCCTTCGGCACCGTGCGTGCGCGCATCGGCTTCGCCTGGGATCGCTTCATGGTGTACGGCACCGGCGGCTGGGCCTACAGCAAGACCGAAGCTTCGGTCACCGCTCCGGGCTTCGCCGCTTCGGACTCGAAGTGGGGTTCGGGCTACGCCCTCGGTGGCGGCCTCGAGTGGGCCTTCGCCGGCCCGTGGAGCCTCAAGGCCGAATACCTCTACGTGAAGGCCCGCAGCGTCGACCTGACGCTGGGCGGCATCGGCGTCAGCACCGGCGACTATCACTACAACGTCGCCCGCGCCGGCCTGAACTACCGCTTCTAAGCCGAAGCCACATCATCGATCGGGAAAGGCCGGCCTCGCGCCGGCCTTTTCTTTTGCGGCCTGTCCAAAAGTCGCGAGGCGCCGCGACGGTATTAACATCCTGTAAAGGAGACTCACCACACGGTTGGCGGGAGAGCTTTCGGGCTCCGCGTAATGCGTTTCACCTGACACCAAATCAAAGAGGATCGCGATGAAGCGCCTTCACGCGTTGTTACTGGGCTGTGCCTTCGTGCCGGCCATTGCTCTGTCTTCAAACGCTCTGGCGGCGGACATGCCCATCAAGGCTCCGGCTCCGGCTCCGGCTTATTACCCAGCCTATTTCTCCTGGACCGGTTTCTACGCCGGCATCAACGGCGGCTATGGCTGGTCCAGCTCCTTCGCCGACAATGCCAAGGGCGGCGTCTTCGGTGGCCAGCTCGGCTATAACCTGCAACTTTCCAACTTCGTCGTCGGCATCGAGGGTGACTTCCAGGGCACGACCATCAAGGCGACCGAGGATCTCGGTGGCGGCGCCACGGCCGAAGGTAAGATCCCGGCTTTCGCCACGGTGCGCGGCCGCGTCGGCTATGCCTTCAACCGCGCCCTGCTCTACGGGACCGGCGGCTGGGCTTACACCAACACCAAGCTGTCACTCAGCGCCCCCGGCGGCTCGGTCGATGCATCGAACTGGAGTTCGGGGTGGACCCTCGGCGGCGGCCTCGAATGGGCGGTCTGGGATCGCTGGAGCGTGAAGGGCGAATATCTCTACGTCGCCTCCGGCGACACGACCCTCACCATCGGCGGCGTCACCGCGACGGGCAGCTACAAATACAACGTCGTCCGCGCCGGCTTGAACTATCGCTTCTGAGCGCATCGACATCGCAACGCTACAAAGGCCGGCCTCGCGCCGGCCTTTTTTATTGCGCGCTCCCGCTCACCAGGTCGCGCGGAATCCGAGCGTGCCCTTGTAAGCGTCGCTGTCTCCGACGTCGGCGAGGCTGGTGTTGTAGGACACCTCGCCATAGAACGCGTAGCGGCCGTCGGCCCAGCGATAGGCGCCGCCGGCGCCCACGCCACCCCACAGCCGATCGGCGGCGCTGGTGAATCGCGTGCCGCTGACGTCGACGGCCGTGCCGCCGAGGAACTCGTAATAGAGGTTGGTGATGGCGTAGATGTCGGAGCTGACCTTGCGGCCGTCTCGGTCGCGCCAAAGCCGCTGATGATCGAGCGAAAGACCCGCACGGCCCTGCAGGCTGTCGGCGTCGTCGCCGGACACCGCGGCGCCGAACCGGTCGTTGAAGGCGCTGAACCTCACCGACGAATACACCAGTTGCGCCTGCGGCGTCAGGGACAACGCGCCGCCAAGAGGAATGCGCCGGCCGCTTTCGGCGCCGAACGCATAGCCGAAGCCGCTGTTGCCATCCGTCAGCGTGCCGGCGAGATCGGACGACAGGTCCGAGCGGTACCACGTCATTTGCGACTGACCGTCGGCATAGAAGCCGTTGTCGCCGTACCAGGTGAGCGTGCCGCCGACGCCGATGCCGTCCACTTTGATCTTGCCGTTGCCGTAGAACGACTTCACGTCCGACGAGAGCGTGTCGTAATGCGCGGTCACGCCGAAGATCAGCCTGCCGTGGCCGTTCTCATAAGCCAGGCCATCGACGCCGCCGCGCATCGTTCCCTGATTGCTTGAGTAGCTCGAACCCGTCGTGCTCGACGGCTTGACGCTGGTGTGCCGTCCCTCGACGCGCAGCCAGACCGGAGACGGCCCGCCGCCAATGCCGCCACCGGCCGCATAGGCATTGCCAACGCGCTGACGCAATGTCGGCAATCCGTTCATGCCGAGCAGGATGGGACCGTAGGACTCATAGACCGGTACGCCGGCTTGATACAGGGGAGCGGCCGGCACCGTCGCGGTCGGTGCGAGGAGACTTGAGCGCAGATACCAATCGCCATCCGTCGGGGTGCTGACGCCATTCTTCTGCAACGTATAGGCATAGGCGCCGCCGACCACGGCCTGCTGGCCGTTGATGACATAGTCGCCTTGCAGCGCGAAGCTGCCGTTCGAAGCGCCGCCGACATCGACCACCTTGATGCCTTCGCTTGTCTGCGCACCCGTGCCGCCGACATTGATGACGCGCACATTCGTATTGCCGGCGGTGTTGCCGGTGATGACGAGCTTGTCGGTCAGGGACGCGTCACCGCCAAGGACGCTTTCGATCTCCAGCGTGCCGCCGGTGCCGGTGTAGTTGCCGGCCACGGTCAGCGTGCCGATCGAATTGCCCGGCGCGATGATGCCGCCGGCCGCGTTGTTCGTATCGCCGACCGTGCCGATGCCTTGCAGCCGGCCGCCGGACAGCACGTCCATCGTACCGCCAAGCACGCCGTTCACCGCCAGCGTGCCGCCCTCGACCGATGTCGTGCCGGCGAAAGCCGAACTGTTGCCGGTGAGATTGGTAAAGCCGGCAAGCTGATTGATCGTGCCGGTGCCCGACATCGCCGTTGAAAAGACGTAGCCGGTGCCGGTGTGATTGAAATTCAACCGACCCGTGCCCGGACCGAAGGTCAACGTCGCGGCGTCGAGCGTGCCGGCGGCGGCCGCCGCCTGCCCCTCGGCGCCGCCGATATTGAGCACACCGGTCGCCGCTGCTGCGCTGCCCAGAGTGAGCTGGCCGCCAACGGTCATGCGAGCGCGGTCCGCCAGCGTGATAATGCCGGTTCCGGTCGAGCTGCCGACCAGCTGATCGCCGGTGACCGAGTAAGTGGATCCGGCGCCGGACAGCAGCAGATTGGCCGTGCTCGCGATACCCGAGCGATGGTCGAGGTCGCCGCCGTCACCGCGCCGCCATCGACAACCGACAAAGATGCGCCGCTGCGCAGATTGAGCGCGCCGCTCATCGTCCAGTTCGATCCCGCTCCCGAGACCGTCACCGCCCTCGTCGCAGTGGAGCGAAACGAAGTGCCCACGATGCCACTGGCGCTCTGCACCGTGCCGCCGTTGGTGACGTTCAGGAAAGCCGTCGTCCCCGCGCTGACATTGCCGATGCCGAGTCCGTCCGTGACTTCGAAGCGCGATCCCGCGCCATCGACATTGACCGTCGCCACGGCCGTCGCGCTGCTGCCGATCGCGGTGGTGCCGGCGCCCGTCGTTCTGACGACGCCGCCGTCGAGAATGTCGAGGGTGACGTTGCTGCCCGCGCCGTTGGCAAAGGTCAGAGTGCCGGTCTGCAATAGCGATCCCGCGCCGCTCACTTGCGCCGTCACGCCGGGGCCGTCCAGGGTCGTGGCGCTCGTGCCGGTGATCTGACCGCCGTTGAGAAGGCGCAGACTGCTTGTGCCCCTCACATTGGTCTCGCCGCCGTAAGTGCTGACTCCGGTGAGAGTCTGGGTGCCGCCCAAGATCGTCAGGTCGCCCGTGCCGGTGATCGCTCCTGCGAAGGTGTCGTTCGCATTGGTCAATGTCAGCGTCTTGGCGCCGAGCACGACGTTGCCCGTGCCGCTCAAACTCTGAATGTCGACGCCACTCGGCGTAATCGCCGAAATATCGAAGGTGCCGTTCGCGGTGACACCGCTCGACGCCGCGATCGAGCTGTTGGCGCGCAGCGCCAGCGTGCCCTGATCGATCACCGTCCGGCCAGTATAGGAATTGCTCGTCGTCAGGTTGAGGATGCCGGTCCCTGTCTTGGTCAATGCGCCGGCGCCGCTGAGTTCGCGCAAGACGGACACCGTGAAGCCGACGCTGTCGAGCGTCAGCCCGCCCGCCGCGATGTTGAGCGTGCCGGGGCCGGTGCCGATCCACACGCCGCTGCTTCGTGTCGCGCGGTAGGTGGCGTTGTCGAAGTTGACTTGGGAGCCCGCGCCCACGTTCAGGCTCTGCGATGCGATCGTGGCATTGCTGACGTTAAGCGTGCCGACGCCGCCGGCGTTGCCGAGCGATACCCCGCCGCTGGCCGTGACCGTTCCGCCATTCTGGATGTTGAGAATGCCCGTCCCGCTGCCGCCGACGCTGAGCGCAAGGCCGGTGGCCGTCCATTGCGATCCCGCGCCGGTGACCGTCACAGTGCCGGTGCCGGTGCCCCCGCCGATCCGAAAGCTTCCGAGACTCGTCAGCGTGCTACCGTTCTGAACGGTCAGGCTGCCCGATGTCGTGTCGCCGACGAACAGGTTGCCGGTCGAGCCGCTCGCCGCCCCGCCGGCGCCCAGCACGGCCGGATTGGACGAGTTGATGGTGACCGCGCTCGGGCTCGTCGGCACCGTTCCGCCGTTCCAGTTCGCGCCATCGGTCCAGTCGTTGCTGCTCGCTCCCGTCCACTGTTGCGCCGTCGCCGATCCGGCCGACAGCGCCATCAGCACCGCGATCGATGCGCCCGCGGAAACGAGGCGCCGCCCGATCCGTTCGCTGCCGCGCAACGGGCGCGGCTGATCCATCATGATAGCGAGGGGGCGACGCCCGGGATGTCTGCGAAAGTCGGCGGCGGCGACGGTAAAGGCGCTAGCGGCAGGCGACGCGGCTTCCGGCATTCCCATTCCAATCCATTCCCAGCAATTCCACCGCACATTAGCGAGCCCGGTGCAGGAATACCTTACGACAACCGGGCCAATTTTCGTCTCTTTCTCCCGATGGAACTCACAGGCCGGCGGCGCCTGCGGCCCCCGCCGCGCTGGCGAGTCGTTGTCCGACTTGTCCCCAGCGCCGAAATTGCCGGGGCCGGCGCACTGGCGAAGGCATCCGGTTCTTCCTATGTTCTAGTCCTTGGCTATTGGCTGCCTGCACGACCGGTTCGGACCGGTGCGGCGGCTTGTTGCGCTGACTTCAACCCCCTCTCGCCACTGAAGTTTTTCATGAACGAACTTTTCGACAAGAGCGCCAAGGCCCAGAAGGCGGCGCGCGACTCCCGCAACATCACCATCCGCGGCGCCCGCGAGCACAATCTCAAGAATGTCGATGTGACCATCCCGCGCGACCAGCTCGTGGTGTTCACCGGCCTGTCGGGCTCGGGCAAATCCTCGCTGGCGTTCGACACGATCTATGCCGAGGGCCAGCGCCGCTATGTCGAGAGCTTGTCGGCTTACGCCCGCCAGTTCCTCGAGATGATGCAGAAGCCGGACGTCGACCAGATCGACGGCCTGTCGCCCGCCATCTCCATCGAGCAGAAGACGACGTCGAAGAACCCGCGCTCGACCGTCGGCACCGTCACCGAGATCTACGACTACATGCGCCTCCTCTGGGCGCGCGTCGGCATTCCCTATTCGCCGGCGACCGGCCTGCCGATCGAGAGCCAGACCGTCAGCCAGATGGTCGACCGCGTGCTGGCGCTGCCCGAAGGCACGCGCATCTATGTGCTGGCCCCGGTCGTGCGCGGCCGCAAGGGCGAGTACAAGAAGGAACTCGCCGAGTACATGCGCAAGGGCTATCAGCGCGTGAAGATCGACGGCGAATTCCACGAGATCGCCGAGGTCAAACCGCTCGACAAGAAGTTCACCCACGACATCGACGTCGTCGTCGATCGCCTGGTGGTGAAGCCCGACATCGCCGCGCGTCTCGCCGACTCGCTGGAGCAGTGCCTCAAGCTCGCCGAAGGCCTCGCCGTGGTCGAGCTCGCCGACACCAAGGCGACCGGCGCCGCCGCCAATCGCGGCCGCAACGCCACGCATGAGCGGCTGATCTTCTCCGAGAAGTTCGCCTGCCCGGTGTCCGGCTTCACCATTCCGGAAATCGAGCCGCGCCTGTTCTCGTTCAACAATCCGTTCGGCGCCTGCCCGGCCTGCGGCGGCCTCGGCGTCGAGCAGCATATCGACGCCGAGCTGGTGATCCCGGATCGCGACGCCAAGGTCGGCAAGGGCGCCATCGCGCCCTGGGCCAAGTCGTCGTCGCCTTATTACACGCAGACGCTGGAAGCGCTCGGCAAGCACTACAAGTTCACGCTCGACACCAAGTGGAAGGATCTGCCGAAGAAGACGCAGGAGGCCATCCTCTACGGCTCCGGCGATGACGACATCAAGTTCGTCTATGACGACGGCATGCGCGGCTACACCACCAAGAAGCCGTTCGAGGGCGTCATCACCAATCTCGAGCGCCGCTTCAAGGAAACCGACAGCGAGTGGGCGCGCGAGGAGCTCGGCAAGTATTTCTCCGACACGCCGTGCGAGGCCTGTCACGGCGCCCGCCTCAAGCCCGAGGCGCTCAGCGTCAAGATCGCCGGCAAGACCATTTCCGAGATCGCCGAACTGTCGATCCGCGCCGCCGGGGACTGGGTCACCGAGCTGCCCAAGCAGCTCAACAAGAAGCAGAACGAGATCGCGCCGCGCATCCTCAAGGAAATCAGGGACCGCCTGCGCTTCCTCAACGATGTCGGCCTCGATTATCTCACGCTCGCCCGCGCCTCCGGCACCTTGTCCGGCGGCGAGAGCCAGCGCATTCGCCTCGCCTCGCAGATCGGCTCGGGCCTCACAGGCGTGCTCTATGTGCTCGACGAGCCGTCGATCGGCCTGCACCAGCGCGACAATGCCCGCCTGCTCGATACCCTCAAGCGCCTGCGCGATCTCGGCAACACCGTCATCGTGGTCGAGCACGACGAGGACGCCATCCGCATGGCCGATCATGTGCTCGACATCGGCCCCGGCGCCGGCATTCATGGCGGCAACATCATCGCCGAAGGCAAGGTCGAGGACCTGATCGCCGCGCCGCTGTCATGGACCGGCAAATACATGTCGGGCGAGCTCAACGTGCCGGTGCCGAACCGCCGCACGCCCGACAAGCGCCGCCAGATCAAGGTCGTCAACGCCCGCGGCAACAACCTCAAGAACGTCACCGCGGAAATCCCGCTCGGCCTGTTCACCGCCATCACCGGCGTGTCCGGCGGCGGCAAGTCGACGCTGCTCATCGACACGCTCTATGCCTCGGTGGCCCGCAAGCTCAACGGCGCGAGCCTCGCCCCCGCGCCGCACGACCGCATCGAGGGCCTCGAACACATCGACAAGATCATCGACATCGACCAGTCGCCGATCGGCCGCACGCCGCGCAGTAACCCGGCGACCTACACCGGCGCCTTCACGCCGATCCGCGAATGGTTCGCGGGCCTGCCCGAAGCCAAGGCGCGTGGCTATGAGCCGGGCCGCTTCTCGTTCAACGTCAAGGGCGGCCGCTGCGAGGCCTGCCAGGGCGACGGCGTCATCAAGATCGAGATGCACTTCCTGCCCGACGTCTACGTCACCTGCGACGTCTGCAAGGGCAAGCGCTACAACCGCGAAACGCTCGAGGTCTTGTTCAAGGGCAAGTCGATCGCCGACGTGCTCGACATGACGGTGGAAGAAGCGCTCGAGTTCTTCAAGGCGGTGCCGCGCGTGCGCGACGTGCTGGCGCTGTTGCACCGCGTCGGCCTCGATTACATCCATGTCGGCCAGCAGGCGACGACCCTGTCGGGCGGCGAGGCGCAGCGCATCAAGCTCGCCAAGGAGCTGTCGAAGCGCTCGACCGGCCGCACGCTCTATATCCTCGACGAGCCGACGACCGGCTTGCACTTCCACGACGTCGCCAAGCTGCTCGAAGTGCTGCACGAGCTGGTCGAGGGCGGCAACACCGTGGTGGTGATCGAGCACAATCTCGAAGTCATCAAGACCGCGGACTGGGTGATCGACCTCGGCCCCGAAGGCGGCGACGGCGGCGGCGAGATCGTCGCGGCCGGAACGCCCGAGGACATCGTCAAGGAAAAGCGCAGCTACACCGGGCAATATCTCAAGCCGGTGCTCGCCAAGAAGGACGCCGGGCCGAAGAAGAAGGGCCAGAAGGCGGCGGAGTAGTCTTCTCTTATCCCTCCCCGCTTTCGGGGAGGGTGGCGCACTGAAAGCGCGCCGGGTGGGGACTGGGGCATGAGCGAAACCTTACGCCGCATTAAACGCTCGTGCTCGCGGGCGACTACCTCATATCCGACCACGGCTATGACGAACTCGCTAAAGATGGTATTTTACCCGTTGAAGTTCTGGAGGGAGTCTCCGTCGGGGTCGCCATCGAGGATTATCCGGATCGCGTGCGCGGCCCCAGCGTTCTCGCCTTGCAGCACGATAAGGCCGGGCAGCCGGTGCATGTTCTTTGGGGTATTCCGGCAGGCCGACGGCATCCTGCGGTTTTGGTGACGGCTTATCGGCCTGATCCTGAATTGTGGGATAGCGATTTCAGAAAGCGACTGGTGCCATGACGCGCAAAAGCATCAAACTAATTCATGAAGGCAGATACGCCGCCGAAGTCCGCGTCGAACTGATCGAGGACGACACGGCATGGTCGCCCTATCTTTCGCCCGACGACGCACGCAAGCTCGACGCCGTCCGCCTCGCCTTGCGCGCCGGCAACATCACGGAAGCCGCCAAGTACGGCCGCGTGTTCGAACTGACGCCGGTGGCGGCGAAGTAACCTCCCCCCGGACACGCCATGCCCTTCAAATGCAACGAGCCCGCGGTGCCGACCGTGCAGCAGGACGACGACACGGTGCGCATCACGCGCTGGGATTTCGCGCCCGGCGCCGCCACCGGCTGGCACACGCACGGCTTTCCCTATTTCGTCGTCATGCTCACCGACGCGGTGATGAAGGTCGAGATCGGCGGCGACGTGACGGAAGTGCGCCTGGTCGCCGGCCAGTCCTATCGCCGCCCCGCCGGCATCGAGCACGACGTCATGAATGGCGGCGATGCGCCGATGGCGTTCGTGGAGATTGAGATTAAGAGGCCGGGGGATTTGGCGGCGGCTCTTGCGCCAGCATCCTGACGCGCGGGCTAAGCGTGCCAAGATTAAGAGCGATCATAGCTTTTTGCAAAGAGGGACTCAGCTCGTTGCAAATCATCCATCGACCGAAGATCAACCTGCAGGTCCCCAGTACCAAAATGTCCTATTGACCTAACGTCACGCGTAAATCCCGGTTCGAGGGCAATGCTGTCTGGATTCACTTTGATATAAACGCGGACAACCTCTTCTTGAGGGAACACCTGCAAACAAGCAAAGTTCTTTATTCGCTTAAATGCAATATAGAACTTCTGCTCTCGAATCTGGACATCGTCGCCAATTTCCTCCAGCGCTCTATATGTTGCATCGAATAAATCTCTTAGAGCGCCCTGAGTTTGGGATATGCGGTAAGAAATTCGCTGCGAAATGTAGGGATCCGAGTCATCTTGCTCACCGGCAATGTCCCCAGCTGACCGAACAGTAGCCCGCTTGTGCATTCCAGCCCCCGTTAAGGACTCTCGCGGACTGTGAACCATTTCAATCATTAGAAGCCCTTCTCCAAAACGCCGGTAGCGGATAAGTTCGATGTTACGGGCTATCTGTTTGACGGCATACTCGTCGTATCGCGTAAAATCACCGGCGATGCAGAGGAGACGCGGGCCTGACCAATCGATTTGGCTCGCCACTTCCTGTCCCAAACGCTGCTGAACCACTACCGTGAAATCGCCGCGATGGTCCATAAGCCAGTCAAGATAGAATAGCCCCTGACTAATGACGTTCTCATTTAAGGCTCGCTTATACTCTATAATTACCGGGCTTCCGTCCTCATCCAGACCCAGAGTGTCAATTCGACCTCCGTGCACGGGTCCGGTCGAGTGTTCATGAGCAAGGAACCGAACCCCCAAAATGCTTTCGAGGCTTTGCTCAAAGATGCGTTGAAGCGAGGATTCCACTTGCATTGATGAACTTGGTAGTTCGGCTACTCCGCCCGCCCTAACCTCAAAGAGCTTTATGTCGCTCATTGCTTTACAACCTCATTTGAACTTTGTACTTGGCGCGATCAGAGCGCGCCTAATCATTCAATCCGTTGCCGCCACGTGTTGTTATAGCCGTCACTAAACACCACAGTCCGAAACCCCATCAATTTCCATCTCAACATCAACTCCCGATCATTGATCGAGTTGTAGACGAACGGCCGTCCTATGAGGACCCATTGAATGCGCAATGTCGTCGCGTCTTTTCCTTCCGTTCGGATTTTGAAGTCCTGTCCTTTTTTGAGGTAGGCATCCTCAAGGTCCGCTGCATAAGACTTGCGCCCCTCCAATAACTTTTTTCCGAGCGCCACGGCTTCAGCGCTTAGCGCCTCCTTTTCGAGCTTCTTGCTGATTGCTCTAAGCTTGCCGGCAACCTCTTCTGATGATGCGCGACTTGGCTCTTCCACTCCTATTGATGCCAACGCCCTTAGAGCCAATTCTGTGCGCTCCACACTCGGGGCTTGATCGGCCTTCTTCTTACCGAATGCTTCCCAATCCGCGAGGACGAGTTGAGCCCTGGATACGATAGCGTCGGCGGTTTCGCGAACCGGGGGGCTGACGCTAGAGTTCTCCTTTCGGCCGCCTTCGAAAGTTGAAATGAGAACAAACGCCGCGAGCAGCGATACTAAAACTAGACCGAGTATTCGCATGGGGTGAACATGTTGTTTGGCCTAGATATAGAGTACCGGCGCGCCCCGCCTTGCACAACCTGTAGTATATGAGAGCAACCCACTAACCAGAGGAGCTACCGAACAAGTTTAATAGGTCAACCCTCCTTCCCTGCTTTTTTATTCCTACTTCCACTTGACTTTCATCCTACGAACATATACCCATATCCCTGCCTGCCCCTATGAGGGGTGCGAACCGGTTGCTCCGGCTCGTGGGGACAGGCGCGGCGCCCGCGGCTCGTGCCCTCGCAAGGCATGAGGCTCGGGCGGCGCCGGGGTTCCGCCCGGGGGCACTATGACCCCCCGCGAGGAGCTCGCTGATGGTGCGCGCTACCCAGCCGAAAGGCTGGATCAGCCGCCAGAAGCGCGGCCCGGCGCCGTAACGACGCCGCGATGGAGCGCCGCGGGGCGCAGGCCTTCTCCGATCGCAAGGAGGGGCCGCGCCGCAAGGCGCATGTTCGGGCGCCCCGCGGCGCTCCATCCCCTCGCCTGTCTTCAGGTGGGGGCAAGCGGTCAAAGCCCGGGCGCCTTGGCGCCGCGGGAACGCGAACCCCTGCCCGTCACAAACTTTTCCGGAGAGATCATCCAATGGAAGCCTGGCGCAACGCAACTCCGTCCCTGCAAAACACGCGCGCGGCCGGCCCGGCCGCGGCGACGATGGCAGCGCGCATCGATACGATCCAGATGAAGATCCTCGACGCGATGGAAGGCCTCGTTGACGATCTTCAATCGCAGCGGAAGGCCGCAAGCGCTCCCGACAATCCCTTGCCGCTGACGCACGCGCGCCGCCAGCTCGTCCACATCCTGCGGCTGCCGCGCATCTGCGCGCGCGCTTCCTGTCGGCGCAGCGGCGCCTGTCGCGGCGATCCGCTGGATTGCCTCTGCGCGGCGCTGCCGCTGCTGCCGCCGGATATCGTCGCCACCCTGAAAATCGGCGGCCGCAAGACGCGCCGCGGCCGCGCGCGCCGGTGAAAGGACGGTCAGCGCGCGAATGTCAGGCCGCGTTGACGCGGCGGAAGCGGTTCCACAGCGCCGTGCCGGCGCCGGACATCAGCACCTTCACATAGCGCTGCCGCTGATATTCGCCGTTCACCGAAATGCGCGGCAGCGCCATCAGGTGATCGGCATGCGACTTGAACAGCACGCCCGGCCGCGTCGTCACCGCGGTCTTGAAGCCGAGTTCGGCGGCGATGTTGAATTCGCGCGGGCCCGCCGAGGTCGGATCGCCGACCGGATAGGACAGATGCTGCGGCCGCACGCCCAGCGCCGCCTCGATCACCGAGCGGCTCTGCTCCATCTCGGAGCGCACCGCGTCGTCCGACGGCACCTTCTTGAGCATCGGATGCGTCACGGTGTGCGCGCCGATGGTCACCAGCGGGTCCTCGGCCATCTGGCCGATCTCCTGCCAGTCCATGCATTCGTCGCGGCAGATCTCGGCAATATCGACGTGATAGGTCGCGCACAGGTCGCGCACCGTGCGCCGCACCTCGTCCTCCGTCTTCATGCTGCGCAGATAGCCGTAGATCGCATCGTACAGCTCGCGCTTCTCGCGCACATTGCGCGCGTCGAAATAACGCTCCTCGCCGTTGACCATCAGGCCGATGCGCTCGTTGCGCGCCACCACCTGCTCCAGCGCCACCCACCACAATTCGCCGAGCCGGTCGGGGAAGCTGGTCGGAACGTAGAGCGTGTACGGCATCTCGTACTTTTGCAGCAGCGGATGCGCCCAGCGCAGGTTGTCCTTGTAGCCGTCGTCGAAGGTGAGACAGATGAAGCGGCGCTTGAAGTCGCCCTCGACAAAGCGGCGGTGCATCTCGTCGAGCGAGATCACATCGACCTTGCGGCGCTTGAGCCGGCGCAGCAGCCCCTCGAGAAATACCGGCGACACCTCGAGCAGCCGGTTCGGCTGGAACGCGTCCTTCCGCGGCGGCCGCACGTGATGCAGCGTCAGGATGGCGCCGACGCCGCCGACCAGCGGCCGCATCCAGTGATGCATGCCGGTGAAGTACAGCCCTTCCAGCGCGGTCTTGATGACGGTCTGCTTCATGTTAACCATGACCCGCGCCGGGAACCGGCAATTCCCTCGATCCGCGCGGGTGTGGAGCAATATTCCAACCCTTTATTGATAAATCCCTGCGACGGTGCCGCGACCCGTCCCGAACCGCGGTTTTGTCGCATGTCCGTTGCCGTCGCCACGCGCTCCCCCGCCGCCGATACCGCCCCCCGCCCTGCCCGGCCGGTTGGCGTCGCGTCGGCTTTGGCGCGGATCGAGATTTTCCGCGACATGGCCTCGGCGCAGCCGTTCTGGCAGGCGCTGGAGCGCGGCGGCGCCTTCAAGACGCCGTATCAGGCTTTCGACTTCCTCGATTTGTGGCAGCGCCATATCGGCGCCGGCGAAGGCGTTTCGCCCTTCATCGTCACCGGCTTCGATGCCGACGACCGGCCCTTGTTTCTTCTGCCGTTCGGCCGGCGCCGCGGCGCCGCGGGCCTCCGCGTCGTCGAATTCCTCGGCGGCAAGCATTCGAATTTCAACATGGGCCTGTGGCGCGCCGATTTCCTCGGTGCGCTCACGGTGAGCGATCTCGAGGCCGTGCGCGACCGCCTGCGCAGCGAAGCCGACGTCGTCGTTTTGAACAATCAGCCGCTCGCCTGGGCCGGCCGCGACAATCCGTTTGCCCTGCTGCCGCACCAGGCCTCGCCCAGCTTCGGCTTTGCCGGACCGCTGACCGCCGATTTCGAGACTTTGTTCAACGAGCGCACCAGCGCCGTCGGCCGCCGCAAGATGCGCAAGAAGGAACGCACGCTGGCCGAAGCCGGCGTGGTGACCTTCGCGCGCGCCGCGAGCGACGACGAGATCCGCCGCGTCGCCGAGGATTTCTACGCGCAAAAGAGCGCGCGCATGCGCGCCATCGGCCTGCCCGATGTCTTCGCCGCGCAGGACGTGCGCGACTTCGTCACCGCCGGGGCGCTGACGCCCACCGCCGATCGCTCGCGCCTGATCGAGCTCTACACCTTGTCGGTTGACGATACGATTGTCGCCACCATGGGCGGCGTCTGCGCCAACGGCCGCTTCAGCGCCATGTTCTCATCGATCATCCACGGCCGCTTCGGCACCGAGAGCCCGGGCGAGCAGCTTCTGGTGCGCGTCGTGCGCGACTGCTGCGAGCGCGGCCTGCACACGTTCGATCTCGGCGTCGGCGAGGCGAGCTACAAGAGCATGTTCTGCGAGCCGGAGCCGATGTTCGACAGCTACTGGCCGCTCAGCGCCAAGGGCCGCGCCTTCGCCGCGACGCGCCGCGGCTTTGCGGCGGCCAAACGCGCGGTCAAGCAGAATCCGGCGCTGTGGCAAATCATCGTCGCCGCCCGCCGCATCAAGGCGCGGCTGACCAAGGCCGACACGTCAGACAAGGCCGATTAAGCGACGCTCGCCTGCGTCGCTCCGGCGAGCAGGACGATATCGGCGAAGCCCGCCATCGCCATGCGCTCGCGCGCCGCGCGGGTCTGGAGATCGGCCGGATCCGACGTCACCAGCACCGAGCGCTGCGCCAGCGGCGCGAAATATTCGACCGGCGCATCCGCCGCCGACCCGGCATCGACCACGACGTAGTTGTAGCTTTGCGCCAGCGCTTCCACGATCGTCGACAGATACGGCGAGGCCGCCAGCGCCGCGGCGTCGTTGCCGACATCGCCCGTGGCAACGATATGCACCTGCGAATACTGATCCCGCGTGATGATGTCGCCGAAGTTGGCTTGGCCGCGCACCAGCTCGGCGACGCCCGGCGCGTTCGGATCGGTCGAGATCACCGACAGGTTCGGCGCGCCGAAGGCGAAATCGACCAGCACGACGCTGGCGCCCTCGGCCAAAGCGCGCGCCAGGGTGATGGCGGCGTAAGTGGTGCCGGCATTGCGCGCGGTGCCGGCGACGGTGACGCGGCGTCCCGCCTCGCCTGCATGCCGCAGGCTCTGCACGATCTGTTCGATGCTGCTCACCGGCAGCGGCGGTACGGCAGCGGCCTTCATCTGCGGCATCAACGGGGGTGACGACACATGCGGCAAGGGCTGCGCCATCGCAAGGCCCGTCGACACCGGCAGCAACGCATGCGGATCGGCGAAGTTCGGCGTCGCGTAACCGACCGGGGCGTAGCCATAGCCGGTGGCCGGAGCGATCGGCGATCCGAGCAGCGCGCCGGTGACCACGAAGCCCGCCGACAGCGCCAGCCCGGCAAAGGCCGCGATCAGGATGGTCGGCAGCTTCTTCGGATAGCTCGGCTTGATCGCCGGCGTGGCGCGAGAAATGACCCGCGCCTCCGGCGGCGACGCGGCGACGTTGTCGCGGGCCGAGGCCTCGCTGTACTTCACCAGATAGGACTCGAGGATGTCGCGCTGCGACTTGGCATCGCGCTCCAGCGCGCGCAACTGCACGTCCTGCTCGTTGGTGGTCGAAGCCACCTTCTTGACCTGATCGAGGCTTGCCGTCAGCGCCGTCAGCCGGTCCGCGGCGACCTTGGCGTCATTGTCGAGCTGACGTGCCAGCCGGTCCGCCTCGGCGCGCTTGGCGCGTTCGACTTCGGCGATCTGGGCGCGCAGTTCCTTGATGCGCGGATGCTGGTCGAGCAAGGTCGTCGATTGCTCGGCGAGTTGCGCCCGCAGCGCCGCACCTTGGTCGGTCAGGCGGCGCATCGATTCCGAATTGGCGATGTCGGAGGAGTCGATCGGCTGGCCCGAGCGCACCAGTTCGCGCAGTTGCTTGGCCCGCGCCTCGAGATCGGCCTTCTGGCCCCGCGCCGCGGCGATCTGCGAATTGATCTCGGTGAGCTGCTGGTTCGGCAGCGACGTGTTGTTCGAGCCGACAAACAGGTTCGATTGCGAACGGTAGGCTTCGACCTTGGCCTCGGCGTCGGCGACCTTGACGCGCATCTTCTCGATCTCGCCGGCGAGCCAGCTCGAGGCGGCGCGCGTCTGATCGGTTTTGGCCGAGCGCTGCGCGGCCAGATAGGCGTCGGCGATGCCGTTGGCGACGCGGGCGGCGACGTCCGGGTCCGACGACTTGAAATCGATGCCGATGACCCGCGACTTCTCGATGGCATAGGCGTTGACGCGGTCGTAATAGGCGGCGAGCGTGCGCTCTTCCGCCGACATCGACGAGACATCGCGGCCGAGCCCGATCATGCCGAGCAGAAGCTGGCTGATCGACTGGCCGCCGACCGCCGGATCGAATTCGCGGAGCTGGTCGAGATGCTCCTTCTTGATCACCTCACGAGCAACGTCGCGCGACAGCACGAGCTGGATCTGGCTGGTGACGGCTTCCTGATCGACCGTGGCGCGGTCGGTCACGCCCTTGTCGGCGTCCGCGCGCATGAAGACGTTCTCGCGGCTCTCGAGCAGCAATCGCGTTTCCGACTGATAGCGCGGCGTCATGGCGTTGACGACGAGGAAGGCGGCGGCGGCGCAGAAGAACGTGGTGCCGAAGATCATCGTCTTCTTCAGCCACAAGGCCCGGCCGATGCTGCGCAGGTCCGGCTCGCCGCTCATGTCCGAAACGGGAATCGCCGGAGCGACCACCGGGGCTACGAAAGGTTTCGGCGCCGGCTGCGGTGCGGCAGCTTGGGTCTTTTTACGGAAGAACATGGCGACTCCAACACGCGTCTAAGGCGACGGCACGCCCGATCTGACGCGATTATGGTTGCCACCCCGTTAATTCGATTCATGTTTCGGTCGCGGCAAGGTCTTGTTAACCACGGAACCGGCAGGCGGCGCCGCGTTTGCTTGGCCTCAATCACTGCCCGGCATAACGGCGTCATGACGTCCTCCGGCGACCCATCCCTGAACATTCTTCACGTCTTTCGCGCGCCAGTCGGCGGCCTCTTCCGCCACGTCATGGATCTGGCGCGGGCTCAGGCCGAGCGCGGCCACCGCGTCGGGCTGATCGCCGACAACCTCACCGGCGGCGAGCGGGCGGTTGCGGCCCTCGATTCGATTGCGCCGCTGATGGCGCACGGCGTCACCCGCGTCCCGATGGCCCGGCAGGTCGGACCCAGCGACTGGGCGCCGACCCTTGAGGTCATGAGGCTCAGCCGCGCCGCCAAGGCCGACGTGCTGCACGGCCACGGCGCCAAGGGCGGCGCCTATGTCCGCCTCGCGCTCGGCAATCGCCGCGCCATCCGCGTGTATACGCCGCATGGCGGCAGCCTCTGGTTCTCCAGGGATACGCTGAAGGGCAAGATCTACCTCACCGCCGAAAAGTTCTTCATGAAGCGCAGCGACCTGCTGCTGTACGAAAGCCAGTTCAGCGCCGACTCCTCGCGCGCCAATATCGGCGTGCCGGATTGCCTGGTGCGCGTGGTGCACAACGGCGTGTCACGCGCCGAATTCGAGCCGATCGTCCCGGCCGACAACGCCACCGATATCGTCTTCATCGGCGAATTGCGCGAGCTGAAGGGCATCGACCTGCTGATCGACGCCATCGCCTCGCTGCGCCAGCAGGGCCGGCCGCTGACGGCGACCATCGTTGGAGCCGGCGCCGATCGCGACGCCCTCGTGGCCCGGGCCGCCAATGCCGGCCTGTCGGAGGCGGTCACCTTTCCCGGCGCCATGCCGGCGCGCGATGCCATGAGGCTCGGCCGGCTGATGGTCGTCCCGTCGCGCGCCGAGTCCCTGCCCTATGTCGTGCTGGAAGCCGCGGCCGGCCAGGTGCCCTTGGTGACGACCCGCGTCGGCGGCATTCCGGAAATCTACGGACCTCTGGCCGACGCGCTGGTGCAGCCCGACAGCGCCCCGTGCCTCACCGCCGCCATTGCCGAGGCCCTCGACCGCCCCGAGGCGTTGCGGCAGCGCACCGCCGCGCTCAACGGGCGCGTCGCCCGGCATTTCTCGATCGATGCCATGGTCGACGGCGTGCTGGATGGTTACCGGACAGCGTTGGAAAACCTGCGTAATTCAGGCCGCCGTTAACCCGATTTCACGCCCCCTGCTAAGTCTTTTTTGAGAGTCTTTCCCTAGAACTTTACGCGTATTTAGGAAGATCGGCGGCTGTCGTCGTAGCCGTCTCAGTATGGCGTACCAGAAATGCTCGACAGCGATTCCCGACCCGCCCTCAATGCGGCCGGAGCCGCCGCCGCCGCAGTCCTTGACCGGCTGCGCGAAGGCTCGAAAGAGCATGCGCCGCGGGTACTGTCGGAGAAGGCCCGGGCCATCGCCGAAAAACCGATGGCGGCGCCGATCTCCCCGATCGTGCTCGCCGGCACGGTGCGCGTCGTCGAATTCATGCTGATCGTGCTCGTCGGCCTGGCGATTTTCGCGGTCTATATCGAGCCGATCCAGCCGCAGTTTCCGCGCTACCTCGCTGCGGTCGTGACGGTCGCGACGCTGTCGACGCTCGCCTTCCAGATCGCCGACATCTACCAGGTTCACGCGTTCCGCGGCCACGAGAAGCAGTATATGCGGCTCGCCTCGGCATGGTCGGTCGTCTTCATGATCGTCATCGGCGCGTCGTTCTTTCTCAAAGCCGGCGAGATGTTCTCGCGCGTCTGGCTCAGCTCGTATTTCGTGGTCGGCCTGTTCGCCCTCGTCGCCTCGCGCAAGGTGCTCTATTACATCGTCCGGCGCTGGACGCGTGAAGGCCGCCTCACCCGCCGCACCGTCATCGTCGGTGGCGGCGAGCCCGGCGAGCGCGTCGTCACCGAACTGCGCCGGCAAAAGGACACCGGCATCGAACTGATCGGCATGTTCGACGACCGCGGCGACCGCGGTGGCGACGAATGCGCCGGCCTCGCCAAGCTCGGCACAGTCGACGATCTGGTCGAGTTCGGCCGCCGCACCCGCGTCGATTTGGTCATCTTCTCGCTGCCGATCACGGCCGAGAATCGCATCCTGCAGATGCTGAGGAAGCTGTGGGTGCTGCCGCTCGATATCCGGCTGGCCGCCCATACCAACAAGCTGCAGTTCCGGCCGCGCTCCTACTCCTACATCGGCAAAATTCCGGTGATCGACGTATTCGACCGCCCGATCGCCGATTGGGACGTCGTGATGAAGTGGCTCTTCGACAAGACCATCGGCGGTCTCGCGCTGATCGCGCTGTCGCCGGTGCTGCTCGCGACTGCCATCGCCATCAAGCTCGACAGCAAGGGCCCCGTAATCTTCCGGCAGAAACGCTATGGCTTCAACAACGACCTGATCGAGGTCTACAAGTTCCGCTCGATGTATACCGACATGAGCGACGCCACCGCCGCCAAACTCGTCACCAAGGACGATCCGCGCGTTACGCGTGTCGGCCGCTTCATTCGCAAGACCTCGATTGACGAACTGCCGCAGCTCTTCAACGTCGTGTTCAAGGGCAACCTGTCGCTGGTCGGGCCGCGCCCTCATGCCGTCAATGCCAAGGCCGAGGCCAAGCTCTATGCCGACGCCGTGGATGGCTACTTCGCCCGTCACCGCGTCAAGCCGGGCATCACCGGCTGGGCCCAGATCAACGGCTGGCGCGGTGAAACCGATACGCACGAAAAGATCCAGGCGCGTGTCGAGCACGACCTCTATTACATCGAGAACTGGTCGCTGCTGCTCGACTTGTCGATCTTGTTGCGTACGCCGACTTCGCTGCTCAAGACCGAGAACGCATATTGATCACAGCCCGCGATATGGCGCCGGCTGCGGTGCTGTCGCCGCCGACGGCCTATGCGATCCCGGCGGCAGTCGCAGCGCCGGTGCCCCGGGTCAAGGCGCCGTTCCGCGACCGACTTTTCAGCGCGGTCC
The DNA here is from genome assembly GCA_026125895.1 of Pseudolabrys sp. GTDB lineage: Bacteria > Pseudomonadota > Alphaproteobacteria > Rhizobiales > Xanthobacteraceae > Pseudolabrys. The sequence goes on along the minus strand of JAHCKG010000012.1, from coordinate 34,688 downwards.
TGTTCATCACCGTGCTGGCGAGCTGTATTGCCTTTGTCGAGCCCTCGCCGCATGACGCGCTGGTCGGCGTGCTGGCTATCGCGGCCCTGGCGGCGGGCATCCGCTTTCACCGCATCCTTCTGATCCCGTTCGTCCTGCTGATCGTCTGGAACGTGTTCGGGCTTTTCTCGCTGCTCAACGTGCCCGGCCAGGAAAAGACCGAGCAGTATGCCGCGACCTCGGTCTATCTGGCGATCGCTGCCCTGCTTTTCGCGCTGATCTTTGCCGACGACACGATGAAGCGCATGGCGACCATGCGCAAAGCCTACGTGATTGCCGCCGCGATCGCGGCGCTGTGCGGCACCGCCGGCTATTTCCATCTGTTTCCCGGCTCGGACATGTTCACGCTCTATGACCGCGCCATGGGCCCGTTCAAGGATCCCAACGTCTACGGCCCGTTCCTGATCCTGCCGGCTCTGATGCTGCTCGAGCGCATGCTGACGCAGCGCATCGACTTCCTCGGCCTCCTGGCGACGGGCGTCATCATGTTCGGCCTGCTGCTGAGCTTTTCGCGCGGCGCCTGGTTCAACTTCGCTGTCGGCCTGCTGGTCGTCATCGCTTTCAGCTTCCTCACCGCCCCGTCCTCACGGGTGCGGACCCGCATCGTCACCATGAGCGTGCTCGGCTTCGTCGTGCTGGCCGTGCTGCTGGTCTTCCTGCTGACCGCCACGTCACTCGGCAGCATGTTCTCGACGCGCGCCCAGCTCATCCAGAGCTACGACGTCGGCACCGGCGGACGTTTCGTTCTGCAGGAGTTGGCGATCGGCTCGGTGCTGGAGTCGCCGAACGGCATGGGACCGTTCGAGTTCGGCCGGGTCTTCGGCCTGCAGCAGCACAACGTCTATCTGCAGGCGTTCCTGGTGTACGGCTGGGGCGGCGGCTTTGCCTACGTCCTCCTGGTGCTCACCACCTTGTGGGTCGGTTTCGCCAATGCCCTCAAACGCAGCCCGTGGCAGGGCTACGCCATCGTCGCGGTCGGCACCTTCCTTGGCGTGGTGCTGGAGGGCTTCATCATCGATACCGACCACTGGCGCAGCTTTTTCCTCCAACTCGGCGTGATCTGGGGGCTGGCGGCCGCCACGAGGGCCATGGTTCCGCCCCGGACTTTCGCCGCTTCCCCGGTTGCGCCGCGATAGGTGCGTCCCTATAGTCCGCGCCGTTCCGGTCGGGGCGTGGCGCAGCCCGGTTAGCGCACTAGTCTGGGAGACTAGGGGTCGTGAGTTCAAATCTCGCCGCCCCGACCAACAAGCCCTTCATTATGCTGATCTTTTTCTTAGGACGCCGCTCGCGCGAGCTGCCGCCGTCGAGCATGTAGGCACGGCGTAGCCACCGCAAAGGCTAAGCCTGGTCTTGCGCCGCGCCGTGTAGAGCGCGACACCCTTCACCAATTGCGGTCGAACTTTCGGAGCGGATGCGGCCTGAAGCCTATCGCCCCACCTTCTGCCCCTCCGCGCGTCTCATTGACCGAAAGCTGTCTCCAATCGATTATGCAACCGGGATGGGGGCTGCGATGGCACGATATCGTTTCAAGGTAAGGTCTTCGTCGAGCTTCGACACTTATCAGCTCGAGGCCTATCAGACGGCCGCCGGCATCCGCTTTTCGTGCACCTGTCAGGCCGCGGGAAACGATCAGCATTGCAAGCATCGCCTCGCTCTCATCGCCGGCGACGTGACGCAACTTGAAAGCCGCAACGTCGACGACTTGAAGGCGCTATCGGCGCTGGTGACAGGAACAGCGTTAGCCGCGTCGATTGCTGCGCTGGCTCAGCTTGAGGATGAGGCGACGAAAATCAAAGCTCGGATCAACGGCGAGAAGAAGAACATCGCCAGGCTCATGATGGGCTGACATCGGAGGATCGATCATGTTCGTTCCCGGCAAGTGGTATACGTGGACCATGCTTGAGGGCCCGCTTGAAACGATCGGCAGCATCAGTGTGCAGGTGATCGAAGTCGCCCTTCCTCTCGTGAAGATCAAAGAGGCTGGCCGAGAGAAGATCATCAATACGTCGGCGCCGACGTTCGTCAGCGCGCAATTGGACGAGCGGCGTTAGCCGCAAACCAAAGGGGGGCTTCGTGACGAAACATCGCTGCGCACCCAGAGAACACGATCCAGATGCTTTTGATATCGTCGTGCAATCGCTCTCGCTCCTGTCGAGCGTCGCGACGCTAGCGACAGCCTGGCAGGCGTTTATTCGCCTGCCAAACCGCAGTCGCTCAGACGATGATCACGGCCGTAACGCTACGAGAAAAGAAGTGCGAACGCTGATCCGCTGGCTCGAGGACGCCTTCGATTCTGTTGATCAAATTATTAGAGTTTTCGAGAGAGTTCAGACGGACCTGCTGGATACGCCGCCTCGCTTTGGCACTAGCGTATTGCTCAACCAACAGGACTTCCAGAATGTCATGAATTATCTGATGACACTCAATAATGCGACACAACAGGCCCGCCAAACGGCGATCAGTTTACAGAATTCGCTCTCATTCCGAGGTATTGCCAATGAAGGTGACATTAATTTCGACGCCATCTCGACACTCAACGCCGACCTAAATGACATCCTTTTTAACACCTCGACTATCCGTGAGGCGGTGACGAAGCTGCGCGCCGCTCGAAACAAGGCTGAGCGGTTTGTCGACGACGTCGACAAGCTTCTTCGTGGAAACTGACCGTAACCGACCCCGAAGCCAGGTAAAATCGGCAGCGCGGGAGGGATGTTCGTCGCACGCCCGAATCGGTTGCCGATGGCAAGCCGCTAACAGGAGCACACGTTTGCCCCGGATCTCTGACCGTCATCTGAAAAGCGTCGTCTATTTTTACCCCTCCAAGATGGCGGCCGATGAAGGTGCGAGCATCGGCGGAAGCGGCTTCATTGTTGGCGTCCCCACCGACCCGCCTGACAACAGTCAGATTGTTCCGGTTTTCATCACTAACAAGCACGTAATCGATGGGGGCAACGAGGTCGCTCGATTGAACACTGCGATAGGAGTGAACACCATTGATCTGAGCGATCGCGATTGGTTCCACTTACCGTCGGGTGAGGACGTCGTGGCCTGCCCCGCCGTCATCAACGACTTGTCCGCAGTGAGTTACATCTTTCCGTGGTCGCTTATTACCGAAGCAAAACTCGATGAGCTCGACATCGGTCCCGGCGACGATGTGTTCTTCATAGGCAGGTTTACCAAGCGCGAAGGTCAACTTTCCAATACTCCGACCGCTCGCTTTGGAAATATTGCGCAAATGCCGACGGAACCAATGACCTTCGATGGCGGAATTTCGCGCCCACCTTGCTTTTTAGTGGAGGCACGGTCCATTTCGGGGTTCAGCGGCTCTCCTGTCTTTGTCCACTTTCCTTCACAGCCGGCCGTACCAGATACACTATTGGAGCAACTCGCTGGCATGCTCCCGCGATATGTCACGGCCCGTCAATTCACGCACTTGGGCCTGCCATTCGATCCGCCTTTGCTCGGCATCGATTTTTGCCACATCTACACACGCGAACCCCTCCGCGACATCCGAACGACAGAACGAAACCGCGATTGGTACGTCAAATCAAACACAGGGATGATGGGCGTCGTACCTGCGTGGAAACTGACCGAATTGCTCGAGCGCGAAGATGTGAGACACTCAATCGATTTGGCGAGGCGCGCTAGGTATGGCTCACAGCCTTAAACCGCACTGGCGACGAAAGGATTGAAATCGCTGCGGAAGACGTGCATTTGTCACTCGCCATCGTCTGCGCTGGAAACAGTGCGGCGATGGTGCGACACGAGCGGGTTTTTGGTCGAACTCCGCTCGTGTCGCCCTCCGCGCTTGCTTCGGGTGGCCGCCGACCTTTAGTCATCAAAGGCGACGACATGTCAAAGATTAGCTGGGCATCCGCCCGGCGAAATGAGCGGGAATTTCCCAACATCGTTGAAATTCCAGTACCGGATGGCGGGCTCGGTAGCCGCGCCAACGCGATACTTGCGTGGCACCGACGCCATGGCCTCATATCGCACCGCGGCACCGTCCGGCGGGAAGCTGACGCTTATTTCGTTCGGTGGTGCTTTGCTGATGATGAAGACGCCGCAACGTTCGCGCTGGAGTTTGTCGGCGAACTGATAGCGGCGCCGTAGCCGGCCGGCTGCGACACACTGCGGCCCAAGATTTTGCCGTCTATCGTTATCAGGCGAAGCTTTCCGCAAGCTGGGCACGCGACCGGCGCCAAGACATTCGGCGCGTTGCCGTCGGCGCGCCATGCCGGTGATCAGACACGTGAATAGGAAGGCGCCCATTGAGGAAAGATGCGCCGTGCGCTGGCCGAGGTTTCTTGCGAAAGATCACCCCCTGGATGTCGTCTATGAGGACCGAACCGAGAACCCGCGTTCCGTCGCCTCCGGTACACCCAAATTGAACCTCGAACGAGCCGGGATCGGAGCAAGAACAAACACCGCATCCAATATCCTGTTTCGTAAAACGGATTAATTTTCTGCGAACGGCGACGGTGACCTATCGTGCCGACCCCGAGCTCGGGTTCGACCCGTAGTGACGTCGCTTGCGACACGGATAGCCAGCTTTGAATATGAGAACAAATCAGGATTGGACCGAATTTGTTGTACTACTGGAACAGAGAACATTTATCAGACGCATGAGCATCCGCACTGCCGCCGGGCTGGAACTCTCTTGTCCTCTGGCCAGGGCGCGTCTAGGCTTGATCGGGCTGGAACACCGCGTTGCTCTAGTTCAGGCATCGAATGTATCTCGTCACCGCAAAGCCCGGGAACTTCGGCGCTCATGACATTCTCGCGTGCAAGAGTTGTCACGGCGAGATGATGCTGACGCGCCGCTCGCCGCACCCGCAGCTCGGCAGCGATTTTGAAGAGCAGCGCTTCACCTGTCGCCAGTGCGGCCACGAGGCGACGCGTTCTGTCGACGCCCAGGGGAAGCCATCCCCCGAGGCGGCGTAGGTACTGGCCCTTTTTGGACCTGTGGATTGCGATTGGCGCCTTTTCGTTAGTTTGCCAAATCTGCGTGGCCCTTTTGGGCGACCAACTTCTCTAGTTGCCCTGACAGGGCCAAGCCGCTTTGAAGGCCTCAATAGCTAAAACTTCGATGCCATCATGGTGGCGTTCCGGATGATTTTCGGCAAACTGCAAAAACACGTTAGCCGCTTGCTGTACCGGCACCTCTGACGGGATACAGCTGCGCATGTTGGGCTGAAGATGACCGCTCGCAATCTGAAAGGACTGCACTGTTCCAAGACAAATGCCCCATTGCATCGCAGCGATTCTGGTCTGCGGAAGCTTGTCATGGGCGACCAATCGGCAACCCTCGATCACGCCCGCCGTATGCCTTGCTTCTTCGCCGGGGCCGGCCCAAGCCACATTGGTGATCGCCATAAAAAGGACGATTAGCAAAGGCTTCATGAGACTACCTTTTAGGAAGGAGATATTTTCTTGAAAGCAATTTTGAAGCTGCCGGGACAATAGCCGCCATAGCGGGATAATATACCGCCCCGGCCATAAACAAGCGCGGAAGCGATCTAGCCGCCAGAGCTGACGCTAAATGACTTAAGCCCCCGGATTGGCGCCCTCCTTTCGCACCGGTTGTCCGCCAAGAGCCAGACGGCGGACCGAAGCGCCTATCAAGGCGAGCGCCAGGCTGCCCGATCTCGGAAACCTTTTTATTTGCATCGGCCAGGCGTCCTCAGAGATACCGGCACGCCGCGGCGCGACGCCTCCGATCAAGCGGCAAGGTGTCACGTATTGAGGCCGCAAGATTTTAGATCCCTGCATCGCCTTCATGCGATGGTCATCCCGGCCAACACCGCTTCGTCGTCTGTCAGAGAGAGATTGAAACAACTCGCGCCTACCTCAGAATGCTTCATTCGAGCGTTCGCCGCCTCCGCTCTCCTTAAAATATAGCAACACGAATACGCGGATGGCAGATGACAAATTTCCGACCAAACGAACCCTGTCAATCTCACTGATCACGCCACCCACCGACATTTTTCGCACCTCAGCGATTTCTTTTAATCCGTCCCAAAATTCGTCCTCAATGCTCACGCTCGTCTTGTGTCCATCGATAACGATCGACCGCTTCTTGATATTGAGCTCAGAATTCCTCAGCGGCATAATCTATCCACTGCGTTCGGGCGTTTTTGCAAATAGCGAATTACCAGGCTTACTAGTTTCTCATGGGAGACGTCGGAGGCAACCCAAGCATATGCCGCGCGTTGCGGTCGGCTATGTCAAACATAGCGCTCACTCTTGTCCGCACCATTGCGCCCGCGTCGAGCTTTTCGCCGGCGGGCCCAACTGCTTCAGCCCGTAGTTGGCCCAAGCTTCGATCTAGAACTGCGCGAGCGCGCATCAGCCCATCGTCGAGCGAGCCGTCTACTTCTTTGGAATACTCGATCATAAGATCGGTCAACACAGCTATCAATGTAGCGCCGACAGCATGCGCCAGGATCAGGTCCTGCTGTAGCTTCGCCTTCGGATTTGACAACTGCCCCTCTTATCCCGAATCTTTTAAAAGGCTATCAGTATTACTACACATAGAAAATGCGTGAAGCTCAGCCCGCTAGCGGTGTTCAGGGAATAAAGAAAAGGTCGCGAATGACACGATCTATGGCGATCTCGCTGGCAATATGTTGTCTGCTTGTCGGAACCCTATTGCTGCTCCGCTGAGGCACTGTCGACGCATCATCTGGGGAGGCCATGGATCATAAGAGCAGTTTATCGACGATAAGAGAACTAAAGAAGTTTCCTAACATCGTTGAAATTCTTGCTCCGCATGGTGGCTTAGGGTCAAAGGTCGACGACATACTCAACTGGCGCGCCAGGCGCGGCATCGACGGCCGTCGCGGTACTCTCCGCCGCGGCGACACGCAATATTTCTTACGCTGGTGCTTTTCCGAACGAAGTGACGCAGAGTCTTTCAAGAGGAAGTTCAAGGGCAAGTCGGCTCTGGCGCGCGAATAGTCGGATAGCGGGCCGCGGAAACAATATCTCGCCGTGCACAATTCGCGCACTACTCAGCGGCGGGCAGCCTTCGCGGTCTCCGCCCTACCGATGTGGCGTTCGCCATGAGGTGGGAGACAGCGTTTTGATTTATTCTCGATTATTTGGCGACCCGAAGTTGCGTGAGGGCGGTGCCGATCTGGCTGAATACGGGGCCGATGCCGCTGACGGTCGTGAATATGAAGAACTTATCCAGATCGTAGTTCTTCTGCTTTGTACCGGCGAAGCACTGCGGTCGGGGCGACGATGCGGCAATAGATTATGTGGCCGGAGCCTATTCCTCGGACAAAATCCTGATCTTGCCGGCTGGCGACGGCCGGTCTCCGCTGGAAGCGGGCCGCCACTTCGACCCCGCGGATTTTATACGCGTCGACGATGTGCTCGACCTCGTCGTAGTGCCCCTCGGCATCGCGGAAGTGCAGGATGGCGTGCGGCTCTATGACAGCTTCGAGCACCACGCCTCCCAGCCGCGACGCTTCATGCGATCGAGCGAACGTCTCGGCGATCTCGCGTGATGACGTCCAAGAGACGCCATAGAGGCGGTGACGTCGCTCAATGCCACTAGTGCCGCGAAACAATCTGACGGCCTGCGCGGGCGATCTCGGCGGCAAAAGCAAGCGAAGGGCACGGACCAACGTCGGGCGGTGCCCAACGTTGAGCGCGAGCATCTTGTATTCGATCCACACCGCCAAGAAGGCCTCTTGAATTTGCGGCGCAACACTCGGCAGTGCGGCAGTGCCGAGCATCGCTAAGCGCCATCCATCTAACGTCGTTTCGGCAATGGCGTCTACCGCGGAGAACAGGGCTTCGGCATCGCCTAGCCGACAGGCGTCAATGAAAGCTCGCGCAGCCGCCCGATCAGCGCGCTTTTGTGCGAGCTGTAGTTCGCGAAAGGGACTTTCCATCTCACCACTCATGAAATCTCGCAGTTACGGGCGAGCAGCCTTCGCCGCCCGCCCTCGCCGCGCTACAGGATAAACGGCAACTCCACCTCCGACAGCGCCGAATTGTTCAAGACCAAGTCGACATGCTCGGCGAGCAAGCCGGTCACCGACGGCCGAAGATGGCGCAGGGCAATGGTGTGATCGTTGCCGTTCGACATATCGAGCAAGAGGAATGCCACCGCGGCCGCCGGCGTCGGCGGCAAGGCCTCGATCGTTTCGCGGTTCTCCCATCTCTGCTCGAAGTTCGCTTCCTCCGCTTCCCGCAACGCCGGTAGGCGAACGCGCTCCTCTTCGATCATCTTGGCCCTCATGCGCGCGATCGCTTCGCGCACGCGCCGCCGGTAGATCATCCGCAACTCTCCGCGTCGGTGCGGCTCGGCCTTGGCACGACGCTCGAACGCTCGCCGGATATCCGAAGGGCTCGGGCGAGCCAGAAACACCAACCCCGGACGATCCGGCAGTACCAGCCGCTCCATCACCGGCCATCCGGTTTGTATGCCGACGAAGGTGCCGTCTTGCTGGATGCCGATCGGCCCAGACTGCGCCCAGTCTGGCAGTTGCGCCTCGGCCGCTCGGATCCTCGCAACGAGAAGCTTGGCCTCCGCCAAAAGCTCGACCTGGCGGCGCCAGAGGTCATCGATAGAGGGTTCGGCTTTGGGATTGCTCATCGTGCCCTCCCCTTAGACGCCGAACGGCATGTCGACGGTTGTGACGAACGGATCGGCGTCGATCGCGTCGATCAGAAGCTCGACGTGCGCGCGGATCAGGCCCGTCAGGGCGGGCCGCATGAAGTCGAGCGTCTCGACCTGCATCGCGGACGTGTCGAGCCGGGTCGTAAGGGCCGCGGTGGTGAGCAGAACGGCCGCGGCCGCGTTCAGCGACGGAGGAAGCCCCGCCAACGCCGCTCTGGCGTCGCAGCGGGCCTCGCCTATGGCTTCGAGGGCCTGTTCGATGCGCGGCAGCCCGACGCGCGCCTCCTCGGCCTCCTGAGCGGCGTAGCGCGCCTCGAGAGCCCTGAGCTCGGCCATGTACCAGGTGCGCACGGTCCGGCGGGTCACGCGCACCTCGTCGCCGTTCCGCCAGGTGACGATCGACGTCCCCCAGCGATCATTCAGGATGCGCTCGGCCTGCCGCCTGAAGTCATACTGGCACGGCCGGCAGATGATGGATTTCACACCGACCGGCGGCGTAATCGACACATCGCGGGGCATGTGCGCGATCTCGCCCTCGAACGCGCCGGCGGCCGTAAGCCTCTGGGGCCCCGGCCGGGCCCATTCGGGCATCCGGGCGGTCGCCTCGTCGTACTCAGCGCCGACGGCGCGGTCTTGGGCCACCAGCGCCACGTAGCGCCCGTAGAGGTCGTTGGCGGGGTCTGTAGAGGCCCCGCCGCCGGTGGCGGCGTCGGACGCCGCAGGGATGGCGGCAAGCGTCAGGGAAGCCGCCGCGCGGGCGGCAAAGTGCCTTCGGGTAAGGTTGGTCATGTGATGCTCTGGATTGCCGGCTTTCCACGGCCGGTTGCCAGCGGTCGGCACTGGCACCGGGAGGGTGGAAACATGGCCAGAGACCATGCGCGACGGCCTTCCCCTTGCGGGTCTTGTATAGCCGCCGCTCTCCCGGCATAGTGCGCCGGTCGCGCCGACGGCTATCGGCACGTTCGCATCGTTGGCAAAATGATCCCGGCAAGGATCGCCCTGCCAACGCTCTGGTGCCAGCGCAGCCCGGCAAGGCTGCTGGCGGGAGTTTCCACGCTCCGCCCTAATCACACGTGATTTGCAGGAAAAGCGCAACCCCTTCGGGGGCGCTTTGCCATGGCCGCCTTCCCCAAAGGCTGTATCCATGTCACGCTTCGCGAAGCGAGAGTGAGGCGCCGGGCGGAATATGCGCATCAAAACCATCATGACATCGGTCGCGTCCGCGCTCGCAGTTGTGCTCGGGCATCCCGCGCTAGCAGCGCCGAAAGTGATTGGGAATTGGCTGCTGACTGTTGAAGCCGACAGATTTTCGGACGCGGCCACGAACGTAATCGCACTGACCGAAGGTACCGGGGGTGACGGCGTACTCGCCGTACGCTGCCTACGCGGCAATCTATCGATCGCGCTAGGTGGAACGAAGTTCGATACCGGTGATAAGTTCTTGGTGAAGTTTCGGGCGGATAAGAACATCGTAATCGATACAACCGGCACCGCACTGTCGGAGACCATAATGCAACTCGATACGACGCATGAAATGGTTCGGCAGATGTTGACTGCGAAAGAATATGCGTTTCGCGTGATTGGTACGAGCAGCAAAGACTTTGTCTTTCGCGCCGGCCGCGGCGCGGCGAAGGTACTTGGCGAAGTCACGAAACCGTGCCCTTTAAGCGCCGGCAACGACTAGCGGCAGATCCAGAACACTCAGGCGGCTCTTCTGCTCGCGCAGTACTCTCGAAGACTGTGCATTGAGTGCATTTCGGGGACATCACGAGCCTTGTCGTTAGCTAACCACATCGACCTGCGAAAGCCGCCAACCGTGGCAACTGCAGGAGATATGCGATGGATTTGCGGAGTGCGGCCAGAGGCGCAGCGACGGCGCAGCGGATGCGAGAACAGGCGAAGCGCCGCGGCGTTGCGCCCAACGGCGGAAAGCATTGGACAGTGCGTGAAGACGCGATTGTCCGGAAATTCGCACCGAATGACTATCCAGCTGCGCATAAGCGCCTGCCGCATAGATCAAGACGTGCGATCGTCGCGCGCAGCTTCAGGCTCGGCACCTCCAGGCCCCGGCAACCATGGCTTGGATCGGAGGTTGTCTTGCTCAAGAAGCTCTATCCGATCGCAACGCTACCGGAACTCCGCGCTGGCTTCCCGCACTGTTGCCTACGGCGCCTTCAAAGGAAGGCGCACAAACTCGGTCTAAGACGCCCCCGATTGTGGAGGAAAGTCGGCCATCCTCTTATAGATGCTCTTCGAGCCCGAGCCGTGGAGCTCAACATGTCCATGACAGATGTCGAAGCTTTCGCTGAGACCAAAGGTCACTTTCGTCAACCCCATCGATTGCATCGCCGCAGAGCCGCGCGAGATCACGTCGCGCGGGCAATTGAAGCTCTCGGCGGCAGGCTTTTGATCGACTGGGGCGATTGAGCAAGGCCCGCGCCAAGCGCCGCCTCGCCGACGAGTACGACGCCGCGCAAGACCGGGGTGAAGTCGCGACAGTCGGCAAACGTTCCCAGCCGGAACGTTTGACCGAGGCGCCTCCTTCTGCCGCACAGCTCGGCCTTTCCCGCAAAGACATCCACGAGGCCCGGCTTATCCGCGACGCCGAGCAAGCCGAGCCAGGCATCGTTCGCCGCGCGCTGGACGAAGACGTCGACGCCGGCCGGGCGCCGACGCGAAGGCCGCCGGCGGACCAAAGCCGTTGTCGCAAGCCATCAAGTTCTTTCATTGGCTCGCGCCGGCTCTGGCCAATATCGTGCAGCCTCCATTAGGAGAGACCGACACGTGAACATCGGCGCTTTCGCAATCATTCCAACCAACGACCTAGATGCAGCGCTCTCGTTTTGGGATCGTCTAGGCTTTAGGAAGGCCGGCGGCGACAGCTCTTACGTCATCCTGCGAGGTTGGGATTGCGAAATTCATGTTGCACAGGCTGGTGACGGACCTTGGCGAGTGCCGGACGCCAATCCATTCGGCATCTTCATCCGCACGCCCGAAGTTGAGAAGATCGCGGCGCAGGTTGATGACCTGGTCATCAAGCCCGGAGGCATTCTTCGGCACCGCGATTGGGGCATGTACGAGGTCGGTATCAACGGCCCCGACAACTTGCTGGTGCGTATCGGCTGGCCGTCGGAGCTGATGAAGGCAGAAACAGGAAGGTGACCTCGCTAAAGCTGCGAATGCCTCAGCCTTTGACCAAGCGCAGCGCCACCCGCTTTGGCCATTCGTCGCTCTCGATGCCGCTGCCCGTTTTCTTGGCGCGATATAACGCCTGGTCGGCCAGGCTCAGAGCTTCCTCCAGATCCGGGACCGGATCGCGACACAACACATACCCGACAGACGCAGAAACGCGGATGTCATGGCCATTGATCGAGAACGGCGCGGCGACGGCTTCGCGCAACCGGCGCGCTAAGGACTCGGCCTCTTCCGGCTCGCCGATATTACGCTGAATAACGGTGAATTCGTCCCCGCCCAGTCGCGCCGCGATATCACCTGACCTCAGCGAACCTCTCAGCCGGCCGGCCATCGCTTTGAGGAGGCTGTCGCCGACGGGATGACCAAAGACGTCATTCACGGGCTTGAATTTGTCGAGATCGATAAAGTGGACTGCGAAGAGCTGAGGCTCAGCCGGCGCCACATGCCGATCGAACCATTCGCGAAGAGCAAGGCGGTTCGGAAGTTTGGTCAGATTGTCCTGACGAGCCAACGCCTCGAAGGTGAACCCTCTCGCAATTTGTAGGCTTGCGATGCGATAGCGTTGGAACAGGCTATAGATGCCGCCGATAAGCAAGGCCGCCATCAGCCCAGAGGTTACGACGCTGATCGGTTGCAAATCCCACGAGATCGCGAAAATGCCCGGCGTGATGCCGAGTATCATGCTCGGGACAGCTATCTGCGGCCGCAGCCCGACTGCCACCGCAGCACCGGCGCCATAACCGACAAGCAGCCCAACGATCAGCATGTGGGACTGCGTCGGCGCCTCAATGAGAGCGTAAGTTGTCGAGATGCCGAGCAGTACGGCAAATTGGAAATATGCGATTGCAAACCGCCGCTCGAGAGCACGGGCGCGCTCATCATCAATGGCGCCGCCCATCAACTCGGCCCGTCCCCACATCGCGACCAAGACTCGCCAGGCGCTGGAAAATGCGCCAATGCCCGCAAACGCCGTCAAAAAGAGATCATGGTTCACATGCCCCATGATCCCAAACGCGAGGACGTAGCCCGCCGACATGATCGCCATCGGCACCAGCGTATCGTAGAGGCTCGCGACGAGCTCGACATAAACGCTGTTGCGGACGGGAAAGGTTCGATATGGCATTGGACGCTGGCCGACCGGTCAGGAAAATGCGATAGGTTTGGTCGCCGCAGCTTAGGCAGCTGCACTCTTAAAAAGCCCTAACGCTCGCTGTGTTGGTGAGAGTTCCGTTGGAACCTTGTCGCGTGAAGGCTCGGTTCAGTTGAGCTCGTTTTTGATCCCGGTGGGCGACCTAATCTCCGTCCAGTGAAGCGGTGCCCGGCGGCCGGCCGTGATTTGATGTCCGACGCCGCGCTCCTCGAGTATCTCGACGGCGGACATTTTCCGCGCGAGGCGATCCAAGATCATCGCGACGTCGGCATCGCCGCGTCGCACGCAAAAATGCGCCGCGCCGACGACGACGCGATAGTCGCTCTTGAATGCCTCACCATCGAACTTCCGCGTCGATACCTCGGCGAACTTGTCGACGAGGCTGCGCAATGCGTCATGCAGAGCGCGGTCAACGCTCCGCAGCGTTTCGAGCGCGGTGATCATCGTGTTGTATTCAAGCCGACTGACTCGAAGAGAGGCCATGGTGACGATTCGATAGACTTGCGACTATCGCCCCAAACCAATCTTCTCACAAATTTGGTGGAATAAATAATCGAGTAAAATCGTGACGTGTTCGCTGCCGAGACGCTTTGCCAGACCGAGCAAGATCACGAGCTCGAGAAGAAAAATGCAAACGACACCGATCCATGAAAGATGTTGGAATACGGCCATATCCGCGAGAACAGCACCTATCGCGATCGCATAAAACCGATCCTCCTGCCTCCCGTCCGTCTCCTTTTGCAATCGAAGCTCAAGAGCGGCGGCGCTTTCGTCCACGGGAAGTGGCGGGACAGCATCTGCGCCCCGCGCCAAAATATCCGAAATAGATTTTTTACCAGGTACAGTACCGCCGATCTCAGCCGGCGCTGGGCTCGGTTCGTTTGCGGTACTCATCCAGAATATCTCCGTCTGGAATTCTTATGCCGAGGGTACCTGGCCTATAGTTTTTGGCCCAAGCCCCGTCCTTCCAGTGAGTGATCGCTACGAGCTCGGCGGGCTTCTTGTTTGCCAAGAATGTGCAAACGTTGTGCAATGAGGCTTCGCGCAAACCATCGTTCGAACGCGGCTCGGTAAAAAAAATATCTTGAATGGGATTCGCGCCGAACATCCGCACTCGACGATAGACGTCAGGCGCAACAGGCCCATAGTCCCACGCCTCGAACTCTGTGTCGACAAGACGAAGGCCGCGGTTCTCGCCCATGAAGATCATCTGAGCGAGATATAGAATTTTCTGAAGGCCCAGATTTGTAATTTTCCACGAGCCATGCTCGCAGATAATTCGGGCCGCCTGCATCGAGGTCAAAGACATCGGCTCACCCGGCGATTCGCTTCCCGCCCGAAGTATGTAGGGAATATGTTGCTAAATTGCAACGACCAGGCCGGCTTGCGCACTGCTCGCAGCCTGCAGAGCCTCTGGCCGCCTATCGATGCCCGAGGCCTCGCGGCGCCTCGGCGTCCGGCGCCGACACGCCAACCGAGCCGGGCCCGTTGGTGCTGATCTGCCCCCGCAGCGGCACATCAACGGTGCGGGCCGGGAGGCCCGGAATCTCGATGGTCACCTTCGCCTCGCCCTTCACCTCGGCCGTGCCGTGCAGTTCGGCTTGGACGGGCGGCATCGCAGGCCGCGCGCCGGGACCGGCCTCGGCGCCAGGCGTGCCGAGGATCCGATGGATCGCATCAAGCGACAGCTTCTCGGAGCCTCTGTCGGGCCCATAACCAAGCTCTTCGAGCCGCGGCGGCATGAGGTCGCGCCCCGCACCAAGCTGGCCGCGATCTCGGGCTGCTGCCTCGCGCAGGCCCGAGGCCTGAGGGCCCCTTTCCCATTCTCTCGTATCGCCGACCTTTTGAAGAGTTATGGCGCCACCGCCATTAGCCACGATGCGTCGAACCCGCTCAAGGGAGAGCGGCTTGTCGTATCCTCGATCCGGCAGCCATTCGGGGCCGTAGCCATATTCCTCGAGCTCCGGCTGGAGCGCGGTGCGCCGCGCTTCGATCTTTCGGACTTGGCTTTGCCTAAAGACGCCGCCGAGGCCGGAAGCATCTAGACCGCGCTCCCATTCGTCCAGGTCGTTCAGCTTGTCGAGCGCTCTGGTGCCGCCGCCGGTGCGCTCCTTCTCCGCCTGCTGCTGCTTGAACTGTGCGATCAGCTCCTTTTTCTTTTCCTCGCCGGCGGCGTGCCAGGCCAAGACAAAGCCGACGCCACTCAGGAACGCCGCGGCGGTCGCCCCAGCGCCGGCGAGCATGCCGGTGACCGTCCCGCCGGGAATGATGGAGGACAGCCACGTCGCGCCTGCCGCCGTAGTCCCGAGAGTGCCCAGCGTGGCCGCGGTAGAGGCCTCTTTCTTGACCTCGGGCGATTTTTCTGCCGCCTCTGAAATCGCGGCAATCCCGGACGCAATCGAATGCAACGTGCCCGCCGCCTTCTCCGCCTGCGGGCCGCCAAGCGTCTGCATCAGGCCGAACAGCTGCTCCCGCATCGCTCTCATACCGACGAACGGATCGCGCTTCTGAACGTCGTCGGCCGCTTCGATGCCCGGGATCTTCTTCAGCATCGCGGCGTCCTTTTCGATGACGCCGCTGTTCACCAACATCGCCGTGAAAAACTCACCGGCGTTCCGGTTGCTGAACATCTTGGTGATGGTCGCGACGAAGTTCTCCTTGTCGTCGAGTGTCACGCCCTTTTTGGCGAGAGCCGGCTCCAGGCGCTCCTTGGCGAACTTGTAGGGGTTCGAGATGAGCTCATCTTCGTTCTTGATCTTCTTGAAGCCTTTAATTTTTCCCTTGCTGTCGACGATGAGGTCTTCTTTCGCGATAAGCCCATAATTGTACAGCTCTTCGGCCGCGCGCGGCGTCGTGCGTGCGCCGACCAGCGAGCTGAACGCGGTCGCCTGCTGAGTGCCGAACTGATTGGCACCTTCATGTTGCATCATCGTCGGCACGACGAACTTGAGATAATCGTCGCTGAGGCCGTACTTCGAAGCCTTCGACGTTTGCAAGTATTGCCGGAAGTCTTCACCTTGCAGGTCCGGGAAGAGTTGCTTCGCCCTGATGAAACTCGACAGCAGCGCGCGAAACTTCTCCGGATCGGCACCCGCGCCGACACCCTCGAGGCCGAGGACCAGGCGCTCGAGATCGTGGCCGGCGCGATCGGCACCTTCGGCGTTGCCAAGCACCACCTGTGCTTTCACCAAGTCCTCGATCGCACCCTTCGTATGGTGGAAGTCGCCAAAGCGGCTCCGCAATTGACGAATATGCTCTTCAACCGCCACCGGCCCGACGCTCGGATATTTTGTCGAGATGTCGCGGGCGAGGTTCTTCGTTTCCGACTGCTCTTCCGGCGTCATGCCGGCAAGATCTTGGCGAACCGTCTCGCGCTGCGCCTCACCCGACTTCTCGGCGAATGACCGCACACCGCGTTCGGCAAGGTATGCGGCCGAGCCAACGCCGACGACGGCGGTTCCAACCGCAACGCCGCGCTTGACCGCACGGCCAACGCTTGATCGTCGGCGCGCCGCCTTCTCTTCGGCCTCTTGCACCTCAGCCAAGGTTCGGATCGTCCGCTGTTTGAACGCCGACAGGTCCCGATAATATTGGGCGGCGCCGAGCCGCGGCTTAAGCTGAAAGCGATCGAACTCGCGCTGCACCGTTCGGAGCTGGCCAGCGGAGAGCCGAAGGCGGTCGATCTCGCGCTGAAACGAAGCTCCCCAGCCCATCATGGGCCGCACTCGCTCGAGCGCTTTGGCGCTACGCGCCATGTCGTCGAGCGCTCGCGTCGGCTTCATGCCCTGAAAGGTTTTGGCCGTCTTCGTGATGCCGTCAAATCCCTTCGCGACTTTGGCGAAGGTTGCGGCGACGCCTTTGTCCTCGGCGGAGATTACCGCCTTGGCGCTGATGATCTTCGTCACGTCTTACCCCGCCCCTTCTTCTTACGGTGCCACTCCGCCGCCTTCACGATCCAGCCTTCGAGATCTTGGATATCGAGGCCCATGCAGGCCGCCGCGTCGAAGAGCTTCAGTTGGAAGACGGCTAGGTCTGCGTACTCGCCGAGCGCGCCGCGATCGCGTCCGAGAAAAAACGGAGCACAGCGTCCCGAAGCGCCAGGCTGTCGGCGAGACCGCATTGATTGAGCAATGCGGGGTCGGCCGGCGTGACGCAAAGGCGCTGCAAGTATTTCTCGATCACGTCGTCGCGGTTGGTGGTCAACATCAGTCCGGAATTCGGATCGATCGCGTAGGCTTGCGGCTCGCCCAGCGCGAAGACATCGCCGTATTTTGGCGCGCGCAACACCACCGTGTCGCAATCCTTCGCGCCACCGTCGCCGTGGATTTTGATGCTCTCGATCAACTTGATCTCAACGTTCGCCATCGCTGGCCTCCAATGATTGTTCTAAGCGCATCGGGCGCGATCCGCCGGCCGTCTTTGGGGATGAGGAGGAAAGACATTCCTGGCAACGCTCGCATGCCCGAACCCATCTTCACCGCACGGGCGGCGCTAGCGACAGTTTCTCGAAGTCGGGAAACATTGGCGGCCGATGTCATAGAGCACTCCATGCAAATGCGCCCGCGGCGCAAGGAAAACGCCGCGGGCGCCAAGCCAGCGGCGCCGAAGATCGCCGTTGGCTCGAACCTTCAGTCAGCGCGCACCCTCCAACCAAAGGAGCGCGACAGGTCGACAAGGTGGCGAACGGGACACCACCCTTTTCTCAATGCTCCAGAGGAGCGTATTCGACTTCGACGGGGGGCTTCTCGACATCGCTCGCCTCGAGCTTGTCGAGCGCGGCCAGGACTGCTTCTGGCGACACAAAGTTGAGCGGCGACCAGATTGGGCGATCGCCGGCGATCAGCGCCGGGATTGATAGGGTCGCGGCAAGCTCGCCCGGAACGAAGTGGCGCACCGCAGGAGCAAACGTGCGTTTCATAAACTTGCGGTTCTCCACACTTTTGCCCACGGGGTTCATCCCCGTTCCCGGCAGAACTCCTCTCTGTCCGTCGGACGACCGAACTTCGCCGGATCGGTCCGATCCGATCCGGTTCATGGTACCGGAGTAGACCCATTCGCGGATCGTCTCTTCCGACAGCAGCCGTCGCGGCACTGCGGCCTTTGCTCTGCAACGCGCCTCGACGCTGAGAAGGGGTTCGGTACGGCCCCGGTTTGCCGCTTCAATCAAGCGATCCGCTTCGGCTTGAGCCCGAAGGGCTCCCCGCACTCCCTGCGCGATCTCGCCAAACACCACAGTCAGTCGCTCAGCCGCCTTGGCTGCTGCCGCCTCCGCTCGTTCTTCGAGTGTTTCTTGTTCGAACACTCGAACCCGCTCGCGTTCGACCCCAAGGTCTGCCTTGGCCACTTCGAGCCGCGCGTCCGCACGCTCGACCGTCCGGCGGGCTAGCCGCAGCTTCTCCTCAATCTCGTCGACCTCAGCGTCGGTCGCGTTCCGGATCGCGGCAGTCCGTGCCGCTTCGAGCTCGGGGAGGCTTTCGCGCGCGGCCGCGCCCTCCCGTTCGGCGGCGGCAATCCGCTCCTCGATCTCGGTAATCGCATTTGCTTTTTTCTTCATACGAGATCTCCAAAGACTTAGTTAGCAACGCCGACCAGGCCGACGAAATGCGTAAATCGCGTCGGACACGCTGAGTATTTTCTCACTGGCGGGTTCAGTTTGCGCATTGGCGACTTGCGCAGTGCGGCTCGCGTAGACTGAGCGACAGTCAAGAGCCGAACCCTTCGTGATGATGGTCGGCGTGACGGCCGCGGGTTGCCGTCGCCCCGCGTAGATCTCTGCGACGACAATCGCGTGAGCGGCTGATGTCTTCGGTGTCATGCGAGCTCCGCGGTGATGGCGTTGCGGATGATGGTCAGGAGCGCATCCGGATTACTCGCCATATGGCTCGGATCGAGCGCCGGCAACCGCGCGTTCATTTCTGCCAACTCGGCAAGCGCCGCCGTGATGATCTCATTCGACCGGCGTAAGGCGACCCTGGCGACCTGTTCGCGCTCCCGACCTTCCAGCGCCGCCCGATCGTCGCGCAGCAACAGGGCCCTCAAAATCGTTCGATTGGCCGCGCGCATTTCGAGACGCGCGGCGTTCGCGTCTTCGCGGGCCGCGACCAGCACCGCCTTGAGACGCGGAACGGTGAACGTTGACTTCGCGAGTGGCTTCGACATGCCGCCGAAGCTACGGGGGCTGCGGGCTCACTCTCAATTCTGAAAAATTCCCCCGCTATCTCATTGACGCGCCTCACCGAATTCGGCCTTTTCAAAAATCAGGCTGTGGATTTGAGCGGATCGCGGCCCGCCGCGATGTCCGGCGCAAGCTTTTCGAGCCGCTGGCGGCAGCGCTCGATTGCTGCATTCAGGTGACCTTCGATCGAGGCGCGAACGTCGAGGTCGCGGCTCGAGGCAGCGGGCACGCCCGACAGCTCCGACCGAAATGCGGAGACCATTTCTTCCACCGCTTCCGCTACCGTGGCGATTGGGATCAACTCGCCTTCGGTGGCTGCGTTGCGAAGCTCCGCGGCTTGCGCCTTCGCCGCAAGAAAACGTTTTGCCTCCGGCGAACGTGAACTTTCCCGGCTTTCATCACGGACGCGGCGAATGTAGGCAATCACATTCCGGCGCCGCTCAAATCGGCCGGCCGAATTCCGAACGAAGACCCCTTCGGCCTCGAGTTGTGAGGTCCGCTGCTTGCTGATGTCGCATTCCAGCGCAAGTTCGATGCCTGATAATCCGCGACTTGTGTCGCACTTTGTGCCCGCTTTTACGGCCTTTTTCGATGATTTCTTCGCCATACCGTCACCTCGATTTTGTCTAGTAAAGCGCGATTTTCACCGCACTGAATATGCTCAAAGGCCGGGCGGATTAACCGCCGCACCTAGTCGATACCAAAACACGGTCCCTAAACGCTTTGAGCCTCAATCCCGAGTCCTCTCAATGAGTTAGATGTCATCAAGGCCGTCTCCGCCTTCAGGCAGCGGCGAGTAGCGCTGCGCGACCTCGGCGGCGCGCTTGTTCTGCATCGCACGCTTGCCGTTGTTCGCCTTGAGAAGACACGGGCGCAGGCCGACGGCGTGTCGCAACTGCATTGCTTGGCCGCATGCTCGGCAGCGAAGGCGCGCCGTCGTCGGTGCCACCTTCGGCACCACGCCCTCATGCCCGCACTTTTGGCATTTGGCCAATCGCAGTTCCTTAAGGGTCATCCGATCGGTCATTGGACGCTCTGGACACGAATGGACAGACTTGCCGCGTCCGCTTCCGGCGCGCATTCCGGAGTGGACAAAAACTCCGGACAACGCCCCCTCTTTAAGGGGGCTGTCCGGTTTGTCCGGATGCGCCGGAGCGGCAGTCCAGCGTCCACCGAAAAGGACAGTGTGGACACATATGGACATGGTGGGCGTGTCCGGATCATGGGGCGGCGCGCACCAAGCGCGTCCGCCCGGTTCCGGTGATCAGCACCAGGCCGGCGGCGTTGAGAGCCTCAAGGGCGCGCTCGCACGCCTTGCGCTTGGCGTCCCCTTCAGCTGGCAGGGCGTCATCGGCAATGGTGCGGATAAACTCGGCGACATTGATGGGCTGGCCTGCCTTCCGTAGCCCGGCCAGCACCGCGGCGTCGCGCGGCGACAGTTCAGCCGCCACCGATCGAACGATAGCCGTCGATCCGTCCGGGCCGTCATGAGAGCCGATGGAGAATTCTGCCGTCGGGAACGGCTCGGGCAGCCCGTTGGCGGCGAGCACGCGCCAGCGATGGCGGCCGTTCGGCCGGTCTAACCCGAGGATCATATCGGCGGCGCCGTCGATCGAGGAATGCCCTCGGGCGGCGCGCGGATTGTCGCGCGGCGTGTGGTGCACCGCCATGACGTGGCCGCCGATGTTGTCCCTGACTGCCGCCAGGCTGGCCATGCTTCGCGTCATGTCCGCGCCTGAGTTTTCATCGGCGCCAGTGCTCAGGCTCGCCAGCGTATCGCAGATGATTAAGCCGATTTCGGAGCAACGTTGCCGAGCGGCTGCGACGGTGCGAATTATGCGGGCGGTTGCATCTTCTCGCCGGCGAAGATCCAGCCCGGCACCGTTTACGACGAAGACGTCGGCGGCGCCGTGCTCGACCGTGAGCGCTTCAATGCGCCGCAGTTGTTCCCGCGCGCGCTCGCCGGCAATGATAAGAACCCCGGTGCGGGTAGCCCCGCGTCCGAACCAGTGCGCGCCGCGTCCCACATGATGCGCCAGGTGCGCGGTGAGTACACTCTTTCCGCCAAAGGGTGGTGCGATCAATAGAGAGACATCGCCCCGAGCGATTAGCCCGTCGATGATCCAACGCCGTGCAGCGTCTTCGCCGCTGGTGACAAATGGAAGCCCTGTATATGCCGGTTCGGCGAAGAGATCGTCAGGCAAGTCATCGTCCATTTCCCCGCTGGGGCGCCATGCGCCGTCAGCGTCATTTTCATCTTGCTCGCCATCACTGGTCGGCATAGGTTTGCGCTCTCCATTGCGCCGCTACCCCATCGGCACATCACAAAGGCTCGGCGTCTTCAGCGCCGAGCCTTTCGTTTTGGTTTGCCGGACATGTCCGGCGGCATCGCTCCGCCGAGGGCGGCAATCTCGAGCACTCGCCGGCGCAGAATGTTGAGCGTTTGGCCCCAGCCGCGTCCCGCTAGGTCTGACATCGCTCGATCGAAGCCCGGCCAGTCGCCGACGCGGAACGCTCGGATTGCCCCGCGCCAGGTCGCGACGTCTTCGAGCGCCGCCCATCGGTCGCGCATGGGGCCGCTTCGGAAGATCTTGTCGACGACGGCGGCGAGATGCTTGGTCTTGGAATTGAAGCTCGCCATTCGAGTGTCGGCGGAGAGCCTCACCATGAAGGCCGGGCCGCCTGGCCCCATGTAGATCAGGGCCGCGAGATCGAAGCTCTCGGCCATTGCGACGGTGATCCAGCCAGCGGCGGTATGCGGCCGCATCGGCGGCAAGGCCTCGGTCAGCGCCCGCGCCATGACCGCCTCGCAATAAAGCGACGTGCCCAGCGGCCGGCCGCGCTTGGGTTTCTTGGCCATGGCCGAGCTCACGCGAATTCGGCGGTTGATTGCCGTGAGCGCTGCCGGACGAATTCGTCGACGTCCTCGTCGCCGTAAACGACGCGGCGGCCCAGCTTGATGAAACGCGGCCCCTCGCCGGTGAGGCGCCATTTGTTGAGGGTCGAAACGCTCAGGTTCAGGCGCTGGGCGGTCTCGGCGGTATCGCGATAGCGCTGTGCCATCTTAGGAAACTCCATGCGATGTCGGGTGCATGGAGGAGAGCGCGCGGTTCAGAGAAAAATAAAGGGAGCGAAGTTTTTCCAATTTTGAAAAACTTCACCCCCGTTTCAAATATCATCGGTCAGCCAATGACTTGTGCGAGGCCAGCACTCGCGCATAAAGTCCGTCCTGATATCCACAGCCAGACCGCTTAGTCGTTCGCCGTGCGCGAATGCCGTTTTTACCTTGAAGTCGAGGAAGGCCTTTTTCACGTCGTCGAACGCGCGCCGAGTAAGGAAATCTTCGTCGAAGAGGTCAACACCGCTCTGATCAACCGCCCGCAACGCATGGTGGGCGACATGGTTCACCCATTGGTCGGATGCTCCAGAACTATCGCCCGGCAGATCGTCGCGCCGACCGAGTTGGAGCTCTCCGAACCGGTCAAGGTGAAGCTGCGCGAGGCCGCGATACACCTCGCGTTGAAATGCGCGCCCAAATCTGGCCTGTGCCGGCGCCACCACCTCAATGCTGCTCCAGAAGTCCGCGAGAGTTTGAATTGTCCGAAGCGCGGCGGGAATTCCGCCGATGGTGTCGCCAACCACTTCCTCCCTCAATGAAGCGAGCGAGATCTCCGGCTTGGCTTGCAGCGCCAGCACATAGCCCTCCGGCTGGGACATCAAGGCAGACACTGTCGCCTGATCGACCATTTTCTGAAGTTCGACAGCTCGCTCGCCGCCATAGTACCGAGACGTTAAATCATCTCGCTGCAACCAGCGTATGGCATCCGATCCAAGCAGCTCGCGAAGCCTCTCCGCCGCGGTGGCAACGTTCCCGTAAAACCTCTTGAGGGCGGTGGGGCTGGGGATCCGATCATCATGATCGGCCCAGGTTAGAGCTTCGTCAAAAACTCTATTCAGTGTCGCCGCAATGTTAGCGGCCGGGGTAGGATCGACCGACGCCGGGATATTCGCGACAGCTTCGTCGGCGGTGAAGAGCGGCCGCCGCAGCGCTTGCTTCATCCGCACGGGAAATTCGGGTGCGCTAGACATCGGCTTACCCCTTCGTCTGGCGCTCGGGGTTCAGCGGAATGACGTCCGCAGATTGAGCCACGGGCTCGCCTAGCCGCGCCGCAATGCCGGCAGCAATTCGTTCGCTGGCGCGGCGAAGCGGATCGTCCGCTAGGTGTGCGTAGCGCTGCGTTGTTTCTGGGTTTCGATGGCCGAGGAGCTTACCAATGACTGGCAAGCCAAGGTGTTCGCCGGCGCCGACACTCGCAAAACTGTGACGAAGATCATGTATTCGAACGCCGGATAGGCCCGCGCGCTCTGAAACGAGCGCCCATGGCTTTTTGAGATCGGTTCGCGGCTTCTCGTCGTCGCGGCCGGCGAATGCGCCGGCGATGACGTAATGGCCTATGCGCAGCTTCTGAAGTGACGAAAGGACCGCGAGCGCCGGCGCGTTGAGAACAATCGGCTTGCGGCCGGTCTTGCTATCAGCAAGCCAGAGGACGCCACGGCTAAAATCGACTTCATCCCATCGAAGATGCAGAATTTCTCGCAGCCGAGCGCCGGTGAATAGCAGCAGGCGGATTGCGCCTGCTGCGTGCGGGTCAATGTGCCGAAGTCTATTTTCGGGCTTACGAGCGTGCTTCGCCGTCGGCCGGGCTTCATCAACCTCATACGCAACGCCGACAGTTTCGGCCTGGCGGATCGCATCGCCAAGACGTGCGAACTCATCGGGCGTCAGATATCGTTCGCGGGGCGCTTCTCTGAACCGCTCGATGTCAGCGGTCGGTGCAAAATCGCGCGGCACCTCGCCCTGAGCGCCTTTACCGGCCCATCGGAAAAAGCCAGAAAGCAGCATGATGACGCGATTGGCTGTAATCGGGGCCGTCTGGCCAATGCGTTTGTGCAGCCGATCAACGTCTCGCGGCGTGACGTCGCGCGCCCTCTTTGGCCCGAGCGCAGGCAGTACATGCTTCCGAAAGTAAATTTCGTATAGATCACCGGTACGAGGTTTCTTTGTCGCCCTGACATGATCGAGAAATCGCTCCGAGAGATCGGCGACCGTGGCGGCACGTCGGTCTTCAGCGAGCTCGGCCGCTGGATCCTCGCCAAGGCGCGCGCGGGCAAGAATGTCTTTCGCGGTGCGCCGCGCCTGGTCGGCTGTGATCGTCTTCACCGACCCCAACGTCATCCGGCGCTTGGGCGCCGTCCGCCCGCCTCCGCCGGCCCGATATTCAACAATCCACGATTTGGCACCGGCGGGCGTTACGCGGACGCCGAACCCGGCCAGCTCCCCGTCGTAGGTCAACTTGGTCTTGGAGCCCGGCTCGAGGGCGTCGACGAGGCTCTTCGTTAGTCTGTGGACAGAGGGCACCCAGTTCTTCCCGTGTAGGCACCGGGTAGCCACGGCGCGGGCAAATCAGAGGAGACTTGGGGAAACACAGTATTGCGAAAGTAGCCGTAATCAAGGCACTTTTGGCACCTAAGGAAAGTCGGTGAAAATCCGGAAAAGCCGTAAATTCGATCTGGGAGACTAGGGGTCGTTAGTTCAAATCTCGCCGCCCCGACCAACTTTCTCAAAATATCAATCGCTTAAGAACCGATCCTCACGTGCCGCATCAGCGCGACGGAGCAGCGCGCAGCCGCGCCGCGATGTCCGCGCGGGCCGGGAGGCTGGCCTGGCTGCCCGGCCGCTCGCACGCCAGAGCCGCGGCGGCGCTCGCCTCGCGCATGGCGTCAGGCAAGTGCATACCGCGGTCGAGCGCGGCGGCGAGCACGCCGACATAGCAATCACCCGCGGCCGTGGTGTCGTGCACCTGCGCGGCAAAGGCCGGCACCGTCCAGACGCCCCCGGCGGTCGCCGCCTCCGAGCCTTGCGCACCCAACGTCCGGATCACATCGCAACCGATCGCCGCCCGAAGGCTCGCCGCATCGTCGCGAGCGCCGACCCAGCCAGCCAGCGCCTGAGCCTCGTCGTCGTTGACGACCAGCAGACTGCACAGGCCGACATCCGGCAGTCGCGCCGCCGGCGCCAGATTGAGGATCGAGCGCACGCCCAGTGCCCGGCATCGCCGGATCACCGCCGCGGTCTCCTCGGCCCGGGTCTCCATTTGCAGCAGGACCGACGATGCCTCGCCGATGGTGGCATCGTCGATCTGATCGGCCCGCGCCTCGGCATTGGCGCCGAGCGCCACGCCGATGCGATTGCTGCCGTCGGCTTCGAGCCAGATGGAGGCACATCCGGTCGCCGCGGTAACGCTCGCCACGCGGCTGATATCGACCCCGGCTTGTTCGAGATTGCCGGTCGCGACGCTCGCGAAGGCATCGCGGCCGACAGCGCCGACCATAGTGACTTCGGCACCGGCACGGCGCGCGGCGAGAGCCTGATTGGCGCCCTTGCCACCAGGCTCGATGCGCGACGACCGAGCCAGGACCGTCTGGCCGCGCGAGGGCACATCGTCCATCTCCATGACGACATCGACATTGAGCGATCCGAATACGACGATCATGGGCCGCTACGCTCCCGCCGAACACCGCCAGCGCGGTGATTTAAAGCCGGAAGACCTGCGGCGGCAATTGCTCGGAGAAGCGGCTGGCGCGGTCGAGATGCTTGCGCATGCCTTCGGCCGCCGCGGCGCCGTCGCCGGCGAGGATCGCCTTGGCAACCGCTCGATGTTCGGCGTTGGACTGCCCCAGGATGTCCGGCGTCAGCGCGCCGCTGAGCTGGAACATGATCAGCGGCAACTGAAGCTGGCGGCCGACCGCCGCCAGTTGATCGTTGCCGCTGGCCTCGACCACGGCCTGGTGAAACAGCTTGTTCTCGTCGAGATAGGCGAGCGGCGCGTTGCGCGGTGAATCGTTCCAGATCGGCATGATCGCCGCCTCGAACTTCTCGCGCACGCCTGGCGTCGCGATATTGGCTGCGGCGAGTTGCGCAGCCAGCATCTCCAGCGCGGTGCGGATCTGGAACAACTCGCGCGTTTCTTTGAGCGTCAACCGCCGCACCAGCGCGCCGCGGTTGGGGATGCTCTCGATCAGCCCCTCGGCCGACAGCCGGCGAAATGCTTCGCGCAACGGACCACGGCTGACACCGAAAGTCCGCGTCAGGTCGGCTTCGATCAATCGCTGACCGGCGGCGTAGCGGCCGTAAAGGATGCCCTCACGCAGGTGCTCGACCAGACGTTCGACCGTGGTGCCACGGCCTTTGGCGCTGGCGCTGTCGTCACTCAACTCTGGGGCGGGCTGATCGAGCACGCACCATCCATAAAGTGCTTCGCGCCGGTTGACAACAACATGCCCGGCAGTATTGTCCTACAAAATAGTCGATCAGGGAGCGGAACTATGGGGGCGGTCGTCGCGCGAAGCCGTGCGCAAGCCGAGATCGCTGGAACGATCGCATCGGGCCGCCGCGCGGCCGGGACCCGCCCGTCATGCTGATCGGCAAGGCAGGCCCGGCCACCACCGCCATCTGCACGTCGGATGCCGCGAGCATAGAGGTCCGCGGCAAGGATCTGTGCCGCGACCTGATGGGCCGGCTAACCTTCACCGAATACTTCTTCCTTCTGGTCACCGGCCGCGAGCCGACCGACAAGCAGCGCTTCTTCCTCGACCTGTTGCTGGTGGCGATTGCCGAGCACGGCCTCACACCGACCGCACAGACCGCACGGATGACGTACGACGCCGATCCGGCGTGCCTGCAGGCCGCCGTCGCCGCCGGCATTCTTGGCTGCGGATCGGTGGTGCTGGGTACATCCGAACTGTGCGGCCGCGTGCTCATGGCGGCGCAGGAGCGCGTCAAAGCCGGCACCAGCGCCGCCGACGCTGTGCTCGCCATCGCCAAGGAAACTCGGGCGCGCGGCGACAAGCTGCCCGGCTTCGGCCATCCCGTGCATCATCCGGTCGATCCGCGCGCCGAGCGCATCTTCGAACTGGCCGACCGCGAAGGCGTGGCTGGCTCCTACGTGGCGCTGGCGCGGTTGTTTCCCGCCGCCGCGGCGCAGGCCTGGCAGCGGCCTTTGCCGATGAACGTGTCGATGGCGATCGCCGCGGTGCTGCTCGATCTCGACTTTCCTGCCGCCATCATCAAAGGCATTCCGCTCCTGGCGCGCACGGCCGGCCTGCTCGGCCACCTCGCCGAGGAGCAGGAACAGCCGATCGGCTTCCTCATGGCGCATCACGGCGAAGAAGCCATCACCTACAAGAAGAAATAGCAGTGTCGATGATCCTCGAACCAAATGTCGAAACGTTGCCCTGGGCCGAGCAAATCCGTCTGGACGACGTCGCCTACCGCAAGCAGCTCAAATACCTGTTCACGCACTCGCCGTTCTATTGCGAGAAGCTCAACCGCGCCGGCATCGACACGCCGGAACAGGCCGGCGGTCTCGCCGACATCGCGCAACTGCCGACCACCGAAAAGGACGAACTGCGCGCGACGCGCACCGACGACCAGCCGATCGGCACGCATCTCGCCGTGCCGATGGACAAGGTCGCCCGCATCTATTCGACCAGCGGCACCACCGGCGTGCCGAGCTACATTCCGCTGACGACGCAGGACGTGCAGAATTGGGTGACGACCTCGGCGCGCAGCTATGCGGCCTGCGGCATCGGTCCCGGCACGCGCATGATCTCAACCTATGGCGCCGGGCCATTCGTGGCCGGCGCGGCGCTCGATGCCTTCGCCAAGCTCGGCCTTTGTCACATCCCGGTCGGCAGCGGCAACACCGAGCGCCTGATGATGGCGGTGCGCCTGCTCAAGGCCGAGGCGATCGCGCTGACTCCGTCCTACGCGCTGCACCTCGCCGAATGGGCGCGCGATCGCAAGATCGATCTGCGCAGCAGCAGCGTGCGGCACCTTCTCGTCGCTGGCGAACCCGGCGGCGGCGAGCCGGCGATGCGCGCCAAGCTCGAGGAAGCCTGGGGCGCCATGGTCACCGAGGCGATGGGCATCGGCGACATCTCGCCGTCGCTGTGGGGCGAATGTCCGCATCAGCACGGCATGCATCTCGGCGGCCGCGGCTTCGTCTATCCGGAGCTGATCGACCCCGATAGCGGCGCCTCGATCCCGATGACCGACGGCGCGCGCGGCGAACTGGTCCTCACCCATCTGCGCCAGCAGGCCGCACCGCTGTTGCGCTTCCGCACTCGCGATCACGTCATGATCTGGACCGAGCCCTGCCCGTGCGGCCGCACCTCGCCGCGCGTTCGCTGTATCGGCCGCACCGACGACATGTTGATCGTGCGCGGTGTCAATGTGTTTCCCTCCGCCGTGCGCGAAGTTGTCAACCGCTTCGCCCCGGATGTCAGCGGCGTCATCTCGATCCGTCCCGGCGTCAAGGGCGTCAAGCAAAGCCCGCCGCTCAAGGTGGTGGTCGAGCTCGCCGAAAAGACGGCGGAGCCGGGAGCGCTGGCAGAACGCATCGAGAGCGAAATCCGCTCGGCACTGGTGTTCAGCGCCGCCGTCGAACTCGCGCCCTTCGGCACGCTGCCGCGCAGCGACTACAAATCCAAGATCGTCGATTTCTCGCAAGCCCGCCAGTAGCGGAACACAACAACGAATAGACCAGGGAGGATGACATGCAGATAAGAAAGGTGCTTCTCGCAGCGACGCTCGCTCTGCTCAGCGGCGCGGCCTCGGCGGCCGAATACGAATTGAAGATGTCGCTGATGTTCCCGCCGACCCACTTCATCCAAACCCGCGCCATGGAGCCGTGGGCCAAGATGATCGAGGAAAAGACCAACGGCCGCGTGCACTTCACGATTTTCTCGGCTGGCTCGGCGCTGGGCGACGCGACCAAGCAGTTCGATCAGGTGCGCACCGGGGTCGTCGATGTCGCCGTCAGCATCCCGGCGATCCCGCGCGGCCGCCATCCGCGCACGACGCTGATGGAGCTGCCCTTCACCATCAAGACCGCGGCCGGAGGCACCAAGGCGCTGATGGAGCTCTACGACAAGTACCTCAAGGCCGATTATCCCGGCACCGTGATGCTCAACATGACGATCACCGAGCCGAGCGCCGTGCATACCCGCGCGCCGATCACCGATCTCGACCAGCTCAAGGGCGTGCGCGTGCGCGCGCCGACGCCGAGCGTCACCGCGATGCTCAACGCCATCGGCGCAACGCCGGTCGGCATGCCGCCGACGCAGATCTACGAGAGCGCCGAGCGCGGCGTCATCGACGGCAACGTCATGCCGTGGGGCCCGGTCGGCGCCTTCAAGATCTACGAGATCTTCAAGAACCACCTCAACGCCCGCATCGACGCGGTCGCCATGTACACCCTGATGAACGAGAACCGCTACAATTCGCTGCCGCCGGACATTCGCAAGGTGATCGACGACAGCAAGCCGTATCTCGTCGATATCTGGACCAAGCTGTGGAAGGAAACCGACGACGCCGCCATTGAAACGGCACGCAAGGCCGGCAACAAAATCGTCGACCTGCCGGACGCCCGCCGCGAGGAATGGCGTGCCAAGATGAAGCCCGTGGTCGACCAGTACATCGAAGAGCAGGCCAAGACCGTGCCGAACTCAAAGGAAATCTACGACGCCATGGGCGCGGCGTTGAAGAAATACGAGTAGCCACATCTCGAGCCGCCGGGAAAGCTTCACCGCTTCCCGGCGTGTCTTTTTTCACCGGGTGCCGTCATGTCATTCGAAACAGCCAGCGAACGGGGCCTCCGTTTCGTTTCATTCGCCGCGACTTTCATGTTTGTCATCGGCGTGCTGCTGACCATGACCGACATCTTCCTGCGCAGCGTCTCGACGCTGACGGTTCCCGGCATGGTCGATTTGATGCAGCTTTGCGTGCTGACCGGCGCCATGCTCGCCGTCCCTCACGCCTTCTTGTCCGATCAGCACGTCGCCATCGATCTCTTCGTCGAACGGATGCCAGCCAAGGTGCAACTGACGCTACGCATCACCGCCGCGCTGCTGGCGATCGCCTTCCTGTCGGGCGTGCTGTGGTTCTCCTATTTGCAGGCCCTGAACGAAGCGCATGATCGCAGCCAGACCATCGGCATCCCCATGGGCTGGTACTGGACGCCGTTCCTCATTGGCATCGCGCTGTCGGTGTTCGCGAATGTCGTGCTGATGATCCAACTGTGGCGCCACGGTCTGCCGGCAAAGGCTGTCGAATAATGTCTCCTCCCGTCATCGGCGCCATCGGCGTCGTCTCGCTTCTCATTCTCATCGGCCTGCGCATTCCGGTCGCGATCGCCATGGGCGTCGTCGGCATCGTCGGCGGCGTCGCCATCAATGGCTGGCCGAGCCTCGGCTTCGTGCTGGGCTCGCAGCCCTTCGTCACGGTGGTGCCCTACTCGCTGTCGGTCATTCCGCTATTCGTGATGATGGGCGCCTTCGCCGCCCGCGCGGGCTTGTCGGCATCGCTCTATCAAGCGTTGCACGCGCTGATCGGCCACTGGCGCGGCGGCCTCGCCTCGGCCACCGTCGGCGCCTGCGCTCTGTTCGGCGCCGTCTGTGGCTCAAGCCTTGCCACGGCGGCCACCATGGCCCGCGTGGCGATCCCCGAAATGCGCGCGATCGGGTATGACGACCGGCTGTCGGCCGGCGTCGTCGCCGCCGGCGGCACGCTCGGCATCCTCATTCCGCCCAGCATCATCATGGTCATCTACGCGATCATGACGGAGCAATCGATCGGCCGGCTGTTTCTCGCCGGCATGATCCCGGGCATCCTCGCCGCCTGTCTCTATGTCGTCGCGGTCTACATCGTCGTAACATTGAGACCCGCAATGGCGCCTCGGGCCCCGCGCTCCGACCCCGCGGCCAAGCGCGCCGCGATCGGCCAGCTCGCGCCGGTCGCCGGCCTGTTCGGCGCCGTGATGGGCAGCATCTATCTCAACATCGCCTCCCCGACGGAAGCGGCCGCAGTCGGCGCTTTCGGCGCCATGGTGCTTGCCGCCTTCCGGCGCAAACTGACGTGGGATGTGGTGCGCGACTCGCTGGTCGAGACGGCGCAGACCACGGCGGTCATCTTCCTCATCCTGGTCGGCACCTCGGTGCTGCAGTTCTTCATCGAGACCTCGACGCTACCGACGCTACTGCTGGAGCTGATCAACCGCTTCAACCTGCCGCCGTTCGGTGTCATCATCATCATTTTGGTGATCTACATCATCCTCGGTTGTTTCCTCGACAGCCTGTCGATGATGCTGATCACGCTGCCGATCTTCTTCCCGCTGATCGTCAAGCTCGGCTACGACCCTATCTGGTTCGGCGTGCTGGTGACGTCCGTTGTCGAGATCGGCCTGATCACGCCGCCGGTCGGCATGAACCTGTTCATCATCGCGTCGGTGACCGAAAAGCTGAAATTCGAGGTTGCGGCGCGCGGGGTGCTGCCGTTCCTCGCCGCCGATTGCGTCCGGCTGCTGCTGCTCGCCAGCATTCCCAGCCTGTCGCTGTTCCTGCCGCACCTGCTGATGTAGACGGCCGCAAGCTCAGTCCGGCGCACGCAACGACACACCGAGCGCCGCGCGGCGGCGTAACCACGGTGTGGCGCGATATTTCGGGTCGTGCGTCAGTGCGAACATGCCGTCGAGCACGGCGAGCACCCGCGCGGCGCCGAGATGATCGCCGAGCGCCAGCGGCCCCTTCGGATAATTGAGGCCGAGCTCCACTGCCGTGTCGATATCGGCCGGCGCGGCCACGCGCAGTTCGGCGATCCGCGTGCCAACATTGACGATCATCGACAGCAGGCGCTGCGTGACGAAGCCGGTTGAATCGTTGATCGCCGTCACCGCCACGCCGGCGACGGACAACGCCGCGACGGCCTGGCCGAGCACGTCCGGCGCGGTCAACGGGTTCTTCATCACCGTGAAGCGTTTGCCAAAACGGCCCAGCATATCGACCGCCACGGTCTTCGCCGGATCGAGCTTGAGGCGCAGCGCCGCGCTGGTGCAGTCCTCGCCGAGCGGGGTCACGAAGCACAGACTGTCCTTCGCCGGCGCGCCACCGATCGTGACTTTCACCCCATTGGCCTCGAGGATCGCCGCCAGATCGCGGCCGCCGTCCTCGTCCGCGACCCAGGCCGCGGTCGGCACCGGCTGCTTGCTGACATCGATGGTTGGCGCGCTCGGCGCGGCTGCATTCTTGTAATCGTAGAAGCCGGCGCCGCTCTTGCGACCAAGCAGCCCGCCGGCGACGCGCGTCGCGAGCACGGCCGACGGCTGGTACATCGGTTCCTGGTAATAGCGGCCATACATGCTTTCCATGACGGCATGGGTGACGTCGCCGCCGATCAGGTCGAGCAGTTCGAACGGCCCCATGCGGAAGCCGGCCGCTTCCTTCATCAGCTCATCGACCTCGCGCGGCGAGGCGATGCCCTGCCCGATGATGCGCAGCGCTTCCGGCCCATAGGCGCGGCCTGCATGATTGACGACGAAGCCAGGCGTGTCGGTCGCGACGATCGGCGTCTTGGAAATGCGCTTGGTGAAGACCACGAGCGCATCGGTCAGATCCGGCGCGCTGCGCAGGCCGCCGATGACTTCCACCAACTTCATCACCGGCGGCGGATTGAAAAAATGCAGCCCGCCGACGCGCTCCGGCCTGCCGCAGCCGGCGGCGATCTCCGTCACCGACAGCGACGAGGTGTTAGTCGCCAAAACGGCATCCGGCGCGAGGATGGCTTCGAGCTTCTTGAACAGGTCGCGCTTGACGCCGAGATCCTCGACGATAGCCTCGATCACCAAACCGGCGGGTTTGGCCTCCTCGAGCGACGCCATCGGCTTGAGCTTGGCCATCACCGCGCGCTTGGCGTCCTCCGTCATGCGACCCTTGGCAACCTGGCCGTCGAGGCCCTTGCCAACCGCCGCGATGGCTTCATCAACCGCGCCGGCGCGCGCGTCATAGAGCAACGTCTCGATGCCGGCCTGCGCACAAACCTGGGCAATGCCGCGGCCCATGGTGCCGGCGCCGAACACGGCGACGACGAGATCGGATTTCATCAGATCGACGGTCATTTCCGAATTTGCCTATTTGCCTTCATACGTCGGTTTGCGCTTCTCGATGAAGGCCGCCATGCCTTCCTTCTGATCCTGCGTCGCGAACTGCAGCTGGAAGGCCTTGCGCTCCAGCAACAATGCGGTTTCGAGGGGCGCGTTGAGACCGGCGTTGACGATCTCCTTGATCTGCTGCACCGAGATCGGCGGCATCGCCGCGATTTCGCGGGCGATCTCGAGCGCACGGGTCAGCGCCTGTCCGGTCGGCGCGACTTCGGCGATGGCGCCCATTGCCTGCGCTTCCGCTGCCGAAAAGAACCGCCCGGTCATCAGCAGCATCAACGCACGCTGCTTGCCGACAAGGCGCACCAGCCGCTGCGTGCCGCCGCCGCCCGCCAGAATGCCGAGCTTCACTTCCGGCAGACCGAGCTTGGCGCCTTCGCCGGCCACGATGAAGTCGGCGCACAGCGCCAGTTCAAAGCCGCCGCCGAGCGCGAAGCCTTCCACCGCCGCGATCACGGGTTTCGGGCACTCGACCACCGGCCGGTAATATTGCTGCACGTTGCGCGCCATCACCTCGATCGGCCCGGCCTTGGCCATCTCCCCGATATCGGCGCCGGCGGCGAAGGCCTTGTCGTCGCCGGTGATGACGATGCAGCGCGTCTTGGCGTCGGCACCGTAGCGCAGGACCTCTTCCGCCAGGCGCTGGCGCAAGGTCAGGCTGAGCGCGTTGCGCACCTGCGGGCGATTGAGACGCAGCACGACGACGTCATCGCTGGGATGCTCGACGAGAAGCGGATCGGGCTCGGTCATGGGAGGCATCCTGATTGGCAGTGGACGAGAGCGGCTCTGCCCTAACACGCGGGCCTGGCCCGCGCCAAACAACGCGCGCGCGGCAGCGACATGCGTTCCAGCTTGCGGAATTTGGTCTATTTGGTCGCCGGCGTCAGCGCAGCGTCGATCCGGCTGCGGCATTCCTTGAGTTCGTCGAGCACGGCCTTGAGCCGCTCGAGTTTGTCCGCGGGCATGGCGCTCACCACGGCCGGTTGCACCGGCGGTTCACGCGGCGGCTCGGCTCGTGGCGCCGGCTCGAACGCGATGTGACGTTCGGCGGCGGCCGGGCTTGCGAAGATGCGCTCGCCGGGATCGATGCGCGGCATCGGCGTGCTTTGCATCGGCGGCTCCTGGCGCTCGCCGTCGTCATGGCCGCCTTCGCTAAAATCGCGGCCAATCAGCGAGCCGATGCGGTCGCGTAAACCGCGACGCTCCTCGACCTCTTCGGTGTCGTCTTCTTCTTCGGTCTCGATGGCTTCGTCGGCATCGACGTCTTCATCGTCGGCCGGAACCGGCGCCGCGCCCTCCTGCCAGACGGACTGGACGAAATCGATGCCTTGCTCGCGCAAAATGCGCTGCACGCCGCGGATGGTGTAACCCTCACCGTACAGGAGGTGACGGATGCCGCGCAGCAGGTCGATATCGTCGGGACGATAGAAGCGGCGGCCG
>JAHCKG010000011.1 GCA_026125895.1 Pseudolabrys sp. | reverse complement strand
CCCGCGCCCACGGCAGGCCGATGATGGTGATCGCCATGATCACGGCGGCGACGGCCCAGCCGACCGCCATCCAGAAGCCGCCGAACACGATCCAGAGCAGATTGAAAAGCAGCGAAAACGGTCCCATGGCCAATTCCTCCGCGCGCCCGGCGCATGGAAGATATGTGCGCGACGCGGCCGAATCCAAGTGGCAAGGTCTTCGCGATTGCCTGTGCTATGAAACAGCGCAAGGCGCGGGCAGCGCCGATCTTTGCAGCAAGGTTCAGGACCACCAGCAATGCGTGTCACCGGCGGTAAATCTGTCTACGGGGCGTCGGTCGGCATCCTGATGCTGGACGCGCGCTTCCCGCGCATCCCGGGCGACATGGGCAACGCCACCACCTGGCCGTTTCCGGTGCAGTACCGCGTCGTTGCCAACGCCACGCCGGACGCCGTGGTGCGACACGGCGCGCCGGGGCTGCTCGACGCTTTCATCGACGCGGCGCGCGATCTCGCCCGCCACGGCGTCGACGGCATCACGACGAACTGCGGCTTCCTGTCGCTATTCCAGCAGGAGCTCGCCGACGCCGTCGAAATCCCGGTCGCCACCTCGTCGCTGATGCAGGTCGAGTTCGTCAATCGGCTCCTGCCGCGCGGCAAGCGCGCCGGCGTCCTCACCATTTCCGCTTCAACGCTGACCCCGGCGCACTTGCAGAAGGCGCGCGTGCCCGACGGCACGCCGATCGGCTCCACCGAAGGCGGCCGCGAGTTCACCCGCGCGATTCTCGGCAACGAGCTCGAGCTCGATGTCGAGGCGGCGCGGGCCGACAATGTCGACGCCGCGGTCGCCTTTCACAAGGCGCACCCGGAGCTCGGCGCCATCGTGCTCGAATGCACCAACATGATCCCCTACGCCGCCGACATCCGCCGCGCCACCGGGCTGCCGGTGTTTTCGATCTACAATTTCATCTGCTGGTTTCAGCAGAGCCTGGTGCCGCGCACTTTTCCCTGAGACATGCGCCCATGAAAAAGGCCGGGACCAAGGTCCCGGCCTCAATTCATCGCCGCCGCGCTGCCCTTATGCGTACTGGCCGTGGCAGTGCTTGTATTTCTTGCCGGAGCCGCAGGGGCACAGTTCGTTGCGGCCAACCTTGCCCCAGGTCGCCGGATTCTTCGGATCGCGCGCCGAGGCTTCGACCACCGCGGTGTCGCCCATGGCGAGCGATGCGGTGCCGGTCATCGGCTGCTCGCTGAACTCGTCATTGCCCGTGCTCGCATCGACGTGATGCGCTTCCATGTAGGGCAGCTGCTGCTCTTCCTCGGCCGGCGGCGACACGACTTCGACGCGCATCAGTTGCGCCGTCACCGCCTCGCGCAGGTTGGCGACCATCGCCTCGAACAGCGCGAAGGCTTCGGCCTTGTACTCGTTGAGCGGATCGCGCTGCGCATAGCCGCGCAGGCCGACGACCTGCCGCAGGTGCTCGAGCATGACGAGGTGCTCGCGCCACAGATGATCGAGCGACTGCAGCAGGATCGACTTCTCGACGTAACGCATCACGTCGGGACCCCACTTGGCGACCTTGGCCGCCATGAACTCGTCGGCGGCGCGCTTGATGCGCTCCTTCACCTCTTCGTCGGCGATGCCTTCTTCCTTGGCCCAGTCCTTGACCGGCAGATCGAGGGTGAGAACCTCGCCGACCGCCTGATGCAGGCCTTCGACGTCCCACTGCTCGGGATAAGCGTTCTCCGGAATGTGCTTTGACACCAGATCGTCGATCACGGTGTGGCGCATGTCGGCGACGGTGTCTTCGGTGTGATCGTCGCGCATGAGATCGAGCCGCTGCTCGAAGATCACCTTGCGCTGATCGTTCATCACGTCGTCGTACTTGAGCAAATTCTTGCGGATGTCGAAGTTGCGCGCCTCGACCTTCTGCTGCGCCTTTTCCAGCGCCTTGTTGATCCAGGGATGAACGATGGCCTCGTTCTCCTTCAGACCCAGCTTGGTCAGCATGCCGTCGAGCCGGTCCGAGCCGAAGATGCGCATCAGATCGTCTTCGAGCGACAGGAAAAATTTGGAATGGCCCGGGTCGCCCTGACGGCCGGAGCGGCCGCGGAGCTGGTTGTCGATGCGGCGGCTTTCGTGGCGCT
Source organism: Pseudolabrys sp. (assembly GCA_026125895.1). Classification (GTDB taxonomy): domain Bacteria; phylum Pseudomonadota; class Alphaproteobacteria; order Rhizobiales; family Xanthobacteraceae; genus Pseudolabrys. Next base: position 124,548 of record JAHCKG010000011.1, on the reverse strand, counting down.
CGGTGCCGAGCACATACATGCCGCCGGCGGCCAGCGCCTTCTGCTTGAGCCGGGCGATCTGCTCGCGGATTTCCGCGGCGCGCGGGCTCTTCTCGCGCTCGATCGGGTCCTCGATCTCGGTGATCTCCTGGCGGATGCGCATGTCGGCATTGCCGCCGAGCTGAATGTCGGTGCCGCGGCCGGCCATGTTGGTGGCGATCGTCACCGCGCCGGGCACGCCGGCCTGGCTGACGATGAAGGCTTCCTGCTCGTGGTAGCGCGCGTTGAGGATGGCGAAGACCTTCTTCTTGGTCGCGCCGTCGTCGCCGGTATAGAGCGCGGCGAAGGCATTCGGATCGGAGAAGTCGTGGGACTCCCAGCCTTCCTGGCGCAGCATGTCGGCGAGCTGTTCTGATTTCTCGATCGAGGTGGTGCCGACCAGCACCGGCTGGCCGCGCTTCTTGCAGTCCTCGATCAGCGTGATGATGGCGCGGTATTTCTCGATCTGCGAGCGATAGACCTCGTCGTGATCGTCGATACGCGCCAGCGGCATGTTGGTCGGCACCTCGAGCACTTCGAGGCCATAGATGTCCATGAACTCGTCGGCTTCCGTGAGCGCCGTGCCGGTCATGCCGGCGAGCTTGTCGTACATGCGGAAGTAGTTCTGGAACGTGATCGACGCGAGCGTCTGGTTCTCCGGCTGGATCGCCACATGCTCCTTGGCTTCCAGCGCCTGATGCAGACCTTCCGAATATCGGCGGCCCGGCATCATGCGGCCGGTGAACTCGTCGATGATGACGACTTCGCCGTTGCGCACGATGTAATCCTTGTCGCGCTGGAACAGCTTGTGGGCGCGCAGCGCCTGGTTGATGTGATGCACGACGGAGACGTTCTCGACGTCGTACAGCGACTCGCCCTTGAGCTCGCCGGCGGTGCGCAGGCGCTGCTCGAGCTTCTCCATGCCGGCTTCGGTCAGCGTCACGGTGCGCTGCTTCTCGTCCACTTCGTAATCGGACTTGTCGAGCGCCGGGATGTAGCTGTCGATGGTGTTGTAGAATTCGGAGCGGTCGTCGAGCGGGCCGGAGATGATGAGCGGCGTGCGCGCTTCGTCCACCAGGATGGAGTCGACTTCGTCCACGATGGCGTAGACATGGTCGCGCTGCACCATGTCCTCGGGACGATACTTCATGTTGTCGCGCAGATAATCGAAGCCGAGCTCGTTATTCGTCGCGTAGGTGACGTCGCAGTCGTAAGCCTCTTTGCGCTGCGCGTCGTCGAGGCCGTGATGAATGATGCCGGTGGTGAGGCCGAGGAAGCCATAGACGCGGCCCATCCATTCGGCGTCGCGCTTGGCGAGGTAGTCGTTGACGGTCACGACGTGCACGCCGCGACCGGTCAGCGCGTTGAGATAGACCGGCGCGGTGGCGACCAGGGTCTTGCCTTCACCGGTCTTCATCTCGGAGATCTTGCCTTCGTGCAGGATCATGCCGCCGATAAGCTGGACGTCGAAATGACGCTGGCCGAGCACGCGCTTGGCGGCTTCGCGCACCGTGGCGAAGGCCGGCACCAGGATGTCGTCGAGCGTCTTGCCCTCGGCGAGTTGCTTCTTGAAGTCGGCGGTGCGGGCCTTGAGCGCCTCGTCGGACAGCGCGGCGACCTCGGGCTCCAGCGCATTGATGGCCTTGACCCGCGGCTGATAGGTGCGGATCCGCCTTTCATTGGCTGAGCCGAACAGCTTGCGGGCAACGGCGCCGATCATCGGTGAAGCTCCTGATTACTGGCCGTGGCGTTTGTAACACGCCGCAGCGGCCGGATTTTGCTGCCGGCGCTCCGGAATTGGGCACTTTCGGGCAAATTCAGCGCCAAAATCGAGGGGTTAGCGCCACAAGCCAAAGTCATGGGAGAGATAGGAGGGGGTCAAATCAATGTCAATTGGCGCATCAGGACGGCCTTAACCGGGCCAGATGCCTCCTTTGTGACGGCATTGAGAACGCTTATAGGCCGTGCCGGTTCCTGGGTGCGGCCATTGCAAAGCCACGGTTGTTAGGTGACAAGGGCGCGTCCGCGGCTTCGACAGGCGGACCCGAGAATTTTCCAGGGACAAACAGATGACCAAACCGAATTCCGCCGGTGCGCCGGTCCTCGGCCTCACCGTGCCGCGCTTTACCGGCCTCATCGTCGGCGCGCTGGCGCTGGCCTTGGCCTCGGTCGCGCCGCTCCAGGCGCAGGACGCCAAGGACCCGGGCAAGGACCCGGTCGTCGCTACCGTCAACGGCACACCGATCCACCAGAGCGACCTCGCCGTCGCCGAGGAAGAGGCCGGCCAGCTGCCGCCGATGTCGGAGGGCGCCAAGAAGGACTACCTGGTCCAGTTCATGGCCGACGCCATCCTCATCACCAAGGCGGCCGAGGACAAGAAGCTCAGCGACGATGCGGACTTCAAGCGCAAGCTCGAATTCGCCCGCAAGAAATTGCTGATGGAAAGCCTGCTGGCGCAGGTGGCCAAGGACGCCTCGACCGACGCCGCCATGCACAAGGTCTATGACGACGCCGTCGCCAAGCTGCCGGCCGAGCAAGAGGTCAAGGCCAGCCACATCCTGATCCGCGCCGCCGCCGGCGACGACAAGGCCAGCGCCGCCGCGGAAGAAAAAATCAAGGCGGTGATCGCGCGCCTCAACAAGGGCGAGGATTTCGCCAAGGTCGCCGACGAAGTGACCGAGGATCCGTCCGGCAAGGGCAAGGGCGGCGATCTCGGCTACTTCACCAAGGAGCAGATGGTACCGGAATTCGCCAACGTCGCCTTCTCGCTCGACAAGGGCAAGATCTCGGCACCGGTGAAGACCCAGTTCGGCTGGCATGTCATCAAGGTCACCGACAAGCGCGAGAAGCCGCGGCCGTCTTTCGAGGACGTCAAGCCGCAGGTCGAACAGTTCGTCGCCCGCAAGGCGCAGGCCGACTTCGTCACCAAACTGCGCGCCGACGCCAAGATCGTGAAGAACTACAAGGTCGAAGAGCCGAAGGCCGACGCGCCCAAGTCTGACGCCCCGGCGGCGCCCGCGGCGCCGAAGCAGTAATAGCTGTCACACGACTGACATGCGGAGTGCCCGGCCTTGTGTCGGGCATTTTGCTTAGGTACTCACGGCCTGTAGCCCGGGTGGAGCGAAGCGCAACCCGGGACCGATCCGCGATCCCGGATTTCGCTGCGCTTCATCCGGGCTACAAGTGACGGCAACAGGCATCGCCATGAGCACCACCGTTTCCCCCCTCGCCCCGACCACCGTCCCCGACATGCCCGCCATCGCCGGCGTGCGCATGGCGACCGCCGAAGCCGGCATCCGCTACAAGGGCCGCACCGACGTGCTGCTGGCGCTGTTCGATCCAGGCACGACCGTCGCCGGCGTGTTCACGACGTCGAAGTGCCCGTCGGCGCCGGTCGAGTGGTGCCGCGCCAACCTCAAGTCGGGCAAAGCGAGGGCGCTGGTTGTCAATTCCGGCAACGCCAATGCCTTCACCGGCAAGACCGGGCGGGCCGCGACCAAGCTGACCGCCGACATCGCCGCCAAGACCATCGGCTGCAAGCCGAACGAAATCTTCCTCGCCTCGACCGGCGTGATCGGCGAGCCGCTCGACGCCAATAAGTTCGCGCCGGTGATGCAAAGCCTCGCCAACAGCGTCACGGGCGTTTTCTATCATGAGGCCGCGCGGGCCATCATGACCACCGACACCTTCCCCAAGGTCGCGACCGCGACGGCGAAGATCGGCAAGGCCAAGGTGACAATCTGCGGCATCGCCAAAGGCGCCGGCATGATCGCGCCCGACATGGCCACCATGCTCTCCTTCGTTTTCACCGACGCTGCGATCGCCGCGCCGGCGCTACAGGGCCTGCTGAAAGAAGGCGTCGGCTCGACCTTCAACGCCGTGACCATCGATGGCGATACGTCGACGTCGGACACGCTGATGATGTTCGCGACCGGCCAGGCCAAGGACTGCCCGAAGATTGCGCGCGCCGCCGATCCAAAGCTGAAGGCCTACAAAAAGGCGCTGCACGCCGTGCTCGCCGATCTTGCCGAGCAGGTGGCGCGCGACGGCGAAGGCGCGCGCAAGCTGGTGGAGATCGTCGTCGAGGGCGCGGTGTCCGACAAGTCGGCGCGCAAGATCGCGATGTCGATCGCCAACTCGCCGCTGGTGAAGACCGCCATTGCCGGCGAGGACGCCAACTGGGGCCGCGTCGTCATGGCCGTCGGCAAGGCCGGCGAGCCGGCCGATCGCGACAAGCTGTCGATCTGGTTCGCCGGTATCCGCGTGGCGCACAAGGGCGCGCGCGATCCGGGCTACGACGAGGCCAAGGTCTCGGCCGAGATGAAGAAGCCGGAGATCTTCCTCAAGGTCGCCCTCGGCATGGGCAAGGGCCGCGACCGCGTCCTGACCTGCGACCTCACCAAGGAATATGTCGCGATCAACGGCGACTACCGCTCTTAACCGCGCATTTACTACATCATAACCGTGTGGAACCCGAGCGCGTCCGTTGAGTGGAACTTAACCAGGGCTGCCTAGCGTCGGGGTCATAGGGCTGTGAGCATCAAAGTCGTTCTTGTCGCCGCCTGCGCCCTCGTCGATGCCGACGGCCGCGTGCTTCTGGCACAGCGTCCGCAAGGCAAGCCGATGGCGGGGTTGTGGGAGTTTCCCGGCGGCAAGATCGAGGCTGGCGAGCGGCCCGAGCAGAGCCTGATCCGCGAACTCAAGGAAGAACTCGGAATTTCCGTCAAAGAGGACTGTCTCGCGCCTCTCACTTTCGCCAGCCACGCCTATCCCGACTTTCATCTCCTGATGCCGCTCTATGTCTGCCGGCGCTGGGAGGGAACGGTCACCGCGCTGGAAGGTCAGCAACTGACCTGGGTGAGACCGAACAGACTGCGCGACTACGAAATGCCGCCGGCGGACGTCCCGTTGATTTCGCACCTGATGGCCTTGCTCTAACGGAACGTCACGGACCCCGCAGGAGGCGAGGATATGAAGAGCAAGAAAAGCGACAGGACGTTGCGCGCTTTCGTGAACGATCAGAGCGGCGCCACCGCCATCGAATACAGCCTCATCGCCGCCGGCATCGCCGCCGCGATCATCGCCACCGTTGCAAGCCTCGGCACCTCGACCAACGCGATGTGGCAGACCATCTCCGACGCCATCCACTGACGGCGCGATCAGTTTTCGTCGGGCTTCTCGCCAGCCGAGATCTCCTTCGTGCCCAGCGCATCGGCGAGCCGCCGCGTCGCCGAGCCGGGCCTGAGCGGCTTCTGCTGGCTTTCATGCGGCGCCCAGCCGGTGAGCCAGACGATCTCGAAAGTCGCGCGCACGCGGCCGTCGGCATCGGCGAAACGCTGCGCGTAAATCTCCAGCATCCGCCGCAAGGTCGCGCGTCCGAGCGGCGCACGCCGCCGCTCGACGAGAATGTTGGTCGCCGCCATGGCGCGCAGGTCGCGCATCAGCGCGATCGGCGAGCCGTAGCGCACCACGACGCGATCGGAATCCACCACCGGCAGCGCAAAGCCGGCGCGCTGCAATAGCGAGCCGAGGTCGCGAATGTCGGCGAAGGGCGCGACGCGCGGCGAGATGCCGCCTTCGACCTCGCTTTCGGCCTGCGCGAAAGCCTCGCGCAATTCGCTCAAGCTGTCGCCGCCGATCATCGCCGCGAGCAACAGGCCGTCGGCCTTGAGCGCACGGCGGATCTGGATGAGCGCACCCGGCAGGTCGTTGACGAACTGCAGCGCAAGCCCTGAGACGACGAGATCGAGCGACGCCTCGGCGAACGGCGCGCCGTCTGCGCCGACCATCACCTCGAGCCCGGCTTCGCTGACGATCGAGGCGCGCTCCAGTGCACCGACTTTGCCGCCCGCGGTCAGGACATCGCGCAACGTATCCGCCGGCGTGTCGAGATCGGCGGCGCGTTCGAACCTGCGCAGCACCACCGAAAGCCGCTCGGCCATCTCCTCGGCGACGCGGTCGATGAGGAATGTCGCGGGCCCAAGCGCCAGCGCGCGCGCGCGGCGGCGGCGCAGCAGGGCACGGTCGAAGATGGTCGGGCCTGTGGTCATCTGTTAGCCTCCTCAGCATGAACGAGCTTGTCGAGGCAAGCGAGGATCGACGGCCGGCGGGTATCGCCGCCCGCGTCGGCGGCGCCTTCCGCGGTCTGTTCCGCATGGGGCTCGACGCCGCGCTGCCGCAGCTCTGCCCGTCCTGCCGGGAACCGCTGGGCGACGGCGCCGGGCTCTGCGCTTCCTGCTGGGCCAAGCTGTCGCCGATCGAGAAGCCGTACTGCGCCCGGCTCGGCATTCCCTTCGTCTACGACCCCGGTCCGGGCCTCCTGTCCATGGAGGCGATGGCCAATCCGCCGGCCTACGACCGCGCCCGGGCCGCGGTGCGCTACGACGAGGTGGCGCGCTCGCTGGTGATCAGCTTCAAGTTCGGCGACCGCCTCGATCTCGCGCCGATGATGGGGCGCTGGATGGCGCGCGCCGGAGCCGAATTGTTGAGCGACGCCGACGCGCTGGTCCCGGTGCCGCTGCACTGGCGGCGGCTGTGGGGCCGGCGGTTCAACCAATCCGCGGCGCTGTGCCGGGCCATTTCGGAGGGGGCCGGCGTGCCGGTGCTCTACGAGACGCTGCGCCGCATCCGCTCCACCCCGCAGCAGATCGGCCTGTCGAAAACCGACCGCGCCAGCAACGTCCAGGGCGCCTTCCGGGTGCCGGACGAGCGCAAGGCGGACCTCAAGGGCCGCCGGGTCATCCTGGTCGATGACGTGCTGACCTCGGGGGCGACCGCCGATACCTGCGCCCGCGCCCTGCTGCGGGCCGGCGCCGCCCATGTCGATGTGCTGGTCTTTGCCCGGGTTGTCGCCCCTGCCCGCGCTACCATATAGAAAAGGTTCGGGATTTTCGAAAGCGAGCCCCAATGTCCCCGCCCATGCCCCCGGTCGATATCTACACCACCCAGTGGTGCCCCTACTGCCACATGGCCAAGGCGCTGCTGAAGCGCAAAGGAGTCGCCTATAACGAGATCGACGCCGCCTCCGGCGACGTGCGCCAGGCCATGATCAAGCGCGCCAACGGCCGCATGACCGTGCCGCAGATCTTCATCGGCAAGACCCATGTCGGCGGCAGCGACGACCTCCACGAACTGGAACGCGCCGGCAAGCTCGACGCCCTGCTGGCCGACGAAGGAACCACGGCATGACGGCAAAGCCTTCCACTTTCAAAGCCGGCCTGATCCAGATGCGCTCGGGCGTCACGCCCTCGGCCAATGTCGATGCCGCGGCCAAGCTGATTGCCGAAGCCAAAGCGGCCGGCGCCGATTACGTGCAGACGCCCGAGACCACCAACATCATGGAGTCGAAGCGCGACCGCTTGTTCGAGACCATCCGCGAGGAAGAGAGCGATCCCTCGCTCGCCGCCTTCCGCGAGCTGGCGAAGAAGCACAAGCTCCACGTCCATGTCGGTTCGCTGGCGATCAAGCTGCTGCCGGACCGCGCGGCCAACCGCGGCTTTCTGATCAATCCGCAAGGCGAGATCGTCGCGCGCTACGACAAGATCCACATGTTCGACGTCGATCTGGCGAATGGCGAGAGCTATCGCGAGTCGCGCACCTACCGTCCGGGCGAGATCGCGGTCACCGCCGATCTGCCCTGGGGCCGGCTTGGGCTGAGCGTGTGCTACGATCTGCGCTTCCCGGCGCTGTACCGCGCGCTGGCAGAAGCCGGCGCGACATTCCTTGCCATTCCCTCCGCCTTCACCAAACAGACCGGCGAAGCGCACTGGAGCGTGCTGATGCGCGCCCGCGCCATCGAGACCGGCTGCTTCGTGCTCGCCGCCGCGCAAGGCGGCACGCATGAGAACGGCCGCGAGACCTACGGCCATTCGATCGTCGTCGATCCGTGGGGCCGCGTGCTGGCCGAAGCCGGCAACGAGCCGGGCCTGCTCATGGCCGAGATCGATCCGGCGCTGATCACGCAGGCGCGCTCGCGCGTGCCGTCGCTGGAGCACGGCCGCCGCTTCGAGATCGCCGAGCCGGTGGCCGAGCCGGCGCACCTTCATCTCGTGAAGAGCGCGGAATGATCAAATACGCGCTGGCCTGTGACAAAGGCCATTCCTTCGAGAGCTGGTTTGCCGATAGCGCCGCCTACGACAAGCAGGCCAAACGCGGCCTCGTCACCTGCCCGCAATGCGGCTCGGCCAAGGTCGAGAAGGCCATCATGGCGCCGCGCGTCTCCGGCGCGCGCAAGCGCAGCGCCTCGCAGGAGATCACGGTTGCGCCCGAGAAGGCACCCGTGGCGGTGATGTCGCCGGTGGAGCAGGAATTGCGCGCCAAGCTCAAGGAATTGCGCGAGCACATCGTCAAGAACGCCGACAATGTCGGCGAGAAATTCCCCGAGGAAGCGCGCAAGATTCATTACGGCGAGACCGAGCATCGATCGATCTACGGCGTCGCCTCGATCGAGGACGCCAAGGAGCTCGCCGAGGAAGGCATCGACGTCCATCCGATTCCGTTGCTGCCCGACGAGCGGAATTAGCTCTTGTCGTCCCCGCGAAAGCGGGGACCCATACTCACAGTATAAATGATAGCACCGGGGGTATGGGTCCCGGGCCTCGCCATAGCGCGTCGAAGACGCGCGTAAACGCGCTTATGGCTCGCCCGGGACGACGAGAAAACTAATGCGCCCAGATCAGCAGCAGCACGCCGCCGATGATCAGCACTATGCCGAGGATTTCGCGCGGCGCGGTCGGCTGCTTGAAGGCGAATTTTGAAACGGCCTGCGCGAACAGGACTTCGACCAGCGCCAGCGTCCGCACATTCGCGGCGGTCGCGATGGCAAAGCCGAGATACCAGAACTGCGACGCCAGCGCGCCCATGAAGCCAGCGAAGGTGGCCTGCCGCCACGCCTTGAAAATCGCCTTGAGCACGCCCGGATCGCGCCACGCCAGATAGGCCGACAGCAGGATCGACTGGGCGATCAGGCCGACGGCCAGCGTGAAGGTCGCCGCCATGACAAAGTTGTCGAGTTGCAGCGACAGGATCGCGCCGCGATAGCCGATCGCCGACAGCCCGAACATGCCGCCCGACACGATGCCGAACAGCGTCGGCCGCCAGCCGCCCGTCTGGACGGCGCCGGGCCGCAGCGACATCACGACGACCCCGGCCGTGGCGATGACGATGGCCAGCGCGGACAGCAGCGTGACCTTGTCGCCCAGCAGGATGAGGCCGAACACCGCGACTTGCACCGGCTCGGTCTTGGTATAGGCAATCGTCACGACAAAGGAGCGGTCGTTCATCGCCGACAGCATCATCGCGGTCGCCACGATCTGCGCCACGAAACCGAGCGCCACCCAGGGCCAGTACATCGGCGGCGGGGTCGGCAGGCCGGACTGGCTGACCAGCATGACGCCGGCCAGCGACAGCAGCGCAAAGGGAAAGCCGAACAGGAAGCGCACATGCGTGGCGCCGACCGTGCCAAGCGTCGTCGTCAGCTCGCGCTGCATGGCGTTGCGCGCGGTCTGTGCAGCCGCGGCGATGATGGTGAAAACGGCCCAGAGCATGGATTGGATTTTGACGGCTGACGACGGTCGGGAATGACCTGATTATTGGTGCGGCATCCCGGATCGCCGGGTCAAGCCCGGCGGCGACGGAGCTGCCATGCGCCGCGGGTTTCGCCTAGGCGGCGGGCTGCTTCGTCATCTCGGCGGCTTCGGGAAACTCCTTGAGCTCGCCATGCGCGTTGTCGACCGTCGCCATGAGATCGAAATAGCGGATGGTCGGCGCGGCGCCCGTGCGTTTGATCACGTTCTGCCGCCATTCCTCATTGTGCGCGCGCTGCGCCGCCTCGACCGATGGCCAGACATAGACGCCGCCGACGCCCTTGCCGCTGAGATCGAGCACGAAGGACTTGCTGACGAGATCCTTGTTGGCCTGCCATTTGGCGAACACCTGCCGCGCATCGGCCGCAACCTGCTCGCGGGTCCAGCCCTTTGGCGTGTTGAATTCGACCAGCTCGAGAATCATGAAGCTCCCCCGTTGCGCACGGTCTATTCCGAAATGCCGACGGCATTGGCGGGAGCCGTGTGCTGCCCATCCTTGCGCGCCACCAGCATGTAATTGACGTCCATGTCGGACGACAACTGCCAGCGGTCGGCCAGCGGATTGAAGATGACGCCGCGTTCGCCGATGACGTCGAGGCCTGCGGACTCGATGGCGCGCTCGAGCTCGCGCGGCGTGACGAACTTGTCCCACTGGTGCGTGCCGCGCGGCACCCAGCGCAGAACGTATTCGGCGCCGACGATGGCGAGCGCGAAGCTCTTGAGCGTGCGGTTGAGCGTGGCCGCGAACATCAGCCCGCCGGGCTTCACCATCGACGCGCAGGTGGCGACGAACTCCGGCACATCGACCACGTGCTCGACCACTTCCATCGCCAGCACCACATCGAAGCTCTCGCCCGCTTCCGCCAGCGCTTCCGCGGTCGTGGCGCGATAGTCGATCGACAGGTCCTGCTCCTCGGCATGCGCGGAGGCGACGGCGATGTTCTCTTCGGCCGGATCGACGCCGACCATCGTCGCGCCCAGCCGCGCCAGCGGCTCGGACAGGATGCCGGCGCCGCAGCCGATATCGAGAATGCGCAGGCCGCTGAGGCTGTCGAGGCTCTTTGGGTCGCGCCCGAAATGCGCCGTCACCTGATCGCGGACGTAACCGACGCGCACCGGGTTGAGTTTGTGTAGCGGCGCCATCGGGCCGCGCGGATTCCACCAGTCGGCGGCCAGCCGGCCGAAGCGGGCGACCTCGCTTTGATCGACGGAATCGCGGGCGGCGCTCATGCGAACCGCCCTTCGCGGAACATTGCGACAGGGAACAACCCTTTGGAACGACAGGTGAAGTTCCGCATTGACAGAGGCACCCCGAAAGAACAAAAAGAGAACATGGCCAATCCGGACTTGAAGACCAAACTCGAGATTCTCGCCGACGCCGCCAAGTACGACGCCTCCTGCGCCTCGTCCGGCGCGCCGAAGCGCGATTCGAAGAACGGCAAGGGTATCGGCTCCACGACCGGCGCCGGCATCTGCCATTCCTATACGCCGGATGGACGGTGTGTGTCTCTCCTGAAAATCCTGCTGACCAATTCCTGCATTTTCGACTGCGTCTATTGCGTCAACCGGCGCTCCAGCAATGTGCGCCGCGCGCGCTTTACCGTCGACGAGGTCGTGCGGCTGACGCTCGAGTTCTACAAGCGCAACTACATCGAAGGCCTGTTCCTGTCGTCCGGCATCATCCGCGACGCCGACTACACCATGGAGCAACTGGTCGCGGTGGCGCGGCGGCTGCGCGAGGAGCATCACTTCCGCGGCTACATCCACCTCAAGGCCATTCCTGAAGCGAGCCAGGAACTGATCGCGCAGGCGGGCCGCTATGCCGACCGGCTGTCGATCAACATCGAACTGCCGACCGAGAACGGCCTTGCGCAATACGCGCCGGAGAAGAAGCAGACGACGATCCGCGGCACGATGGCCAAGGTGAAGCTGCGCATCGACGAAGTGGCGAGTGAGCGCAAGGCGCCCCGGTTTTCGCCGTCGGGTCAGAGCACGCAGATGATCGTCGGCGCCGACGGCGCCAATGACGCCACGATCCTCACCACCAGCGCTTCGCTCTATGCCAGCTACGGGCTGCGCCGCATCTATTACTCGGCGTTCAGCCCCATTCCAGATTCAAGCCGCGCGCTGCCGCTCAAGGCGCCGCCCTTGATGCGCGAGCACCGGCTTTATCAGGCCGACTGGCTGATGCGTTATTACGGCTTCGACTCCTCGGAGATATTGGCCGGCGACGCGGCGGGCATGCTCGATCTCGAGGTCGATCCGAAATTCGCCTGGGCGCTGCGCAACCGCGCGCAGTTTCCGCTCGATGTGAACATCGCGCCGCGCGAGATGCTGCTGCGCGTGCCGGGCCTGGGGGCGCGCACGGTCGATCGGCTGATCGAGACGCGGCGGCACAAGACGTTGCGGCTCGACGACATCGCGCGGCTCAAGGGCGCGCTAAAACGGGCGCGGCCGTTCATCGTCACGCCCGATCACCGGCCGGTGCAGGACATCGACAGCGCCGCGATCCGCGCCCGCCTGGCGCCGCCGCCGAAACAGTTGTCGCTGTTCGGGTAGAGGAGCAGCCCTCATGTATCGCGTCACCATCGAGAATGAGACGTCGCTGCCGGAATTCCGCGATCATGTCCGCGTCCTGATCGGCGCCCGCATCAAGCCGCGTGATGTGACATTTTCGACGACGGCGGCGGCCGATCTGTTCGGCGAAGCGCCGCCGGCCGGCGCCAAGGTGCCGGCCTTCACCGTGCCCGGCGCCTATGTCGAGCTGGCGCAAACGGTGCTGTGCCACCGCGATCCGGCGCGGTTTGCGCTGCTGTACGAGCTGCTGTGGCGGCTGCTGCACGAGGACCGCAAGCTCTTGTCCATCCACTCCGACCCGCTGCTTCACAAGCTGCGGCAGATGGAGAAGTCGGCCCGTCGTGACCTCCATAAAATGACCGCCTTCCTCCGCTTCCGCAAAGTCGAAGATGAAGACGGCGAGCGCTACATCGCCTGGTTCGAGCCGCAGCATCTCATTCTCGGCGCGGCGTCGGCGTTCTTCATCAAACGCTTCGCCAACATGCGCTGGTCGATCCTGACGCCGGACGGCACGTTGAACTGGGACACCAATAAGCTCAGCTATGGCCCGGCGGTGCCGAAGGCGCAGGCGCCGCAAGACGATGCGCTCGAGGAATGGTGGAGGAGCTACTACGCTTCGACCTTCAACCCGGCGCGCGTCAATCCCGAGATGATGCGCACGGAGATGCCGAAGCGGTACTGGAAGAACCTGCCCGAGGCCTCGCTCATTCCCGGCATGATCGCCGCGGCGCGCACGCGCAGCGGCGCCATGATCGACAAGGCGCCGACCGCACCGCGCCAGAACAAGGCCGGCGACATCGTCATGCGCGAATTCTTCGTCAGCGACGCGCCGCAAGAAAACCTGGTTGCCGGCACGCTGGCGGCGTTGCGCGCCGAAGCGGCGTCGTGCCGGCGCTGTCCGCTCTACTCCCACGCGACGCAGACCGTGTTCGGCGAAGGCCCGGAGCATGCGCCGGTCGTGTTCGTCGGCGAGCAGCCGGGCGACCAGGAAGACCTCGGCGGCAAGCCCTTCATCGGCCCGGCCGGGCAGATGTTCGACCGCGCGCTGGCCGAAGCCGGCGTCGATCGCGCCATGGTCTACGTCACCAATGCGGTGAAACACTTCAAATTCGAACCGCGCGGCAAGAAGCGCATCCACCAGAAGCCGAACACGAGCGAGGTCGAGCATTGCCGCTGGTGGCTCGACCGCGAGCTGCGCCTCATCCAGCCGAAACTGGTGGTGGCGCTCGGCGCCACGGCCGTGAAATCGCTGATCGGCAAGGACGTGAAGATCACGGAAGTGCGCGGCCGCCTGCTGACCGTGCGCGACGGCCTCACGATCGTGCCGACCGTGCACCCGTCCTACCTGCTGCGGCTGCCCGACCCGGCCGCCAAGGCCGCCGAGTACGCCCGTTTCGTCGACGACCTGACCGCCGTGGCGCGCTACCTGCCGGAAATCGCCAAAGCCGCGTGAACTCCTTTCGGGCCGCTGTACGCGCGTCCCGGAATGACGCATTTGCGCATGTTGCGCCGCGGTGACAGCGCCGTTATGAATACGCGCCTTTCGGCCGGCCGGGGACGCCCCTCGGGCCGGCCTTGCGTTACCTACCGTCTGTCCGGGAAGCTTATGCCTCGCCTCGTCATGAAATTCGGCGGCACGTCGGTCGCCGATCTCGATCGCATCCGCAACGTCGCCCGCCACGTCAAACGCGAGGTCGATGCGGGCTATGACGTCGCCGTCATCGTCTCGGCCATGTCCGGCGTCACCAACCAGCTCGTGGCCTGGTGCCGCAACGCCGCGCCGCTGCACGACACCCGCGAATACGACGCCGTGGTCGCGACCGGCGAGCAGGTCACCGCCGGGCTGCTGGCCATCGTGCTCGAAGGCATGGGGGTCAATGCCCGCTCGTGGCAGGGCTGGCAGCTGCCGATCCTGACCTCGAACGTGCACGGCTCCGCCCGCATCGAGGACGTCAACGGCGCCGAGCTGATCAAGCGCTTCGACGAACTCAAGCAGGTCGCGGTCATCGCCGGCTTCCAGGGGCTGCACAAGGACACCGGCCGCATCACCACGCTCGGCCGCGGCGGCTCCGACACCTCGGCGGTCGCGGTCGCCGCCGCCATCGGCGCCGAGCGCTGCGACATCTACACCGACGTCGACGGCGTCTACACCACCGACCCGCGCGTCGAGCCGTCGGCCCGCCGCCTCGACAAGATCGCTTTCGAGGAAATGCTGGAAATGGCGTCGCTCGGCGCCAAGGTGATGCAGGTGCGCTCGATCGAGCTCGGCATGCTGCACAAGGTGCGCATCTTCGTGCGCTCCAGCTTCGTCAAGCCGGAAGACATCGACCCCAAATTGCCGCCCCCGGGCACGCTTATCTGCGACGAGAGTGAGATCATGGAACAGCAAACCGTCACCGGCATCGCCTTCTCCAAGGACGAGGCGCAAATCTCGATCCGCCGCGTCCAGGACAAGCCGGGCATCGCCGCCGCGATCTTCGGCCCGCTGGCCGACGCCAGCATCAATGTCGACATGATCGTGCAGAACGTCTCGCCGGATGGCTCGACCACCGACCTCACCTTTACGGTGCCGTCGTCCGACTACGAGCGCGCGCGCGTCACCATCGAGAAGGCCAAGGCCCAGATCGGCTACGAGCGCATGGACGGCGCCACCGACGTCGCCAAGGTCTCGGTCATCGGCATCGGCATGCGCAGCCATGCCGGCGTCGCCGCTTCCGGCTTCAAGGCGCTGGCCGAGCAGAAGATCAACATCCTGGCGATCACCACCTCGGAGATTAAGTTCTCCGTGCTGATCCACGCCAACCAGACCGACCTTGCCGTGCGCACCCTGCACAAGCTGTACGGGCTGGATAAGGGCTGATTGGCGTCGTCCCCGCGAAGGCGGGGACCCATAACCCCGGTGCACGCGAGAGGCTGCGGCGTATGGGTCCCCGCCTTCGCGGGGACGACAAATTGCGTTTCCCTTGCCCCCCTGCATCGCCAACGGCTATAGCCGTCCCCATATGCGGTTTGAGGGCTTTGCCGGGCCTTATGGCCGCGTTTCGAGCATAATCGGGCCGTAGACGGGGCTTTCGGGCTTCGGATCCGGCGACAAAGGGGCTTCTTCAATGCGTGGCGCGCTGGGCGGTCCACGCGTGCTGTTGCGGCGTCTCCGCGAGGTCATGGCGGAGCCGGTCAGCGCGCAGGACCGTCTCGACAAGGTGGTCGTTTTGATCGCCGCCAACATGGTGGCGGAGGTGTGCTCCGTCTACGTGTTGCGCGTCGACGGCACCCTTGAGCTGTACGCCACCGAAGGCCTCAAGCGCGAAGCCGTCCACAACACGGTGATGAAGGCCGACGAAGGTCTGGTGGGCCTCGTGGCCTCGGAAGCCGCCAAGATCAACCTGTCGGACGCGCAGAACCACCCGGCCTATTCGTTCCGTCCGGAAACCGGCGAAGAAATCTATCACTCGTTCCTCGGCGTGCCGATCCTGCGCGCCGGCAACACGCTCGGCGTGCTCGTCGTGCAGAACCGCGCGCGGCGCACCTATACCGAGGAAGAGGAAGAGGCGCTTCAGACCACGGCGATGGTGCTCGCCGAGATGATCGCCTCGGGCGAACTGTCGTCGCTTGCCCGGCCCGGCGCCGAGCCGGTCGCCCGCCACGCCATCCATATCGAAGGCTCGTCGCTGTCCGACGGCATCGCGCTCGGCCATGTCGTGCTGCACGAGCCGCGTGTCGTCATCACCAATGTCATCGCCGACGACGTGCCGCGTGAACTGAAGCGCCTCGAGGCGGCGCTCGCCACGTTGCGCGCCGATCTTGACCGGCTCGTCGAACACCGCGACCTTGCCGACGGCGGCGAACATCGCGAGGTGCTCGAAGCCTATCGCATGTTCTCCTACGACCAGGGCTGGGCGCATAAAATTCGCGAGGCCGTGACCACCGGTCTGACCGCCGAAGCCGGCGTCGAACGTGTACAGTCCGACACGCGCGCCCGCATGCTGCGCGCTTCCGATCCGTATCTGCGCGACCGCCTGCACGACCTCGACGATTTGTCGAACCGGCTGATGCGCGTGCTGATGGGCCAGGATCACGCGCCGCGGCGCGACCAGTTGCCGGACAACGCCATCATCGTGGCGCGCGCCATGGGCCCGGCCGCCCTGCTCGACTACGACCGCAAGAAAGTGCGCGGCCTCGTTCTCGAGGAAGGCGGCCCGACCTCGCATGTCTCGATCGTCGCCCGCGCCCTCGGCATTCCGGCGGTCGGCGACATCGCCAACGCCACGGGTCTCGTCGAACAGAGCGATGCCATCATCGTCGATGGCTCGACAGGCCATGTGCATATGCGGCCGCCGCAGGATATCGAGGCGGCCTATGGCGAGCGCGTCAAGCTGCGCGCGCGGCGGCAGGCGCAATATCGCCAGCTCCGCGACAAGCCCTGCATCACCAGAGACGGCTGCACCATCACGCTGATGATGAATGCCGGCCTCACGATCGATCTGCCGCATATGGTGGAGACGGGCGCCGGCGGCATCGGCCTGTTCCGCACCGAGATGCAGTTCATGGTGGCGCCGACCATGCCGCGCGTGTCCGATCAGCTCGCACTCTATCGCGCGGTGCTCAACGCCGCCGACCGGAAGCCCGTGACCTTCCGCACGCTCGACATCGGCGGCGACAAGGTGCTGCCCTATATGCGCAACTTCGAGGAGGAGAACCCGGCGCTCGGCTGGCGCGCCATCCGCCTCGGCCTCGACCGCCCCGGCCTGCTGCGCAGCCAGGTGCGCGCGCTGCTGCGCGCTGCCGGCGGCCGCGAACTGCGCGTGATGTTTCCGATGATCGCCACGGTCGAGGAATTCGACCAGGCCAAGGCGCTGGTCGATATGGAGCTGACCCATTTGCGCCGTCACGGCCATCAATTGCCGGAGCGGGTGCATATCGGCGCCATGCTGGAAGTGCCGTCGCTCTTGTTCCAACTCGACGAGTTGCTGGAGCGCGTGGATTTTCTGTCGGTCGGCTCGAACGACCTCATGCAGTTCCTGTATGCGGCCGACCGCGGCAACATGCGCGTCGCCTCGCGCTTCGACATCCTGTCGGCGCCGGTGTTGCGCGCGCTGAAAGACATCGCCGATCGCGCTGCCGCGCACGGCAAGCCGGTGGCGCTGTGCGGTGAGATGGCCTCACAGCCGCTGGGCGCCATGGCTTTGGCCATCCTCGGTTATCGCGCCATGTCGCTGACGCCGTCCGCTGTCGGCCCGGTCAAGGCTTTGCTGCTCAATCTCGATTGTAAGAAGGGCGCGGACGTGCTGTTGCCGGCTTTGGCGCAGCCGGTCGGCAGCGTGCCGATCCGCGCCAGGCTCGAAGAATTCGCCCAAGCCGAAGGCCTGCCGCTTTGATCTCCATTCCCGAACACCGCCTCGATGCCCTGCTGCACCGCCATGCCATGGTGGAGCGCGAGCTCGCGACCGATTTGAAGCCGGACGAGTACGTGAAGCTGTCGCGGGAATTCTCCGAACTCACGCCGGTCATCGACACCATCAAGAGTTATCGCGCCATCGTCAGCGAGATCGCCGATCTCGACGCCATGATCGGCGATTCCGGCACCGACGCCGAAATGCGCCGCATGGCCGAGGCCGAGAAGCCCGCATTGCAGGAAAAGCGCGACGCGCTCGAAAAGGACATCCGCGTCGCGCTGCTGCCCAAGGATGCGATGGACGATCACGACGCCATCCTCGAAATCCGCGCCGGCACCGGCGGCGACGAAGCCGCCCTGTTCGCCGGCGATCTGTTCCGCATGTACGAGCGTTATGCGGCGCGGCAGGGCTGGACGGTCGAGATCATGTCGGCCAGCGAAGGCGCCAAAGGCGGCTTCAAGGAAATCGTTGCCGAAGTGCACGGCCGCGGCGTGTTCGCCAAGATGAAATTCGAATCCGGCGTGCACCGGGTGCAGCGTGTGCCGGACACCGAGACGCAAGGCCGCATTCATACGTCGGCGGCGACCGTCGCGGTGCTGCCGGAAGTCGAAGACGTCGATATCCAGATCAAGGATGACGATCTCAAGATCGACACCATGCGCGCGCAGGGCGCCGGCGGCCAGCACGTCAACAAGACCGAATCCGCCATCCGCATCACGCACATTCCCACCGGCACGATCGTGTTCGTGCAGGAGGAGCGCTCGCAGCACAAGAACAAGGCCAAGGCGCTGAAGATGCTGCGCGCCAAGCTTTATGACGAGCAGCGCTCCAAGCTCGACCGCGAGCGCTCGGCCGACCGCAAGAGCCAGATCGGTTCGGGCGACCGTTCCGAGCGCATCCGCACCTACAACTTCCCGCAGGGCCGCGTCACCGATCATCGAATCAACCTGACGCTCTACAAGTTGCCGGAAGTGATGGAAGGCGACATCGGCGACCTGATCGATGCGCTGATCACCGAGCATCAGGCCGAACTGATGGCCGCGGAAGCGGCGGCGTAAGTCTCTGTCGCGGGGACGACGAACATGCGCATCATTCCCGGACTGAAAACCGACGCTTCGATTGCCGAAGCGCAACGCATGATGACGCAGTCGTTCCGCCTCGCCGGCATTGAATCGCCGGAGGCCGATGCGCGGCTCCTTCTCGGCCATGCGCTGCGGCTTGATCGCGCGCGGCTGATGTCGCAGTCCGATCGCCTGCTCGACGCGCGGGAAGTGGAGGTCATCCAGGGCCTGGCGGCGCGCCGATTGCGGCACGAACCGGTCGCGCGCATTCTCGGCCGCAAGGAATTCTGGAGCCTGACGCTTCAGGTCAGCGATGCCGTCCTGGTGCCGCGGCCGGAGACCGAGACCGTGGTCGAACTGGCGCTCGAACTCATCGAGCGCGATGGCATGCGCAACGAGCGTCTGCGCATTCTCGATATCGGCACCGGCACCGGCGCGCTGCTGCTGGCGCTGCTGTCCGAACTCGGAAATGCCGTCGGCACCGGCACCGACATCAGCATGCGGGCGCTCGAAGTTGCGCGCACCAACGCCGCGCACAACAAGCTTGCCGCCCGCTCGCGTTTCGTTTGCAGCAATCTCGCCGACGGCGTCGGCGGGCCGTTCGATCTGATCGTTTCCAACCCGCCCTACATCGCGCGCGCCGAGATCAAATCGCTGCAGCCCGAGGTCCGCGACTACGACCCGGCGCTGGCGCTCGATGGCGGCACCGATGGTCTCGATTTCTATCGCGCGATCGCCCGCGAGGCGTCGCGGCTCCTGGCGCCGGGCGGTCATCTGATCGTCGAACTCGGTGCCGGCCAGGAAGCGCCGGTCACGACCTTGTTTCAAACGGCAGGGTTAACGGTTGCGCCGGCCCGCCCCGATTTGGCCGGGATTCCGCGGGCGCTTTCGGCCGCGACGCCCTCAAAAACACCGTCCTGATGGGCGCGCCGCGCCTCCGCGCCGGAACTGCGGGGCTGCGAAAACGGACAAAAAACCGCTTGGAAAGCGGTACGGAAACGACTAGCTTCCGGTCACGGAATCGACCCCTGACGGTCGCGCCGCCAGAACCCCGAAGCCGTTGCTTGATGCGGAGGTTCGGTGAGGTGGCGCCGAAACACCGACAAACCGATGTCGATCAACCAACGTCGATAGGCCAGTTGAAGCGTGCGGCCGATCGGTATCGACAGCGACGGGTGCGGATGTTTTCATCGGTTGGGCGCATCGCTGATTGGATCTCGGCTTAGACCGCTGCATTGATCATGAGAGATGCGCATAACAGGACATTGGCGGCGCTGCGGGCATGGACCGTGGCCTTGGGATTGCTGTAGCCATTACAAACAACCGGCGCACAACAATGATCGTCGTAAGCGCGGACGGCCCGGTTCGGGTCCGGCTGCGCACAGAGAACCTGCGGGCGCGCTGAACGAACAGGTGTGGTGAACCGGCCCGATGCAATGAGCCTGGCGCAAATGATCCTGACAAGGGACGCGCCCGGATCGGCCGGTTTATTCGGGGGTGGCAAATCCGGGTGGACTGTCCGGATGAGCAAGTCTGGACGAACCGGTCGAGTAACGTGAACCGGACTGTCGGTGAAGCAAAGTGCCGTCGGCAATCGACCGGCGGCAATACGTGGCAATTTGACTGAAGAATAGCAGTCGTGACTAGCGAATAGGATGAGCATGAGAAACGGTCAGAAGCGCATGCGTGGTCGCGGTGGTGGCGGCGGAGGCGGTGGTGGTGGCGGCGGCGGCGGCAATCACCGCAAGAGCCAGAACCCGCTGACGCGCGTTTACGAGTCGAACGGCCCCGACGTGAAGATCCGCGGCACCGCGTCTCATATCGCCGAGAAGTACATGCAGCTCGCGCGCGATGCGCAGGGCTCGGGCGACCCGGTCGCGGCGGAAAATTATTTCCAGCACGCCGAGCATTACTTCCGGCTGATCGCCGCCGCGCAGGAACAGTTCCGGCAGCAGAACCCGTATTACAATCAACAGCAGCAGCCGCAGCAGGGCGTCCCGCAAGGCGCCGCCGACGAGAACTACGACGACGAGGACGGCGACGCGCAGCCCTTCGCTGCGCAGGATCCGGGCATGGCGCCGCAGCCGCAGGGGCAGCCTTTTTTGCCGCGTGAAGCGCAGTTTGCGCAGCGTGTGCAGCAGCAGCAGCCGCAGCAGCAGCAGCCGGACGTGCCGGGCGGCCTGCCGGCCTTCATCACCGGGGGTGGCGCCGTCAATGGCGCCGAGCAGGGCGGCGCCAACGGCCACGAACAGGGCGAACGGCCCGACCGCTTCGGCCGTCGCCGCCGCCGTCATCGCGGCGGTTATCGCAACGACCGTCAGGACTTCGGCGGCGGTAACGCAGAAGGCGGCGCGCCGCAGCCGGCCGGTGGCGACGAACCGCCGGCCGAATAAACCGCACCGATATGACATCGAATATGATGATGGCCGGGGTTCTGCCCCGGCCATTGTCGTTCGGAGGCTGAAGGCTACACGCCCGCCGTCGGCGCCAAAGCCGGCTCGAGCGCCGGCACCAGAATGCGCCGGCTGCGGCGCTGCGCCGGGATGGCGCGATAGACCTGCTTGGTTGCTTCCACAATGTGCACGCCGGCGAACGGCGCCGACAGCGTCGCGCCGGTGCGCTCCCACGCCACCGCCGTGCGCAGAAACCAGGCGCCCGACACCGGCGGCACATAGAGCGCCTCGCTCCAGCCGGCCGGCGAGAACCACGCCTCGCGCAGAAGCTGATTGATCTGGCTGCGGGAATACGGCCGGCCGTGACCGAACGGCGTCGTATCGGTGCGCGCCCAGACACCGCGCCGGTTCGGCACCACCGCGAGCAGCCGCCCGCCGCTCGACATCACGCGCCACACCTCGCGCAGCAATCCCATCGGATCGTGCGTCATCTCCAGCGCATGGACGAGCAGCACGCGATCGACGGCGCCGTCGCTGAGCGGCAGTTCGCTCTCCTCGACCAGCGCGGCGAGCGTCGGCCGCGCCGTCGGCCACTTCAACACGCCCTGCGCCGCCGGCATGAAGGCAAGACAGCGCTCCGCCTCTTCGCGGAATAGGCCGAGATAAGGCGGCGTATAGCCGATGCCGAGCACGCGCTGACCGGTGGTGTCGCGCCATTGCGCGCGCACGCCGCGGCCGATGATGCGGCGCGCGACCTTGCCGAGCGGCTGGCCGTAGAAATTGCGCAGATCGACGACGTCGATGGACATGAACCTAAAGTACCATGGAACGCGCCGAATCCGGGGCACGCGGAGGGCAAAATACTGCCTTTCACGAAGGCGCGGGAATATGCAAAAGGTCGGGCGGCGCGGCCGGGACCCGCCGCGTCATGATAGGGTTAATACCGTAGCCGAAGCCGCCCGGAGGACATGATGACCGCAGATATCCGCCTGTTCCGCTGCCTTTCCGACAATTACGGCGTGCTGCTGCACGACCCGGACACCGGCGCGACCGCGGCCATCGACGCACCGGAGGCGCCGCCGATCGAGACGGCGCTGCGCGCCACCGGCTGGAATCTGACCGACATCCTGGTCACGCACCATCATGCCGACCACACCGGCGGCATCATGGAATTGAAGAACAAGCACAAGTGCCGCGTCGTCGCGCCGGCGGCGGAAGCGGCGAAGATCCCCGGCGTCGATGAGACGGTGAAGGAAGGCGACAAGACCAAGGTTGGCAGTCTCACCGGCAACGTCATCGAGACGCCCGGCCACACGCTCGGCCACATCGCCTACTGGTTTCACGCCGACAAGCTCGCCTTCGTCGGCGACACCTTGTTCTCGATCGGCTGCGGCCGCGTCATCGAGGGCACGATGGACCAGATGTGGTCGTCGCTGAAGAAGCTGCGCGACCTGCCGGACGACACGCGCATCTATGTCGGCCACGAATACACGCTCGCCAACATCAAGTTCGCGCTGACCATCGAGCCGAACAACGCGGCGCTGAAGTCGCGTGCAGCGGAAGCCGAGAAGCAGATCGCCGGCGGCCACTTCACCATTCCGGTGACCATCGGCGCCGAGAAGAAAGAGAATCCGTTCATCCGCGCCGACATCGCCGAAGTCGCCGCCGGCATCGGCATGTCCGGCAAGCCGGCGAATGAAGTGTTCGCCGAGATCAGGATGAGGAAGAATAAGTTCTGATGCTTTACCCTCCCCCTTGTGGGGAGGGTCGATCGCCGTAGCATAGCGAAGGCGATCCGGGTGGGGAGTGGCCGCTTCTCGCAAATACCCCCACCCCGCTCGCTTCGCTCGCGACCCTCCCCACAAAGGGGGAGGGTAAGGAAGAAGCGAATGGCCATGCCCACCGCCGCCGACATCATCAGGAAGCTCGCGCTCAAGCCGCATCCCGAAGGCGGGCATTATCGCGAGACGTTCCGCGACACGCACCTCATCAACGGCCGCGCCGCCTCGACCGCGATCCTGTTCCTGCTGGCGAAGGGCGAGCGCTCGCACTGGCACCGCGTCGATGCGGTGGAGATCTGGCACTGGCATGCCGGCGCGCCGCTCAAGCTGGAAATCGTCGATGGCTCGAAGGAAGAGATCATCCGGCTCGGCGGCGACATCCATAACGACGAGATACCGCAGGTCACGGTGCCGGCGCGCGCCTGGCAGGCGGCGCAATCGCTCGGCGACTGGACGCTCGTCGGCTGCACCGTGGCGCCGGGATTTCAGTTCGAGGGCTTCGAGCTCGCACCGGCGGATTGGAAGCCGACGTGATTCCCGGGCCGTCGTCCTTCGAGGCGCGCATTCCATGCGCGCACCTCAGGATGACGGAATTCAAACCGTCACCCTGAGGTGCGAGCACGCCTTGGCGTGCGAGCCTCGAAGGGCGACGGTCTTCACTTCCTCCGCAGCATGTCCTTCGCCGCCAGCAGGCCGCCGCCGGCAATCAGCAGCGCGGCGAGCGCCAGCGTGAGGCGCGCTTCGGCAAATCCGGCGAGCACGAGAAATGCGGTCGATAGCACCGGCGCGGCATAGGAGCTGACGCCGAGCAGCCGGATGTCGCCGCGCTTGACGCCGATGTCCCAGGCATAGAAAGCGGCGCCGACCGGGCCGACGCCGAGCGCGATGATCGCCTCCCACTGCTCGGCGTCCTGCGGCCACACCGTCGTCTCGAAGGCCAGGTGGCAGAGCGCGGCCAGAACCGCGGTGACGAGGCAATAGCCGGCGACCACCGCCGTCGGCACGGCGGCGAAGCGGCGCGACAGCACCGAATAACCGGCCCAGACGAAGGCGGCCATGAAGGCGGCGAGATAGCCGGCACCGGCGCCCGGCGTCAGCGCGAACCCTTTGCCGATGAACAGCACCGCCGTGCCGATGAAGCCGATGAACGCGCCGGCGACCGAGTACCAGCGCAGCCGCTCGCCCGGCAGCAGGCCGGAGAACAGCACAATCAACAGCGGCCACAGGTAATTCACCAGACCCGCTTCCGCCGGCGGCGCCAACCGCAGCGACAGGAAATAGAGGGCGTGATAGCCGAACAGACCGCCGACGCCGAGCGCCCAGGCCTTCGGGCTCTGCCGCAGCGCGCCCCAGGAGCCGCTCCAGGTCACCCAGACCGCGCCGATCACGCCGCCGATGGCGAAGGTCATCGCCGCAAGCTGGAAGGCCGGCACCGTGCCCGAGGCCACCGTCAACAGCGCCAGCAGCGACCACATCAGGATCGCGGAAAAGCCGATGAGGGTGGCGTGAAAAGAAGACATGTCAGGAAGCGAATACGAAAACTACGAGCCGAGCACAATTCAGCGGCAATCCGCCGCGGCGGCCATCCACGCTTTTGCCGGGCGAAAAGTCCACCCCGTTGAGAATAAACATGACTTTGCAACCGCCGCGCTACCGGTATTCAATTCCCCGTGCTAGAAACCGGCGGGCGGCCGAAGGGCCGGGTACAGGGGCTTCAAGGCGTCATGTTGCGTAAAGCGCTGGTCCTCAGTCGGGATGGCGCAGCCGCTTGGCTGGTCGTAGCCGGCGTTGCCTTGTCCGCGACGCTGATGTCGCCCTCACCCGCCCGCGCCGACTGCTCGATCAGCGCCACGACGGTCACGTGCTCCTCCGCCGGCGGTCCGCAGTCGACGACAGTCGGCACCGGCGCCGAGGACAACTTCACGGTCAATGTCCTGAACGGCGCGACGATTTCGGTCGGCCCTGACGCCATCGGCATTCTGCTCAACGGCTCGAATATCGTCACCAACGGCGGCGCCATCGTCGCCGGCAATTCCACCGGCGGCGGCCTCGGTATCAGCGGCGGCATTGTCTTCATCGGTGACGGCAACACCGCGGTCAACAACGGCTCTGTTTCCGTCGGCAGCGTCGATCCCCTGTCGGGCGGCCAGGTCTTCGGCATTCAATCGTACGGGCTCAACGCCGACATCACGAACAATGGCACCGTCACCGTCGGCAACGGCAGCGGCGACGCGCCTTATCCCTTCGACGCCACGGGCATCGGCGCCACGAGCAACAGCCGGATCGTCAATAACGGCTCGATCATTGTCGGCAATTTCGCGCAGGGCATCTTCGCCTGCTGCAACAACCAGATCATCAACAGCGCGGGCGCGCTGATCCAGACCGGTGACAACGGCGTCGGTATTTTCGCCGGCACCGACAACAATCAGATCACCAATGCCGGCCGCATTGTCGTCGGCAGCGGCATCAATGGCGGCGGCGGGCCGTTCTTCTCCTACGGCACGCTGGTCTCCGGCAGCAACAACACCGTCACCAACAGCGGCTCGATCCAGGTCGGCAATCTCGGCGTCGGCATGGCGATCGACGATCCGCTCGGCGGCGGCGGCCTCTACGGAGGCAACACGCTCATCAACGCTGTCGGCGCGACCATCGTCGGCGGCGACGGCTCATACGGCATGGCATCGGGCTCGCAGTTCGTCTTTCCTCCCGACGCGACGTTGACCAACCACGGCACCATCATCATCGGCAACGCCATTTCCGGCGTGTCGATCCCCATCGGCATGGTCGCCTTCGGCCCGGCGGCGATCACCAACACCGGCACGATCATCGTCGGCAATGGCGATACAGGCACATTCCCGGTCGGCATCTATGCGCTCGATGCCGGCTCGACCGTCGTCAATTCCGGGTCGGTGACCGTCGGCACGGCGGGCCTCGGCGTGCGCGTTGCCGGCGACGGCTCCACGTTCAACAATTCCGGCACGATCACGGTGGGCGACGGCGGCACCGGCGTTCAGGTCACGAGTCCGGTGTTCGGATTCAACACCACCGGTCCGGCCGCCACCAATTCGGGCAGCATCTTTGCCGGGCCCGGCGGCACCGGCATCAACTTCGTTGACAACGGCTCGCTCATCAACACCGGCACCATTCGCGCGACGGGCGACGGCAGCGGCGGCACCGGCTACTCCATTTTCACCTGCAGCTGCACGACGACCACGATTACCAACTCCGGCACGCTCGACGGCAAGATCTTCGCCGAGGGGCCGTCGACGACTTTCGTCAACAGCGGCCTGATCACCATCACCGACACCAACGCGGTGCAGCCGATCGGGCCGTTCAATTTCAACATCAGCGATGTCGGCGGCGCGGGCGGCGGCTCGTTCACGCAGACCGCTTCGGGCACACTGTCGCTGCGCGTCATGCCCGGCGCGACGGCGCCGATCGACAGCCTGCTCGCCGACACGATCACGCTCGCCGGCACCTTGCGCGTCGCCATGCAGTCCGGGCTCTATGCCAACCGGACGATCACCGACACTGCTGTCTCGCTGACCGGAAATGGCGCCAGCCGCATCACCACGACTTTCGGCAGCTTCCTGGCAAGTTCGCCCTTCTTCACCGTCACGCCGATTTACGATACCGGCGATGCGACGTCCTACACCGCCATGAGCCTGCAGCTCGACCGCATCGGCTTCGGCGCACTATCCGGTTTGACTCCGAACCAGCAGGCGGTCGGCAACGCGCTGGAGCGGGGCTATTCGCCGGGGCTCGATCCATCGGGTCCGGTCGGTCAGTTCTATGCCAACCTGCTGCTCAACGGCACGCCCGGCTTCTACGATCAGCTTTCCGGCGCCGGCACCGCCGCCAGCCAGGATGCGGCCTTCAACGTCAGCGACCTGTTCAGCGTCGCGATGCTGCAACAGGCGATGGCCTGGCTGAGCGGCAGCAGCGGCGCACCGGGCGTGACTTTCGGCGGCCTGCCTTATGCGCCGACCGCCAACAACCGCTTTGCCGGCCGGCGCGGCGCCGACGCCTTCGCGGCGATGCAGCCGAGCGAAGGGCGCTGGCGCGTCTGGGGATCGGGCTTCGGCGCCACGCGCTCGATCGACGGCCAGTGGGGCACCGCCGATCAGCGCACCGACGCCGCCGGCGGCCTGTTCGGCGTCGATCGCCAGATCGCGCCGGACCTGCTGATCGGCGCCGCCGTCGGCGCCAGCAATTCGCGCTTTTCGGTGTCGTCACTCTCGACCAGCGGCCACGCGGACGCCGGCCATGTCGGTGTCTACGCGCTGAAGACCTTTGGCGCCGCCTATCTCGCCGGCGCGCTGCACTACGCCCACGCCAGCAACGACACCGACCGCACCATCAGCGGCATCGGCATCACCGAGCAGGCCAAAGGCAGCTTCGACAGCGACCAGTTCGGCGGCCGGCTCGAACTCGGCTGGCGCACTGCGATGAGAAGCATCACGCTGACGCCGTTCGCCGCCATCGCGCCGACGACGCTCTGGCAGCAGGGCTACAGCGAAACCTCGACGACGAGCACCGGCGCGCCCGGCATTCTCGGCCTGACCTATCAGTCGAACCGCGTGTCGTCAGTCCCGGGCTTCCTCGGGTTGCAGGTCGATGGACGCTTCACCTTCGACAACGGCACGACGTTGTTGCCTTTTGCGCGCGTGTCATGGGTGCATGAGTTCGACACCAACCGCAGCGTCACGGCGAGCTTCATCAATATCACGGGCGGCAGCTTCACCGTCGAAGGCGCCAGCGCCGACGCCAACGCGTTGCGCCTCGAGGGCGGCGGCAGCTACGCGCTGAACCCGCGCGCGTCGCTGTTCGCCAGCGTCAACAGCCAGTTGTCGAGCCACTCGCAGAGCTTCGCCGGCATGGGCGGCCTGCGGCTTGGCTGGTGACGCGCATTACGCCAGCGCGTCGGCGATGGCCTTGCCGCACTCGCTGGTGCTCGCCGGACCCTTCAGATCGCGGGTGCGCAATTTGTCCTGCGCCAGCACGGTCTCGATCGCCTTGACGATGGCCTTCGACGCCTCGTGCTCGCCGAGGTGATCGAGCATCATGGCGCCCGACCAGATCTGGCCGATCGGATTGGCGATGCCCTGCCCGTAGATGTCCGGCGCCGAGCCGTGCACCGGCTCGAACACCGACGGATATTTGCGTTCGGGATTGATGTTGCCGGACGGCGCGATGCCGATGGTGCCGGTGCAGGCGGGACCAAGGTCAGAGAGAATGTCGCCGAACAGATTGGAAGCGACGACGACGTTGAACCAGTCGGGGTTCATGACGAAGCGCGCGGTGAGGATGTCGATGTGGAACTGATTCCACTTCACGTCCGGATAGTTCTTGGCCATCTCCTTCACGCGCTCGTCCCAGTACGGCATGGTGATGGCGATGCCGTTCGACTTGGTCGCGGACGTGAGATGCTTCTTCGGCGTCGATTTGGCGAGTTCGAAGGCGAATTTGAGCACGCGGTCGACGCCGGTGCGGCTCATCACCGTCTCCTGCACGACGACCTCGCGCTCGGTGCCGGGGAACATGCGGCCGCCGATGGCGGAGTATTCGCCCTCGGTGTTCTCGCGCACCACCCAGAAGTCGATGTCGCCGGGCTTGCGGTTCGCCAGCGGCGACGGCACGCCCGGCATCAAGCGCACGGGGCGCAGGTTGACGTACTGGTCGAACTCGCGGCGGAACAGGATCAGCGAGCCCCACAGCGAGATGTGGTCCGGGACCTTGTCCGGCATGCCGACGGCGCCGAAGAAGATGGCGTCGTGCTGGCCGATCTGCGCCTTCCAGTCCTCCGGCATCATGCGGCCGTGCTTTTCGTAGTAGTCGCAGGAGGCGAAGTCGAAGTCGTCGAGCTCGAGCTTGAAGCCGAACTTCTTGGCCGCCGCCTCGAGCACGCGCACGCCCTCCGGCACGACTTCCTTGCCGATGCCATCGCCCGGAATGACGGCGATGCGGTGGACGCGATTGGTGCTCATGGGGGATGTCCTCAACAGAATGCCGTCATGCCCGGCTTCATGCCGGGCATCCACGCCTTCCTTGATGTGTGAAGCAAGACGTGGATGGCCGGGTCAAGCCCGGCCATGACATAATTGTTACGCGAAATACTGCCCGCCATTGGCGGTCAGCGTCGCGCCGGTGATGAGGCCGGCATCGTCGGCCGCCAGGAACACGACGCAGCGCGCGATCTCCTCCGGCTCGCCGAGGCGGCCGATCGGGATCTGTGGCAGGATCGACTTCTCCAGCACGTCCTTCGGCACCGCCTGCACCATTTCGGTGTTGATGTAGCCCGGGCAGATGGCGTTGACGGTGATGCCGGCCTTGGCGCCTTCCTGCGCCAGCGCCTTGGTGAAGCCGAGCTCGCCGGCCTTGGCGGCGGAGTAGTTCACCTGACCCATCTGGCCTTTCTGGCCATTGATCGAGGAGATGTTGACGACGCGGCCGAACTTGCGCGCGCGCATGCCCTCCCACACTTGCCGGGTCATGTTGAACAGCGAGCCGAGATTGGTGCCGATCACGGCGTTCCACTGCTCGGGCGTCATGCGGTGGAACATGCCGTCCTTGGTGATGCCGGCATTGTTGACCAGCACCTCGACCGGGCCGACCTCGGCCTCGACCTGCTTGATGCCGGCGCCGCAGCCCTCATAGGACGAGACGTCCCACTTGAAGACGGGAATGCCGGTCTCGGCCTTGAATTTCTGGGCCGCCTCGTCATTGCCGGCGTAGCTCGCCGCCACCTTGTAGCCCTTGTCCTTGAGCGCTTTCGAAATCGCAGCCCCGATACCGCGGGTACCGCCAGTCACCAATGCAACGCGAGACATTCCCCTCTCCCAGATTTTCTTGCCCGAAGCCCGGCGCACGAGCCCCTTGATGAAGCAATTCTTGTGCCGGGCTTCGACGGCTCGTTCATGACAGCTTAAATACGTGAATGGCCGGGGCAAGCCCGGCCATGACGCAGATCAAGGTGTCGCAGATTAAGTTGTCGCCGATCGTTTGGTTGCATGCTGCGCCGCAACCTGCGGCGCAGAATGCAACGTGCGCTAGCGCTCGACGCACCCTTTCCCGGTGCGACTCACTAGCGCTCGACGCACATGGCAATGCCCATGCCACCGCCGATGCAGAGCGTGGCGAGGCCCTTCTTGGCGTCGCGCTTCTGCATTTCGAACAGCAAGGTCGTCAGCACGCGGGCGCCCGAGGCGCCGATCGGGTGGCCGATGGCGATGGCGCCGCCATTGACGTTGACCTTCGAGGTATCCCAGCCGAGATCCTTGTTCACGGCGCAGGCCTGCGCGGCGAAGGCCTCGTTGGCCTCGATCAGGTCGAGGTCCTGGTGGCTCCAGCCGGCCTTCTTGAGCGCCGAGCGCGAGGCCGGGATCGGACCCGTGCCCATGATCTTGGGATCGACGCCGGCCTGGGCCCACGACACGATGCGCGCGAGCGGCGTCTTGCCGAGCTTGGCGGCTTCCGAGGCGCGCATCAGCACCACGGCGGCGGCGCCGTCATTGATGCCCGAGGCCGAGGCCGCGGTGACCGTGCCTTCCTTCTCGAAAGCCGGGCGCAGCTTGGAAATGCCGTCGATCGTCACGCCGGCCTTCGGATATTCGTCGGTGTCGATGACGGTGTCGCCCTTGCGGCCCTTGATGGTAACCGGCGCGATCTCGTCCTTGAACTTGCCGGCCTTCATCGCCGCCTCGGCCTTGTTCTGCGACGCCACCGCGAACTCGTCCTGCTGCTGGCGCGTGATCTGCCACTGCTTGGCGACGTTCTCGGCGGTATTACCCATGTGATAGCCGTTGAACGCGTCCCACAGGCCGTCCTTGATCATGGTGTCGACCAGCTCGAGCGAGCCCATCTTCACGCCGCCGCGCAGATACTGCGCATGCGGGGCCATGCTCATCGACTCTTGGCCGCCGGCGACGACGATGTCGCTGTCGCCGTTGAGGATGGCCTGATAGCCGAGCGCCACCGAACGCAGGCCCGAGCCGCAGAGCTGATTCACGCCCCACGCAGGACTCTCGACCGGGATGCCGGCCGCGATCGAGGCCTGACGGGCCGGGTTCTGACCCTGCGCCGCGGTCAGGATCTGGCCCATGATCACTTCACTGACGCGGTCCCCTTCGACGCCGGCGCGGGCCAGCGCAGCGGCAATGGCCGTTCTTCCCAGCTCGTGCGCCGGAACATTGGCGAAGGCGCCGTTAAACGACCCCACAGGCGTGCGGGCGGCGCTGACAATGACGACATCGTCTTTCATCGGAAACTCCTCAACGGGGCGGGTAAAGCTCGGAACGGCCATTTTGGCGGTGCCGCATCCTCGACAGGCCACCCCGGCCTGTCAACAACGGCCACCATGCGAATTGTCCTTGGAAATGGCCTTTTCCGGCGGTCCGCGCAAGGGATGGTGCGATGCGCGCCAAGTTTACCGCGTCGCCATAAAACGACTGGCCCCCGCCATCCTTATCCGGCTATGCTTATGGCAGGGCAGAGGAAACGTGTGATCCCATGGCAGACGAAAAACAGCCGGTCACGATCAAGAAATACGCGAACCGGCGGCTCTATAATACCGGAACCAGCACTTACGTGACCCTGGAAGACCTCGCCGTGATGGTCAAAAACGGCGAAGACTTCGTGGTTTACGACGCCAAGAGCGGCGAGGACATCACCCGCTCGGTCCTGGCGCAGATCATTTTCGAGCAGGAGAACAAGGAAGGCCAAAGCCTTCTGCCGATCGCCTTCCTGCGGCAGCTGATCCGTTTCTATGGCGACAGCATGCAGATGATGGTGCCGCACTTCCTCGAACAATCGATGTCGACGCTGACCAGCCAGCAGGGCAAGTTCCGCGAGCAGATGGAAAAGGCCTTCGGCGGCGTTTCCGGCTTCGGCTCGATGGAGGACCAGGTCCGCCGCAACATGGAGATGTTCGAGAAGACCTTCGCCATGTTCTCGCCGTTCGGCCGCAGCGCCGGCGGCAAGCCCGCGGAAGCCGCCGAGAAGCCGGCAGCGGCCGGCAGCGGCGCCGAAATGGACGACCTCAAGCGCCAGCTCGACGACCTGCAAAAGCGCCTCGACAAGATGGGCGGCAAGGACTGAGCTGTCGTCCCGGGCGAGCGTCAGCGAGACCCGGGACCCATACTCCGCAGTATCTCGATAAGCCGGTGATTATGGGTCCCCGCCTTCGCGGGGACGACGGGTTAGATGATCTCACCCGCCATCCCTTAGTCCGTCATCCTGAGGTGCGCGCATGCAATGCGCGCCTCGAAGGACGACGGCCCAGGAATCACTTCGAAGGTTCAGGCTCCGGCGGCGACTTTAGTTTTTTTTTCCGGCAGCCACGGCCGGGCGTTCGAGGCCAGGCCGACAAAGGCGCCCTGCAGATAATCGCAGCCCCAGTTGCCGAGCAGTTGCGCGGCCGCTTCGTCCTGCACCCATTCCGCCACCGAGCGGATGCGCAGGCGGTGCGCGAGATCGACCATGGTCTGCACGAAAGCGCGGTCGTCCTCGGACTTGTTGAGGTTCTGCACGAAGGCGCCGTCGATCTTGATGATATCGACGCCGAGCCGGCGCAGATTGCGGAACGACGTATTGCCGGCGCCGAAATCGTCGATGGCGATGCGGCAGCCGAAATCCTTGGCGCGGGCGACGAAGCCGCGCGCATCGTCGAGATCGTGGATCGCCGCCGTCTCGGTGATCTCGACGATCAACCGCTCGCCGACGCCGTCATTGGCGCGAAGCAGCGCACCGAGTCCCGACCACCAGCCCGGATCGAGCGCGGAAGCCGGCGAAACATTGACGCTGGCGCAAAGATCGGGCGCCGCCAGCAATTCATCGACCACAAGTTCGAGCACGCGATGATCGAGCATGCGCACCAGGCCGAGCCGCTCCGCGGCCGGGATGATGTCGCCCGCCGCCAACTGGGTGCCGTCCTCGCGATGGGCGCGGATCAGGCATTCGTAGAAGGCGACGTTGCGCTGCGCCGCATTGGCCACCGGCTCGAAGGCCAGCGACACGCGGCGATCGTTGAGCGCGGCGACGATCTCGTCGGTGGCGCGCAGGCTTTCCCGGCGCAGCGCATCGCGCTCGACGCTCGGCCGATAGGCGGCGAACGAGCCGAGGCGCTTGTCGCGGGCCGCCGCCAGCGCATCCTGCGAGCGGCTGAGAACTTCGCTCAGCGTGCCGGCGTGGCGCGGCGCGGTGACACCGCCGATGGTGATGGTCACGGCCACCGGGCCGGCCGAGGTGGCGACCGGCTCGTCGCGGACGCCCGCCAGCAGCCGCTCGGCGGCCACCGACATTTCGTCCGGCGTGCACTTGGTCATCACGACGGCGAACTTGTTGCCGGAGATGCGGCCGAAATAATCCTTGCCGCGCACGCGAGCGCGAATGCGCTTGGCCACCTGGGCGATGACGTCCTCGGTGATGTCGAAGCCGTAAGAGTCGTTGAGCTGGCCGAGATTGTCGATGGCGGCGAGGAGGAAGCCGCAGGAGCCGCGGAAGCGGATGGTGTCGTCGAGCGTCGCATTCAGCACATCGATGACCGCCGTGCGGTTGAGTTCGCCGGTCAGCGAGTCATATTTGGACAGCTTGATCAGTTCCTGTTCGCGCTCGTGGCGCGCGTCGATGGCGCGAACGACGCCGCAGGCGCGCGCCGGCTTGCCGTCGGCACCGGCGAACCAACGGCCGGTATCCTCCAGCCAGGTGGCGGTGCCATCGGCGCGCTTGAACGCGTACTGGGCTTCATAGGGTACGCCGTCGGCGCCAATGTTCTGAGGCGTAGCCTGGATCGCTTCGAGGCGACTGACGCCGCCGGTTGCATCGACGGCGCGGGCGAATGCAGCGCCGGTTCCAAGCGTGGCGACGTCGGCAATGCCGAGCACCGCGGCGGCATGAGGCGACCAGTTCAGCCGGTCTTCGGCAAGCTGCCACTCATAGGCAGCCTCCCCGACCATTCGCAGGATCTCGCCGGAATCGGGTGTTCCGGCATCTGGTGAATTGCCGTCGCCGTCGCTCATGTCTCTTTCGTCCCGTTCTGGGAACGCCGCGCCGTAAAACGCGTTGCCTGTGTGTAACTACGCAATCACCAACACTATCCGGCGAGACTTAAATAAGTTCGACAAAACGACGCGTTGCCGTCTCTTAACCACGACGAACCGTTAACGGCACGGGGTTTGCCAGTTGAAGGGGGAAGTCGAGAACCGTGTCCCTCGTTGAGACAGAGTTGCCCCAATGCGCATCGTCCCGAGCAAGCAGGTCACCAAGCAGCTCTTCGATAGCATGCAGCCCGGTGAGTCGCGGCAAGATTCGGTCAACCAACAGGTCGATGACGCCCCGCCGCAGAGCCGCGCCGTCGTCGCGGTGACGACGCCGGACAGCCAGGAGCCGGCAACACCTTCTTACCGCCCGGCCGTCTTTCTCGCCCATCTCATCGCCACCCGCGATCAGGCGCCGCAGACCCGCGAGCGCCGGCGGGCTTCGCCGCAGGAAGCAACCGCCGCCTACCGCAGCATGGCCAAACTGGCTGTCGGCTGAAGCCTTCCCGTTCCGCCGCGATCCGGCTTAGACTCGGTGCCGACCCGATTTGCCGGAGCCGGACGCCATGACCGACATCATCGATCCCTTGGTGCGCGACCTTGTCGAATGGATCGCCCGCGAGCCGCGCGCCCAGCGCGACGTGCTCGACGCCTGGCGCACGTCCTGTCCGCGGCTGACGGTGTGGGAGACGGCGCTGGAGCGTGGTTATGTCGAGCGCAAGCTGCTCGAGGGCCGGGGCGCCTTCGTCTTCGCCACCGAGGCGGGCCGGCGCTTCGTCCGCAACTACGGCAAGCCCGCCATCCGCGCCGCCTGCCCGTTCGACCGGCTGACGCGCGCCGCGGCCTGAGGCCTGTCAGTAGCCGAGCGCGAGGCCGTCCTTGCGCGGCTCGGAGCCGCCGATCAGCACGCCGCGATCCCAGTCGATCTTCACCGTCTGCCCGCCGCCCCATGGATTGAGCGGCTCGGCGATGACGTGGCCGCGCGCCTTGAGGCCGTCGAGGGTCTTCTGCGGCGTGCCGCGCTCGACGAGCACCTTGCCGTCCTCGAACATGAAGCGCGGGAAGTCGATCGCCCGCTGCACATCCATGCCGTAGTCGAGCATGTTCATGACGATCTGCGCGTGACCCATCGGCTGATAGCCGCCGCCCATGACGCCGAAGCTCATGTCGCAGCGGCCGTCCTTCATGGTCATGCCGGGGATGATGGTGTGCATCGGCCGCTTGTTCGGGCCGAACGTGTTGACGTGCCCCGGCTCGAGCGTGAAGCAGGCGCCGCGGTTGGTCAGCATGATGCCCGATTTCTCGGTGCAGACGCCGAGGCCGAAAGCCGAATAGAGCGAGTTGATGAAGGACACAGCCATGCGGTCCTTGTCCACCACCGACAGGTAGACGGTGTCGCCGCCTGGCGTCGGCGCGTCGGGGAAGACGGCGCGCGTGTTGAGGTCGATCTTGGCCGCGAGCTTCTTGGCAAAGCCCTTGTCGATCAGGTCGGCGACGCTGTGTTTCATGTGCTCGATGTCGGCGAGGTGCGCGTCGCGCACGGCGTAACCGAGCCGCGCCGCCTCGAGCTGGAGATGGAAACGCTCCGGGCCCCAGGGATCGAGCGACTTGATGTCGAAGGTCTCGAGGATGTTGAGCATGATCAGGGCGACGATGCCCTGACCGTTCGGCGGGATCTCAACGAGGTCGAGGCCGCGATAGTTGGTGGAGACCGGCTCGACCGCGTTGCCGCGATGCGCGTTGAAATCCTCGGCGGTGAGGAACGAGCCCTTGGATCCAAGCGTCTTCGCCATGTCGTCGGCGAGTTCGCCTTCGTAAAAGGCGCGCGCCCCCTTGGCCCCCAGCGTGCGCAAGGTCTGGCCGAGCGCCGGCGACTTGACGACGTCGCCTTCCTTCGGCGCCAGGCCGTTGAAAAGATAATGTTTGGTCGCGCCGGCATCCTTCGCCAGCTTGGCGGTGTAGCGGTTCCAGTCCCAGGCGACTTTTGCGGCCACCGGCCAGCCGTTCTCGGCGTAATGGATGGCGCGTTGCAGGACGCGGTCGAGGCCGAAGCGGCCATGGGCCTTGAGCGTCGCGTCCCAGGCATCGAGCGCGCCCGGCACGGTGACGGCGTGGATGGAGTCGCCGATTTCCTTGAGGCCCTGCGAGCGCAGCGCCTCGCCCGACGCCTTGCCACCGGCGCGGCCGGAGCCGTTATAGCCCCACACCGGTTTGCCGGGCTTCGACACCAGCGCGTAGCAGTCGCCGCCGATGCCGGTCATGTGCGGCTCGACCACGCAAAGTGTGGCACAAGCGGCAACCGCGGCATCGGCGGCGGTGCCGCCGTCGCGCAGCATGTCAACGGCGGCGAGGCTCGCCAGCGGATGGGAGGTCGCCGCCATGCCGTCGCAGGCGATGACCGGCGAGCGGCCGGGCAATTGAAAATCTCGGGACATGGGAAATCCGCTCAGGTCGAGGGGAGATTTTCGACGGTGAGATCGCGTTGCGCCGTACGCAAAGTCACGGCAAAGCCGGCCAGCACATCGACGAAGCTGATCACCATCAGAAGGAAAAACGTCGAGGTCGCGGCCTGGGCCACGAGCAGGAATTCGACGAGCATCGCGAGAAACAGCAGCAGCGACAGCGCGTGATCGAGCACGGCGCGGGTGCCGATGCGCGTCGATTTCACGATTTCGGCAAACAGGAAGATGAGCGAAACCGCGATCAGCACATCACCGGCCGACATGGCCCATTCGCCGCCCGAGACCAGATGCACGGACGACACCGTTCCCGACCAGCTCACGCCGGCCCAGAGAAAGGCAATGATGTTGTAGATCGCAAAGGGGACCAAAAGCAGGGGAAAGCCGAGCATGTACATGAGCCAGCTTTCCCTCCGCCTCGTCAGGCGACTTACGCCTCGGTCTTCGCCTTGAGGACCTGACGGCCGCGATACATGCCGGTCTTCAGATCGATGTGATGCGGACGGCGCAGCTCGCCGGAATCCTTGTCTTCGACGTAGGTCGGCTGCTTCAAAGCATCGGCCGAACGACGCATGCCGCGGCGCGACGGCGACGTTTTTCTTTTCGGCACAGCCATGGGGTTGAACTCCTGATAGGCGCGAAATGTCGGTTTGGAGCGGGGCTTATAGAGGATGAAAGGCGCCAAAGCCAGCCCCTAAAGCCCGGATTTAGCGGCGCAGGTGCAGGCAGGCCGCCGCCTCGCCCGTGCGGGCCGCCCGGCGCTCGTAGAGGCCCGCCAGCCGCCGCAAACCCGGCCCCGGGCGCTTCGTATCCCGGGTCACCGGATTGGGCAGCGAGGCCGCCAGCAGTGCCGCCTGATAGCGCCCGAGGCTCGCCGCCGACCGCCCGAAGGACCGTTTCGCCGCCGCTTCGGCGCCGAATTCGCCGTCGGGGCCCAATTCCGCGATGTTCAGGTAGATTTCCAGGATCCGCCGTTTCGACAGCACCAGGTCGAACCACAGCGCCAGCGGCAGTTCCAGCGCCTTGCGCACGTAACTGCGGCCCTGCCACAGGAACAGGTTCTTGACCGCCTGCTGGGTGATGGTGGAGCCGCCGCGCATGTCTTCGAGGCCGTCGGCGTCGTCGATGGCGTTCTGGATTTCCGTGAAATCGACGCCGAAATGGCTGCAAAACCGGCCGTCCTCGGCGACGATGACCGAAAGCGCCAGATCCGGGTCGATTTTCGACAGCGGCACCCAGGTCTGGACCACCCGCTGCCCGGTCACGGTCCGCCACAGCATCAAGGTCGAGGGCGGATTAACCACGGCGTAGAGCGGCGTCAGCACATAAGGCAGCGCCAGCACCACCAGCACCGCGTAAAGCGACGTGCGCCAGGCCGACCGCTTGCGGCGGGCAAAGCCGGGTTTCAATGAGGGCAGGAAGTCCGAACGGCTGATCACGGCCGTCAGTGTAACCCATCGGCCGGCGGAATGCGGCCTCGGGTTGCCGACGCGGCGAGGTCGAGGCTAACAAGACGCCATGGGTTCCCCGTCCTTCACCGACCGTCTCAACGCCGTCGCCGCCGACACCGAAGCGCTGCTCGCGCGGCTGCTCGATGGCACACCGCTGCCCGGCGAAACGGCGCGGCCGGAGCGCCTCGTCGCCGCCATGCGCCACGCCGCGCTCGGCGGCGGCAAGAGACTGCGGCCGTTCCTGCTGGTCGAAAGCGCGACTTTGTTCGGCGCACCTCGCGACGGCGCCCTGCTCGCCGGCTGCGCGCTCGAACTGCTGCACTGTTATTCGCTGGTGCACGACGACCTGCCGGCGATGGACAATGACGACCTGCGCCGCGGCCGCCCGACCGTGCACAAGGCCTTCGACGATGCCACCGCGATCCTCGCCGGCGATGCGCTGCTGACGCTCGCTTTCGACATTCTCGCCCGCGACGAGGTCCACGCCGACGCCAAGGTGCGCATCGCGCTCGTCAGGGAACTGGCCCGTGCTTCCGGCCTCGGCGGCATGGCCGGCGGACAGATGCTCGATCTGTCGGCCGAAGGCCGCTTCGCGGAAAAGCGCGCCTTGAGCGAGAAAGAAATCGTCACCTTGCAGGCGATGAAGACTGGCGCGCTGCTACGCTTTGCCTGCCGCGCCGGCGCACTCCTGGGTCAGGCCGATGCCGGGCATCTCGCTGCCATGGAACGGTACGGCGCCGCGATCGGCGAAGCCTTCCAGATCGCCGACGATCTGCTCGACGTCGAAGGCGACGCGGCGACGCTCGGCAAAGCGGCCCACAAGGATGCCGACGCCGGCAAGGCGACCCTTGTCGCAGCGCTTGGCGTCGCCGGCGCGCGCGCCAAACTCGAAGCTTTGATCGATGCCGCCGACGGCGCGCTGGCGCCTTTCGGGGCGAAGGCGGATACTCTGCGCGACGCCGCGCGCTTCGTCGCCGAACGGCGGAACTGAACGCCGCAGCCGCAAAGCGACCTCATGGCCAAAGCCAAACCTGCCTCGATCCCGTCCATGCCGGTGCGCATCGCGCACGCGCATTTGAAACTGGTCATCGCCGTCGCCGCTGGCCTCGCCTGCGGACTGGCGCTGATGGCGTTCAAGCTCGACGTCATCGCGCGCGTGCTGGCCGGCTGGGACGTCGGGCTGATCGTCTATCTCGCGCTCGCCGCGCGCTTCCGGAGGCGCTACGGCGTCAAGGACATCCGCAAGCGCGCCGCCGAACAGGACGAGGGCGGCTTCACCATCCTGGTGCTGTCGATCATCGCCACCTTCGCCAGCCTGGTCGCCGTGGTCTTCGCGCTGGTCGGCGCCAAGCAGGGCAACGCGCCGCTTGCCGTGGCACTCACCATTCTGACGATCATCCTGTCGTGGAGCTTCGTGCACACGATCTTCGCGTTTCACTACGCGCACGAATATTACGGCAAGGGCCGCGACGACATGATCGGCGGGCTCGACTTCCCCGGCGACAAGGCGCCCGACTACAGCGACTTCCTTTATTTCTCGCTGGTCATCGGCATGACGTCACAGGTGTCCGACGTGCAGATCACGTCCAAGGTGATGCGCCGCATGGCGTCGATGCACGGCGTGCTGTCGTTCTTCTTCAATCTCGTCGTGCTGGCGCTGACGGTGAACGTGGTTGCGAATTTGATCTGAACAGAGTTCAGGCTTTGTCATTCCCGGTATCCACCCTCCCCTGGAGGGGGAGGGTCGACTGCATGAGCGGAGCGAATGCGGTCGGGGTGGGGTGACTGGAGACGAAGCTTTCACCCCACCCCGCTCGCTATCGCTCGCGACCCTCCCCCTCCAGGGGAGGGTGAAGAGCGCTCAATTCGCCTTGACCCACTCGATATCGACGTACAACGAGGCGTCCTCGTCGCGCTTGCGCGGCGGCTTGTCGGCGGGCGCCGCATAGGTAATGCGCACCGCCTTGTTGCTGGTCCATTCGATCTTCGGCAACGGCGCGTCCTTGTAGGGCGTGGCGCAGGGCCCGCCATAGACTTCGTAGGCGCGCTTGGACGAGACGAAGCTCTCCGGATAGAGCGAGAGATAGATGGCGATCGTATCGACGCAGAACGGCTCGGGCTTGTCGCCGTAAACGCGCATCCGCACCGCCTTGTAACGGCCGTCCGGCGCCACGACGGTGGCGATGTCCCGCTGCGCGCGGTCGATGGTCGCGGCGTAGTAGATCGTCAGGCCGACCATGAGCACGCCGAACGCCAGGAAGGTCAGCAGGACGAATTTGGCTTTCACGCGCGTTCTTTCGACAAAAGCGGGCTTTACTCGGCCGCGGTGCGCGAGCCGGTGCCCCAGCGGCGTTCGATATAGTCGATCACCATCTGCTTGAAGTCGGCGCTCAGTGTCGCACCACGCAAGGTCGCGGCCTTCTTGCCGTCGATGAAGACCGGCGCGGTCGGCTGCTCGCCGGTGCCGGGCAACGAGATGCCGATGTCGGCATGCTTGCTCTCGCCCGGGCCGTTGACGATGCAACCCATGACCGCGACGTTGAGCGTCTCGACGCCGGGATAGCGCGTCTTCCACTCCGGCATCGAGGTTCGGATGAAGCCCTGGATGTCGGACGCCAGTTCCTGGAACGTCGTCGATGTGGTGCGGCCGCAGCCGGGACAGGCCGCGACCAAAGGCACGAAGGTGCGCAGGCCCATGGTCTGCAACAGTTCCTGCCCGACCTGCACTTCGCGGGTGCGGTCGCCGCCCGGCTCGGGCGTGAGCGAAATACGGATGGTGTCGCCGATGCCCTGTTGCAGCAGCACGCCCATCGACGCCGCCGAGGCGACGATGCCCTTGGTGCCCATGCCGGCTTCGGTGAGGCCGAGATGCAGCGCATAATCGGAGCGGCGCGCGAGCTCGGTGTAAACCGCAATCAGGTCCTGCACCGCGGAGACCTTGGCCGACAGGATGATGCGGTTCTTAGGTAGGCCGATCTCCTCGGCGCGCGCCGCCGACAGCAGCGCCGACTGCACCATGGCCTCGTGCGTCACCGCGCGGGCATCGATCGGATTGGCCGACTGCGAGTTCTCGTCCATCAACTTGGTGAGCAGCTCCTGATCGAGCGAACCCCAGTTGACGCCGATGCGCACCGGCTTGCCGTGCCTGATCGCCATCTCGACAATCTGGGTGAATTGCGGATCGCGCTTGTTCTTGAAGCCGACATTGCCCGGGTTGATGCGGTACTTGTCGAGCGCCTCGGCGCAGCCGGGGAAGTCGTTGAGCAGCGTGTGGCCGTTGTAGTGGAAGTCGCCGACGATCGGCACGCGCACGCCCAGTACCGCGAGGCGGTCCTTGATCTTCGGCACCGCGGCCGCCGCTTCGTCGCGATCGACCGTGATGCGCACCAGTTCGGAACCGGCTCTCGCCAGCGCCGCGATCTGCCGCGCGGTGCCCTCGATATCCGCGGTGTCGGTGTTGGTCATCGACTGCACGACGATCGGCGCGCCGCCACCGACGGTGACGCCGGCGACATCGACTGCAACGGTTTTATGACGGGCGGAAAGGCTCATATCTCTGTCCTGATCGCACCGGAGTGCCAGACAAATATGGCACCGTCAACGCGAGGCGGAAGGGCCTATTTTGGCCGGTTTACCAGCACGAGGCCGCCGGCGACGAAGGCCACGGCGGCGAGAAAGGCCAAAGTCAGCGGGTCGTTCATGACGAAATGGCCCGCGGCGACGCCAAACAAAGGCGTCAGGAAGGTGAAGGCCGAAACCCGGCTCGCCGAGTACTTCTTGATGATGGCGAACCAGATGACGAAGGTCACCGCCACGATCCAGACCGACTGATAGCCGAGCCAGGCCAGCGCCTGGGTGTCCGGCCAGCGGGTCATGCGCTCGCCCGCGATCGAGGCGGCCAGCGCCATCAGCGGCACGGAGACGACGAGCTGATACAGCATCACCTTTTCCGGCGAGATGGAATTGAGCCGGCTGGCCTTGATGGCGAGCGTCGAAGCCGCCCAGAAGACGGCGGCGGCGACCAGCATCAGGTCGCCGAGCGTCTGCCGCGGATCGAGCGCCGGCGTCGGCACGCCGAAGGCGACGATCATGCCGGCAAAGGACAAGGTGAGGCCGAGCCATTG
Source organism: Pseudolabrys sp. (assembly GCA_026125895.1). Taxonomy (GTDB): domain Bacteria; phylum Pseudomonadota; class Alphaproteobacteria; order Rhizobiales; family Xanthobacteraceae; genus Pseudolabrys. Next base: position 82,674 of record JAHCKG010000011.1, on the reverse strand, counting down.
CGAGGCGCGGAAGCGGTCGGCGGGGAGGAAGATGCGCGTGCCGGCGACGACGAAGAAAGGCGCCAGATAAAGAAACACCGAGGCGCGCGTCGCCGTGGTGAAGGCGAGGCCTTGATAGATCAGAACGAACTCGGCGCTGAACAGCACGCCGACGATGAGGCCGGCCGTCAGCGTGCCGTCGCGCTCGAACAGCGGGATGCGGCGCACGATGCACCAGCCGACGATCAGCACGGTGGCGATCGCCGACCGCAGCGCGCCCTGCAGCAGCGGCGGAATGTCGTGGATCGCCAGTTTCACCGCGACCTGGTTGAAGCCCCAGGACAGACACAAGAGCACGATGACCGCCGCGACGGTGGCATCGAGCGGCCGCGTGGTGTGATGATGAACAGGCGGCGGCACAGGCTCGGACGGAGCGGGCGACGACATGGTGCTGGAAATTCCCGGCCAACAAAATTGTCATGCCCCGCGAAAGCGGGGCATCCAGTAAACTCGACCATTGTCCGCGATTACTGGATCGCCCGCTTTCGCGGGCGATGACAGTGTTTAACGGCTGAGACGCCGTTCGCCAACCGTGCGCTCAGGCAGAGCGGCAATGCGCGCAGGTACCGGAAATCTCGATCACCGGCGTCTTCGGCACGAAGCCGGCGGAGCGTGAGGCATTGCGGATTGACTCGGCGATGGCCGCGCCGGTCGCCTCGCCGACGGCGCCGCAGCTCTCGCAGATCAGGAACACCACCGGATCGGCGCTTTCGTGGTTGTGCACGCAGGCGATGAAGGCGTTGCGGCTCTCGATGCGGTGCACGAGCCCCTGCTCGCGCAGGAAATCGAGGGCGCGGTAAATCGTGATCGGCGCCGGGCGGCCGCCCTCGCTGCCGTCGGCCAGGCGGTCGATCAGCTCATAGGCGCCGAGCGGCGCATGGCTGGCGAGCAACGCCTCGAGCACGCGGCGGCGGATCGGCGTCAGCCGCTCCTTGTGCGCGGCGCAGACCGCTTCGGCATGCGCGATGGCATCCGCCGCGCAGCGATCATGATCGTGATCGGGCGTCGGAAACACATTGTGCGTATGCGGCTTCTTGGCCGTAACCTTTCCCACGATACCTTCCCACCGGACATCCGACGCACGTCTGATCCGACTCAAGTCTAACCCGAACCGGGCTCAAACGCGCGCGTCACAAACATATATATTGCGATGCAATAAAAATAGGGGCAGGTTCCCGACCGCCTCCGAATTGTCGAACCTGCCCCTTCAAGGTCCGCACGCGGCCCGCAACGTTCACGAGGACTTCCCATGCTCAAAGGCAAAACCGCACTCGTCACCGGCTCGACCTCCGGCATCGGCCTCGCCACCGCGCGGGCGCTAGCCGCCGACGGCGCCAACATCATGCTCAACGGCTTCGGCGACAAGGCGGAGATCGAGAAGCTGCGCGCCGGCCTGGAGAAGGAATTCGGCATCAGGGCGAAGTACTCGGCCGCCGACATGTCGAAGCCGGCCGAGATCGCCGACATGGTGGCGGCGACCGAGAAGGAGTTCGGTTCGCTCGACGTGCTGGTCAACAATGCCGGCATCCAGTTCGTCGCCAATATCGAGGACTTTCCGGCGGACAAGTGGGACGCGATCATCGCCATCAACCTGTCGTCGTCGTTTCATTCAATCCGCGCCGCGATGCCGGGCATGAAGAAGCGCAAGTGGGGCCGCATCATCAACATCGCCTCGGCGCATGGCCTCGTCGCCAGCGCGCAGAAGGTGGCTTACGTCGCCGCCAAGCACGGCATCGTCGGCCTCACAAAGGTCGTGGCTGTGGAAGCCGCCAATGACGGCGTTACCTGCAACGCCATCTGCCCCGGCTGGGTGCTGACGCCGCTGGTGCAGAAGCAGATCGACGCCCGCGCGCAGGCCAAGGGCCAATCGCCGCGCGAAGCGGAGATCGCGCTGTTGTCGGAGAAGCAGCCGATGCATCAGTTCACCAAGCCGGAGAACATCGGCGCGCTCGCCGTGTTCCTGTCGAGCGATGCGGCGGCATCGATCACCGGCTCGGCCTACTCGATCGACGGCGGCTGGGTCGCGCAGTGAACGACTTCCTCTCCCGGTTATTCTGGGGCGAACAGGAAGAGCCGCCGAAGAAGAACGGCGGCAAGAAGCGTATCAATCTGGCGCTGCAGGGCGGCGGCGCGCATGGCGCCTTCACCTGGGGCGTGCTCGATCAACTGCTCGAGGACGGCCGTCTCGCGGTCGAGGGCATTTCCGGCACGTCGGCCGGCGCCGTCAATGCGGTGATGCTGGCCGACGGCCTGAACCGCGGCGGCCCGGACGAGGCGCGCAAGCGCCTCGCCGAATTCTGGCGCGCCGCCAGCCTCGGCGGCGACCTGCCGGCGGTGCAGCGAACCGTCACCGACAAGCTGTTCGCGCTGTGGCCGCGCGAAGGTTCGCCGACGTTCGACTGGCTGTCGGCGTGGTCGCAGTATCTGTCGCCCTACGACCTCAATCCGCTCAACATCAATCCGCTGAAGGATCTGATCGAGCGCTTCGTCGATTTCGAAGGCCTGCGCAAGGACGGGCGGCAGATCTTCATCGCCGCCACCAACGTGCAGACCGGGCGCCTGCACATCTTTCCGAAGGAGAAAATTTCCGCCGAAGCGGTGATGGCGTCGGCCTGTCTGCCGGCGGTGTTTCAGGCCGTCGAGATCGACGGCGCTCATTATTGGGACGGCGGCTATCTCGGCAATCCTGTGATCTATCCGTTCTTCCGGTCCACCGACACCGAGGACGTCGTCATCGTCCAGATCAATCCGCTGGAGCGCAAGAAAATCCCGCATTCGACGCGCGAGATCATGGCGCGCGTCAACGAGATCACCTTCAACTCGGCGCTGATGGCCGAGCTGCGCGCCATCGAATTCGTCAACCGCCTGATCGACCAGCGCCGCTTGCCGCACGGCACCGGCCCGAAGCAGTATCGTCACATCAAGGTGCACCGCATCGTCATGGAAGGGCTGGGCGAGCACTTCGCCGCGTCCGACAAGTTGCGCAACGATTTCGAGTCGCTGGAACTGCTGCACAAGCTCGGCCAGCGCGCGGCGCGGCGTTTCCTCGACGCGCATTACGCCGACATCGGCGTGCGCTCGAGCGTCGATCTGAAGGCCGAAGTCGGCCTCGAGCGCGGCTAGCGTCCCACCCCCCGAACGCGACAGTTCGCCAGCCCGTGAGGCGCCGCGCCCTTGGGCGGCGTCGCTTGCTGCCATGCAGCATCGACGGAGCAGGCCTGCCGACATTCCCGGTGCCAGCCGGTGAACTTTATTATGAGGATGCTTATTATATGAAGGCATAAGAGCCTTGGAGATTGATGCTCGTGCCGACGATCCGAAAAGAAATTGCCTTTCTTATCAACGACGTAGCCCGTCTTTTGAAGACCTATGCCGACCAGAGCGCGCGCCGCTACGGCGCCACCCGGGCGCATTGGGCGGTGTTGTCCCGGCTCAATCGCTCGGAAGGGCTGAAGCAATCGGAACTCGCCGAACTGCTCGACCTGCAGCCGATTTCGCTGACCCGCCTGCTCGACCGCCTTGCCGAAAACGGCCTGATCGAGCGCCGTCCCGACCCGAGCGACCGCCGCGTCAACCGTCTCTACCTGACGCCGGCCGCGCGTCCGCTGCTCGATGAATTGACCGCGCTCGGCGAGGAACTGATGAGCCAGGTGCTCGAGGGCCTCGACGACGAGTCCGTCACCAAGCTGCTCGGCGACCTCGGCGTCATGCGCGAGAACCTGCGCGGCGCCATCGGCCGCGGCACGCCGCAAATCCCATCCCACGAACCGCAACTGCAAGCCCGTAAAGTCGCCACATGAGTGAAAATGCCCTCAAAGTCGTTCCGGCTCCGGAAGCCAAGGCCAAGCCCGATCAAGCGGCCGCGCCCGACACCGCAGCCGAAGCGCCGGCTCCGTCGAAGCGCCGCAACCTGCGCCGCATCCTGCTGATCGTATTGCCGCTCGCGGTGGCGCTGATCGGCGGCACCATTTATCTGCTCGGCGGCCGCTACGTCTCCACCGACAACGCCTATGTCGGCGCGCAGAAAGTGCTGATCACGCCTGACATCTCCGGCAAGGTGGTGAATGTCGCGGTGCGCGAAGGCCAGCACGTCAAGGCCGGCGACGAACTCCTGACGCTCGACAAGGTGCCGTTCGAACTCGCTTTGGCGCAGGCCAAGGCCAAGCGCGACGCCGCGCGCGTCGAATACGAGAAGGCCATCACCACGCTCAAGTCGCTGACGACGCTCAGCGGCCTCGCCGAGAAGAACGTCAGCCTCAAGCAACGCGATCTCGAGCGTAAGCAGAAGCTCGTCGCCTCGCAGGCCGGATCCGCCGCCGATCTCGATACGTCGGCCGCCAACGTGGTGGCCGCACAGTTGCAGGCGCAATACGCCGAACAACAGAAGGCGACGACGCTGAGCTCGCTGCTCGGCGACCCGAACCTGCCGCTCGAAAAATTCCCGGAATATGCGCAAGCGCAGGCGGCGGTCGAAAACGCCGAGCGCGATCTCGCGCACACCGTGCTGCGCGCGCCGATCGCAGGCACCGCGACGCAAGTCGACAACATTCAGCTCGGCCGCTTCATCGCCGCCGGCGGGCCGATCTTCAGCATCATCGACGATGCCAATCCGTGGGTCGATGCCAACCCGAAGGAAACCGACATGACCTATCTGCGGATCGGTCAGAAGGCGACTTTGGATGTCGACGCGTTCCCGGATCGCAGCTTCACCGGCACGGTGGTCGCGGTCAGCCCGGGCACCGGCGCGCAGTTCTCGATCCTGCCGCCGCAGAATGCGACCGGCAACTGGGTCAAGGTCGTGCAGCGCGTCCCGGTCCGCATCGCCTTCGACAAGGCCCAGGATCTGGCGCTGCTGCGCACCGGCATGAGCGTCAATGTCTCGATCGATACGCACCACAGCCGCATCCCGTTCACGTCGAAGGACCCGGACGCGAAGTAACTACTAGCCGAGGCACTGCCCCGAACTCCGCTCATTCCCGCGAAAGCGGGAATCCAGCACAAGTTGGCGAGGTCTCGGATTAGAATCTGGGTCCCCGCTTCCGCGGGGACGAGCGGAGTTCTGAGAAAGCCGTAACCGCAATGAGCACCCACTCAGGCCCCTTGCCTGCCGGCCCGCGCCGCACGCTGATCACGATCTGCGCCATGACGGCGACGATCATGCAGGCGCTCGACACGACGATCGCCAACGTCGCTTTGCCCTACATGCAGGGCTCGCTGTCGGCGTCGCTCGACCAGGTCAACTGGGTGCTCACCTCCTACATCGTCGCCGCCGCGATCATGACGGCGCCGGTCGGCTGGCTGGCCGACCGCTTCGGCCGCAAGATCATCTTCATTATCTGCGTCGCCGGCTTCACCGTCGCCTCGCTGCTCTGCGCGCTGGCGCAGAACATCGAGCAGATGGTGCTGTTCCGCCTGATGCAGGGCATGGCCGGCGCGGCGCTGGTGCCGTTGTCGCAAGCCGTGCTGCTCGATTCCTACGCGGCGCATGAGCGCAGCCAGGCGATGGCGATCTGGGGCGTCGGCGTCATGCTCGGTCCGATCATGGGCCCGACGCTCGGGGCGTGGCTGACCGACAATTACTCCTGGCACTGGGTGTTCCTGATCAACCTGCCGATCGGCGTACTGACCGTCGTCGGCATGGTGTTCTTCATGGACGACACCGGCAAGCAGCATCACCTGCGCTTCGACTGGTTCGGCTTTGCGGCGCTCGCGGTCGGCATCGGCTCGCTGCAACTGCTGCTCGACCGCGGTGAACAGGTCGGCTGGTTCGAGGCCAGGGAAATCTGGGTCGAGGCGATCATCTCCGCCGCCGGATTCTATTACTTCTTCTCGCACTCGCTGACGACCGATCAGCCCTTCATCAATTTCGCGATGTTCAAGGACCGCAACTTCGTGTCCGGCTGTTTGTTCATGGTGGTAATCGGCGTGGTGCTGTTCGGCACCATGGCGCTGGTGACGCCGTTCATGCAGAACCTGCTCGGCTATCCGATCCAGACCGCCGGCCTGTTGCTCGGCTCGCGCGGCGTTGGCACGCTGCTCACCATGCTGGTGGCGCCGCGCCTGATGCGGCTGACCGAGATCCGCAATCTGATCTTCCTCGGCCTGCTCATCACCGCCGGCACCTTGTACGAAATGACCGGCTGGTCGCTGGATACGCAGCAGCACACCATCGTCATCACCAGCATCATCCAGGGCGTCGGCCTCGGCCTGCTGTTCGTGCCGATCACCTCGGTGGCGTTCCTGACGCTGCCGGGCCAGATGCGCAACGGCGCCGCCGCCATCACCACCTTGGTGCGCAATATCGGGTCGTCGATCGGCATCTCCATGGTGATCGCCAATCTGACCAGCAAGACCACCTATATGCACGAACGGCTCGGCGCGCAGGTGACGCCGTTCAATGACGCGCTGCAGTTCCCCGACATCGCCGGCGCCCTCAATCTGACGACGCAGACCGGCAAGGCGATGCTCGACGGCATCGTCACGCAGCAGGCGAACATGATCGCCTACCTCAACGACTTCAAGCTGTTGATGGTGCTGACCATAGCGGCGATGCCGCTGGTGCTGTTCATCGGCTCGACGCGCAAGGCGCATCAGGCCGCGGCGAAGAAGCCGGACGACGAGATCATCCACGCGATGGATTGAGGTCGGGCCCGGTCCCCACACTCCGCTCATTCCCGCGCAAGCGGGAATCCAGTTCTGGGTCCCCGCTTTCGCGGGGACGAGCGGTGAGATGCTCACCCTCCCCCAAACTCCTTCCTGATCTTCTCGCTGTGCGAACCCAGCGCCGGGATATCGCCATAGTGGCGCTCCTCGCCGACGAAGCGCGCGCCGGGCGCCGGCGTCGACGCCGGGCCGCTCGGCGTGCCGACGGTCAGGCGGCGCAGATGCGGATGCGTCGCCAGCAGCGCGGAATCGTTGACGCGGGCAAAGGCGATGTCGGCCGCCGCGAGCTTCTTCATCAGCGGCTCGACGTCCTCGGCGGCAAACACCGCCGCGACCGTCGCGTCCGTCTCGACGCGGTTGGCCTGGCGCTGCGGATTGGTGGCAAAGCGCGCATCGCTGCCGAGCGAAGCGTTGTCCAGCACCTTGTCGGCGAGCACGCGCCACTCGCGATCGTTCTGGATCGAGATGAGAATGTCGGCGCCGTCGCGCGTCTGAAACACGCCGTAAGGCGCGATAGTCGGGTGCTTGAGACCGATGCGCTTGAACGGGTTGCCCCATTCCTGATTGAGCAGCGGGATCGTCATCCATTCGGCCATGGCGTCGAACATCGACACAGAGATGGTGGCGCCCTCGCCGGTGCGGCCGCGGCGGATCAGCGCTTCGAGGATGGCCTCATAGGCGCTGAGGCCCGCGGCGATATCGACCACCGAGACGCCGACGCGCGCCGGCGCTTCCGGCCCGCCGGTGACCGACGACAGCCCGGACTCGGCCTGGATCAGCAGATCGTAAGCCTTGCGCTGCGCATAGGGGCCGCTTTCGCCATAGCCCGAGATCGAGGCGCAGATCAGCTTGGGATAATCCTTGCGCAGACGCTCGAAGGCAAAGCCGAGCTTGCCGAGCGCGCCGGGCTTGAGGTTCTGCACGAAGACATCGGCTTTCGCCAGCATCGCCTCGAGCAGCGCCTTGTCTTCCGGCCTGGTGAGATCGCAGACCACCGACTCCTTGCCGCGGTTGAGCCAGACCAGATGCGCGCTCTCGCCATGCACGATGTAATCGTAGTGCCGGGCGAAGTCGCCTTCCGGCCGCTCGACCTTGATGACGCGTGCGCCGGCGTCGGCGAGGCGGCAGGTACATTGCGGCGCCGCGACGGCCTGCTCGACCGAGACGACAAGGATGCCTTCGAGGGGGAGAGACATGGTTCTTCTCACCTTTTCCCGGGCGCAGCGCAGCACGTCTTAGTGGTGTGTTGCAGACCCGGGATCGTCAAAAACTTAAATGTGCGACGGTCCCGGCTCTGCGGTGCATCACGACGCTACGCTTCGTGCTGCACCGCGTCCGGGACACGAGACCTCAATACGACCTTGGCAAACCGAGCACATGCTCGGCGAGATAAGAGAGGATGAGGTTGGTCGAGATCGGCGCCACCTGGTAGAGCCGCGTCTCGCGGAATTTGCGCTCGACATCGTATTCCTCGGCGAAGCCGAAACCGCCATGGGTCTGCACGCACATGTCGGCGGCGGCCCATGATGCATCGGCCGCCAGCAGCTTCGCCATATTCGCTTCGGCGCCGAGATCCTCGCCGGCTTCGTATTTGCGGCAGGCCTCGTGCACCATCAGCTCGGCAGCGCGCATCTGCGCGTAAGCCCGCGCGATCGGAAACTGCACGCCCTGGTTCTGGCCGATCGGCCGGCCGAACAGCACTCGCTCCTTGGCGTAAACCGACGCGCGCTCGATGAACCACTTGGCGTCGCCGATGCATTCCGAGGCGATGAGGATGCGCTCGGTGTTCATGCCTGACAGAATGTAGCGGAAGCCCTTGCCCTCCTCGCCGATCAGATTTTCCGCCGGCACGCGCAGGTCGTCGAAGAAGACTTCGGTGGTGGCGTGGTTCATCATGGTGCGGATCGGCTTGATGGTGATGCTGGCGCCGCGCGCCAGCTTCATGTCCACCAGGAACACCGACAGGCCGTCGGTGCGTTTCTTCACTTCTTCCTTCGGCGTGGTGCGCGCCAGCAGGAGCATGAGATCGGAATGCTCGGCGCGCGAGGTCCAGATCTTCTGGCCGTTGATGACGTAGTGGTCGCCCTCGCGCCGCGCCGTGGTGCGCAGCGACAGCGTGTCGGTGCCCGACGTCGGCTCGGTGACGCCGAAGGCCTGCAGCCGCAGGTCGCCGCTGGCGATGCCGGGCAGATAGCGCTCCTTCTGCGCCTTTGAGCCGTGGCGCAGGATGGTGCCCATCGTGTACATCTGCGCGTGACAGGCGGCGCCGTTGCAGCCGGCGGCATGCACCTCTTCCATGATCGCCGCCGCGGCCGACACCGGCAGGCCGCTGCCGCCGTATTCTTCCGGGATGAGCGCGGCGAGATAGCCGGCTTCGGTCAGCGCCTCGACGAACGCGGTCGGATAGCTGCGCTCGCGGTCGAGCTCGCGCCAGTAGTCGCCGGGAAACTTGGCGCACAGCGCGCGCACCGATTCCCGGATGTCGGCATAGGCGTCATGGCGGCCGGTCATGCGCGTCTCCTCAATCTTTCAACTCGGCGCGGCCGCTGTTGATGGCGACCACGTCGCGCTCCTTAACACGCACGCGAAACGAGACAATCGCGCCATCGCGCCACAGTTCGGTGCGCAAGGTCTCGCCGGGAAAGACCGGCGCGGAGAACCGCACCGTCATCGAGGCAAGACGCGCGGCATCGTAGCCGCACATGGTCTTGAGAATGGCGTGGCCGGCGACGCCCATGGTGGCGAGGCCGTGCAGGATGGGCCGCGGGAAGCCGGCGCCGCGGGCGAAGGCTGGCTCGGAATGCAGCGGATTGGTGTCGCCGGACAGGCGGTAGATCAGCGCCATTTCCGGACGGGTGGGCAGCTCGCAGACGAGGTCCGGCGCGCGCTCGGGGATTTGATGCGGCGGCGGCGTCTCCCGCGCCGGACCGCCGAAGCCGCCGTCGGCGCGGCAGAAAGTCGTCTGCTTCAGCGTCGCCAGCAGCCTGCCGCTCGCCTTATCGGTGATGCTGCGCTCGTGATAGAGCAGCGCGCCCTTGGCGGCGCCCTTGTCGATGACATCGAGCATGCGCTCGTGGCCGATAATGGCGCCCTGCGCCGCGACCGGCTCGTGCAGAATGATGGTCTGCTCGCCATGCACGGCGTGGCTCGACGTCACGCCAAGATCGGGCGCGATCTCCCAGAACGGCGTATAGCCCAGCACCAAGGGAAACGTCGGCACCGCCTTGAGACCGGTGTCGTTGACGAATTTGAGTTCGTCCTCGTTGAGCGGATCGTAACCGAAGCCGACGCCGAGCGCGTAGAGGATGCAGTCCTTCGCCCCATAGGTCTGCTCGACCGGAGCGATCTGTTGCGAAAGCAGCTTGTCGGGATTGAGAGGCATTGCGGACTCATTATTTCGGCGAGACGGAACGGCCCGTCGCGCGCCGCGTGCACGGCGCGGCGCGGTCGCGCGCGACTATCGCATTGACGCAATTGGCCTGTCGAGGCTGGCATGATTAACGCCGCGCAAACGCCAGGCCCCGATTTCCCGGCAATTTGCCGATAGGATTTTACGCGGCTTTATCGCGATCCCTGTTCAATCGGCGGCATCGACTGCCAATGAGCCGGGGGGCCCAATGACTGTCACGACCTGGATGGGGCCGCTTGCCGGTCACGGCAAAAGCGTGCGCCTCGCCGCCGCGAGCCTCGCCTTCGTTGCCATCGCGCAAGCCAGCGTCGCGGCGACGGCGCCCACCGCACCGGTGGAAATCGCGGTAGCTATTCCGCGAAAGCAGGATCGCGCGGCGATGCCGCACGGCGCGTCGTTCGACGCACGTTTCAGCGCCGTGAATATGGCGCCATTGCGGATTGCCTTCATCATGCCGGAGGCCGCCGCCGTCGATCCGGTGACGACCGGCAGTCTCGCCAGCCGCGCGATCGAGCCGCCGCTGCGTCCGCGTACGCTCGTCGGCGCGAGCGAGGCGATCGTCGGCATCGCCTCGACCTATGATCCGGGCGACGACACCGATCTCGATGCCGGCAATGCCGAAACAGCATCGGGACAATTCTACGATGCGGACGACTGGACGGCCGCGATCCAGATCGAGTTGCGCGAGCGCTTCGGTGGCGTGCGCTACGGCCGCAACTACCGGACGGCCTATGCCCTGGTCGAGGCGAACGACAAGCGGCTCGTCGTCAGGATCAACGATGTCGGCCCGCTGAAGCCGGGCCGCATCATCGATCTCAATGTGCGGGCGATGCGCTACTTCGATCCGACGATGCAGGCCGGCCTCATCGCCGACGTCAAGGTGACGCCGCTGGCGGGCGAGGATTACGCGCTGGGACCGGTCACCGGGGAGATGCCGGTGACCGTCGCCAGCCGCGAACCTGATGTCGTGGCGCCCTGATCAGGCGCCCCAGACGTCCTTCGAGATTTCGAGGATCATCTTCAGCTTGGCCCACTGCTCGTCCTCGGCCAGCGTATTTCCTTCCTCGGTCGAGGCGAAGCCGCACTGCGGCGACAAAGCGAGCTGCTCGAGCGCGACGAACTTTGTCGCCTCGTTGATGCGCTTCTTGATGTCGTCCTTCTTCTCCAGCGTGCCGCTCTTCGAGGTGACGAGGCCGAGCACGACGATCTTGTTGCCCTTCGGCAGGTAGCGCAGCGGCTCGAAACCGCCGGCGCGGTCGGTGTCGTATTCGAGGAAGTAGCCGTCGTAGTTGCACTTCTCGAGCAGGTTCTTGGCCACCGGTTCGTAGCCGCCCGACGAGATGAAGGTGGAGCGGAAGTTGCCGCGGCAGACATGGGTGGTGATCGTCATGTCGGCCGGCTTCACCGACAGCGCCTTGTTGATCATCGTCGTGTAGCTGTCCTGCAGATGATCGACGTCGAGGCCGCGATCGCGCGCCTTCTTGAGTTCTTCCTGCGAGCACAGATAAGCCCAGGCGGTGTCGTCGAACTGCAGATAGCGGCAGCCGGCGTCGTAGAACGCCTTCACCGCCTTCTGATAGGCGACGGCGAGGTCGTCGAAGATGGCGTCGCGGTTCGCATAGACGTTGGTCTTCACCGCGTCGGGCTCGAGGCGGAAATGCATCACGCTCGGCGCCGGGATGGTCATCTTCGGCGTGCGGCTGGTATGCGCCTTGAGGAACTTGAAGTGCTCGAGCATCGGGTGGCTGTCGGAGAAGCCGATCTTGCCGGTGATGTTCAGCACCTGCATCTTGGTCTGCACGCCCTGGAACTGGATGCCGTGGTCGGAGGCGACGACATCGACCCCGTCGAGCATGCCGAAGAAGTCGTAGTGCCACCAGGCGCGGCGGAATTCGCCGTCGGTCACCGGCTGCAGGCCGATCTCTTCCTGCTTCTTGATGATCTTGATGATTTCGGCGTCTTCAATCGCCTTGAGTTGAGCGTCGGTGATCTCACCCTTTTCGTGCTTGGTCCGCGCTTCATGGATCGCGGCGGTGCGCAGGATCGAGCCGACCTGATCGGCGCGGAATGGCGGTTTGGTTCTCTGGGACATTCGTTCCTCCAACAATTTGACCGCGGGAAATAGGACCCGACCGCGGCTTCAGTTCGGGTGTGCCTTAGCACGGTGAGTGGGACGTCGTCAGTGGGCAGGCCTCAGAACGCGCCGCTGAGCGTGGCGCCGCGGATCAGCACGGCGCCCGGTAGCAGGCTGCGCGTGCCCTGATCCCGCAGCGCGAGCTGGAGATTACGTTGCGCCAGCCGGGCATGCTCGCGCATCAGCGCCTCGGCGCGGGTGCCTTCACGATCCTCGATGGCTCGAACGACGCAGTGGTGATGATCCTGGGCGATAATGAGAATCTTGCGCGCTTCCGGCATTTCCGCCTGGACGCGGACGAAGCCGCTCGGCGAGGCGAATGGCAAATTGAGCGTACGTTCGATCTGGCGCTTGAGCACCGGACTGTCGGCAGCCTCGACCAGCAGCGCATGGAAGCGGGCGTTGAGGCCGACGTAATCGGAAAAGTGATCGACGCTGAGCGCCGGCAGCGCGGCGATGTCGTCGATCCGTCGCAATGTAGCCTTCATGTCCTCGATCAGGCGGCCGCGCACGCTGCGCTCGGCGGCAATACGGGCGGCAAAGCCTTCCAGCGTGCCGCGCAATTCGATGGCGTCGTAGACGTCGCGCTCGCTGAAGGCCTTGATGGTGAAGCCGCCCGACGGGATGGCCTCGAGGAAGCCTTCGTCCTCGAGCCGGGCCAGCGCCATGCGGATCGGGGTACGCGACATGCCGAGACGGTCGACCAGATTGAGCTCGGAAATGCGGTCGCCGGGCTTGAGATCGCCCGACAGGATCAGGTCGCGGAGCGCGAGTTGCGCTTTCACGGTCTGGGACGAAGCGCGATCGACGTCGGGAACGGCGGTGGGCACCGGTGGGCTCCTTTTATTTCTGCCCAATCCTTGAGGATGTCAGAATGCATGTTGTATACGACATCATCTGCAAATGCCAAATCCGGCCTCGTTCTGAGGCTAATTCTGGCAAAATCTGATGATTTTTAGCGATAGTTCCTGACTTACGGAATACGGCTTGGGCCGATTGACCCGATCAGGTAGGTCGCGGACGACAGCGAACGACAGTCAAAGGGAGTGAAAACACATGGCAAAGAACCTGGAAGAGAAGATCAAGGCGTCGGGCGACGTCGTCTCGATGATGCGCAATTCGCAGATCGGCGCGTACGTCTACCCGGTGGTGGCGCCGGAGTTTTCGAACTGGCGCGATGAGCAGCGCGCCTGGCGCGAGACCTGCGTGCTGTTCGACCAGTCGCACCACATGGTCAACCTGTTCGTCGAGGGCAAGGACACCGTCAAGCTGCTGTCCTACCTCGCGACCAACTCGTTCAAGAATTTCAGCGTCGATCAGGCCAAGCAGTTCGCTCCGGTGACGCCTTACGGTCATGTCATCGGCGACGGCATCCTGTTCTATCTCGCCGAAAACAGCATGGTCTATGTCGGCCGCAACCCGGCCGCCAACTGGATCGAATTCCACGCCAAGACCGGCGGTTTCGACGTCACCACCCGCTATGACGACCGCTCGCCGTCGCGGCCGATGGGCAAGCCGGTGACGCGCGCCTTCTACCGCTATCAGATCCAGGGCCCGAACGCGCAGGACGTCATCAAGAAGCTCAACGGCGGCACCATGCCGGACATCAAGTTCTTCCGCATGGGCCACATCACCATTGCGGGCCGCAAGGTGCGCGCGCTGCGCCACGGCATGGCGGGCGCGCCGGGCCTCGAAGTGTGGGGCCCCTACGAAGAGGTCGACGAGATCAAGAACGCGATCATGGAAGCCGGCAAGGACTTCGGCATCACCGCCGTCGGCGCCCGCGCCTACGCGACCAACACGCTCGAATCCGGCTGGATCCCCTCGCCCGTGCCGGCGATCTACACCGGCGACAAGCTCAAGGCCTATCGCGAGTGGCTGCCGCTCACCAGCTACGAAGCCAACGCCTCGATCGGCGGCAGCTTCGTCTCGAAGAACGTCGAGGACTACTACACGACGCCTTACGAGCTCGGCTACAACGGCTTCACCAAGTTCGATCACGACTTCATCGGTTCGGATGCGCTGAAGGCGATGGAAGGCAAGAACAAGCGCAAGAAGGTGACTTTCGCCTGGGAGAACAAGGACGTCGAGCGCATCTGGGCCTCGCAGCTCGCGCCCGCCGGCGAGAACTACAAGTTCATCGACCTGCCGCTGTCGAACTACGCCTCGTCGTCCTATGACGCGGTGATGAAGGGCGGCAAGATGGCCGGCGCCTCGATGTTCTCCGGCTATTCGTTCAACGAGCGCAAGATGCTGTCGCTCGGCTGGGTCGAGGAAGAGTTCTCCAAGCCCGGCACCGAGCTGACGCTTGTGTGGGGCGAGGAAAACGGCGGCACCAAAAAGACCACCGTCGAGCGTCACAAGCAGACCGAGGTCAAGGTCATCGTCTCGCCGGCACCCTACTCGGCCGTCGTGCGCGAGGGCTACGAAGGCAAGTGGCGGCACCAGGCGGCTGAATAAATAGCCCTCAGCGTCATGGCCGGGCTTGTCCCGGCCATCCACGTCTTACTTCTTGCTTTCGCCAGAGACGTGGATGCCCGGCACAAGGCCGGGCATGACGGAGAGTTCTTTGATTCATAAAAAAGGCGCGGCATCCGAAAGGGTGCCGCGCTTTTTTTGTCCTTTACCTCTCCCATAGGGAGAGGTCGCCGCGCGAAGCGCGGCGGGTGAGGGGTTACAAACTATCGAGATTCACTTGCCCCCTCACCCCAACCCTCTACCCCAAGGGGAGAGGGGGAGCGCCGAGTTCGTCGGACGACGCGATTTCAAGCCGCCGCAATTTCCTTCCTCGCCATCGCCGCCGCGTACTCCGCCGTCGCGGCAAGATTGCCGAAGGTGAAGTAGTGCGGTTGCACCTCGCCAATCGCATCCTGCGCTGCGTCGAGCGCGGCGATGATGCGGTCGGGGCCGACATTGCCGATCAGCGCCGTGGCCGCGCCCGACATCATGCCCTTGAGCGACGTGGCGACGCCGCAGCGCTTGGCGAAACGTAGCAAGGCCGGCACCGAGGTCGGCCCAACCATGCCGACGCTGACCGGCTGCTCGATGCCGCAGGCGCGCAGTTGCGTCAGCCAGCCGACGATGCCGTCCGGTGAGAACGAGAACTGGCTGACGAGACGCACGGCAAGGCCCTGCGTCACGGCGGCGGCGATCTTCTCGTCGAGCGAGGCGGCGAGCCGCTGCGCCGGGATCTGCGGATGGCCTTCCGGGTAAGCGCCGATGCCGATCAGCTCGATGCCGGCTTCGCGCAACCTGCCTTTCTGGATCACCGCCAGTGCATCGGCGAACGGTCCGATGGGATCGATGTCGCCGCCGATCACCAGCAGCCGGCGCAGTTGCGCTTCGCCGTGGAGACGCGTCAGCAGCCCGCTCAACGCCTCGGCGCTCGGCACGCGGCGCGCGGCGATGTGCACGACAGGCTCGAGCCCGGCCTGCCGCACCTGCGTGGCGGCGAGGACCAGATCGTCGTCGCTCTGCGTCGGCACCGCCGGCAGATAGACCTCGGTGCCCTTCGGCACGGCCGCGGCGATGGCGGCGATCTCGGCCGGCTTGGGCCGCGTCGCTTCGATCGAGAAGCGGCGCGCGATCGTCGCCGGCGGCGTTTTCATCAGCATCGTAAACCTGCCTTATCGGTATCCTGCCGCGCCGCCGCTACTGTCGGCGGCGCGAGATGACGAACGACTCGTCGTAGAACCACAGCCCGCCATGCTTCTGCAGCACCTCGCGCGTGGCATCGACATAGCGCCGGTCGGCATTGACGTCGGACAGCCGGTCATCCTCGACTTGCGCGACATAGACCGCTGCATTCCACGCTGCCAGCAATGTCGAGGTACCGATCGACGACGATACCTCCGTCGGCAGCGTGTGCATGTCGTAGCGGAACAGCGAGCGCTGGTCGGAATAGGTGTTGAAGTTGAGATCGCGGCCGGCGGCGCCCAGCTCCTGCTTGGTTTCCTTGAGCAGGTCATGGCGGCTGTGCAGGAACGGATTGTCCTCCGGCCACACCTTGTGAATGATCTCCATGCCCGGATCGTGGCCGTAAGACTGGATGGCGATCATGCGGCCGCCGGGCCCGAGCGCGCGGGCGAGCGGCGCCAGCACGCGCTTGGCCTTGAACTCCAGAGAGGCGCGCGCGCGATAGGGCTGCGAGGCGATGACGAGGTCGTAGTCGGCCTGCGAGCTGCCCGGCTTCGGGATGACCTGGTCGAGCAGGAAGCGGTGATCGTTGCGATACAGCACCAGCACCACCGGCCGCTCGTAGACCGGGTTGCCGCTCTTCGGCGACACCTTGGCCTTCCAGTTCTCGGCGAGGAAAGGCTCCAGCGCCGTGATCTGCTCCTCGAAGGAATGCGCGGTGTTGCCGTCGAGCGCCACGTCCTTCCACACCATCGACGTCGCGGCGGACAGCGATTTGGCGGCGAGCCACGGCGCCTCGGCATAAGCGAGGTTGGTCAGCACCACGACCGACGACGGATGCTCCATGAAGCGGTCGGGCATCTTCTGCAGCGCGAGGCGGACGTCCTCGAGGCTGATCTCCTTGCCGACGATATAGAACGGCATGGTCGGAAACTTGTCGTGCATCGAGCGCATGACGCGCGTCAGCACCGTGCCGTCGCCGATGCCGGCGTCGAACACGCGCACCGCCGGCGGCCGCGGATGGATGTTGGCGAGTTCGAGCGAGACGCGCTGCGCCACTTCCCATTTCTCGCTGCACGTATTCACGAACAGCAGATACTTCTGGCGATTGTCGAAGAAGCGGAAATTGCGTTGCGGGTCTTCGTTGCCTTGCGCGGCCATGGGTGCGGTCTGGGTCCTGATGACGGGAAGCGTGTGCGTCACGGGCGCGTCGAACAGAACGCGGCGGCGCGCGGCGCCGTCGTCGCCGCTCTGCGCCATGAAGGAGCGGATGCGCTCCAGCGTGTCGGTGGTGATGCGGCCGCCATTGCGCAGCCGGCTGGCGAGCTTGCCGTCGTTGACCGCGCGGCGACCGAAGGTGCTCTCGGCGAGGCCGCGCTGGCGGCAGAACTCGCTGATCTCCTGAAGAATGACCTCGTTCATGGCGTTTCCCTCGCGGCGACTCTTGGCGGTCGCTGCAGGTCTCAAGCGAACCAAGACCGGGCCACGGCGTCAAACAAAAAATCAGCAACGGAAAGTTGGGCAGATAATGTGGGCAGACGGCCGAAGCGGAAATAATCATTACGAATCAGCCAGATATGTTTGACGACTTGGCAGGATAAATTTTTGCGCCCAATCGGCCGTCGCCTGCCCACTCAATTTCAATCGAGAGTGGGCATAAGTGGGCATCATGTAAATCGGCAAAAAAGAAAAAGGCGGACGCCGCTGGCGCCCGCCTCTGATGTCATCGACCGGTGGTCCGCCGCGTCAGATCTCGAAGAACACCGTTTCCTTGTCGCCCTGCATGTGCACCTCGAAGCGGTACACCGGCGGCTCGCCGCCCTGCTTCTGGGCGATCAGCGTGCCGCGGCGATCGGCCGGCACCAGATTGAGCACGGCATCGGTGGCGTTCGCCGCCTCGTCGGAGAAATACAGCCGCGTATAGACCTGGCGCAACATGCCGCGCGAGAAGATGGCGACGACGATGTGCGGGGCCTGCGGCTTGCCGCCGGGGCCCGGCACCGCGCCGGGCTTGATCGTGTCGAACACGAACAGGCCGGCCTTGTCGGTCGCCGAGCGGCCAAAACCCTTGAACTGGCTGTTGGGCAGCGCGCGGTTGTCGGCCGGGCTGGCATAGCGGCCTTGCGCATCGGCCTGCCAGATCTCGATCATGCAGTCGTTGATCGGCTTGTCGTCGCCGTCGAAGATGGTGCCTTCGATGCGGATGCGGCTGCCGGAAACATCCGGCGTGACGAGGTTCGACTCGACCGAGTTCTTCCACGAATAGGTGCCGTTCGGGTCCCACTCGCAGCGCCCGACCGGTGTGAGGCCATAGGCGAAGAACGGACCGACGGTCTGCGACGGCGTGATTTCGGACATGATGAGGAACGCCCTTAGTGATGGTCGTCGTTGTCGAGCGGGGTGGCCTCGCGGCCGCGCAGCACGATGTCGAATTTGAAGGCCAGCGCCCAGTCCGGCACGGTGTTGTCGAGATCGAAGCTCGCCACCATGCGGTTGCGCGCCTTCTCGTCGGTTACCGAATTGAAGATCGGATCGAACGGGAACAGGTAATCGCCCGGGAAATACATCTGCGTCACGAGGCGCGACACGAAGGAGTGGCCGAACACCGAGAAGTGGATGTGGTTGGGACGCCAGGCATTGGGGTGATTGCCCCACGGATAGGCGCCGGGCTTGATGGTGATGAATTTATAGTAGCCGTTGTCGTCGCTGATGGTACGGCCCGCGCCGGTGAAGTTCGGGTCGAGCGGCGCCGGATGTTGATCGACGTTGTGAACGTAGCGGCCGCAGGCATTGGCCTGCCACAGCTCGACCAGCGCGTTCTTCACCGGGCGGCGGTCTTCGTCGAGCACCTGGCCGTGAACGATGATGCGCTCGCCGAGCGGTTCGCCCTGATGCTGCCTGGTCAGGTCGTTGTCGCCTTCCTGCACGGCGTTGTGGCCGTAAACCGGACCGGTCAATTCCGACAAGGTGTGCGGAATGATCATCAGCGGCTTGGTCGGCGAGCGCTTGAGGGTACTCTTGTATCCCGGCGTCAGATGCTTCGGGAAATTCTCGAGGCTCTTGGTCGGATAGATCAGCGACACGTTGTTGTTCCTTTTTCGCTTCAGGCGATCCGTTCGAGCGCCAGCGAGACGCCCTGACCGACACCGACGCACATCGTCGCGAGCGCCAGCTTGCCAGACCTTTGTTCCAGCGCATGGGTCGCTGTCAATGCCAGACGCGCACCGGACATGCCGAGCGGGTGGCCCAACGCGATGGCGCCGCCATTGGGATTAACGTGTTCGGCGTCGTCGGGCAGACCGAGTTGCCGCATGACGGCGAGCGATTGCGAAGCAAAGGCTTCGTTCAATTCGATCACGTCATACTGCGTGATCTTGTGGCCGAGCCGCGCCAGCAGCTTCTGCGTCGAGGGCACGGGGCCGATGCCCATGACGCGCGGTGGGACAGCAGCCGACGCCATGCCGAGCACGCGGGCGCGCGGCGTCAAACCATGTGCCTTCACCGCGGCTTCCGAGGCAAGGATCAGCGCCGCGGCGCCGTCGTTGACGCCGGAGGCGTTGCCGGCGGTCACGGTGCCCGGATTGCGGAACGGCGTTTTCAACTTGGTAAGCTGCTCGAGCGTGGTGTCGGGACGCGGATGCTCGTCCTTGTCCACCTTCACCACTTCGCCCTTGCGGCCGGCGATCTCGACCGCAACGATCTCCTGCGCAAAGAAGCCGGCGGCGATCGCCTTGCCCGCCTTCTGCTGCGAGCGCAGCGCGAACAGGTCCTGATCGGCGCGCGACACCTGATAATCCTCGGCGACGTTCTCGCCGGTCTCCGGCATGGAATCGACGCCGTACTGCGCCTTCATCAGCGGATTGATGAAACGCCAGCCGATGGTGGTGTCATAGATCTCCGCCGAACGCGAGAAGGCTTCGGTCGCCTTGCCCTGTACGAAGGGCGCGCGGGTCATCGACTCGACGCCGCCGGCAATGGCGAATTCCATTTCGCCAGAACGAATGGCTCGGGCGACGTCGCCCACCGCATTGAGGCCCGAGGCGCACAGCCGGTTCACGGTAATGCCCGGCACCGAAACGGGCAGGCCCGACAGCAAGGCAGCCATGCGCGCGACGTTGCGGTTGTCTTCGCCCGCCTGATTGGCGCAGCCGAAGACGACCTCCTCGAGCTTTTCCCAATCGGCTTTCGGATTGCGCGCCATCAGCGCCTTCAGCGGCACGGCGGCAAGATCGTCGGTACGCACCTTGGCCAGCGAGCCGCCGTAGCGGCCGATCGGCGTGCGAACGGCGTCGCAGATGAAAACGTCACGGATCTTGTCGGTCATCACAACTTTCCTTGCACCGCCCCTTGCACCGCCGTCATGCGCGATGAGATCGCGCCGGGTTCCAAGCGGCCTCGTATTTACGGCCCGTCCGGGACAGGGTCAAATGGCCATCTTTTGACGACATGTGGGAGCGCACGCCGGTGACCGCCATCCTGAGCGACCAACCGATCTTCACCATTCACGCTGAACTGGCTGGCATTCTCGATCTGGGCGCCACGCCCTACGGTCATCGGCGCATCATCGATATCCTTGGCGGAACCGTACGCGGCGAAAAGCTCAACGGCCGCGTGCTGCCGGGCGGCGCCGACTGGCAGTTCATCCGCAACGATGGCGCCGCCGACATCCAGGCGCGCTACACCATCGAAACCGATGCCGGCGCCCGCATCCTGGTATCGAGTGACGGCCTGCGGCACGGGCCGAAGGAAGTCCTGGAACGCGTCATGCGCGGGGAAACCGTCGATCCGGCGCTCTATTATTTCCGCACGGTGATGCGGTTCGAGACATCGGACCCGGCGGTGGCCTGGATGAACCGCATCATCGCCATCGCCCGCGGCCAGCGCGAGGCCCGCGCGGTGCGCCTCGACGTGTTCGAGGTTCTGTAGAGCGCCGCCGGTCAACCGCCTGGTTATCTGGCCCGTTCGAAGGCCAAACCGTCGCCCACCTCGTCGATTGCCAGCAGGCGCCGCGACTGTACCGCGGAATGCGTCACCGTCTCGGCGTCGCTCGAAATGGTGCCGGTGGTGCGCTTCATCCGCCGGGTCAGGTAGTTGATGCTCACCTGGTCGAGGCTGCCGCGCGAACGCTCGACGTGGATGCTGTCATAGCCGATCAGCAGGAGTTGCTGGTTCCGCAGCCGGAACGTCAAAGTCCGGTGCCCCATGGCGCCGCCGAAATAGCCGAGCGTCACCCTGAGCGTGCCGCGCACGATCTCGATGCCGCCGGCCTGAACGCCGTCGGGGTCGAGCGGGTCCTGCTGCGAAGGCTCGGTGGTTCGCCCGATCAGGGTGTGGTTCTCGGCGACGAGATCGTAGCCGCCGCCGGCGGCAGCCACTGCCACGGCCAGAATGCGGGGATTGGTGTCGAAACGCTCCGGACCACCCCGCCCGCGGGCGTCCACGATATTGCCGGGCGCATTCTGCCGCAGGACCAGCACGATATCGGCTTGGCGGTCTGCATTCAGATCGCCGGAGACCTGGCTTTCCATGCGCCATCCTTCCGGGACAAAGGCCTCGGGCGTCGGCGCGTGGCTCATTAGAGCGGGATAGGTCGCCGGGGGAATGACCATATCGCCGGCAGCCTCGGCTGCGGCCCCGGCCCGGCATGAAAGCAGCGTCAGCAGGGCCATGACGGCGCCCGTGCGCCAGGGTTTTAGATCGCTCAGGTTCATCGCAAAGGCCTCGCCGCCGACGCGGGGGCAAGTCTTACCTCCGAGGGTTGGCGACGCAACTCATCTCGCAGATGCGAAAGGAATAGGTGCCTGGCCTGGCCTTATTGTTGTCATGGACAACAATATTGACCGCAGGCCCGCGGCCTGACAGCATTGGGAACGAGCGGCGAAAAAAACAGCGCCGCCTTCTCACAGCATTCCCCGGGAGGGACCCCATGCAGAAAGCGATCAAGCTCGCCGCCTTGCTCGCGGCGCTCGCCGCCACACCGGCTTTGGCCGAACAGAACGGCACGCTCCGGATCGGCGTCATGAACGACATGTCGAGCGTCTATTCGGACTTCCAGGGTCCGGGCTCGGTGCTCGCGGCGCAGATGGCGGTCGAGGACTTCAACAAGACGTCCAAGCGAAAAATCGAAGTGATTTCAGCCGATCACCAGAACAAGCCAGATGTCGGGGCCGCCATCGCCCGCCGCTGGTTCGATGCCGAAGGCGTCGACATGGTGATCGATCTGCCGAACTCCGCGGTCGCGCTTGCCGTCTCCGATATCGGCAAGGAAAAGAACAAGGTGGTGATCGGCTCCGGCGCCGGCACGGCGGCACTCACCGGCGCCAAGTGTTCGCCGACTTTCGTGCACTGGACTTACGACACCTGGGCGTTCGGCCACGGCACCGCCAAGGGCGTGCTGGCGCAAGGGGCGAAGACCTTCTTCTTCATCACCGCCGACTACGCCTTCGGTCATGACCTCGAGAAGCAGGCGACCGACGAGATCAACGCATCGGGCGGCAAGGTCCTCGGCGCCGTGCGGCTGCCGCTCGGCACTAACGACTTCTCCTCGGCGCTCTTGCAGGCGCAGGCTTCGAAGGCCGACGTGATACTGCTCGCCAATGCCGGTGGTGACACCGTCAACACCATCAAGCAGGCCGCCGACTTCAAGGTCACCGAGAAGCAGAAGCTGGTCGCGCTGATCTTCGACTTGCAGAGCGTGCCGGCGATCGGGCTCGGCACCGCGCAGGGCCTTCAGGCGATCAATGCCTGGTACTGGGACGAAAACGACGGCACGCGCGACTTCGCCAAGCGCTATGCCGCTCGCCACGCTAAGAAGATGTATCCCAATCACATGCAGGCCGGCGTCTATTCGGCCACCCTCGCCTATCTCAAGGCCGTTGACAAAGTCGGCTCGCCGACGGACGGCAAGGCCGTGGTCGATGCCATGAAGGCGACGCCATCGGATGATCCGGTCTACGGCAAGGTCGAAATCCGCGCGGACGGCCGCGCCATCCATCCGCTCTATCTGCTCCAGGTGAAGTCACCGGCGGAATCGAAGAGCGAGTGGGACGTCTTCAAGATCGCCGGTACGATCCCGGCCGACAAGGCGTTTCGCCCGCTCAGCGAAGGCGGTTGCCCTCTGGTGAAGTCGAACTGATCGCGGCCGACGCTACACCCTCAAATGCCGTCGCCTCAGGGCGGCGGCATCCTGACTTTCAAGGAGCCATCGCGTGAGCAAGAGAGAGCCGTTTGCCGGATTGCCGCCGTCGCTTGCCGCCGAGCAGCACGGTCCCGTTGCCATCCTCAAGCTCAATCGCCCGCACAAGCGCAACGCGATCGACGACGACACCGTCATCGGTATCGACACGTTCTTCACGCGGCTGCCAGAGGATGTCCGCGCCGTCGTCATCGGCGGCGAAGGCGAGCACTTCTGCGCCGGCCTCGATTTATCGGAACTGCAGGAGCGCGACATCCGCGAGGGCATCGCGCATTCCTCGCTATGGCATCGCGCCTTCGAGAAGATCCAGTTCGGCAAGGTGCCGGTCGTCGCCGCGCTGCATGGCGCGGTGATCGGCGGCGGCCTCGAACTTGCCGCGTCGGCGCATATCCGCGTCGCCGAACGCTCGGTCTATTACGGCCTGCCCGAAGGCAGCCGCGGCATCTATGTCGGCGGCGGCGGCTCGGTGCGCGTGCCGCGCCTCATCGGCGTTGCGCGCATGATGGACATGATGCTGACCGGGCGCACCTACTCGGCCGAGGACGGTCAGACCATGGGCCTGTCCACCTATCTCGTCGAGCCGGGCGAAGGGATGGGGAAGGCGGTGCAGTTGGCCGAACGCATCGCGCAGAACACACATCTCACCAATTTCGCCATCACCCATGCGCTGCCGCGCATC
Organism: Pseudolabrys sp.; assembly: GCA_026125895.1. Classification (GTDB taxonomy): domain Bacteria; phylum Pseudomonadota; class Alphaproteobacteria; order Rhizobiales; family Xanthobacteraceae; genus Pseudolabrys. The sequence continues at coordinate 58,919 of JAHCKG010000011.1, read as the reverse complement.
GCAGAAGCGGCGCCGGCCACGGGCTATGCCATGGAGTCGCTGATTTCGTCGATCGCGCAAGCCGATCCGGAAGCCAAGAACCGGCTCAACGCCTTCCTCGAAGGCAAGGCGAGCAAGGTGAAGCGGCCGGACTAGAGGACAAGCGATGCAGGTGAACCGGCCCCTCGCCGCTCCAGATGCGCCGCTGCGCAGCGTCAAGCTCGGCGCGCTCGACGCCGTCGTCGATCGGCGGCCGGACGGCACGATCTATCTGCGCAGTGCACAGCCGCTCGGGATCTATCACGACAGCATCGCCGAACCGCTGGAGCATTGGGCCCGCGTCGCCCCCGATCGCGTCTATCTGGCGCAGCGAGATGCCGACGGACACTGGCGCAAACTGACCTACGCCGAAGTGCTCGAGAAGGTGCGCCGTATCGCCGCTGCGTTGTTGCGGCGCGGACTGTCGCCGGAGCGGCCCATCGTCGTGCTCTCCGGCAACGACATCGAGCATGCGCTGCTGGCGTTGGCGAGCATGTATGCCGGCATTCCCTACGCGCCGGTGTCGCCGGCCTATTCGCTGATGTCGAGCGACTTCGGCAAATTGCGCATGATCGTCGAATTACTCACGCCTGGCATGGTGTTCGCCGCCGACGGCCTGGCCTTCGGCAAGGCGCTCTATGCAACCATCTCGGACGACATCGAACTGGTCGTCACGTGCAATCCGCTCGGCGACCGGCCGACGACGGTGTTCGCCGACTTGGTTGGCGCCGCGGACAAAAACGGCGTCGCGGCGGCGCGCGCGGCGGTCGGCCCCGACACCATCGCCAAATTCCTGTTCACCTCAGGATCCACCGGCACGCCGAAGGGCGTCATCAACACCCACCGCATGCTGCTGTCGAACCAGGCCATGCTGCACGGGAGTTTGGCGTTCGTGAAGGACGAGCCTCCCGTACTGGTCGACTGGCTGCCGTGGAGCCACACTTTCGGCTCCAACCACAATTTCAACCTGGTCCTGGTCAATGGCGGCTCGCTCTACATCGATGACGGCAATCCGACGCCGCCCGGCGTGCCGAAAACGGCGCGCAACCTGCGCGACATCGCCCCGACCATCTATTTCAACGTGCCGAAAGGCTACGAGGCGCTGATCCCGCACCTCCGCGCCGACGACACCTTGCGCCGCAACTTCTTCAGCCGTCTGGACGTCCTGTTCTATGCCGGCGCCGGGCTGAACCAGGCGACCTATGACGAGATGAATGAGATCGCGGTCGAGACGACCGGCGAGCGCGTCATTTTCCTGTCCTCGCTCGGCTCGACCGAGACCGCGCCGGCGGCGCTGGCCTGCACCTTCGATTTCGGCCGCCCCGGCAATATCGGCCTGCCCTGCGCCGGCGTCGAACTCAAGCTGGTGCCGAACGCCGGCAAGCTCGAAGCGCGGCTGCGCGGCCCGCACATCACGCCCGGCTACTGGCGCCAGGACAACCACACCCAGGCCGCCTTCGACGACGAAGGTTTCTACCGGATCGGCGATGCGCTGAAATTCGCGGACCCGGACGATCCGAACAAGGGCCTGATCTTCGACGGCCGCATTGCCGAGGACTACAAGCTCTCGACCGGGACATGGGTCAGCGTCGGGCCATTGCGCGGCCGCTTCATCGACCACTTCGCGCCTTATGTGCGCGACGTCGTACTCGCCGGGGCCGATCGCGATTTCATCGGCGCGCTGGTGTTTCCCGATATCGAAGCCTGCCGCAAGCTCGCCGGCCTCGGCCCCGAGGCGACGGCGGCCGACATCATCGCCGCGCCGACGGTGCGCCTGCTGTTCGCCGAGCGGCTGTTCACGCTGGCGGCGCAGGCCAAGGGATCCTCGACCCGCGTCGAGCGCCTGATCCTGATGGCCGAGCCGCCGTCGCTCGACAAGGGCGAAGCCACCGACAAGGGCTCGATCAACCAGCGCGCGGTGCTGGCGAGCCGCGCCGCGCTGGTCAATGAACTCTACGCCGACACGCCATCGCCGGGCGTGATCCGCAGCGACAGTTGAATATGGGTAACATCGAACAGAAAATTCATCATCCTGAGGCGCGAGCGCAGCGAGCCTCGAAGGATGCACGGCTCGTGGATCATGGGCCGTCGTCCTCCCAGGGCCGCCTTCGGCGGCCACCTCAGGATGACGGACACAGGATAGCGCCATGAGTATCGCATCGCCGCTCCAACAAGCGCCCTTCCGCCCGGTGCGACTCGGGCCGCAGGACGTCGATATCGAGACACGTCCCGATGGCGCGCTGCTGCTGCGCTCGCCGGAGCCGCTCGGGCCCTATCCGACGAAACTGACCGAGCGCCTCGAATACTGGGCGCAGCACGCGCCGGATCGCGTCTTCATGGCGCAGCGTGACGGCGAGAGCTGGCGCACCATCACCTATGCGCAGGCGCTCGATCACGCCCGCCGCATCGGCACGGCGCTGCTCAAATACAATCTGTCGGCCGAGCGGCCGATCGTCATCCTGTCCGGCAACGATCTCGAGCATGCGATGCTCGGGCTCGCCGCCGTCTATATCGGCGTCGCCTACGCGCCAATCTCGCCGGCCTATTCGCTGGTCAGCCAGGACTTCGCGCGGCTCAAATCGATCTTCGACCTGATCACGCCGGGGCTCGTCTTTGCGGCCGACGGCAAGGCCTTCGCCCGCGCCATCGAGACGATCGTGCCGGAGGATGTGCCGGTCGTCGTCACGCGCAATCCGATCGAGGGCCGCACGACACTCTTCTCCGATCTCTCCGCCGAGCCGACCGCCGCCGTCGATGCGGCCAACGACAAGGTCGGCCCCGACACCATCGCCAAATTCCTGTTCACCTCCGGCTCGACTGGCGTGCCGAAATGCGTGATCAACACGCAGCGCATGTGGTGCGCCAATCAGGTGATGCTGCGCCAGGCGCTCGCCTTCTTCCAGGACGAGCCGCCTGTGATTCTCGACTGGGCGCCGTGGCACCACACCGCCGGCGGCAATCACGACGTCGGCCTGGTGCTCTACAACGGCGGCACTTTCTACATCGACGAAGGCAAGCCGCTGCCCGGCGCCATCGAGGAGACGGTGCGCAACCTGCGCGACATCGCCTCGACCTGGTACTTCACCGTGCCGAAAGGCTACGAGGCGCTGCTGCCGCACCTGCGCACCGACGCCGAGTTGCGACGCAAGTTCTTCTCCAAGGTGAAGGTGCTGTGGTTTGCCGGCGCGGGTCTGGCGCAGCATGTGTTCGACGAGATCAATGCGCTGGCGGTCGAGACCTGCGGCGAACGCGTGCAGTTCCTCACCGGCTTCGGCGCCACCGAGACCGCGCCCTGCGCGCTGGCGCGCACCTTCTATCATCCGAACTCCACCAACATGGGCCTGCCCGCCGCAGGGCTCGAACTCAAGCTGGTGCCCTCCGAGGGCAAGCTCGAAGCGCGCGTCCGCGGCCCCAACATCACGCCGGGCTACTGGCGACAGCCGGAATACACCGGCAAGGCGTTCGACGACGAAGGCTTCTACAAGCTGGGCGACACCTTCAAGTTCGCCGACCCCGATCATCCGGAGCAAGGCCTGCTGTTCGACGGCCGCATTGCCGAGGATTTCAAGCTGTCGTCCGGCACCTGGGTCAATGTCGGGCCCTTGCGCGCGCAGTTCATCGACGCCTTCAAGCCTTATGTGCGCGACGTCGTCTTCGCCGGACTCGACCGCGATTATCTCGCGGCCCTCGTGTTTCCCGATGTCGAGGCCTGCCGCTCGCTCCTCCATCGCGCGCCGGATACGCCGGCCGCGCAGGTGGTGCAGCACTACGACGTGCAGCAGCACTTCACGTCGCTGCTCGCCAGGATGGCCGCGGCCTCGACCGGTTCGTCGAACCGCGTCCAGCGCATCATGCTGATGACCGAGCCGCCGTCGATGGACAAAGGCGAGATGACCGACAAGGGCTCGATCAACCAGCGCACCGTGCTCAAGAACCGCGCCGCGCTGGTCGAGGAGCTGTACGCCGACGAAGTCTCGCCGCGCGTGATCCGCTTGTGATGGAGAGCAACCGTGACTGACAAGATCCCCGGCATCGGCGCCACCTTCGAGGACGCCTGGCTGATCGACGGCGCGCGCACGCCCTTCGTCGATTACAACGGCGCGCTGGCGCCGATCTCGCCCATCGACCTCGGCATCAAGGCGGCGCGCGAGGCGATCAAGAAGTCCGGCGTGTCGCCGAAGGACGTCGGCACCGTGATCGCCGGCAGCATGGCCCAAGCGAGTTTCGACGCCTACATGCTGCCGCGCCATGTCGGGCTCTATGCCGGCGTGCCGCAGGAAGTGCCGGCGCATCTGGTGCAGCGCGTCTGCGGCACCGGCATCGAGGTGATTGCGCAGGCCTCCGACAGTACCTCGCTCGGCCGCGCCGATCTCGCGCTGTGCGTCGGCGCCGAGTCGATGAGCCGCAATCCGGTGGCGTCCTATACCAGCCGCGGCGGCTTTCGCATGGGCCAGGTCGAATTCAAGGACTTCCTGTGGGAAGCCCTGATGGATCCGGGCGTCAACTGCACCATGGGCGACACCGCGGAGAACCTCGCCAAGCAATATCAGATCACCCGCGCCGAAGTGGATGCCTATGCCTCGCGCTCGTTCGAGCGCGCCATGAAGGCCGCCGACTTCCGCGCCGGCGAGATCGCGCCGGTGACGACCGAGAAATTCGAGGCCGACGGCATGAACGCGCGCGGCATCCGCGTGAAGGAAGACGTCACGGCCGACACACATGTGCGGCATTCGACCGTCGAGCAGCTTGCGAAGATCAAGCCGGCCTTTGGCGGCGTGCAGACCGGCGGCAACTCCTCCGCCATCGTCGATGGCGCGGCGGCCGTGCTGGTGTCGTCGAAAGCCTATGCCGAGAAGAACGGCAAGAAGCCGCTGGCGCGCATCATCGCCAGCGCAGCGGTCGGCGTGCCGCCGGAAATCATGGGCATCGGACCGGTGCCGGCGATCAAGGCCGTGGTCGAACGCGCCGGCCTCAAGCTCGAGGACATCGGCCGCTTCGAGATCAACGAGGCTTTCGGCGCGCAGGTCATGGCCTGCGCCCGCGCGCTCGGCCTCGACGAAGACAAGCTCAACGTCAATGGCGGCGCCATCGCCATCGGCCACCCGCTGGGCGCCACCGGTATCCGCCTCACTTTGACGCTGGCGCGCGAACTCAAGCGCAGCGGCCAGCGTTATGGTATCTCTTCCGCCTGCATCGGCGGCGGCCAAGGCATCGCGCTGCTGATCGAGAATACCGAGGCCAAGGCGGCTTAGAGTATTTATCCGCTCATCCCCGCGAAAGCGGGGATCCAGTTCTTGGCCTCTGGACCCCCGCTTTCGCGGGGGTGAGCGGAGTAAAAGTAATAGAAGGATTTCGATCAATGGACATCAAAGGACAGGCCGCGATCGTCACTGGCGGCGCTTCGGGTCTCGGCGCCGCCACGGCGCGGGCGCTGGCGACGGCGGGCGCGAAGGTCGCCGTGTTCGACCTCAACGAGAAAGGCGCCAACGACGTCGCCAAGGAGATCGGCGGCATCGCCTTCGCCTGCGACGTGACGCTCGACAAGGGCGCCAGCGCCGCAATCAACGCCGCCGCCACCGTGCACGGCGCGGCGCGCGTGCTGGTCAACTGCGCCGGTATCGGCCCGGCCAAGCGCATCGTCGGCAAGGATGGTCCGATGCCGCTCGAGGACTTCGAACGCGTCATCAAGATCAACCTGATCGGCACCTTCAACATGATGCGGCTCGTCGCCGCCAACATGCAGAGCGTCGAGCCGCTGCCGGGCGGCGATCGCGGCGTCATCATCTCGACCGCATCGGTCGCGGCCTTCGAGGGCCAGATCGGCCAGTCGGCCTATTCGTCGTCCAAGGGCGCGGTCGCGGCGCTGACCCTGCCGGCGGCGCGCGAATTCGCGCAGTTCGGCATCCGCGTCTGCGCCATCGCGCCGGGAATCTTCGGTACGCCGATGCTCAAAGCGCTGCCGCAGGAAGCGCAGGATTCGCTCGGCGCGTCGGTGCCTTTCCCCAAGCGGCTGGGCGAACCGGCGGAATTCGCCAAGCTCGCCGTGCACATCGTCGAGAACGGTTATCTCAACGGCGAGGTCATCCGCATCGACGGCGCGCTGCGCATGGCGCCCCGTTAAGAAAAGATGTCGGATGCCGACAACATCGTCGGTCTTTACGAACGCAAGGCGCATGACTGGGCCGCCGACCGGCGCCGGGAGACGCGGCTGTTCGAGCAAGGCTGGCTCGACCGCTTCCTGGCGCTGGTGCCCGGCGGCGGCACCGTGCTCGATATCGGTTGCGGTTTCGGCAAACCGATCGCGGCCTATCTGATCGCGCAGGGCCGCGCCGTCACCGGCGTCGATTCATCGCCGACGATGATCTCGCTGTGCCGGCGCGATTTTCCCGAACAGGACTGGCGCATCGCCGACATGCGAACGCTCGACCTCGGCCGACGCTTCGGCGGCATCCTGGCATGGGACTCATTCTTCCATCTCGACTTTGACGCGCAGCGCCGCATGTTCGCGATCTTCGCGGCGCATGCCTCGCCCGGCGCGCCGCTGATGTTCACCAGCGGGCCGGCCCACGGCGAAGCCATCGGCGAGCTGCACGGCGAGCCACTCTATCACGCCAGCCTCGCCCCGGAGGAATACCGGGCGCTGCTCGCCGCCAATGACTTTACCGTTGTCGATGCGCGGATGAACGATGCCGATTGCGGCGGCCGCTCGGTCTGGCTGGCGCGGCGCGCCGAAGACCGCTAGGAATCCTCCATGGCCTACACCAACACGCGAAACCTGCGCATCGAATGGGGCGACTGCGACCCCGCCGGGATCATCTTCTATCCCAACTACTTCCGCTTCTTCGACCACTCGATCGAAATGCTGTTCGAGGCCGCGCTCGGCATCACCAAATACGAGATGCTGAAGACGCTGGAATTCGCCGGCTGGCCGCTGCTCAAGACGCAGGCCCGGTTCCTCAAGCCGACGCGGTTCGGCGACGACTGCCTCATCGCCAGCACCGTCACCTTCGGCCGCACCTCCTTCGAGGTCAGCCACAAGATCACGCTGAAGGGCGAGACCTGCGTCGAGGCCAACGAGAAGCGAGTCTGGACGGTGCGGGGCGAAGGTGGGCAGCTCAAATCCCACCCGGTGCCCGAAGCGGTATTGGCGAAGTTCAAATAAGGCGCTCTCCCAACGCCGCAAGCGCATAGGCCGGCGGCGCGCCGAAGCGTTGTCACGCCTTGCCGCCTCGCGTAGAAACGCGAGCCAAGCCATCAATAACATTCCGCCATCCGAAAACCGGCTGCGCGGCCGAGGGAAGACGCCATGCGTATCGATGCCTATACCCACTTTCTGCCGAGCCGTTTCTTCAAGGTGCTGATCGACAGCGGCCTTCCCGATATCGGCAAGCGCATGCGCGAAGTGCCGAGCATCCACGATCTCGATATCCGCAAGAAGGTGGTCGATACCTTCCCCGATTACGCGCAGATCCTGTCGCACGGCATGCCGCCGCTCGAAGTGCTGTGCAAAGGCGACGGCGCCAAGGTCGAGGAATACGCCAAGCTGATCAACGACGAGCTGGCCGAGATCATCGCCAGGGATCCGGCCCACTTTCCGGGCTGGGTGGCGCAGGGCGCGCTCGGCGCGCCGGACGTTGGCGTCACTGAGGCGCGGCGCGCCATCAAGATGGGCGCGCTCGGCGTGCAGATCTACACCAATGTCGCCGGCGTGCCGCTCGACGATCCGAAGTTCGAGCCGTTCTTCGCCGAGATGGAAAAACTCAACAAGCCGATCTGGCTGCATCCGGCGCGCGGCGCCAACATTCCGGATTACCCGACCGAGAAGACGTCGAAGTACGAAATCTGGTGGGCCTTCGGCTGGTCGTACGAGACCGCAACCGCCATGGCGCGCCTCGTCTTCTCCAAGCTGATGGACAAGTATCCGAAGCTGAACATCATCACCCATCACTTCGGCGGCATCGTGCCGATGCTGGAAGGGCGCATCGGCCCCGGCTGGGATCAGCTCGGCTCGCGCACCTCGGGCGAGGACCTCGGCAAGCTGCTCGGCGAGCTCAAGCACCGCCCGCTCGATTACTTCAAGCACCGGTTCTATGCCGACACCGCGACCTTCTCCTCGCGCGCCGGCATCGATATCGGCCTGTCGTTCTTCGATCACGACAAGGTGGTGTTCGCCTCGGACTGCCCGTTCGATCCGGAGAAGGGCACGATGTACACGCGCGACGCCATCAAGTTCATCGACGAGGTCGAGCTGCCGAAGGCGACCAAGGAAGCGATCTGGCACGGCAATCTCGAGCGCATCACCGGCACGAAGCTGGTGAAGTAAAGGGTCCGAAGCGCCGGCAGCGCATGACCCCGAAAAGTGGAAACCGGTTTTCGGAAAAGGTCATGCGCCAACAATGATGACCACACATAAACCCGTCGTCATCGCCGGCGCCGGCCCGACCGGCCTGATGTGCGCGCTGGCGCTGCGCGCGCAGGACATCCCCGTCGTGCTGCTCGAGGCCGAGGAAGGTCTCACCCACGACCTGCGCGCCGGCTCGTTTCATCCGCCGACGCTCGAGATGATGGCGCCCTACGGCATCACCGAACGGATGCACGAGAGCGGCATCAAGGTGCGGCACTGGCAGATCCGCAACCGCCCCGGCGATCTCGTTGCCGAGTTCGATCTCGATCTGCTGCACGACGTCACGCCCTACCCTTACCGCCTGCATCTCGAGCAGCACCGGCTGACGCCGATCCAGCTCGACCTGCTGCAAAAGACGGGCGGCGCCGAGATTCATTTTGGCCACGCCGTCACCGGGTTCACCCAGCACGCCGATGGAGTCACCGTGACGACCGCCGGCCCCTCCGGCGACCGGCGCTTCGAAGGCTCATGGCTGATCGGCGCCGATGGCGGCCGCAGCGTCGTGCGCAAGGGCCTCGGCGTCGACTTCGAGGGCTTCACCTGGCCGGAATTATTTGTCGTCGTGTCGACGCCCTATGACTTCGGCCAGCATGGCTTCGCCTATAACTGCTACATCGCCGACCCGGTCGAATTCGGCGCGTTGTTCAAGGTCCCCGATGCCGGCCCGCCGGGATTGTGGCGCCTCGCCTACCCGGTCAATCCGGACGAGAGCGACGAGGTGCTGCTGTCGCCCGAGCGCGTCGAGGCGGCGCTGCAGCGCGTGCTGCCGAAGCCGGACGCCTACGACATCCGCTACAAGAGCACCTACCGCGTGCACCAGCGCGTCGCCGCCTCGTTCCGCGCCGGCCGCGTGCTGCTCGCCGGCGACGCCGCGCATCTCAACAACCCGCTCGGCGGCTTCGGCCTCAACAGCGGCATCCACGACGCCGTCAATCTCTGCGACAAGCTCGGCCGGCACTGGCGCGGCGAAGGCGACCATCTGCTCGACCTCTATTCCCGCCAGCGCCGCTTCGCCACCATCGAGCAGGTGCAGGCGATGTCGATCCGCAACAAGCGGATGATGGAAGAGCGCGACCCGGCCGTTCAGCGCCAGCACCTCGAGGAGATGGTCGCCGTCGCCGCCGATCCCGACAAGGCGCGCGCGCATCTGCTCAATACGTCGATGATCCTGGGCCTGAAGCGGGCGAGCGAGGTGATTTAGCGGGGAAATGAGGTGCCCCAGGGCTTAAATGGCCCGTCCAACTGGGCTAATTTGCCCCGATGCCCCAGCCCCAGCCCATCGGCAACCTGCCTCCCGGATTGTCGGAACCCGAGACGCCGCCCGACGCGGCGCCGCCGGAAAAGCTGTCTCCGATGCTGGAGCAGTATATCGAGATCAAGACCAATAATCCGGACAGTCTGCTGTTCTACCGGATGGGCGATTTCTACGAACTGTTCTTCGAGGACGCCGAGGTGGCGAGCCGGGCGCTCGGCATCGTGCTGACCAAGCGCGGCAAGCATCAGGGCCAGGACATCCCGATGTGCGGGGTGCCAATCCACCGCTCCGACGAATACCTGCATCGCCTGATCGCGCTCGGCCACCGCGTCGCCGTGTGCGAGCAGCTCGAGGATCCGGCCGAGGCGAAAAAGCGCGGCTCCAAGAGCGTCGTCAAACGCGACGTCGTGCGCCTCGTCACGCCCGGCACGCTGACCGAAGACACGCTGCTGGATGCCCGGCGCAACAACTACCTGCTCGCCATCGCGCGGGCGCGGCTGTCGTCGGTCGGCACCGAAGCGCGCTTCGGCTTGGCCTGGATCGACATGTCGACCGGCGAATTCCGCATCACCGAATGCGACCGCGTCATGCTCGCCGCCGAGATCGCGCGGCTGGAGCCCGGCGAGATTCTCATTTCGGATTCGCTCAACACCGACATCGAGCTGATCCCGTTGTGGCGCGAATTGCCGGCGGTAACGCCGCTGTCGCGCGACGTGTTCGACTCAGCGACCGCGGAGCGCCGCCTCACGTCATTCTTTGCCGTCGCCACCAGCGACGGCTTCGGCGCGCTGACGCGGCTCGAGATCACCGCGGCGGCCGCCGCCGTCACCTATATCGAGCGCACGCAGGTCGGCCAGCGTCCCCCTTTGTCGCCGCCGTTGCGCGAGGCCGCCGCCGCGACGATGGCGATCGACCAGGCGACGCGCGGCAATCTCGAACTGATGCGCACGCTCGGCGGCGAACGGCGCGGCTCGCTGCTCGATTGCATCGACCGCACCGTCACCGCCGCCGGCTCGCGCCTGCTGGCGCAGCGGCTGTCGGCGCCGCTCACCGATGTGAATGCCATCACACGCCGCCTCGATGCGGTGGCGTGCTTCGTCGGCGATGTGGCGGCGCGCGCCGAGACGCGCTCACGGCTCGCCGCCGCGCCGGACCTTGCCCGCGCACTGACGCGCGTCGCGCTGCAGCGCGGCGGACCACGCGATCTCGCGGCTATTCGTGATGGCATCGCCGCGGCACATGACCTCGCCCGTGCGCTCGCCTCGATCAAGGACGCGCCGGACGAGATCGCCGAGGCGCTCGGCTATTGCCGCAAGGTCGATGCCGCGCTGACCGATGAACTTACCCGCGCGCTCGGCGACGACCTGCCGCTGATCAAGCGCGACGGGGGCTTCGTGCGCGAAGGCTACGACGGCGCGCTCGACGAGAACCGCGCGCTGCGCGACGAATCGCGCCGCGTCATCGCCGCGTTGCAGGCGCGCTACGCCGACGAGACCGGCGTCAAGGCGCTCAAGATCAAGCACAACAACGTGCTCGGCTACTTCGTCGAAGTCACGGCGCAGAACGCCGACAGAATGATGCAGCCGCCGCTGAACGCGACCTTCATCCATCGCCAGACCTTGGCCGGCCAGGTGCGTTTCACCTCGACCGAACTCGGTGAACTCGAGGCCAAGATCGCCAGCGCCGCTGATCGCGCACTCGGCCTCGAACTCGAGATTTTCGAAAAGCTGTGCGCTGCGGCGATCGCCGAAGGTCCGGCGATCAAGCAATGCGCCGAGGCGCTGGCGCGGCTCGACGTCGCCGCGAGTCTGGCTGCGCTCGCCGCCGAATCCGGTTACGCGCGGCCGGACGTCGATGACAGCCTTGCCTTCTGCATCGAAGGCGGGCGCCATCCCGTAGTCGAGCACGCCTTGTCGCGCGACGGCACGCCTTTCGTCGCCAATGACAGCGACCTCTCGCCTCCCGCCGAGGCGGAGGCCGGCCGCATCTGGCTGATCACCGGCCCGAACATGGCCGGCAAATCGACCTTCCTGCGCCAGAACGCGCTGATCGCCATCATGGCGCAGATGGGATCGTTCGTGCCGGCCAAGCGCGCGCATATCGGGATCGTCGATCGCCTGTTCTCGCGCGTCGGCGCCGCCGACGATCTGGCGCGCGGCCGCTCGACCTTCATGGTCGAGATGGTGGAGACCGCGGCCATCCTCAATCAGGCCGGCTCCCGCGCTCTCGTCATTCTCGATGAGATCGGCCGCGGCACCGCGACTTTCGACGGCCTGTCGATTGCCTGGGCGACCATCGAACACCTGCACGACATCAACAAATGCCGCTCGCTGTTCGCCACGCATTATCACGAGCTCACCGCGCTGTCGGCGCGGCTGCCGCGATTGCACAACGTCACCGTCAAGGTGAAGGAGTGGAAGGGCGAGGTGGTGTTCCTGCACGAGGTCGTCGCCGGCGCCGCCGATCGGTCCTACGGCATCCAGGTGGCCAAGCTCGCCGGCCTGCCCGGCAGCGTCATCGAGCGCGCCAAGGTGGTGCTCGCCAAGCTCGAGCAGGAAGACCGCGCCGCGCCGAAAGGCTTCGAGGACCTGCCGTTGTTCGCGGCGAACTATCAGCCGCCGGCCGCGCCAGCAGAGCCGGCGCATGAGCGCGTCATCGCCGCCATCGCCGCGCTCAATCCCGATGAGCTGTCGCCGCGCGAGGCGATGGAGGCGCTTTACCAGTTGAAGGCGAAGCTGAAAGAGGCGGAGAAGAAGTGACTACCGTGTCGTCTTCGTCATGGCCGGGCTTGGCCCGGCCATCCACGCCTTGACTGACAATGAGCAAGAAAGACGTTGATGCCCGGCACAAGGCCGGGCATGACGGCAGAGTGTGCGGGCCGCCTATCGTCCCCGATTCTTCCACACCCACAACAACCCGTTCCACGCCACGCAGATGGCGAGTCCCATCAGATACGCCCACCACACGCCGATGGACTCCGCCAGCAGGTGCACGGCGAGCAGGCCGAGCGTCAGGCCGATGAGCGGCACCTGCAGATGCGCGGCGACGCTGGCCGCCGCCGCGCCGCCGGCGCGCGTATACAGAATGATGAAAAACGAACTCATCGCCACCGGGAAAAAGGCGAAGACGCCCGAAAAGTATGACCCGATCGACGAGCTCAAGCCCGTGACCACGACGACGATGAGCGTCACCACGGCGGCCCGCCAGGCAAGATCGCGGCCGGTCAGTGTCACGCGCGCCTTGGCCTTGATGTCGCCGAGATAATGCGAGGCGATATAGATGGTCACCGGATAGACGACAGCATTGGCCAGGAGCGCGGTCGGCGCCGTCCACGGCACCAGCCGGCACAGAAAGACTCCCGCGAGCCAGACCAGCAGGGCACCGCCGAGGCTGGGCAACAGCCGGCGCCGCGGCGCCAGAATCGCAAAAGTCAGCGCGAACAGAGGCACCACCGCGTTCGCGACCATGCTGCCGATAGCGCTCTGGGCGATGAAACGCGCATCGTGCTCGACGGCGAGAATGATCATCGCCGCGCCGCCGGCGGTCGGCAGCGCTGCGATCAGTGCACCGATGAAAGGCCCCGAGCGCTCCACCACCACCGAGGCCATGACGACGATGCTTGCCGTCATCGCGATCTTGAGCGCGAGGCCGAACCAGAACAGCGGCGTAACCAGCAAGGCGCTCATGCGGCTTTGACCCTGCGGATGAAGAAGATGACCACATTGACGCCGACCGATACGGCAAGCGTCAGCAGCAGCGCCCAGACCGAGCCGAGCGGCTCCGCCGCCAGATGCAGGACGAGCATGGCGAGGCCGAAACCGCCGAGGCCGACTGCCGAGTGCGCCAGCACGGTCGCCGTCGCTCGCCCGCCGGCGCGGGAATGCAGGATGATGGCGATGCTGCTGAGCACGATGGGAAACACCGCGAGATTGCCGCTCGCGGCGGGGCCGATGTGGTAGCTCAGCGTCACCACGACCCCGACCAGGACCGCCACCATTCCGGCGCGCAGGAAATAGTCGTACCAATAGGTCCGCATGCGCGGGAAATGGATGTGCGGCAGCATCGCCTGCACCGCCAGCGCAATGATGACGGCGACGATGTTGATGCCGATCGTGGCCCACAGCCCGAGCTGCAGCTGATTGCCCAGCAGCCAGATCGATAGGCCCCAGACCAGGAAGGCGCCGCCGAGGCTCACGGCGAGCGATCGCTTCTGCGCCAGCAGGCAGTAGGTGAGCGAAAACGCGATGTTCACAGCGTTCGACAACATGCTGCCGAGCGCGCTGGCGCCGATGAAAGCCGCGTCATGGTCGATGGCGAGAAAGATGTAGATCGGCCCGGCGCTGATCGGCAGCGTCGCCACCAGACCGCCGATCAACGGTCCGGCCCGCTCCGCCGTCACCGTCGCCGCGATCAGGAATGCGGCAGTCACGGCCATGCGTACGGCCAAGGTCAGCGCGAAGTAAAGATCGGGAGACATTCTATCCCTTCTCCCTCTCCCCGCTTGCGGGGAGAGGGTCGGGGTGAGGGGCAGTGCATGTCGCAGCGAGAGGAAGCGCCCCCTCACCCGGCCGCCATTGGGCGGCCGACCTCTCCCCGCACGCGGGGAGAGGTAAAAGCAATCGTTACGCCCGCGCCATCTTCACATCGACCTGCGGGCCGCTCTTGATGGTCTGATAGACCACGCAATAGCGCTCCGTCAGCTTGAGGAGCTGATCGAGTTTCTCCTGCGGCGCGTCGGTATCGAGATCGAAGCGCAGGCGGATCTGGGCGAAGCCGACCGGCGCATCCTTGGCAACGCCGAGGGTGCCGCGGAAGTCGAGATCGCCTTCGGCCGACACCTTGCCTGACTTCAGCGCGATCTCGAGCGCCGTCGCCACCGCTTTCACGGTGACTCCGGCGCAGGCGACCAGCGCCTCGAGCAGCATGTCGCCCGAACACAGTTCCATGCCGGAGCCGCCGGTTGCCGGATGCAGCCCGGCGACCGCGAGCGCGCGGCCGGTCTCCACCTTGCAGGCGATGCTGGTGTCGTCGAGCGTGCCTTTGGCTTTCAGCGTGATCATCGCCGAGGCGGCATCGCTCTTGTACTTGTCCTTGATCGGCGCCTGCATAGCGCGCAGTTCATTGGCATCCATCGTGTCTTCCTTCCTTATCCCTCCCCCCTTGGGGGAGGGTGGCCGCGCGCAGCGCGGACGGGTGGGGAATTACGGTTGGTGAGAATGACCCCACCCCCGGCGCTGGCGCGCCGGACCCTCCCCTTTCAGGGGAGGGATAGAAGACCACTCAGGCGTTCGTCAGCACGACGCGGCCGATGACCTTGCCGGCCTTGAGATCGTCGAGCGCTTCCTGAACTTCCTCCAGCGGGCGCTCGCGCAGCGGCACCTGCGGCACGCCGGTGCGGCCGACCAGTTCGAGCAACTCCTTCATTTCCGGCAGCGAGCCGACATAGGAGCCCTGGATGGTCATGGCGCGCATCGGGAAGAACGGCGTGGAGATGGTGACGTCGCCGCCGAACAGGCCGACGACGACGATCTTGCCGCCCTTGGTGACCAGCGAGTCGATCGCCAGCCGCACCGTGTCGGACGAGCCGACGAAATCGATGATCGACCAGGCGCCGCCTCTGGTGGCTTCGATGATCTGTTTGGCCGCATCGGGCGCGCGGCCGTCGATCGCGGCGATAGCGCCGGCCTTCAGCGCGGCTTCGCGCTTGGCCGGATCGATATCGACCATGATCACGCCCTTGCCGCCCATGGCCTTGTGCAGCGAGATCGCCATCAGGCCGAGGCCGCCGGCGCCCATGATGACCAGCGGCTCGTCCTTGATGGTGTCGGCCACCTTCTTCAGCGCGCTGAAGGTGGTGATGCCCGAGCAGGCGAGCGGCGCGGCCTGCACCGGCGTCAGGTTGCCGATGTCGAACAGGTGGCGCGGATGCGGCACGACGAGATGCGTCGCATAGCCGCCGTCGGCGAACACGCCGAGGTTCTTCGGCGTCTTGCAGAGGTTCTCTTCGCCGCGGCGGCACACCATGCATTCGCCACAGCCGATCCACGGATTGGCGAGCTTGACCTCGCCGACCTTGACGCCTTTGGCGTCGGGGCCGACAGCGACGACTTCGCCGACGTTCTCATGGCCCATCGTCAGCGGCAGCTTGATGCCCCGCTCCAGCAGCTGCAGGCGCTTGCCGCCGCCGAGTTCGTAATAACCGTCCCAGATATGGATATCGCTGTGGCAGACGCCCGACGCCTTGATCTTCAGCAGGACTTCGGTGCCTTTCGGCTCCGGCGTCGGCTTTTCATTGAGTTGCAGGGGCTGACCGCAGGTGCAGACCTGGAACATACGCATGGCAGTTTCTCTCCCGGATGCAATTTCGCCGGGGACCATAGCGCATGGCGCGGCCAAGGGGGAAAGGGTTTTGGGATAAGCTTATGTGCCTGAGAGGCAGACCGGCCTCACCACCAGAGGGCGGCGCCCTCCGGCGCCTTGTCCTCCGCCTCGCGGATCGGGCGCGCCAGCGAGCGGTCGAGCGCCGCCAGCACCTGCTTCTTGGCATTCTCGAACCGGGTCGACTGCCGGTCACGCGGCCGCGCCAGCCCGGTGACGATCTCCTCGAACAGCCGGCCCGGGCGGGGCTGCATGACGAAGACGCGATCGGCCAGCACGACGGCTTCCTCGACATCATGGGTGACGAGGATAAGCGTCGGCCGGACGTCGGCCCACAGGTCGAGCAGATGCTCCTGCAGATCCGCGCGGGTGAACGCATCGAGCGCCGAGAACGGCTCGTCCAGCAGCAGCACCTCCGGCCGCGGCACCAGCGCGCGTGCAATGGCAACGCGCTGCGCCTGCCCGCCCGACAATTCGCGCGGCCAGACAGTCGCCTTGTCGGCCAGACCGACGCGCTGCAGCGCCCCGGCGACGCGGGCATCGCGCTCCGCTTTCGGCACATGGGCGAGACCAAAACCGATATTGTCGGCGACGCTCAGCCACGGCAGCAGCCGCGGCTCCTGAAACACGATGCCGATCTTCTCATGCGGCGCCGTCACCGCGACGCCATCGAGCAGGACGCGGCCCTGGCTGGCGGTGTCGAGGCCGCTGATGGCGCGCAACATCGTCGATTTGCCGCAGCCGGAGCCACCGACGATGGCGACGATCTCGCCGGGCGAGACCGTGAAGCTGACGGCCTCGAGCGCGTGCACGTTGTTGGGGTAGGTTTTGCCGACGCCTTCGAGCTGCAGCATGTCAGCGCTCCGCGCCGCGGCCGAAGCGGTCTTCCCAGCGCAGGAACGGCGCGGCAAGGCCGACGATCAGCCAGTCGGTGATCTTGCCGATGACGGCGAAGGCGACGATGGCGGCGACGATCTGCGCCGGCTTGCCGAGTTGCTGGCCGTCGACCAGCAGGAAGCCGAGGCCTTCCGACGCGCCCATGAACTCGGCGGCGACGACGAACATCCAGCCGAGGCCGAGCCCGGAGCGCAACGCGATCACGTAGGCGGGCAGCACCGCCGGCAGCAGGATCCGCCGCACCATCTCGAAGCCCGACAGGCGGAAGGCGCGGCCGACCTCGACGATCTTGCGGTCGACCGACATCACCGCGCCCATGACGCCGAGATAAACCGGGAAGAAGACGCCGACGGCGATCAGCGTGATTTTCGAGGCCTCGAAGATGCCGAGCCACAGGATGAACAGCGGCACCCAGGCGATCGAGGGAATGGCGCGCAGCGCCTGGATGGTCGGATCGAGCAGGCGGAAAAAGCCCACCGAATAGCCGGTCAGCGCGCCGAGAAGCGTACCGGCGACGACGCCGAGGCCGAATCCGGCGGCAACGCGGGCGATGGTCGCCAGCGCATGGCGCTGCAATTCGCCGGTCGCGGCGAGCTCCGCGAAGGTGGCGTAAATGACCGACGGTGGCGGAACGAGGCGGCCGTTCGACCAGCCCCAGCGCACCGCGAACTCCCAGAGCACCGCTGCCACCACCGGAATGATCAGTCCAACGAGCGGCGTGACGTAGCGGGCCCGGGGGGCGCGCTGCACCGGCGCCGCATCGGTGTCATCGGCTGCGATACTCATGCTCCCAACAGACATAGGACCACCGGAAAAGGCAACACTTGTCCCCTCCCCCGCTTCGCGGTGGAGGAGAAGAGGCGCGCTCAGTTCGTCCCGCCGCTGAGATATTGATCGTCGACCAGGTCATCGAGCGCCTTCTTCACGTCGACGTCGGCCTTGATGACGCCGGCCTTTTGCAGCGCCAGACCGGCTTCGAGGATCGACTCGCGCTGCGGTGCGCCGATCTTCGAATGGGTGAGCTCGGTGCGCTCCTTGAGCTGTTTGTCGACCACCGCGCCGGGCAGCTTGGTGACGGCGATGAAATCGGCCTTCACCTCGTCATAGTGCGACAGCGAATATTTGCGGGCCTCCTCATAGACGGCAAGCACGCGCTTGACGAGATCGGGATGATCCTTGGCGAAATCCTCGCGGACGTTGAGGATGCCCCAGGTGTTGGCGGCGGCGTTGCGATAGAACAGCCTGGCGCCGTCCTCGATTTCCGCCTGCGCCATCATCGGATCGAGCCCCGCCCAGGCATCGACGTCGCCGCGGATCAGCGCGGTCTTGCCGTCGGCGTGCTGCAACAGCACCGGCGTGATGTCCTTGTCGGTCAGGCCCGCACTGAGCAGCGCGCGGACAAGGAAGATGTGCGGATCGGTGCCGCGCGTCACGGCGACGCGCTTGCCCTTGAGGTCCTCGATCTTGGTGATCTTCGAGTCCTTGCCGGTGACCAGGGCGGTCCATTCCGGGCGCGAATACACGTAGATCGACTTGATGGGGTTGCCGTTGATCTTGGCAACCAGCGCCGCCGATCCGGCGGTCGAGCCGAAGTCGATCGAGCCGGCATTGAGGAATTCGAGCGCCTTGTTCGAACCAGCCGACTGCACCCAGCGGATCGTGATGCCGTCCTTGGCAAATTCCTTTTCGAGCAGCCCTTTGTTCTTGAGCAGGATCGAAACCGGATTGTAGGTCGCCCAGTCGATGCGCAATTCCTTGGGCTTGTCGGCGGCATGGGCGACCGAGCCCACCCCCGCCGCAAGCGCCAGCGCGATCACCAAACGTCGTGACAACAAACTCATATCGCCCCCTCCAGGACACCGCGGACCCAGCCCGCTACAATAATTTTATTCTGTAGGACGGGCTAAAATTCGGGTCAAAAGCATATTTTGATCTATTTTTCGTCGCTATGAGGAATATTTTTATGTTTCGGCTCCCGGGAAGGGGCCATCACTATCTTTCCGGCAAGCCGGTGACTTCGCCCGCGCCCTCCGCTATCCGGATGACCCCATGGCCTCTCTCGATCTCGAGCGCGATTCGACCAAATCCGCGGCAGCACCCTCGCGCGCCGGCGGCGAGCTGATCGATCGCAACGCCATCCTCGCGGACCTCGACGAACTCGCCAAAAGCAATCGCGGCAACGACGTCGAGCTGCGTACCGCGCTGGCGCAGCGCCTGAAGACGGCGCTCAGCGAGGGACGCGAGAAAGCCGAGCGCCTGCTGCTCAAGGATCGCCATGGCCGGCGCTGCGCCGAGCGCATCTGCCGGATGGAAGACGACATCATCGGCATCCTCTACGACTTCGTTCGCAAGCATCTTTATCCGTCGGAGAACCCGTCGGAGACCGAGCACATGGCGATCGTCGCCACCGGCGGCTATGGCCGCGGCTTCCAGGCGCCGGGCTCGGACATCGATCTGCTGTTCCTGCTCCCTTACAAGCAAACTGCGTGGGGAGAGTCGGTCGCCGAGGCGATCCTGTATGCGCTGTGGGACACCGGGCTGAAGGTCGGCCACGCGACGCGTTCGGTCGACGAGTGCATCCGTCAGGCCAAGGCGGACATGACCATCCGCACCGCCCTGCTGGAGGCGCGCTTCCTGCTCGGTGACCGCAAGCTGTTCGACGAGCTGGTGACGCGCTTCGACGCCGACGTGGTGCGCAATACGGCAGCGCAATTCGTCGCCGCCAAACTGACCGAGCGGGAGGAGCGGCATCGCCGCAGCGGCCAGTCGCGTTATCTGGTCGAGCCGAACGTCAAGGACGGCAAAGGCGGTCTGCGCGACCTGCACACCTTGTTCTGGATCGCCAAATACGTCTACCGCGTGCGCGAGCCCGACGAACTGATGAAGCGCGGCGTGTTCGACGAGCAGGAATACGAGACCTTCCGGCGCTGCGAAGACTTCCTGCTGTCCGTGCGCTGTCACCTGCACTTCATCACCGGCCGCGCCGAGGAGCGTCTGTCGTTCGACCTCCAGCGCGAGATCGCGGTGCGCCTCGGCTATACCGACCATCCCGGCCAGCAGGATGTCGAGCGCTTCATGAAGCACTACTTCCTGGTCGCCAAGGATGTCGGCGACCTGACGGCGATCCTGTCGGCCGAGCTCGAGGACAGTCACGCCAAGGGCGCACCCGTGCTGAGCCGCGTCATGGCGAAGCTGCGCCCGGTAAAACGCAAGGCGCTGGGCGACAACAAGGACTTCATCGCCGAGAACAATCGCATCCATTGCGCCAACGCCAATGTGTTCAAGCGCGATCCGGTCAACATGATCCGCATCTTCTATCTGGCGCAGAAGCACAATCTCGCTTTGCACCCCGATACGATGCGGGAGATGACGCGGTCGCTGAAGCTGATCGACGCCAAGCTGCGCGAGAACGAGGAGGCCAACGAGCTGTTCCTCGACATTCTCACCTCCAAGAACGATCCGGAAACCGTGCTGCGCCGGATGAATGAGACCGGCGTGCTCGGCCGTTTCGTTCCCGCTTTCGGCAAGATCGTGGCGATGATGCAATTCAACATGTATCACCACTACACGGTGGACGAACACCTGCTGCGCTGCATCGGCGTGCTGTCCGAGATCGAGCACGACACCAGCAAGGATACGCCGCTGTCCAACGAGCTCATCCAGAAGATCAAACCGGCGAGCCTGAGGCTGCTCTACGTCGCGGTGTTCCTGCACGACATCGCCAAGGGCCGGCCGGAGGATCACTCCATCGCCGGCGCCCGTCTCGCCAAGCGCCTCTGTCCGCGCCTCGGCCTGTCGGCCGCCGATACCGCGACGGTGTCGTGGCTGATCGAGCAGCATCTGGTGATGTCGAGTGTCGCGCAATCCCGCGACCTTTCGGACCGCAAGACGATCGAGAACTTCGCCGCCGTCGTGCAGTCGGTCGAGCGACTCAAGCTGCTCACCATCCTGACCACGGCCGACATCAAGGCCGTCGGTCCCGGCGTCTGGAACGGCTGGAAGGCGCAGCTCATCCGCACGCTGTATTTCGAGACCGAACCGGCGCTGACCGGCGGCTTCTCCGAGGTCAACCGCGCGCAACGCGTCGCCATGGCGCAGGAGGAATTCCGTACGGCCATGCTGGCCCGGCAATGGCCAGCCGCGCGCATCGACTCACATATCGCGCATCTTTATCCGGCCTATTGGCTGAAGGTCGATGTGCCGCATAAAATCGAGCATGCAGACCTCGTGCATGCGGCCAAGGAAACCGGAAAAAACCTGGCGACGGCCATCCGCTTCGATACCGAGCGCGCCGTCACCGAACTGACCGTGCTTGCGCCCGACCATCCGTGGCTGCTGTCGATCATCGCCGGCGCCTGCGCCATGGCCGGCGGCAATATCGTCGACGCGCAGATCTTCACGACCACCGACGGCCAGGCGCTCGACACCATCTCGCTGTCGCGCGAGTTCGACCGCGACGAGGACGAGCAACGGCGCGCCGGCCGCATCGCCGATTCGATCGAGAAGGCCTTGCGCGGCGAGTTGCGGCTGCCGGACGTCGTCGCCAAACGGGCGCCGCCGAAAGGCCGCATCAAGGCCTTCGCCGTCGAGCCGAACGTCGATATCAATAACCAGTGGTCGCACCGCTACACGATGATCGAGGTTACCGGCCTCGATCGTCCCGGCCTGCTCTACGAACTGACCGCAACTCTGTCGAAGCTGAATCTCAACATCGCCTCGGCGCATGTCGCCACCTTCGGCGAGCGCGCGGTCGACGTGTTCTACGTCACGGACCTGATGGGTGCGCAGATCACCTCGGCGACCCGGCAGGCCGCCGTCAAACGCGCGCTGATTGCTCTATTCACGCGGCCCGAGGCAAAATCGAGCCGCGGCGCGGCCTGAGTTTGCTCGCGCCGCACAGACGACCACGCGGGACTGGATTCTCGCCATGATGATGGCTCCGGCACTCTGCAAATCCGGGCTGATGGCCGCCGTTATCGTGCTGGCCCAGCCGGGCGCGAACGCGGCCTCGCCACCGCCGGAAACGCGGGCGACGATCCATTACTCGATCTCCATGGTGGGCGTGCCGATCGGGCAGATCACCTGGGCCATGGATCTCAGCGCACATGCCTACCAGACATCGGCCAGTGGCCGCGCGAGCGGCGCCATGAGCATTCTGGTGAACGGCGAAGGCCGCGTCGCCACGCAGGGAACGATCAACGGCGGACATGTTACCCCGACATTCTTTTCCTCGAACGTCACCGACGACGGCGAAACCACCGGCCTGCAGATGATCCTCGAGAATGGCAGCGTCAAGACGCTGCGGGCGGAAGAGCCGAGCGACAAGAGCAAGCGCATTCCGGTGCGCGACGAAGACAAGATCAACGTCACCGATCCGCTGAGCGCCATGCTCATCGCCGCGCCCGACGGCGAGGCGCCATTGTCGCCGGGACGCTGCGAGCGCAGCCTGCCCGTTTTCGACGGCCAGCGCCGTTACGACCTCAACCTGTCGTTCAAACGCATGGACAAGCTGAAGCTCGACCGCGGCTATAACGGCCCGGCGCTGGTCTGCGCGGTGGTGCTGCGCCCCATCGCCGGCTATCGGCCGGACAGCGTACTGGTGAAATATGTCGGCGGCCGCCCGGGCATGGAAATCTGGTTCATGCCGGTGGGCGGCGCGCCGGTGATCGCGCCCGGCCGGCTGAAGATGCCGACCGGCATCGGCACGCTCGAGATCGAGGCTGACCGGATCGACTGGAAGGCGGCCAAGCCGCCGGCGCCGGCGCAGTAGCGGTGTATGCGGGCAACGGGCTAGACAGCCGTCGCCTGGAACACCGGATTGCCGCAGCCGTCACAGCAAGGCAGCAGCGGCTTGCCGGCCGAGGAGCGGATACGCAGCGACGATTTCTGCGCACGCTCGACGATCGCCGGCACGTCGAAGCCGATCAGCTTGCCGTGCCGCTTGACGAAGCGGCCGTCAACCATCACCGCGTCGATGTTGGAGGGCTGCGCCGACTGGACCACGGTGGTCTCGATATGCGCCAGCGGCGCGATATTGAGGTCCGTGGTGCGGATCACGATCAGGTCGGCCCGTTTGCCGGGCGTCAGCGATCCGGTGACGTCGCCAAGTCCGAGCGCCTTGGCGCCGTTGAGCGTGCCCATCTCGATCGTTTCGACAAAGCCCAGCATCGGATAGGTCTCGGTTTCCGAGAACTTCCACGGCATGCAGACATTCCAGGCAAAACGCATGGCCTCGAGCATGTTCGGCGGCGCGATCGACGAGGCATCCGACGACAGCGAGACCGTCACGCCGGCGTGGCGCGCCTTGAGCAGCGCAACCCGCGGGTCGCCGTGCTCGCCGAGGCGGAATTCCGAATGGATCGAGAAACTCAGCGGCGTATTGGTGCGCGCCATCGCCGCGCGATCTTCATCGCGCGCCGCCAGATAGTGGCAGAACATGAATTTCGGCCCGAGATAGCCGCGCTTCTCGTAATCGACGGCGTCGTCGGAATTCGGCCGGCCCTGGCTGGCGTGGATCGACACCGGCAGGCCGCGCTTGAGCATGAACTCCATTTCCTTGTGGAACACCGCCGGCTCGCTCTGCACCATGGCCCGGAGATTGGCGCCGAGATGCACCAGCCCGTCGAGGCGCGAGGCGTCGGCGAACCACTCCTTCTCGACGCGGTCGAGATCGTCATAGGTGTTGACGACGTCCGCCGGCAGGCGATCGATATGGCCCATCGAATAGCGGGCGCGCAGCCGCGATTCCTTGTGGGCGCGCAGTTCGGCATCGACGTGCGCCGGGCCGCGATTGTTGTGCGCCCAGTTGTGCACGGTGGTGACGCCCATATTGGCGAGGTCGGCAAGGCCAAGCGAGACGCTGTTGTAGAAGTCCTCGGCGGAATAGAGTTCGCCCGTCGCCCACTTCGCCTGGAAATATTCGTAGCCGCCGTCGGTCAGGAAGTTGCGGCCGAGCGTGCTCCACATGTGATAGTGCGAGTCGATCAGGCCCGGCATGACGATCGCGTTGGAGGCGTCGATGACTTCTGCGCCCGGCGCCGCGATATTCTCGCCGACCGCGACGATGACGCCGTCCTTCACGTGAACATCGGCCTTCGGCAAGGTGCCGATCTTGCGATCAACGGTGATCACCGCGCCGTTCTTGAAGAGATAATGCCCCCGGGCTTCGCTCATTGCTTCGTCGCCTTCCACTTGATTCTGACGTGTCGGTGTTTTGCCAGTGATGGTCGCAGCCGGCCCGGTGCGCCGCGCCGAGGCGAGCACCGGGCCGTATTGGATCAGTCTGTGCGCGGACTACTTGCCCGGCAGATAGGCGTTGGTGACGGCCTTGCTGGTATCGACGGCGGCCGGAATGAGACCGGCCTCGCGCATGAAGGCCTCCTGCTTCACCCACAAGGCCGGATCCTGCCAACCGAGGCCATGCTGTTTGGTCTCGTCGCTCTGCGTGATGCGCGCGATCTCGGCGAGATTGGCGATCGACTCGGCCTCGTTGAGTTCCGGGTAGCGCTTGCGGAGCGAATCGACAGCCGCCTTCTGGTTGGCGATCGCCCAGGCCTGCCCCTTGGCCCAGGCCCGCAGGAATTTCTTGGCCAGCTCCGGGTCCTTGGCGAGGTTGCGCTCGTCCGCGACGACACCGAGCGTGTAGTAGCGCGGCACGCCGTTCTCAAAGAAGGCGAAATACTTGTAGGTCGTCTTGTCGTCGGCCGGCTTCTTGAGCTGCATGTTGTACATCGCCGGCTCCGACCAGGTGATCGCGTCGCCGAGGCCGTCGATGCGGCCGCTCATGAGGAGCGGCATCGGCGTAAAGCCGACGGTGACGATCTTGACCTTGTCCACGTCCACGCCCGACTTCTTCAGGCTGTATTCGAGCATCGTCTTGTTGAAGGGAATGCCGGTCACGCCGAGCGTTTTGCCCTCGACGCCCTTGATCGTCGTCACGCCGCTCGTCACCGGCATCATGATCCCAGCCGTGCCGAACTGATGGTTGGTCGCGATCGAGACGACCGGCAGGTCGCGGCTTCGCGCGGTGATGACTTCCGTCGAGTGCGCGGTGGCAAAAGTGACGCCGCCGCTGGCGAGCAGCTTGAGGCCGTCCGCCGGCGTCGCCGGCGACACGAAGGAAACCTCGAGCCCTTCGGCGTCGAAGAACTTCTGATCGACCGCGCCGAAGATGCCGGCGTCCCAGATGCCCGGCTGCGTCAGCAGGCCGAACTTCACCGCCGTCTTGCCCTGCGCCAGGGCGTCGCCCTGGCCCGCGGCCATGGCGATGGCGAACAGCGCCGCCGCAGCCAACTTGATCCTTGTCCTTCCGAAACCGCTCATGTCCCCCTCCGTTGTTGCATCACCGTCAAGTCAGGATTGCTCGTTCGCGCGAACCGGCGGCCGCGTCATCTCGTCCTTGGTGCGCAGCCGCAGGCCGGGCCAGGCCAGCTTGCCGAAGATCCACGGCATCGCCAGGCGCTCGGCCACGCCAACCGCAGCGAAAAACGCCATGCCAAAGGCGCCAAGAACGACCAGCGAGGCAAAAACGCGCGTGGTGTTGATCTGCGCGGTGTCCTGCGCGATCAGGTAGCCGATGCCTTCGGAGGCCCCGACCCATTCGCTGATCGTGGCGCCGACGACCGCCAGCGTGGTCGCGACCTTCAGCCCGGCGAAGATGTTGGGAAGCCCGGCCGGCAACCGCAGCTTCAGAAAGATCTGGAACTCACTGGCGTTGAGCGAGCGGAAGAAGGCGATGAAATCGGGCGTCACCGATTGCAGGCCGGTGACGAAGGAGATCGTCAGCGGAAAGAACGCGACCAAAGCCGTGATGATGATGCGCGGCACGGCGTTGTAGCCGAACCAGATGACGAGAATCGGCGCGATGGCGATCACGGGAATGGTCTGCGCCGCGACGATCAGCGGCAGCGCGCCGCGCCGGAACGCGACGGAGTAGACCGTCGCGAGGCTGACGGCAAAACCGACCGCCGCCGCCAGGACATAGCCGCAGGCGATCTCGAACAACGTCACCTTGAGATGGCGCAATATCATCGCGCTGTCGCTGAAGATCGTGGCGACGATCTGCGTCGGCGTCGGCAGCACGAATGTCTGGATGCCGAGAACGCGCACGAGCACTTCCCAGACAGCCAGGATCAGAAAGGCCAGCAGCGCCGGCGCGGCGACATCGCTGGTGGGTCGGCGCCGGCTCATGTTGCGACCCCCCGCATTGCCATTCCGCTCAGTGGACGGCTTCGGGGGGCGAGGACAGCGCGTGCAGCAGAGACAGGACTTCGCGCTTATGCTCGGCGAATCGCGGCGACAACGTCACGTCGCGGTGACGCTCGGCCGGGAGATCGATATCGACGATGCCGGCGATCTGCATCGGCCGCGGCGTCGAGACATAGATGCGATCCGACAGATAGACCGCCTCGTCCGGATCGTGCGTGATCAGGATCATGGCGCACTGGAATTCGCGCTGGATGCCGAGCAGCCATTCGTGCATCGAAGCACGCGTCAGCGCATCGAGCGCGCCGAAAGGCTCATCGAGCAGGATGATCGGACGATCGCAGAGGATGGTGCGCAATAGCGCCGCGCGCTGCCGCATTCCGCCCGACAAAGACGATGGATAGACGTTCTCGAAACCTTCCAGGCCGAACCGGCGCAGAAGCTTGCGGGCATCGGCGCGCGCCGCCGCCAGCGGCTTGCCGGCAAGCTCCGGCCCGAGCGTGACATTCTCGAGCACCGTGCGCCACGGCAGCAGGAAGTCGCGCTGCATCATGTAAGTGACAGCCCCGGTCTGGCCGACGATGCTCTTGTCGTCGAGGCTGATCATGCCGGAGTCCGGCACCTGAAGTCCCGCGATCATATTAAACAAGGTCGATTTGCCGCAGCCGCTCGGCCCGATGATCGAGACGAATTCATTCGCCTTCAGCGAAATGTCGAGATCGTCGATGACGGGCGAGGCGCGCGCCCGTCTCGGTCGTATAGCCAAAGCGAAGATTGGAAACCTTGAGGTCGTGCATGGGGATTGGTGTCATCCATCAGATGAAACGACCCGGCATCGACAAACAGCTTATGGGGGTACCAAAATGTCGGCAATGTTTTTTCGTTACAGAGAATTTCTACGCAGCGGCGCGCCGCGAAAGACAATCCGTCGATAAAATTTCGATACAAACACGATGACGCGCAACCCGCGGTTGGCTTCTCGTCTCGCGCGCCGTGCCGCGGTCGTGAACGACAGCGCGACGCGCGCACCGCGATGGCGTGGGCGATGTCCCATACGTCGTCGCGAATTTGAGATGAGATGCCCCACGGCCCGCACGGCCGCGCCGGCAGGCGCCACCGCGATCAGCACCATGCGCGCCGATGGCCTCCTCGTCCGCGCCGCCCCGCCTTCATCCGGCGATCAATGACGTCTCCTCAGAAACCGAAGCCGCTCCAGCCGCTTAGATGGCAAAGAGAGCGTTAACTGCAACCGCCGAAAACGCGCGAAAATGTAGCCTCTTTACGGCCCCTTAAACCGCCCCGCTTAGCTTCCGCGATGTGGGGATCGGCGGGCATTCCGGACCGTCGGCGGTTTTGCGTTTTGGGTCGCGTCATGGCGTCGGGACGAGGACAATCGGGCGGACGCCGCGAGCCGGTGTTCGATGCATCGCCCGAAGTGCGCGTAGCGCCTGCCGACCGGCCGTCGGGCGGCGGAGCGCGGCGGCCCTCATCGAAGAAAAAGAAAAGCCGCAAGTCGCGACTGCCGAAGCGCTCGCTGATCGGCCGCCTGGCTTACTGGTCCGTCGTCGCAGGGCTCTGGCTCGTGGTCGGCGTCGTCGGCACCGTCGCCTATGTCGGCGCGCATCTGCCGCCGATCCAGTCGCTGGAAATTCCGAAGCGTCCGCCGACCATCCGCATGCTCGACGTCACCGGCCGCGAATTCGCGCGCCGCGGCGACATGGCCGGTGAAGTGCTGTCGCTCAAGGAAATGCCGCCTTACGTGCCGAAGGCTTTCGTCGCCATCGAGGATCGGCGCTTCTACGATCACTTCGGCGTCGATCCGATGGGCATCGCCCGCGCTGCGGTGGCGAACATCCTGCATCGCGGCGTCGCGCAAGGCGGCTCGACGCTGACGCAGCAGCTCGCCAAGAACCTGTTCCTCACTCAGGAACGGACGATGACGCGCAAGCTGCAGGAAGCGTTGCTCGCGGTCTGGCTGGAACAGAAATTCACCAAGACGCAGATCCTCGAGCTCTATCTCAACCGCGTCTATTTCGGCGCCGGCGCCTACGGCATCGAGCAGGCCTCGCAGCGCTATTTCGGCAAGTCGGCAAAACAGATCAATGTCGCCGAAGCCGCCCTGCTCGCTGGTCTCGTCAAGTCGCCGTCGCGTCTCGCGCCGACGCGCAACTACAACGCCGCGGAGAAGCGCGCGCGCATCGTGCTGGCGGCGATGAACGAACTCGGCTTCATTTCCGCGGCCAACGAAAAGCAGGCGATCGCCGCGCCGCCGCGCATCGTCGCGCAGGCGAACAACGGCGCCGGCAACTATGTCGCCGACTGGGTGATGGACGCGGTCAACGACTCCATCGGTCATGTCGAGGAAGACGTCGTCGTGCAGACCACCATCGACGCCGCCTTGCAGGCGGACGCCGAGAAGGCCGTCGCCGCCGAGTTCGCCAAGACCAACAAGGGTGGCGCCTCGCAAACGGCGCTGGTGTCGATGACGCCCGACGGCGCCGTGCGCGCGCTGATCGGCGGCCGCGACTATGCCGAGAGCCAGTTCAACCGCGCGGTCGACGCCAAGCGTCAGCCCGGCTCGGCCTTCAAGCCCTTCGTCTATTTGACGGCGCTGGAGCGCGGCCTGACACCGGACACGGTGCGCGTCGATGGGCCAATCAAGATCAAGGGCTGGCAGCCGGAGAACTACGAGCACAAGTACCAAGGTCCGGTGACACTGACGCGCGCGCTCGCCATGTCGCTCAACACCGTGTCGGTGCGGCTGACGATGGAAGTCACGCCGATGGCGGTGATCCGCACCGCGCACCGGCTCGGCATCTCCTCGAAGCTGGAACCGAACGCATCGATTTCGCTCGGCACCTCGGAGGTGTCGCCGCTCGAACTCACCGGCGCCTACGCCACCTTCGCCAATGGCGGCTATGCGGTGATGCCGCATGTCATCGAGCGCATCAGCACCACGGCCGGCAAAGTGCTCTATGTGCGCAACCGTCAGGCGCTCGGCCGCATCGTCGATGCCCGCTACATCGGCATGATGAACCAGATGATGCAGGAGACGCTGACCATCGGCACCGCGCACAAGGCCGAGCTGCCGGGCTGGCCCGCCGCCGGCAAGACCGGCACGTCGCAGGATTTCCGCGACGCCTGGTTCGTCGGCTACACCGCGCATCTCGTCACCGCCGTCTGGCTTGGCAATGATGACAACACGCCGATGAAGAAGGTGACCGGAGGCAGCCTGCCGGTCGAGATCTGGAGCCGCTACATGCGCGATGCGCATCAGGGCGTGCCGGTCGCCGGTCTGCCGAGCGTGCCGTCCACCGGCTTCTTCGGCGGGCTGTTCGGCGGCGGCGATACCGCGCCGCCCCCGCCGCCGTCGCAGGGCGTGCCGATGTCGCAGGCGCCGGTGCCGCCCGGCTCGGTGCCGATGGCCAATGCCGAGCGCCAGACCAACGGCAGCGGCAGCCTCGACGGCTGGCTACTCAACAACCTGTTCGGCAGCCGGCGTTAGGATCCTTCGCTTGACGCGTTTTCTTCACGCGAACCGGTACCCACTTCGCTCGAAAACGCTCTAGTCTCGATGGACATAGGCGTTGCGCTTGCGCACGCCGCGCGTGGCGATCCATAGCGCCAGCGTGGCAAGGCCCATCGACGCCATAGCGACCGCCACGGGCCACGCGCCATAACCGAGCAGCAAGCCGACTACCGCGCCGCTCACGGCCGCCGTGGTCTGCTGAATGAAGCCGAACAGCGACGAGGCGGCGCCGGCGCGTTCCGGAAACGGCGTCATGGCGCCGGCGATGGATAGCGGCAGCACCATGCCGAGACCGCTGAGATAGACTGCGACCGGCAGCACGATGGTCAGCGACGACTTGAAACCGAGCATCACCGATACGAGCACGCAGGCGCCGCCGACCGCCGCCAGCGCGGCGCCGATGCCGATCACCGTGTCGATGCCAAGACGCGTGACAATGCGCGCGCCAATGTTCGAGCCGACCAGAAAGCCGGCCGAGCCGATGGCGAAGACGAAGCCGAACTCGAACGCCGAGAGTTCGTAGATATCCTGCAGGACGAAGGCCGCTCCCGTCAGCCAGGCCAGCAGGCCGGCATAGATTGCGGTGCAGATCGCCAGATAAGAGCGATACCCGCCATGGCGGAAAACGACACGGTACGAGCCCCAGATCGAGGCGAGCGACACCTTGGCGGCGGCGCGGACCTTCAGCGTTTCAGGCAGCAGAAAGACGGTCGCCAGCGTGACGCAGGCGCCGATGAGGCCGAGCGTCGCAAACACGCCGCGCCAGCCGAAGGCCGTCTGCAAGACGCCACCGAACATCGGCGCCAGCACCGGCGCGAAGGCCATGACCGAACTGATGATCGACATTTCGCGGCCGGCGCGCGCGCCGGTGTAGAGATCGCGGACCACCGCACGCGACAGCACGACGCCGCCGGCGCCGCCGAAGGCCTGGAGCACACGGGCGACCACCAACATCTCGATCGACATCGCGAATACGCACATCACCGAGGCGGCGAGAAAAATGCCCATCGACAGCAGCAGCAGTGGCTTGCGGCCATGCCGATCGGAAAACGGACCGTAGACGATCTGACCGATGGCGAAGCCGACGAGGAAAGCCGAGATCGTGAACTGAACGTGGGACGCGTCGGAATTCAGACCCGTGGCGATCGCCGGCAGCGACGGCAGGTAGAGGTCTGTCGATAGCGGGCCGGTGGCGCTCAGCGCCGCCAGCAACAGCGTCAGCGCGAAGGTGCCGGGCGCGAGCATGGATCTTTCCTGTTGTGCCGGCGAAAAGGCAACGGCACGGCGATTTCCTATAGGAAGTGGCGATAAGGCGCTAGCCTTCCGCGCCGTAGCGATGGAGTTCGGCGCCGTGCGCGTCGAGCCAGGCCTTGGCGCGCTTGAAATCCGGGCAGATACGCTCGACCTGACGCCAGAAGGCGCGGCTGTGGTTCATCTCGACCAGATGCGCGGCCTCGTGCGCCGCAAGGTATTCGAGCACGAAGGGCGGCGTCAGGATCAGCCGCCAGGAATAAGACAGCACGCCGGTCGTCGAGCACGAACCCCAGCGGCTCGACTGGTCGCGCACCGAGACGCGGCGGAGCACGACACCGAGCGCCGCGGCAGCGCGCCGGCTGGCGATGGTGAGATCGTGCTTGGCTTCCTTCTTGAGGTAGTCATGGACACGCCGCGCGACATGCGGCTTGTCACCGGCGACGCACAGCACCCTCGCGCCGTCATCGCCCGCCTCGGTCCACACCGTGCCGCGCGCATGCGGGCGATGCTCGATGCGATGCGGCACGCCGCGCAAGGGAATCGCTGCGCCGTCGGTAAAGGGCACCGGCACCGGCAACCGCGCCAGCCGCGCCGCCATCCACGCCGCGTGTTTCTCGGCGAATTCGCGCGCCTGCTTCAGGCTGCCGCGCGGCGGGATGGTGAGCACCACCTCGCGGCTCGCCGACTGGATGCGCAAGGTGTAGCGCCGCGCCTTGGCGTTGCGCTTGAGCTGCACCGGGATCACCTCCTGCTCGAAGGCGACCGTGATCATCGACGGCTCGCTGGCGCGGCGGATGAACAAGGCGCGAAGCGGCAGGGACATCGGTGCTGAACCCGGACGAAGAATCGGCCGCGTCAGTCTGCCATAAAGAGGGGAAGAATGCGCGGCGTCAGCCGCGCTTCTTGCCGCCGCCGTGGCCGCCGTTGTGCGACAGCATGAAGTCGGCGATGCGCGGCTGAATCTCCGAGCGGAAGCGCGAGCCGTTGAACACGCCGTAATGGCCGACGCCGTTCTGCACGTAATGCACCTTGTCCTCGGCCGGAATGTTCGGGCACAGGCGATGCGTCGCCTCGGTCTGGCCGAGACCGGAGATATCGTCGAGCTCGCCCTCCACCGTCATCAGCGCGACGCGGCGGATCTTGCCGGGATCGACCGGCAGGCCGCGATGCTTCATCGTGCCGTTCGGCAGCGCGTGCTGGATGAACACGGTATCGACGGTCTGCAGATAAAACTCGGCCGACAGGTCCATGACGGCGAGATACTCGTCGTAGAACTCGCGGTGCTTCTGCGCCGAGTCGCCGTCGCCCTTGACCAGATGCGAGAACAGGCTGCGATGCGCCTCAAGATGGCGATCGAGGTTCATGCTCATGAAGCCGGAGAGCTGCAGGAAGCCCGGATAGACATCGCGCATGAAGCCGGCATGCGGGAACGGCACTTTGGTGATGACGTTGCGCTGAAACCAGTCGATGCCTTTGCCCTGCGCCAGTTGATTCACCGCGGTCGGATTGCAGCGCGTGTCGATCGGGCCGCCCATCAGCGTCATGGAATGCGGCACGTAAGGGTCGTCATTGCCTTCCATCACCGACACCGCCGCCAGCACCGGCACGGCCGGCTGGCACACGGCGACGACGTGGCACTCGCCCTGCAGCATGTGCAGCATCGAGATGACGTAGTCGATGTAATCGTCGAGATCGAAGCGCCCTTCCGACAGCGGCACGTTGCGCGCGTTGCGCCACTCGGTGATGTAGACTTCGTGATTGGGCAGGAACGCTTCGACCGTACCGCGCAGCAGCGTCGCGTAGTGACCGGACAGAGGCGCCACGATCAGCACCTTCGGCTGCGGCCGGCGCGGCGTGTGCTCGAATTCACGTTCGAAATGCAGCAGGCGGCAGAACGGCCGCTCCCACACCGGCTGGATCTTCACCGGCACGCGGGCGCCGCCGACGGAGGTTTCCTCGATGCCCCAGTCGGGCTTGCCGTAGATGCGCGTCGTGCGTTCGAACAGCTCCGCGGCAGCTGCCACGGACTTGCCGTAGGTGGTGTGCGCGAGCGGATTGGCCGGATTGCGGAAGAACAGCTTGGTGGCATCGGCCCAGGCGCGCGACGGATCGAGCGCGGCATGGCCCAGTTCGTAAAGCCAGTACATCGGCGTCGACAAAGCACCGCCGTTCCCGGACGGCATGGCTGCCGCACCGTCGAATTCGCCGATCGGCATCAGTTCACCCGGTTCCTGCTGCACTGCGGCACACTGTCGCTTTTGATGGACCACGTCAACATTAGGCTCGAATCCTTGGAAACTTGTTTACGAGGGCAAAACGGTAAAGTTCCCAGAGATTTACCGTCCTATTCGCCGCTCTGAACCAGCGCGCCGTTGGTTCGGGCGCTCTCCAGCAGCCGGACAAAGCCGAAGGAGGCCAGGGAAAACAGCACCACGTTGAAGGCGAAGGCCTCCAGCATCAGGTCGCCCCGGAATACGTGGTCGATCAGGAGCGCCCGCATACCTTCAAATACATAGGTCGGCGGCAGGCACCACGCCACGTATTGCAGCCATTCCGGCAATACCGCCACGGGGTAATAAACACAGGTGAGCGGCAGGAACAGGAACATGATGGTCCAGGCCATGCTCTCGGCGCCCATGCCGTTGCGCAGCAGCAGGCCGGCGACGAAGATGCCGATCGCCCAGCTCGTCAGGATCAGATTGACGAAGAAGGCCACCAGCGCGAGGCCGAGCGCCCACAAGTTGAAGCCGAAGAAGGCGATGGCGAGGAACGACACCGGTATCATGCCGATGGCGAGGCGGACGATGCTCATCACCATCAGCGCGGCGACGAACTCGGTCGGCCGCAGCGGCGACATCATCAGGTTGCCGAGGTTGCGCGCCCACATCTCCTCGAGGAAGGAGATGGAGAAGCCGAGCTGGCCGCGAAACAGGATGTCCCACAGAAGCACGGCGCCGATGAAGGTGCCGGCCGCGCCGGCGGCAAAGCCGGCGGTTTTCGACACGTAGAGCTGCAGGAAGCCCCACATCAGCATCTGCACCGTCGGCCAGTAGATCAGGTCGAGTATGCGCGGCCAGGACGAGATCAGCAGATACCAATAGCGCCGCACCATCGCACTGACGCGGTGGAGGGAGAAGTTGAGGCTGCGATCGGATGCGGCCGTGCTCATGATGACACGCACTGTTTGGCAGCACTGCGGTTATTACAAACTCCGCTCGTTCCCGCGGAAGCGGGAACCCAGTCTTTGCCGCGCGCTCCGGGATTGCCGCACTGGATCCCCGCTTCCGCGGGGATGAGCGGCGTGTGGTGGTGCGCCCTAGCCTCAGTCGTCATCGCATCGCCTCCGATTGCCGGCCCCGCGCGACGTCGAGGAACACCTCCTCGAGATTCTCGCGGCCGTGGCGCGCCAGCAAACCCTGCGGCGTGTCATCTTCCTCGATGCGGCCGCGCTTCATGATGATGACGCGGTCGCATAGCCGCTCGACCTCGTTCATGTTGTGCGAGGCGAGCAGGATCGTTGCGCCGGTTTCCTTGCGGTAGCGTTCGAGGCGGGCGCGCACCCAGTCGGCGGTGTCGGGATCGAGCGATGCGGTCGGCTCGTCGAGCAGCAACACCTCGGGCTCGTTGAGCAGCGACTTGGCCAGCGACACGCGCGTCTTCTGCCCCGCCGACAATTTGCCGGTCGGCCGATCAATGAATTCGTTGAGTTCGAGCTCGCTCGCCAATTGCGCGATGCGATCCCTCGCCTGCGGCACGCCGTAGAGCTGCGCAAAGACCGACAGGTTCTGCCGCACCGTCAGCCGCATCGGCATGTCGACGTAAGGGCTCTCGAAATTCATGCGGTGCAGGACGCGGTAGCGCTCGCCCGGCATCGCCGCCCCGAGCACCGCGACGGCGCCGGCGGTGGGAGTGACGAGGCCCATGATCATGGCAATGGTGGTGGTCTTGCCGGCGCCGTTGCCGCCGAGCAGCCCGGTCACCGAGCCGGCCGGCAGGGCGAAGGAAATGCCATCGACCGCCGCCACGCCCTTGTAGCGTTTGACCAGATCGGTGACCGCGATGGCGGCAGTGTCGGTTGTTGCGTCCATTGGCAAAGCTCAGCCCCTTACCACATGTGACCTTCCGCCACCTCGGACGCAAGGGCCGCGAGATGGCAGATGGACGCCATGGAAATAGGCTACACTCCCCTCATGCCGCCCGCCCTCGAACTCGCCCAACACCACCCGCGCCGCAACGTCCGCCTCGACACGCTGGTACGGCTGCGCTGGCTCGCCGTGGTCGGCCAGACCACCGCCGTCCTCGTCGTCTATTTCGGCCTGGAATTCCCGCTGCCGCTGTGGACGTGTCTCGCCGCCATCGCGCTGTCGGCCTGGCTTAATGTGGCGCTGCGCCTGCGCTTCCACCTGACGCAGCGTCTCGAGCCGGACCGCGCCGCCTGGCTGCTCGCCTTCGACATCGCCGAGCTCGCGGTGCTGCTCTATCTCACCGGCGGCCTGCAGAACCCGTTCTCCTTCCTGTTCCTGGGGCCCGTGCTCCTGTCGGCGACCGCGCTGCCGCCGCGCTACACCGTGCTGCTCGGCATCTTCGCCGTCGCCTGCGCGACGCTGCTGGTGTTCACGCATTATCCGTTGCCGTGGGACGACGCCGATCCTCTGGTGCTGCCGCCGGTCTACATGATGGGCGTGTGGCTCTCGATCCTGCTCGCCATCGGCTTCATCGGTGTCTATGCGTGGCAGATCACCGAAGAGTCGCGCCAGCTCGCCGACGCGCTGGCTGCCACCGAACTCGTGGTGCTGCGCGAACAACACCTGTCGCAGCTCGACGGCTTGGCCGCCGCTGCCGCGCACGAGCTCGGCACGCCGCTGTCCACCATCACCGTCATCGCCAAGGAACTGGAGAACGCCATTCCTGCCGACGCGCCGCATGGCGAGGACGTGCGGCTGCTGCGCAGCCAGGCCTCGCGCTGCCGCGATATCCTGTCGAAGATCACCGAACTGTCGTCGAGCGGCGCGCCGTTCGACCGCACACCGATCACCTCGCTGATCGAGGAAGTCGTGGCGCCGCATCGCGACTTCGACGTCGTCATCAATGTCAGCGCGCCATCCGAACACGAGACCGAGCCGGTCGGCGCGCGCAACCCGGCGATCATTTACGGGCTGGGCAATCTCCTGGAGAACGCCGTCGACTTCGCCCGTGAACAAGTGGACGTCGTAACGCAATGGGACGACGCCACCATCGAAATCACCATCACCGACGACGGCCCCGGCTTCGCGCCCGATATACTGGCGCGGATCGGCGAGCCCTACGTCACCACCCGCCGGCGCAAGCCGGACGGCAATGACGACCAGCCAGCCGGCCTCGGCCTCGGCTTCTTCATCGCCAAGACGCTGCTGGAGCGCTCCGGTGCCACCATCGTTTTCGCCAACCAGTTGCCGCCGAAACGCGGCGCCATCGTCAAATTGCGCTGGAACAGGGGCGATTTCGAGCGAATGGCGGGCCTGACCGGGACTTGATTTCGCCATGGCCGCAGGGTCTGCTGTGCGACGTTTTGTACACTCGCGCGCCGCGCGGGCGATGAATAGCTCCTTGGGTTACGGGCGCGTTCAAAGCGCCGCACAACCGAGGAGCGAAGACAGGATATGGACGTTGCCATGAACGACACGGTCGAGATGCCGCTGCCGCTCGACAACATTGCCGACCGCTCCGTGCTGATCGTTGAAGACGACAAGTCGTTCCTGCAACGGCTGGCCAAGGCGCTGGAACAGCGCGGCTTCGAAGTGACGACCGCCGAGTCGGTCGCCGACGGCCTGATGCAGGTCGAGCGCTCGGCGCCGGCTTTCGCCGTGGTCGATATGCGGCTTGGCGACGGCAACGGCCTCGACGTCATCTCGGCGCTGAAGAAGCAGCGCCCCGAAGCGCGCGGCATCATCCTCACCGGCTACGGCAACATCGCCACCGCCGTGACCGCGGTGAAGCTCGGCGCCGTCGATTACCTCGCCAAGCCGGTCGATGCCGACGATGTGCTCGCCGCGCTGCTTGCGCATGAGAGCCCGAAGATCGAGCCGCCGGAAAATCCGATGTCGGCCGACCGCGTGCGCTGGGAGCACATCCAGCGTATCTACGAACTGTGCGGCCGCAACGTTTCGGAAACCGCGCGCCGGCTCAACATGCACCGCCGCACCTTGCAGCGGATTTTGGCCAAAAGGGCTCCGCGCTGATTGTGTCGTCCCCGCGAAAGCGGGGACCCAGCCCTTTCGACAGAACCTCAGAACCGGATCGCCCGCCTGCGCGGGCGATGACGGCGTTTGGCGCCGACGCGCCGCGTCACACAAACTCCCCATACGGCCCGTTCGGGTCGATCAGCGACTGCAGCCGCAGTGCCGCGGCGCGGGCGACCAGCACCAGCATCGACTTGCGCGTCGCCGCCGCGAGCTTGTGCTCGGGCGCCTCGCAGTAGAACGCGGCGCCGAAGGCATCCGCCACGATCAGCCCGGTATCCGGCGGAAAGATCTCGCACGGCACGTCCTGCGACGTGGCGAAAAACAGCCGGTCGCAATGCGCGCGGTAATCCTGCCACTTCTGGTCGGCGCGAAAATCGGCGACCGAGGATTTGATCTCGACGATCCAGACTTCGCCGTTGTCGCGCAGCGCCACCAGATCGGCCCGGCGGCCGGAGGGCAGCGGCAGTTCGCTGACGACGCAGAAACCATGCGCGTGCAGAAGCCGCGCGGTGCCGCGCGCCACCGCGAGCGCGGTTTGCGACTGGCGGCCATCGACCGGCAGGGTGAGCGTTTTGATGACGGCGGACATGGCGCAACCTTAGCGCAAGGCGGGCGCCGCCGCACGTCTCTTGTCTCGCCTCGGACGATCGGCCAGTGTCGGCGGAACCGGAGAAATATCATGGCGATCGACTACACCAAGGAATACGACAACCGCGCCCGCGTGCCGGAACACCCGCAGATTTTCGCGCGCTGGGAGGCCGACGGCGCGGCTTACCGGGCTGCATCGCCAAAAGCGGAACTCCGCATCTCCTACGGACCGTCGCCGCGCCAGACCATCGACTTTTTTCCGGGCCGCGATGCCGGCGCCGACGCGCCGCTCGCCATGTTCATTCACGGTGGCTGGTGGCGCAGCCTCTCGCCGGCCTCGTTCAGCCAGATGGCGAAGGGCTTGAACGAGAACGGCGTGTCGGTCGCGGTGGTCGGCTACGACCTCGCGCCGCAGGTCTCGATCGCGGAGATCACCGAGCAGATGCGCGCGGCGGCGCTGCATCTGTGGCGCGCGCACAAGAAGCATTTCGTCGCCTACGGCCATTCCGCCGGCGGCCATCTGTCCGCCTGCCTGGTCGCGACCGACTGGGAGATGCTCGATCCCACGGTGCCGACCGATCTGGTGCCCGCCGGCTACGGTATTTCCGGCGTCTACGACACGACCAAGCTGCTGACGACGCCGCTCAACACCGATCTCAAGCTCACCGAAGGAACGGCGCGCGCCTGTTCGCCGTTGTTCTGGGCGGTGCCGTCCGGCCGAACCTTCGACGCCGTGGTCGGCGGATCCGAATCGAACGAGTTCCTGCGGCAGAGCCGCGATTTCGCCGAGGCCTGGCGGCAGGACAATGTCGAAACGCGTTACGAAGCGATTGGCAGCGCCAATCATTTCAGCGTGCTCGATCCGCTGACCGACCCCGACAGCGCCATGACGAAGCGCATCGCCGAAATGGCGCGCCAGACCGCGCTGATGGATCGGTAGATCGGGATCTATGCGCTAGAACCAGTATTCCCATGCGAAATAAGCCGTCAGCAGCGCACCGACCGCGGTGACGGCGACGCGCATGACGTGACGCGGCGCCACCTTGGCCAGCGCGGCGCCGAGCTGGCCGCCGATGATGGTGCCGGCCATCATGGCCAGCGCCGGCGGCCAGATCACCGTGCCCTTGAGGATGAACAGCATCGCCGCCGTGCCTGTGTTGAGACTGGTCACCAGGTTCTTGGCGACGTTGGCGGAGCGATAGTCGCCGCGCGTCGCGACCGACATGACGCCGAGAATGAGCACGCTGACGCCGGCGCCGAAATAACCGCCGTAGAACGACACCGGCAGCAGGACCTTCAGATTGCCGACGCTGAAATCGATCGTTCGGCCTTTCGCCGCGGCGCGCGTATGCAGCCAATGGCCGATGCGCTGCGAAAACGCGAACAGCACCGTGGCGAAGCCGAGCAGCACCGGGACCAGCACGGCGAAGACGCGTTGCGGCGTCACCAGCAGCAGGAGCGCGCCGAGCAGCGCCCCCAGCATCGACGCCACCACCATCCCGGCGAAGGCGCGATCGAGCTTCGGCAACTGGCCGCGGTCGGCCATGGCGGCGAGGAACGAGCCGGGAAACGACGCCACGAGATTGCAGATGGTGGCCGCCTGCGGCGGCAGGCCGGCCGCGACCAGCGCCGGATAGGTGACGATGGCGGCGCCGCCGACCAGCGATGTCAGCACGCCGCCGCCGATGCCGGCGAGAAACAGCATGAGCGCGGTGTGGAGGGACATTGCAACTTCCCTGTCCCGGCCGAGCGCAGCGAGAGCCGGGACCGTTCCGATTTCATTCGTCCGGAACGGTCCCGGTTCTGCAGCGCGTCACTTCATGCCGCGCTGCGCCCGGGACAAGAGACCTAGAAAAATGCCTGGATGCCGGTCTGCGCGCGGCCGAGGATGAGCGCGTGGATGTCGTGCGTCCCCTCGTAGGTGTTCACGGTCTCGAGGTTCGAGACGTGACGCATCACGTGGTACTCGCTCGAGATGCCGTTGCCGCCGTGCATGTCGCGGGCGATGCGGGCGATGTCCAGCGCCTTGCCGCAGTTGTTGCGCTTCATCAGCGAGATCGACGGCGGCGCGGCGCGGCCTTGCTCGATCATGCGGCCGAGCCGCAGACAGCCCGACAGGCCGAGCGCGATTTCGGTCTGCATGTCGGCGAGCTTCTTCTGCACGAGCTGGTTGGCGGCGAGCGGCCGGTTGAACTGCTTGCGGTCGAGCGTGTACTGGCGCGCCGCGTGCCAGCAGAATTCGGCGGCGCCCATGACGCCCCACGAAATGCCGTAGCGCGCATTGTTGAGGCAGCCGAACGGCCCGCCGAGCCCTTGCGCGTTCGGCAGCAGGTTCTCTTCCGGCACGACGCAATCGGTGAGCACGATCTCGCCGGTGGTCGAGGCGCGCAGCGACAGCTTGCCCTGGATCTTCGGCGTCGAGAAACCTTTCATGCCGCGCTCGACGATGAAGCCGCGGATGACGCCGTCGAGCTTGGCCCAGACCACGGCGATGTCGGCGAAGGGCGCGTTGGAGATCCAGGTCTTGGCGCCGTTGAGCTTGTAGCCGCCCGACACCTTCTCGGCGCGCGTCACCATCGAGCCCGGATCGGAGCCGTGATCCGGCTCGGTGAGGCCGAAGCAGCCGACCATCTCGCCGGTGGCGAGCTTGGGCAGATATTTGCGGCGCTGCGCTTCCGAGCCATAGGCATAGATCGGATACATGACGAGCGAGGACTGCACCGACATGGTCGAGCGATAGCCCGAATCGACACGCTCGATCTCGCGGGCGATCAGGCCGTAGGCGACATAGCCGAGGCCAGCGCCGCCGTATTCCTCCGGAATGGTCGGGCCGAGCAGGCCGAGCTTGCCCATCTCCGGCAGGTTGTTGGGATCGTGCGTCTCGTTGAGATAGGCCTCGGTGATCTTCGGCATCAGGTAGTCCTGCGCGAAGCCGCGCGCGGTGTCGCGCACCATGCCCTCTTCCTCGGTGAGCTCGAACTCGATGCCGAGCGGATCCTCCCACTGGAAATCCTTGTCCTTCAACATCGACGGCTTGCTGGGACGCTTCTCGGCGGTCTGCGACATGGTCGGAACTCCTCTGGCCCTCGCGGGCGGAACCTTTAGCTTTGCGTGATTATAGCCCGGCGGGGGCGTGAGCAAGAGTGTGCTGCGCTGCCGCAGATTGCATGGGAATACGGCGGGCATGCGCCGGCGCCCCTGTTCTCGAAGGCCCGGGGTGGCCTGCCTTTCCCCCGCCTTCGCGGGGACATGTCTTCCGCCCCTCGGACATGCCGAGGGAATGGAGCGCCGCGAAGCGCCCAAACATGCGCCTTGCGGCGCGGCCCCTCCTTGCGATCGGAGAAGGCCTGCGCCCCGCGGCGCTCCATCGCGGTGTCGTTACGACGCCGGGCCGCGCTTCTGGCGGCTGATCCGCTTTCGCGGGTAGCGCTCACCATCAGCAAGCTCCTTGCGGCCGGTCTTATTGCCGGCGGGCGGAGCCCCGGCGCCGCCCGAGCGCCCGGGATGCGTAATCCCCGGGCCCGCGGGCACCGCATTCTGCTCCCGCTGACATGACGCCTCATGAGAGCGCCCTCGGTAGGAACAGGACGGGGTGAGGCTATATGATCCTAGGACTAATAGTCAAGGACTATTTTCTGAGGGGTGTGACGGGTCTTGGCCTTTCGTCCCGGGCGAGCGACAGCGAGACCCGGGACCCATAGCCACCGCGCTATCGAGAGGACGGTGATTATGGGTCCCCGCTTTCGCGGGGACGACAGGAAAGCGACGGACGTGCCTTCTTATTCGCCTCCTCTTGAGGGAGAGGAGAAAGCGCGTTCGCGGCGTCGCTGACCCCACCCGACCCGCCTTCGGCGGGCCACCCTCCCCTTTCAGGGGAGGGATAAGAAAGCGAACAAACAAAAACCCCGCCGGGAGACCCGACGGGGCTTTGCAGTCCAGCAAGGAGGCGATCGTTAGATCGCTTCCTTGAGGTCCTTGGCGGCGCGGAAGGCGACCTTCTTCGACGCCTTGATCTTGATCGCTTCGCCGGTGGCCGGGTTGCGGCCCATGCGGGCGGCGCGCTTGCGCACCTGCAGGATGCCGAGACCGGCGATCTTCACCCGCTCACCCTTCTTCAGGTGCTTGGTGATCATCGCGACCAGCTCTTCGAGCATCTCCACGCCCTGCTTCTTGGTGAGCGAGTGCTGCTCGGCCAGAGCGTAGGCGAGTTGTTTCATGGTAACCGGCTTGGCGGCCTTCGGCTTCGCCGAGGCGGCGGGTTTCGTAGCCATTGAATAAGCTCCTTGAGCGCAAAATGCGCTGATGAAGCACTATGAGATTCGCTGATTTTCGCAAGCGATTGGCCCCTGCCGGAGCCGGATAATCACAGGAAGCTGACGATTCGGCCCTTGGAATGGGGCTTTTTGGCACCCGAGGGCGCCTGAGCGCCCATGTCGCAGGCCTTTTCGCGCCCCGGTACCGGGCGGAACTGCCCGCCCGGCCGGAGGTGATTCGCGCCCGCCAAAGCCAGATGACGCTAGCGGAAGAAAATCACGGTGATGACCACGAACAGCGGCAGCAGGATCAGACCCGACCACGCCATGTAGCCGAAGAAGCTCGGCATCTTGATGCCGCGCTCCTCGCAGATCGACTTCACCATGAAGTTCGGCGCGTTGCCGATGTAGGAGTTGGCGCCCATGAACACGGCGCCCGCCGAGATCGCCAGCAGCGTCTTGTACAGCGGCCCCATCAGGTGCTGGGCATCGCCGCCGGCGAGGTTGAAGAACACCAGATAGGTCGGCGCATTGTCGAGGAAGCTCGACAGCAGGCCGGTCAGCCAGAAATAGGCGGCGTTGATCGGCTGGCCGTCCGGCCCGGTGACGAAGGCGAGCAGCGGCGCCAGATGACCGTTCTGGCCGGCGCGCAGGATGGCCAGCGCCGGAATGATGGTGATGAAGATGCCGGCGAACAGCAGCGCCACTTCCTGGATCGGCGTCCAGGTGAAAGCGTTCTCGATGCGGATGTTACGCCGCGTCGTGCGCAGCGACAGATAAGCCAGCACCAGCAGCACGACGTCGCGCAGCACGCCCTCCAGCGGCATGGCGATGCCGAAGCCGACCGGCACCGAGACGCCGGACTTCCAGATGCCGCTGATGAGCACCGCGCCGACAATGCCGAACAGATACAGCACGTTGTGCAGGCCGGCGACATCGACATGGCGCAGCGTGTGGCCGTCGCGGCGATGGCGTCCTTCCTTGGTCCAGTAATAGCTGTCCAGCGCATAGAACAGACCGAGCAGGATCAAGCTCGACACCATCATCGGCGCGAACATCGACTCGACAGTCCAGAGGAAATCGACGCCCTTGAGGAAGCCGAGGAACAGCGGCGGATCGCCGAGCGGCGTCAGCGAGCCGCCGATGTTGGAGACGAGGAAGATGAAAAAGATGAAGACGTGAACGTTCTTGGCGCGGTTCTTGTTGGCGACGATCATCGGCCGGATCAGCAGCATCGAGGCGCCGGTGGTGCCGACGACGCTGGCGGCGAATGTGCCGATGGCGAGCATCGCGGTGTTGGTCGCCGGATTGCCAACCAGGTTGCCGGCGATGCGAATGCCGCCGGACACCACGAACAGCGACAGCAAGAGGATGATGAAGGGCAGATATTCGAGCGCGGCGGTGTGCACCACCTCGGCCAAGGTCGTCGGCAGGCCGTAGATCGCGGCGCAGGGAACGAGGAAGGCAAAGGCCCAGAAGGCCGCGACCTTGCCGAAGTGATGTTCCCAGAAATGCGGCGCCAGCAGCGGGAACAGCGCGATCGACAGCAAAATGCCGGCGAAGGGCAGCGGCCACAGCAGGCTGAGCTGCGAGCCGTCGAGGTGGACGCCCTCGGCGGCGAAAGCGGTGCTGCAAAACGCCGCGGTGAACAGCCCGGCCAACACGATGCGCTTCATCGATCCTCCCCCATCATTTGCGGGCTATTTCTGCCTGCGATGGGCGAAGGAGGCAAGGCCACAGGCCGTCATCGTCGTCTCGGACGTCGGCGGGTACTGGATGCCCCGCCTGCGCGGGGCATGACAAAGGCTGATGCGACGCTGCTGCTACTCGATCGCCTTGCCCTGCGCGGCGCTGGCCTGCAACAGGCGCAGATTGCTCATCACATAGGGATTGCCGGGGGAGCGGCGAAGCGCCTCATTCAGCTTTTCGTAGGCCCGCGCCTTATCGCCGCGCAGCATGTAGGAATAGCCCTGGTTGTTGAGGATCTCGACCTTGACGCCGACGAGCTTGATCGCCTGCGCGTAGGCGCGGTCGGCGAGGTCGAAGCGCTTGACGTGATCGTAGGAGGCGCCGAGATCGAGCCAGGCTTCGGCATCGGTCGGATGCTGCTCGACGGCGCGTCGGAAGTAGCGCTCCGCCATGCCGTAATTGCCGGAGCGGAAGTAGGCCTTGCCGGTGGCGAGATCGTCGCCCGGATCGGCGCCGAGCAGCCTGCCTTCGGGGGTCGGCTCGCCGAAGGGCGCATCGGTGCCGTCGGCCGGCGCGGCGGCGAAGGCGGCGGCGCCGGGCGTGTCCTTCAGGCTATCCGACAGCGACGCGTTGGTGGCGGCGTTGCAGCCCGCGAGCATGAGCCCCGCGCACACGATCAACCCCAGCCGGCTGAGACTTCGACGCATACAACCCCCGATACGCTTAACGCGCTTGCCGTCAGACTAATTGACGCGAGTTAATTGTCCTGCCGGAACCTCGGGAGAAATTGCGCGCGATTTTATCGATTATTGTCGGCTTAAAAGTAATGTCCGCTCGACAA
Source organism: Pseudolabrys sp. (assembly GCA_026125895.1). GTDB lineage: Bacteria > Pseudomonadota > Alphaproteobacteria > Rhizobiales > Xanthobacteraceae > Pseudolabrys. The sequence goes on along the minus strand of JAHCKG010000011.1, from coordinate 14,388 downwards.
TCGCACGATCACCGGCAGCAGGATGACGACGAACAGCACCGGGAAGATGCAGACCATCATCGGGATGGCGAGCTTGGCCGGCAGCGCATAGGCCTTCTCCTCGGCGCGGGCCATGCGCTTGTGCCGCATGTCGTCGGAATAGACGCGCAGCGCGTCGGTGATCGAGGACCCCAGATCGATCGACTGGTTGATCAAGGTGGCGAAGGCGCGCGCTTCCTCCAGCGCCAGCCGCTCGGCAAAGCGCTCCAGCGCGTCCTTGAGATTGCGGCCGGCGCGGATCTCCAGGTTGGTGATATGGATGTTGGCGGTGAGCGAGGGATAGCTCTCGCCCATCTCGCGGCCGACGCGCTCCAGCGCCGCCTCCATCGACAGCCCGGCATTGGAGCAGACCACCAGCAGGTCGAGGAAATCCGGGAAGCCGGACTGGTGCTGCTGGGTGCGCGCCTTGATGCGTTTGTCGATATAGATGCTGGGGCCGACATAGCCGGCGACGCCGCCGACGATCACGACCATCCACAGCATCGAGCCCTGCATCGGCCAGACGAAGGGCAGGAAAAAGAAGGTCACGGCGGCGAGCACCACGGCGAGCGCGGCGCGGCCGGCGAAGAACAGCGCGACGCCGCGCGGATCGTAGATGCCGGCCTGGATCAGGCGGCGGCGCAACAGGCGCATCGCCTCCTCGTCGGCGGAGTAATGCTTGTTGGTGTAGTCGATGATGCGGGCGACGGCGCGGGCGCTGGAATGGCGAAGCGCGTTTCGCGGATTGCGCGGCGCATCGACGATGCGGGCATGGCGGCGCTTGAGCGAACCGCGCGAGCGCATCACCGCCATGATGGCGAAGGCGAGCGTGCCGGCGGCGAGGAACACCACCAAAGTCAGCGTCATGCTCTGGCTGTCGCGGAAGGCGTTGGCGAGGACGTCGAGCATCGGCATGCGTCAGATCCTGAAATTGACCATGCGGTACATGATGAAGTTGCCGATACCCATCCAGAAGCCGGCGCCCGCCAGCGCCATCTTGGTCAGCGGCTCGTCCCAGACGCTGGAATAGAAGGTCGGCACCATGAAGTTGATGGCGATGAACATCAGGATCGGCAGCGACGACAGGATCAGCGCCGAGGCGCGGCCTTCGGCGGCGAGCGCCCGCACCTTGCGCCGCATCTTGAAGCGTTGGCGGATGACGCCGGAGAGGTTCTCGAGGATTTCGCCGAGATTGCCGCCGGTCGAGGTCTGGATCGCCACCGCGGTGACGAACAGCGGCAGGTCGTCGGTGCCGACGCGGAAATAGAGATTGCGCATCGCGGTCTCGAGATCGGCGCCGTAGGTGATCTCGTCGCCGACGATGCCGAACTCCGAGCCGATCGGGTCCGGCATTTCGCGCGCTACCATGCCGATCGCCACCGGCACCGGATGGCCGGCGCGCAGCGAGCGTACGATGATGTCGAGGCCGTCGGCGATCTGCGCGCCGAACTTCTTCTGCCGGCGGTTGCGCAGGAACTTCAGCACCATGACCGGCAGCGCCGTGGCGCTGAAGATGGCGGCGAGCACGGCGTGGCCGAGATTGTGCTCGAACATCACGACGGCCGCGAAGGCGCCGACGGCGCCGAGCGCGACGAAGACGACGAGCCGATTGATGCCGATGCTCAGCCCCGATTGCAGCAACAGGCGGTTGAGGTTGAGGAAGTTGAAGCGGTAGTCGCCGGCGCCGGTGAGGCCGCGCTCGCGGCGGATCTGCACCAGCACGCTCTCGCGATCGGCGGCGCCTTCGATCACCTTGAGGCGGCGGTTGATGTTCTTCCGGTACGAGCCGGTGTTGTAGCAGAACAGATAGACGCCCTCGGCGAACATCGCCGCCGACAGGCCGATCAGGATGTAGAAGAAGTAGAGCGGGTTGATATCGAACATCGCGCTACAAGCTCATAGCGGCTGCGACGGGTCGAAATAGCTGCCCGGAATGGTGATGCCGTGGCTGGCGAGTTCGGCGAGGAAGCGCGGGCGCACGCCGGTGGCGACGAAATTGCCTTCGACGGTGCCGTCCGGCTTGGTGCCGGTGCGCACGTATTTGAAGATCTCCTGCATCTGGATGATGTCGCCCTCGAGCCCGGTGACTTCGGCGATCGAGGTGACCTTGCGCTTGCCGTCGGACTGGCGCGACAGCTGCACCACGAGCTGCACGGCATTGGCGATCTGGCCGCGGATCGAGGCCACCGTCATCGGCAGGCCGGCCATGCCGATCATCTGCTCGAGGCGGGTGATGGCATCGCGGGGCGTGTTGGCGTGGATCGTGGCCATCGAGCCTTCGTGGCCGGTGTTCATGGCCTGCAGCATGTCGAAGGCTTCCTCGCCGCGACACTCGCCGAGGATGATGCGGTCGGGCCGCATACGCAGCGCGTTCTTGACGAGATCGCGCTGGCGGATTTCGCCCTTGCCCTCGACATTGGGCGGCCGGGTTTCCATGCGGCCGACATGCGGCTGCTGCAATTGCAGTTCGGCGGCGTCCTCGATGGTGAGGAGACGCTCTTTCTCCGAGATGAAGGCCGACAACGCGTTGAGCATCGTCGTCTTGCCGGAGCCGGTGCCGCCGGAAATGATGGTGGAGATGCGCGCCCGCACCGCGGCGGCCAGCACTTCCGCCATCGGCGGGCGCAGCGCGCCGACTTCGACCAGCCGCGACAGATCGAGCTTCTTCTTGGAGAATTTGCGGATCGACACCAGCGGGCCATCGACGCCGATCGGCCGCACCGCGACGTTGACGCGCGAGCCGTCCTGCAAGCGCGCGTCGCACAGCGGATGGCTTTCATCGACTCTACGACCGACCGCGGCAACGATTTTATTGATGATGCGCAACAGGTGCTGCTCGTCCTTGAAGCGCACCGGCAGCGGCTCCAGCATGCCGCCGCGCTCGACATAGACGCATTCGTGGCCGTTGATCAGGATGTCGGCGATGCTCGGGTCTTTCAGCAAAGGTTCGAGCGGCCCGAGACCGGTCATCTCGTCGAGGATCTCGGAAACGAAATCGGCGAGCTCCTGCTGATTGAGCGCCAGGCGCTCGGCCACGACATATTGCGTGACCATCGGCTCGACCTGGGCGCGGATCTGATCCTCCGGCAGCTTGTCGAGCGCCGACAGGTTGATCTCCTCGATTAGCTTGCGATGCAGGCGCACCTTGGCGTCGAGCAGCTTGCCGGACAGCAGCGGATTGGCGGCAGGTTCGGCCGGGGCGGCCTGGGGTCCGAGACTCGTCACCAGGCTCGTCACCGCCGCGGGCGCAGCAACCGGCTCCGGCGCGGGTGACGGCGCAACGGCTGCGCGGCGCAGCGAGAAACGACCAGACATCGAGCCCTACCCCGCCGCCAGCTTGAGCTTCTTCATCAGCGGCTTGACGCCGCCTTCGGCCCTCGGCGCGCCGATGACGATTTTCTTGAGTTCGGCGACGACCTTGTTGCCCTGCTGCACCTCGTTGAGCGGCACGCCGCGGTCGATCGCCTCGCGCACCAGCGCGTAATCGTTCGGCAGCGTGTGCAGCGGCGTGTCGCCGAGCGCGCGCGACACGTCGGACAGACGCAGGCCGGCGTTGAACATCTTCTGCTGGAAGCGATTGACGATGACGTGCGGCGCCGCGATGTCCGTGAGCCGTTCGGTGATGGCGCCGACCAGTTGCTTGGCGTGGCGCAGTCCCGGCACCGTCGCTTCGGTCACGACGTAGAGCTTGTTGCAGCCGAGCAGCACGCTGTCGGTCCAGGAGAACCAGGTGCGCGGCATGTCGAAAACGACGTAGTCGAAATGCGCCGACACGAGATCGAGCAGGCGCATCACCACGTCGGGATCGAACGAGCGCATCTCGGCCGGCCGGTTCGGCGCCGCCACCACGGCAAGGCCGGACGAATGATAGGACAGCATCACCTCGAGCAACTGGCGATCGAGGCGATCCGGCCGCGGCTCGATCTCCGCGAGATTGAGGCGCGGCTCGAGATCGAGATAATCGGCCACCGAGCCCTGCTGGAAGTTGAGATCGACGATGCAGACCGACGGCTTGGCGCGCGCCGGGCCGCTGTCGAGCAGCAACAGCGCCGTCTGCACCGCGAGCATGGTGACGCCGGCGCCGCCGACGGCCGGCAGGAACGAGACGATCTGCGCTTCCTTGCGATCGCCGCCGCCCGATGCCGGACGCTTGCCGACGCGGGCGCAGGTGCGCACCAGATCGAGCCCGCTGACCGGCTTCACCAGGAAATCGGCGACGCGCAGCTGCATCAGCGTGCGCGCCAGATTGGCATCGAAGGCTTCGGTGACGGCCACGACCGGCGGCCATTCGGCGGTGCGCGTGGTCAGCCGCGCCAACGCCGAGAGTTCGTCGCCGCGGCCGATGTCGAGATCGACGACAATCACGGTGACGCCTTCGGTGTCGAGCGTATCGGCGAGCGACGACAGCGGCCCTGTCTCGATCACCAGCTCGATGGCGCTGGAGGCGGAAAAGGTGGCGCGCGCCATGGCGCCGAAGTCGGCATCGGCGGTGACGACGACGACCTTGGTCGGCGCAGGCGTGGCGGGAGCGGGATGACGCATCGGCGGCCTCGACTCTTACTTCACGGGACCGGCTTGCGAATTCACGGTCGGCCCGAGCGGCGCCGTGTTCGACGGCGGCGCCGAATTGGCGGCATTGGAGCCACCGCCGCTGTCGCTCATGCCTCTCGGCTGGATGACGCGTCCGGTGCGGTAGCGCGTCATGGCCGATTGCATCATGGCGCCGTCGAACGCGATGTTGCGCTGCCCCGACACCGCCGGCCAAGGATCGACCATCTCGGTGAGCTTGGCGGTTTGCAGCGCGTTGCCGGATTGCCGCGACATGGTGTCGGTACGGTCGAGATATTCCGAGCAGCCGGCGAGCGTCGCCGCCGCCAGGATGAGCGTCAGGTGTCGCGTCGTGTTGACCAGCATGGGCTTATTGAACCGCGCCATTGGAAATCCATTTCGGCATGTCGAGCATGTGACCCGACGGCGTTTCGCCGGCCGCGGTCGCGACCTTGGCGTCGGAGGCCGCGAGCGTCGCGGTGCTGCGCGCTCGCGGTTCGCGCGGCAGCTCGGTCTTGCCCATCAGGAAGTAATCGACGTCGTTGGGCGGCCGCGAGTCGTCGGTCGGCGCCTTCATCGGGTCGCCGGGGCGCGCCGGGCGAACGATGCGCGGCGTGACGATGATGGCGAGATCGGTCTCGTTGCGCTGATACGATTTCGACGAGAACAGGGTGCCGAGTACCGGAACGGAGCCGAGCCACGGCAACTGCTCGAGCTGGTTCTGGCCGGTGTTCTGCAACAGGCCGCCGATGACGAAGCTCTGGCCGTCGCGCAGTTCGATGGTGGTGGAGGCGCGCCGCACGGTCAGCGCCGGCACCGAGACGCCGTAGGCGACGGAGACGGTGTGCGTGGCGTCGATGGCGCTGACTTCCGGCTCGATCTTCATGTTGATGAGGCCGTGGCTGAGCACCGTCGGCGTGAAGGCGAGGCCGACGCCGTATTTCTTGTAGTCGACCGTCACCTGACCCAGCGAACCGGCCACCGGAATGGGATACTCGCCGCCGGCCAGGAAGCTCGCGGTGTCGCCCGACAGCGCCACCAGGTTCGGCTCGGCGAGACTGCGCGCGACGCCTTTCTGCTCCAGCGCGTTGATCATGACGTCGGTGGTGACGCCGTTGGCAACCATGCGGGCCAGCATGAAGCCGAAGGGCGAGCCGCCGGACAGCACGCCGGCCGCCACCTCGCCCACCGGAATCTGTCCGGAATTCTGCGGCGAGGTGATCGGCAGGTTGCTCGCCGGCTGGCGCGAACCGATATTCGTCGTGCTCTGCTGGCCGAAGCGATTCCACTGGAAGCCGAGCTCGCGGCCGGCGGTGCGCGAAATCTCGATGAAGCGTACTTCCAGCATCACCTGCTGCGGCGACATTACCGACACGGCGTTGATGATGTCCGGCCCGAACTGCTTGGCGATGGTGACCGCCTGATCGAGCGTCACCGCGTCGGGCACCTCGCCGGCCAGCATGATGCGGCCGTTGACGGCGGAAGCGCGCAGCTTGGCATGCGGGAAGCGGCGGCGCAGCTCACCGACCAGCCGCGACACGTCATAGGCGACCTCGACGTCGTAGATGCCGACCAGGCGCTTCTGCTCGTCATAGATCGTCACCCGCGTGGTGCCGATCTTTTTGCCGAGGATCGACAAGGTATGATCCGTGAGCGGATTGACGTCGGCGATTTCCGGATCGCCTACCGCGATATTAAGAAAGCTGGCCGAGGTGCGCACGTCCAGCGACTTGCCGACGATGACCTGCACATTCGAGGTGCCGGACAGCATCGGCTCGTCGGCGCGGCGCGGCGCGGCCTGCGCATCGACGGCGCCGAGATACAAAACGCCGATCAGCGTCACCGTCCCCGCCAGCGCCATCTCGCGCAGCAGCTTCCAGCACACGACAACGCCGCGAGCCCGAGCGTGGCCCCCGGTGTGGCGGCCCAAAACTTGACGGTTCACAGCCGTCCTCCTGATGTTCGAGAAAAACCGGGCCGCGATCACGGGCGGGCGGCCTCCGCCACGGCGCCGCGCGGACGCCGCACGGCTTCGACGGGTACGGTGTAGTCCTGCTTGGCGGCGGCGCGGGTCACCGACACGGTCGTGGTCGCCGCCCCGCCGGTATCGACGACCGGCTCCGGCGCCGAGAGGTCGCTGAGCGTGATCTTGCGCGTGCGCGCCTGCGCCGTTTCGCCGGCCTTGCGCAGCAGCAGCGACAGGTTGCCGACCGTCGAAGCGAGCCAGACCTTCTGCGCCTCGACGGTGTCCACTTCGAGCGTCACCGATTTGGCGACCGTCGCCTTGGCGGCGCGTTCGTCGGCCGTCTGATCGACGGCAAGCACGCGGCGGTTTTGCAGCACCACCTCGGTGGTGGCGTCGCCCTTGTCGATGGTGCGCGTCAGCACGACGTCGACATGATCGCCCGGCAGGACGAAGCCGCCGACGCCTTCGACATCGTTGACGCGAACGGTGACGGCCTTCATGCCCGGCTTGACCAGCGCCGACAAGGTGGCGCGCTGGCCGGGCCCGGTGATCTTCAGCGCCAGCAGCGGCTCGTTGGCTTCGATGGCGGTGAGCACGATGCGGTTGCCGCCCTTGAGCACGTCGGCAATTTTGGTAAAGCCGCCGGCCGGCACGGCGTCCGACGGCCACGGCACTTCCTCGAGCATCGCGGCGGAAAGTTCGGTGCCGTAACGCAGCGGCTTCCTGGCGACCACCAGCGTCTGCGACGGCGCCGCTGGCTTGGCGGTGGCCTCGACGCGCTTGCTGGCCTGATCGGCGAGCCAGACCTGGGCGATGAAGACGGCGATGACGCCGAACACCAGCGCGAAGCCGATCATCACAAGAGTGCTGGCACGCATGAAACAGAGTCCCTCAACGGCTCTGCCCGGGCGGCTGAGCCAACACGATCACCGTAACCGCAGCGATCGATTCAATTACTAACGGGATGAAACCACTTCACTCTGTGCTGAATGCCTTGTGAAATGCGGCGCGCAATTTACTTAAACTACGCGCGATACCTACTGAGCGAGGCGCAGCTCCGAGAGCGCGGTGCCGATTTGATTAAAAGTCGTGATGATTTGCGTCGACGACGTCAGCAGAAAGAACTTGCTGGAGCTCGAGGCGCAATTCTGCAGCAGTGTCGATGTCGGATCGCCGCCGGTGTTGACCTGCACGGTGTACAGCGTGACTCCGGCGGCCTTGATGTTGTCGCAGGCCTTCTGCTGCCGCGCATTGATCGACGACTGGTTGGTGTACCAGCGATTCTCGGTGTTGAGGCCGTCGGTGAGCAGGATGATGACCTGATTGTATTGATAGTCGGCATCGAAGGCCGGCACGGTGAACGGCGCGGCGGTCAGCGACTGCCAGCCCATCTGCAGGCCGATCGCCTGGTTGGTGTTGCCGGCCGGCTGCATCGCCTCGATCTTGGCCGACAGCGCCGTCCAGTCGTTGGACAACTGCATCAGCGGCACCGGGCACGAGTCGTATTGTTCGGCCGGATAGCGCGTGCCGCCGGTCTGCGCCGGGTCGTTGGTGACGTCGTAATTCTGGTCGCGGTCGGTGACGCAGCCATTCCAGGTCGAATGCGCGTCCGGCGTCCAGACATTGCCGCGCGACTCGCACGAGTTCTTCGATTTGTAATAGCTGTTGCTGCAACTGCCGTTGGCCGCCTCCCACAGCGACCAGTTGATCCAGGACTGGTCGACATTGTCGGCGCCGACATTGACGTCCTTGGAGAAGGGCACGATCGAGACGTAGACGTCCTCCGGCACCAGCGCCGCGTTCTTGAGCTGCGTAAGCAGGTTCTGGCTCGCCGCCTTCAGCGCCGTCATCTTGTTCGAACTCGACATCGAGCCGGTGTTGTCGAGCACCAGGGCCACGCGTAGCCGGGTGTCACCCCAGGTCGAGGTGGCGCCGGCGCTGATGTTGATGTGGTCGTAGCCGAGCACGCCCATGACGTTGGTCTTCAGCGTCGCGGCGCCGCTCAGCACCAGCTTCGATCCCGCCGTGCCGGTGTAGTTCGCGGTGACGGTGACGTTGGTGACATTGGGCTTGGTGAACAGCGCGTTGAAGTAGTTGGTCGCCGCGGTCTGCAGATCGGCGGGGCTCGAGGTCGCCGCGGATTTCGACATCGCCAGCGCGGTGGCGTCGAGCGCCGCCTGGAACGCGGCCTTGGTCGCGTTGGCCTGCGAGTAATCGATGGCGACGCCGGCGCCGCCGATCAGCGGCACCGCCAGGAACGCCATCAACGGCGCTACGTTGCCGCGGCGGTCCTTCAGAAACTTCATGAACATCGGGAGAGCCTTGCCCCAAGCGGCCGATGCGGGTCGGCCTATGCCTAACAGGCGGCAACACTGTTCGAGGCCCTCTTTAAAAGCCGTGAGAAGTTCCGATCGAAACTTCGGCGAAATGAATTCTAATCCGACGTAATTGTGTGGATTGGCGGCGAGGCCTGCGGTGGTCGGTTAAAGCCGGCCGGCTATCAACATCCTGCGTTGCCGCCGCCGCCGGATTGCCCTAATGGTGGTAACGCGAAGCGCCGGTCGCATCCTCCCGACATCTCCTTCCGTCCGCAAAGGCGCTGCGCGACCGCCTCATGCCGGCGGCCTCACCCCGTTCGAACGAAAATCGCGTGCCTTCTTACCAGGACAACAAGCGCGGCATTATCGCCCTGACGACGGGCTGTGCGCTGTTCACGGTAAACGACACGATAACCAAGATCACCGCGCTGACGCATCCGATCGGCGAAGTGCTGGTGGTGCGCGGCATCGCCTGTCTCGTCATTCTCGGCGTTGCGCTTCTCATCGTCCACCGCACCCTGGTCATCCATGGTGCGCTGCACCCGATGGTGCTGCTGCGCGCCGGGCTCGATGCGCTGGCCAACGTCACCTTCGTGGTGTCGCTGACCAAGCTGCGGCTCGCCGATCTGATGGCGCTCAACCTGATGTCGCCGTTGATCGTGACGATGCTTCTCGCCTTCTTCTTCAGGGAACAGGTCGGCTGGCGGCGCTGGACGGCGATCAGCGTCGGCGTCATCGGCATGCTGCTGATCGTCAAGCCGAGCCCGGCCAATTTCAACGAATGGGCGGTGGTGGCGTTGTGCGGCGCCAGCTTTTCCGCGATCCGCGACATCGTCACCCGCCGCATCCATCCCGGCACCAGCACGATCGCCGTCACATTCATCAGCCTGGTGGGGACGACACTGGCGGGCGGGCTGTTCGGCCTCGTCGTCGGCGAGCGCTGGCCCGTGATGACGGCGAAATACACCGGCCTTTTGGTGCTGGCCGCCATCTTTCTCAGCGCCGGCAGCGCGCTGGCGGTCTCGGCGTTCCGCGGGGTCGACCTGACGCTGGTGGCGCCGTTCCGCTATTCGCTGCTGATCTGGAGCGGTCTGGCCGGCTACTTCATCTTCGGCGAGATCTCGGACCGATTGTCGATCGCCGGCACGCTGCTGATCGTCGGTTCCGGCCTCTACACCCTGTACCGCGAACGCGTGCGCCACCGCGACGCCGCCTCGCGGACAGCGGTGCGCTAGCGGTTTCGTCAGTCCTTGGCGGAACCGGGCGCGGCCATGCCGGTGTGCATCCTGGCGAGGCGCTCCGCCGGCATGACATGCGCGGTGGCGGCCTGCATCTTGTTCTTCCAGCCGCTGACGACGCCGCCCTCGCCGGACTTCATCGCCTCGTAGCCGTCGCGCGCCACCTTCGCTGGATCATCCTTATCGTCCTGGCCCACTTTAGTATCCATCAGATCGGCGCGCTCGAAAAACTCGGTTTCGGTCGGGCCGGGCATCAGGCAAGTGACGGTGATGCGGGTGTCGCGCAGCTCCTCGCGCAGCGCGTAGGAAAAGGAGTCCAGGAACGCCTTGGTGCCGTTATAGACCGCCTGATAGGCCCCCGGCATGAAGCCGGCGATCGAGCCGGTGATGAGGATGCGGCCGTCGCCTTGCTCGCGCATGTCGCGGCCGATGCGGTGGATCAGGTAGATCGTGCCAGTGATGTTGGTGTCGACGACGTAGCGCGCCGCGCTCCAGTCCTGATCGAGAAACGCCTTGCCGAGGCCGCGGCCGGCATTGGCGAGCAGCGCCGCCACCGGACGGCCGCCGGTCGCATCGTAAAGACGATCGACGCCTTCGGTGGTGGAAAGATCGGCGTTGACGGCTTTGACGTCGATGCCGTCGCGGCGCAGTTCGTCGGCGGCGCGTTCGATCTCCGGCTCATTGGCGGCGACGACGAGGTCATAACCGTCACCGGCGCACAGTTTGGCGAGTTCGAGACCGATGCCGGTGGACGCGCCGGTGACGACGGCAAGCTTGCGGGTCGCGTCAAGCATAGGTCACCTCTTTCTTCTCGATGGTCTGGGTGTCGGCCATGCCGGGCTTGAGCACCACCTTGATGCAGCCGTCCTGCTTTTCGCGGAAGGTGTCGTACAGCTCCGGGCCCTTCTCCAGCGGCGCCACGTGCGTGATGACGAAAGAAGGATCGATCTTCTTCTCCTCGATCAGCGACATCAGCTTCGGCAGATAGCCTTGCACCGGCGTCTGCGCCATGCGGAAGGTGAGGCCGCGATTGATCGCCGAACCCATCGGGATCTTGTCGAGAAAGCCGCCATAGACGCCGACGATCGAGACGATGCCGAAGTTGCGGCAGCAGTGAATGGCCTGACGCAGCACATGCGGCCGATCGGTGCCCATGAAGGTCGCGACCTTGATGCGGTCGATGCGCGAATCGAAGCTCGCCGACGGCTCGGCCTCGGTGCCGACCGCGTCGATGCAGGCATCGGCGCCGCGGCCGTGCGTCTTCTGCATGATGACGTCGTAGACATCGTCTTTCATGAAATCGATGGTTTCGGCGCCCGCGGCTTTTGCCAAAGCGAGGCGTTCCGGCACGGTGTCGATGGCGATGATGCGGCCGGCGCCCATCAGGATGGCACTGCGGATGGCGAACTGGCCGACCGGGCCGCAGCCCCAGATGGCGATGGTCTCGCCGCCGGCGATCTCGCAGAAGTCGGCGGCCATGTAGCCGGTCGGGAAAATATCGGAGAGGAACAGCACTTCCTCGTCGCTCAGGTGGTCCGGCACTTTCATCGGCCCGACGTCGGCGTAAGGCACGCGCAGATATTCGGCCTGGCCGCCGGCATAGCCGCCGCACAGATGCGAGTAGCCGAACAGGCCGGCCGGCGCGTTGCCCCACAAGGTCGCGGCCTTGTCGCGATCGGGATTGGAGCGCTCGCAGCCGGAGTAGTAACCGTTCTTGCAGAAGAAGCATTCGCCGCAGGAAATGGTGAAGGGCACGACGACGCGATCGCCGACCTTCAGCTTCTTGTTGGCGGCGCCGACTTCGACGACTTCACCCATGGTCTCATGACCGATGACATCGCCGGCCTTCATCTCGGGAATGATGCCGCCATAGATGTGCAGATCCGAGCCGCAGATCGCACAGGCGGTCACCTTGATGACGGCGTCGCGCGGATACTCGATGATCGGATCGGGAATGGTTTCGCAGCGGATGTCGGCTTTGCCGTGCCACGTCAGCGCTTTCATGGATGAAATACCTTGCGATGGAGAAATAAATAACGCTGCGAGCCCCGGCCTTGCGGCCGGGGCCCGTTGCCCGTTCCCGGCTATTGCTGACCGCCCTTGCGGCCGGCTTCGGAGGCGCGTTGTGGATCGTTGGCGAAGTTGCCCGAGCCGCCCTGCTGGCCCTTCGAGCCGCCGGACTGCGACTGCTGGCCGCCGTGGCTGTGCTCGCCACCCTTCTGTCCGGCTTCGGACGCACGCTGCGGATCGTTGGCGAAGTTACCGGAACCGCCACGTTGTTCGTTTGCCATGAAACATCTCCATTTATCATTTGACGTGTTGTCAGGAGGCGTTGCTCGCATGTGGCAACGTCACTGCGGCAACCGGCGCCACCGCGATCCGTTCAAGGAAACTCGAAATTTAACGCGGCGTGCTCGGCAGCGTTGCTGCGGAGCGCGGTGGCTGCCTGCTTGAGAAAACCGGCAATGAGGGCGCCGGAGGGTAGCGGCGCCGAATTGTCATATTGAGTATAGGATCGCTGTCCATGCGCGGGCGACCGGCAGCGCCGCGTCCGCCGCATGACCGGCGCGATGCGCAGGGAACATTCCTCCCCAGCGCGCGCGAACTCCATTGCCGGTTCCGGCCATTTGGTCTAATCAGGGGCGGCTACGCGCCCGTAGCTCAGCTGGATAGAGCGTTGCCCTCCGAAGGCAAAGGTCGTGCGTTCGAATCGCGCCGGGCGCGCCATTCTCCCCTCTCGAATCGCTACCTGCCGGCCTAGGCCGCCGTCACCTGCAGCCCGCGTTGCACGGCCGGGCGCGCGAGCCCGCGGTCGAGCCAGGCCTGCACATGCGCAAAGCGGTCGAAGCCGACGAGGTCGCGGGCTTCATAAAAGCCGATCAGGTTCCGCACCCAACCGAGCAGCGAAATGTCGGCGATGCTGTAAGCCTCGCCCATCATCCAGGGACGATCGGCGAGTCGCCCGTCGAGGACGCCGAGCAGCCGTACCGATTCGGCGACATAACGGTCGCGCGGGCGCTTGTCCTCATAGGCCTTGCCGGCGAACTTGTTGAAGAAGCCGACCTGGCCGAACATCGGGCCGACGCCGCCCATCTGCCACATCACCCACTGGATCGTTTCGTAGCGCTCGTTCGGATCGGCCGAAATGAACTGTCCGGTCTTGTCGGCGAGATAGAGAAGGATCGCCCCGGACTCGAACAGCGCGAGCGGCTTGCCGCTCGGGCCGGTGGGATCGTAGATCGCAGGAATCTTGCCGTTGGGATTGAGCGCGAGAAAGGCCGGGTCGTGGCTTTCGTTCGCCATGATGTCGATGCGGTGCGGCTCGTAGGCGAGGCCCGTTTCCTCGAGCATGATGCCGGCCTTCACGCCGTTGGGCGTCGGCGCGGAAAAGAGCTGCAGCCGGCCGGGATGCCGCGCCGGCCAGCGCGCGAAGATCGGATGATCGAGCGTCATTCATTGTCTCCTGAAGGAAAGGCCCGGCTGCCCGGCACATGAGAAGCGTGCCGGGACAATACCACGCACTGTCGTCAGGGATCACTCCGCGGCGGCGCGATAGCCCTCGAGCAGCGGCTGCACCACGACGCCCTCGCCTTCGCGGGCGATCAGCACATGATTTTCCGGCACGGACTGCCAGCGCGGGTCCTGGTCGAGCGGTTCGGAAACGACCAGCAGTTCGTTGGTCGACTCGCGGTAGTACAGCGAATTGGCGGCGTCGTTCACCGCATAGCGGAAGGCGTAAAGGTCCTTGCCGTTGGCGAGGCACGCAGTGAAGCGAAACTCATGCGGCCCGGTTTCGCGCACCATCTCGGAAATCTGCGCCAGCACGCGTTCCGAGGCGCCGAGCGGATCGGTCATGCCACCGGCGCCGAGGATGGCGAGGAAGATCGCTTCGGAATCGGTGGTGCCCACGCGCGACGGGTAAAGCCGATCGGGGATCAGCGCTTCGATCGGCCGGCGCAGCGCCGACCAGCCACCGATAAAGCCGTTGTGCATGAACAGCCAGCCGCCGCAACTGAAGGGATGACAGTTCGGCCGCGTCACCGGTGTGCCGGTGGCGGCGCGCACATGGCCGAAGAACAGATGCGAGCGCAAATGCCGGCACAAATAGCGAAGATTCTCGTCGGACCAGGCCGGGCGCACTTCGCGATAGAGGCCGGGCTCGGGATATTCACCGAACCAGCCGAGACCGAAGCCGTCGCCGTTCGTGCTCGCCGTCGATTCGAGCGCTGCAAGGCTCTGCGTCACCAGCGAATGAACCGGCTCGGTGACGTAATGGCTGAGAGCGATCGTCTCACCACGA
>JAHCKG010000010.1:57500-142651 GCA_026125895.1 Pseudolabrys sp. | reverse complement strand
CATCGCCGGCCTACAACACCATCACGACGCGGGCCCGCGTCGGCTGGAAAGTCGGCGGCGAGAATATGTGGCGCGTGCCGGAATATCGCCGCGGCCTGCTGGTCGACTACCCGACCGACCGTTCGGCCAAAGGCGGCTCCTGCATCTTCATCCATATCCGTAAACCCGGCGCGCCGGGCACTGCGGGCTGCGTCGCCCTGGCCGAGCCCGAGGTCGAGCGCCTGCAGAATTTTTCCGCCGGCGGCGCCGTGCTGGCCATCGTGCCGAAGCCGGCGCTCGGCCGCTTTGCCGGCTGCCTGCCCTAAATCTTGTCCCGGACGCGGCGCGGTGTGAGCGAAGCGAATGCCGCGCTGCAGAACCGGGACCGTCGCGAATTCAGAGTCTGAGGTGGTCCCGGGTCTGCGCAGCAACACTGCGTGTTGCAGCGCGCCCAGGACAAGTCTCAATTCAGGACGCGGCCCTTTGACGGCATGTCGAGGGAAAATAACGGGATTTCTATTTCGAAGCCGCGGCCGTCTTCGGTGATCATGCCGTAGCTGCCTTCCATGAAGCCGGACGGCGTCGGCAGCGGCACGCCGCTGGTGTACTCGAAGGATTCCCCCGGTTTGAGCACCGGTTCCTCGCCGACGACGCCCGCGCCTTTGACTTCCTGAAGGCGGCCGAAGCCATCGGTGATGCGCCAGTGCCGGGTTTTGAGCTGGACGGTCTCTTCGCCGCGGTTGACGATGTCGATCGTGTAAGCCCAGAAGAAATAACCGCTGGCCGGTGACGACCGCTCGGAAAGATACCGGGGCTTTACGGTGACTTCGATCTTGCGGGTGACCGCGCGGTACATCTTATGCCTTAATCCTGTGCGACGCGCTTGCGGCCGGCCGGGTTTGGTATTTGATTATGGCCGAAGCGGTGCAGGAAAGAAAAGCCGTCCATGGTGCCGACCACGACCGACCGTGACCTGCGGCTCGATCTGTTTCGCGGGCTGGCCCTCTGGCTCATCTTCCTCGACCACATCCCGTCCAACGCGGTGAGCTGGATTACGATCCGCAACTACGGCTTCTCCGACGCCACCGAAATCTTCGTCTTCATCTCCGGCTACACCGTCGCCTTCGTCTACGGCCGGTCGATGCGCCTCAAAGGCTTTCTCATCGCGGCGGCGCGGATGCTCAAGCGCGCCTGGCAGATTTACGTTGCCCACATCTTCCTGTTCGCCATCTACCTCGCCGAAATTTCCTACATCGCCCACTCCTTCGAGAACCCGCTGTACTCCGAAGAAATGGGCGTGCTGAATTTCCTCAACAACCCGGACGTCACGATCATCCAGGCGATGCTGCTCAAGTTCAAGCCGGTGAACATGGACGTCTTGCCGCTCTATATCGTCCTGCTGCTCGGCTTCGCGCCGTTCCTCTGGCTGTTGATGCGGTCGCCGAACAGCGCGTTGCTGGCGTCCGGCGCGATCTATTCGCTGTCCTGGTTGTTCGGCTGGAACCTGCCGGCCTGGCCGCAGGGCGTCTGGGTGTTCAATCCGTTTGCCTGGCAGTTCCTCTTCATCTTCGGCGCGTGGTGCGCGCTGGGCGGCGCGGCGCGGTTGTCGCGGGCGATCAACTCGCCGGTCACGCTGGTGCTGGCCATTGCTTATCTGCTGCTTGCCTTCTTCATCGCCATGACCTGGCACGTTCCGGGGCTCGGCGCGTACGTGCCGACCATTGTCGGCGAGGTGATCTATCCGATCGACAAGACCAATCTCGACGTGCTGCGCATTCTGCATTTTCTGGCGCTGGCGATCATCACGGTACGGCTGGTGCCGCGGGACTGGCCGGCGCTGAAATCGCCATGGTTCAAGCCGGCGATCCTGTGCGGCGCGCATTCGCTGGGCATCTTCTGCCTCGGCGTCTTCCTGTCCTTCGCCGGCCATTTCGTTTTCACCGAGGTGTCAAACCGGGTGCCGGTTCAGATCCTTGTCAGTGTCGCGGGAATTGCGATCATGGCTGGCGCGGCGTGGCTGATTTCGTGGTACAGGACCATCGAGCGCCAGGGTTCCGGATCGGGGTCCGGTCCCAAGACGCAGGCCGCCAAGCCGAGCTTGGCCGGGGGCGATACATGAAGTGGGGGCGTCCATCGGGGCGCGGTATGCCGGTATCGGTATGCCTTGCAGCCATGTTCCTCGGTCTGGCCGCTCCGGTTCATGCCGGCGAGCCGACCGAATGCGGCGTCGATGGCGGGCCGTTCGCCGTGGCTTATCCGCTCAATCGCGTCAAGAAAGCCGTTGCCAACAAGTCGCTGTCGATCCTGGTGGTCGGCGCTGGGTCCTCGCAACTGCCTGGGCCGAACGGCGCAGCGCATTCCTATCCGGCCCGCATGCAGCAGGCTCTGAGCAAGAAACTGCCGGGCGTGACGGTTTCCGTTGTCACCGACGTCAAATCGCGCCGCACCGCCGCCGATATGGTCAAAACCCTGCCGGCCCAGCTTGCGACGTCGCGGCCGGCGCTGATGCTCTGGCAGACCGGCACGGTCGACGCGATGCAGGCGGCCGATCCGGACCAGTTCAGCGCCGCGCTCGAAACGGGCATCGCGCAGGCCCGCGCGGCGGGTGCCGACGTCATGTTCATCAACCCGCAGTATAGCCCGCGCACCGAGTCGATGATCGCGCTGGGCGTCTATGTCGAAAACATGCGGTGGGTTGCAGTGCAGCAGGAAGTGCCGGTGTTCGACCGTTTCGGCCTCATGAAAGCGTGGTCCGACCAGGGAACGTTTGACTTCTATTCGGCGACGAAAAAACTTGATATGGCCGGCCGGGTGCACGACTGTATCGGGCGCTTATTGGCCGATCTCGTCCTCGAGGCTGCCAAACCGGACCTGCCGACAGACGGTAATAAATAACAGGCAAGAAACACTGCGCTTGGGGATGAAACCGTGACGCTCTTCGATCTCGCCGGCCGGGCGACGAAATCGCTCGCTGCGGCTCTGTTTGTCTTGTCTGTTCCGGGCGCCGTTTTCGCCGAACCCATCGCGCCGCAGCCGCGCTGCGCGACGCCGCACGATCTGATGCGGCTCGGCGGATCGCTCGCCCACGTCACGCGCAAGATCGAAAAGCAACAGCCCGTCACGATCGTCGCCATCGGCTCGTCATCGACGGCGGGCGCCGGCGCGTCGTCGCCGGCTGCGAGCTATCCGAGCCGGCTCGGCGTCGAACTGGAGAAGCAGTTTCCGGCGCAGCGCTTCAGTGTGATCAATCAAGGCGTGAACGGCGAGGAAGTGCCGGACATGCTCAAGCGCTTCGACAGCGCGGTGATCGCGCAGAAGCCCGACCTCGTGCTGTGGCAGCTCGGCACCAATTCGCTGATCCGCGACCATGCCATGACGGGCCGCGGCGCCTCCATTCGCGACGGCCTGAACCGGATCCGCGCCGCCGGCGCCGATGTCATCCTCATCGATCCGCAATATGCGCCGAAGGTGATCGCCAAGCCGCTGGCGCCGCAGATGGTGGACTTCATTGCCAACGTATCGAAGCAGGAGGATGTCGGTCTGTTCCGCCGCTTCGAGGCGATGAAGCGCTGGAACGAAGATGGTCTGCCGTTCTCGGCGTTCCTGATCGCCGACGGCCTGCACATGAATGACTGGGGCTATGCCTGCATGGCACACCACCTTGGCGTCGCCATCGCCGAAGCGGTGAAGCGTCCGATCGTGGCGGCCAAGGCCTCCAACGCCCGTTGACACCGAATATTTCCGGCGCCGCGTCTCACACCTTGTCGAGGGCGCCGAGCATGTCCTCGATGATGTCGTCCTGATGCTCGAGGCCGCAGGACAGCCGCACCAGACCGTCGCCGATGCCGAGTTCGGCGCGCTGCTCCGGCGTCAGCCGCTGATGCGTCGTCGTCATCGGATGCGTGATCAGCGTCTTGGCGTCGCCGAGATTGTTGGTGATTTGCGTCAGCCTCAACCCGTTGAGGAAACGGAAGGCGCCTTCCTTGCCGCCTTTGACCTCGAAGGCGATCAGCGTCGAGCCGGCCTTCATCTGCTTCTTGACGATGTCGGCCTGCGGATGATCGGCGCGGCCGGGATAGATCAGCCGCGTCAGCTTGTCGTGGCCGGCGAGCTTGTCGGCAACGGCCGCCGCGGTCCTGGTCTGGCGTTCGACGCGGATGCCGAGCGTCTCGAGGCCCTTGAGCAGCACCCAGGCATTGAACGGCGGCAGGGTCGGACCGGTCTGGCGCAGCAGGTTGTGGTAGTGATCGGCGATGATCTTCTCGCTGGCGAGGATGACGCCGCCGAGCACGCGGCCCTGAC
This sequence comes from Pseudolabrys sp., assembly GCA_026125895.1. Lineage (GTDB taxonomy): Bacteria > Pseudomonadota > Alphaproteobacteria > Rhizobiales > Xanthobacteraceae > Pseudolabrys. The sequence continues at coordinate 138,370 of JAHCKG010000010.1, read as the reverse complement.
CGTCGATGTGTTTGGTCGCCGAATAAACGACGACGTCGGCCCCCAATTGAAGCGGGCTCTGGTAGAGCGGCGTCGCGAACACGTTGTCGACGACGAGCTTGGCGCCGGCGCCGCGCGCGATCTCGGCCACGGCGGCGATGTCATAGACCTCGAGCGTCGGGTTGGTCGGCGTCTCCATGAAGAAGACCTTGGTCTCTTTGCGCACCGCCTTCTTCCAGGCGTCGAGGTCCTTGCCGTCCACCAAAGTGAAGGTGACGCCGAAGCGCGCCAGCCACTCCTCGATGACCCAGCGGCAGGAGCCGAACAGCGCCTTGGCGGCGACGACGTGATCGCCGGCCCGGACCAGACCCATCAGCGCATTGGTCACCGCGGCCATACCGGTGACGGTCGAGCGCGCGGCCTCGGCGCCTTCGAGCGCGGCCATGCGCTTCTCGAACATGTCCATGGTCGGGTTGGAGTAGCGCGAATAGACGTAGCCCGGGATCTTGCCGGAGAAGCGCGCCTCGCAATCCTCGGCGCTCTCGTAGCGATAGCCCTGCGTCAGGAAGATGGCCTCCGACATCTCGTTGTATTGCGAGCGCAGCGTCCCGGCATGGACCAGCCTGGTCTCGGGGCGATAGTTCTGGGTGTCGTCGGCCATCATTCTGCTCCTTCGGCCGGACGCGGGCGCGGCTGCGTTCAGCCAATAAAAAACCGGCCGGAGGAAGCTCCTCGGCCGGGCCCATATATGTCCGTCAACGGGCGTTGCGCCCTGGGGCATCATGTTCTCGGCCTTTTAGCGATTTATTTTACGTGGCTGCAAGCCGGCCGGCTCAAATGACCACGGGATAAAAGGGGTTTTAGCGGCCCGGTCCGCTTCCCGTCAAGCGGCCCGTTGGGTTAGATCGGACCCTGATCCCGTCACCCTGAGGCGCGAGGCCGCCGTGCGGCCGAGCCTCGAAGGGCGACGGCCCGGGGTTCTGTGGCCGTACATCCTTCGAGGCTCGCCGCTGACGCGGCTCGCACCTCAGGATGACGGATTGAGGTGTAGGCGTCTTGGCACTTTCCTTTTCCAAAGACGAGCGGGGCATTCTGCCCGACAGCATGATCGAGCAGCTCGCCGCCGATGGCGCGATCCGGCGCGAGAAGGATTTCGCACCCGACCAGATCCAGCCCGCGAGCCTCGATTTGCGGCTCGGCTCGGTGGCCTATCGCGTGCGCGCCTCGTTCCTGCCCGGCACCGCCAAGGTCGCCCGCCGCATCGAGGAACTGACGCTGCACCAGTTTTCGCTGAAAGAGGGCGCGGTGCTGGAGACCGGCTGCGTCTACATCGTGCCGCTGCTCGAGAGCCTGGCGCTACCCGCCGACATCGCCGCCGCCGCCAACCCGAAGAGCTCGACCGGCCGCCTCGACGTGTTCACGCGCGTCATCGCCGACGAGATGCGCGGCTTCGATCGCATCGAGGCTGGCTATCACGGCCCGCTCTACGCCGAGATTTCGCCGCGCACCTTCCCGGTGCTGGTGCGCGAGGGCGCGCGGCTATCGCAGATCCGTTTTCGTCACGGCCACGCCCAGCTCGATGCCGACGCATTGAAGGCGCTGCACGCCAAGGAGCGTCTCGTCGACGCCGACGGCGCCGACCTCTCGGACGGCATCGCCGTCAGCGTCGATCTCTCCGGCACCATTGCCGGCGCGGGACGGCCCGGCATCGTCGGCTATCGCGCCAAGCGTCACACCGCGGTGATCGATGTCGAGCGCCGCGGCGGCTACGACGTCGCCGACTTCTGGGAGCCGATCGACGCGCGGCCCGATCAACGCCTGATCCTCGATCCCGACGAGTTCTACATTCTCGCATCGAAAGAGGCGGTGCAGGTGCCGCCGGCCTACGCGGCGGAGATGGTGCCGTTCGATCCGCTGGTCGGCGAATTCCGCGTGCACTATGCCGGCTTCTTCGACCCCGGCTTCGGCTATGCCGGCGCCGGCGGCAAAGGCTCGCGCGCGGTGCTCGAAGTGCGCTCGCGCGAAGTGCCGTTCATCCTCGAGCACGGCCAGATCGTCGGCCGCCTGGTTTACGAGAAGATGCTCGGTATGCCGAAAACGCTGTACGGGCAGGGCATCGGTTCGAACTACCAGGCGCAGAGCCTAAAGCTCTCCAAGCATTTCAAGGTCTAGCCCGCGACGCCGCACGCCGGAACCGATCTTGCGCGCCCCGGCTTGACCCTGCTGAGCGACCAGCAGGAGACCGGAATGACCGAACGCGACAGGATGATCGCGGGTGAGCTCTACGATCCGATAGATCCGGAGCTCGTCACCGCGCGCACGCGGGCGCGCAATCTTTGCCAGTTGCTGAATGCTGCGCCCGAAGCCGATAGCGACACGCGTCGCCGCATCGTGACGGAGTTGTTCGGCGCCGGCGGTGACACGGTGTGGATGCAGCCGCCGTTCTTCTGCGACTACGGCGCCAATATCGAGCTCGGCGAGCGGGTATTCTTCAACTTCAATTGCATCGTGCTCGACGTGTGCCCGGTACGCATCGGCAGCTTCACCTTGTTCGGACCGTCGGTGCAGATCCTGACGCCGATGCATCCGTGGGACGCCGCCGAGCGCCGGCGCAAGGAATTCGGCAAGCCGATCGAGATCGGATCGGACGTCTGGATCGGCGGCGGCGCCATCATCCTGCCCGGCGTGTGCATCGGCGCGCGGGCCGTGATCGGCGCCGGCAGCGTGGTGTCACGCGACATCCCAGCGGGCATGTTCGCCGCCGGCAACCCCTGCCGCGTGGTGCGGGAGATCACGGCGGAGGAGGCGGAGCGGAAACCAAGTTCCGTCTGACGCGTTATGGGCCTGACGGATCACAGGGGGACTTCATGAGCATCATCTGGACGATCATTATCGGCTTCCTCGCCGGCGTCGTCGCCAAATTCATCTCGCCGGGACCGAACGAACCGTCCGGCTTCATCCTGACCACGGTGCTCGGCATTGTCGGCGCCTTCGTCGCCACCTGGCTCGGCCAGCAGATCGGCTGGTATCAGCCCGGCCAGGCGGCCGGCTTTATCGGCGCGGTTGTCGGCGCCATCATCGTGCTGACGATCTGGGGCCTGATCAGCGGACGCCGTCAGGCGTGAGCCGACGCCAGGCGCGCCCGCGGCCGTCTGGCGTTTTTGTCGGGCTGTGCTAAATCTCCCCGCCGATGCGGGCGTAGTTCAATGGTAGAACGGCAGCTTCCCAAGCTGCATACGAGGGTTCGATTCCCTTCGCCCGCTCCAAGACTTAGCTGGATTTGCGTCGACGGTTTTGTCGACGGTTTTGCAGGAATTGTTCACTCTCTGGCCTCCAGCTTCTTGATCCGCGCCTTGATGGCGGCCGCACGTCCGACGTAGCGACGGATGATTTTCTCGACGTTCTCTTCTTCCCACGCGAGCGTTTCAGCGATCTCGCGCATGCTGAAACCGGCGATGTAGAACTTCGTCGCCGCCGTTCCCCGCAAATCGTTGAAGTGCAAATCCCGCTCAGACAGGCCAGCGTCGATCTTGGCCTTATTGAAGGAGCTGCCGAAGCCGTCAGCCGTCCACGGGCGACGGCGGCTGTTCGTCAAGATCGTGGTCGCGCGCTTGGGAATACGCGCCAGAACATCGCGAAGCGCGCCGTAGAGCGGAATTATCGCCTCGCGGCGGTGACGGCTCTTGCCCGTCGCGAGTACGATAGCGTCGTCGCCGACATGAGACCAGGACAACCGCAGAAGATCGCCCAGCCGCAAACCAGTGTGGCCCGCCAGATCGACTGCAAGGGCGATCTCATCGGAGCACTTTTTCTTGATGTGCTCGACATCGGCATCCGTCCAAATGATCTCGGAGCGATCATTGTTGTACAGGTGCTTGATGCCCTCGCACGGATTGCCGGCGATCTTGCCGAGAGGGTCAACGGCGTGCGCGATTACGCGCGACAGAACTTGCAATGCGTAGTCGGCGGTGCGCGGCGTCTCAGCCCATTGATTGCGCCAACGCCGGATCACCGGCCGGATTTTCTCGGGCCTGTCGAATTGAGCGATCCGCAGCTCGCCGAAATACTCGGCAATGCGGTCGAGCCACTTGCCCCATTGCTCGCGCGTCGACGTGGCCAGCTTCCTGTATTCTGCGCTCGCCTTGTAGTCGGCAACGACGAAACGGAAACGGCTCTTATCGGGCGTGCGCCGATCCTCAATGGCCTCATTGTACGATGCCATGAACTCGGGCGTGCCCGGCTCGCCACGGAGGCGCGGTCCGCCGCGCCAAGCGTAGTAATAGGTATGGCCTTTGGCCTTGACCTTCGCGATGCCCTTCAAATCAACCTTAACCATTACGCGCCTCGAACTCTGCCAACTCCCGGTCCAGATCATCGGCCGGTGCTGATGGCGTCTCGCCGGCCGTCACAAGAATAATTTTTCCGTCCTTATCGATCTCCACCCGCAGTACCGCGACACCAGCCGCAAGCGTGGCGCGCAGCGCGCGCGTCACGTCTTGCTGTCTGAAGGTGCACGCGCTTCTAGCCATCACCACACCCGCAGCGGCGTAAGCAGCGCCTCGACGCCGCCCGGCAGTTTCGTGACGGTCGCATTGACCACGACGGCCTCGCGGTTCTCGTACATGGTGGCGACCTGGCGCTTGATCGCCGTAAGTATCGGCGCGGGCACGGTCGGGGCCGCTGGACTTCCGCCATCGGTCGGATACCCGGCGCGGAAACGGACCACGACGTTCTCGGCACGCTTCGCAATTTCCGGCCACCGCTTGCCGCTCTTGAGCACGACGCGCGCCTTGCCGAAACCGCCTATGCCCACGACCTCGTAGTCGCCCGGCGCGAGCGTCTGCAAGGCATCGTCGGCGTCATAGTATTTCACGCTTTCGACTTCGATCAGCGGCGGCAGCGGGATTTTGATCTCGTTGCCGCAGAACTCCGAAAGCCGAAGCTCCCAAGTCTGCTCGCCGATCGCACGGCCAAGCCAGCCGTCGCGCCCATCGATGTTCTGGATTGCCGTCGCGACGTAGCTTTCGATCAGCTCGTCGTCGTCGTCGAAATCAACCCGCAGATGCAGCTTGGCGTCGGCAAGGCTAAGCACGTCGTCTTGTTCGGGGCCTTCGACCAGATAGAGCGACATGGCTATTCCTCCGCCGCGTTGCCGCCGCCGCGATCGGCGATCGGCCGGCCGGTTTGCTCGGGCTGCATGTTGGAGGGCGCGAGATAGGTTTCCGCTTCCGGATCGGTGCGCGGGTTGGCCTTCTCGAACTTGCGAAGCTCGTTGGCGTTGTAGACGCCGATCTCGCGAGCGATGCGGTACGCCTGAAACCGCGTGAGCATGTCGCCACGCATAAGCAAGTCGGCGTCGATCTCGACCTCGTAGGAGCGCCGCGCCTGCGTCGACAGCAAGCTATGCTCGATCGTGCGCTCCCACTTGTTGAGCCACGGCATGATCGTGTGCGAGTAGAACCAGCGCCCGACCTCTTGAATGCTGGCGTTGTTGCCGCCGCTGTAGTCGCCGATCACCGGGCCGGGCACGCGATAGATGCGCGCCAGTTGCTCGACGGAAAAGCGGCGGCTTTCGAGCATTTGCGCGTCGTCGGGCGACACGCTGATTTGCTGCCACTTCAAGCCTTCCTCGAGCACGGCGACCTCGCCGGCCTTGTCCGCGCCCGCATAGGTGGCCTTGAAGCTGTCTCGCAGGTTCTTTGTCGCTTCCTCGCCAAGGTGCTCAGGATGCGAGAGGATGCCCGACATGCTCGCGCCGTTCTTGAATGTCGACGCCGCATAGCGTTCCGTCGCCATCGCCGCGCCGAACGTCTCGCGGGTCCGCGCGAGTCGCGACTTACCGATCACGCCGTCATCGGTGCGATCTTTGAGGTGGAACATTTCTTCCGGCAGCAGCCGGCGCGTGCCGCCTTCGGGCAGCGACACGTCATAGGCATAGCGGCCGGTGCGCGGGATGCGAACCACGCTGACATGATCGGGATGGAACGGCACGAGGCCCACGACCTGGCCCTGGTTGTCGCGCTTGATCTCGGCGTAGCCGTTGCCGCGCAAGAGGCAGTGCGCCGTCACCATTTCGATGAACTCGGCAGCCGTCTGGCGCTCGTTCGGATCTCCGCTGAACAGCAGCGCCAGCGGGTGCGACAGATCCGCGAGGCGCGATCCGTTCGCGCCTTTGCGGTAGAGCAACACGGGAAGCATGGCGACCGTCTCGGAGATCACCTGCACACAGGCGAACACGGTCGAAAGGTTTTCCGCGAGGAACGGCGAAACGTAGGTGCCGGCGTCGGAGGCGTAGTCGCCGCCAGTTCGCATAAGGTCCCAGGTCGTCGGCGTCGATCGCTTTTCGGTCGAGACTGTTGCGTGTTGCATGCTCACACCGTTTCCAGAAAGCGGCGCACGGCACGAAGGCGCGGCGTCGGCGCGAATTTCAATTCGTAGCTGCGCCGGGCGACCGACGTGTCGAGATAGGCCGGCTGCGCCGTGATCGTGATCTCGTGAAGGTCGACGTCGATCAGCTCGCGGATCACCTTGTCGCCGCGAACCTCCCAACGGTCCCCGCCTGCCGGCGTCGAGAATGCGAAGGAAGCGCCGCGCACGTCGCCGCGCTCGACACTGACAATCAGGTCTCGCGCCGTCGTGGTGTCCGGCACGTCGATCTCGAAGGCGAGACCCTTGCTATCTTCGGACAGCTTGAGCGTTCCGGCGGATCGGCGACCAAGCACGAGTTGCGGCATGTGCTGCACGAGCGCGAGCGGGTCGCGATCGGTCTTTAGCGTGCGCGTGAACGCGCCGGGCAGCACGATCTCGGTAAAGCCCCCAAGGTCTTGCGACGGGGAGTTGAAGATCGCGGCATGGCCGACAAGCCGGGGGGACTTTTTGTCCCCACCGGCCCGCAGCTCGATCGCGCAACGGCGTTCGATCGTCATCGGCTTACGCCTCTTCCTCGGCCGGGGTGACGGCCATGTCGTCGGCGAAAGCGAAGCTTTCCGGATGACGCACCTGCACGTCCACGTCGCGCATGGCGCGCACGAGCACGCGGCCCTTGGCATAGGCCGTGGTCTCATAGGGGTTGAGCAGGATGTCGACGCCGGACCAATAGCCGATCAGCAGCGACGACCAGTCGCCATAGATCAGCGTGGCCGGGATCGGAGAGCCGGGAGAGCCGCCATCCGTGAGCGCGCCGGGCAGAGCGGACGTTACTGCCGCAGCGTAGCCGGCGAGTTGGCCGGGCGCGTCCATCAGGAAGCCGGCGCTTCCATCCGCCGTGACCTTGGTGGTGGAGCGCAGCTTTTTCACGGCCCAGGCATTCAGTGCCCAGCCCAGCGACCCCATGTTGGCGTCTTCCGCCTCGACGGACGCAATGAACTCCAACATCTTGTCCCAGGTCGGTTCCCCGCCCGTGGCGATCTCGGTGACGCCGCTCGTGTGCACGATGCCGCGCGGGGTGTTGTTCGATGCATCGCCCAGCATGGCCTTGTTGTCGATCGCGCGTGCGATAATGGCCGCAAGGTCATTGCGGACAATCTGTTCGATCGACGGCGAGGCATTCAGGAGCGTGCGCCGGCTGTAGCTCGTCATCGCGCCGACCGTCTTGGGCGCGAGTGTCACATCGTCGAATGCCGCGTCGGTTTCGGTGAGCGAACCATCTTCGCCGACCCACTGCGCCGTCGAGCTGCCGGTCTGGCGCGGAATGTCGACCGTGCCAATCAGGCCGTCGAGCACCGTTGCGCCAAGCCGTTCGGTCGCGAGCTGCGAGCGAAGGCGGTCAATGAACAGGTCTGCCCGATGCACGTTCGGCACGAGATCGGCCGCGCTCGATCCGACGAGTAACGTCCGCTTTTCCTGCAAGAACACCTGATCGGGAACGGCGATGCCTTGGAAGGCGCGACCGCTGCGGCGGGCTACTTCGGCGCTGATCTCGCGCTCGAACCCGGCATCAACGTCGCCGCCGCCGAGATCACGCGGCAGCGAAGCGCGAATAGCCTTAACGACGGAAAAATCGCGGGCGCGCTCCTCGAACGCACCGTCGCCGAGCTTGCCATGCACGACGGCCGGGGCGCTGCGCTCGGCATCGGCCAGCGTTTGCGCGCGGCCGATTTTCTTGTCGAGATCGCCGATCTCTTTCTTGAGATCGCCGAACTTCTTGTCCTCGTCGGACGTGAGATCGCGTTTTTCGGTTTCAGCGAGATCGGAGAGCGCGCGCATAGCCACGACGGCATTTGCGCGCGCCTCCTGCAGTTCATGAAGCTTCATTGTAGTTCTCCATCATGGGAAAGGCGCGTCTCACGACGGGCCAAGCGATCCATCGGGCCAGACCATCCGGCACGGGGACATACCGCCTCACGGCGGGATTGCAGCGGCGTCTGCATCAGGGAAAGGAATTGCCCGGACGCGGGCCGATCCTCCCGGCTTCCCGGATGCAGTAGGCCGCGCCGCGCGACCTCGCGATTTTGCCGGGAGAATTTCATGCGTGGCCTATCGCTCCATTGCTCACTTTGGAGACTTCGACCGCGCGCTGGATAATCGAAAATGCGTAGGAGTTGGTGGCGCGCTGCACCTGCTCGGGTGTGAGATCAGGCCATTCGCCGGCGATCCATGCTTTGATCTCGCCAATCATCGCGATGATTTTCTCGCCACGCTGCTCGACCGGGAGCATTGATAGCTCCAGCGCAGGGCCATCGATCCAGTCTTTCTCAAATTGTGTGCGGGGGCTCACTTGAACACCTCTGCAACCGCCATGAGGGTTTTCTGCGTGACGCTTTCGGACCCGTATCGATCGCCCTGACGCTCGTCTTTCAGTTCGCGAAATTGGCGCCAAGCATTGCGGTTGCGCTCACGGTCAACGCCATAGCTGACCTTGACCTCGTGCAAAATCGGCGTGTGAAAGTTAACTTCCATCGGGCGACGGAGCGATCCGTCCGGATTGCGATCGGGAAGTGAAGCGCTAATATCGCTCTCTGGGACGCCGGAAAGCGCGAGGAATTTGCGCCAGCCGTCGAGATGTTTATCGAGCAATGGCGCTGCGGGGTGGCATTTCAACGTGGCTTTCGTCCAATACCGGTCGACCTCGATCCGGTAGCCTTTCTCTACGTCGATGAATTGGCCAATCGTGCCGTCGACATGACGGTCGATGAGCCAACCGATCATTTGAGCAAAGGTTAGGTCGTCAGCCCAACCGAACATTTCCAATGTTGCATCATGCAACGGCTTTAAGAACGTCACGCCGCCGTCGTAGATGACCAGATCGCCGACCTCGCGTGCGTTTTCGGCGGCGGCAGACGGCGAGCCGCGCAAGACTGCCGAGAGCATGTAACCGGCCATGACGGACGCGAAGGGCCCGCCTCCGCCGCGCCGCGTCTTAGGCAAGACACCTTTGCTCCGGAGCGCGCGCGAATAAGCTTCGATGGTCGCCGCAGGAACCCCCCGGACCTTCGCCAGCGCCTGATTGAAACCGTGAACTGATGCCATAGCCGCCCTGATCCAACGCAGGCGGCAGGTTCGTCGATTTTTACGAACTAGTCAAGAAAGTTCGTAGAGTTATACGGACTGGGGAAAAGTCAGTTCCGGGCCGCGCGTTCCAAATGACCGACCTTCCGCGCGATTTCGGTCAGCTTGTCGATCGCGTCCCTCAGCTCCCGCAGCGCCTTTTCAGGATCTTCGCGCTTGAGGGCGCGTTCGCAGTCGTCTAGCTCCCCACGGATTACGGCCTCAAGGTCGTTACGAATTGTCATCTCGCGCCTCCCCTGTGTATGATGGTCGCGCCGCGACCGACCCCTGGCAGGGTCGGCCGCGACTTACCACCAGACAGCCGTAGGCGGGCCGTCCGATGATCGATCTCCAAATATCACGAGTGCACGGGCTGAGTCCGCCTTGGCGTTTTTTAACGCACAGGAGCGACACACCATGACCGTCGATGAGCTTATCGCTGAAGCAACGCGCAACCGATCTGGGCCAGTGAGCGGCGATGCCTTCTCACCCCCGACCCTTAGCGAGTGCCTTCGGTTCGCGCTAAGCCACTTGCTAGAAGACCTCGATTACGAAGCGGACCCAGCTTCGGGCGGCGCGATCGCCGCGCGCGCTTTGGCTACCATCATTAGCGGTGCAGATGAGGCCGCAGCAAAGGCGGTGCAGTGATGGCTGCGCTTGAATTTCTCGAAGGCCCTGCCCCTGGATGGTTTCCCCTCGACGTAATGCAAGAGGGAAATGGCCGAAAGGGCGGATGGGTTGCCTTAATGATCGACGTTGACCCCGACGAGTTGAAGCACTGCGCTACCGAATTCCCTGCGCTGTTCTATGTTCATCCGAAAGAATACCAGCCGGGGCCGCGAAAAGCTCAGCAGCGATGGCTAAGCATTCCGGGTAAGCATCGCAGTAAGAATGCTGCGTGGGATGCGCTGCAGAACCTGATCGAAACCCGGCACTAAGCCACCTTTACGGCCACAAGGCCGCGCGACTTGTAGACGCTTTCTTTCTTCGGGGCGACCTTCACGGCCGCCCCGATTGCCATCACGGCAGCCACGAGGCCGTCAATTCGGCCCGATGCCCGATCCTTCACGAGCTTACGCGCGCCGGTAGGGTCGCTGACAGTGACCGCATTGGCGACGTTCCAATCGAGCACCGGATGCCCAGGATGCCGAAGCTCGCGGCGAAGCACGGCCGTCTCGAAAGCGTCGATTGCCGGCCCCATATCGCGCCAGCCTTGTCCGAACTCTTGCAGCTCGATCTTCACGCCCGCCTCGTCCATCAGCCGCCTGATCTCGTCGAGACGCCAGCGATCGGCCGCACAGAATTGCACGTCGTATTCCTTAGTCAGTTCGCCCAGGCGATGCACCACGAACGATTTGTCGATCGCGCGGCCGGGCGTGGCCTCGATGAACCCTTGCCCGCGCCAGAGCCGATACGGGACGTGGTCGCGGCGCTCGGCTTCCTCGATGTTGTCAGCCGGCATCCAGAACCACGCGCGCAGATCGTGCGTCGCCGGAAACCATGCGACGAGCGCGGTTAGGTCCGTCGTCGACGAGAGATCGAGGCCGAGAATGCAGCGCTGTTTCATCAGCAGCGTTTGCCCGAACAGGCCGGGAGTATCGTCGGCCTTGCAAGCCTTCCAGTCGCGAGCATTCAGGAAGCGCGCCGTCGCGTCGACGGGCTGATTGAGATACAGCAGCCGGAAAGCGGGCTCGCGCGCCGGCAGCGCCTTAGCTTCGGCCGCAGCCGCGCGCATTTCATCGAGCGATCGGAAGTCGCCAAGCGCCGGGTTGCAGGCCCGCCATGTTTCCTCCGACCACGGGTCCGCTTCGTCCGGCGCGGCGAAAATCACGGGCAGGAACGTGTCATCCTCGATCACACCGTCGCGCACCCGCTCGGCATACTGCACCAGCTCCGACATGACGGAATTTTTGTCGTGGCTTTGCGTCGAGATCGTCACATACAGCGGCTCCGCGCGCGCCGCGCCGCCCGTGGTGAGGGCTTCGTAAAGGTCCCGCTTCGGCCACTGCGCCAGTTCGTCCATGATCGCAAACGACACGTTCAGACCGTGCGCCTTTCGGGCATCACTCGACAGCGCCTCATAAGTCGAGCCGGTCACCACGTCCTCAAGGGTCTTGCTGTGCTCGCGGATGATGATCCGCTTCGCCAGCCAATCGACCTCGCGCACGAACGCGACCAGCTCTTTCAGGATCAGCGCGGCTTGCTTGCGATCCGCCGCAGCCGAGTACACCTGGCCGCGCTGCTCCGCTTCCGGTCCAACGAGATGACACAGCGCCAGCGCCGCGGCGAGCTGCGTCTTGCCGTTCTTGCGCGGGATGGTGATCAGCGCCTTGCGCTTGCGCCGTCGACCTTCGCCATCGGTCGCGTACAGCGGCTCGATGATCTCCGACCATTGCCAGTCGCGAATTTTGAAAGGTTTTCCAGCGTGCACACCGGACGTGATCGGCAGGCTTTCGATAAACGCACGTACCCGCTCGGCCCGCGTCAACCCAGGGGCTTCCCACGCCTTCGGCTTGGCAGGGCGGCCCCGTTTTTTGCGCTCTATCGGTTGCGCTCCGATGCCTCGTAATCCCATGATTTCAAATCCAAGTAAGTGTTTTTTGCTGTCCCACGCCGGTCCCGGGCCGATCGCGTTTCAATGTTGGAACCCCCGGCCGCCCGTGAACCAAGGATGCGATGGATCGCGCGGCGAGCCGTCCGCAAAGCAGCCCTTGACCACGAGCTTGCCGGCATTCGCCCGCTCGCCTGTGCGGGTTTCTTTCACAGCATGATCGTGGTCTTTGCAGAGAGAGCGCAGGTTATCGAGACGATCAGCACCGCCGGCCCGCCGCGCTTTGATATGGTCGACCGCATACGCCGGCTGACCGCAGCCAGGCACGACACAGGTGTAAAGATCGCGAAGCAGAGCGGCCTTGCGCAAGACCTGCCACGCCTTGGTCTTGTAATACGGATCGGCACGCTTCATCGTCAGCCGCCCGCCGTGCAGTGCAGTTCGAGAGCAATCTTGCGCCCGATGCGCCGCGCCTCTTGGATATTGTACGTCACGCCATCGCAGATCACCCGATAGGCCGGCGTCACGCTCTCCACCCATCGGCAGCGAAACACGACGCGGCGCTCCGATTGGATCGCCGCTTGCGCGAAGAACTCCCGCCCGCCTTGCTGGATCACGGAAGCCGCCCGGATCGCATAGTTGACCCAATCCGTGACCTCGTTGCCGAAGCCGTCGTCGCCGACGACTTCCTCACGCTGGATCACGATCTGTCGGTCTAATTCCCCTGCTCTCATGCCTTGCACCCTCGCGATAGCTGGCTGGATACCCAGTAGAAGCCCCATGGCTCCCCTCGATCAGCCTCTTTCGGCCTTTCCTTTCGTGCGAAACCCTCTTTCTGTCTGTCTGTGTTCTTCGTGGTGCTCACCAAATTCACCGTTTTGGACCCTATCGGGCGGTGCGCCGATGGACCGCGCTTGAGCCACGTCCGCCACTCCGCAGATGCGATCTCGATCAGGTTCGGCAGGTGCTTCCGGCCGGGCACCGGACGTTCCGTGATCCTGATGTGACGGAGCCGTCGCGCCTCGTGCAGCGTGGTCTGCACCGTCGTCCGGCAGACACCCGCGAGCGCCGCAATCTTGTCGATCGGCAAGTCGCAAACGCCGTGGTGCTTGATCTCGCCAGCGATGATGCAGAGCACCGCGCGCTGGCCTTCGGTGTAGTGGTGGCGCAACGTGTCGGGCAGGGCGCTTGATCCGCCCAGGCGGCGGCGCCGATCGCGAGAGGCTTGCCGATCGGGCGAGCGTTGCCGCTGGCGCGGCGTGAACCGCGAGCCGAGACGGCTGCGCAGCTTGCCGATCGGCTTCATGGTGACGACGCCCGGAATGCTAGAGGCAGCGCGCCCCATCGGCCGACGGTTATTCGCAGCCTCTTGCAGGAAGGCGGCTTCCTCGTCGCCGAACTCGGCATTGCCGTAGGCGGCCCATATCCCGCGCACGATGCCGTCGATTTCGTCGACATTGCGCGCGGCATTCAGCCGGTCATAGAAGCACGCGGCGGCCGGCGTCAGGCTGGCGAGGGCGGTCATTGTGCACCCCCTTCGATCAGCCCCAAATCACGGGCGCGCTGCTCGGCCTTCGCCAGCGCGTCGGCGAGCGCCGGCAGGTGCTTAATCGCGAGGGTGACGCCGGCCTTGCCCGGCTTCAATCCGCCGTCGTCGTGATACCAGACGCGCGCATTGATGGTGTGGCGGCCGTTGTAGTAGTCGAGAGCAACCCGCATGACCTCGCGGGCGTTGCGGTCCCATTCGGCAATGATGACCGGGAATTCGTTTTGCTTGACGCCCGCAACCCTTTGATGCGATTGAGGCTCCGAAACGGATGTTTTGCAGCTATGGTCTTGATCATTATGGGAAACGTCTAGCTTCCCAAGCTGCATACGAGGGTTCGATTCCCTTCGCCCGCTCCAACCTCGCCCCGCCACAGTCAGATCGCTACGCCGACGTTTCCGCGAGATCGGCGGGCTCGGGGCCGTCCTTGACGATCTTGGTCACGACATAAGTGAAGTAGCGGTCGATGCCGACTTCCGAGGTCAGCAGCCGGTCGATGGTCTTCTGGTAGGCGTCGATGTCCGGGGCGATGACCTTGAGCATGTAGTCGATGCCGCCGCCGGTGGCATGGCACGACACGATGGACGGCTCGCGGGCGACTGCCGCCTCGAACAGCTGGAAGTCGGTCTGGCGGTGGCTCTTCAGGGTGATCTCGACCAGCACGGTGACGCGCCGCGCGATCTTCTCCATGTCGATCATGGCGGAGTAGCCGCGGATGACGCCGGCGGTCTCCAGCCGCCGCAGCCGCTCCCAGCACGCCGCCGGCGACAGATGTACCGCTTCGGCCAGCCCCAGTTTGGTGATCCGCCCGTCGCGCTGCAGCACCGACAAGATGCGCAGGTCGATCTTGTCCAACTTCATGATTGCCGCGGCTCCCGGGCGATTGTAATGATCTGCTTCCGGCAGATCGTGACATTGTAATGCGCCCCCGCGCGGGCCGCCAGATCATGCTGCCGGACGATAGCGAGGAGCTCGACCATGGGCGATTGGCGGCCGGCTGCGCTCTCCCGGCGGGGGACAACGAAACGGAACGCGCTGACCGAAGCGATCATCGCCGACATCGACGCCGGGCGGCTCGCCGCCAATACGAAGATGCCGACGCACCGCGATCTCGCCAGCGAGCTCGGCATTTCGGTGCAGACGGTGAGCTTCAGCTACAAGGAGGCCGAGCGCCTCGGCTATCTGCGCGGCGAGGTCGGCCGCGGCACCTTCGTGCGGGACCGCGTCACCGACCGCGCCGGACGCTTCATGCTCGACCGCGCCCCGGGCGAAACGGTCGATTTGTCCATCGCGCGCTGCGTTTACACCGATGCGCATGAGAAGGCGTCGCGCCAGGTGATGGCAGCGCTGTCGCGCAGCGACAACAGCCCGTTCATGCGGCCGTGTCGGCCGATCGCCGGCCTCGACAATCACCGCGAAGCGGCGCGCTCGTGGCTGCAGCGTTTTTCCATCAACGTACCGGCCGACCGCATCCTCGTCACCAACGGCGCGGCGCATGGGCTGTTTCTCGCGCTCGCTTCGGTGGTGCATCCGGGCGACGTGGTGCTCACCGAAAATCTCACCGATCACGGCGTCATCGGCGTCGCCAGCGTGCTCGGCTTCAACTTGCGCGGCCTGCCGACCGACAAACAGGGCATCGTTCCCGAAGCGCTGGACGCGGCCTGCGCCGCCGGGCCGGTGAAGGCGCTGGTCGTTACGCCGTCGTTGACCAACCCGACCGGCCATGTCGCGAGCGCGGAGCGGCGCGAAGCCATCGCCGCCATCGCCCGCAAGCACGGCCTCTTTGTCATCGAGGATGAAGTCTACAAGCCGCTGCTCGAGACGGCGCTGCCGTCGATGACGACGCTGATCCCCGAACTCGGCTTCTGCACCACGAGCTTCACCAAGTCGGTGATGACCGGCCTGCGCGTCGGCTATCTCGTCGTGCCGTCGCAATTCAGCATCCGGGTCTCGAGCGTGCTGCGCGTCACGTCGTGGAGCGCGACTTATCTGCCGGCCGAGATCGCGACGCGCTGGATCGAGGATGGCACCGCGGAGCAACTGTTGGCGGTCCAGCGCGCCGAGATCAAGGCGCGGCAGGCCATCGTGCAGGAGATGCTCGGGCCGCATCTGGCTGGCTCGCATCCGGCGGCGCTGTCGGCCTGGCTCAAGGTGCCGGCGCAATGGACCGAGGCCGGTCTCGTTGCCGCGCTCGCCGATCGCAACATCGCGGTGACGCCGTCCGATCCCTTCGTCGCCGGCAACGGGCGCGCTTCCGGCATCCGCATTTGTCTCGGCGGCCGCATGTCGGAAGCGACCTTGCGCGCCACGTTGCGTACCATGCGCGAGATTTTTGAGCAGCTGCCGCCGGTCTTCGACATCGGCGCCATTGCTTGATGTTCCAAAAATTGTAATGATGCAATATTCAAATTGACATGATTTAGAGCCCGCCCGAACATGCCTTGAGATGAAAGGCGTGCGGGCGTTCTCGTCGTTCGTGTTCGCCTCGATTTGCGCCGCGGACGGTCCGCGGCGCTCCACCCGAGTGAGGCGGCGACGATGGCTTGCGCTTCTGCAAGACAATCGACCATGTTCGATCGCGCGCATGACGCGATCGTCGCGGCCCGTAGCCGCATCGATGGCCGCGTGCTGCGGACGCCGCTGCAGCCGTCGCCGCGCCTGTCCGCCATCGCCGGCGTCCCGGTCCACCTCAAACTCGAGAATCGGCAGACCACCGGCGCCTTCAAGCTGCGCGGCGCCACCAATGCGATCCTGAGCCTCGACGCGGCGTCGCGGCGCCGCGGCGTCGTCACCGCCTCCACCGGCAATCACGGCCGCGCGCTCGCGCATGCCGCCAAGGCGCAAGGCATGCGCGCCGTGGTCTGCATGTCGGCGCTCGTGCCCACCAACAAGGTCGAGGCGATCCGCGCGCTCGGCGCCGAAGTGCACATCGTCGGCCGTTCGCAGGACGACGCGCAAGCCGAAGTCGCGCGTCTCGTCGAGCGCGATGGCCTTGCCGAAGTGCCGCCGTTTGACGATCTCGCCGTCGTTGCCGGGCAGGGCACCATCGGCCTCGAGATCGTCGAGGACCTGCCGGACGTCGAGACAGTCGTCATTCCGCTGTCGGGCGGCGGCCTCGCCGCCGGCATCGCCGTCGCGGTGAAAGCGGCACGGCCGCAGGCGCGCATCGTCGGCGTGTCGATGGCGCGCGGCGCGGCGATGTATGAAAGCATCAAGGCCGGTCGTCCGGTTGCAGTCGAGGAGGTGGAGAGTCTCGCCGACTCGCTCGGCGGCGGCATCGGCCTCGACAACCGCGTCACGTTCGAACTGTGCCGCGATCTGCTCACTGACACGGTGCTGCTGTCGGAAGACGAGATCGCCACCGGCATCCGTCACGCCTTCACCGTGGAAGACGAAGTCGTCGAGGGCGCCGGCGCGGTCGGCATCGGCGCGCTGCTCGCCGGCAAGATTCGCTCCAAAGGGCCTACCGCTCTCATTCTCTCGGGCCGTAACATCGATCCGCAGGCGCATGCGCGGATCGTCGGCGGAGCCGGCGCATGAGTGAAGTGCTCATCCTCACCGAGGCCGAACTGCGCCGCGCCGTCGGTCTCGATGCCTCGGCGGTCGATTGCGTCGAGGCTGCGTTCCTGGCGCTCGCCACCAAGCCCGTCGTCATGCCGCCAATCTTGCGTCTCGATATCGTCGATGCGCGCGGCGAGGTCGATGTGAAGACCGCCTATGTGCCGGGTCTGTCGTCCTTCGCGCTCAAGGTCTCGTCCGGCTTCTTCGACAATCCCAAGCTCGGCCTGCCGAGTCTCAGCGGCTTGATGATGCTGCTCTCGGCGCGCACCGGCATGGTTGAGGCGTTGCTGCTCGACAACGGCTATCTCACCGACATCCGCACGGCGGCGGCCGGCGCCGTCGCCGCCAAGCATCTCGCTCGCGTCGATGCCCGCGTCGCCGCGATCCTCGGTTGCGGCCGGCAGGCGGCGCTGCAATTGAACGCGCTCACGCTGGTGCGGCCGATCGAGCGAGCCCGCATCTGGGGCCGCGATGCGCAGAAGGCGCGCGCGATCGCCGCCGCGCTGTCGGCCGAGCTGAACATCAAGGTCGAGGCGATGGCGAGCGCCGCCGAGGCCGTCGCCGGCGCCGACGTCGTCGTCACCACGACGCCGGCCGAGCAGCCGATCCTCAAGGCCGAATGGCTGACGGCCGGGCAGCACGTCACCGCTATGGGCTCCGACAGCGAGCACAAGAACGAGATCGACCCGGCGCTGTTCAAGCGCGCGGTCTATGTCGCCGACAGCCTGACGCAGACGCGCCGTCTCGGCGAACTGCATCACGCCATCGCCGCCGGGATCGTCAAGGATACCGACGCCTTCGCGTCGTTGGGCGAAGTGATTGCCGGTCGCCCGGGCGGCCGCCGCAGCGACGGCGACATCACGCTCTGCGATCTCACCGGCACCGGCGTGCAGGACACGGCCATCGCGGTACTCGCCAACGAGCGCGCGCGGGCCGCCCGCGCCGGACAGATCATCGAAACCGATACCACAATGCACGGACGCACCGCCTCATGAACGCCGCCCTGAATTTCACCCGAGAGGAATACGATGCGCGCGTGGCGAAGACGCGCGCCGCCATGCAGCGCGCCGGTATCGATACGCTCATCGTCACCGATCCGTCCAACATGCATTGGCTGACCGGCTATGACGGCTGGTCGTTCTATGTGCATCAGTGCGTGATTGTGCCGCCCGAGGGCGAGCCCATCTGGTACGGCCGCGGCCAGGATGCCAATGGCGCGCGGCGCACTGCGTGCCTGAGCGAAGCCAGCATCATCGGCTACGCTGACCACTACGTGCAATCGACCGAACGCCATCCGATGGATTTTCTCGCGCAGGTGCTCGACGAGCGCCGCCTCGGCAAAGGTGTCATCGGTGTCGAGATGGACAATTATTACTTTTCGGCGGCGGCTTACGCGTCGCTGCAGAAGCACCTGCCCAACGCGACGTTCCGCGACGCGACCGCGCTGGTGAACTGGCAGCGCGCGGTCAAGAGCCCGACCGAGCTCGACTACATGCGCAAGGCCGGCCGTATCGTCGGCGCCATGCATCAGCGCATCCTCGAGAAGATCGAGCCCGGCATGCGCAAATGCGATCTCGTCGCCGAGATCTATGACGCCGGCATCCGCGGCGTCGATGGCTTCGGCGGCGACTATCCGGCGCTGGTGCCGCTCTTGCCGTCGGGCATCGATGCCTCGGCGCCGCATCTGACCTGGGACGACAAGCCGATGCGGTCCGGCGAGGGCACGTTCTTCGAGATCGCCGGCGTCTACAAGCGCTATCACTGTCCGCTGTCGCGCACCGTGTTCCTCGGCAAGCCGCACCAGCAATTCCTCGACGCCGAGAAGGCGACGCTGGACGGCATGGAGGCGGGGCTCGCCGCCGCCAAACCCGGCAACACCTGCGAAGACATCGCCAACGCCTTTTTCGCCGTGCTCAAGAAGCACGGCTTCATCAAGGACAACCGCACCGGCTATGCCATCGGCCTGAGTTATCCGCCGGACTGGGGCGAACGCACCATGAGCCTGCGCCCCGGCGACCGCACCGAACTCAAACCCGGCATGACATTCCATTTCATGAGTGGGCTGTGGCTCGACACGATGGGCCTCGAGATCACCGAAAGCATCGTCATCACCGACACCGGCGTCGATTGTCTCGCGCAGGTGCCGCGCCAGTTGTTCGTCAAGGCATGACCATGACCATCCCAGCCACGCCCGATCTGCCGACGCCGCCATCGCCGATCAAGGCGACCATCGATTTTGCCGCCGACGGCGTGCAGCACGGTTTCCTGCGGCTGCCCTACAGCCGCGACGACAGCGCCTGGGGCTCGGTGATGATCCCGATCGCGGTCATCCGCCGCGGTGAAGGGCCCACCGCGCTGCTCATCGGCGGCAATCATGGCGACGAATATGAAGGCCCGATCGCGCTCTACGATCTGGCCCGCAACCTGCGCGCCGAGGACGTCAGTGGCCGCGTCATCATCATTCCGGCGCTGAACTACCCGGCGCTCGCCGTCGGCACGCGCACGTCGCCGATCGACCGCGGCAATCTCAACCGCAGTTTCCCCGGACGCGCCGACGGCACCTTCACCGAGAAGATCGCCGATTACGTCACGCGTTATCTCCTGCCGCGCGCCGACATCGTGCTTGATTTCCATTCCGGCGGCCGCACGCTGGAGTTCCTGCCTTATGCCGCGGCGCATGCGCTCGACGACAAGAAGCAGGAGGACGCCTGCTTTGCCGCCGTCGCCGCCTTCAGCGCGCCCTATTCGATGCGCATGCGCGAGATCGATCCGGTCGGCATGCTCGATACGGTCGCCGAGAGCATGGGCAAGGTGTTCATGACCACCGAGCTTGCCGGCGGCGGCACCGCCACGGCGCGCAGCATCTCAATTGCCAAGCGCGGCGTCCGCAATGTGTTGCGGCATGCCGGGATCTGCAAAGGCGAGATCGAAAGCCGGCCGACGCAGTGGCTCGATATGCCGTCCGACGAATGCTTCGGCTTTGCCTTCGAGGACGGGCTGGTCGAGCAGCTCAAGGATCTCGGCGACCCGGTGCGCAAGGGCGATGTCGTCGCGCTGATCAATCCGATCAAGCGCACCGGCGGCGCGCCGTTCGAATATCGCGCGGCCGTCGACGGCATCGTCGCGGCGCGTCATTTCCCCGGCCTGATCAAGACCGGAGATTGTCTGGCGGTGATTGCGACCGTCGGAACCTAGAAGCGACGGCGTCCGGCCGCAGCTGCGCTCGTTCCGGCCGGGGCGCCAAGAGGGAAACAACGGGCGACTGTATTTTGAACAAAGGAGCATGACGATGCGTTTGATCGGAGCTTGCAGCATCCTCGCCATTGCGATCGCGAGTATCGGAACCGCCAATGCCACGACGCTGAAGGACATTCAGTCGCAAGGTTACATCCGCGCCGCCACCGCCAATGAAGTGCCCTATGGCTATATGGATGCCGACGGCAAGGCCAAGGGTATCGGTCCGGAGGTAGCCATCGCGGTGCTGAACAAGCTCGGCGTCAAGGAGATCGACTGGACGGTGACGCCGTTCGGCTCGCTGATCCCCGGCCTCAAGGCCAAGCGCTACGACTTCGTCGCCGCCGAGATGAACATCCTGCCGGACCGCTGCAAGCAGGTGACCTTCACCGAGCCGAACTCAAGCTATGGCGAGGGCTTCCTGGTCAAGGCCGGCAATCCGAAGAAGCTGCACAGCTTCGAGGACATCAAGAAGGACAAGTCACTGAAGATGGCGATCGTCAGCGGCGCCGACCAACTCGACTTCGCGCATGGCGTCGGCATCCCGGATTCGCAGTTGGTCATGATTCAGGCCAATGCCGATGCGCCGTCGACCATCCAGACCGGCCGTGCCGACGCTTATGCGGCGACCGAGCTCACCGTCGCCAAGCTGGCGGAGGGGCAAAAGGGTGTCGAGCAGGCCAAGCCCTTCAGCGATCCGGTGATCAAGGGCAAGTCGGTGCGCAGCTATGGCGGCTTCGACTTCCGCCCCGAAGACAAGGAACTCTACGATGCCTTCAACAAGGCGCTGATCGAGTTCAAGAAGACCGACGAATACGCCAAGATCCTGACCTCGCATGGCCTGAGCCAGGAGAGCGTCGAGGCGGCGCGCAAGCAGAACATGAAGGATCTCTGCGCGGGCAAATAAGCCAACGACCGGCGCCGGCGGAACCATTCCCGCCGGCGCCGTTTTCCTCGTCGATCGACAGGGGCGCCGATGACCTGGACGCAACTTCTGCCGAACCTGATCAAGGGCGCCGAGGTGACCGCGATTATCGCGATCGCCTCGACGCTGCTCGGCGCCGTCTTCGCCTTCGCGGCCGGCATCGCCCGGGTTGCCGGCGGCCGGCTTCTGTCGGCCATCGCACTTATCTATATCGAGATCTTCCGCGGCACCTCGCTGCTGGTGCAATTGTTCTGGCTCTATTACGCGCTGCCGCTGGTCGGCATCTCGTTCGATCCGATTGCCACCGGCATCGTGGGCCTCGCCCTGAACATCGGCGCCTATGGCGCGGAGGTGGTGCGCGGCGCGCTGGTGTCGGTGTCGGAGCAGCAGCGCGAGGCCGCCAAGGCGCTCAACTTCAACCGCGCCCACACGCTGATGCACATCGTGCTGCCGCAGGCCGTCATCGAGATGATGCCGTCCTTCGGCAACCTGGCGATCCAGAATCTGAAAGACACCGCGCTGGTGTCCTTCATCTCCATCGCCGATCTCAGCTTTCAGGCGCAGTCGCTGCGCAATCTCACGCTGCAGAGCGTGCCGATTTATACGCTGACCCTGCTCCTCTATTTTGCCATGGCGCTGGTCATCGCGGCCTTGATGCGTTGGCTGGAAAAGAAGCTGCGCCGCGGCGCCGCGTTCCCGAAAGGAGCGGCGTCATGATGTACGGCTTCGCCTGGGACACTTCGAGCCCGCTGGCCTATGCCATCTCCATCCTGCCGATCCTCGGCATCGGCCTCATCGTCACGCTCGAGGCGACGGTGTGCGGCTTCGCCATCGCCATGGTGGTGGGCCTTCTCTTTGCGCTTCTGCGCCGTGCCAACAGCCGGCTGATCACCTGGCCGGTCGGCCTGATCGTCGAATTCCTGCGCGACACGCCGCTGCTGATCCAGTTGTTCTTCCTGTTCTACGTGCTGCCCGATTTCGGCATCGTGCTTCCAGCCTTCCTGACCGGGGCGCTGGCGCTGGGCTTGCAGTATTCCGCCTACACCTCGGAGGTCTTCCGCGCCGGGCTCGACGCCATCGGCCGCGGCCAGTGGGAAGCCGCCACCGCGCTCAACCTGTCGCGCGCGCGGACCTACCGCGACGTCGTCATCCCGCAGGCGATCCCGCGCATTGTGCCGGCGCTCGGCAACTACCTGGTGTCGATGCTGAAGGACACACCGGTGCTGTCGGTGATCACGGTTGTCGATATGCTCAACCTCGCCAACCTGATCGGCGACCGCACGTTCGAATATCTGGTGCCGCTGTCGCTGGTCGGCCTGATCTTCCTCATCCTGACGATTGGCTGCTCGGCGCTGATCCATGTCATCGAGCGTGTTCTGCCGAAGAGAGGGATTGCATTGCGATGAACCCGATCATTCGCTTCAGCAACGTGACCAAACGGTTCGGCGCGCTCACCGTGCTGCGGAACTTCGATTTTGAGGTGCAGCAGGGCGAGAAGGTGACGCTGATCGGACCGTCCGGCTCGGGCAAATCGACCGTGCTGCGCATTCTCATGACGCTGGAGCCGTTCCAGGAAGGCACGCTGACGCTCGCCGGCATGCCCTATCACGAGGAGGGCGGCCACGGGCCGTTCAAGGCGCGCGAGAAACATCTGCGCCAGATACGCACGCATGTCGGCATGGTGTTCCAGAGCTTCAACCTGTTCCCGCACATGACCGTGCTGCGCAATGTGATCGAGGCGCCGGTGCGCGTCCTCGGCCTGGCGCGGACCGAGGCGGAGTGCCGCGGCGTCGATCTCCTGAAGATGGTGGGGCTCGCCGACAAGAAGGATCACTACCCCTCGCAGCTCTCCGGCGGCCAGCAGCAGCGCGTCGCCATCGCGCGGGCGCTGGCGATGCGGCCGCGCGTTCTGCTGTTCGACGAGCCGACGTCGGCGCTCGATCCGCAGCTCGTCGGCGAAGTGCTCGGCGTCATCCGCGATCTGGCGCACGAGCACGACCTGACCATGCTGCTGGTGACGCACGAGATGCGCTTTGCCCGCGAAGTCTCCGACCGCGTCTGCTTCTTCGACAAGGGCCAGATCGTCGAGCAGGGCGAGCCGGAGCGGATTTTCTCGTCGCCCGAGCAGCCGCGCACGCGCGAGTTCCTCGCATCAGTGCTCGGCTGAGCGCCACCGACAATCTCTCGGTTTCGCCGTCGCAGAAACGATAAACATTCGGCGGAGCCGCCCGAGAACAGACAGGTTCTCAGGCGGATGTCCCTCATAGTGCACCCGAAATTCTTCAATTCGGGATATCGGCCATGACATCGCTCGCGCAGGCGCATTCTCTTGCCCACACGGACCGCCTGGCGCGGCACGAACGCGCGCATCCGGCGCTCGGCCGTCTCGCCGATCCGCGCCTGCTGCGCGATCTAGGCTTCATCGACGGCCGCTGGACCGCCGCGCCCTCGGCCGCCGACTTCACGGTGCGCGATCCGGCGACCGGGCTCGATCTGGCGCGGGTCGCCTCACTCGGCGCCGCGGAGACGCGCGCCGCGATCGCCGCCGCCGCCCGCGCATTTCCGGCCTGGAAGGCGCTGCTGCCGCAGGAGCGCGCCGCCCGTCTCAAGGCCTGGTACGGCCTCATCGTCGAGGCCCGTGAGGATCTGGCGCTGATCATGACGCTGGAGCAGGGCAAGCCGCTCGACGAAGCGCGCGGCGAGATCGACTACGCCGCTTCCTTCGTCGAGTGGTTCGCCGAAGAGGGCAAACGCCTCGGCGCCGAGACGACGGCGAGTCATCTCGGCGGTGCGCAGATGCTGACGGTGCGCGAGCCGCTCGGCGTCGCGGCGCTGCTGACGCCCTGGAATTTCCCGGCCGCGATGCTGACGCGCAAGGCCGCCGCCGCGCTCGCCGCCGGCTGCACCGTGGTCGCGCATCCCTCGTCCTACACGCCGCTGTCGGCGCTGGCGCTGGCTGAACTCGCGGCGCGCGCCGGGCTGCCGGCCGGCGTGTTCAACGTCGTCACTGGCGAAGCGCCGCCGATCGCCGAAGTGCTGTGTAGCGATCCGCGCGTGCGCATCGTCAGCTTCACCGGCTCGACCGAGATCGGCCGCCAGATCGCGACGCGCAGCGGCGCCACCGTAAAACGCCTGGTGATGGAGCTCGGCGGCCATGCGCCGCTGATCGTATTCGAGGACGCGGACATCGAGCGCGCTGTCAGCATCGCCATGGACGCCAAGTTCGCCACATCGGGGCAGGATTGCCTTGCCGCCAACCGCATCTATGTCCAGCGCGCGCTCTATCCCGAGTTCTGCCGACGCTATGCCGCGCGCATCGCCGCGCTCACGGTCGGGCCGGGCCTTGATCCCGACACGGCGATCGGCCCGCTGATGCATGAACGCGCCGTCGCCAAGGCAAAGGCGCAGATCGACAACGCGCTGCGCAAGGGCGCACGCCGCCTCGCCGGCGCCGACGCCGCGCCCGGTCCGCTGTTCGTGATGCCGACGCTGCTCGCCGACGTGCCCGACGACGCCGCGATCATGCACGAGGAGAGCTTCGCGCCGGTCGCCGCCGTCACGGTGTTCGACACCGAAGACGAAGTCGTGCGGCGCGCCAACGATACCGAATACGGCCTGATCGCCTATGTCGTGACCAGGGACAGCGGCCGCGCACTACGCCTGAGCCGCGCGCTGGACTACGGCATGGTCGCGGTCAACCGCGTCAAGATGACCGGCGCGCCGACGCCGTTCGGCGGCATGAAGCAGTCCGGCCTCGGCCGCGAAGGCTCGCGCCACGGCCTCGAGGCTTTCACCGATCTCAAATGCGTCTGCCTCGATCTCAACTGATTTTCGCTAGCGTTGAAAGGATCCGCTCCGATGCTGAACAAGACCCCGCAGGCCTCCGGCAATGAACTGACGGCGTGGGACCGCGACCACTTCTTCCACCCGTCCACGCATATGGCCCAGCACGCGCGCGGCGAGACGCCGAACCGCATCATCGCCGGCGGTGAGGGCGTTCACATCGTCGATCGCGACGGCAAGCGCAGCCTCGATGCCTTCGCTGGCCTGTATTGCGTCAATGTCGGCTATGGCCGCCGCGAGATCACGGACGCCATCGCGGCGCAGGCGGCGCAACTGCCGTACTATCACGCCTATGTCGGCCATGGCAGCGAGCCGTCGATCCGCCTCGCCAAGATGATCATCGACCGCGCGCCTAAGGGAATGAGCCGCGTCTTCTTCGGCCTGTCCGGCTCCGACGCCAATGAAACCAACATCAAGCTGGTCTGGTACGTCAACAACGTGCTGGGGCGCCCGCAGAAGAAGAAGATCATCTCGCGCTGGCGCGGCTACCACGGGTCCGGGGTCATGACCGGCAGCCTGACCGGCCTCGCTGCCTTCCACGACCTGTTCGATCTGCCGAAGGCGCCGGTGCTGCACACCGAAGCGCCGTATTACTTCCGCCGCGCCGACCGCTCGCAGACTGAGGAGCAGTTCTCGCAGTTCTGCGCCGACAAGCTCGAGGAGATGGTTCTCGCCGAAGGGCCGGACACCATCGCCGCCTTCATCGGCGAGCCGGTGCTCGGCACCGGCGGCATCGTGCCGCCGCCGGCCGGCTACTGGCCGAAGATCCAGGCGGTGCTGCGGAAGTACGACATCCTGCTGATCGCCGACGAAGTGATCACCGGCTTCGGCCGCCTCGGCTCCATGTTCGGCTCCGATCACTACGGCATCGAGCCTGACCTCATCACCATCGCCAAGGGTCTCACCTCGGCCTATGCGCCGCTGTCCGGCGTCATCGTCTCGGAAAAGGTGTGGCGCATCCTGGAGAAGGGCTCCGACGAATTCGGCGCCATCGGCCACGGCTGGACCTATTCGTCGCATCCGCTTTGCGCCGCCGCCGGCGTCGCCAATCTGGGGCTGATCGACGAACTCGACCTCGTTAAAAACGCGGGCGAGGTCGGCGGCTACTTCCGCAAGGCGCTGGCCGACGCTTTCGACAAGAATCCGATCGTCGGCGACGTGCGCGGCGAGGGCCTGCTCGCCGCCGTCGAATTCGTGCGTGACCGGAACGACCGGGTGTTCTTCGATGCGAAGGACAAGGTCGGCCCGCGCATCGTCGCGGCGCTGCTGCAACGTGGCGTCATCGCCCGCGCCATGCCGCAGGGCGACATCATGGGCTTCGCGCCGCCGCTCTGCCTGACGCGCGAGGAAGCCGACATCATCGTCGCGGCCGCCAAGGGCGCGGTCGAGGAGATCGCGGCGACGCTGTGAGGGCTGACCCTGAAGGGGCGGCGCGGTCCGACGAAGCTTCGGACTGGCGCCGCCTCGGCGGCTTAACCGGTTGTTTGCCCTGGGCCGTTACGCTGGACGGATGTCCGGTCGAAGGTTCCTCATTGCTGCCGTGATCCTGAGCGCCGCCAGCGCGGCGCAGGCGGCCGACCTTGGCGGTTCCTGGTCCGGCGGCGGCGAGGCCTATTGCGGCTCCGACATGATCACGGTCTACGATTCCCAGCCGGGCGTGATCACGCGCCGCTGGCGGGTTTGCAAGGATTGCGATTACGCCAAGGGCGCGCACGGCTTCCGCCGTGCCTCGGCGCTCGCCTTTCCGCAATATCCGCCCTTCATGGAGCCGTGGCGCCGCTGAGCGCCGCGATCAGCCAATCGCGGTTGCCATGAACTGCGTGGCAAGGCCTGCGTCGCGGATGAGTTGGGGGTGCGGCGCCTCTTCGCCGAGCGCGATCAGCGGCTTCAGGTCAGGCATCTGGCTGTCGGCGAGAAGAAGCATCTTGCGATTGTCGAGGATGAGCCATTCGCCATCGCTACGCGCGGCGGTGACGGCATGATCTTCACCCAGGCGCGCATCATGAACGATGACGAGCTTGAGATCGTCGGCGCTCACGCCGGCCTCGCGCAGCGCGGCGTATTTGGCGATGGCATAGTCCTCGCAATCGCCGGCGCCGTTGGCGAAGGTCATCAAAGGCGACTGCCAGATGTCGGTCGCGCCGAACTGCGCGCTGTCGCGCTGCGGGCGGATGGCGAGATTGATGGCGCGGTTGATAGCGCCGATGCGGGCGCGGCCGGTCTCGGCGCGAGCGGCATCGAGGATGGCGGTAAAGCGTGCCGCCGCCGGCGAGCACAACGCCGGCGTTTCACGGCACGCCGCGATGGCGCGACTCTCGATGGCGATGACGGCTTGCATCGCCTGCCATTTCGTTGTCATGACCTGAGCCGGGGCGGCGGCGAGAGCCGGCTGCGTCAGGCCGAACGGCGCCGGCGCTGGCGCGGGGATGACTTCGAGCGCGGCGTCGACCGGGGCCAGGGCGACGCGGACCGGCGCCGCGCGCGCGCTGGAATGCCAGGCGGCAGCCATAATGACGCTGAAAACGGCGGCGAGGAGTAACCACGCCGGCCACGGCAATCGCATGCTCATCGACACGTCCCCGTCGGAGCGGCGGGCCGGACTTGGTTGCCGGCCTCGTGCTCACGGGGCTATCGATAAGAGAGGAGTCTCTGCGGGCCCGTTAAACGTCCCGGCGTCGCGAGGGAACTTTACCCGGCAAGGTCAATGCGCCTGCGGGACATTATGTAAAATTTGAATCATCGCCGCGGTGTCGCGCGATCTTCTTGAAACGAATGATTCAGCATTAAGAAAACGGAAACGCCCGGCGAGTGGACGGCGCCCACCCGCGCGCGGTCACGCCGTCGCCGCCTTCGGCCGGCTTTCCAGTTCCTGCTCCAGGCGCCGCATGTTTTGCAGCAGGCGTTCGCTGGTGAGCCGCAGGAAATAGAAGCCGAAGGTCGGGTTCTGGAAATACAGTTCGCTGAGCTTGTCGTAGGTGATCACCATCATCTCGGTGTCCTCGACGCATTCGACCGTTCCGGTGCGGGCATGCTCGGGCGTCAGGAAGCCGAGTTCGCCGACCAGCCGGCCCTCCGGCAGTTCGACATTGATCTCGACGACGCGGCACTTGCCGTGGACGATGTAGAACATTTCGGCGGCGTGATCGCCCTTCTTGAACAGCAGGTCGCCCTTTTTGTAGTGCCGCTTGCTCATGTACGGCTTGAGCCAGCCCATCGACAGATCGCCCTGCGCGGCGTGGCGCACCTTGTGGATCAGCTCGATCATTTCATAGAGGCGATAGGCGTTGAGCGGAATGAGGATGCCGTACAGGAACAGCGTCGGGTAGGACGGGTAGAGGAATCCGTAGCCGACGAACAGCGCGTTGCTGATGATTTCGCAGACGCGCAGCGGCACCATGGTCTTCATGTAATGGCTGGCGATGTACAGGACACCGCCGATAAATCCGATAGCGAGAACGATGGTGTGCATGTCCACACCGAAAAGAGTGTCGTGCGCGTCGTGCATCGAGAATGCCCCTCAACCCCGTCAATCAGATGTCATGGCCGGCCCAGCTCCGGCGTTCTGATGTGATAGTATCGCCGTGCCTTTGCGGAGGCCAGATGCTTTGCCGCGCGGCGCCTGCGCGGAGGCCGGCGACTCACAGGTCGATGATCTGACCTTCGCGCGCGGTGATGGTGCCGGGCCGCGCATCGGCGGCATCGGCGGCGAGCGAGTCCATGAAGTCGTCGTCATGCGACGGGTCGTGATGGAACAGGCAGAGCTGTTTCACATTGGCTTCGTTGGCGAGCTTGACGCCGCGGGCCCAAGTGGAGTGGCCCCAAGTCTCGCGGGTCTTGATCTCTTCCTCGGTGAAGGTGGCGTCATAAATGATCAGATCGGCGTTGCGCGCCAGCGAAACGAGCTCGCGGTCGTGCTTGCCGGGAAAGCCCGACGTGTCGCTGATCAGCGCGAAAACCTTGCCGTTATATTCGAGCCGGTAGCCGCTGGCGCCGTCCGGGTGATCGAGCGGCGCGGTGCGCAAGGTCACGCCGGGATAAGGATTGAGCACGTCGCCCGACACGAAGTCATGGAACTTGATGTCGGCGCGGAAAATCTCGACCTCGACCGGAAACAGCGGCGAGCTCATGATCTTGCGCATCACCTGCTCGACGCTCGCCGCCGGCAGCAAGTTGCCGGCCCAGACGCCGATCTTGTAGCCCTCGACGAAAAACGGCGCGAAGAAGGGAAGGCCGGTGACGTGATCGAGATGGCAATGGGTGAGGAAGATCTCGACCTCGCGGCGGCCGGCGTTCTTCATCAGCGTGTTGCCGAGCGGCCGCAAGCCGGTGCCGGCGTCGAAGATCAGCAGATGGTCGCCGCAGTGAACCTCGATGCACGGCGTGTTGCCGCCGTAGCGGATGGTGTCGGCACCGGGACAGGCGATGCTGCCCCGCACTCCCCAGAACCGCACCCGCATGAATATCGCCGCCCTTCTGCTTCTGCCGGAACCGCATCCTAATTCGCGCCGCACCCTAGGTGGAATGCCGGCGCGGCGCGAGGCGGATCTGTTCACAGTCTATTGTGCGGCGTTTGTGCCGTTGATGGTGTGACCCGCATCCTTGACAGGATGCCGTCGCCGTGCCGCTTCCGCTTCCAGCTCCCGGGCGAGGTCCGGATGCTGCGCGGTAAAGGCGCGGAAGTCGGTGACGTCGAGGATGAGCAATGTGGTCGGCCGTGTCGTTACCACGGTCGCGGTGCGCGGGCTGCCGTCCAGCAGTGCGAACTCGCCGAAGAACGAGCCGGCGCCGAGCCGGATCGGCTCGGGCTCGAGCTGGACTTCAACTTCACCGGAAGCAATGAAGAACATGCAATCGCCGGCGCGGCCGCGGCGCACGACGACGCTGCGTTCGGCGAGGTCCTGCCGGCGCAGCATGCGCGTCAGTTCGATGACGCCGGCGGCATCGAGCGAGCGCAGGAACGGCACGCGGGTCACCAAATCCCAGTTGCGGATGAATTCACGCCGGCGGTGTTCGTTGGCAAAGCCCGTGGCGAGAATGCCGGTCCACAAGCCGAAGACGCCAAGGCCGCAGATCATGACGAAGCCGGCGATCGAGCGGCCGAGGAAGGTTTCCGGTACGGCGTCGCCGTAGCCGGTCGTGCTCAGGGTGGTGACCGCCCACCACAGCGCCAGCGGCAGGGTGCCGAACTTGTCCGGCTGGCTCGGGCCCTCGGCCAGGTGCAGGGCGACGCCGGCGAGCAGCAGGACGATGAGGAAGATGACGAAGACGCTGGCCAGCGGCCGGGCTTCCAGACGGATGATGCGGCCGAGCAGCGACAGCCCGGGCACGGCGGCGGCGAGCTTGAGAATCCACAACGAGGCCAGCAGCCAGGCCTTCTCCGGCGGCACGCCGGCGGCAAGGGCGAGTGGTACCGGGATGACGCCGATCAGGTCGAACCAGAAGGCCGCCGAGCCGGGATAAGCCGGCTGTTGCCCGGAAAGCCGGCTCTGCCAGGTCCGGAGGATGATTTCGACGGCGAAAAAAGCGAGGCAGGCCCACAGCGCCGCCTCCAGCCAGGCAGCCCGGGCGCCGGGCACGGTCAGCGCCGCCATGGCGGCGAGCCCGATGGCCAGCACGGCATATTTAGCGGAATTCAGTGGATCTCCCCGGAGATGGCCCAGGGGCGGGAAGAAAGCCAAGGGCTTATCCTGAGACATGAAGACTAGGCTCGCCTGTTGGCCCGGGCTGGCACGCACCAACCCGATAAGACCCCAGCCTGCCAAACCATTAGGCAATTGACAGAGCTAGGCCAATTCTAGGCCTGATTCATATTAAACACTGTTTTTTCCGTCAGCCAGACGGTAAAAGTCATCCAACTATACTATAAGCCTTTATTAACCTTGGCCTTTGCGGGGAAGGCCAGGCGATACTCCGTACCGCGACCCGAGGATGCGCTGAGGCATGCTTCGAGACGCCAGCGATCTTGACGTGGAGACCTTCTCGTTCGCCGGCCACGGCGAGCGGACCGCGTCGAGCATCGTCGATATTCAGAGCGGCGCCGGCGGCGCGACAGCCACCATTCCCGACGCGCATCTGTTGTTTAACGCCGACTTCATTCGCGCCGGCCACGACCTGATCCTGCGCGGCCACGACGGCGGCTCGGCCTTCGTCCGCGACTATTTCGCGTCCGATGAGCGCGCGACGTTGATGTCGCGTGATGGCGCCAAATTGACCGGCGACCTCGTCGAGGCGATGAGCGGCGCGCTGGCGCCCAACCAATATGCCCAGGCAGGCACGCCGGCGCCGGCCGCTTCCGATGCCGTCGGCCGCGTCGTCACTGCAAGCGGCGACGCCAGCATCATCCGCAATGGCGTTGCGGTGACTTTGAAGCCCGGCGACCCGGTTCTGCGTGCCGACGTGCTGCAGACGCAGGCCGGTACGATGGCCGTGACTTTCAACGACGGCAGCACGCTCAACCTGACCGCCAACACCCGGATCGTCGTCAGCGAATTCGTCTATTCGCCGAACGGCGCTGGCAACTCGCAATTGCTCAATCTGGTGCAGGGCTCGCTGACTTTCATCTCGGGCGAGGTCGCGCACAGCGGCAACATGCGCATCGGTACGCCGGTCGCGACCATGGGCATTCGCGGCACGGTGGGCGGCGTCACCACCGCCAATGACGGCACGGTGCACTTCTACGTTTCGCAAAGCGCGACGGGCGCCGTCATCATCAACGAGCAAGGCCAGATCATCGCCAACGTCGTGCAGGACGGTCCGATGATCATCGTGCGCCCCGTCGGGCCGTTGCAGGTCGTTGCCGAGGAGATCCAGAAGTCCCCGGCGCAGCTTGCGCTCGAACTGCAGGCGTTGCAGCAGATCGTCAGCATCAAGGCGGTCGGCGATCAGCTGTTGCAGCAGTTCTTCCAGCAGCAGAATCCGAACGGCCCGAACCCGCAGTCGCCGCAAAATGGCCCGCACACCCAAATCCTGATCGATCTGAATAAGAACCCCGCCAACGCCAATGGCGGCGATCCGCCGCCTGACGAGAACAGGCCATTCGACCAGGCGACCATCCATCTGCCGCCGGAGAACCCCGACGGTCCCGTGATGCCGGGCACCGTGATCGACCTGCTGCACGCGAACCTTCCGCCGGTGACATTCGCGCCGCTGGCGGCTGCGCTGAGCGAAGATCAAACGCTCTCGTTCAGCGGCAGCAAGGCAATCTCGGTGCACGATGCCGATACGCAGGTCCTCACCGTCACGGTGAGCGTGACGCACGGCGTTGTCAGTCTCGCCGGCATCGCCGGCCTGACGTTTGCTTCCGGCAATGGCGCCAGCGGCGCGACCTTGACGTTCAGCGGCACGCAGGCGGCGATCAATGCCGCGCTCCACGGCATGATGTTCACGCCGCCGGCCGACTTCAACGGTGCTGCGTCGCTGACGATCACGACAGACGACGGCAATTCGCCTGCCGTCACGACGTCGGTGCCGATCGCGGTGGCGGCGGTCAACGACGCACCTGTGATCGGCGGCGTGCCAAGCACGCCGATTAGCTATACCGAGAACGACGCTGCCACCGTCGTGAATGCCTCGCTCAGCTTGTCTGACGTCGATAGCACGACGCTGACCGGCGCCACGGTGAAGATCGCCGCCAACTTCGCCAGTGGCGAAGACGTGCTGAGTTTCACCTCGCATGGCGGCATCACCGGCAGCTACGATGCGCAAACCGGCATTCTGACGCTGTCGGGCGTTGCGACCCTGGCCGACTACCAGGCGGTGCTGCGCTCGGTAACCTACGCGAACACCAGCGATGACCCGTCGGACGCCCCGCGCACCATCGCGTTTCAGGTCAACGACGGCTCGGCCCAGCATTCGGCGAGCAATGTGGTCTCTGTGACCGTCGAAGTGTCGCCCGTGAACGGTGCGCCCGTGCTCACGCTTGGCGGCAATGTTGCCGATCAGTTCGACTCGCAGGCCTATGATCTCAATTCAGGCACGGCGCATTGGATCACTGACTGGATCGAGAACGAGAACGGCGACTATGCGCCCAGCCCGACGACGGGCGAAATCAAGATCGCAGCCGATCCGTACGTCAGCGATACAGGATTCCGCCTATTTCTCAGCGATGACGACAACGAGTCGGGCGCGGCCGACACCATCCAGCGCACCGCCGATCTCAGCGGTGCGAGCAGTGCGACGCTGACATTCGACTATCGCCGTCAGATCAGCACGGGCGATAGTGACGACGTCGTCAAGGTCTGGGTCTCGACCGACGGGGTTAACTTCACCCAGATCGGTCAGATCGGAGCCAGCGGATACGGCGCCTTCGTCGATGGCAGCTATCAGCACTTCAGCGTCGATATTTCCAGCTACATCTCGCCGACGACGACTATCCGTTTCTCGGTCGATGACGGCGTTGACGACGGCGATTGGTTCTACATCGACAACGTCAAGATCGGTTATTTGGGAACTTCGGGAAGTTCGGGCAGCGCAGCCTACGTTGAGGGCAATTCGCCCGTTTCGATCGTCCCAGACGGAGCGTTGATCGACGATGTCGACGACACGATGCTGCAGTCGGCGACGATCACGCTGACCAACGCACAGGCCGGCGACCTGCTGTCAGTATGTGGCCAATTGCCGGCGGGCATTGTCGCATCGAGCTACGATGCGCAAACCGGCGTGCTGACTTTGAGCGGCGAGGCCGCGCTGGCGGACTACCAAATGGCGCTGGCGCAGGTTCATTTCTCCAATACGGGTGACAACCCGGGTGGCGCCGACCGCACCATTGCGGTCGTCGTGTCGGATGGATCGGCCAACAGCAATGCGGCTACGGTGACCGTGCATGTGACGCCGGTCAACGACGCGCCGATGCTCGACGCCCACAGTGCGGCGCTGAGCTATGGGGAAGGTCAAAGCGCCGCCGCGATCGCCTCGGCGATCACGGTCGCGGATGTCGACAGCGGGCAATTGATCGGCGCAAAAGTGCAGATCACCGGCAATTTCGCCCCGAGCGAAGACGTTCTCGGCTTCGTCAATCAGAACGGCATTACCGGCAACTATAATTCGGCAACCGGCCTGCTGACGCTGACGGGCCTCGCGACGCTGGCTCAGTATCAGGCCGCGCTTGCGTCCGTGACTTATTCGAACGCGGACGCGCTTTCGACCGCCACCCGGACGATCAGCTTCACGGTCGACGACGGTCAAACGGCCAATCACGCCAGCGACCCGGTCACCGTCGACGTCACGGTCGCGGCCGTCGACGACATGCTGAGTCTCTCTGCGAGTGCGTGGGCGGCTTCCAGTTCGATCGATCTCGGTGGCGGCGTCAATGTGCTCAACGTGACGGCCGATGGCACCGATATCTCCGCAAGCGGCACGCCGACGGTTGCCCATGTCGATACCGGCAATCTTACCGGCACCGGCGGCACCGATACGATCACCCTGACCGGATTGCAGCTCGACAACATCCTCATCGGCAGCGGCAAGATCGATTTGGGCGCCGGCAGCGGCGATACGATCAATCTGAAATCAACCTCTGCCGATCTCAACACCCTCGGCGCGACGAATGCCTCCATTGTCGGGGTCGAAGCCATTTCAGCCGCGGGCGCTGGCGCGAGCGCCAGCATCGACCTGCACGGCCAGTCCGAAGCATTCACGATCACCGGCAGCGCCAATGCCGACACGCTGATCGGCGGCTCGGGTATCGATACGATCAATGGCGGCAATGGCGCCGATATCATCATCGGCGGGGCCGGCGCCGATAACGTGACCGGCGGTCTGGGCGCGGACACCTTTGTCGTCAGCGCGGTCAGCGACCTCGCGGCCGGCGAAACCATCAACGGCTCG
Source organism: Pseudolabrys sp. (assembly GCA_026125895.1). GTDB lineage: Bacteria > Pseudomonadota > Alphaproteobacteria > Rhizobiales > Xanthobacteraceae > Pseudolabrys. Next base: position 103,420 of record JAHCKG010000010.1, on the reverse strand, counting down.
GCGGAATCCGGCACGATCGATACGCTGCGGCTCGATGCATCTGGCACCTATAATCTGACCACCTTCTCGACAATCACCAATATCGACAAGATCCTGTTCAATCAGGACGCCGCTGGCTTCATCGTGTCGGTGAACCCCAGTGTGGTTGCGACTGCTGACGCCAACGGTGACGGCAACCCTGGCGGCTACGGTGATATTTTGTTCGACTCGGCGGTGGCGATGACGCACGGCGTGACAATCAACACCAGCGGCATGAACAGCAATTTCATTCACGTCATTGGCACCAACCTGGGTGGCGACGACATCCTTAATGGCAATGGCGGCGCGGACATCATCGATGGTGGTGCAGGCAACGACGTAATTTTCGCCGGACTCGGTGCGGACGTCCTGACCGGCGGGTACGGGGCGGATATTTTCAAATACAGCAATGCAGGTCAGCTCAGCGGCGATACGATCGATGGGACGCTCGAATCCGGCACGCTCGACACACTGCGCTTCGATGCGGCGGGTACTTTCAACTTGGCGACCGCCACGATCAGCCACATCGACCAGGTGACGTTCAATGCGAATAGCGCAGGCTTCAATCTGACCGTCACTAACGCGCAGGTCTCTACTGCGGATGCCAACGGCGATGGCACGACGGATGATATGGCGGTTAATGCTTCTGTGACGATGAGCAACGGCGTGACGATCAACGCGTCCGGCCTGACCGGCGCCAACCACATCATCGTTGATGGCACCAACCTGGGTGGCAATGACACTATTACCGGTGGGGCCGGTAACGATACGATTAGCGGCGGTGCGGGCAATGACACGCTGACCGGGGGCACCGGGGCCGACACTTTCGTATTCCATGCAGGGTTCGGCAACGACACCGTGATGGATTTCGTTCACGGTACCGATATCCTCCAGTTCGATAGCGATATGTTTGCCACCGCTCAGGCGGTCATCGATGCCGTCACGACGGTTTCAGGTGAGGCCGTTATCACCCTTGGTGCTGACACGGTCACGCTGCACGGGGTGAGCGCCGCGACGCTGACGACCGCCGACATCCACATCAATCAGATCGTCTGATCGTCCGTCGCATGCGGGCCGCCAAACCATTGGCAAGATTAACTTTTCATCGATTTTCAGTGCGGACATTTTGTCGTTTCCGTGGCATGATGTGTGATCAGGGCAGCCCGGTGAGAGGGAGGCCGACCCGGAAGTCATGCTGACCAGCCCGTCCGCCCAACGACACGCGCCCGCGCGCACCGAGCTATCGGCCGCGCTTGCCGCCTGCCGCGGCGCGTTCATCGGCACCGGCCTCGTTTCCGGCATGAGCAACATTCTCATGCTCACCGGTTCGATGTTCATGCTCGAGGTCTATGACCGTGTGCTGCCGAGCCGCAGCCTGCCGACGCTCGTGGGCCTGCTGATCCTCGTCGTCTTCCTGTTCGCCGCGCTCGGCGTGCTCGACGCCATCCGGGGCCGTATTCTCGCCCGCGTCGGCGGCGCCCTCGATGAAGCGCTCAGCGGCCGCGTCTACGACACTCTGGTGCGGCTGCCGCTACGCATCGGCAATCGGGGCGACGGCGCCCAGCCGCTGCGTGACCTCGACACCATCCGCTCTTATCTCTCGGGCCTCGGGCCGGTGGCGCTTTTCGACCTGCCGTGGATCCCGCTGTATCTCGCGATCTGCTTTGCCTTTCATCCGCTGATCGGCTTCACCGCGTTGGCCGGCGCCATCGTCCTCGTTGCGCTCACGCTCGCCACTGAATTGCTGACCAAGACGCCGGCGACGGCGGCGGCCGAGGCCGCGATGCTGCGCAACAGCCTCGCCGAATCGAGCCGGCGCAATGCCGAGGTGCTGGTATCCATGGGCATGATGCCGCGCATCGCGGCGCGCTGGGCAGAAGCCAATGGCAAGTACATGAGCAGCCAGCAGCGCTCAAGCGACATCGGCGGCGGCCTCGGCGCGGCGTCCAAGGTGCTGCGCATGCTGCTGCAGTCGGTGGTGCTGGCGGTCGGCGCCTACCTCGTCATCAACCAGCAGGCGACCGCCGGCATCATCATCGCCAGTTCGATCCTGAGCGCGCGGGCTTTGTCGCCGGTCGATCTCGCCATCGCCAACTGGAAAGGCTTTGTCGCCTCGCGACAGAGCTGGAAGCGGCTGAGCAAACTGCTCGAAGCCATGCCGGCGCTGCCGCAGCCGATGGAATTGCCGGTGCCCGCGCATCGCCTGACTGTCGAAGGCATCAGCGTTGTGGCGCCCGGGACGTCGAAGGTGCTGGTGCAGGATGTAGGCTTCAAGCTTGAGGCCGGGCAGGGGCTCGGCATCATAGGCCAAAGCGGCTCCGGCAAGTCGTCGCTGGCGCGCATGCTGGTGGGCGTCTGGCAGCCGGCGCGCGGCAAGGTGCGGCTGGACGGCGCCGCGCTCGACCAGTGGTCGCCGGACGTTCTCGGCCGGCACATCGGTTATCTGCCGCAGGACGTCGAACTGCTCGCCGGCACCGTGGCCGACAACATCGCGCGCTTCGAGCCGAACCCGGAAGCCGAAGCCGTGATTGCTGCCGCCAAAGCGGTCGGCGTCCACGACATGATCGTCGGACTGCCGCAAGGCTACGAGACGCGGGTCGGCGATCACGGCTCGGCCCTGTCGGCCGGCCAGGCGCAACGCGTCGCGCTCGCCCGCGCGGTGTACCGCGATCCGTTTCTTGTCGTGCTCGACGAGCCGAATTCGCATCTCGACTCCGACGGTGACGCCGCCCTTACCCGCGCCATTCTCGGCATCCGCGAACGCAAGGGCATCGTCATCGTGATCGCGCACCGGCCGAGTGCCATCGCCGGCGTCGATCAGATCCTTTTCATGAACCAGGGTCGCATGCAGGCCTGCGGTCCGAAGGACGAGGTGTTGTCCAAGGTGCTGCAACGGCCGCAGGGCGCGGCGACGGCGACGCCGATCGGCATTCGGGCCGACAAGAGCGGAGGCGCGAGCGCATGAGCACCGACACCGCCCGGCCGTCACGCGCGCAGGCCTCGATCCGGCGGCACCTCATCGTCGGTCTGATGATCGTCCTGTTCCTCGGCGGCGGCGTCGGCGGCTGGGCGGCGACCGTGAAGCTCGCCGGCGCGCTGATTGCGCAAGGCTCGATCGTCGTCGACCAGAATGTGCAGAAGGTGCAGCATCCGACCGGCGGCATCGTCGGCGAATTGCGGGTGCGCGATGGGGACTATGTCAAATCCGGCGACGTCCTGGTGCGGCTCGATGAAACCGTGATGCGAGCCAATCTCGCGATCGTCACCAAGGGCCTCGATCAGGCGCTGGCGCGCAAGGCGCGACTCGAGGCCGAGCGCGACGGCGCCGAGCGTATTGCGTTTCCAGCCGATCTTGTGAAGCGGGCCGGCGAGCCCGACGTCGTCGATACGCTGACGAGCGAGCAGAAACTGTTCGATCTGCGCCGCACCGAACGCCTCGGGCAGAAGGCGCAGTTGACCCAGCGGGTCAGCCAACTTGAAGAGGAGATCGCCGGCATCGAGGCACAACAGGCCGCCAAGGCGCAGGAGATTGCGCTGATCGGCCGCGAACTCGAAGGCGTTCGCGATCTCTACAAGCGCAACCTCGTGCAGCTGACGCGGCTGACCCAGCTCGAGCGTGAAACGACCCGCCTCGGCGGCGAGCGCGCGCAACTGGTGGCAACAGCGGCGCAATCGAAGGGCAAGATCGCCGAGATCCGGCTGCAGATCATCCAGATCGACCAGAATCTGTCGAGCGATGTCGCCAAAGAGCTGCGCGAAACCGACAGCAAGATCGGCGAGTTCGTCGAGCGCAAGATCACGGCCGAGGATCAGTTGCGCCGTACCGATATTCGCGCGCCGCAGACCGGCTACATCTTCCAGTCGGCGGTGCACACCGTCGGCGGCGTCATCACCGCCGGCGATCCGATCATGTACATCGTGCCGGACGCCGCCAAACTGCAAGTCGAGGCCAAGGTGCAGCCGCAGGACATCGCCCAGGTCAAGGTCGGGCAGACCGCGGTGTTGCGCTTCTCGGCTTTCGATGCACGCACCACGCCGGAGATCGACGGCGAGGTGACGCGTGTGTCGGCCGACACCTCGACCGACCAGCGCACCGGCGCCAGCTATTACACCATCCGTATCGCTTTGCCGCCTGAGGCCGTGAAAGAGCTGGGCGATCTCAAGCTGCTGCCCGGCATGCCGGTCGAGGCCTTCGTGCAGACCGGCGAGCGCACCGTCATCTCGTATCTGATGAAGCCGCTGCACGACCAGTTCATGCGCGCCTTCCGCGAAAAATGAGTGGGACCCTGCTCAAACGGTTGGGCAGCCGTTTCGGCCTTGGCCGTGCGATCTGTCTCGTGCTGCTGGCGGCGCTGGTCGTGCTGCGCATTTGGGACCCGGCGGGCATCGAGGCTCTGCGCAGCCGCACCTTCGACTTCTATCAGCGCGTCGAGCCTCGCCAGGCAAGCTTAAGGCCCGCGGTGATCGTCGACATCGACGAAGCGAGCCTGAAAAGCGTGGGCCAGTGGCCCTGGCCGCGCACCGTGCTCGCCGACCTCGTCAACAAGCTGACGCGCATGGGCGCGGCAGTGATCGCCTTCGACATCATCTTCGCCGAGCCGGATCGCATGTCGCCGGCTGTCGCCGCCGAGAGTTTCCGTAATCTCGACGCTGCGACGCGTGCGGAACTAGGCAAGCTACCCAACAATGACGCAGTGTTCGCCGAAGCAATTCGCCGGTCGCGCGTTGTGCTCGGTGAATCCGGCCATCACCTGGCGCTTGCCGACGGCCTGGCGCCGCCACCGGTCGTCGGCTTCGCCATGCTGGGGCCGGATCCGAAACGCTTTCTGATCAATTATCCAGGCCTGATCGGCAACATCCCGGCGCTGGAAGGGGCCGCGGCCGGCCGTGGCATGCTGACGATCCAGCCCGAGCCGGACGGCATTGTCCGCCGCGTGCCGATGGCCATTGTCGCGCGCGACATGCTGATGCCATCGCTGACGCTCGAGATGCTGCGCGTCGTCACCGGCGCTGGCGCCTTCAGGATCAGCAGCGACGCCGCCGGCGTCCGCGGCATCGCCATCCCGGCGCTCGACATGCCGACCGACGGCAACGGCCAGCTCTGGATCCATTTCGCGCCTTACGATCCCAACCGTTACGTCTCAGCCAAGGATGTTCTCGAAGATCGTCTGCCGACGGATCGCGTCTCCCGCAAGCTGGTGCTGATAGGCACCTCGGCGGTCGGTCTGCGCGACATCAAGGCGACGCCGATCGATCCGGCAATGTCCGGCGTCGAGGTTCATGCGCAGGTGCTGGAAAGCATCCTGTCGAAATCGGTGCTGGCGCGACCTGGCTATGCCATCGGCGCGGAGCTGGCGATCACGGTGTTGTTCGCGCTCGGCATCATTGCTCTCGGCCCGATTCTCGGCGCGGCGCCGATGCTCGGCCTGGGCGCTGTGGTCGGCGCGGCGCTGGTCGCCGGGTCCTGGCTGTTCTTTTCCGAAAAGCGCATCCTGTTCGACGCCACGTTTCCATTGTTGGCAACGTTCTTCGTTTATCTGGCGCTGATCTTCATCAACTATTTCCGCGAGCAGTTGCAGCGGCACCGCATCCGTACCGCGTTCGGCCAATATCTCGCGCCGGAGCTGGTGGCGCAGCTTGCGCATTCGCACGAGAAGCTGACGCTTGGCGGCGAAGACCGCAACATGTCCATCATGTTCTCGGACGTGCGCGGTTTCACCACGATCTCGGAGATGTACAAGGACGATCCTCAAGGCTTGACCACCTTGATGAATAATTTTCTCACGCCGCTGACCAACGCCATCATCGCGAACAACGGCACCATCGATAAATATATCGGCGACGCCGTCATGGCGTTCTGGAATGCGCCGCTGCATGACGCGTATCACGAGGTCAACGCCTGCCGCGCGGCGCTGGAGATGCTGCGGCAGGTGGAGATCCTCAATGCGAGGCGCGAGCGCGAGGCGGCGGACAATGGCCAGCGCTTCATTCCGATCAATATCGGCATCGGAATCAACACCGGCCGCTGCGTGGTCGGCAATATGGGCTCGGATCTGCGCTTCAACTATTCGGTGCTCGGCGATCCGGTCAATCTGGCTTCACGGCTCGAAGGCCAATCGAAGAACTATGGCGTCCGCATCATCGTCGGTTCGCGCACCGCGCAGGCGGTGGCCGGAAAGTTTGCGTTGCTCGAACTCGATGTCATCACGGTCAAGGGCAAGACCGAGCCGGAAACCGTCTACACGGTGCTCGGCGATGCCGAGGTCGCAGCGAGCGAAGGTTTCATCACGCTTAAGCGTGTCTTCGATGAGATGCTCAAGAGCTACCGCGCGCGGGACTTCGACGCCGCCGAACAGCTCATTCTGCGTTGCCGCGAGGCGGTCAAGCCGTTCGGGCTCGACCGGCTCGTCGACATCTACACGCTGCGCATCGGCAGTTTTCAAAAGGAAGGGCCGCCGGTCGACTGGAACGGTGTCTTCGCACTTGAGACAAAGTAAAACGGCGCCTAAGCGGCTTTCAGCTCGTCGATCGTTACGCGTGGCGCGAGCCGCCTGACGTCCGTCTCGCTGCACAATTCGGTGCCGGGGCTCATCACCGCGGCTGAGCCGGCGGCCACCGCGATGCGGAAAGCGTCTTTGGGCGGCTGGCCGGCCGATAGCGCCCAGACCAACCCGCCGAGAAAGCTGTCGCCCGCGCCGACGGCGCTGACCACCTCGATGTCCATAGGCGCCGCCTTGAAGGCCTGGTCTTTCGTCACCAGCAGCGCGCCGTCCGCACCCAGCGTCAACGCCACCATCCTGACGTGACCGCTGCCGATCAGATCGCGACAAGCGGCGATACGGCCTTTGTCGTCGTCGAGCGCCGTGCCGGTGAAGCCGCTCAGTTCGTTGAGATTGGGCTTGACGATATCGACTTGCTCCTCGAGCGCGGCCCTGAGGGCGTCGCCGGAGGTGTCGACGACACTCTGCGCGCCGAGACTTTTGGCTTCGCGGGCAATCCGCGCGAAGAAATCGTCCGGCACGCCGGGCGGGATGCTGCCGCTGGCGACGACGAAGCGCGGTTTGTTCTTCAGCGCCGCCATCTGATTGAGGCAGGCTTCCCATTCCGCCCGATGAAGCGTCGAGCCAGGCAGCACGAAACGATACTGGTCCCCGCTTTCTGTCTCGAAGGCGGTGAAGTTTTCGCGCGTCTCGACGTGCGACGGCGTGACCAGACTGTCGATGCCTTCGCGATCGAGCAATTTCTGCAACAACTTGCCGATAGAGCCGCCGACCGGATACATGGCCGTCACGTCGCCGCCGAGACGGCTGATGACGCGCGCGACATTGATGCCGCCGCCGCCCGGATCGCGCTTAGGCGCCGAGCACCGCATCTTGGCGGTCGGTTCTACCTTCTCGACATTGACGAAAATATCCACCGCCGGATTGATGGTGATCGTGATGATATCGGGCACGGCGAGCTTCCGTTTGGCGTGACATTTCGTCGTTACGGGTCAACTGTGGACGAAATGAGTATTTTTTGATCGCATTTCCAGCAGAAATCTCAACGAAAATTTCCTTGGCCCCTTGTCAAGCGCCATTTGACGCTCTTCAACGCGCCGTCGCAATTGCCGTTCCCCGCCAGTATGGTTAGATCGACTGCCGCCTCCCGCGGCGACGGAGTGTCGATGATCGATCCGCTGTATTCGCTGTCGGGATTTGCCGTCGGTTTGCTCGTGGGCATGACCGGCGTCGGCGGCGGGTCGTTGATGACGCCGTTGCTGATCTTGTTGTTCGGAGTTCATCCGGCAACGGCTGTCGGCACCGATCTCCTTTACGCTGCGGCGACGAAAACGGCCGGTAGCATGGTCCACGGTTTGGCCCGCAGCATTGACTGGCGGATCGTGCGCCGTCTGGCGACGGGCAGCATTCCGGCGACCTGCGTCACGCTGCTGGTGCTGTCGCATCTGAACCTCGACAGCGACGCCGTCGGCAGTCTGATCACCCTGGTGCTCGGTTTTGCGCTTTTTCTCACCGCCTTTGTGCTGGTGCTCGGTCAGCCGATCATCGTTTGGTACCGCGCTCATGTTGCGGCACTGAGCGAGCGGCGCACCGCTGTGATCACCGTCGTGGTTGGCGCAGTGCTGGGCGTGCTGGTGTCGATTTCGTCAGTCGGCGCCGGCGCGATCGGCGTCGTTGCGCTGATGCTGCTTTACCCGGGCCGGCCCATGATCAAGATCGTGGGATCCGACATCGCGCACGCCGTGCCGCTCACACTGATCGCCGGCATGGGCCACTGGATGATCGGCTCGGTCGACTGGCACATCATCATGTCGCTGCTTGCCGGGTCGCTGCCGGGCATCTTCGTCGGCAGCTATTTCGCCATTCGCGTGCCCGAGCGCGCGCTGCGGCTCATCCTGGCGACGACGTTGTTCATCGTCGCCAGCCGCATGGTCTACGACCATGCCACCGCGGCTTCGGACATGTTTACGGCTTTCAGCCGACGCGCCGCCGAATGATCGGCGCTGCGCCGGCCAACGGGCCGCTCCTCAAAGAGGACGATGGGAGGCCGGCGATTGCGCGGAAGCCTCAGTCGAGGCTCGCCTGCGCGCTCTGTTCGGCATCGTAGATCGACACCTGAACGACGGGGAAGGCCTTCTTGATGGCCTTGCCGGCCGTGCGGGCCTCGTCGAGCGAGGCGAAGGTCGCCTTGGTCTGGCGGTCAACCTGAAGTCGGAAGCGCGCCAACGGCGGCCGCGACTGGCTGGCCTTGGCCACTTCCGGTTCCGCGGCTTTTTCCTTCTTCGGCATGCTGATCGTGGCCATTCGCGATGCGTCCTTCGTGGCCCGGACAGGTTTCCGGACTTCTGCTTCCATCGATAACCCCTGTAGGTGACTAAAGGCCCCGGATAGATGATTCGTTGCCGAGGCCGGATCAAAGTCTGATCCGAAATACCGAGATAAGGCAAGGGAGGGGCATTTCCCTATCCCAAGCGCAGATAAGCTCGCCTGGGTTGCTTTGCCATATCTAAAAAAGACCGGCCGCGCGATGGCGTCGCACGGCCGGTCATTATTAGAGCTTGAATTGTGGCGAGAGCGCCAATCAGTTTTCCTTGATCGTCTTGATCACGCTCGACATCGGCCGGGCTTCGTCGAGGCCGCCGCCCATCTCTTTGATCACCATGTCGACATATTCCTTCTTCGGCTCGAGCGGGGTCTTGCCGGTGATCTGCACCACCTTGTAGCCGCCGTCTTTGAGGCGCTTCAGGAGTTCCGGCGCGGCCTTGGCGGTGGCCTGCTGGAAGTCGTGCATCAGGATGATGCCCTTGCCGTTCTTCTCCAGCTTCTTCATCACATTGGCGACGACCTGCTCCGGCTTGCGCGTCTTGAAGTCGAAGGAGTCGAGGTCGGTCGAGAAGATGCCGACATTGCGATCGGCCATGTACTTCATCATTTCCGGCGGGTGACGCAGCGCCGGGAAGCGGAAGAACGGCGCGGTAGGCTTGTTGCCGAGCGCGATGCTCACCGCGGCGACGCCCTTTTCGAACTCGTCAACGGCTTCCTGCTGCGTCAGGCGCGACAGGTCCTTGTGCGACCAGGTGTGCGAACCGATGGTGTGACCCTCGGCGGCGACGCGCTTGAGGATTTCCGGGTGATAGCCGGCATGCTTGCCGATCGGGAAGAACAGCGCCTTGGTGCACTGGTCGGCGAGCGCCTTGAGCACATCGGGCGTATGACCCGGCCACGGGCCGTCGTCGAAGGTGAGCACGACTTCGTGATCGCGCAGGAAGTCATAGGCTTTGAAGTGTTCGAAGCCGAAGCCCGGGGCGCCGGTGGTGTCGATCTGAACGACGCGCGTCACGCCGAGCGCGTTCGGGTTATCGCACTTCGCCGGCGTCGCAGCAGGTGCCGGGGCGTTCTGAGCCACTGCCGCAGTCCCTGCGGCGGACATCGAGATCGCGACAAGAAGGGCCAACGCGCTACGCATAACAAGCTCCTGAGGGGGCAGAAATTATTAAGATGCCTGATCCATTCATTGCGGCTTTAACCTTTTGAGTCAACGGAAGTCCCAAAAAGCCGCATTTTATGAGCCATGCACTGCTGATATGGTTAACGCCGGCGGCCACCCCGTCGCGATAGTTGCCGCGGCGCGGTTGGATGTTTATCTGAGGAAAACGGTGTCCCAATATGGGAACGGATATGCGCGCGACTGCCTCGATCCCGGCCATTTCGTGGCCCACGCTGCTCGCTTCGCTCCTGGGCGGAGCGGTTGTCGCTGCGACCTTGGGCCTCTGGGCATATTTCGGTACCGCCGTCTTTTTCGAGATGGTTCGGACCGGCTTCGCCGCCTGCTTCTGATCCCGCCTGGAAATTTTCCCGCACTGGAAATGCCATGACGTCCCGCGCCAATCATATGCTTCTCGTCGCTGCCGCTTTCCTGACCGGGCTCGGCGTGTTTCTCGGGGCGCTCTGGTATGTGACCGGTAATTTCGGCGCGTCGAGCGTATCGACCGCGTCGGCCGTCGGTGGCCCGTTCAAGCTTGTCGATCAGAACAACAAGCCGATCACCGATCAGGATTTCAAGGGCAAGCCGTGGCTCGTCTTCTTCGGCTATACGCATTGCCCGGACGTGTGCCCGACCACCTTGTTTGAAGTGTCGGAGATGTTCCGCGCCATGGGCAAGGACGCTGACCGCACCGGAGCCTTGTTCATCACCGTCGATCCCGAGCGCGACACGCCGGCCGTGATGAAGGACTATCTGTCCAGTTTCGATCCGCGCCTGATGGCGGCGACCGGCGACCGCGCCGCGATCGATGCCGCGGAGAAGGCTTACCGGGTTTACGCAAAGAAAGTTCCGACCGGCAAAGGCGACGACTATTCGATGGATCACACCGCGATGGTCTATCTGATGGATAAACAGGGCCGGTTCGTTGCTCCGTTCAATCTCAAGCGGACTCCCGAAGAGGCCGCCGCCGACCTGAAGAAGTATCTGTAGCCGCGTCGTCGATGCGCGGCAGCCTGCCGCGTTCTCGCGCCTGCTGCAGATCGCGCTCCAGTCCGCTCAAGGCGCGCGCCAGCCGTCTGGCGCGCTGCGAGGTGCGGGCGAGGCCGTGCTCTGTTTTTTCCCAGGCGAAGGGATTGGCGAAGAGTTGATAGACTGCGCGCCACGCGGCCGCCGACAGCAGCATCCAGTGCACCGGCGTGAGCAGCAGGACCCAGGCGGACGACGACAGGCCGCGTCGCGCCAGCCCAAGCCAGCCGAGATAAGCCGAGGTCGCATAGCCGCACATGGCCGTGAGGCTGTAAAACATGCCCAGGAAAACGAGCGACTCTTTGTCTGCGGTCGTCAACGTATCGCTCCAGGCGATGCGATAGATCAGCGCAGCAGCGAAGACCGGATGCACCAGCGCCGCGAGCGCCATGCCGCCGATCATCAGATTGAAGGCGACGAAGCCGGCAGGGCCAAGATCGCGCCAGAGCTGCCGGGGCTGGCGCATGTGAACGAACCAGGTCTGCATCCAACCCTTGAACCAACGGGTGCGCTGGCGGAGCCACGCGGCAGGCCGGGCAGGGGCTTCCTCGTAGGTGGTCGATTCGATCATTGCCGCGCGATATCCAAGTCGCGCCAGCCGCATGCCGAGATCGGCGTCTTCCGTGACATTGTACGGATCCCAAGCGCCGACCTTGCGCAAGGTCGCGGTGTGAAAATGATTGGATGAGCCGCCGAGCGGCAGCGGAATGTGCAGCCGCGCCAGTCCCGGCAGGAAGACATCGAATTGCGCGGCGTACTCAGCGGTGAAATAGCGCGCCAGCCAGCCGTCGGCGGTGTTGTCGATGCACAGCCGTGCCTGCACGCAGGCGAGATTGCGGTTGCCGTTGAGGAAGGCTCGTAAAGCAAGACGTAGCTGCCCCGGCTCGGGCCGATCTTCGGCGTCGTAAACGACGGTGAACGTACCGCGCGCGAAAGGGAGTGCAACATTGAGCGCCTTCGGTTTGGTGCGCGGCCCGCCCGGCGGCACCTCGATCATCGAGAACGGCAGGCGCCTCTTCGCCGCTTTGAGCGCCTCTCGTGTTTCAACATCGTCGGCCTCGACGGCAATGATGACGTCGAGCTTCTCCGCCGGATAGTCGAGACGTTCGATGGCGGCGAGCAGCGCATCGACAGACCTTGCTTCGCGGTACACTGCGGCGATCACGCTGTAGGTCGGCAGTTCACGATCCGGCAGGTCGATATCGGGCAATGGACGCGACGAACCGACGACGGCGCCGATCAGACGCAACCCGAGCCATGCCAGGAAGGCCGCCGACAGCATCAGTTCGACGGCCAACTGCACCGTGTCCGGCACCAGCACTGCCGCGATCACGAAAGATGAAGCGAGCACGGCAAGCGGGATGCTGAAGCCGCGGGATGAGGCTGCCGACAAGGCGGGCCACCGTCTTTTCAGCGACTCCGTCGCCTGACGGCTGAAGGCATCGCCACCGGCGCGCAGCAGAAAGCCGTTCAATCGCCGTGCCGTCGTCAGACGAACGCGGGCGGCGAGGGCGGGATCGCTCTGGATCAGCCGCACCAGGCCTCGAGCCCCGGTACCTCGTGGTGCGATAACCGTCACCTCACTGTCGCCGTCCGCTAGCGGCAGCAGCCCGGAAGCAGCCTTTGCCGCGAATTCATCGTCGGAAAGCAGACACTGCCGCCGCTCCGCCGTCTCGAGCGACTCGAAGACGATACCGAGGTCTTGGGCGAGCGCGCGGATATAGGTTTCTTCATCCAAAAGCCCGGCGCTGATCAGGGCCCGGTCGGCGCCGAGGCCCAGCCGTTCGGCGCGGAGTTCGGCCCAGGCCAGCGCGTGCCGCGGCAGGCGGCGGCGGATACAGGCGAGCTCCGGACAGGCCTCGCCGGGCTCGGGCCGGGATGCGGCCAGCCGTACTGGTATCCCGGTCTCCCACCCAGGCCGCATTGCCCCACCCCGACAGCCGCCCCTCCACAACCAATAAATCACAAATGCAACTATATGGCGAATCCGGAGCGCAGATCCTCATGGCTGGGCTGTGCTGGCAGGCTCCGGGCGAGGGTGCTAATAGGCCCGGCATGTCCGACATTCTCTCCCATTATCTGGTGCCGGCCGCGATCATCGCGGTGGCCGTCGTGCTTATGCTCGGCCTCATGAACATGATGCGGGGCGGCTCGCCGAACCGTTCGCAGAGCCTGATGCGGTGGCGCGTGTTGCTGCAATTCGTCGCCATCATCATCATCATGTTCACCATCTGGGTCATGCGCGGCTGATTGCGCCGAACGCCCAAAGGAGCCCCATGGTCGTTCTCAACCGCATCTACACACGGACCGGCGACGACGGCACGACCGCGCTCGGCTCCGGCGCGCGGCGGAAGAAATACGACTTGCGGGTCGAGGCTTACGGCACGCTGGACGAGGCCAATGCCGTGATCGGCCTCGTCCGCCTGCATACCGCCGCCGACAAGGCGTTCGATGCCGCCCTCGGTCGTATCCAAAACGATCTGTTCGACGTCGAGGCCGATCTGTGCCTCGCCGAAAAAGGCCCCGGCGGCGCCCGTCTCACGGTCACCGACGCCCAGGTGACCTGGCTCGAGGGCGAGATCGACCGGCTTAATGCGGAACTGACGCCGCTCAAATCATTTATCCTGCCGGGCGGCAGTGCGGCTTCGGCCTATCTGCACCTGGCGCGCACGGTGTGCCGGCGCGCCGAGCGCATCATGGTCAAGCTACGTGATACCGATCAGGACGGCGTTTCCGAGCCGTCGCTCAAATACGTGAACCGGCTGTCGGACTACCTTTTCGTTGCGGGCCGTTACGCCAACGACAAAGGCGCGAAAGATGTGTTGTGGCAGCCGGGGCAGAACCGCTGACGATATCCCTGCAAATTGGATCTAAACTCCCGGCAAAACCTCGATGCCGCAGCGTGCAACGCAGCATAAGCGTTGACATGCCGGCGCGGCGGCCTTTAGGTTCCGGCCGTTTTCCCGAAAAGCCCCGATGGGAATAGCATTATGAAGATTCTGGTGCCCGTGAAGCGGGTCGTCGATTACAACGTCAAAATTCGCGTCAAGGCGGATGGCTCGGGCGTCGAGCTCGCCAACATCAAGATGTCGATGAACCCCTTCGACGAGATCGCCGTGGAAGAGGCGATCCGGCTGAAGGAAGCCGGCAAGGCGACCGAAATCGTCGCCGTCTCCATCGGGCCGCAGCAAGCCTCCGAGACGATCCGCACCGCGCTGGCGATGGGCGCCGACCGCGGCATCTTGGTGAAAGCCGAGGGTGTCGTCGAGCCGCTCGCCGTCGCCAAGCTTCTCAAGAAGATCGTCGAAGCCGAACAGCCCGGCCTTGTCATTCTCGGCAAGCAGGCGATCGACGATGACTCAAACCAGACCGGCCAGATGCTTGCCGCCTTGCTCGGCTGGGCGCAGGGCACCTTCGCCTCGAAGCTCGCCATCGACGGCGACAGCATCAGCGTCACGCGCGAAGTCGATGGCGGCTTGCAGACCGTGAAGCTGAAAGCGCCCGCGATTGTCACCACCGATCTCCGCCTCAACGAGCCGCGTTACGCGTCGCTGCCGAACATCATGAAGGCGAAGAAGAAGCCGATCGACGAGAAAACCGCCGCCGACTACGGCGTCGACACCAAGCCGCGCCTGGAAGTGGTCAAGACCACCGAACCGTCGGGACGCAAGGCCGGCGTCAAGGTCGGCTCGGTTGCCGAACTCGTCGATAAGCTGAAGAACGAAGCGGGAGTTATCTGATGCCCCTTCGCTCTGACGCAGTTCTTCCCTCCGTCATGGCCGGGCTTGTCCCGGCCATCCACGCCTTTCTTCTCCGTCAAGACGTGGATGCCCGGCACAAGGCCGGGCATGACGTGTTGTGCACGGGAGTAATCTGAACATGACCACGCTTCTTCTCGCCGAGCACGACAACAAGTCGATCAAGGACGCCACCAACAAGGCGCTGACCGCGGCCAAGGCGCTGGGCGGCGACGTGCACGTCCTCGTCGCCGGCAAGGATTGCAAGGCCGCGGCTGATGCCACCGCCAAGCTCGATGGCATCGCCAAGGTGCTGATCGCCGACGCGGCCGCCTACGAGCACCAACTCGCCGAGTCGCTGGCGGCGCTGATCGTGTCGCTCGCCGAAAAGTACGATGCCTTCGTCGCCCCGGCGACCACGTCGGGCAAGAACGTGATGCCGCGCGTCGCCGCGCTGCTCGACGTCATGCAGATCTCCGAAGTTATGAAGGTCGTTTCGCCCGACACGTTCGAGCGGCCGATCTATGCCGGCAACGCCATTCAGACCGTGAAGTCGCTGGACGCCAAGAAGGTGATCACGGTGCGCACCTCGACCTTCCAGGCGGCGGGCGAAGGTGGCTCGGCTTCGGTCGAGAACGTCAACGCCGCGGCCGATCCCGGCCTGTCGTCCTTCGTCGGCGAGGAACTGTCGAAGTCGGATCGTCCCGAGCTCACCTCGGCCAAGATCATCATCTCCGGCGGCCGGGCGATGCAGAACCGCGAGAACTTCACCAAGTACATCGAGCCGGTCGCCGACAAGCTCGGCGCCGCGATGGGTGCCTCGCGCGCCGCGGTCGATGCCGGCTATGCGCCGAACGACTGGCAGGTGGGCCAGACCGGCAAGGTTGTGGCGCCGGAGCTTTACATCGCCGTCGGCATTTCCGGCGCGATCCAGCATCTCGCCGGCATGAAGGACTCCAAGGTCATCGTCGCGATCAACAAGGACGAAGAGGCGCCGATCTTCCAGGTCGCCGATTACGGCCTGGTTGCCGACCTCTACACGGCACTGCCGGAATTGGCCGAGGAATTGGGCAAGGTCGGGCGCTGAGGCCGTTCAACGCCCGTTCATCGCGTCTGTGGCGTCATCCCGCAGTTCGTCGTAGAAACGGGGTTCGGACGGGGATTGCCTCAGCGGGGGCATGGAACACATCGGATCAGAAATGGCCGCTACTATAAAAACTGTCGGGGTAATCGGCGCGGGCCAGATGGGCAACGGCATCGCCCATGTCTGCGCGCTGGCCGGCTACGACGTGAAGCTCAACGACATCTCGGCCGACCGCATCAAGGCCGGCATGGCCACGATCAACGGCAACATGGCCAAGCAGGTCTCCAAGAAGACCATCACCGAGGAGGACCGCAAGTCGGCGCTCGGGCGCATCGGCGTCGCCGAGAAATACGAGGACCTCGGCACCTGCGATCTCGTCATCGAGACGGCGATCGAAAAGGAAGAGGCAAAGCGCAAGATTTACGCCGAGCTTTGCCAGTCGCTGAAGCCGGAAGCCATTCTAGCCACCAATACCTCGTCGATCTCGATCACGCGCCTTGCCGCGACGACCGATCGCCCGGAGCGTTTCATCGGCATTCACTTCATGAATCCGGTGCCGCTCATGGAGCTGGTGGAGGTCATCCGCGGCATTGCCACCGACGACGCCACCTTCGAGACCTCGAAGGATTTCGTCCGCACGCTGCATAAGACCATCGCGGTGTCGGAGGATTTCCCGGCCTTCATCGTCAACCGCATCCTGCTGCCGATGATCAACGAGGCGATCTACACGCTGTATGAAGGCGTCGGCAACGTCGAGGCGATCGACACCGCGATGCGCCTCGGCGCGCACCACCCGATGGGCCCGCTCGAACTCGCCGACTTCATCGGTCTCGACACCTGTCTCTCGGTCATGCAGGTGCTGCACGAGGGGCTGGCGGACTCCAAGTACCGTCCGTGCCCGCTGCTGGTGAAATACGTCGAAGCCGGCTGGCTCGGCCGCAAGACGCAGCGCGGCTTCTACGACTACCGCGGCGACAAGCCGGTCCCGACGCGCTGAGGCTCTTGTCCCGGGCGCAGCGCAGCACGTGAGTGGTGCGCTGCAGACCCGGGACCATCACGAACTCATTCGATTGTAAGGTCCCGGCTCAGCGGCGCATCACTGCGCTGCGCTTCGTGCTGCGCCGCGTCCGGGACAAGTGCCTCACGCCGCCGCGGCGGGCTGTGGCGCCGTCTGCTTCCAGCACGGCAGCGCCGAGACGCGGGCGAACCATTCCGACAGCTTCGGATAATCGGCGAGCGGCATGCCGGCCTGCTGGGCGTAGACCAACGGCCCCGCGACCGAGAAGTCGGCGAGCGTCAGCGCCTGGCCGACGAGGTAGGGCTGTGAGGCAAGGTGCGTTTCCAGGATTCTGGCGTCGCGGGCAAAGTTTTCGAGCGCGCGCGCGATGACGGCTTCGTCCGGCGGCCCGGCGCCGAGGATCGGCTTGACGAGTCGCTCGAACACCAGGGGCACGCACGAGTCTTTCTCCCAGTGCGCCAGCGTCCAGCTCTGCCAGCGCACGATGTCGGCGCGGACGCGCGCATCGTCCGGCCACAGCGTGTTCGGCTTCTGCCCGGCGAGGTACTGCATGATCGCCGTCGTCTCCCACAGCACGAAGTCGCCATCGACCAAGGTCGGCGCGCGGCCGGTGGGGTTGATGGCGCGATAGTCCGGCGCATGCTGCTGCCCCTTGGACAGATCGACGAGGACGAGCTCGAGCGGCATGCCGAGCTGCGCCGCGACGGCGCGCGCCGCCCAGGTGCGCGGCGATGGAGGAAATCCGTGAAGTTTCATGATCGTCGTCCTCGTTACATCGGTTTCGGTGTGAGCCAGGCAACCATCGCGCCGCCGGGTTGCTGCAGCACCGCCATGCGGCCGACGCCAGGAATGTCCTGCGGCGGCCTGCCTTCCCTGGCGCCCGCCGCCAGCGCGGCCTTGAGCCGCGCATCGACGTCATCGACGGCGATGTAGGTGAGCCAGTGCTCCGGCACGCCCTTGCAGGCGGCATTGGCGTTCATGTCGAAGATGCCGCCGATGCGCTCGTCGCCTCGTCTGATGATCCAGTAGGTGAAGCCCGGCATCGGACTGGCCTCGAAGGTCCAGCCCAGCGATGCGCCGAGAAAATTCTTGGCGGCTTCGACGTCGCGGGTATTGAGTTCGTTCCAGACGAACTTGCCATGCGGCGGCGGCGCGCCGTCGGTATGCAGAAAGGTCTCGAGCTTGAGCAGGGCGCCGGTCCAGCCCATGTTGTGACGATCGCGCGCGCCGTCGTCGGCGAACTGTTCATGCGTCAGCACGAGCAGCGTGCCTTCGCCGTCCGGCTTGAACTCGACGGTGACGAGCGACTCCCGCTCCGGCGTCGATTGCCACGCCCAGGTGTAGACGACCTTCGCGTTCGGGATGGCTTCCTGCACGACGCCGGCGACGCGGTGATCCTCGCCGTTGTCGGGCGAGCGGCCGTGCACGAAGAAGCGGCCGCCGGCGCGCGCCTCGAACACTGCTTCGAGAATGTCGATCTTCCCTGGGCCGAACCAGCGCGCTATTTGCGTGGGCTCCGTCCAGGCTTTGAAGACGCGCGCCGGCGGCGCCCTGAAGCGGCGCCTGATGGTGAGGCTTGGTTTTGTGGCGACGGCGGTGTCCATTCATCACTCTCCAATAAGGCTTCGAGTTGATCGAGGCGGTCGGTCCAGAAGCGCTGGTAGCGGCCCAGCCATTCGTTGGCTTCGTGCATCGGCTCGGCGCGCAGGCGGCACGACACGATGCGGCCGCTCTTCTCGCGGGTAACGAGGCCGGCGTCCTTGAGCACGTCGAGGTGCTTCATGATCGCCGGCAGCGACATGGCGAAGGGCCTGGCAAGTTCGCTGACGCTGAGCGCGTCGCGCTCGCTCAGGCTCGCCAGCAGCGCCCGCCGCGTCGGGTCGGCGAGGGCGGCGAAGGTGCGGTCGAGCGAGGCGGGCGAATGGTAAACCATGTGGTTAAGTATAGAGCCGCGGCCGGGTGCGTCAAGTGGGCGCAGGCCGCGGCGGCCGATTTCTAAAATGCCGTTAAGGAGTGGGGCGCAGGGTGTCCGGTGTCATGGGGGCCACATGATCACCAACCGCATCGGCGTTCAGTTCGGCTGGAACGCGAAGAATTCGGCGTATCAGAATATCAAGGCGCAGCGGGCGCGCCTGGCGAACTTCGCCAGCTCCCGGCAATCGACGGTCGCCGCGCTCGGCTCGGCGCTGACCGGCGCCGTGACCAGCCAGATTTCCGGCATGGCGAATATCGCGGCGCAGAAGGCGGTGACGCGGCTGAGCGCGCAGATCAAGGCGGCCACCGCCGCACGCGACCAGCAACTGGCCGATGCGCAGTCCACGCTGATGGCCACGCAGAGCGCCTACAACTCCAGTTCGCTCGCCAACGTCTCGAACGGCGGCTCGGTGAATATCGCGACGTGAAGCGCGGGGAGCCGCGCCGTCAGCCGCCCTTCCTGGAGCCGGCAACCGCGGCGTCGATCAGCTTGAGCGCGTCCTCGCTCGCCCATTCGGCCGGCCCGGCGATGGTGCCGATCTCGCAGCCGCTCGGATCGACCAGCATGGTCGTCGGCATGCCGAAGGCGCGGCCGACGCCCTTGAGGTCCTGGAACACCTTGGCATTCGGATCGGCAAAGTAGGCGAGCTTCTCGACGCCGATCTCCTTGAGCCAGGTCTTCGGCTTGTCGGTGTCGCGGGTGTCGATATTGACCGCCACCACCTGGAAGTCGGCGCTGCCCTTCTTCTGCTCCAGCGCCTCGAGCGCCGGCATCTCCTTGCGGCACGGCACGCACCAGGTCGCCCACAGGTTGACGAGCAGGGTCTTGCCGCGGAAGTCGTCGAGGGTTTTCGCCGCGCCGGTGGCGTCATGGAAGGCCAGAGTCGGCACCTTGAGCGGCGTCTTGGCCATGTTGACCGCCGCCACCTCGCCGCGGGCGAAGGGCGCGACCTTTTTCGCCAATTCCACGGCCGGCCGGCAGGCGGCATTGGCGCCCGAAGCGCCTTTATTGCCTATCAAGGTGGTCATCACGTATACCCCGCCGAGTCCGACGGCCACCCCGGCGATGCCTCCCGCCACGACCATGGCGAGGCGTTTTTTGGCGAAGGTGCGTTTGGCTTCAGTCATGATCGGTTTTGCGTTCGGCAGGTTGGCTGGACGTCACAGGGCAGAGTTTAGAGCGACACGATGAGCAACAAAATGTGGGGCGGGCGGTTTGCCTCCGGTCCCGATGCCATCATGGAGGAAATCAACGCCTCCATCGACTTCGACCGGCATCTCTACCGCCAGGACATTGCTGCCTCCAAGGCCCATGCCGACATGCTGGCCAAGCAAGGCATCATTGCGGCGGACGATGCGAAAAAGATCGCTCACGGTCTAGACACGATCCTGTCAGAGATCGAGACGGGCAAGTTTACCTTCAAACGCGCGCTCGAAGACATCCACATGAATGTCGAGAGCCGTCTCACCGACATGATTGGCGCGCCGGCCGGCCGCCTGCACACCGCGCGCTCGCGCAACGACCAGGTGGCGACCGATTTCAAGCTGTGGGTGCGCGACACCATCGACACGCTCGATGCCGCGCTCGCCGCCTACCAGATCGCGCTCGCCGAAAAGGCGCTCGATCATGCGGCTACCGTGATGCCGGGCTTCACGCATCTGCAGACCGCGCAGCCGGTGACCTTCGGTCATCATCTGCTGGCCTATGTCGAGATGGCGGGGCGCGACCGCGGCCGCTTCGCCGATGCCAGGAAGCGCCTCAATGAATCGCCGCTCGGCTCCGGCGCGCTCGCCGGCACCTCGTTCGATCTCGACCGCGACATGACGGCGGCCTCGCTCGGCTTCGACCGGCCGACCGCCAATTCGCTGGACGCTGTGTCCGATCGCGACTTCGCGCTGGAGACGCTCGCTGCCGCTTCGATCGCGGCGATGCATCTGTCGCGCTTTGCCGAAGAGATCATCATCTGGACCTCGCCGCTCACCGGGCTCGTCAAGCTGTCGGACAAGTTCACGACCGGCTCGTCGATCATGCCGCAGAAGCGCAACCCCGACGCCGCCGAACTGGTGCGCGCCAAGGCCGGCCGCATCATCGGCGCGCTCAACGGTCTGCTCATCGTCATGAAGGGCCTGCCGCTCGCTTATGCCAAGGACATGCAGGAGGACAAGGAAGGCGTCATGGACGCTTTGTCCGCGCTGTCGCTGGCCATCGCGGCGATGACGGGCATGGTGAACGATCTCGTCCCCGACACGGCGAAGATGAAGAAGGCCGCCGGCGACGGCTACGCCACTGCGACCGATCTCGCCGACTGGCTGGTGCGGACCTTCAACATTCCGTTCCGCGAGGCGCATCACATCACAGGGCGCATCGTTGCGGCGGCTTCGGCCAAGGGCGTGCCGCTGCATCGCCTGCCGCTCGCCGACATGCAGGCGGTCGAGGCGAAAATCACCGATGACGTGTTCAGCGTGCTGTCGGTCGATCGCTCGGTAAAAAGCCGCGTCTCCTACGGCGGCACCGCGCCGAAGAACGTGAAGGCGCAGGCGAAGCGCTGGCTGAAGAAATTGGCAAAAGAGCGGGCGTGACGTGGCGGAGCCAAGCAGGGGGCGGTTGCGGGGTGGCGCCAATACCGACGCCGAAGCTGAAAAGCTGTCTTTGTCGGAGCTCAACCTGTTGATCGCCGGCGCCGAGTGGCGGTTCGATGCCGCGACAAATTCCAATCTCCGGAAAGATGCCTTCAAACGGCTGGTATGGCTCGAAGCCCAGCGCGAGCGGCTCCACGGTGTCGAGGCCCCGGAACGCAAGCTGGCGGCGCGCCGGTCCAGCGAGTGAACAGGACGCGATTTCGCCTTTTATCGCGGCTTTGGTAAGATACCGGCCGTATTCGGAGAGCCCCGCTTGTCAGCATCAAACCGCCCCTTTTTCCGCCTCGCCGTGATCGGCGCACTGGCCCTCACGCTCGGGCTGGCCGCCTGCGGCCGCAAGGGCCCGCTCGACCCGCCGCCGGGCGCTGCGGCGACCGGTGAGACCCAGCCGGCGCAGGGCACCACCCCGTCGCTGCTCAATCCGGTCGGTGTGTCGCCGATGGGCGGTGGTGGCGGCGGTTCCGGCTACGACGCCATGGAGACCCCGAAAGGCGAGAAGAAATCGATCTTCCTCGACAAGCTCCTGAACTAATTTTCGCTCGGCCGGCGCGCGTCATAAGTCCGCGATCAAGAAGTCAATCCGATGAATCATTTCGATTATCGCGACGGCGTCCTCCATGCCGAGGCGGTGAACCTCGTCACGCTGGCCGAGAAGGTCGGCACGCCGTTCTATTGCTATTCGACCGCGACGCTTGAGCGTCACTACAAAGTGTTCGCCTCGGCCTTCGCCGACTCCGACGCGCTGATCTGTTACGCGATGAAGGCGAATTCCAATCAGGCCGTCATCAGGACGCTGGCCAAGTTAGGGGCCGGCGCCGATGTCGTCTCCGGCGGCGAACTCAAGCGCGCCCGCGCCGCCGGCATTCCGCCGGAAAAAATCATGTTCTCCGGCGTCGGCAAGACGGCCGCCGAACTGGCGCTGGCGCTCGACGAAGGCATCTTCTGCATCAACGTCGAATCAGAACCCGAACTCGATCTGCTTGCCTCGATCGCCGCGGCGAAGGGACGGACTGCGCATGTCTCGGTGCGCGTCAATCCGGATATCGACGCCAAGACCCACCACAAGATCGCGACCGGCAAGTCCGAGAACAAGTTCGGCATTCCGATCAGCCGCGCGCGCGACGTCTACACGCATGCCGCCAAGCTCAAGGGCATCGAAGTGACCGGCGTCGACATGCACATCGGCAGCCAGATCACCGACCTCGAGCCCTTCGGCAACGCCTTCGCCCTGCTCGCCGACTTCGTCGGCACCTTGCGCGGCGACGGTCACACGATCTCGCATGTCGATTTCGGCGGCGGCCTCGGCATTCCCTATCGCGACGACAACGAACCGCCGCCGCTGCCGGATGCCTACGCCGACGTCGTCAAGCGGACGACCAAGGACCTCGGCTGCCGTCTGATTTTCGAGCCGGGCCGGCTGCTGGTCGGCAATGCCGGTATTCTGGTGACGCGGGTGCTGTTCGTGAAGCACGGCGAGGCCAAGCATTTCGTCATCGTCGATGCCGGCATGAATGACCTGATCCGGCCGACCCTTTACGAGGCCTATCACGCCATCCGGCCGGTGACGCTGCCGGCCGAGACGGCGCCGCGGATCAGGGCCGATGTGGTCGGTCCGGTCTGCGAAAGCGGCGATTTCCTCGGCCTTGGCCGGGAGATGGCGGAACCCCGCAGCGGCGACCTCATGGCCGTCATGACGGCCGGCGCTTATGGTGCGGTCCAGGCCGGAACCTACAATACCCGCGCTTTGGTGCCGGAAGTGCTGGTCAGGGACGGCGAATGGGCGCTGGTGCGGCCACGCCTTGAAGTTGACCAATTGATTGCGCTCGATCGCCTTCCGGACTGGCTTTAAGCCCGCGCGGGCTCCTGACGCCGTTGTTACGTGGCCTGGGGCTTGCTTCGTGTTAGCCTGAAAGAGTCGGCAGGATTCTTTGGCCCCGGTAGCGACGGCGGAGTGCCTTTGGACGCACAGGATCAAACGACACACGGAAGGCCGCACCGCGCGCGCCTGATGCTCGGCCGCGCCATTTCACGGGCGCGCGGCAGCCTGCTGTGGGAACGCCTGTGGCCGGCGCTCGCCGCGCTGGCGACGGCACTCGGATTATTCCTCGCGCTGTCCTGGGCGGGTTTGTGGCTGGCCTTGCCGCCGCTCGGCCGCATCGCCGGGCTCGTCGGTTTCGTTGCTGTCTTCGCGGTTGCCGCGATCCCGCTGTTCCGGCTCAGGGTGCCGACCGATCGTGAAGGCCTGCGCCGTCTCGATCGCAGCAGTGGCGCCGCGCACCGTCCGGCTACCGCGATCGCCGATAACATTTCCGCCAACCGCACCGATCCGGTGGCGCAGGCGCTGTGGCAGGCGCATGTCGAACGCGCGCTGATGTCGGC
Organism: Pseudolabrys sp.; assembly: GCA_026125895.1. GTDB lineage: Bacteria > Pseudomonadota > Alphaproteobacteria > Rhizobiales > Xanthobacteraceae > Pseudolabrys. The sequence goes on along the minus strand of JAHCKG010000010.1, from coordinate 79,560 downwards.
GGAGAAGCTGAAGGCCGGCTGGCCGCAGCCGAGGCTGTCGCTGCGCGATCCGATGGCGCTGCGCGCGCTGGTTCTGCTGCTTGTCTTCGCCGCTTTCGTGTCGGCCGGCGGCGAACGCTGGAAGCGCATCACCGCCGCCTTCGACTGGAAGGGCGTGGTCGCGCCCGCCAATTTCCGCATCGACGCCTGGGTGACGCCGCCGCTCTACACCGGGCGTCCGCCGGTGATGCTGCAAGGTCTGCGGCCGGGCGAGACCACCGACATGGCCAATCTCGCCGCCGCGCCGGTATCGGTGCCGGCGGGCAGCCAGCTCATCGTCCGCTCCACCGGCCAGGTATCTTTCACCACCGCGCGCGTCGGCGGCATCGAACCGGCGCCGCAGGATCCCAAGAACGTGCTGCCGGCCGGTACCGACGAGCAGCGCTTCGTCATCAAGACCGACGGCTCGGTGACGCTGCAAGGCGTCGGCAGCCGTGAACCGGTCTGGACCTTCTCCGCGATTCCGGACCGCGCGCCGACCGTCGAACTGACCAAGGACCCTGAGCGCCAGGCGCGCGGCGCGCTGCGGCTCGACTACAAGATGGAAGACGATTACGGCATCGTCGAAGGCAAGGCGACCTTCGCGCTCAAGGACGATGCCGCGAAGAAGAATGCCGGTGACGCGAAGGCGGACGGCGCCAAGCCGCCGCATCCCTTGTTCCCGGCGCCGGAATTTCCGCTGACGCTGCCGCAGGCGCGCACGCGCGCCGGCGCGGCGCAGACGACGCAGGATCTGACCGAACATCCGTGGGCCGGCAGCGAGGTCACGGTGACGCTCACAGTGCGCGATGAAGCGGGCAATGTCGGCACCAGCGAGCCGCGCGAGGTGACGCTGCCGCAGCGCATCTTCGTCAAGCCGCTGGCCCGCGCGCTGGTCGAACAGCGCCGCATCCTTGTGCTCGACGCCAACGAGAAGCCGCTGGTGCTGACCGCGCTCGACACGCTGACCATCGCGCCGGAGAAGTTTACGCCGGAAGCCGGCGTCTATCTCGGCCTGCGCTCGATTTACTTCGATCTGCGCAACGCCAAGACCGACGACCAGATGCGCGACGTGGCCGCGCGGCTCTGGCAGATGGCGTTGCAACTCGAGGACGGCAATGTCAGCCAGGCCGAGCAGGCCTTGCGGCAGGCGCAGGACGCGCTGCGCCAGGCGCTGGAGCGCGGCGCGAGTGACGAAGAACTCAAAAAGCTGATGGATCAGTTGCGCGCCGCGATGGACAAGTTCCTGCAGGCGCTCGCCGAAGAGATGCGCAAGAATCCGCAGGCGCTGCAGCAGCCGCTCGACCGCAACAGCCGCCAACTCAGCCAGCGTGACCTCAACAGCATGATGGATCGCCTCGAGCAGATGGCGCGCTCGGGCAATCGCGACGCCGCCAAGGCGCTGCTCGACCAGTTGCAGGCGATGATGGAGAACCTGCAGATGGCGCGGCCGGGCGCCAATCAGGACGGCGGCGACCAGGACATGAACTCCGCGCTCGACGAACTGAGCGACATGATCCGCAAGCAGCAGCAGTTGCGCGACCGCACCTTCAAGCAGGGCCAGGACCAGCGCCGCGGCCAGCGCGGGCAACGCGGCCAGCAGGGCCAGCAAGGTCAGCAGGGCAACCAGCAGATGGGCGACCTGCGCCAGGACCAGCAGGCGCTCAAGGACCGGCTCAGCAAGCTGCTCGAGCAGCTGCGCCAGCGCGGCATGGGTCAGCAGGGCCAGAAGGGCGAAGGCCAGCAGGGCGAGGGTCAGGAACAGGGCCAGGGGCAGGGCGAGCAGGACGGCATGGGCCAGCTCGGCGATGCCGGCGAGGCCATGGGCGAGGCGGAAGGCAGCCTCGGCGACGGCGACGCCGACGGCGCCGTCGACAGCCAGGGCCGCGCCCTGGAAGCCATGCGCAAGGGCGCGCAGGGCATGGCGCAGCAGATGCAGCAGGGCCAGGGGCAGGGCATGGGGCCGAACGGGCAGCCCGGCCGCGGCCGTCAGCGCGCCGAACAGAACACCGATCCGCTCGGACGTCCGCTGCGCGGCCGCGATTACGGCGACGACAACAACGTCAAGGTGCCCGGCGAGATCGATGCGCAACGCGCGCGCCGCATCCTCGAGGAGCTGCGCAAGCGCTTCGGCGAGAGCTATCGCCCGCAGCTCGAGCTCGATTACATCGAGCGGCTGCTCAAGGATTTCTAGAGGCCGGTCGTCGTTCTCCCGCTCATGCCCGCGAAGGCGGGCATCCAGGCGTCGAGCATCGCGCTTTCAGGGAAATACTGGACCCCCGCTTTCGCGGGGGTGAGCGGAGTGGATGCCTACTTCATCCCGCTCGCGACATCCTGCTTGGTGAAGAACCGCACCAGAATATCGACGGCGTCGGCGGGCGGCGCCGCGAGGCGACTGGTGAAGGGCAGGTTCTCACCCGGGCCGAGGATGCTGCGCGTCGGCTGCATGCTCCAGGTGTAGATTTCCTGGCCGGAGGCGTCGCGCGCGGCGAAGCGCAGGCGCGGCACGTCGGTGGCGCTGCCGACCGTGTTCACGATCCTGCCTTCGATGATGAGAATGGTGACGCCGTCCTGCGCCTCCTTCGAAATCTTGATGCCCTCGAACTCGAGGTTGCGCAGATTGACCGGCAGGCCGATCGAGGCGAACAGCGACGCCGTCTGCGGCAGATAGCGCACGATCTGATGCCGGCCCGCGATGATCGCGATATTGAGGCCGAACAGAACGAGGACCACCGCGATCCAGCGCGTGTTGCGCTTGGTCTTCTGCCGCCTGGCGCGCATGCGGGCGCGGCGGGCGGCGTAGTCGGCGTTCTCATGGTCTTCGGCGGCGTCGGCGCCGTCGTGGTGATCGTCCGGCGGCACCAGCGGCGGCGCGTCGGTAATGGTCGGCGGCTCGGAGGCGTCGTAGGCGAACACCGGCGGCGCGGCGTCACCTTCGGCCGGCTCCGCGACCGGAGCGTCGAAGGTGGGCTCGGGTTCCGGCGCCAGCGACGGCGGCTCGTCCACTGACGGCGGCGGCGGCGCCTCGATTTTGCCGACCTCGCCGAGGTTGCCGATCTTGCCGACGTTGCCGATCTTTTCGTCCGCCTCCGCCTCGGCGATGACGTCGTTGACGAAAGCCGACACGTTCGGCGTCTCGGCCGCCGTTTTGCCCGGACCGACGAACCAGGTGGAACGGCACCGCGCGCAGCGCACGGCGCGGCCGCTCGGGCCGACCGAGGCCGGATCGATCATGTAGGAGGTCGCGCAGCTGGGACAGACGATCAACATACGATTCTGCGGCTTTTCGGGCGCTTCGAGCGTATCAGCCGACCGTTAATGGACCGGAAACCATGACCGCTTTGTTCATCCGGCCCCAGGCCCGCGTTTTTGCCTCCCCAGCCTATGGCGGCGCTGTGATTCTCCTGTAAAACCGGTAGTTAACGCGCAGTCGCGCGGCCGATCCGGCGGGGCGGGCCGATCGGCGGGGGCGCGGGGCTTCGGGCCAGGTCAAGGCTCGCATGGGACGAAGCGGAGGTGGGCGTGGTCCGATTCGAAAATGTGGGGTTGCGCTACGGGCTGGGGCCCGAGGTGCTGCGCGACCTGACCTTCCGCATCGAGCCGCATTCCTTCCAGTTCCTGACCGGCCCTTCCGGGGCCGGCAAGACCTCGCTGCTCAAATTGCTGTTCCTGTCGCTGCGACCGACGCGCGGGCTGATTACGCAGTTCGGCCACGATGTCGCGACATTGTCCAAGGACGCCGTGGCGACCTTGCGCCGCCGCATCGGTATCGTGTTCCAGGATTTCCGGTTGCTCGATCACATGACGACCTACGAGAACGTGGCGCTGCCGCTGCGCGTCATGGGCCGCCCGGAGGCGAGCTACCGCGACGAGGTCATCGAATTGCTCAACTGGGTCGATCTCGGCGACCGCATGTGGGCGCTGCCGCCGGTTCTGTCGGGCGGCGAGAAGCAGCGCGCGGCGATCGCGCGCGCCGTGATCGCGCGGCCGCAATTGCTGCTCGCCGACGAGCCGACCGGCAATGTCGATCCGAGCCTCGCGCAGCGGCTGCTGCGGCTGTTCGTCGAACTCAACAAGTCCGGCACATCGGTGGTGATCGCGACCCACGACATCGCGCTGATGGACCAATACGACGCCCGCCGCCTCGTGCTGCACGACGGCCGGCTGCACATCTACGACTGATCATGGCCATCGCCGACGACCTCAGACATGATCCGACCCTGTCGCCGCGCGCCGCGGTGCCGGCGAAGCCGCGTTTCGAAACGCCGCTGGTGCCGCGCAACTCGATCGCCGGCAGTGCGCTGATCGCCGTCGTCGCCATCATGACGTTTCTGGCCTCGCTCACCACCGGCGCCGTGGTCCTCGTCGGCCAGGCGGCGAGCGAATGGCAATCAGACGTCGCGCGGGAAATCACGATCCAGGTGGTGCCGGCCTCCGGCCGCGACACCGACGCCGTCGTAGACAAGGCGGCCGCGGTCGCGCGCGCCTTTCCCGGCATCGCGGACGTCCGCGTCTACAGCAAGGAAGAATCCGGCAAGCTGCTCGAGCCGTGGCTCGGCAGCGGGCTGAGCCTCGACGAACTGCCGATCCCGCGCCTGATCGTGTTGCGGCTCGCCGCCGACGCCAGCGTGGATACGGCGCAGCTCGGCCGCCAGCTTGCGGCGCAGGCGCCGGGCGCCGCGCTCGACGACCACCGCGGCTGGATCGACCGCATGCGCGCCATGGCCGGATCGGTCGTCGGCGGCGGCATTGCCATCCTCGTCCTGATCGTCGCCGCCACCGTTTTGTCCGTCACCTTCGCGACCCGCGGCGCGATGGCCACCAACAAGAATGTAATCGAAGTGCTGCATCTCGTCGGCGCCAAGAATGGCTTCATCGCTGGCAACTTCCAGCGCCACTTCCTGGTAATGGGATTGCAGGGCGGCGCCATCGGCGGCGGCGGGGCGATCCTGATCTTCCTGATCGCGGCGCTGATCGGACGCTTTACCGCCGGCAGTGCCGCCGGCGATCAGAGCGCGGCGCTGTTCGGCTCGTTCTCGCTGGGCCTGTTCGGCTATGTGGCGGTGCTGGCGCAGATCGTGCTCAGCGCCCTCGTCACCGCGCTGACCTCGCGTTATACGGTCAACCGCACCCTCGAAGCTATTGACTGAGCACTGCGGCGCTTGGCCGGAAATCATCGGACAGGGAGGTGACCGTGGATGGCGTGCAACCCGGAAACCGGCGCGACTGGCGCACCCGGCTGATCCAGCCGGAGGTTCGCGCGCCGGGCGGCTTCGTGTCGCTGGCGCCGGCCGTGCATCGCGGCTCGACCGTCGTGTTCGAGCGTCTGGCCGACGCGCAGGACGACTGGCGCACCGGACGCTACACCTACGGTCTCTACGGCACGCCGACGGTGCTCGAACTCGGCGCGCGCATCGCCGACCTCGAAGGCGCACACCACAGTTTCGTTGTTCCGGGCGGGCAGGCCGCCATCGTGCTCGCCTATCTCGCCTTCTGCACCGCAGACTCGCATGTACTCGTGCCGGAAAGCGCCTACGGGCCGAACAAGGAGCTCGGCCCCGGATTGCTGCAAGGGCTGGGCATCGATGTCGAAACCTATCCGCCGACGATCGGCGCTGCCATTGCATCGTTGATCCGGCCCGAGACCCGCCTAATCTGGTGCGAGAGTCCGGGCTCCATCACCATGGAAGTGCAGGATGTGCCGGCCATCGCCGCGGCCGCGCATGAGCGCGGCGTGCCGGTCGCGCTCGACAACACCTATGCCGCGGGCGTTCTGTTCGATGCCTTCGCGGCCGGCGTGGACGTGTCGGTGCAGGCGCTCACCAAATATGTCGGCGGGCACAGCGATCTGCTGCTCGGCACCGTCTCGGTTCGCGACAAGACGACCTACGATCGCGTCGGCCCGTTATATAGGTTGCTCGGTCTGGCGGTGTCGCCGGACGATTGCGCGCTGGCGCTGCGCGGTCTTGAGACTCTGGCCGTGCGTCTCGACGCTCTCCAGCAATCGACACTCGCGGTCGCCACGTGGCTGAAGCAGCAGCCGTCCGTTGCGCGCGTGCTGCATCCGGCGTTTCCCGACTGTCCGGGTCATGACATCTGGGCGAGTCAGTTCACCGGCTCGTCGAGCGTGTTCTCGATCGTTTTCGCGGAGGATTGGGATGCGGCTCGCGTCGCGCGGTTCGTCGATGCGCTTCGCCTGTTCCGCATCGGCTATAGCTGGGGTGGAACGACCAGCCTGGTCATGGCTTATCCGGCGGCCGGGTCGAACGCGCGAGCTTACGGCGCCCGACTGGTGCGTTTGAACGTCGGCCTCGAAGCGACCGGTGACCTCATCGGCGATCTGCAGCAGGCGCTGGCGGCGTGCTGAGGACGGAGGACATGGCGCAAACCGCGTCCGCCGGTACCGGTTTTCCGCGTAGATCGCGCCGGGGCAATAGTGCTATGCCGTCTGCGGCGCGATTGGGTTGACGACGAGATGTTCGCAGGTTTTGCTCGCTGGATCGGTTTTCTGACCATGTTGGCCGCGGTGGTCGGCGGGCTGGTGCTGACCTGCGGATTCTTCTGGTTCGCGTCGCAGATCGTGAGCGACGAAGTGATGCTCGACAGCAGGGCCGACGGCATCGTCGTGCTGACCGGCGCGGCGCCGCGCATTCCCGATGCGATCGAACTGCTGGCGGCCGAGCGCGGCAAGCGCCTCCTCATCACCGGCGTGCACCGTGCGACCTCGGCGAGCGAGATCGCGCGGTTGACTCCGCTCTATTCGAAATATTTCACCTGCTGCATCGACCTCGACCGCTCGGCGCTCAACACCTTCGGCAATGCGCTGGAGACGCGGCGCTGGACGCGCGAACACAATTTCACGTCGCTCATCATCGTCACGTCGAACTGGCACATGCCGCGCGCCATGGCGGAAATCGAGCACCAGTTGCCGGATGTCCGGCTGATCGCTTTTCCGGTGATGTCGGAAACGGTGAGGGAAAGACCGTGGTGGGAAAATATCGGCACCGCGCGTTTCCTCGCGGCCGAGTATCTGAAGTATCTGTTCGCGCTCGTCCGGATGCGTCTCGATCCGGATTCCCCGTGAGGACCGCCGGCTCGTGCTGATCCTTGTCCGCTCCATTGCGTTCAACGTGGCGTTCTACCTGAACACCGCGTTCTGGCTGGTGGTCGCCCTGCCGACTTTCTTCATGCCGTTCTGGGCGATCGTCGAGATTGCGCGGATCTGGGGCCGGGTCAATCTCGTGCTGCTGCGCGTGATATGCGGCATCAAGGTCGAGATCCGCGGCCGCGACAAGATCCCGCCGGGGCCGCTGCTGGTCGCCTCGAAGCATCAGTCGGCTTGGGAGACCTTCGCGCTCATCACCCTGTTTCCGAATCCGGTCTTCATCCTCAAACGCGAACTGCAGTGGATTCCGATCTTCGGCTGGCTCACCATCAAGGGGCGCATGGTGCCGGTCGATCGCGGCCGCGGCGCTGCGGCGCTGCGCGCCATGGCCGAGCGCGCCCGCCATGAGCTCGCGCAGAATCGCCAACTCATCATTTTTCCGGAAGGGACACGACGCGCCGCCGGCGCCGAGCCGCGCTACAAATACGGCGTCGCCCATGTCTATGCGACCGCGGGCGTTCCCTGCCTGCCGATCGCGCTGAACTCCGGGCTGTTCTGGCCGCGCCGCACCTTCCGGCGCTATCCAGGCACGGTGATCGTGGACATTTGCGACGTTATTCCGCCGGGCCTCGAGCAGCAGGCTTTTTTCGAGAAGCTGCAAACCGAGATCGAGACCGCGACGGCGCGCCTGATCGAAGAAGGCCGGCGCGAGATGGGCACGGTCTCGGGCTAAGCGCCCTTGAGCTGCTGCGCCAGGAGATGCAGATCGCGGTCGCGGACGCCGAGGCTTTCCAGTTCGGCGACGGTGGCGATGACGTAATCGCGGTTGGCGCCGGAGCGGCCGTGGCCCTGCCGGCAGTAGTGAAGCTGTTCGGCCAGTGTGAGCTGCCCGGCATATTGCTCGTGGCCGCGATCGACCACGTAGCACAGGGCGCGCACGTTGGTCTGCGGATCGTCGTCGAGCCAGATCCGCCGCCACGCCTCGCGATAGACCATGGTCACCTGCTCACGGGCGCGCAGATAGGCGATGGTTTCCTCGCGTTTCGACGCCGCCACCCGGTAGGCGATGCCGCGGCAATTGCCGCCGCGGTCGAGACCGAGGACGAGACCGGGCTTTTCCGGCGTGCCGCGATGGACGAAGGAGTACACGCAGAGGGCCCGGTGCGCGCCGACCAGCCGCGCCTGCCGCCGCTCCAGCGCGTCGAAACCGGGGCGCCACATCAGCGAGCCGTAGCCGAAGACCCAGAACTCGCCGGTTTCTTCTGAGGGCAGGGGTGTCATGGGCTAATGGGGTACCGGGACGCGCGGGCCGGGCGGTCGCGTACCAAGAGCCCTGCGCCGGCGCAATGGGCGGCCGGGGAAAGTTTCATCCGCTGCGGCCACGGACCTTGAGTTCGCGCGCCGCCTGCGCAAAGAGGGCGCAGAGGCCCGCGGGCGCCAGGTTGGGCGCAGAAGTGCCTCATTTGGCAGGTTTCACAATTCCCCTCATGACCATGTCCGATCCCGTTCGCCGCTCCAATGTGCGGCGCTATATCGTCCTCCTCGTCCTCGTCGTCGCGCTGATCGGCGGCTGGTCGGCCTTCTGGTATGTCGCCGCTGGTAAGGCGCGGACCGCGCTGGAAGGGTGGCGCGCGCGCGAAGCGAAATCCGGCCGCGTCTACGAATGCGGCAAGGAAGGCGTGGGCGGGTTCCCGTTCCGCTTCGAATTCACCTGCCACAACGCCAGCGCCGTCTTCCAGACCCGCCAGGCGCCGATCGAAGCCAAGCTCGGCGGCGTGCTGGTGGTGTCGCAGGTCTATCAACCCACATTGCTGATCAGTGAATTCAAGGGGCCGCTGACCATTGCCGCGCCCGGCAAGCCGCCGGAGCTGACGATGAATTGGGCGCTGTTCCAGTCGAGCGTGCGGGGCACGCCGGCCGCACCGGAGCGGGTGTCGCTGGTGTTCGACCAGCCGACTATCGATGCCCTCAAAGACGGTGCGGCGCAGCCGCTGTTGCGCGCCGAGCATCTCGAACTGCACGCCCGGCTGCTCGAAGGGCTGGTCAGCGACCATCCGGTCCTCGAGGTTGCCGTCCGCACGCAAGGTGCCTTCGCGCCCGGCGTGCCGGCGCTGGCGGCGCAGCCTGTCGATGCCGTGTTCGACACCGTGTTTCGCGGCCTGACCGACTTCTCACCGAAGCCGTGGCCCGAGCGCTTCCGCGAGATCGCCGCCAACAAGGGGCGTATAGAGATCACGGAGGCGCGCGCCGTGCAGGGCGAGACGCTGGCGGTCGGCGCCGGCAATCTGTCGATCGGCGACAATGGCCGGCTGCAAGGCCAGCTCGACCTGACGGTCGCCGGCCTGGAGCCGTTCCTCAAGGCGATCAACGCCGAGCAACTGGTGCAGGCCTCGCCTTCGGTGGATCGCCTTGCCAGCGCGCTCGACCGCCTGTCGCCCGGCCTCGGCCAGGCAGCCAAGCAGCAGGTCGGCGCCAATCTGTCGGCCGGCATCAACATGCTCGGTCGCAAGACCACGCTCGAAGGCCGGCCGGCGGTGTCGCTGCCTCTGCGCTTCGATGACGGCCGCATGTATCTCGGCCCGATCCCGCTCGGCGATTCGCCGACCCTCTTCTAGGTGGTTACCAGAAACCGGGTCCCGCCGAGCCGGACCTTGCGCTAATTTGAGGGCCGAACCCTTGGGGAGGCCGGCATGTCGCTCGAATTCCTGATCACGTCGTTTATCGTCGTCATCTCGCCGGGTACCGGCGTCCTCTACACGCTGGCGATCGGGCTGTCGCGCGGCGGCAAGGCGAGCGTCGCCGCCGCCTTCGGCTGCACGCTCGGCATCGTGCCGCACATGGCTGCGGCGATCCTCGGCCTGGCCGCGCTGCTGCACACCAGCGCGCTCGCCTTCGAGATCTTCAAATATGCAGGCTGCGCTTATCTGCTCTACATGGCCTGGGGCACGTTGCGCGAACGCGGCCCGTTGAGCGTGTCGAGAGACACCGACCGGCGCACCGCCGCGGCGATCGCGGTCAAGGGCATCCTCATCAACATCCTCAATCCGAAGCTGTCGATCTTCTTCCTCGCCTTCCTGCCGCTATTCGTCAGCGCGAGCGAGACGCGGCCGGTCATGCGCATGCTCGAACTGAGCAGCGTGTTCATGCTCATGACGTTCGCTGTGTTTGTCCTGTACGGCCTGTTCGCCGCTGCGGTCCGCGACCATGTCATCACGCGGCCGCGCGTCATGGCCTGGTTGCGGCGCTCGTTCGCCGCCGCCTTCGTCGCGCTCGGCGCCAAACTGGCGTTCAGCGCGCGCTGATCACCCTTCGTCCGGCGCGTAGGGCTTGGGCAGCGGCTCGTGCGGGAGGCCGGCATGCGCGCGACCGAAGTCGGGAATGGCCGAGTCCTGGCCGATCTGCACGATGCCCTTGCGGATGGCGCGGGTGCGCGTGAAGTGCTCGAACAGGGTGTCGCCGTCGCCGTTGCGGATCGCCTTGGTCAGCAGCGCGATGTCTTCGTTGAAGCGGCCGAGCATCTCGAGCACGGCGTCCTTGTTGGTGACGAAGATATCCCGCCACATCGTCGGATCGGACGCGGCGATGCGCGTGAAGTCGCGGAAACCGCCGGCGGAGAACTTCAGCACTTCCGACCGCGTCACCGTCTCCAGTTCGTCCGCCGTGCCGACGATGGTGTAGGCGATCAAGTGCGGCAGATGGCTGGTCACCGCCAGCACCAGGTCGTGGTGATCGGGCGCCATGGTCTCGACGTTGGCGCCGAGCAGCTTCCAGAACGCGGCGAGCTTGTCGACCGCGGCCTGATCCTGGCCCGGCGGCGGCGTCAGGATGGACCAGCGGTTGACGAAAAGCTCGGCAAACCCGGCATCGGGGCCAGAATATTCGGTGCCGGCGACCGGGTGGGCCGGCACGAAATGCACGCCCTTGGGAATGTGCGGGCCCATGTCGCGGACGATCGAGCCCTTGACCGAGCCGACGTCGGACACGGTGGCGCCCGGCATCAGATGCGGCGCGATGTCCTTGGCCACCGTGCCACAGGCGCCGACCGGAATGCAGACGATGACGAGATCGGCGCCTTCGACCGCGGCCGCGTTGGTCTCGACCACCTGATCGGCAATGCCCAGTTCGGCGACGCGGCGGCGCGTCGCCTCCGAGCGCGCCGTGGCGACGATCGAGCCGACCGCGCCTTGCGCCTTGGCGGCGCGCGCGATTGACGAGCCGATCAGGCCGACGCCGATGAGGGCGAGGCGGTTGTAGAGCGGCGCGGGTTTGGTCACGCCGCCTTCCCCATGAACTCCTTGAGGGCGGCGATGACGAGCTTGTTGGCTTCCTCGGTGCCGATCGTCATGCGCAGGCAGTGTGGCAGGCCATAGCCGGCGACACGGCGCAAGATGATCCCGCGCTTGGTCAGAAACTCATCAGCTTCCGGAGCGGTGCTGCCCTTGGTCTCCGGGAAATGGATCAGAACGAAATTGCCGACGCTCGGTGTCACCTTGAGTCCGAGCTTGTCGATTTCATCGCTGACCCAACCGAGCCACCGGTTGTTGTGCGCGACCGCCTTTTCCAGATGCGCGGCATCCTCGATCGCGGCGATGCCGGCCTTGATCGCGGCCGAGTTCACGTTGAAAGGGCTGCGCACGCGGTTGAGCACGTCGACGATATTCTCAGGGCCGTAGAGCCAGCCGAGGCGGATCGCGGCGAGGCCGTGGATCTTGGAGAAGGTTCGGCACATCACGACGTTCTCCGACGTCGCGACCAGCTCGATGCCGGCCTCGTAGTCGTTGCGCTGTACGTATTCGGCGTAAGCGGCGTCGAGAACAAGGATGACGTTGCCCGGCAGCGCCTTGTGCAGGCGCTTGACCTCGTCGAACGGCACATAGGTGCCGGTCGGGTTGTTCGGGTTGGCGAGGAAGACGAGGCGCGTCTTCGGCGTCACCGCCGCGATCATGGCGTCGATGTCGGCGGTGAAGTTCTTCTCCGGCACCGCGATCGGCCTGGCGCCGCGGCTCAGCGAATAGATCGGATACATCAGGAAGCCGTGCTGGGAGTACACGACTTCATCGCCGTCGGTCAGATAGGCCTGCGCCAGCATGTTCAGCAGGTCGTCTGAGCCCGCGCCGCAGACGATGCGCGCCGGATCGAGCCCGTAGACGCGACCGATGGCATTGCGCAGTTCGGTGACCGCGCCGTCCGGGTAATCCTCAAGCTTGGCACCGGCGGCCTGATAGGCGGCGGCGGCCTTCGGCGAGGGGCCGAGCGGGCTCTCGTTCGACGACAGCTTGTAGATCTTGTCGACGCCGGGCGCGCTGCTTTTGCCGGGGACGTAGGGCGCGATGTCGAGCACGCCGGGACGCGGGACGGGACGCAAGGGAGAGGCAGTCATGTTCAAGCCATTGCTGGAAGTGGGCCGGGAGGGTCGGGCCGGAGCGGCTCAGGCCTTGTCGGCGGCAACCGTATAGCGGGTTGCGTGGCTGCCGACGAGGGCCATCGAGCGGACCGTGGCGCCGGCCTTGCCCAGGGCCTGGGCGATATCGTGGATGTTCTGGCCGTGCGGCAGGGTGACCAGCAGCGCGGCGCCATCGAAGGCGCGGTCCGGCACGGCGAGAAACTCGGCCATCGTCGTCAGCGTCTGGGCGGCCTGGGCGCTCCAGCCGGAGACGCGGACGCTCCAGACCTCGACTTCGGTGGCGCGCGCATCGTCCGCCACCCGCGAGATGACGAAGACGGGCAGGGCGGCCGGGTGGTCGTGGCGCTCGACGAAGGGCAGGCGGGCGATGATCTTGGGCGCGGCGTCGAATTCGAGCGCGTTCCACCACGCCCCGGCGCTGACCGAGGAGAGAACCGGCACCAGGCCGAGATCGCCCTTGGATTCGGACACCGCGGCGACGACGCCGGCGGCGCCCATATGCGGCACCAGCGGCACGGTGAAGCCGAAATGGAATCGCGCGGAATCGCGCATCTGCGCGTCGCCGGCCGAAAAGTCGGCATGGGCGGCGAAGGGCTGTTGCACATAGGTGAAGGTGGCGATGATGACGCGCCAGATGCTTTCGACGGTGTCGAGGGGCAGAATGCCCTTATGGCGCTCGACCAGCCGGCGCATCATCTGCGCCTCGCGCATCGGCCGGAACGCCGAGCCGGTTTCCTGGCTCTTCTTGACCTCGATCAGGCGGTCGATGATGTCGCCGCGCTCCATCAGGAGCTTGTGCACGGACTCATCGATCCGATCGATCTCCTTGCGGAGTTCGGTGAGGTCGATGGGTTTGGGCGGCGTCGTCATGGCAGGGCATAGATAGGAAAGACCGGCGGTGAAGGCAAAGGAAACGTCTGGCCGCCGCGCTTAAGAAGATGGTCCCAATGGTCGCGCGAGGTGGAGGCTCTGGAGTGAGCGTCGCGGGCATCGGACGGCCGTTGTGAGGCGCGGGTGCTCGTCATAGGGTCGACGGATACCATTGGGAGTTGAAAGCATGGCGCTCAAGCGAATGGATAACGTCGGCATCGTCGTCGAGGACCTCGGCGCGGCGATCGAGTTCTTCAGCGAGCTCGGCCTCGAGCTCGAAGGGCGGGCGACGATCGAGGGCGAATGGGCCGGCCGCGTCACCGGCCTCGGCGACCAGCATGTCGAGATCGCCATGATGCGCACACCGGACGGCACAGCCGGCTCGAACTCTCCCGCTTCATCAGGCCGGCCGTCGCCGCCGATCATCGCACCGCGCCGGTCAACGCGCTTGGCTACCTTCGCGTCATGTTCGCGGTCGACGACGTCGACGACACGCTCGTCAGGCTCCGCAAGCGCGGCGCGCAGCTCGTGGGTGAAGTCGTCCAGTACGCGGATGCTTACCGGCTCTGCTACATCCGTGGTCCAGAAGGGCTGCTCATCGGGCTCGCCCAGGAGCTCTGAGACGGAATAAACAATGAATGTGGTTACTGTCGATGGTTAAACGCGAGGCCGCGTAAACCACTTCACCGTTAATTCAATCCGCACATTTGCAGAAAATTCTCCGTGCTATTTCCGTGTGTACGGCGGCGCATTGCGCCGCGCGCAAGAACATTGGGAATTCGGGGAATGTCCATGCGTACCATGCGGACGATGATCGCACTCAGCGGCGTTGCACTTCTGACGCTCGGTGTGCCGGCGCTCGGTCAGCCGCTGCCGGCGGCGAAGCCGAAGGCGGCCGCCGTCAACCAGCCCAAGAGCGCGCAAGCCAAGAACAAGTCGCTGGCGCATCGCGCCCAGCGCCACAACAACGCCGAACGCCTGCGCAGCACGGCGATCGCCGCGCCGCCGAAGGCGCCGGCGATGGGCTGGCCGGCTTTGGTGAGCGAAGCGCGCAAATACATGGGCACCAATCCGACCGACCGTTCGCGCCTGTGGTGCGCGACCTTCATGAACATGGTTCTGGCCAAGGCCGGCTATAGCGGCACCAACTCCGATGCCGCGCGGTCCTTCGCGCAATATGGCCGCCGCGTATCCGAGCCGCGCGTCGGCGCCATCGCCGTGCTGACGCGCGGCAAGAACGGCGGCCATGTCGGCGTCGTCTCCGGCATCGATGCCAACGGCAATCCGATCATCATTTCCGGCAATCATGGCCGCAAGGTCGGCGAGGCCATCTATCCGCGGTCGCGCGTCATCGCTTATGTGATGCCGACGGACCGCCGCGCCACCACGCAGGTTGCCGGCAACGTGGCGCGCGGCAGCGACAAGGAACTGGATTCGCCGATCGCCGAACTGCTGGCGGTGATCGAGAGCGAATACAACGCCAAGGGCCGTCCGCGCGGCACGGGCCCGGAACCGCGTCCGGTGCCGCCGTCGCTGTCGCGCCGCGATGTGCCGCTCGATCCGGCGCTCGCGGAATTCCTCGGCCTGAAAGAGCGCGGCCGGGCTACCGAGCCAGTTACCAAGCCGGTTGCCAAACCTCAGGTGCCGAAGCCGCCGGTGGTGCAGCAGCAGGCCGCGCGGCAGCCGATGCCGAAGCACCCAGCGCCGCAGCAGCGCGAAGTGCGGGTCGAGAGCCGCGAAGCGCGCGTGATGGTGCGTTGATCCATTCTCCGTTCATCCCCGCGAAAGCGGGGATCCAGGAGCCCAAAGCTCAAGCTTTTAAGGACGCCGCTGGGTCCCCGCTTTCGCGGGGACGAGCGGGGTATAGTTGCAGAGCGCCCTCAAACGAGAGCGTTGACCTTCAGCGTGTCGCCCGGGGCGATGTCGCCGCCCTCGATCACCTCGGCATAGATGCCGCAGTCCATGTGATCGAAGGTCTGCATCAGCGTCTTCGGGATGTTGAGGTCGCGTTCGGCAGTCACCGGATCGACGTTGGTCGCGGCGCAGCGGACGATGCGCTTGACCACCTTGAGCCGGACCTTGGCCCCGACATGGATCTCGCGGTCGAGCTGCTCGAACTCGTGCCAGGCCGGCCAGCCGCGCACATAGAGATTGGCGCGGAAGCGCAGCGGATCGACCGGCTGGCCGACGGCGGTTTCCAGCGCGGCGACCGAGGCGAGGTTGATGATCGACACGACCTTCTTGGCGACGTCGGAGAAAGAGTGCGGGCCGCCGGGTGCGCCTTCGCCGGACAGCACCTTGGGCGGGCCGCTGAGTTCCGAAGGCATGAACTTGCGAAAGAAAGCCTCCACCGCCAGCCGGCCCTCTTTGGTCCGCAGATCGGCGCGCACCGCCTCGCGGCCCTCATGGACGATGATGAGGGTATGATTGGCTTCGTCGTAGTCGGTCTTGAGGCTCGCCAGGCGCTCGTTGCGCATCAGCATCAGGAACCGCGTTTTGGGGAAGTAGGCCGGGGCCGCCGGGTCGAAGCCGGTCGGGCCGTTCTCGACGGCGTAGAGCCGGTCGGCCGGCAAGGTCAGCCCGGCGGTCAGGGTCACCTGGGGCAGTTTCTGCGGCGACAGGCCTTTAACGGGGTAGCGGTAGATGGCATCGATCATGGCCGGGTCTGTCATGGCAACCGCGCAGGTAATGGAGGGTTCTTCCTGACGTATATCAAGCGCGCCGGCCCTTCAAACCGGCAAAGTGGTTCCCACATAAGGATCAACAGGCCGCCTCCAGAGGGGCCTGAAGCGAGCACGACCCCGAAAAGTGGATACCGGTTTTCGGATCAGGTCGTGCTCAATTGGAAAGTCGGTGCCTTGATGGGCCGAGGGAGTTAGACGATGAATTTCGAGAAATACACCGACCGCGCCCGCGGATTTGTCCAGTCGGCGCAATCTTTGGCCCTGCGCGAGGGCCACCAGCAATTCGCCCCCGAACACCTGCTGAAAGTCCTGCTCGACGACCCCGAGGGGCTGGCGGCGGGCTTGATCGACCGTTCCGGCGGCAATTCCCGCCAGGCGCTCCAGCAGACCGAGGCGGCGCTTGCCCGGCGGCCGAAGGTCTCGGGCGGCGGCGCCGGCCAGGTCTATCTCGACCCCGCGCTGGCGCGGGTCTTCGACGCCGCCGAAAAGGCCGGCGAGAAGGCCGGCGACAGCTTCGTTACGGTCGAGCGCCTGCTGCTGGCCTTGGCCGTCGAGAAGGACAGCGAAGCCGGCAAGGTGCTCAAGGCTGCCGGCGTCACGCCGCAGAACCTCAATGCCGCGATCGAAGCGCTGCGCAAGGGCCGCACCGCCGATAGCGCCTCGGCCGAGAACGCCTATGACGCGCTGAAGAAGTACGCGCGCGACCTGACGCAGGCGGCGCGCGACGGCAAGATCGATCCGGTCATCGGCCGCGACGAGGAGATCCGCCGCACGATCCAGGTGCTGTCGCGCCGCACCAAGAACAATCCGGTGCTGATCGGCGAGCCCGGCGTCGGCAAGACCGCCATCGTCGAGGGCCTTGCCCAGCGCATCATCAATGGCGACGTCCCGGAGTCGCTCCAGGACAAGAAGCTGCTGTCGCTCGATCTCGGCGCACTGATCGCCGGTGCGAAATATCGCGGCGAGTTCGAGGAGCGGCTCAAGGCCGTGCTCCAGGAAGTCACGTCGTCGGACGGCGGCATCATCCTGTTCATCGACGAAATGCACACGCTGGTCGGCGCCGGCAAGGCCGATGGCGCGATGGATGCCTCGAATCTGCTGAAGCCCGCGCTCGCCCGCGGCGAGCTGCACTGTATCGGCGCCACCACGCTCGACGAGTACAAGAAGCACGTCGAGAAGGACGCCGCTCTGGCACGGCGCTTCCAGCCGGTGTTCGTCGCCGAGCCGACGGTCGAGGACACGATCTCGATCCTGCGCGGCCTCAAGGACAAGTACGAACAGCATCACGGCGTGCGCATCGCGGACTCGGCGATCGTCGCCGCGGCGACCTTGTCGAACCGCTACATCACCGACCGCTTCCTGCCGGACAAGGCCATCGACCTTGTCGATGAGGCTGCGGCGCGGCTGAAGATGCAGGTCGATTCCAAGCCCGAAGAGCTCGACTCCATCGACCGCGAAATCGTGCGGCTGAAGATCGAGCAGGAAGCGTTGAAGAAAGAAACCGATCCGGGCTCCAAGGACCGGCTGAAGACTCTCGAGGTCGAGCTGGCCTCGCTCGAGAAGCGTTCGGCCGACCTCACCAGCCGCTGGAAGTCGGAAAAGGAAAAGCTGGGTTCGGCGACCGAGTTGAAGAAGCAACTCGACGACGCGCGCAACGAACTCGCCACCGCGCAGCGCAAGGGCGAGTACCAGAAGGCCGGCGAGCTGGCCTATGGCCGCATCCCCGAGCTCGAGAAGAAGCTCAAGGACGTCGAAGCCCGCGGCGAAGACAAGGGCGCCATGGTCGAGGAGACCGTGACCGCCGATCACGTCGCCGGCGTCGTGTCGCGCTGGACCGGCGTGCCCGTCGACAAGATGCTCGAAGGCGAGAAGGACAAGCTGCTGCGCATGGAGCAGGAGATCGGCAAGCGCGTCGTCGGCCAGGCCGAAGCGGTGAAGGCCGTCTCGACCGCGGTGCGCCGCGCCCGCGCCGGCTTGCAGGACCCGAACCGGCCGATCGGCTCGTTCATGTTCCTCGGCCCCACCGGCGTCGGCAAGACCGAGCTGACCAAGGCGCTCGCCGCTTATCTGTTCGACGACGAGACGGCGCTCATCCGCATCGACATGTCGGAGTACATGGAGAAGCACTCGGTCGCGCGTCTGATCGGCGCGCCTCCGGGCTATGTCGGCTACGAGGAGGGCGGCGCGCTCACCGAGGCGGTGCGGCGCCGGCCTTATCAGGTCGTGCTGTTCGACGAGATCGAGAAGGCGCATCCGGACGTGTTCAACGTCCTGTTGCAGGTGCTCGACGACGGCCGGCTGACCGACGGTCAGGGCCACACCGTCGACTTCCGCAACACGCTGATCATCATGACCTCGAACCTGGGCGCCGATTATCTGGTGAACCAGCCGGAAGGCGAGGACACCGACAAGGTGCGCGATCAGGTGATGGGCGTCGTGCGGTCGGCGTTCCGACCGGAATTCCTCAACCGCGTCGATGAGATCATCCTGTTCCACCGGCTGCAGAAGTCGGAGATGACGTCGATCGTCGATATCCAGCTCAAGCGCCTGCAGAAGTTGCTCGACGAGCGCAAGATCGTCATCAAGCTCGAGCCGGCGGCCCGCGAGTGGCTGGCCGACAAGGGCTGGGACCCGGCCTATGGCGCGCGTCCGCTCAAGCGCGTGATCCAGAAGTCGGTGCAGGATCCGCTCGCCGAGATGATCCTGTCCGGCACCGTGAAGGACGGCGAGACGGTCAACGTCTCCGCCGGCAAGCAGGGTCTGACCTTCAACGGCAAGCTCGCGCAGGCGGCGTAGCTTTCTTCATCCCTCCCCCGCAGGGGGAGGGTCGATGCGCAAAGCGCATCGGGGTGGGGGTAGTTGCGATCAACTCTGTTCGACCCCCACCCCCGACCCCTCCCCACAAGGGGGAGGGGAGAAGCGGGCCTGAGTTCGTCCTACTTCCACATCCCACGCATGCGGGCGCCGATATCGATCGGCGCCCTTTGCGTTGGCGCGCCGGGTTTGGCCGCGGCGCTGCGCAGCGGCCAGGCGCGGTTGTCGAAGTGCTTGAGCATCGCATTCGGAATGAAGCGCGTGCGCTGCGCATAGACGTGGCGGTCGCCGGATGAATGCTGGCCGTGCGTGAAGAAGCGTTGCGGCACCATCAGGTGCAGCTGATCGCGGGCGCGGGTCATCGCCACGTAGAGCAGGCGGCGCTCTTCCTCGATCTCCGGCGTCGAGCCGGTCGACAGATCGGACGGCAGGCAGCCATCGACGGTGTTCAGCAGATAAACCGAATCCCACTCCTGGCCCTTGGCGGAATGGATGGTCGAGAGGATCAGATAGTCCTCATCGAGCAGCGGCGGGCCGGACTGGTCGCTAGTCGCGTCCGGCGGATCGAGCGTCAGCTCGGTCAGGAAGCGCTCGCGGCTCGGATAGCTCGCGGCGATCTGCGCCAGTTGCTGCAAGTCGGCGGCGCGCGCCGAAGCATCCTCGTGAATGCGCTCCATGTGCGGCGCGTACCAGCGCACGATTGAATCGATGTCGTCCGGCCAGCCGACGGCGTTGCGCGCCAGGAGGCCGAGCGTGTCGTCGAATTCCTGCCAGCATTCGCTCGCCGCCGCCGGCGGCTTGAACTCGGACAGTGCGCGCATCGGGTCGCCGCTCTGCGCCATGCGGTCGAGCAGCTTGCCGGCGGTGCCGGGGCCGATGCCGGGCAGCAACTGCGCGACGCGGAAGCCGGCGACGCGGTCGCGCGGGTTTTGCACGAAGCGCAACACCGCGAGCACATCTTTGATGTGCGAGGCTTCGAGGAATTTCAGGCCGCCGAATTTGACGAACGGAATATTCCGCCGCGTCAGTTCGACTTCCAGACCGGCGCTGTGGCTCGAGGTGCGGAACAGAACAGCTTGCTGCTTGAGCGCGATGCCGGCCTCGCGATTGCCCAGAATGGTCTCGACGATATAGCTCGCTTGCGCGACGTCGTCGGCGACATTGACCAGCGCCGGCTTGTCGGCCGAGGCGCGGTCCGACCACAGGCTCTTGGTGAAGCGCTCGCTCGCCAGTTCGATCACCGCATTGGCGGCCGCGAGGATGGCCTGCGTCGAGCGGTAATTGCGCTCCAGCGTCACGATCTCGGCGCGCGGCGAGAAATGACCGGGGAAGTCGAGAATGTTGCGCACCGTCGCGGCGCGGAACGAGTAGATCGACTGCGCGTCATCGCCGACGACGGTCAGCCCGCGGCCGTCGGGCTTGAGGCCGAGCAGGATCGAAGCCTGCAAGCGGTTGGTGTCCTGATATTCATCGACCATCACATGATCGAAGCGCGCCGCGATGTCGGCCGCGATGGCGCCTTCACTCATGATCTGCGCCCAGTACAGCAGCAGATCATCGTAATCGAGTACGTTCTGCTTCTGCTTGGCTTCGACATAGGCGGCGAACAAGGTGCGCAGTTCGCCTTCCCATTCGGCGCACCATGGAAAGAAATTGCCGAGCGTCTCGTCGAGCGGCGCGGTGGCGTTCACGGCGCGCGAATAGATCGACAGGCAGGTGCCCTTCATCGGAAAGCGCTTCTGCGTCTTGGAGAAGCCGAGCTCGTGCCGGACCAGGTTCATCAGGTCGGCGGAATCCTCGCGATCATGAATGGTGAAGGCGGGATCGAGGCCGATGTCATGAGCATGGTTGCGCAAGAGCCGCGCGCCGACGGCGTGGAAGGTGCCGGACCACGACATCGCGCCGGCCATGACCCCGCCTTGCGAGCCGAGAACGCGCGCGGTGATGCGCTCGACACGGCGCTGCATTTCGGCCGCGGCGCGGCGCGAGAAGGTCAGCAGCAGGATGCGCCGCGGATCGGCGCCCGAGACGATGAGATGCGCGACGCGGTGCGCCAAAGTGTTGGTTTTGCCTGAACCGGCGCCGGCGATGATGAGGAGCGGCGATGCTTCTGCGAGAGATGCGCCGCCGTGTTCGACCGCGCGGCGCTGCTCGGGATTGAGCTGCGCGAGATAATCCGCCGGCGCGGCGGCGATCGGCGTCGCGATGTTCATGGCTTGTACAAAGCATGAACGCCGTGATTCGTCACTCGGTCCGTCATCCTGAGGTGCGAGCGTCAGCGAGCCTCGAAGGATGACCGTCCGATGGTTCTCGGGCCGTCGTCCTTCGAGGGCTTCGCTTCGCGAAGCCACCTCAGGATGACGGGTCTATTCCAAAGGTTCGATTGAAACCTTACTTCGCGCTTGACGCCACGCGCGACGGCTTGCGCGCCATGATACCGTCGACGCGGTCGCGCTCCTGCTCGAAGCTGGCCATCATCGGGCCGGTCAATTCGCGGCCACGCGGCAGCTTGATGCGCATCGGATCGACGAAGCGGCCGTTGACGCGGATTTCGTAGTGCACGTGCGAGCCGGTCGACAGACCGGTGGAGCCGACGAAGCCGATGACCTGACCCTGGCGGACGCGCTTGCCCTCTTCGACGCCACGCGCATAGGCGCTCATGTGGCCGTAAGCGGTCTCATAGCCGTTGTTGTGCTTGACCAGGATGAACTTGCCGTAGCCGGACTCCCAGCCTTCCTTCTCGATGACGCCGTTGCCGGCGGCGTAAATCGGCGTGCCGGTCGGCGCCGCCCAGTCTACGCCGGTGTGCATCTTGGTGTAACCGAGGATCGGATGGCGGCGGATGCCGAAGCCCGAACGCATGATGCCGACCGTCACCGGCTTGCGCACCAGGAACTTCTTCGCGCTCTTGCCATTCTCGTCGTAGTAATCGACCAGGCCGTCGTCCGGCGATTGATAGCGGTAGAATTTCTTGACCTCGCCGCCGACCGTGAGCTGCGTGAACAGCACGTCGTTGCGGCTGTCGGGGCTGGGCGTTTCGTCTTCGCCGGCATACAGCACTTCGAACGAGTCGCCCGGCTGCACCCGGCGCTGGAAGTCGACGTCGTAGGAGTAGATGCGGATCAATTCGTCGATGATCGGCCGCGGGATCTGGTTGCGCAGCGC
>JAHCKG010000010.1:0-47500 GCA_026125895.1 Pseudolabrys sp. | reverse complement strand
CAGAAAAAGCAGGTTCGGCGGCCGGGAAAGCCTTGCTATTGGCGGCCCCGGCCGTTAGATTCCGGTCCAGCAACGAATAGAAAAAACGGCCGTCCGAGATGGCGGCCGTTTTGTTTTTGGAGCTGCCCTCCAAAAACAGAGAAGCCGCCGTGGGGGATCCGCGGCGGCTTTTCATTTGGGCTGCCGTGCCCCGTCGGCGGCGCCGCCATCATTACAAAGCGTTCAGTTCTTGCGCTGGGTCAATTCGATCGTAACGCCGCGGCGGCAGCCTTGGCGCGGGGCGACGCCATGATTGCGAGACCGGCCATGACAAACTCGACCACCGAGAAATTCCTGATCGTCTTCTTCCGCTTCACCATGGCGTGGACCTTCCTCTACGCCGCCTCGCACCAGGTCTTCGTCCACGATTTCAGCGTCGTCGGTTTTCTCAAATCGACGAAGACGTTTCACGACCAGTTTGCGGTCTTCACCACGCCGGCGATGGCGCCGATCACGACTTTCCTCGTCGAATACGGCCACCTGTTGATCGGCCTGTCGCTGTTGTTCGGCTTGATGACGCGGGTCAGCGCCGCCTTCGGCATCGTTCTGATGCTTGTCTACTGGATGGCGCACATGGACTGGCCGTTCGTGGAGAACCACAACAACCTCATCTTCGACTATCACCTGGTCTATGCCGGTGTGCTGGCCTATCTGATCTACAAGCGCGCGGGTCATGTCCTCGGCCTCGATGGCTGGGTCGAGAGCCTGCGCTTCGTCAGGGACAGTGCGGTGCTGCGGCCGCTGGTGGCCTGAGCTAAGGCGTGTTCGACTGCCGCGCCGACCACAGCGCGCGGATGCGCGAGCGAAACGCCTTCGGCTTCTCGGCGAACAGCCGGCCGGCCAGTTTGGCGGCGGCGTTGAGGTGCGCGCGGCGGCGGTCCTCGATCAACGGCTGAAGACGCGAGCGCCACGGCGCCAGCGGTCCGCGCGGCGCCATGTAGGTTGCGAAAACCGCGAGGTCCTGGCAGGCGCCGAGGCGCTCGCGCAAGCGCTGCGCCTCCTGCGCCCACACCTTGCCGAGCCGCGGCCACAGCGCGTCGAGCAGTTCCATCTGGTGACGATGCTCGACGACGCGTTTGCGCAACTCGTGCAAATCTTCGGCTTCGGCCTCGAGCCAGTGCGACGGGATGAGATCTCGTCCTCGCGTGTAGGTGCGCGTCATCGCGTCGGCGATGGCGTCGAAGTCGATTTCGGTGAGCGGCCACTGCTCGCTCGTCCGCTCGGCCGCTTCCAGATACGACGCCACCTGTTGACGCAGTTCCGGCGTGAAATGCGCGGCTTCGGCTTCGCTGCGCAATTTGGTCAGCCGGGCCTCGATGGTCTTTGCCGTGGTCGCGGACATCGGCAGATCCGACTTGCCGAGATCGGCCAGCGCATCAAGCGCGGCCTGGACGTCCCGGCTGCCGGACAAAGTGCGCATGAGGTCGCGAGCCTCGATGCGCAACCGTTCCGCGGGCTCGCCGATCGGCTTGGCCAGCAGACGCATCAGGGCCCGCCAGCGCTTGAAGGCCCGGCGGATGTCGTGCACCGCCTCGGCGTCGCTGAGTTGCGGATCGGAAAGCGCAGAACGGGCGTCCGCGATGATGGCGCGGGCGGCGGCCGTCAGGCTGTCGCCGAACGCATCATCCGCTTCCTGGCGATCCTGGGCCTCAGCCTCGCTCATGTCGCGTCTTTTGCCGTGCACATGTGTCAAGTCGATGAAAAGAAGGGAGTTTCGGCCCGCCGCGAGACGGCGGCGGCCGGGACCGCGGGACATTAGCGCATGGCAGCAGCCCGATACGCTTGTTCCTCATCAATTGGCCGAGGTTCGGGCGCGCCAAAAAATTAAATCCAAGAATTCCCGCTGCAGGGCGAAGAAGCCTTTGCATCTGACATGTAATTGTTATATCAGGCCAATCTCTTTGGCGCGGGGTGGAGCAGCCCGGTAGCTCGTCAGGCTCATAACCTGAAGGTCGCAGGTTCAAATCCTGCCCCCGCAACCAAATTTCAACAACAAAATCAAATGTTTATGGCTAGCGCGCCGATGTCGCGCGGCCAAACTATTTCCCCTTTCCGCTGCTAGCCACCACCCAAGGCCGCGCGCTGCGCGGCGGCGGAGGCACGCAACCGTGATGCATGGAAAGCCCCTGGTCCTCACCCTCGTCCTGTTGGCGCCGATGATGTCGCCGTCGGCCTCCGCGCAGGATTCGCCGGAACTTCAGGCCTGCATGGACCGCTCGGACGGCGTGTCGACGGCCATGCTGGCGTGCGGCCACGCCGAAATCGCCAGATGGGACAAGCGGCTGAACCTGGCCTATCAGGCGCTGATGCATGAGAGCGGCCACGCGGCTCAAGCACGGTTGCGCGCCGAGCAACGCGCCTGGCTCAGGCATCACCAGAACGAGACACATCGTCTCGCCGCCGCCCCCACCGCCGGCTCGGGTGCGTTCATGGCATCGCAGGATTTTGAGTTGAGCGATATCGAGACGCGCACCCTGGCGCTGGAGGAGCGCCTCGAGGTTCATCGCTGACAGGCAGCTCGCGCTAGGATTCCATAGCGAGCTTGAGAAAGGGCACTAGTTCGGGCGGCAGGTCGTCGCGGCCCGATATCGCATCGGCCAGGCTGCGATCCTTCTTGGCCCGGTTGATCAATTTCACGAAGCCCATCTCCGAGAGACGGGCCCCCAGATTGGCGCTGACCCGGCGCGAGACTTCCGGATCGCCGCGCTCGACCAGAACGTCAGTCACCACCTCGCTCAAGCTGCGCCGGCCGGCAATGGCCTTGAGGTGCTTCTGGCTTTTGCTGGCGGCGATGCTGACCAGCGCCTCGTCGCTCAAACCTTCGGACTTTTCCAGCGCCGGGCCGGAAATCGCGATGTTGTCCGAGCCGGACAGTTGCGCGACGACGCCCTTCGGTGGGTTTGCCACTTCGGCGAGACGGGCCGATAATTCGCCGAGCGAGCGCTGGTCCATTCTCTCGATCAGGCGCGTGATGACATCGTCAAAGATCGCTACCTGTTCGTCGGTGTAGGAATCGGCCCCGAGCACGAACAAGTCCGTGATGCTCCGCAGAATCTGCAGCTGCCGGAAATTCGACGCCTTGCTGAGCGCGGCATCGAGCTCCAGAATCAGCGATTGCTTGGCCGAACTCATCTGCGGCGGTTCCCGAACGCTCTGCCGGGCCGACGGTCGACCGGCCCGGACATACAGCCGGTACCAGAGCAAACTTCAATTAACATGACATTTAAGGGACGTTATTTCGCGGCCGGCAGGAATTGGCCATTCGGCGCATTCGCCTAAGCGTCTTTCCTCTTTCCGCCGATAGCAGCCTGGATGGTGCCGGCCAATTCGTCCCGGCTGCTTCCTTGCCGGGCAACGCGGCGCTGTTTCTTAACGCTTGGTTTCCAATTGCCATATTCCGGCATGACAAGATTTCTCGACAAACAGAAAGATGCAACAAGTAAGAATTTAATTATGCGTTTTGCTTCAACCATGGCGCGGCGGTAATCGCCGCTGCACTCGCGATCTGTCGTTTTCTGGGCGGCGCTGGAGCAGGAGGCCGCAAGGCTGGTTCGCGCCGTCATGGGCGAGCCTGCCGGCGGTCATCGAACCTGTCTCGCGTTGGAATGGGGAGTCCTCTGGAATGCTCAATCTCTCGAATTTCCGCATCGGAACGAAACTCGCGATCATGTCCGGGCTGGGAGTCCTGCTCGTCCTCGGCATGATCGTCGGCCAGATCGTCGGCAGCGCTGCTGTCAATTCGTCACAGCGCGCGGCGGATCTCCAGAGCGAAATAGGGCGCAGCATCCTGATGACCCGGGCCTCGTTGCGAGGCCTGCAGATGGCGGTTCAGGACGTGCTGGCGACGCGCAACGACGCCGATCTGAACAAGGCCATGCAGGTCGCGAAGGCGCGCCTCAAGGAGGTTCATGAGAGGACGGAGCCGCTGCTGCCGCAACTGCCGGATGCCACAGCTCGCGCCCGGGTGGAGAAGGTCATCGCGCTGGCGGACAAGTATCTCAAACTGGCCGAGGCCATCGTGCCGATCATGACCGAGCGGTTCGCCACCGAAGCGAAGCAGAAAGCCGCCATCGTCAAGCAGTCGGGTGAGTATCTCTCGCTCGGCATGGACATCGAGATGCTCGATGCGCAGCAGATGGGCACGGCGATGGACATGAAGCCGGTGGCCGCCGAGGCGGAAAAGCTGATCGATGAGACCGATCAGCAGGCCGTGGCCGCCCGCCATGACGCCCAAGCCCTGGCCGATCAATCTCAGGCGACCGCGTTCCGTCTCGCCATGGGACTTGGCGGGCTTGCGGTCATTATGCTGATTGCCACCGCGATCCTTGGCGTCTCCGCGATCGCGCGTCCGCTGCGCGCGCTGGTGTCGCCGCTCGAAAGCGTCGCCGGCGGCAACTTCGCGGTCGCAGTGCCGGGCACCGGGCGCAAGGACGAGGTAGGGCAGATCGCGATGGCGGTGCAGGCCATGGCGGAAAAGGTGAGCGCCACCATTGCCGAAATCAAGGCGTCCGGCCGCGAGGTGACCAATGCCTCGGCCGAAATCTCGACCGCGACCACCGACTTGTCGCAACGTACCGAGGAGCAGGCCGCGAGCCTGGAAGAAACGTCGGCGGCGATGGAAGAGCTCGCCGCCACGGTGCGCAAGAATGCGGAGAATGCCCAGCTCGCCAACCAGGACGCCAACGCCACCCGCGACGTCGCCGAACGCGGCGGCGCCGTGGTGGGCGAAGCCGTGACGGCCATGGCGCGCATCGAGGATTCCTCGCGCAAGATCTCCGACATCATCGGCGTCATCGACGAGATTGCCCGGCAGACCAACCTGCTGGCGCTCAACGCCGCGGTGGAGGCGGCGCGCGCCGGTGAAGCCGGCCGCGGTTTCGCCGTGGTCGCCTCTGAAGTCCGCAGCCTGGCGCAGCGCTCGTCGCAAGCGGCCAAGGACATCAAGGACCTCATTACGAACTCGAACGGTCTGGTGAAGAACGGCGTGCAGCTCGTCAACCGTGCGGGTGCATCGCTCAACGAGATCGTGGAATCGATCAAGAAGGTTTCGACCGTCGTTGCCGAGATCGCCAACGCCTCCGCCGAGCAGGCGACCGGCATCGACGAGATCAACCGCGCGCTGACGCAGATGGACGAGGTCACGCAGCAGAACTCGGCCTTGGTCGAGGAGAATGCGGCGACCGCGAAAACGCTCGAGCACCAGGCCAAGGCCATGGACCAGCAGGTGGCGTTCTTCCAGATCGCGGCTGGCCACGATGCGTCGGGTCGGCCCTCGTCACAGCCGGCGGCAGCCGCCTCTGTGAGCGCGGCCCCGGCCAGGATGCAGCCCGTCACGCAGCCTGTCGTGCGATCGGCGGCTGCCTCCGCGAAGCCGGCGCCGGCCAAGGCGGCGCCATCGTCCTCGGTCAATGTCGGCCCCGCGCGCCGCATGCAGACGGCTCTGGCGACCGCGGTGAATGAGGACGACTGGAAGGAATTCTGATTTCGGACGGCGAGGCGTCTGAACCGGGGTCGCGCGAATGTGGGGTTCGCCGGCTAACCGGAGAGATTCAAGCGTTGCACGGGGGGTAAATGATCAAGCTCTCGGACATCAAAATCAGCATCAAGCTTGCGGTGATATCGGGGCTCGGCATCCTGCTGGTGGCCGGCATTCTGGGCAACCAGATGCGGGCCGATTCGTCGATTTCGACCGCGGTTCACGCCGCGAACGACCGCCTGCTCATGGCGCGCGATCTGCAGTCGATCCTGGCGGCCGAGCGCGGCATGCAGTTCGCCGTCAATGAATCCCTGGTATCGTCCTCAAAGGACGATCTCGCGAAGACGCTTGCGCAGATTGCCAATTATCACAAATCGGCTGGCGCTCAGATCGACGCGATGATCCCGGCTTTCGATCAGCCCGAACGCCGCGCCCAGGCCGAAAAGATCAAAGCGCTCGTCGATCGCTACGCAGCCGACGCAGGGAAGATCGGCGCGACGAAAGGCGAAATCCTCACGCTGCGCGGCAACGGGCTGCCCGACGAAGTCGACAAGGCCGATCGGCTGACCGCCGACATTCAGCGTTTCGCCCGCGAGGGCTTGCGTCCCATCGGCACCCAGATCGAGGACGGGGTAGCGAAACTGGGGGCGCTGGTCTCCGACGACGCGGCGAAGAGCTTCGACGCCGCCGTGGCGACAATGTCGTCGAGCGGCGCCGTCGGTCTTGCGGTCGGACTTCTGGCGGTCGCCATCCTGGCGATCTCTGCGGTTATCGGTGTCGTGACGATAGGCCGGCCGTTGCGCGCCTTGCTCGTCCCGCTCGAGAGCGTCGCCGCGGGCAATTTTGCCGTTGCCGTGCCGGGTACGGATCGCGGTGATGAAATCGGTCACATCGCCGCCGCCGTCCAGTCGATGTCGCAGAAGGTCAGCGCCACGATCGCCGAGATCAAGGCATCGGGCCGCGAGGTCACCAACGCTTCGGCCGAGATCGCCACCTCCACGACCGACCTGTCGCAGCGCACCGAAGAACAGGCGGCGAGCCTTGAGGAAACCTCGGCGGCCATGGAGCAGTTGTCGGCGACGGTGCGCAAGAACGCCGAAAATGCCCAACTCGCCAACCGCGATGCCAGCGCAACGCAAGTGGTAGCCGATCGGGGTGGCGAGGTGGTGGGCCGCGCCGTCAAGGCAATGGCCCGGATCGAGGAGTCCTCGCGCAAGATTTCCGACATCATTGGCGTCATCGACGAGATCGCCCGGCAGACCAATCTATTGGCGCTCAACGCCGCGGTCGAAGCCGCGCGCGCCGGCGAAGCCGGTCGCGGCTTCGCCGTGGTCGCCTCCGAAGTCCGCAGTCTGGCGCAGCGTTCGTCGCAGGCGGCCAAGGACATCAAGGATCTCATCGTCAGTTCGAATGGCCAGGTGAAAGACGGCGTCGATTTGGTCAACAAGGCCGGCGAGTCGCTGACCGAGATCGTTGAATCGATCAAGAAGGTCTCGGTCGTTGTCGCCGAAATTGCCAATGCCAGCGCCGAGCAATCGACCGGCATCGACGAAATCAATCGGGCGCTGACGCAGATGGACCAGACGACGCAGCAGAACTCGGCTCTGGTCGAGGAGAATGCGGCGACCGCCAAGACGCTGGAGCATCAGGCCAAAGCCATGGACGAGCAGGTGGCCTTCTTCCAGATCGCGGCCGGTCACGACGTGCCTGTCGCGGCGCCGCGCGCGATACAAGCGGTGGCTGTGGCCAAACCGGTTGCGGCCAAAACCGTAGGGCGGGCCGCCCCGACGGTGTCGCGTACCGGTCCGGCGCGCGGGATGCAGACCGCCTTGGCGGCGGCGGTGAACGAGGACGCCTGGAAGGAATTTTAGTTTTGCGGTTGCCGGATGCCGGTAACGGCATCCGGCAACCGCAAGTCTGACGCATCACATTAATAATCTATTTTATCAATTCGAATTATCGTGCCGTCTCTAGGGACAATTAAAGTCTTTTGTCACGGCGCTTTTCTAGACTTGTCCCGTGGGAATCGCGCGAGCGATGCCCATTGCCGCCGAAGGCCCGCCGATATCGTGCGCATCGCGCCCGGTTCACGCGGTGCCGTGAGTGCGGTGTGTTTGTCACCGGCCTCCCACGGCCATCACGGGCGAGTCACGATCTCATGAATCAGTTAGCCGCTACGGACACCGCCGTTCAGCCGAACGACTGGAACGGCTCCGGCGCCGCTCACAGCACCGGCAACCAGACGCAATTCATCAGCTTCGCCATCGGCGATGACCAGTACGGCGTCGACATCATGGCGGTGCGCGAGATCAAGGGCTGGTCCGATATCACGCACTTGCCGAAGCAGCCGGAGTATGTCCGTGGTGTTCTGAACCTGCGCGGCGCGATCGTACCGATCGTCGACCTGCGCTGCCGCTTCGGCCAGGGCCTTACCGAGACAACGCCGCTGCACATCGTCATCATCGTGCAGATCGGCGGTCGCCAGATCGGCCTGATTGGGGATCGCGTGCTCGACATCGTCTCGGTCGATGCAGCGCAGATCCAGAAAGTGCCGCGCACGGGCAACGGCCATCAGACGGATTTTCTTTCCGGTCTGGTCACCCACGACAACGTCATGATCGCGCTGATCGACCTGCCCAATCTCCTATCGGTGCAGGACGACGCCGGTACCGAGCACTAACGCCGTGTGCCGGCATGCAGCCCACTGCGTCGGCCGGCGCTCTTGCCTCCGCCTTAACATCGCAACGCACTCTTCTGGAATTTACGCGAAATGCCCCGCCTGTCGGATATTCGTATCGGAATGAAATTGGCGATCATGTCGGCCGTGACCATCGGTCTGGTCGCTGTGCTTATCATCAGTCAGCTTCTCACCGCCGCTCAAATCAGAAAATCGAATGAGGCGACCGACCGGCGAACCGACCTCGCCCTCGATGCCGCGCTGGCGAAAGCCGCCTTGCGGGCCATGCGTATCGCCGCGATCAACGTCCGCTACGCCGACAATGAAAAGGCGCTCGAAGCGCAGATGAAGGATCTGCAGGCGGCCCATGCGGATTTCGACGCAAAGGTCGACCACATTCTGTCCCTGACCGTCTTGCCGGCTCGGGTCGAGCAAGCCAAGCAGATGAAGGTGACGGCCGACAGCTACGCCAAGAACGTCACAGCAAACGCGACCGCACGCCGCGAGTTGATCGCGCTCGATGCCAAGGGCGAAGGCCAGTTGACTTCGGCGGATGCCGCCCGCATCAGCGAGCTCAATGACGCGATCTTGAAGGCGTCGAATGCCAACATCCCGGCGGCGATCGCGCTCACGAAAGTGACCGATGAAATTGTCGCGGCGACGAGCCAGTCGGCGACCGTCTCGCAGGCCGAGGCGGCACAGAGCATCGGCTTCGCCAGCTTGATGACCATCGTGCTCGGGCTGCTGACGATTGCAGTTGCCGTCGTCAACGCCGTGCTCGGTTCGGTCGGTATCGCGCGTCCGCTGCGCGCCATGGTCAAGCCGCTGGAAACCGTCGCCGACGGCAACTTCGCCGTCACCGTGCCGGGCGCCGATCGCAAGGATGAGGTGGGTCAGATCGCTGCCGCCGTTCAGTCGATGGCGCAGAGGGTCAGCAGCACGATCGCCGAGATCATGGCCTCGGGTCGTGAGGTGACCAACGCCTCGGCGGAAATCGCGACCTCCACCACTGACCTGTCCCAGCGCACCGAGGAGCAGGCAGCGAGCCTGGAAGAGACCTCCGCCGCGATGGAAGAGCTGGCCGCCACCGTGCGCAAGAATGCTGAGAACGCACAGCTCGCCAATCAAGATGCCAATGCCACGCGCGAAGTCGCCGACCGCGGCGGCCAGGTGGTGGCCAAGGCGGTCGATGCCATGGCGCGGATCGAGGAGTCCTCACGCAAGATCTCGGACATCATTGGTGTCATCGACGAGATTGCCCGGCAGACCAACCTGCTGGCACTCAACGCGGCTGTCGAAGCCGCGCGCGCCGGCGAGGCCGGCCGTGGCTTCGCCGTGGTTGCTTCGGAAGTCCGCAGCCTGGCGCAGCGATCGTCGCAGGCCGCGAAGGATATCAAAGACCTGATCACCAATTCCAACGGCCAGGTGAAAGACGGCGTCGACCTCGTCAACAGGGCCGGAGATTCGCTTAACGAGATCGTCGAGTCGATCAAGAAAGTCTCTGTCGTCGTTGCCGAGATTGCCAATGCCTCCGCCGAACAGGCCACCGGCATTGACGAGATCAATCGGGCCCTGACGCAGATGGACGAGGTGACGCAGCAGAACTCGGCGCTGGTCGAGGAAAATGCGGCGACTGCCAAGACATTGGAACAACAAGCCAAGGCGATGGACAGCCAGGTCGCGTTCTTCCAGATCGCGGCGGGACACGATGCCCGCCCGGCGATGGCGGCAGCGACCAGGCCAGCGCCGCGCGTTGCGACGGTGGTGGCAAGGACGACGCCTGCAATGAGGAAGCCAACGGTCAGCCAGGCTGCGCCGCAGTCGCGTGCGTCGGCGAATGTCGGGCCGGCCCGCCGTATGCAGGCGGCATTAGCGACGGCGGTCAAGGCCGATGACTGGAAGGAGTTCTAGCAGCCGGCAAGGGCGGCGGCAGATTCTGTCGCCTGGATATCACTGAAACAATCGACTGTCGCTCGATAAGGCACCGAGTAGAGAGAGACTTCTCGCAATGAAAACGTCCTCAGCGTCACGCACAACGGCGATGCCGGCGGTCCCGCCGCTGCCTTCGCCGAATGACGCCATGCGAGAGTTTCACTTCTCGGACGCCGACTTCCGCGGCTTCGTCGAGCTCGCCTATCAGTATGCCGGCATTGCCTTAGCGGACAGCAAGCGCAATCTCGTCTACAGCCGCCTGTCGCGCCGCCTGCGGGCGCTCGGGTTTCGCTCCTTTGCCGAGTATCGCAACTATCTCGACGAGACCGAGGCCGAGCGCGAGAACTTCATCAATGCGATCTCGACCAACCTGACAAAGTTCTTCCGCGAGTCGCATCACTTTGATCATTTTCGCGACCACATCGCTATGCCCTACGCGCGCAACAAGGCAGGCGGCCGCCTGCGTGTGTGGTCGGCCGGCTGCTCCAGCGGCGAGGAGCCCTACACAATCGCTATGGTCCTGAAGCGCGAAATTCGCGACGTCGAGCGCCAGGACGTACGCATCCTCGCCACGGACATCGACACCGAGATGGTCGCGCGCGGGACTCGCGGCGAATACCAGGCCTCCTCGCTCGAGGAAGTGCCGCGTCCCTACCACGAGTATTTCGAACGCTCGACCGGCAAGGCGGACAACCTCGCCGTTGCGCGAGCGGTGCGCAGCCTGATCGCCTTCAAGCGCCTCAATCTGATGGAAACATGGCCGTTCAAGGGGCCGTTCGACGCCATCTTTTGTCGCAACGTCATGATCTATTTCGACACGCCAACGAAGATGCAGTTGATCGATCGTTTCACCGCCATGATACGGCCCGGCGGATTCCTCTATATCGGCCATTCGGAATCGCTCAACGGCGTGCATCCCGGTATCAGTCTCGTCGGTCGCACCATCTATCGGAGGACCGCATGAGCTTTGTCACGATGGCGCGTCCGGGCGACTCCGCAGCCGACGCCAATGCGGCATTCGCGTCGCGCAAGTTCTTCGACACCGCCAGCCAAACCTGGATGGTCAAGGTGTTCCCCGGCGAATACTACGTCACCTCGAATCCCGACGAAGTGCTCGTGACCATCCTGGGCTCGTGTGTCGCCGCCTGCATCCGCGATCCGCGCCTTGGTATCGGCGGCATGAATCATTTCATGCTGCCGCACAGCAATGCGGGAAACTGGGCGGGCGACATGCAGTCCACGCGGTTCGGTAACTTCGCGATGGAGAAGCTGATCAACGAACTTCTGAAGGCCGGTTGTTCGCGCAGCTCGCTCGAGATCAAGGTGTTCGGCGGCGGTAACGTTACCGACACGCAGAACGCCATCGGCACTGACAATTCGGACTTCATACTGCGGTATCTGGAGGCCGAAGGGTTGCGCTGCGCTGCGCAAGACCTTCGTGGCAACCTGCCGCGCCGCATTCAGTACGCGCCGTCGACGGGAAAGGTCATCCGCCGCTTGCTCGGCTCCGGCGAATCCCCGGCGGTCGTGCGAGAGGAGAAGGAATATGTCAGCCGCATTTCGAAGCGGCAGACGGGCGGCGAAATCACGCTCTTCGACTGATAACGGAAACGCCAATGGACAAGAAAGTCAGGGTTCTTATCGTCGACGACTCCGCCGTCATCCGGCAGTTGTTGCAGATGCTGCTGTCGCAGGATCCGGAGATCGAGGTTGTCGGCACCGCCGGCGACCCGCTGATCGCGCGCGACCGCATCAAAGCTCTCAACCCCGATGTCGTGACGCTCGACGTCGAGATGCCGAACATGGACGGCGTCACTTTCCTGCGCAAGATCATGACGCTGCGGCCGATGCCCGTCATCATGGTCTCGACCCTGACCCAGGCCGGCGCGGAAACGACGCTGGAAGCGCTCGAGATCGGTGCGGTGGATTTCGTTGCCAAGCCGGTGAAAGACGTCGCGCAAGGACTCGCGGAAATCGCCGGCGAATTGCAGGCCAAAGTGAAGCAGGCGGCCCGTGCGCGCGTGGGCCGCGGCTCGGCAGCCCTCGCGCCAGCGAAGCCGCGCCGGGCCTACAATGCCGGCGCGGGCGAACGCCTTGTCGCCATCGGCGCCTCCACCGGCGGCGTCGAAGCGCTCAAGAAAGTGTTGATGCAGCTTCCGGCGGAATGCCCACCGATCGTCATTACCCAGCACATGCCACCGCGCTTCACGGCGGCGTTCGCCGAGCGCCTTAACCGGGAGTGCCCGATGAAGGTGTCCGAGGCGACGCATAACGAGGTCATCGAAGCTGGTCATGTCTACATCGCGCCGGGCTCGCACCATCTCGAGGTGGTGCGCGCGGGCAATGAGTATCGCTGCACGTTGAGCGACTCCGCACCAGTCTCGGGCCACCGGCCCTCGGTCGATGTTCTGTTCCGCTCGGTGGCGAAAGTGGCGGGGAAGGCGGCCGTCGGTTCGATCCTCACCGGTATGGGCAAGGACGGCGCCGAGGGTCTGCTCGCGATGCGGCAGGCCGGCGCCTACACCCTCGGCCAGGACGAAGCTTCCGCTCTCATTTACGGCATGCCGCGCGTCGCCTTCGAGCGCGGCGCGGTGATGCGGCAGGTGTCGCTCTCGCATATGGCCGAAGCGATCCTCGACGCCTGCGATGGCACCGCGACATCGGCCAAGGCCGCGGCACGAGCATAGGACAAACCGATGATGGGCAACGCCGAACAGAACGTGGTCATGCTGCCGCCGATACTGGATCAGGCGGCGGCCGAATCCTTTCTCGAGCTGATGCGACAGCGCGTCAGCGGCGACGCGCCGCTCGCGCTCGACGCCTCCGAAGTCGAGACCCTGACGCTGCCGTGCGCTCAGGTTGTTCTGGCGGTCTTGCGAGCCGGCGATAGCATCAAGATCAGGAACCCGTCGGCGGCGTTCGTCGCCACCTTCGAAGATTTCGGCCTAGACTGGCAGGCCCATCTCGACCACAGCCGGATTTCAGAAGACGCCTCCGAAGAGCCGGATCTCACCGGCGCAGCGACCGAGGCAACGCCGGCGGAGACGGCGCTGTCGTTTGACGCCGACATTCCTCCAATCAGCGAGAAAGTCATGAGCAAACGCATTCTGACGATCGACGACTCCAAAACGATTCGCGACATGCTGATGCTGACTCTCGCCGAGGCCGGCTTCGATGTGATCCAGGCTGTCGACGGCCAGGACGGCCTTGACGTTCTGGCTAAGGAGAAGGACGAGGTGGATGTCATCATTACCGACATCAATATGCCGCGGATGGACGGGTACGAAGTGATCCGCAATTTGCGACGCGACCCGACGTACAAGTCGAAGCCGATCCTCGTGCTCACCACCGAAAGTGACGGCGACAAGAAAAACCAGGCGCGTGAAGCCGGCGCGACGGGATGGATGGTTAAGCCGTTCGATCCAGAGCGCCTGGTTGCCACCGTGCGCAAAGTCGCCCCTTGAACAGATCGTATTGATGCAAGGCTGACGGACAAGGCTAACGAACATGGCAAGCTTGGACGATCTGAAGAAGACATTCTTCGACGAATGCGACGAAGCGATGCAGCAGATCGAGATCGGCCTGACCGATATCCGATCGGGCGAAGGCAACGACGAAACGGTCAATGCGGTGTTCCGCGGCGTCCATTCGGTGAAAGGCGGCGCCGGCATTTTCGGCTTCGAACAGCTCGTCGAGTTCGCTCACGTCTTCGAAACGGTACTCGACGGCCTGCGCAACGGCAGCCTGTCGGCGACGCCGGACAACCTCGACGTCCTGCTGTCGGCGAGCGACGTGCTCTCCGACCTCGTGCAGATGTCGCGCTCGGGGCAGCAGATCGCGCACGGTTTCGGGGGTGAGGTCCGCGTCGCGCTCGAACAGATCATCGAGCAGGGCGGCGGCGGTGGCGACAGCGGCGATATCGCGCCGGCCGATTTCGAGGGTCTCGACTTCATGCCGGTGGCCGTCAATCTCGACGAGATTGACGCCGACCAGCCGGCCGACGGCCAGCGCATCTACACCATCACCTTCCGGCCGAAGCCGGAAATGCTGAAGAAGGCCAATGAGCCGCTTTACGTCCTGCGCGAGTTGCGCAAGCTCGGCGAGCTTGAATTGGAGGCGCACGCGGAAGACCTGCCGGGGCTGGGCGACATCGAGACCGATGTCCCGTACTTGTGGTGGACCGCGACGCTGCGCACCGAGGCGGCCCGCGTTCAGATCGACGAGGTCTTCGAATTCGTCTCCGGCGACTGCGACCTCTCGATCGAGGACGTGACGCCTGTCCCGGTCGCGGCGGCCATGCCCACGATCGACGCGCCGCCGCTCGCCCCCGAGATGCCGCTCGCCGGGGTCGAGCCCGCCAAACCCGTTGCGGCCGCCGCGCCGAAAGCCGAGGCCGAACCGGCCACGGCCGGTGGCGGCGCCGGCCGCACCAAGCCGGCCGCGACGACGACCCGCATCGAGCTTGAGCGTATCGACCGCGTCGTCAACATGGTCGGCGAGCTTGTCATCTCGCAGGCCATGCTGGGGCAGATCGTTCAGGACCTGCCGGAATCCACCAGCATGCGCCTGATCCAGATCCTGGACGAGGTCGCGCACCATACCCGCGAGCTCAAGGACAGCGTGATGTCGATGCGCGCCCAGCCGGTTGGCTCGGTGTTTCAGCGCATGCCGCGTCTGGTCCGCGAAGTCGCCGCCAAGACGCACAAGAAGGTGCGGCTGGAGACGCACGGTGAGACGACCGAGGTCGATCGTTCGATCATCGAACGCCTCGGCGATCCGCTGACGCACATCATCCGCAACTCGGTCGATCACGGCGTCGAAGCGCCGGCCGCCCGCCTTGCCGCCGGCAAGCCGGAGGAGGGCGTCATCCGCCTGTCCGCCGAACACCGCGGCGGCCGCATCGTCATCGAGATCAAGGACGACGGCGCCGGCATCAATTCCGAACGCGTGCTGAAGATCGCCCGCGAAAAGGGCCTGGTCGGACCGGACGCGCAGTTGTCCGAGGACGAGATCAACAACCTCATCATGATGCCCGGCTTCTCCACCGCGGAGACGGTTTCGGACATCTCCGGCCGCGGCGTCGGCATGGACGTCGTCCGCAGCAACATCCAGGACCTCGGCGGCCGCATTACGCTGAAGTCGGTGCGCGGCCAGGGCATGACCATTCAGCTCGCGCTGCCGCTGACGCTGGCGGTCATGGACGGCATGGTGATCAAGGTCGGCACCCAGACCTACGTGATGCCGCTGTCGGCGATCGTCGAATGCTTGCGGCCGTCGCGCGGCGAGATTTCGAGCCTCATCGGCACCCACGGCATGCTGCAATTGCGCGGTGAATTCGTGCCGATCGTCATGCTCGGCGATCTGCTCGGCATCGGCTCGTCGGTCGGGAACAATTCGGAGCGCGTCGTCATCATCACCGACACCGGCGAAGGTTCCCGCATCGGCCTGGTCGTCGATGAATTGCTCGGTCATCAGCAGGTCGTGATCAAGAGCATCGAAGAAAGCTACGGCGCGGTGCCCGGCATCGCCGCCGCCACCATTCTCGGCAACGGCCGGGTCGCGTTCATTCTTGATGTCGAGAAGCTCTCAGACCTCGCAGTACACACACCGGTTACCAACAACGCAACCATGAGAGCGGCCCAGCCCGCCTTGAACTAGGATCGATCAGTCGCGTCATCGCATGCCGCGCCGGTCGCATAAGGAGTAATAAAAAATGCCAGTTGCAGGTGCAATCAAGGTCCTCATCGTCGACGACCAGAACAGCGTCCGGCAGATGACCCGAATGGCGCTGGAGGAGATCGGTTTCCGCCACATCCAGGAGGCGGAAAACGGCGTCCAGGGCATGGAAACGGCGGCCGTGCAGCCGCTGGACCTGATCATTTCCGATTACAACATGCCGGAAATGGACGGCCTCGGCTTCCTGCGCGCTGTGCGCGGACATCCGGTGGCGCGCAAGGTTCCCTTCATCATGCTGACCGGCCGCGGCGACCGCGAGCTGGTGGTGAAGGCCGCCCAGGCCGGCGTCAACAACTACCTGGTCAAGCCGTTCACCTCGGCGATCCTGCGCGGCAAGATCGAGCAGGTCATCGGCAAGTTGTCGTAGGCAAATCAATCGGTCGAACCGGCCAGGAGAAGACGAGTGGCAGGCGAAGACACCGATAACGACGTAAGCGCGTTTCTGGCCGTGCTTGCCGCCTTGTTGCTCGACAACGTCCTGCAACTCGATGAAACCGTCGGCCGCGTGACTGACTTCGTCATGAGCAACAAGCCCGATCGCGACACCATCGTCACCTTGCAGAGCTTCGACCGCATCAAGCAGGAGTTCGAAGCGCTCGGTGACGCGCTGGCGCGCTACGCCCAGGCTCACGGGACGACGCCGGAATCCGGCGCGGCGCGGCTGCAGCTCGGCCACGACGTCATCTCGGGGATCACGGTCGCTGACCTGAAGGATCGTCTGCTCAGCCGGCTCGTGCCGATCGAGGATGAAATGCTGCTGCCGGAGGTCTCGGCGGAGCAGGCGGCGGAGGTCGGTGTCGATGTTCTTTACTGAACCGTCCGGAGATTTTGCGCCCAAAGCCGTTGCGAGGGTCTGATGTCAAACAATGCTTTTCTCACGGAGCTCGAAGAAGCTCTGACCCACGGTCCCGCGGACAAGCGCGCCAAGACATTGCGCCGCGTCACCGATCTTTTCGTCTTCGGCGCCAGTCACTTTTCCGAAGACCACGTCGCGATGTTCGACGGGGTGTTTCAGAATCTTATGGTCAACATCGAGACCTCGGCCCGCGCCGCGCTGGCCGACCGGCTGAAGTCCTTGCCCAATGCGCCGGCTGGCGTCATCCGCACGCTGGCGATGGACGATGACATTTCGGTGGCCGGCCCGGTTCTGGCCGAGTCCGACCGCATCGACAACGCGTCACTGGTCGAAACCGCCCGCACCAAGAGCCAGCCGCATCTGATGGCGATTTCGAACCGCAAGGTGCTCGCCGAGACCGTGACCGATGTCCTGGTCGAGCGCGGCAACCGCGATGTTGCGCTCAATGTTGCCCGCAACAAGGGTGCCCGTTTCTCCGATGTCGGCTACCTGAGGCTGGTGAAGCGCTCGGTGGGTGATGAGGAACTGGCGCGGACGGTGGGATCGCGTCCCGAAATTCCCCGGCAGCACTTCCTGCGCTTGCTCAGCACGGCTTCCAAGGCCGTGCGCATCTCGTTGCAGAACGCGCATCCGGAAATCGCCGGCCACGTCGAAGCGGTGGTCGATCGGGTCGCCATCGACATCCAGAAGCAGGCGGCGATGTCGCGCGACTACACCGCGGCCCGCGACCTGATCGAAAACATGAAGCGGTCGAACAACCTGTCGGAACGCGACATCGACGCTTTCGCCCGCGCCGGAAAGTTCGAAGAGACCGCCGTGGCCCTGTCCGTGCTGGGCGATCTGCCGTTCACCCTGGTCGAGCGCGCCATGGTGCTGGACCGCGTGGAGCCGATCCTGCTCGTCGCCAAGACAATGAAATTGTCATGGGCAACCGCGCGCGCCTTGCTGATGCTGTGCGCCGGCCGGGGCGGCCTGGCCGCCGATACGTTGGAAAGCTGCCGGACGATCTTCAACAAGATGAAGCCGGAAACGGCGGCGCAAGTGATCGCCTTCCAGCGCAGCCGGCGCCAGATCTGACGGTGGCGACTTCGATCTGATGTCGGAGGGGCCGGCCTGACGCGCGGTGCGCGCGCGGCCGGGCAGGACTTTGCCTCAGTCCTTGGGGCTCGCCGGCGGCACGATACTCGCCACCTCGACGACGCGCAGCAGGCCGTTGGCCAGCTCCGGCACTTCCTCGGGACGGCGGTGGCGGTACTCATCGGTACGCGCCAGCAGGAACGCGTCCATGTGGCAGTCGGTCACGTTCTTGTCGAAAGGTGCGCCGGCGATATAGGCCTCGAGAATGTCGCACAAGGTCGTGGCGACGAAGGTCACCAGCGTATAGCCCATGGTGCTGCCGACGTCGCGAAGATAGGCGCACTTCTGGTGGGCGCGTTCCAGCGCTTGCTTGTCGCCGGGATCCCGCGCGACATCGGCGAGACTGGCGCTGAGCTCGCCGTACTGCTGATCGATCCAGTCGGTGAAGTCCGTCTTCATCTCTTCGACGGCGCTCTGCGCGCGCTCGAGAGCCTCCTCGCGGCTGATGCCGCCTGGCCGACGGGCCATCCGTTCGAAACGGGTGTCGGCGAAGAAGATCGTGGCTTCCGAATTGCCCTGTTTGTCAGCCATCAGTCTTGTCCCGAACGAGCATTCGAAAAGAGGTTATCGATATCGTCCTGACCGAGAGCCGGCCCGGCTTCCGCGCCGACCTCGATCGCCTTGTCGCCCTTGCGCCGGCCGACGCCGCCCGGATAACCCTCGATCTTGAAACGCCGGTCAGGTCCGAAATAGGTGGCGCAATCGACGAAGGGACGCGGATTGAAGACGATCCAGCCGAGCCTATCATAAAGCCCGCTCGGCGACATTGGTTTCGCGACAACGATGTTGGCGCCGGCGTCGCGCGCATTCTTAACCGTGGATTCGCTGGTGTCGCTCGACATCAGCAGGATCGGAATCGTCCGGTTTTCATTGTCCGCATTGCGACGAATGGTGCGCGTCAGTTTGAGTCCGCCGTGCGGCGGCAGGCGCATGTCGCATAATAGAATATCGACCTTTTGACTCGAAAGCGCTTGAAACAGGCCGGTCGCGCTGTCGACTTCCATGACCTTGTTGGCGCCGAAGCCGCGCAACATGCCGTTGACGACCCGCCGCAAATAAGAATTTGGGTCGGCGACGAGGATGAACAGGTCGCGCAGATTGATGGTCGAGTTTTTCATTGCGGGCCTTGAGGCGATCGAATGGTCGACCGCAGCGTTCGGCGTATCGGTCGGGAGCCGAAGGATCGCTCGCGCCGAGCCATCGCCTAATCCTGCGTTAGGGCATCTTGGTAGCGCATCTAATTTTGCCGATTCAGGATAACGGGGCGTTAACGCATTTCGCCGATAAGAATGACAATCTGGAATAACAAACGGGGTCATGCTCCGCCGGGCTTTGAGGCCTGCCGGGGCTTGCGATCGAAGCAGGTCGACCGCGCGGCTATACTGGGCCTGTGCGATTTCTACGCGGCTTCTACTGTAATTGCGGTGCAACGGTAGGGAATTGGCAATCTGGATTATTGCATTCCCGCTGTACTCTACATGTAGAAGACGTATGGTTCATTCGGGGGTTGATGGAACTGATTCGTTCCCGACTTCCTTGTTGCGTCGCAATACTACGGATGCCGGCGTTTAATTTGCGAGAAGGACCATCCGCGGTTGTAGTGCTTGCGTGTGAATGCTCGCGTTGCCGCTCATCGGGGATGCTGAATCTTGACCAGCCTCGCAACAAAGAACGCTATGAATCCGGTTCAGGACGCTGAAAAGCAGGACTCGCCGAGCTATCTCGCCGGGCAGGTCGCCGCCGAGGTCATGGCGGGGTCCATGACTGCATTCGGAGCCGCGGAAGCGACCACTTCCACCGCGATGTGCGCGGTGTCATGTGACACCGCTTGCACCCTCTGTCCGGCCTATAATTTGTTGTGCGGCGGTATGTCCAAGGAGGCCGACGGCGGCCTCTCGCCCTTGCCGATCTCCGGCACGTTGCACACCATTCCCGCCCGCCGGCTCATCCTGCATCCGAAAGAATGGTCGGAATTCGTGCCGATCGTTTGCAGCGGCTGGGCGATGTCGTCGATCGCGCTGCCGGACGGCCGGCGGCAAGTCATCTCTTTCCTTTTGCCGGGCGATATCGTCTCGGTCGGCAGCCTGCTGGCGCCGCTCTCCGGTCACACGGTCGAGGCGATCACGGAAGTGACGTACCGCAAATTCAAGCGCCAGGAGATCAAGGAACTGCTCTTTGGCCGCGTCGATCTGCTGGAGCGGCTTTTCACGCTGTGGAACGAAGCCAAGGCGCGCGCCGATCAGCTCGCGCTCGACCTCGGCCGCCGCCGTGCCGATGAGCGCATTGCCCGCCTGATCCTGCGGCTGTCGGAGAAGGTCGCCAAGCGCTCGCTGGTGCGGACGCAGACTTTCGATTTCCCGCTGCGCCAGCGCCACATCGCCGATGCGACCGGCCTGACGCCTGTGCATGTGAGCAAGATCCTGGGCGAACTGCAGCGCGCCGGCATGATCGAGATCAGCGGCCGTTCGCTGACCATCTTGAACGCCAGCGAATTGCATCGCGTTGCCGACTGGCGGTGAGCCGCTGCAAGTGAATCGCGCCATCGGCGCGCTCGCGCCAGTATTGTGCGCAATGCATTGATGGCATCCGACGACCCGACAGCTTCACAGCCTGTCGGGTTTTTTGTTCCGGCTCTCTGCATCTCTTGACGCCGCGCAGCGCATTCGAGCTTTGGCTTCGTCAGTGTTCCCACATCGAACATTCGCATTTTTTGCATTGCAGCGTTTTTTGCTGCGCCTGCACCTGCAATGAAGGGTCGATTCCGCTTGCAGAGGGCCCGGATTTGTATTGGTATAATGTATAATATACGCCAAGTGAAAAGTGGCGGCTGCAGCAACCAAGCTTGCAGAAACAAATGAGCCGACGACAAGATCGGCCTGCGCACAAAACGAACAGGGAGGCTTTTGATGTCTGTTGCCAAAAAAGTTCTGACACTGGGTACCGCCGCTTTTGCTAGCGGCGCAATCGCACTGTCCGCCGCTCCGGCGAGCGCCTGGGAGCCGAACCACCCCATCGAAATCATCGTGCCGGCGGGCACGGGCGGTGGCGCGGATCAGATGGCGCGTGCCATGCAGGGCATCATCACCAAGCACAATTTGTCGAAGCAGTCGGTGGTGGTCATCAACAAATCAGGCGGCGCTGGCGGCGAAGGCTTCCTCGACGTGAAGAATTCGAAGGGCAATGATCACAAGCTGATCATCACGCTGTCGAACCTTTTCACCACGCCGATGGCCACGGGCATTCCGTTCAGCTGGAAGGACATGACGCCGGTCGCCATGATGGCGCTCGACGAATTCATCCTCTGG
Organism: Pseudolabrys sp.; assembly: GCA_026125895.1. Classification (GTDB taxonomy): domain Bacteria; phylum Pseudomonadota; class Alphaproteobacteria; order Rhizobiales; family Xanthobacteraceae; genus Pseudolabrys. Next base: position 26,342 of record JAHCKG010000010.1, on the reverse strand, counting down.
GTGAACGCCGACAAGCCGTACAAGACCGCCAAGGAATACGTCGACGACATCAAGTCCAAGCCCGATAACAGCTTCAAGATGGGCGGCACGGGCTCGAAGCAGGAAGATCAGATCATCACGGTCGCGCTGCAGAAGGCGACCGGCAAGAAGATGACGTACATTCCTTATAAAGGCGGCGGTGACGTTGCCGTGCAGCTCGTCGGCAATCACATCGATTCGTCGGTCAACAACCCGATCGAGGCGGTGGCGCACTGGCGCGCAGGCAAGCTCCGTCCGCTCTGCGTGTTCGACGCCAAGAAGCTCGACTATCACGAGAAGATCGCCGGCGATCTGGCGTGGGACTCGATCCCGACCTGCAAGTCGGCCGGTCTCGACGTGGAATACGTGATGCTGCGCGGCTACTTCATGCCGCCGGGCGTCAGCCCGGATGCGGTCGCCTACTACGTCGATTTGTTCAAGAAGGTGCGTGAAACGCCGGAGTGGAAGAAGCTCATGAGCGACGGCGCGTTCAACCAGACCTTCATGACCGGCGATGAATACAAGAAGTGGGTCGCCGACGCCGAGAAGCTGCACGAAGGCCTGATGAAAGAGGCCGGTTTCATGGCCAAAACCAACTGATCAAGCCCAACTGATCGGCCGGCTGACGTCGGCAAACGAGAAAACCGGCGCCGCCCGCGCGGCGTCGGTTGCTGCTCCAGCGAAATATGAGGGGTGAATGTCTCACAACGCAGAAGATGCCGCCGGCGGCGGGCCGTCCCAGCGCAGCGCCGAACTCGGCGTCGCGGTGCTGATCGCGATCATCGCGATCATCGGCGTCATCGGCAGTCTCAAGGTGGGCATCGGCTGGGCGGCGGAGGGTCCGCGCGCCGGGTTCTTTCCCTTCTATATCAGCGTGATCATTCTGATTTCCTGCGCCGTCAACATCGCCTCGACGCTGAAACATTCCGACGCGGGCGCGACTTTCGCGACCTGGGGTCAGCTCGGCAAGGTGATGCAGGTGCTCGTGCCGACCGCGATCTACGCGCTGGTCGTTCCGTATATCGGCATCTACGTGGCCTCGGCGCTGCTGATCGCTCTCTTCATGCGCTGGTTCGGCCGTTACAACTGGGCCGTCATCGCGGCGATCGCCGTCGGCCTGCCGATCCTTACCTTCGTGACCTTCGAGATCTGGTTCTTGGTGCCGCTGCCGAAGGGACCGCTCGAAGTCGCTCTGGGATTCTGAGAAGCGCCCAAAAACGCCACCGAACAAACTTTGTCAGTGAAGGCGAAAGACAGCACTCATGTTTGAAGACATCGGCAATCTGTTTCACGGCTTCGCGGTGGTTCTCCAGCCGTACAACCTGCTGCTGATGGTCGTCGGCATCGTGCTCGGCGTCATCGTCGGCGTGCTGCCCGGCCTCGGCGGCGCCAACGGCATCGCCATTCTGCTGCCGCTGACCTTTTCGATGTCGCCGACCTCGGCGATCATCATGCTGTCTTGTATCTACTGGGGCGCGCTGTTCGGCGGCGCCATCACGTCAATTCTATTCAACATACCCGGCGAGCCATGGTCCGTAGCCACGACATTCGACGGCTACCCCATGGCGCAGAAGGGCAAGGCCGGCGAGGCGCTCACCGCCGCCTTCACCTCGTCCTTCGTCGGCGCGTTGTTCGCCGTCATCATGATCACGCTGGTGGCGCCGCTGGTCGCGAGCTTTGCGCTGTCGTTCGGACCGCCCGAGATTTTCTCGGTCTATTTCCTGGCGTTCTGCAGCTTCGTCGGTCTATCGAAGGAGCCGCCCTTCAAGACGATCGCCTCGATGATGCTCGGATTCGGCCTCGGCGCCGTCGGCCTTGACCAGATGACCGGCCAGCTGCGCCTTACCTTCGGCTTCGAGTCGATGCTCAACGGCTTCGACTTCCTCATCGCCGTCATCGGCCTGTTCGGCATCGGCGAAATCCTGCTGACCATGGAGGAGGGGCTGTCGTTCCGCGGCAAGACCGCCAAGCTGAACATGAAGGTGGTGTTGCAGACCTGGGCCGAACTGCCGCGCTACTGGATGCTGTCGCTGCGGTCCTGCCTGATCGGCTGCTGGATGGGCATCAGCCCGGCCGGCGCGACGCCCGCCTCGTTCATGAGCTACGGCATCGCCAAGCGCATCTCCAAGCGTGGCCGCTTCTTCGGCACCGGCGAAATCGAAGGCGTCGTGGCGCCGGAAACCGCGGCGCATGCCGCCGGCACCTCGGCGCTGCTGCCGATGATCTCGCTCGGCGTGCCGGGTTCGCCGACCGCGGCCGTGCTGCTGGGCGGCCTGCTGATCTGGGGCCTGCAGCCCGGTCCGCTGCTGTTCACGGAGCAGAAGGACTTCGTCTGGGGTCTGATTGCGTCGATGTACATGGGCAACATCGTCGGCCTGATCATCGTGCTGACCTGCGTGCCGGTGTTCGCCGCGATCCTGCGCATCCCCTTCAGCGTCATCGCCCCGGTCATCCTCGTGTTCTGCGCCATCGGCGCCTACACGGTGCACAACAATTCGTTCGACATCGTCATGATGGTGGTCTTCGGCATCGCCGGCTACCTGATGAAGAAAACGAACTATCCGTTGGCGCCGATGGTGCTTGCCATCGTGCTTGGCGACAAGGCGGAGGAATCGTTCCGCCAGTCGCTGCTCGGATCGCAGGGTTCATTCAACGTGTTCTGGTCGACGCCCCTTGTCTCGGTGATCATGCTGCTCGGCCTCATCGCTCTGTTCTGGCCGGTCATTCAGAACACCTGGACCCGGCTGCGCGGTTCCGCTGGTGAGCCGCGGGCGGCGGAGTAGCCAGGGGCGGGCGCCTGCTGGCGCCGGCGGAGGAGACATGAGGCGCCCGATCCCAGAGCTCCGACGGCACGATGGCGAGGCTTTCGCGCCGTGCGCCGGGCTGGGTCGGCGCCTTGGGCCGCGCCCGGCCGTTCTGGGCACAGGCAGCGAGATCCGCGGGACGGCCGACGCAGCGCGGCCAGAAGGCGGTTGCGGCCCGAATTGGCCTCTGGCATTATGTATACCAGCACGGTAAGCAGTCGCTCATGAGCACCAAAGGCGTCAGTACCCGCAACGTTTCTCCTCGGAGCCGGGCCGGCAGTGCGGCTCGCGTGACTTCCGCGCCGCAGCGGCCAAATTTGGCGCCGATCGAGGAGTCGCCGAGCTTCAAGCACAAGGCCTACGCGGCGCTCAAAAACGCCATCGTGGCGATGGACGTCTATCACAGCCGCGACGAGATCCGCCTCGACGAGCGCAAGCTGGCGCAGGACTTCGGGATCAGCCGCACGCCGGTGCGCGAGGCCATGGCGCAGCTCGAGAGCGAGGGCTTCGTGCGCTCGGTGCCGCGCCGCGGCATCTATGTGGTGCGCAAGACCAAGCAGGAAGTGATCGAGATGATCACCGCCTGGGCCGCGCTGGAGAGCATGGCGGCGCGCCTCATCACCCTTTCCGCGACCGACGACGAGATCGAGAGGCTGCGCGAGATGTTCGCCGCCTTCATCGACGGCGAGTTGCGGGCGCATCTCGACGAATATTCCGACGCCAACATCGAATTCCACCAGACAATCATCAGGCTCAGCAAGAACAGCGTGCTGATCGATCTGGCGGCCAACCTGTTCACGCATATGCGCATGATCCGCCGCACCACCATCGGCGAAAAGGATCGCGCCGACCGTTCGATCAAGGATCACATGGCGATCATCGAGGCTCTGGAGGCGCGCGACACCAAGCGCGCCGAGCAGCTCGTGCGCGACCACGCGCTGGGCCTTGCCGATCACGTCGCCAAGTTTGCCGATTATCTCGACTGAACCAAAAAACGGACATGCCCGCGTCGCGCCCAGGGTGAGCGGCGGCTGGCGAGCAAAGGAAAGGGAGTAGACGATGGCTGAAGCAGCGGTGAAGAACGCGGCCGAGACCGAGCAGGAGCTGACCGACGGCTTCAACCTGATCATCGAGGGACTCAAGCTCAACGGCATCAAGACGCTCTATGCGGTGCCGGGCATCCCGATCACCGACTTCCTGCGCATGTCGCAGGCCGAGGGGCTCCGGGTCCTGTCCTTCCGTCATGAGCAGAACGCCGGTTATGCCGCTTCGATCGCCGGCTTCCTGACCAAGCAGCCGGGCGTCTGCGTCACGGTCTCGGCGCCGGGCTTCCTCAATGGCCTGACCGCGCTGGCGCACGCCACCACCAACTGCTTCCCGATGATCCTCATCTCCGGGTCGTCCGAGCGCGAGATCGTCGATCTGCAGCAGGGCGATTACGAGGAGATGGATCAGCTCGCCATCGCCAAGCCGCTCTGCAAGGCCGCCTACCGCGTGCTGCACGCCGAGGACATCGGCATCGGCATCGCCCGCGCCATCCGCGCCGCGGTCTCCGGCCGCCCGGGCGGCGTCTATCTCGACCTGCCGGCCAAGCTGTTCGGCCAGGTGATCGATGCGGCCAAGGGCAAGAAATCGCTGGTCAAGGTGATCGACCCGGCCCCGGCGCAGCTTCCGGCCCCGGATGCGGTCAAGCGCGCGCTCGACGTGCTCAAGGGCGCGAAGAAGCCGCTGATCATCCTCGGCAAGGGCGCGGCCTATGCGCAGGCCGACGACGCCGTGAAGGCGCTGGTGGAAAAGAGCGGCATTCCGTTCCTGCCGATGAGCATGGCCAAAGGCTTGCTGCCCGACACCCATCCGCAGTGCGCCGGCGCGGCGCGCTCGACGGTGCTCAAGGATTCCGACGTCGTCATGCTGATCGGCGCGCGGCTCAACTGGCTCCTGTCGCACGGCAAGGGCAAGACCTGGGGCGAAGCGCCGAAGAAGTTCATCCAGGTGGACATCGAGCCGAAGGAAATGGACTCGAACGTCGAGATCGTCGCCCCGGTCGTCGGCGACATCGGCTCCTGCGTCGAAGCGCTGCTCAAGGGCATGGGCGACAAATTCCCGGCGCCGCCGTCTGACTGGATTTCGGCCGTCACCAAGAAGCGCGAGGACAACGTCGCCAAGATGGCGCCGCGCCTTATGAACAACAACGTGCCGATGGACTATCACGGCGCGCTCGGCGTGCTGCGCACCATCGTCAAGGAACGCCCGGACGCCATGCTGGTGAACGAGGGCGCCAACACGCTCGATCTCGCCCGCGGCATCATCGACGTCTACAAGCCGCGCAAGCGCATCGACGTCGGCACCTGGGGCATCATGGGCATCGGCATGGGCTATGCCATCGCCGCGGCGGTCGAAACCGGCAAGCCGGTGCTCTGCGTCGAAGGCGACTCGGCCTTCGGTTTCAGCGGCATGGAGATCGAAACCATCTGCCGCTACAACCTGCCGGTCTGCATCGTCATCTTCAACAATGACGGCATCTATCGCGGCACCGACGTCAACAAGGCGAGCGACGATCCGGCGACCACCGTGTTCGTCAAGGGCGCGCGCTACGACAAGATGATCGAGGCTTTCGGCGGCGTCGGCGTCAATGCCACCTCGCCCGACGAACTCAAGCGCGCGGTCAACGCGGCGATGGATTCCGGCAAGCCGACCCTCATCAACGCCGTGCTCGATCCGGGCGCCGGCAGCGAGTCCGGCCGCATCGGCAATCTCAACCCGCAGAGCCAGTTGAAGAAGAAGTGACGCGAAGCGTCATCCCGGGCACGGCGCAGCCGCGATTCGGGATCGCCCCAGTTTGAAACGGCCCCGGTTCTGCAGCGCACCGCTAACGCGCTGCGCAGCGCCCGGGACACGAAAAGGAAATGGAGGACCACGAGATGGCCAAGAAGAAGCAGAAGGCGAAAGCCAAATCCAAGCCGGCGGCGAAAAAGCCTGTCCGCAAGGCCGCGAAAGCTGCCGCCCGGCCGGCCGCGAAGAAGGCGAGCGCCAAACCTGCCGCCAAACCCGCCGCCAAGAAGGCCAACGGCAACGGCGCCTATCCCAAGCCCTCGTCGAAGCCCTTCGGCATGGACGGCAAGGCGCTGCAGGGCGTGCGCATCCTCGACTTCACGCATGTGCAGTCGGGTCCGACCTGCACGCAGCTGCTGGCCTGGTTCGGCGCCGACGTCATCAAGGTCGAGCGCCCGGGTGTCGGCGACATCACGCGCGGCCAGCTCGTCGACGTGAAGGGCGCGGACTCGCTCTACTTCACCATGCTCAACCACAACAAGCGCTCGATCACGATCGACTCCAAGCATCCGCAGGGCAAGCGCGTGCTCGATGAACTGATCAGGAAGTGCGACGTGCTGGTCGAGAACTTCGCGCCCGGCGCGCTCGATCGCATGGGCCTGACCTGGGAGCACATCCACAAGCTCAACCCGCGCATGATCGTCGCTTCGGTCAAGGGCTTCGGCCCCGGACCCTACGAGGACTGCAAGGTGTACGAGAACGTCGCGCAGTGCACCGGCGGCTCGGCCTCGACCACCGGCTTCCGCGACGGCCCGCCGCTCGTGACCGGCGCGCAGATCGGCGACTCGGGCACCGGCCTGCATCTGGCGCTCGGCATCGTCACCGCGCTGTTCCAGCGCACGCGCACCGGACGCGGCCAGCGCGTGCTCTGCGCCATGCAGGACGGCGTGCTCAACCTCGCGCGCGTCAAGCTGCGCGACCAGCAGCGCCTCGCGCACGGCCCGCTCACCGAATATTCGCAGTACGGCGAGGGCATTCCGTTCGGCGACGCGACGCCGCGCGCCGGCAACGATTCCGGCGGCGGCCAGCCGGGCCGCATCCTCAAGTGCAAGGGCGCGCCGGAGGATCCGAACGCCTACATCTACTTCATCACGCAAGCGCCGGTCTGGGGCGAGATCTGCGACGTCATCGGCGAGCCGACCTGGAAGACCGATCCGGAGTTCGCCACGCCGAAGGCGCGCCTGCCCAAGCTCAACCAGATCTTCGCGCGCATCGAAGAATGGACCATGACCAAGACCAAGTTCGAGGCCATGGACATCCTCAACAAGTTCGACATCCCGTGCGGCCCGATCCTGTCGATGAAGGAACTGGCCGAGGATCAGTCGCTGCGCAAGACCGGCACCGTGGTCGAGGTCGATCACCCCGTGCGCGGCAAGTATCTGAGCGTCGGCAACCCGATCAAGCTGTCGGACTCGGTGTCGGAAGTGAAGCGTTCGCCGCTGCTTGGCGAGCACACCGACGAGATCCTCGCCGACGTGCTCGGCTTCAAGGCGGCCGAGATCGCGGACATCAAGAACTCCGGCGCCCTGAGCGCGCCGGAGAAGAAGGAAAAGGCGGCGTAATCTTGTCTCGGACGCGGTGCGGCACGCAGTGACGCACCGCAGATCCGGGACCGTTACGGACGTAGAGTTTGCGAAGGTCCCGGTTCTGCAGCGCATTACTTCGTGCTGCGCTGCGCCCGGGACAAGTGGCGAAGTTCTAGGAGGCTATTGAATGCGTATCGTAGTCCACGGCCAGCAGGCCTTCGGCAAGGCGGTGCTCGAAGCGCTGCTCAAGCGCGGCGACAACGTCATCGCCGTCTATGTCGCGCCGGAGAAGGAAGGCGCCAAGGCCGATCCGCTCAAGGAAGCGGCGCTGGCCGCCGGGTTGCCGGTGCACCAGCCGGCGTCCTACAAGGACCCGAAGGTCTGGGAGGAGTTCAAGGCGCTCAAGCCCGACCTGCAGGTCATGGCCTTCGTCACGCTCTTCGTGCCGGAAGACTTCCTCAACATCCCGACGCACGGTTCGATCCAGTATCACCCGTCGCTGCTGCCGGCCTATCGTGGCGCCTCCGCCATCAACTGGCCGATCATCAAGGGCGAGAAGGAAACCGGCCTGTCAATCTTCTGGCCGGACAACGGCCTCGATACCGGCGACATCCTGATCCAGAAGAAGACGCCGATCTCCGAAACCGACACGCTCGGCACCGTCTATTTCGATCGTCTGTTTCCGATGGGCGTCGATGCGATGCTCGAGGGCGTCGATCTCGTGAAAGCCGGCAAGGCGCCGAAGATCAAGCAGGACGAATCGAAGGCCACCTATGAAGGCCTGTGCCGCGCCGACAATGCCAAGATCGACTGGGGCAAGCCGTGGGAGCAGATCGACCGCCTGATCCGCGGTTGCAACCCGGCTCCGGGCGCCTGGACGACGCTGAACGGCGCCACCGTCAAGATCTTCGACGCCAAGCCGCTGCCGGCGCGCGATCCGAAAGGCATCGGCGGCAAGCTCGGCGAGATCGTCGCCAGCGACGACAACAGCATCACCGTGGTCTGCGCCGACGGCCGCTTCAACATCACCCGCGTGCAGCCCGACGGGGCTAAGAAGATGAGCGCGGGCGAATGGGCGAAGGGCGCTGGGATTCAGCCCAAGGCGCGATTCACATAAATCTCCGCGTCATGCCCGGCTTTATGCCGGGCATCCACGCCTTCTTCTAGGCAAGACGTGGATGGCCGGGACAAGCCCGGCCATGACGAAGAAAGAAAATAGCCGGCTCACCACGTTACGAACGGAAACGCACCATGCCCGCCTCGCAGCATCAGTCCCCGAAATCCGATATCGAAATCTCCCAGTCCGCCACCAAGCGGCGCATCCTTGACGTCGCCAAGGACAAGCTCGGCGTCGCCGCCGAGAACCTCGAACCCTATGGCTACTACAAGGCCAAGGTGTCGATGGACTACGTCAACTCGCTGCAAGGAAAGCCGAACGGCAAGCTGATCCTGGTCACCGCGATCTCGCCGACACCGGCGGGCGAGGGCAAGACCACGACCACGGTCGGCCTCACCGACGCGCTCAACTTCATCGGCAAGAAGGCGATGTGCGCGCTGCGCGAGCCCTCGCTCGGGCCGTCCTTCGGCATGAAGGGCGGCGCCGCCGGCGGCGGCTATGCCCAGGTGATCCCGATGGAGGATATCAACCTCCACTTCACCGGGGACTTCCACGCCATCACCTCGGCGCACAACCTGCTCTCGGCGCTGATCGACAACCACATCTACTGGGGCAACGCGCTCGGCATCGACTCGCGCCGCGTCACCTGGCGCCGCGTCCTCGACATGAACGACCGCGCGCTGCGCGAGATCGTCTGCTCGCTCGGCGGCGTCGCCAACGGCTATCCGCGCGAAGCCGGCTTCGACATCACGGTGGCCTCGGAAGTCATGGCGATCTTCTGTCTCGCCAAGAACCTCGACGACCTCAAGGAGCGCCTCGGCAACATCATCGTCGCCTATACGCGCGAGCGTAAGCCGATCCGCGCCAAGGACCTCAACGCGCACGGCGCCATGACGGCGCTGCTCAAGGAGGCGATCGCGCCGAACCTGGTGCAGACGCTGGAAGGCACGCCGGCCTTCATCCATGGCGGCCCCTTCGCCAACATCGCCCATGGCTGCAACTCGGTGGTCGCCACCACCACCGCGCTCAAGCTCGCCGACTATGTGGTGACGGAAGCCGGCTTCGGCGCCGATCTCGGCATGGAGAAGTTCCTCGACATCAAGTGCCGCAAGGCCGGCCTCAAGCCGGACTGCGTGGTGCTGGTCGCCACCATCCGGGCGCTGAAGATGCATGGCGGCGTCAAGAAAGAGGACCTCAAGAAGGAAGACCTCAAGGCGCTCGAGGCCGGCATGGCCAATTTGCAGCGCCACATCGAGAACGTGAAGAAGTTCGGCCTTCAGGCCGTGGTGTCGATCAACCGCTTCTCGGCCGACACCGACGCCGAAGTCGCGCTGGTCAAGGAGAAGTGCAAGGCGCTCGGCGTCGAGGCGCTGATGGCCGATCACTGGGCCATGGGCGGCGAGGGCGCGGCCGATGTCGCCAAGGCCGTGGTCAAGATCTGCGACGAGGGCAAGGCCAACCTCAAGTTCCTGTACCCCGACGACATGCCGCTGTTCGATAAGGTGCGCACCATCGCCAAAGAGCTGTACCGCGCCGACGACGCGACCGCCGACAAGTCGGTCAAGGACCAGCTCAAGACCTGGGAAGAGATGGGCTTCGGCAAGCTGCCGGTGTGCATCGCCAAGACGCAGTACTCGTTCTCGACCAACCCCGACGCCAAGGGCGCGCCGACCGGCTTCTCGATCCCGGTGCGCGAGGTGCGTCTCTCCGCCGGGGCCGAGTTCATCGTCGCCATCTGCGGTGAGATCATGACCATGCCGGGCCTGCCGAAGACGCCGTCGGCCGACGCCATCGACGTCAAGGACGGCAAGATCGTCGGCCTGTTCTAACAGCCGTTCATTGTGCGACGACTTGAGGCCGCCGGCTCAAACCGGCGGCCTTTTTCTTGTGCTCTCAGCGCTTCAGCGCGGCGATGATCTCGTCGGCCTTGCGCACGCGCGCGACGCGCGGCAGCACCTTCTCGATGGCGAAGGCGTGCAGGCCCTCGCCCATGCTGGTGGAAGCGTCTTCGGCGACGACGACGTTGTAGTTGAGATGCCAGCCGTCGCGCGCGGTCTGCTCGCCGCCGAAATTGGTGGCGACGCCGCCGACGATGATGGTGTCGATGCCGCGGCGGCGCAGTTGCAGGTCGAGCTCGGTGCCGAAGAACGCGCTCCACGTGCGCTTGGTGATCGAGAGGTGCGGTAGGTGCGCGACCTCGCCGACGATCTCGGCCCAGTCCGGCGGCAGGCCGCCGGGCGGCACGGCGAGCGGCGTATCGGTCAGGCCGCGCGGCGCGGCCGACAGGTCGGCGCCGAAATCGACATTGACCAGCACGACGAGACCGCCGGCATCGCTGACCGCGCGGCCGAGCCGGGCCGCGGTTGAGACGACCTGATCGGCCGAATAGGGTGACAGCGGCCGGGCCAGGATGCCCTTCTGCAAGTCGATGAGAATGAGCGCGGTGGTCTTGGGATCGAGTTCGAGCATGACGGGGCCTTCGGTTCGGGGCGGGCCGGCGGGGCCGGGGGATGGGGCGGGGATGTCCTGGCTATATGTGGGACGGTCCACGCTTTGGCAACGCCGCATGCCGGGTCACACATTTTTGCGGGTGCCGCCGCTTGCGCCATGCCGGGCGGAATGATCGACTGCGCGCCGGTTTGAACCGGGACATCCCAGGGAGAGATTGATGCTGAAGTTCTATTTTTCCGGCGCGCCGAACCCGATGAAGGTCGCGCTGTTTCTCGAAGAGGCCGGCCTGCCCTACGAGGCGATCCCGGTCGATACCCGCAAGGGCGATCAGCACAAGCCGGAATACACCGCCATCAATCCGAACGCCAAAGTGCCGGCCATCGTCGATGGCGATGTCACCGTGTTCGATTCCAACGCGATCCTGCTCTATCTCGGCGAGAAGACCGGCAAGTTCATGCCGCCGAAGGGCGACAAGCTGCACGGCGAATTGCTGTCGTGGCTGATGTTCATCGCCTCCGGTGTCGGCCCTTATTCGGGCCAGGCGGTGCACTTCCGCAATTACGCGCCGGAGAAGATCGAGTACGCCGTCAACCGCTACATGTACGAAGCGCAGCGCCACTTCGGCATCATCGAGGCGCGGCTGGCCAAGCAGAAATACATGGTCGGCGACACCTACACGATCGTCGACATGGCGCTGTGGGGCTGGGCGCGCCTCATCCCGGTGGCGCTCGGCGAAACCTACTGGGCCAAATTCCCGCATCTCAAGAAGCTGATCGACGAGATCAGCGCCCGCCCGGCCGCGGTACGCGCCGTCGCGATCAAGGACAAGCACACCTTTAAGGCCGAGTTCGACGACGAAGCCAAGCGCGCGATGTTCCGGCACATGCACGAGAAGGTCGCCTGACGCCGCCATTCTGGCGCACTATCGCGGCCGGGACTTAGACATTGGTCTCAAGTCCCGGCCGCTTCTCGTTTAAGAGCGCGGTAACGCCGCCGCCGCTATACGATCCGGGCCGGGGGCAGGCCGTCCTGCCATCTTCTCACCTTGTTGGCCGCCCATGCGTGCCGTAACTTTCGTCAACCGAGATATTCCCGATGGACCTGACCCGGATACCGAGCGGCCTCAACCCACCGCATGACGTCTATGCCGTCATCGAAGTGCCGCTGGGCGGCGTGCCGGTGAAATACGAATTCGACAAGACGTCCGGCGCGCTGCTGGTCGATCGCTTCCTGCACACCGCGATGTTTTATCCGGGCAATTACGGCTTCATCCCGCATACGTTGTCGGACGACGGCGACCCTTGCGACGTCATCGTGATCAGCCAGGTGCCGGTGGTGCCGGGCGCTGTCATTCGCTGCCGTCCGGTCGGCGCGCTGCTGATGGAGGACGAAGCCGGCAATGACGAGAAGATCCTCGCCGTGCCGGTCGATAAGCTGCACCCGTTCTACAAGGGCATCACCAGCTATCGCGACCTGCCCGACGTGATGATCGAACAGATCGCTCACTTCTTCCAGCACTACAAGGATCTGGAGAAGGGCAAGTGGGTGTCGATCGTGAAATGGCTCGACGCCCGCGAAGCCGAGACGCTCATCATGGACGGCATCAAGCGCGCCAAGGCCAAGAACGGCAAAGCCGGCAAGGACAAGCCCGGCAAAGACAAGGTGAAATCGGCGAAGAAGTCGGGGAAGAAATAGCGCTCGTCATCCTGAGCTGGCCGCGTCAGCGGCCCTCGAAGGATGCACGCCCCGGAATTACGGCCGAGGCGGCGAAGAAGTCTGGGAAGAAGTAGCCAACTCTCTCCGCTCGTCCCCGCGGAAGCGGGGACCCAGCTAACGCCCACAGCCCGGGTATTCTGGATTCCCGCTTGCGCGGGAATGAGCGGAGCGTGCGGCAGTACCAATTCCGTCACCCTGAGGTGCTCGTCCGTAGGACGAGCCTCGAAGGGCGACGGCCAAGGCGGCGAGAATGTGCCCGCTCATCCTTCGAGGCCCGCCTGCGGCGGGCACCTCAGGATGACGGTTCGAGGGCGGTGACCGCCGATTACCCGCCGCCTTCCTTCACCCCCGGGTACCGCGACGCCTTCAACAGCTTCGCCAGATGCGCGGTGTTGGACGCCAGCATCTTCGTCCATGAGGCCACGGCCTTCGGCGGCTCCTTGAGGTCCTTGTAGTCGGTCGAGCCGAGCGCCTCGCCGACCCAATAGGTCGGGCCGCCCGGCACGGTGAAGCCGACTTCGAGCAGCGCCGACAGGATTTCCGCGGCGCTGTGATGCGCGCCGTCTTCATTGCCGACGATCGCGCAGATCGCCACCTTGCCGTAGGACGGCATGCGGCCGCGATCGTCCTTCTCGTCGAGAAACGCGTCCATGCGTTCCAGCACGCGCTTGGCGATGCTCGACGGCTGCCCCAGCCAGATCGGCGAGCCGATGATCAGGATGTCGGCGTCGAGCGTGCGCTGACGCAGCAACGGCCAGTCGTCGCCCTCACCCTCATCGGAGGTGACGCCGGGCTTGATATTGAAATCGGCGGCGCGGACGACGTCGCCGCTAACCCCATATTCGCCCAGCGCTTCCAAGAGTTGCCGGAGCAACACGTCGGTGGACGAGCGCCCCTTATTGCCGGTGGCTTTGAGCGAGCAGTTGAACGCAATCGCCTTGAGCGTCATCGAACCTCAGCTTTCATTGGCCCGCGGGAAGGGATGCACCTTGCCGGGTGCGTCCGGTGCCGTGGGTGGCGAAGACGTCTCGGCCGGAGCTGGCGGGCGGCGCCCCATGGTCCAGTTGAAGGACATGCGGACGTCGGGATTGGGCACCGACCAGCAGGCGCCATCCTTGTCCATGAAGACGACCCAGATCAGATCGGCCTCCGGGCCGTAGTCGATGACGAAATGCGCCAGGCCCGAGCCTTTCGGCGTCTCGAGCGGTAGCGGCGGATCGAGTTGGGTGATCATAAAGCCCCGGGGTTGGAGGAAGTCTCCGCCGATAACGGAGCGACCGGGCTGTCAGTTCCGTGAGCGCCGGCAGCGGACTGGCGGAAAAAACAAAGGCGCCGCCTCCGTTGCCGAAGGCGGCGCCCAAGCTTGTGTCAAATGACAGCCGCTACTGGAACAGCTTCATCGCATTGATGAGCGTCTGGATAACGCCCCAGGCCAACGGAATTCCGACGAAGGCCCAGGCCAGCGCCAGCTTGAGTCCCATCGAGGTTTCTTGTGCTTGCTGCATGGTGCTGTTCTTCCCTCAGGCGCCGGCCGGTTCGCTGACGGCGGCGACTTCCGCCTGTGCGCGCTCGGCTTCATGATCGGACTTCATATGGAAGCGTTCGTGTACGGCCTTGATCATAAGGTTACAGATAAAGCCGATCACGAGCAGGCCGGCCATGATGTACATGGTGGTATTGTAAGCCTGCGCCTTCGGCACGCCGTGCGTGACGTTGTACTCGCGGATGTAGTTCACCAGCACGGGCCCGAAGACGCCGGCCGCCGACCAGGCGGTGAGCAGCAGACCGTGGATGGCGCCGACATATCGCGTGCCATACATGTCCTTGAGATAGGCCGGCACGGTGGCGAAGCCGCCGCCATACATCGAGATGATGATGAGGAAGCAGATCACGAACAGTGCCACGCTGCCGATCGATCCCGTGTAAGGCACGGCGCAGTACAGGAAGAAGCCGAGCACCATGAAGACGAAGTAGGTGTTGCGGCGGCCGATGAAGTCCGAGGTGGAAGCCCAGAAGAAGCGGCCGCCCATGTTGAACAGGCTCATCAGGCCGACGAAGCCGGCGGCGGCGATCGGCGTGATGTGCCCGGGGAACATTTCCTGGCTCATCGCCGAAGCCTGGCCGAGCACGCCGATGCCGGCGGTCACGTTGAGGCACAGCACCCACCAGATCAGCCAGAACTGCGGCGTCTTCAGTGCGTCATAGACATAGACGTCGTTCTTGGTGATCAGCTTCTGCGCCACGACCGGCGGCGTATAGCCTTCCGGTTTCCAGCCCGGCGCCGGCACGCGGACGATGATCGATCCGACGATCATGAAGAACAGGTAGGCGAGGCCGAGAACGATGAACGTCTCGGCGACGCCGACATGCGTCGGTGTCGAGAACTTTGCCATCAGCCACACCGACAACGGTGAAGCGATGAAGGCGCCGCCGCCGAAGCCCATGATGGCCATGCCGGTCGCCATGCCCGGGCGATCCGGAAACCATTTGATCAGCGTCGAAACCGGTGAGATGTAGCCGATGCCGAGCGCGATGCCGCCCAGCACGCCGTAGCCGAGATAGATCAGCCACAGCTGATGCATATAGACGCCGATGGCCGAGATAAAGAAGCCGCCGGCCCAGCACAGCGCGGCGGTGAACATCGCCTTGCGCGGGCCGCCTTCCTCGACCCAGCGGCCGAACACCGCCGACGAGATGCCGAGGAAGAGAATGGCGATGGAGAAGATCCAGCCGAGCTGCGTCAGCTTCCAGTCCTCGGGCGTCGATTGCGTGATGCCGAGCAGCTTGCTCATCGGCAGATTGAACACGCTGAAGGCGTAAGCCTGGCCGATGCAAAGATGCACGCACAGCGCGGCAGGGGGCACCAGCCACCGGCTGAAGCCGGGCCCTGCGACTGTGTGACTGCGGTCGAGAAAGCTCATTGTGCGAAACTCCCCATGTGCGATGCGATTGCTTTTTTGTTTTTTGACAGTTCGCGGGGAAGCCACGTCGCCCCCAACGCCTGCCTTTTTAAACACTGCGGAGAGGCCACATCTGAATCAAATTCAGATTTTCGATCACGCCATAGGAAGATTACATGCCGCACGCGCGAAGAATCCGCGCGGCATGTCGTGAAATTCGTTGGATGCGTGTCTGCGTGAAAGTCGCAATGGGCGGCTGGAGATATTTATATCGTAATACGACTAAAGACGCAATCGTGCAGTGAAGCGATTGTTTCAGCTTGATAACGACGGCGTGATTCGGCGGGCTTCGGCCACCAGCGCGGCGGTCGTCGGCGTCATCGGCTCGCGTTGCGGCACGACGAGGCCGATGTTTTGCACTGCATCAGGCTCCATGATCGGGATGGCCCGGATCGGCTCCGTGAGCCCCAGAGTTTGCGCAATTTTTTCCGGCATCACGCTCGCCCAGCGGCCGGTGCGGACATGGCTGAACAGCAAAATCATCGAATCCGACTCCAAGGTCGGCCGCGATTCGCCGCCGGCAGTCTTGAGCAGCCGGTTGATGATGCGCCGGTTCTGCATGTCCGGGGTGAGCAGGCAGAGCGGCACCTGGCTGACCTCCGCCCAGGTGACGCTTTCGCGGTTGCCCAGCGGCGCGTCGGCCGACGTCACCAGCCGGTAGTGCTCCTGATAGAGCGGCACGATGCTGACGCGGCCGATCGGTTCGTTGCCGATATAGGTGATGCCGGCGTCGATCTCGAGATTCTCCAGCAGTTCGAGGATTTCCAGCGACGTGCGCGAGTAGATGGTGAACTGGACGTTCGGATGGCGGTCGCGATACGGCGTCGTGATCTGTGCGACCATGGCCAGCGCCGTCGGGATCGCGGCGATGCGCAGGCGGCCGGACAGGCCGTGGCGCAGCGCGCTGATGTCCTCGCGCATGGCGCGGCTGTCGCCGACGATGCGGCGGGCCCATTCGAGGACACGTTCGCCTTCGGGCGTGAAGCCCTGGAAACGCGAGCCGCGTTTGACCAGGAGGACGCCCATCTGCTCCTCGAGGTGCTTCACCCCGGCGGACAGGGTCGGCTGGGTCACGCCGCAGGCGTCGGCGGCCCGGCCGAAGTGCTTTTCGCGCGCCAGCGCCAGCAGGAATTCCAGTTTGTCGATCACGGTGTTCGCCCCGTCAAATCAGTGACTTACGATAATACCTGAGCCTTCCGACTGATAGGGAATTTTCGTGCAAGTGCCGCCAATTTGATAGCTAATTCCTATCGCGGCGCAAAAAAGAAAGCCCTGCGGAGGCAGGGCTTCTTCAGGCGCGAGAATTCGGGGCAGGGGACTGCGGGCGAGGCCCCTCAGCCCATGCGGCGCGAGCGCGCCAGGATGCTCTGGTAGGACGGCGCCGGCGGGCGCTGGGGCGGGGGTGACGGCGGTGCGGCCTGCGGCTTGCCGGCCGGTACCTGCGCCGGTCCGGCGAGAACGGCGGCAACGCGCTCGTTGAACGCCTTCTCTTGCTCCCTCTTGGCGCTGTTGAATTTGTCGAGGGCGGCGTCGATGTCGCCGTTGATCGGAATACGGATCACCTGCAGGTCTCCCACGTCTCTCCAGCGCGCATGTTGCGCAGCAGGCCCTAACAATCGGAGGCGGCAGAGCCGACAAGTTGAGAGATGTCGTTAACCAGCACGGGTGCGGCGTTGCGCGCGGAGCGGGCAGAACTCAGTGCAGCGTGACGCCGGGATCTTCCACGGGGCGCAGCCGCATCGCATCGATCAAAGCGCGGCGCCGCTGCTCGAGCGTCTGCAATTGCCCGTCCAGCTCCTCGCGCGTCGTCTTGTTGGAGCCGAGCAGCACGACGCCGCCCAGCGCCGAGGCCAGCGCGGCGAACAGTGCGGTCGGCGAGAAGGGCAGAAGCGTAATGAGCATAAGCACCAGCCACAGTGCGCCGCCGCCGATGGCGATCTGTGCGGCCATGGCGATCTTGTCGCAACGGGCGAGCGACTGGTGCAGCTCTTCGATGCGTTCTTCAAGCCGGGTGATGTCGGAGTGGGCGAGGTCGTCGTTCATGCGCTGCCGACTGCAAGTCGCCGTCACGCCGGCTGACGATCAACCCGGCGTCTTGTTGCGGAAATAGGGCTCGACGGTG
The DNA here is from genome assembly GCA_026125895.1 of Pseudolabrys sp. GTDB lineage: Bacteria > Pseudomonadota > Alphaproteobacteria > Rhizobiales > Xanthobacteraceae > Pseudolabrys. The sequence goes on along the minus strand of JAHCKG010000010.1, from coordinate 8,796 downwards.
CCGGTCAGCTTGATGGTGAGCGGATTGCCGTAACGGTCGAGCGCCTTGCCGGCGGCGACGCGGACCCAGCCCTCGCTGACGCAGTACTCCTCGACGTTCGTCTTCTCGGCGCCCTTGAAGCGGATGCCGACGTCGCGCGCCAGCACATCGGCGTTGAAATAGGGGCTGCGCGGATCGGTCGACAGGCGGTCGGGCGGCGTGTCGGCGGCTGGAGTTTTGAGTTCGTCGGACATGGCGGGGCTTCTCTCACACCGGTGATGCTGTTTGCAACCCGGTCCCCCGCGGGCCGGGAATGCGGCGGCCGTCGGTCCGGCCGAGATGGGGCAGGCGGGCTTATTTCTTCTTCTTGGCCGGAGAGGTTTCCGTGCCGCGCATGTTCGACCACGGATCGACCGAGATTTCATTCGCGGTCTTGTCGGTGTTCTTGAGCGCGTTGCGATACTGCGCGTCGACCGACTCCGCGATTTTCGCGTTCGCCTTTTCCTCGTCCGACATGGCGCTGAACGGCTTGCGCCCGTTCTGCGCAAAAGCCGGCTGGGCCAGCAGACCCGCCAGCACCAGGGCTGAGAACAAGAGCCTGATCACGATCGTCTCTCCTCCGGCTTTCCCCAAAGCCGTCGCCTTGCGCGGCCTTCTGCTCGCAATTTGCGATCAGTTTAAGGCAAGCTAACACGCCAGCCGGCGCGGCTCAATCGCATGAAATCCTTGAACAAATTGCCGCACCGGCGCGGTGCTCAGGTGAGGCTGCGCACCAGCGCCAGGCCGGCAAAGAGCGCTGCGACCGAGACGATGACCGAGATCAGCACATAGAGGCCCGCCAGGGCGACCTCGCCGCGCTCGTAAAGCACGGCCACATCGAGCGAAAAGGTCGAGAAGGTAGTGAAGCCGCCGAGGATGCCGGTGGTCAGGAAGAACCGCCAATGCTGGGGCATCTCGATTTTGAAGGCGAAATAGGCGGTCAGCAGCCCCATGACCAGCGAGCCGACCACGTTCACCGTCAGCGTCCCGTACGGGAATGAGGTTCCGAACAGCCGGGCGGCCGCGATGTTGATCCCGTGCCGCAGCGCCGCGCCGATGCCGCCACCGAGAAAGACGACGAGATAAAGCATCTGTTTCACCCGTTCCTGGGTTTCGGGCGGCAAAAAACCGCCTGAAACGGTTGGACTCCTGCCATTCGCGGGGCCGTCGCGGCCTCGCGTTTTGCATCCGGCAGGAGTCATCAGCCATTCCGGCGGTTATCGGGGGACCCCATCCCCATCACGGCGACCCTATGGCCCGCCCCGGGGGGCGGTCAACTGCCGCAGCCGCTGCGCGGAAAGCCGGATCGAATGTCAATTGACAGGTGCAGCGCTACCGACTTATAGAGTGAACGTTCATTCTCATTATCGTGGCGGCGCCGCGCTCTCGCGCATGCGTCGCCCGAGCGTATCCGGATCAGCGAGCCATCCGGGCGGCGACGCCCGCTGGGAGACGTCATGCGGCAGCCCAACCTGCAGCGGCAATCGGACCGCCGCGCCGAAATCCTCGACGCGGCCGAGCGCTGCTTTGCCCGCGCCGGCTTTCACCGCGCCTCGATGCAGGACATCTGCACCGAAGCCGGCATGAGCCCCGGCAACCTGTATCGCTATTTCCCGTCCAAGGAAGCGCTGATCGCCGGCATCTGCGAGCGCAACCGCGCCGACGCGGTGGACAGCTTCAATCAGGTTCAGGAAGCGCCCGAGTTCTTCGAGGCGCTCGCGGGTCTCGCGCAATATCACCTCGTCGATCGCACCGACGATGAAGTGAGCATCTGCGCCGAGATCATGGCCGAGAGCCGCCGTCATCCGGACATCCGCCAGCTCTACCAGTCCATCGAAAACGATATCCGCGAGCGTATGGCCGCGATGCTGCAGAGCGCGGCGGAGCGCGGCGAGATCCGCGCCGACCTCGATCCGCAGGCCGTCGCCGGCCTGCTGCTGGCGATCGGCGACGGCATGTCCTGGCGCCGCTCGGTCGATCCGAAATTCAGCGCCGAAGAGGCGCTGCCACTCATTCTCAACATGGTGCATGGGCTGCTGGCCGTTCCGAAGAAAACGGACGCCGGCGGCGATGGGGCGAAGTCATGATGAAGGGAAGTCGTATCACGGCCGTCGGCATCGTTCTTGCCGCGGTGCTCTGGATCGCGTCGGGACATCTTCTGCCGCATGACAGCGCGGAAGGTCAGGCGGCGGTGCGCACCAGCGAAGCGGCCAAGCAGCCGGCGTTTCGCGTTTCCGTCATGCCGGTGGCGATCGCGCCGCACTCGCCGACGCTGACCTTGTCGGGCCGCACCGAGGCCGACCACAAGGTGAATATCACGGCGCGTACCGGCGGCACGCTCACCGAATTGCGCGTCAAGCGCGGCCAGCACGTCGAGAAGGACGAAGTCGTCGCCGTGCTGTCCGACGACGCCCGCAAGGCGCAAGTGGCGCAGGCCGAAGCGCTGGTCGAACAGCGCCGCGCCGAGCTCGAGGCCAAGCGTACGCTGATCCAGAGCGGCGCGTTGCCGAAGCTCGACATGGTCAATCTGGAATCGCAGTTCAAGGCGGCGGAAGCTTCGCTCAGCGCCGCCCGCGCCGAGCTCGATCGCTCGATCGTCCGCGCGCCGTGGGCCGGCGTCATCACCGATGTGCCGGCGGAAGTCGGCGGCGCCGCGTTCTCGATGGCCGGCAAGGAGATCGCGACGCTGGTCGCGCTCGACCCGATGCTGGCGGTGGTCGAGGTGTCGGAGCGCAAGCTCGCCGGCGTCAAGGTCGGCGAATCGGCCGACGTCAAGCTGATCACAGGCCAGACCGTTCAGGGCCGCGTCCGCTACGTGTCGAAGTCGGCGAGCGCGACGACGCGCACCTATCGGGTCGAAGTCGAGATGAGCAATCCCGACGGCAAGATCCCGGACGGCATCACCGCCGAAGTGGTGGTGTCGTTGCAGGCGGTGCCGTCGGCGAAAGTGCCGCGTTCGGCGCTGACCATCTCGTCGGCCGGCGACATCGGCGTGCGCGTCGTCGATGCGCAGTCCAAGGTGCAGTTCGTGCCGGTGAAGATCGTCGAGGACCGCCAGAACACGATGTGGCTCTCGGGTCTCGAGGACGGTACGCGCATCATCGTGCGCGGCCAGGACTTCGTGCGCGAAGGCCAGGTGGTCGAGGCCGAACAGGCGCCGAGCGAAACGGCGGCGAAGTGAGTGGTGCTGGGGCAGAGCCGTTAGCTCCGCTCATCCCCGCGGAAGCGGGGACCCAGTCTTTGCAACAGTGGACGCAACATGCCGCTTTCTGGACCCCCGCTTGCGCGGGGGTGAGCGGGAGATGACAAGGCGACTGTCAAAATGAGCGGCTTCATCAATTACGCCATCTCGCATGCGCGGCTGACGCTGGCGACGCTCGCCTTCCTTCTGGTGGCGGGTCTGATCGCCTATGTCACGATCCCCAAAGAAGCCGAACCCGACGTCAAGGTGCCGATCATCTATGTGCAGCTTACGCAGCGCGGCATCAGCCCCGAGGACGCCGAGCGCCTGCTGATCCGCCCGGTCGAGACGCAGCTCAAGTCGGTGTCGAACGTCAAGGAAATGCGCGCCACCGGCTACGAGGGCGGCGGCTATGTGCTGCTCGAATTCGAAGCCGGCTTCAATTCCGACGCGGCGCTCGCCGACGTGCGCGCCAAGGTCGATCAGGCCAAGCACGACCTGCCCAAGGACGCCGACGAGCCGTCGGTGCAGGAGGTCAATCTCTCGCTCTATCCGGTGCTGGTGGTGACGCTGGCCGGCAACGTGCCGGAGCGCTCGCTGCTGCATATTGCGCGCGAAGCCAAGAATCAGATCGAACAGCAGCCCGGCGTGCTCAAGGCCGAACTGCGCGGCGCCCGCGACGAGGCGGTCGAGGTCGTCGCCGAGCCGATGCTGATGAAGAGCTACGGCATCTCGCTCGACCAGCTCATCCAGGTGACGCAGCAGTCCAACAGCCTGATCGCCGCCGGCGCGCTGGAAAGCGCGACAGGCCGCTTTGCGGTCAAGGTCCCCGGCCTGATCGAGCGGCCGCAGGACATGCTCAATATCCCGATCGCCTCGACGGCCGGCGCCTCGGTGTCGCTCGGCGACATCGCCACGGTGCGCCCGACCTTCAAGGACGCGACCTCGATCACGCGCGTCAACGGCCGCCCGGCGATGACCATCGAAGTGTCGAAGCGCACCGGCGCCAACCTGATCGAGACGGTCGACGGCGTGAAGAAGCTGGTCGAGCAGATGAAAGGGCGGTGGCCCAGCGCCGTGCAGGTGTCCTTCACGCAGGACAAGTCGAAGGACATCCGCAGCATGCTGGCGGACCTGCAGAACTCGGTGGTGATGGGCGTGCTGCTGGTCGTCGTCATCATCCTGTTCATCCTCGGCTTCCGCGCCTCGCTGTTCATCGGCATCGCCATTCCGGTGTCGTTCCTGACCGGCGTGCTCGCGCTGCAGCTCGCGGGGTTGACCGTCAACATCGTCGTGCTGTTCTCGCTCATTCTCGCGGTCGGCATGCTGGTCGACGACGCCATCATCGTCTCGGAATATGCCGAGCGGCGGATGTCCGAGGGCATGTCGCCACGCGAGGCCTATACGACGGCGGCGGTGCGCATGTCGGGCCCGGTGGTGGCGGCCACCGCGACGCGCGTCGCGGCGTTCTCGCCGCTGTTGTTCTGGCCGGGCATCGTCGGCGAGTTCATGAAATATCTGCCGATCACGCTGATCGCGACGCTGTCGGCCTCGCTGGTGGTCGCGCTGATCTTCACGCCGACGCTCGGCTCGCTGCTCGGCAAGGCGGCGCCGATCCCGCATGACGAGCGCATGGCCGACCGCGGCCCCTATATGCGGTTCGTGCGCTTCGCGCTGCGCCGGCCCGGCATGGTGCTGATCTCGGCCGCCGCGCTGCTGGTGGTGGTGCAGGTCGCCTATGCCAAGCTCGGCAACGGCGTCGAGTTCTTCCCGAACGTCGAGCCCGACTACGGGCAGGTCATCATCCACGCTCGCGGCAATCTCTCGCTCGACGAGAAGAACCGGCTGGTCGGCCAGGTCGAAAAGCGCGTGCTCGATTTCGACACGCTGAAGACCGTCTACACCCGGATCGGCGAGCAGCCGCGCGGCTCCAACGAAATCACCGAGGACACCATCGGCGTCATCCAGTTCGAATTCGTCGACTGGAAGCAGCGGCCGAAGGCGCACGAGATCATGGACGCGATCCGCGAGAAGACCGCGGACATCCCCGGCATCATGGTCGAGGTGACGGCGCCGCGCGGCGGGCCGCCGACCGGCAAGCCGATCCAGGTGCAGCTCGCCTCGGTCGAGCCGTCGGCGCTCGAGCCGGCGGCGAAGAAGGTCGCGGCGATCCTCGCCAAGCGCAGCGACATTCGCGATCTCGACGACGGCTTGCCGCTGCCGGGCATCGACTGGCGCATCACCGTCGACAAGGCGGAAGCGGCGAAATACGGCGCCGCGGTCTCGACCGTCGGCAGCGCGGTGCAGCTCGTCACCAACGGCATGAAGGTCAGCGAGTACCGGCCGGCCGAAAGCGACAAGCCGGTCGACATCATCGTGCGCTTCCCGCCGGAGCGGCGCAGCCTCGACCAGATCGACGAGCTGCGCGTCAACCTCAACGGCGGCAGCGTGCCGATCGGCAATTTCGTCAAGCGGGAGCCGGCGCCGCGCGTCGGTTATCTCAACCGCGTCGACGGCCACCGGGTGATGACGGTCGCCTCCAACGTCGCCGAGGGCGTGCCGACCGCCAAGGTGCAGCAGGAGATCACGGCGGAGCTCGGCAAGACCGATCTCGGCCCCGGCGTCACCTTCAAGCTCAAGGGCGAGGACGAGGAGCGCGAAAAGGCCTCGGCCTTCCTGATGAAGGCGTTCGGCACCGCGCTGTTCCTGATTTTCGCGATCCTGCTCGCGCAGTTCAACCGCCTGACCTCGGTCGGCCTCGTCATGACCGCGGTGGTGCTGTCGACCATCGGCGTGATGATGGGCCTGCTGATCATGGGGCAGGCGTTCGGCGTGGTGATGACCGGCATCGGCGTCATCGCCAATGCCGGCGTCATCGTCAACAACAACATCGTGCTGATCGACACCTACGACCGGCTGCGGCGGGAAGGCCAGAGCGCCTATGACGCGGTGATCGAGACCTGCCGCGAGCGCACGCGCCCGGTGCTGCTGACCGCGGTGACCGCGATCCTCGGCGTGCTGCCGATCGCCTTCGGCATCAATCTCGACTTCATGATGCGCGAGGTCACGATCGGCGCGCCGTCGACGCAGTGGTGGATCCATCTGTCCACCGCGATCGTGTTCGGCCTCGGCTTCGCGACGGTGCTGACGCTGATCGTCACGCCGGCGGCGCTGCTGCTGATCGAGCGCATGGCGGAGTGGCGGCGGCGGAACCTGGCGCGGCTGCGCGCGACGACGCTGCGAAACTGGCCGCGCGCGATGCTGAGCCGGCTGACGCCGCGGTGGGGCCGCTAGGTTCCCCGAAGGCCAACTTCCGTAACGCGCGACATCGCAATTCGTTCACGCCTTCGCCGCGAATGCGCCACGCCGTCTCGCCATCTCGCGAGATTGTTATCGCGCGTCGCCCCTGACCGGAAGGCATGGCGCGAATATCGGCATTGACGGGTTGCCCGATGCGGCTGCGGATGAAACAATCGCAGTCATGCCGGCCGTGAGAATGAGAATCCATGGCCGGTCGGATGCATGGCAATCCATCCGCCGGGACTTATATGTCCCCCTGAAATTGTCCGGGGCGCGCGGCGGCCCCAGCAGGGAGCGCAACGCCAATGGCAAGAGTCTCCGCACAATCCACGGCCGTTGTGCGCGGCGCGCAGGCCCATCCGGCGGCGCGGCCGGACGGCGCCTCGCTCGACGACCAGCGCGCGTTCTGGCGCGCGGCGTTCCGCGCCGTGCGGGATGAGACCGAGGCGCGCGCGGCGCCGTTGTCGCCCGAAGACCAGATCGTGCAGTCGATGGCGGATGCGAGCCCGACCAAGTGGCATCGCGCCCATGTGACGTGGTTCTTCGAGACCTTCCTGGTCAAGCCGAACGACGCGTCTTACCGGGAATACGACGCGCGGTTCTCGTTCCTGTTCAACTCCTATTACGTCGCCGCCGGCCCGCGCCACGCGCGGCCGCAGCGCGGCCTGATCACCCGGCCGAACACGGCAGACGTCACCGCCTATCGCGCCCATGTCGATGCCGCGGTCGAGCGGCTGATCGAAACGGTGCCCGCCACGCAGGCTGACGAGTTCTTTCGCATCCTCGAAATCGGCCTGCATCACGAGCAGCAGCATCAGGAATTGCTGCTCACCGACATCCTGCACGCCTTCGCGCAGAACCCGACCTGGCCGGCCTATGACGCGGCGTGGCGGGCGCCGAAGCGCGCGCTGTCGCAGGGTGGCTATGTCGAACTTCCCGGCGGCATTCACGAGATCGGGCATGATGGTGAAGGCTACGGCTTCGACAACGAATATCCGCGTCATCAGGTGCTGCTGCAGGACGTGCGCATCGCCCGGCAGATGGTAAGCAATGCCGACTGGCTCGATTTCATCGCCGATGGCGGCTACGCGACCGCCTCGCTGTGGCTGTCCGACGGCTGGGCCGCGGTGCAGAACGAAGGCTGGCAGGCGCCGGGTTATTGGATCGAGCGCGATGGCGCCTGGCACGCGATGTCGCTCGCCGGTCTGAAGCCGGTCGATCCGGCCGATCCCGTGCGCCATGTCAGCTACTACGAGGCCGACGCTTTCGCGCGCTGGGCCGGCAAGCATCTGCCGGGCGAGCAGGAGTGGGAGGTGGCGGCGCGCAAGGGTCTGCTCGACGACGCCTTCGGTCTGCTGTGGCAATGGACCCGCAGCGCCTATCTGCCTTATCCGGGCTACTGCGCCGCCGAGGGCGCGCTCGGCGAATACAATGGCAAGTTCATGGTCAGTCAGATGGTGCTGCGCGGCTCCTCGCTGGCGACGCCGGCCGGCCATGAGCGCGCGAGCTACCGCAATTTCTTTTATCCGCCGTCGCGCTGGCAGTTCAGCGGACTGCGGCTCGTCGAATTTCCCTGACCAGTGACATTGAAGAGGCGTCGATCATGACAGCAGCCGCCCGCGCCATTCGCCATCAACCGCTTTCCCCGCAGGACGCCGCGCAAGGCGGGGCCAATGCGGCCTTCGCGGCCGACGTGATTGCCGGCTTCCGCAAGCCGCAGAAGGCACTGTCGCCGAAATATTTCTACGACGAGGCGGGCTCGATCCTGTTCGAGGAGATCACCGAGACGCCGGAATACTATCCGACGCGCGCCGAGATGAGCATCCTGCGCGACCGCGCCAAGGAGATCGCGGCGCTCATTCCCGACGGCGCGGCCGTGGTCGAGTTCGGCAGCGGCTCGAGCAAGAAGGCGCGCATTCTGTTGCAGGCGGTCGGTCCGCTCGCCGCCTATGTCTCGGTCGACATCAGCGGCGAGATGCTGGTGCAGGAGGCGGAGGCGCTGCGCCGCGACTTTCCCCATCTCACCGTGGTGCCGGTTGTCGCCGACATTACGCAGCGGTTCCCGCTGCCGCGTGAGGCAATGGCCGCGCCGGTGCGGGTCGGCTTCTTTCCCGGCTCGACGATCGGCAATTTCGAGCCGCATGCCGCCGCGGCCTTCCTGCGCAACGCCGCAGACATTCTCGGGGCCGGCGCGCTGATGATCGTCGGCGCCGATCTCGTCAAGCCGGCTGACCTCCTCAACGCCGCCTATAACGACAGCCGCGGCGTCACCGCGCGCTTCAACCTCAATCTGCTGA
>JAHCKG010000001.1 GCA_026125895.1 Pseudolabrys sp. | reverse complement strand
GGGGGGGGGGGCCGCCCCTCTCCGCGGTCGATGCGCACTTGCCCCCTCACCCCGCTCGCAAAGCGCTCCACGCTATGCTCGCGACCCTCTCCCCCAAGGGGAGAGGGTAAGGAGAAGAACCATGCTCCAGGTCTCCAATATCGACCTCTATTACGGCGCGGCGCAGGCCTTGCGCGGCATCTCGCTCAAAGCCGAACCTGGCAAGGTGACCTGCGTGCTCGGCCGCAACGGCGTCGGCAAATCGAGCCTGCTGCGCGCGCTGGTCGGCCAGCGCCCGGTGAAAAACGGCTCGATCCTATTCGAGGGCAAGGACATCACCAAATTGCCGACGGTCGAACGCGCGCGCGGCGGCATCGCCTATGTGCCGCAGGGCCGCGAGATATTTCCGCTGCTCACCGTGCAGGAAAACCTCGAGACCGGCTTTGCCCCGCTCAGGCGCGCCGACCGCAAGGTGCCGGACGACGTCTTCACGCTGTTCCCGGTGCTCAAGAGCATGCTCGGCCGGCGCGGCGGCGACCTGTCCGGCGGTCAGCAACAGCAACTCGCCATCGGCCGGGCGCTGACCATGCGGCCGCGGCTGCTGCTGCTCGACGAGCCGACCGAGGGCATCCAGCCGTCGATCATCAAGGACATCGGCCGCGCCATCTCTTATCTGCGTTCGCTCGGCGACATGGCGATCATCCTGGTCGAGCAGTATCTCGACTTCGCCCAGGAGCTCGGCGATCATCTGGTCGTCATGGACCGCGGCGCCATCGTCTATCAGAGCGACAAGGCCAACCTCGACGAAGGCGCGCTGCACCGGGCCATGGCGATTTAGTTTCTTTCTTCACCTCCCCCTTGAGGGGGAGGTCGCTCGCCGAGCGGTTGCGAGGCGAGCGGGTGGGGGGGCCTGTGATAGCTTCTCCCGACAAACTACCCCCCTCCCTAACCCTCCCCCACAAGGGGGGAGGGAACAGGTCAGAGTCTGTGACGCAGGCAGAGCACCTTCAAACCTTCCTCGCCAACCGCGCCACCGGCCATGTCGGCCTGTCGGTGGTCGCGGCGGCCGGCGTCACGCGCCGTCGACAGGTGCACGAGCACGGCTCACTGCGCGCGCGCTTTCCCAACACGCATGACGGCGCGCTCGAAGCCGTCATCGTCAACACCGGCGGCGGCATGACCGGCGGCGACCGCTTCACCGTCGATATGACGGTGGGCGAGGGCGCGTCGCTGGTCGCCGGCACCGCGGCGGCGGAGAAGATCTATCGCTCGACCGGCCCGGCCGCCGAGATGAATGTCACGCTCAAGGTGGCAGTCGGCGGTAGGCTCGCCTGGCTTCCGCAGGAGACCATTCTGTTCGACCGGGCGCGGCTGTCCCGCCGCATCGATATCGACCTTGCGGCCGACGCATCGCTGGTCATGGTCGAGGCCGTGGTGTTCGGCCGCGCCGCCATGGGCGAAGCGCTGGTCGATGGTTCGTTCATCGACCGCTGGCGCCTGCGCCGCGACGGCCGTCTGATCTATGCCGATACCGCCAAGCTCGACGGCGCCATTGCCGAGCAACTCAGCCGCCGCGCCGTCGCCGATGGCGGCATCGCACTGGCGACCGTGCTGGTGGCACCGGGTGGCGGCGAAGAACTCGAGCGGGTGCGGGCGCTCGGCGACACCTTTGCCGGCGAGGTCGGCATTTCGTCGTGGAATGGTCTCGCCGTGGCGCGCCTCATCGCGAAGGATGGTGCTAGTCTGCGCCACGACATCATCGCGCTGCTCGCTGCGCTTGGCACATCGGTGCCGCGGCTGTGGCTACAATGAATATTTCATGTTGAGGCCAAGATGAATCTGACGCCGCGGGAAAAGGACAAGATGTTCATCGCGCTCGCCGCCATGGTGGCGCGCAAGCGGCTGGAGCGCGGTGTCAAGCTCAACCATCCGGAAGCCGTGGCGCTGATTTCCGATTTCATTCTCGAAGGCGCGCGCGACGGCCGCACCGTCGCCGAGCTGATGCGCGACGGTGCCCATGTCATCACTCGCGCGCAATGCATGGACGGCATCGCCGAGATGATCCACGACATCCAGGTCGAAGCGACCTTCCCCGACGGCACCAAGCTCGTCACTGTTCATGATCCGATTCGCTGAAAGGACTGAAAACGATGAAGCGTCTTCTCGCCACCGCCGCCGTTCTCGTCGCTGGCTCCGCGCCCGCCTTCGCCCATGTCGGGCACGGTGCCACGGAATCCTTCGCCGCCGGTATCGCGCATCCGCTGTCCGGTCTCGACCACATGGCGGTGATGGTCGCCGTCGGCCTGTGGGCGGCGCTCAAGGGCGGCCGTGCGCTGTGGCTTTGGCCGGCGACCTTCGTCGGCGTCATGCTGATCGGCGGCGCGCTCGGCATGTCAGGTTCTTTGGCGCATGTGGCGCTGCCCTTCGTCGAGCCGGCGATCCTCGCCTCGGTCGTCGCGTTCGGCATCCTAGTGGCGCTGGCGGTCGATCTGCCGCTGTGGGTCGGTGCGGCGATCATCGGCGCTTTCGCCGTTTTCCACGGTCACGCCCATGGCGCCGAGGTCGCGGAAGACATCGGCGGCCTTGAATACATGGCCGGCTTTGCGCTGGCCACCGCGAGCCTGCACGCGCTCGGCATCGGCTTTGCGCTGTTCGCCGCGCGCCATTCGCTGCGGCCGCTGGTGCGCGTCGCTGGCGCCGTGTGTGTGGCGGTCGGCGCCGGCCTGTACACTGGAGTCTTCTGATGATCCCCGGCGAGATGTTCATCCAGGACGGCGAGATCGAGCTCAACGCCAAGCGCAAGACGATGACGCTCACGGTCGCCAATTCCGGCGACCGGCCGATCCAGGTCGGCTCGCATTATCATTTCTTCGAGACCAACCCGGCCTTGAAGTTCGATCGCAAGAAGGCGCGCGGCATGCGGCTCGATATCGCCGCCGGCACCGCGGTGCGCTTCGAGCCGGGGCAGACGCGCGAGGTGCACCTCGTCGCTCTCGCCGGCAAGAAAACGATCTACGGTTTCCGCGGCGGCGTCATGGGTAAACTGTAAGGCGCGCAGCATGGAGTGGGCGGCCTTCCTCGCATTCGTTCTGACCAGCGTGCTGATGGACCTGACGCCAGGTCCGGCGGTGCTCAAGGTCGTCGGCGACGGCATGCGCCATGGCTTCAAGCCGGCGCAGGCCTCGATCGCCGGCATTCTCGCCGCCAATGCGATGTATTGCGCGCTGTCGGCGCTCGGCCTGTCGGCGCTGCTTACGGCGTTCCCGGTGCTGTTCGAGTTCATCAAGTGGGCAGGCGTCGCTTATCTGGTCTGGATCGGCTTGCAGTCGCTGCGCGATGCGGTGAGCGGCGAGGCCGCGCGCGCTGCGGTGTCGCCGCACGGCGCGCCGCGTGCGCTTTTCCGCTCCAGCTTTGTGCTGCAGGGCGCCAATCCGAAATCCTATCTCTACTTCGCGGCGATCCTGCCGGCCTTCGCGCCAGCCGATGCCGCGCCGCAGTGGATCCTCATCCTCGGCGCGATCTCGATCGTGCTCGAATATCCGTCGCTGCTCGCCTATTCGCTGCTCGGCGGCAAGGTGGCGCGGGCCGCGACCGGGCCCAAGGCGCGGCGCGGCTTCAGCGCGCTGTCCGGGGCCGCCGTCATCGCCGCCGCCGTCATGGTGGCGCGCAGTTCCCTCACCGCGCGGGGAGGCTGACATGGCGGCGGGAAACCTTCGGCGCGCCCGGATGTTTGTAATCAGAACAACCGTGCCGGGAGAAAACGATGAAGCAGAATTACGCAGGCGGCTGCCAGTGCGGCAAGGTCCGCTACGAAGTTGCGCTCGATCTCGATCAGCCGGTGATCTCGTGCAACTGCTCGCGATGCGGCCGGCTCGGCTCGCTTCTGTCTTTCGCGCCGGCGGAGGAGTTCAAGCTGATCTCGGGCGAGGGCGACATGACCGAGTATCAGTTCAACAAGCACGCCATCCATCACCTTTTCTGTGCGACCTGCGGCATCCAGTCGTTCGCGCGCGGGACGAATCCGAAGACCGGCGCCGAGATGGCAGCCGTCAATGTGCGCTGCGTCGATGGGGTCGATGTCGACGCGCTGAAGGTGCAGAAGGTGAACGGCAAGGATTTCTGAGCGCAACACAGGCCCGCGCATGTTCCCGAAAGGTGTGCGGCGGCTTTCGGATCAGAACATGCGCCATGCAGGAAGCATGTTCCCGAAAGGTGTGCGGCGGCTTTCGGATCAGAACAGACGGAACACAAAGAGCCATAACGGGCGGACCGTCGTCCGCCCGTCTCAAGCTCTCGGATCCGCTTCCGGGCTACACGCGTGAGCGCGCCAACCGGTACCCAGTAACTGAGAGCCAGTGCCGGCAAGCTCGGACCGCATTCATTGCCCGACGACGCGAACGCCGCTGGCAGCGCCTACGTTCCAGCCCTGAGGCAGATTTCCCCGCTCCGGCCATGGCGATCAATCCTGTTCGGCAAAGCCAAAGACGATTGATCCGAAGCCAAGCCTATTCCTCGCCCGGCGGCTGGCAAGAGCCTTCGATTCGCCGGTTGATAACTCTGGGGATTATTAAACAGCCGTGATGCTGTTTGTTTCGTAACGCCGTCATTCGCTCGGAGCTGATCGATGTCCGTCAAGATGAAGCGCAAGGCCTATGCCGACATGTTCGGTCCGACCGTCGGCGACAAGGTTCGGCTCGCCGACACCGATCTCATCATTGAGGTCGAGAAGGACTTCACCGTCTATGGCGACGAGGTGAAGTTCGGCGGCGGCAAGGTGATCCGCGACGGCATGGGCCAGTCGCAGATCACGAATAAACAAGGCGCGATGGACACGGTGATCACCAACGCGCTGATCCTCGACCACTGGGGCATCGTCAAGGGCGACATCGGCATTAAGGAAGGGCGCATCGCCGCCATCGGCAAGGCCGGCAATCCCGATATCCAGCCAGGTGTCACCATTATCATCGGCCCCGGCACCGACATCATTGCCGGCGAGGGCAAGATCATCACCGCCGGCGGTTTCGACTCGCATATCCATTTCATTTGCCCGCAGCAGATCGACGATGCGCTCTATGCCGGCGTCACCACCTTGCTCGGCGGCGGCACCGGGCCGTCGCACGGCACCTACGCCACCACCTGCACGCCTGGGCCGTGGCACATCGGGCGGATGCTACAGTCGTTCGATGCCTTCCCGGTCAATCTCGGCATCGCGGCGAAGGGCAATGCCTCGCGTCCCGCAGCGCTGGAGGAGATGATCAAGGCCGGCGCTTGCGCCATGAAGCTGCACGAGGACTGGGGCACGACGCCGGCGGCGATCGACAACTGCCTCAGCGTCGCGGAGAAATACGACGTGCAGGTCATGCTGCATTCCGACACGCTCAACGAATCCGGCTTCGTCGAGGACACTATCAAGGCCTTCAAGGGCCGCACCATTCACGCCTTCCATACCGAAGGTGCCGGCGGCGGCCACGCCCCCGACATCATCAAGGTCGCGGGGCTCAAGAACGTGCTGCCGTCCTCGACCAATCCGACGCGGCCGTTCACGCGCAACACCATCGACGAGCATCTCGATATGCTGATGGTGTGCCACCATCTCGATCCGTCGATCGCCGAGGATCTCGCTTTCGCCGAAAGCCGCATCCGCAAGGAGACCATCGCGGCCGAAGACATCCTGCACGACATCGGCGCGCTGTCGATGATGTCGTCGGACAGCCAGGCCATGGGCCGCATCGGCGAAGTGATCATCCGCACCTGGCAGACCGCGGACAAGATGAAGAAGCAGCGCGGCGCGCTGCCGGGCGAGAAGGGCGACAACGATAACCTGCGAGCACGGCGCTACATCGCCAAATACACGATCAATCCGGCGATCGCGCACGGCATGTCGAAACACATCGGTTCGGTGGAGAAGGGCAAGCTGGCCGACCTGGTCGTCTGGTCGCCGGCCTTCTTCGGCGTCAAGCCGGACATCGTCATCAAGGGTGGCACCATCGTCGCTGCGGCGATGGGCGATCCCAACGCCTCGATCCCGACGCCGCAGCCGGTGCATTACCGGCCGATGTTCGGCGCCTATGGCAAGTCGCTCACCGCCTCGTCGGTGGTGTTCGTGTCGAAGGCCGCGGCGCGCTCGAATTTGCGCAAGCAGCTCGGCTGCGACAAGGAATTCGTCGCCATCGACAACACGCGCAAGATCAACAAGAAGAGCATGGTGCTCAACGACGCGACGCCGAATATCGAGGTCGATCCGGAAACCTACGAGGTGCGGGCGGACGGCGAACTGTTGACCTGCCCGCCGGCGGAGAGTCTGCCGATGGCGCAGCGGTATTTTCTTTTCTGAGCTCCGCACTCTCGCTTCCCTCTCCCCTTGTGGGAGAGGGTGGCGAGCGAAGCGAGCCGGGTGAGGGGGCAGAATCTCGACTGGCTCTGACCCCTCACCCGCCCTCGCTCGGCTCTCGCCTCCGCTCGGGCACCCTCTCCCACAAGGGGAGAGGGGAAGAGAGGATGCCGCAGCCGCTACGGTCGAATAGAATGTAAGCATGCTCCGCGTTCTCTCCATCGTCACCGACTACGACCGCGCCGCCGCGCGCGACCGCGTCGTGCTCGATGCCGACGACCGGCATCGCCGCCGCATCGTGCTCACCGGCGAGCAGGGCACGCAGATGCTGATGGACTTTGCCAAACCGGTGAACCTGCGCGACGGCGACGGTCTCGTTCTCGATGACGGGACGATCGTCGAGATCAAAGGCAGCGCGGAACACTTAATAGAAATTGAATCGCCGAGCGAATTCGAAGCCGTGCGGCTTGCCTGGCATCTCGGTAACCGCCACACCGATGTCCAGATCGTCGGGAATATGATTCGCATGCGTCGTGACCATGTGTTGGAAGACATGTTGAGAGGTTTGGGTGCGCGGCTGACGCCGCTCGAGGCGGCGTTCGATCCGGAACCGGCGTCACCGCATGCGCACGGGCATGAGCATCATCACGAGCACGAGCATGGATGATGCCACCTTCCGCTCACCCCCGCGAAGGCGGGGGTCCAGAGCCGCGAGCACGGAAGAACTGGATTCCCGCTTGCGCGGGAATGAGCGGGGTGACGGGGGGCAAGCGCCTCAACTCCTCCGCCTCATGGCCTGGCTGTCGCCGGCGTTTCCGGTCGGCGCCTTCTCTTATTCCAGCGGCATCGAATGGGCGGTCGAGGCCGGCGATGTTGCCGATGCGGCGACTTTGAAGGACTGGCTGTTCGCCATGCTCGGCGCCGGTGGCGGCTTCTGCGATGCCGTGCTGTTCGCCCATGCGCACCGCGCCGTCATGGCGCAGGACGATGCGGCGTTGCGTGGCATCGCCGAACTCGCCGCGGCCTTCGCGCCGTCGAAAGAGCGTCATCTGGAGACCACGGCCCAGGGCAACGCCTTCATCGATGCGGCGCGCGCGGCGTGGCCCTGCGCCGCGCTTAACGCGCTCAAGTCGGCGTGGGATGGCCCAGTGGCCTATCCGGTCGCCGTCGCGGTCGCCGCTGCCGGCCACGGCATCGCGCTCGATCAGGCGCTGCCGGCTTACCTGCATGCGCTGACGGCGAACTGGGTGTCGGCCGGGGTGAGGCTCATTCCCCTCGGCCAGACCCAGGGCCTGCATGTGCTGGCCGCGCTCGAGGCCGCGGTGATCGACACCGCGCGGCGCGCGCAAGGCGCCTCGCTCGACGATCTCGGCTCGTCGGCCTTCCGTGCCGACCTCGCCTCGGCGCGGCACGAGACGCAGTACACGCGGCTGTTCCGCTCCTGAGCGGGCGGCCGCGCGGCTTGTGACACACGGCCGCAAAAACTTTCGCCCGATTTTCGCCACGGCGCGCGAACGATCTCCGCGCTTCGGCTTTGTCTCCTGAGGGCGACAGCTCGACATCAGGAGAGGTTCCATGACCACCAAATGGTTGCTGGGCGCGACGACGGCGCTGGCGTTGATGGCGACCCCGGCGCTCGCCGCCAATGACGCGGCGCCGAGCGGCGATGCGGCAAAGGGCACGAACAACGCGCAGCAGGCGATCGACAAGGCTTTGAACGATCGCGATGCGGCGGACCCGTCGTCCGACGCCGCGGCGGACAAGACCGCGGACAGCGGCCGGCCGAAAGGCGAGCGCGCGATGGCGCAGCGGCGCCTGCGCCAGGCGCTCAAGGAGGCCGGCTTCACCGATGTGCGCATTCTCGGCGCTACCTACCGAATCAGGGCGCGGGACGAAGACGGCAACACGATCTTCCTGCGCATCAATCCGCGCGCGATGGATCGCCACGCCATGAACAAGGACGACATGAGCAGGCACGGCATGAATCGCGACATGAATCGCGGCATGGCCGGCGACGATGACATGGCGAGCGACGACGTGGCGAGCGACGACGTGGATCAGGCACGTATGGCCGAGCGAGGCCTGAAGGATGGCGGCATGAACCGCGACGCAATGGGCGGGGAGACCACCGGAGCGGGCGAGGGCGGTCAGGCCTATGGCGCCGGTCCGATGGAGCCGCGCGGCGCGGGTGGCGGCTTTGGCAACCGCGACCACCGGCGCGGCGGCGGCGATGCCTTCGCTTATGACCGCGCCTACGATCAGGGCTTCCGCGACGGCTACAACCGCGGCTTCGACCGCTCCCATGGCTGGCGCTGAGCCGCGAGCCGGAACGCCGAACCGTTACGTCGTCCCCGCGCTCTCTCCTGTCATCCCCGCGGAAGCGGGGATCCAGCCCTTCCGGCGATCGCAGATAGTGTGCTGGATCGTCCGCTTCCCCGGACGATGACGGGATCCCGCCCCATCGAGCGAGGGGTGTCTGATCAGCGTCTCCAGATGCTGGGGCGGGGAGCGGTGGCCGGGACGGGGCGTCGGAGATGCGGCGCAAATTTCCCCTCCCGGCGGTCCAAGCCGCTCGTTTCCCGGCGCGCCAGCCGCGCGTCCCTGGGACAAAGGCGCTTGCGCCAAAGGGATGGAAGCATCGGCCCGCTGGAGAGAGCTCGATACCAGGGTTCTCGAAAGCCGCCCGATGGGGAAGTCCCCGCGGTGTCTGAGCCGGAGTCCCGCAGCGGTGGATAACAAGGTCCGTCCACCGGGGGCCGAGCGGAGCAAGGCCTCCCTTGCACCGCGAAGCGGAATGGCCGAAACCACGGCGCCGGAATTCTCCAGTATGAAGTGAAGCCATGAGCAAAGCGACGAGTCCCCACGGTCCTCTCCGCGTCGGCGTCGGCGGCCCGGTCGGCTCCGGCAAGACGGCGCTGATGGACGCGCTGTGCAAGGCGCTGCGCGATCGCTACCAGATCGCCGCCATCACTAACGACATCTACACCAAGTGGGACGCCGAATATCTGGTGCGCTCCGGCGCGCTCGCCGCCGACCGTATCGCCGGCGTCGAGACCGGCGGCTGTCCGCATACCGCGATCCGCGAGGATGCCTCGATCAACCTCGCCGCGGTCGCCGAGATGCGCGCGAAGTTTCCCGATCTCGATCTCATCCTGATCGAATCCGGCGGCGACAATCTCGCCGCGACCTTCTCGCCCGAACTCGCCGACATCACCATCTACGTCATCGACGTCGCCGCCGGCGACAAGATCCCGTCCAAGGGCGGTCCCGGCATCACGCGCTCCGATCTGCTCGTCATCAACAAGATCGATCTGGCGCCCTATGTCGGCGCCTCGCTCGAAGTCATGGAGCGCGACGCCACCAAGATGCGCGGCAAGCGGCCCTTCGTCATGACCAACATGCGCGAGGGCAAGGACGTCGCCGCGGTGGTCAAATTCATCGAAGAAAAGGGCGGGCTGGCGCGCTGAGGTCATGATGCGAACGACAAACGGGGCGTCCGCGAAGGGACGCCCCGTGCCCAGCCCACGAAATGTGCGCCGCTTAGCGATAGCGGCAGTGACGCCGGCCCCAGTCATCGTGCCAGCAGACGCGGCTGCGATGACGATAGTGCCGTTCCTCGGCATTGGCGCCGACCGCCGCACCGGTGGTGCCGCCAATTACGGCGCCAACCGCCGCGCCTTCCGGCCGTCCGGTCGCCGCGCCGCCGATGATGGCGCCCGCGCCGGCGCCGACAATGGCGCCGCCGAGTGCGTCGGCCTGGGCGCCAACCGGCATCGATATGAGCGCGGCGAGCATCGCAGTCGCAAGAAGTGCCTTGCGCATGTTAGCCTCCACAATAGTTGTCAGAAGTCGCCTGAAGTTCGCAGAGAAAACGTCGCTCGGGAAAGTTGGTTCCATGGATAAAACATCATCGGCGCATCAAGCATCGGCACAGGAGCGCCTCGCCGCCGCGCTGCAACGCATCGACGATACGCAAGGCGAGGGCGCGCGCGCCGTGCTCACCGTCTATCGCGAGGCGGCGCAGGCCGCTGCCGAAGCGAGCGATGCCCGCGCCCGCACCGGCACGTCGCTCGGTCCGCTCGACGGCGCCATCGTCACCGTCAAGGATCTGTTCGACGTTGCCGGCGAGGTGACGCGTGCCGGCTCGAAGGTCATTGCCGACGAAGGCAAGGTCGCCGAACGCGACGCGGTGATCGTGCAGCGGCTGCGCGCCGCCGGCGCGGTGATCGTCGGCAAGACCAACATGTCGGAATTCGCCTTCACCGGCGTCGGCGCCAATCCGCACTACGGCACGCCGGGCAATCCGGCCGACCGCGCCCGCGTGCCGGGCGGCTCGTCCTCCGGCGCCGGCGTCGCGGTCGCCGACGACATGTGCGAGATCGGTATCGGCAGCGACACCGGCGGCTCCGTGCGCATTCCGGCCTCGCTGTGCGGCGTCATCGGCTTCAAGCCGTCGCGCCAGCGCGTGCCGACGGACGGCGCGTTTCCGCTATCCTATTCGCTCGACTCCATCGGCCCGCTGGCGAAATCCGTGGCGCAATGCGCCGCCGCCGACGCCGTGATGGCGGGTGAGGCGCCGTGGATACTTGATGCCGCGCCGCTCGCCGGCCTGCGCGTCGGCATCGCGCAAGGTCTGCCGCTGGAGAACCTCGACGACACCGTCGGCCGGCGTTTCCCCGAGGCGCTCGACCGTCTGGAGAAGGCGGGCGTTCGTCTCACATACGAAAAGCTGCCGATGTTCGACGACATGATGGCGCTGCAAATGCGCACCAGCATTCTCGTCGCCGAAGCCTTCTCGGTGCATCACGAGCGAATGGGGCTTCATGCGGTCGAGGTCGATCCCGTGGTCGCGGCGCGGCTGATCAAGGGCAAGGAGATCGGCGCTTACGATTACATCAACGCCGTGCGCACGCGCGCCGCACTGATCCGCGCCATGGATGCGCGGCTGCGCGATCTCGACGTGCTGGTGATGCCGTCGACGGCGACGGTGGCGCCGCGGCTCGATGAACTCGGCGAGCCGAAGTCCTTCCTGCAGCGCAACGCCATGCTGTTGCGCAACACCACGATCGGCAACTTCTTCGATCTCACCGGCGTATCGATTCCGCTGCCGCGCGACGGGCTGTTGCCGACCGGCCTCATGCTGCTCGCCCGCAACGGCCATGACCGGCAGTTGCTGCGCATCGCCGCCGCGGTGGAGAAATTGTTTGTCTAAGATGTGCCGAGGCCGCGCAGCGCGTCCATCAGCGCGCCGTAGCGCTGTTCGCCGAGCTTCGCCAGAAGGCCGGCCTCATGCTGGTCGGCGAGCGCGATCGCTTGCTGCAACGTCGTCTGTCCGGTCGGCGTCAGGCGCAGGGCGTGGCGGCGACCGTCGGCGGAGGAGGGCAGGCGTTCGATGAGCCGGCGTTTCTGCAGGCGGTTGAGCAGCCGTACCAGGCGGGCGCGTTCGATCGCCAAGGTGTTGCCGAGCTCGGCTTGCGACAGCCCCTCATTGGCGTGGATCACGGACAGCACCGAGAACTGCGCCGGGCTGATCTCGAGCGGCGCCAGCGTGCGGATGAAATCTTGAAACACCCAGATCTGCAGGCGGCGGATGAAA
The DNA here is from genome assembly GCA_026125895.1 of Pseudolabrys sp. Lineage (GTDB taxonomy): Bacteria > Pseudomonadota > Alphaproteobacteria > Rhizobiales > Xanthobacteraceae > Pseudolabrys. Next base: position 497,814 of record JAHCKG010000001.1, on the reverse strand, counting down.
TAGCCGAGGTGGCCCTCCAGCGGGCCAAGATCGCTGACGGCGCCGGCCCTGCGGCGCCCGGTCGCGGGTTTGGGAGCGGCATCGGCCGGCGGCACGGCGCCCCGCGCCGGGGTCGTCCTCCTGCTTGGCGCGGCCTTTTGCGGCATCCCGCTTCGCTCCCTTGCGGCCGCGCATCATACAGTGTGCGGCGGTCCTATTATGGTGTTGACGGGAATTGTTGTCCTAGTCAACAATATGATCCGAATTTGGCGACCGCAGGTGTCCCGGCCGAGTGCAGCCGGCGGCGCCGGTGGTCGCGTTACGCGTGCCTGTCAAAGCCGGAAAAAATCCGGCATCATCGAGCGAAACCGGCCTTTGATGGCCAGGGGGAGGAACTGCCATGACCAACAAGACATCCAAGACCACCGGCGTCAGCCGCCGCGCCGTGACCGCCGGTCTCGGCGCGCTCGGCGTCACCGCGGGCCTCGCGCCCTTCAACATCGCCCGCGCCGCCGGCCCGCTGAAGGTCGGCGTGCTGCTGCCGCGCTCGGGTTACCAGGCCGGCATCGGCCAGGACTGTCAGCGCGGCGTCGATATCGCCGCTGGTATCCTGAAGGATATGGGCTATCCCGAGCTCCAGATCATCAACGCCGACACCGAAACCAATGTCGACGTCGCCCGTTCGCGCGCCGAGAAGCTGATCGGCGAGGGCGCACAGCTCCTCGTCGGCGCCTTCGATAGCGGTCAATCGAGCGCCATCGCGCAGGTCGCCGAGCAGAAGGGCATTCCCTTCGTCATCAACATCGCCGCGGCGCCGCCGATCACGGAGCAGGGCTACAAGTTCGTGTTCCGCAACTTCCCGACCGCGGGCATGATCCTGCGCGACGCCTTCGTCTGTCAGAAGCAGATCTTCGAGATGACCAAGGCTTCGCCGAAGACGGCGGTGTTCATGCACGTCAACGACACCTTCGGCACGGCGATGGCGGGCGGCATTGGCGCGGTGATGCCGAAGTTCGACATGCCGTACAAGATCCTCGAGACCATTCCGTATGATCCGGCGGCGCGCGATCTGTCGGTCGAACTGGCTAAGGCGAAGGCGACCGGCGCCGAGATCTTGCTGATGGTGAGCCGTCTCAACGACGCCATCCTGCTGACGCGTGAAATGGTCAAGCAGCGCTGGACGCCGGCCTCGGTCATGAGCATGGGTCCGGGCTGGTACGAAGACCAGTATCTCAAGACTCTCGGCAAGCTGTCGGATGGCCCGCTGAGCTTCGCGCCGTGGTACGACCCGAACAAGAAGCTGTCGAAGGCGCTCGAGGCGGCGCTCGCCAAGTCGCATGCCGGCGTCAACCTCAACACCAATCACGTCTACACCTTCGAAGCGCTGCTGGTCGCCGCCGACGCCTACAAGCGCGCCGGCTCGTCCGATCCGAAGGCGCTCGCCGACGCGATCCGCAAGACCGACATCAAGGACAACTCGTCGATCGGCCCGGGCATCTCGTTCGACGCCAAGGGTCAGAACGACAAGATCATCGGCGGCGGCATCCAGAACCGCGACGGCAAGCTCGTCACCGTCGCGCCGAAGGAAGCGGCCAACGCCAAGCCGGATTGGCCGCTGAAGCCGTACAACCAGCGTTCGTAAGGCTTAGGCTACGGTTGTCGGTAAGTGACGACGTCATGGCCGGCCTTGTGCCGGCCATCCACGTCTTGCTTTACAAAAGACAAGTAAGTCGTGGATGCCCGGCATAAAGCCGGGCATGACGGCGGAGGGGCCGTCGCAGGCCCTGCGTTCCAAGGATTTTGAGTTGCCCTTCGATATCTATCTCAACGTCGCCGTCGGCGGCATCCTCACCGGGCTGGTCTACGGCCTGATGGCGCTCGGCCTGTCGGTGATCTTCGGCGTCGTGCGCGTCGTCAACTTCGCCCATGGCGAGATGATGACGGTGGCGATGTACATCGCCGTCACCTTGTTCTCGGCGTTCCATCTCGACCCGCTCGTCATGCTGGTGCCGATCGCGGCGACGCTCGGCGTGTTCGGCTATGCGCTGCAGGCGGGCCTCATCAATCCGTTCATCACGCGGCCGGAGCACAGCCAGTTCCTGCTGCTGGTCGCCGTCGCCATCATCATGGTCAATGTCCTGCTCATCCTGTTTGGGCCGGATGCGCAGAACGTGCAGGTGTCCTACGCCTATGACAGCTATCAGATCGGTCCGCTGATCGTCGACGCCACCAAGGCCTATGCGGCATTGGCGGCGCTGGTCGTTGCGGCGGCGCTGTTCTGCTTCTTTCAGTACACGACGATCGGCACCGCGATCCGCGCCTGTGCCGACAATTATCATGGCGCGCTGGTTGTCGGTCTCGACGTTAAGCATCTCTACGCGCTCACCTTCGCGCTCGGCGCCGCCTGCGTCGGCGCCGCCGGCGTCATGCTGGCGCTGATCGTCGACGTGACGCCGTCGCTCGGCCCGGCTTATACGCTGCTCGCCTTCATCATCGTGATCACCGGCGGCCTCGGTTCGATGCCGGGCGCGCTGATCGGCGGCGTCATGATCGGGCTGACCGAAGCGATGGCCGGACTGCTGTTCACGCCGTCGGCGAAGAGCATGTTTTCCTTCGCCATCCTCGTTCTGGTGCTGTTGTTCCGGCCGCAAGGCATTCTCGGCAAGAAGGTCGCGTGATGCTGGCTCGCCTGATCGAAGGCCTGTCGGGCCGTGCACTTTTCCTGCTGGCGGTCCTGCTTGCGGCATTGGTCGCCGCGCCATTCTTCGCCAGCGATTATCTGCTCACCGTGCTGATCCTCATCCTGTATTTCGCGTATGTCGGGCAGGCGTGGAACATCATGATGGGCTTTGCCGGACAACTGTCCCTCGGTCATGCACTTTATGTCGGGCTGGGCGCCTATACGGCGGCGGCGCTCTACGTCCATTACGGCATCGGGCCGTGGATCGGCCTCCTGGTGGCGATCCCGATTGCCGGGCTCGCCGGCGCCTTCATCGGCTACCTCGCCTTCCGCTTCAAGGTCGGCGGCGTCTACTTTGCCATCCTGACCATCGCCTTCGCCGAATTCGCCCGCGTCGGCTTCGACCATCTCGCCTTCACCAAGGGCTCGTCGGGCCTGTTCCTGCCGGTGGCGCAATACACCAAGAACGACCTCTGGCACCTGCGCGGCCAGCCGGTGATGTTCTATTACGTGCTGCTGGTAGCGGCTGTCGCCGCCTTCATCGGCTGCCGCGCGCTGCTGCAGAGCCGCATCGGTTATTTCTGGCTCGCCATCCGCGAAGACGAGGAGGCCGCGCGCTCGGCCGGCATTGACACCTTCCGCTACAAGATGATCGCCGTTGTCATCTCCGCGGCGATGACCTCCTTCGCCGGCGTGATCTACGCGTTCTATTACAACAACCTGTTTCCGGAGCAGGTCTTCCACATCTCACGCTCGATCGAGATCATCCTCGGGCCGATCGTCGGCGGCGTTGGCACCTTGTTCGGACCGATCCTTGGCGCTTTCATTCTCACCGGCCTTGCCGAAACCCTGACCGAAGGCCTGCACGCCATCGGCATCGATATCCCCGGCGCCAAGCAGGTGTTCTACGGCATCTGTCTTCTGTTCGTGATCATGGCGGTGCCGGACGGCGTCTGGCCCTGGGTCAAGCGCCGGCTCGGCCTGACGGAGCGCGCGCCATGAGCACGCTTCTCAAGGTCGAAGGCGTCAGCAAGCGGTTCCGCGGCCTGCTCGCCGTGGACAAGGTCTCGTTCGAGGTGCCGCAGGGCGGCATTCATGCCGTGATCGGGCCGAACGGCGCCGGCAAGACGACGTTGTTCAACATGATCGCCGGCGTCCACGCGCCGGACGGCGGCGCCATCACCTTCGCCGGCGAACGCATTGACGGCCTGGCGCCCAACCAGATCGCGCAGCGCGGCATCGGCCGTACTTTTCAGATCGTGCGGCCGTTCCCGGCGCTGTCGGTCGAAGACAACGTCATCGTCGGCGCGTTGATGAAGCGCCGCGACGTTACGGCGGCGCGCGCGCATGCGCACGAGGTAATGCGGCGGCTCGATCTCTACGACAAGCGGGCGCAGCAGGCCTCGTCGATGACGCTGCCGGACCGCAAGCGCCTCGAGGTCGCCCGTGCACTGGCGACCGATCCGAAGCTGTTGCTGCTCGACGAGGTCATGGCCGGCCTGCGTCCGACCGAGACCGACCGCATCGTCGGCATCCTGCGCGATCTCAACCGCGACACCGGGCTGACCATCCTGCTCATCGAGCACGTCATGCGCGCGGTCATGGCGCTGGCGCAGCGCATCGTCGTGCTGCATCACGGCGCCAATATCGCCGACGGCGCGCCGGCCGACGTCGTGCGCGACAAGGCGGTGATCGACTCCTATCTCGGCGCGGAGGCGATCTAATATGCTCCTCGTTGAAAACATCGACGTGCATTACGGCGACGCGCAGGCGCTCGACGGCGTCACGCTGGAGATTCCGGAGCGCGCCATCGTCGCCATCGTCGGCGCCAACGGCGCCGGCAAGACGTCGCTGATCCGCGCCATCGCCGGCATCAACAAGCCGACGCGCGGCCGTATCGTCTATCGCGGCGACAACATCGCCGGGCTGCCGAGCTACAAGGTGTGCAACCTCGGCATCGGCCAGGTCGCGGAAGGCCGTCAGGTGTTTCCGACGCTGACCATTGCCGAGAACCTGGCCATGGGCGCCATGATCCCGCGTGCGCGGGCCAACCGTGATCGCAACCTCGAGCGCGTCTACACCATGTTCCCGCGGCTCGCCGAACGCCGCGCTCAGGCCGCCGGCACCTTGTCGGGCGGCGAGCAGCAGATGCTGGCGATCGGCCGTTGCCTGATGGGCGAGCCGGAAATGGTCATGTTCGACGAGCCGTCGCTCGGCCTGGCGCCGGCCATCGTGCAGCAGGTGCTGGCGACGGTGCGCGATCTCAATCGCGAGGGGCTGACCTGCGTGCTGGTCGAGCAGAACGTCGCGGTGTCGCTCAAGCTCGCAAGCCACGCTTACGTGCTCGAGAATGGCCGCATCACGCTGTCAGGCTCGGGCGAGGCCCTTTTGGGCGACGACCGGGTGCGGCAGGCTTATCTCGGGATCTAGCTTAGCGCCGGACCGCGGCGTGGCCGCGACGGTTCTGCCGCATCAGCAGATTGAGCGCGGCGACGCGCAGGCTCAGCGGATAATGCGGGTAGCTGGCGCGCAGCAGCTTGAGCGCTTCGGCATCGGTCGCCGGCGAGTAGCGCATCACGCTGTCGGCCATATGCCGCGCATCCATGTGGCGGGCATCGGTGGCCGGGTCGGCGGAGCGGCGCGCGAGGGGAAGAGCTTCACCCATGTTCAGTCCTGTGCGCTGTCGAACCACAATCTGGACCCGGCTCATCCAGTCTGCGGCGGGGGATGTTAGGGATTGGTTAACAACGCAAACGGCCGGCGGTTCCAGACCGCCGACCGTTCAGTCGTAACTGATTCGAGGCTTTTGCGAATCCCCCCGATCGTGGCGCCTACTTCAAGGGCTGACCGATGGTCACGGTCACGCCGCCCACACCTTCGACGCTGCATTCGAGCTTGTCGCCGGCGACCGTCGCGGCGACGCCGGCCGGCGTGCCGGTCATGATGATGTCGCCGGCGGCGAGTTCGACCATCTTCGACAGGTCGGCGATGATTTCCGGCACGTTCCAGATCATCTGGTTGAGGTTGCCGTCTTGCCGGACCTTGCCGTTGCAGGACAGAGCGATGCGGGCGTCCTTCGGATGACCGATCTCGGACGCCGGCTTGATGGCGCCGCACGGCGCCGAGTGGTCGAAGGCCTTGCCGATTTCCCACGGCCGCTTCAACTCGCGCGAGGCGATCTGCAAATCGCGGCGGGTGAGGTCGATGCCGACGGCGTAGCCGTAGATGCAGTCATTGGCCTTTTCGACAGGGATGTTGCGGCCACCGGACTTCAGCGCCACGACGAGTTCGACCTCGTGATGCATATCCTTGGTCAGCGACGGATACGGCACAGTGCCGCCGTCCGGTACGATGGCGTCGGCCGGCTTGGCGAAATAGAACGGCGGCAGACGCTCGTCCTGGCCCATCTCGCGGATATGCTCGATGTAATTGCGGCCGACGCACCAGATGCGGCGCACCGGGAAAACCTTCGACGTGCCGGCAACCGCGATAGCGGCCTGCGGCGGCGCTGGAATGACGTAATCCGCGCTCATGGATAAAGCCTTTTCAATAGCTGGAGGACAGGAGCGCCTGAATGAGGCAGGTCCTCCGGTACCTTATTGTCCGGGGTGGGACAAGCCGTGGGCACACAGGGCTGCTGCGCGGCGACTCAGGCCGATGCCGCCACCGCCGGCAGCGGCGCCGGCTGCTCCTGATCCTTGAGCTGGAGCCGGTAGAAGGTCGCGTAGCGCCCGCCCTTGGCCAGCAACTCGTCATGCCGGCCGGCCTCGGAGGCGTGGCCGCCTTCGACGACGTAGATGCAATCGGCGTGCGAAATGGTGTGCAGGCGGTGCGCAATGGCGAGCGTGGTGCGGCCGGCGCACAGGTGATCCATGGCCTCGCGCACCTGGCGTTCGCTTTCCGAGTCGAGCGCGGCGGTCGCTTCGTCGAGCAGGATGATCGGCGCGTCCTTGATCAGCGCGCGCGCAATGGCGATGCGCTGGCGCTGGCCGCCGGAAAGCTGCAAACCGTGCTCGCCGACCGGCGTGTCATAGCCGAGCGGGAAGGCGGTGATGAAGTCGTGGGCATAGGCGCCCTTGGCCGCCGCAACGATCTCGTCCTCGGTGGCGTTAGGTTTGCCGAAGGCGATGTTCTCGCGCACCGTGCCGCGGAACAGGAAGGTGTCCTGCCCGACGTAAGCGATCTGTTCGCGCAGCGAGCGGCGCGACACCTGCGTCACTTCCTGGCCGTCGATTTCGACGCGGCCGTCATGCGCGTCGTAGAACCGCATCACCAGATTGAACACGGTGGACTTGCCGCCGCCGGACGGGCCGACCAGCGCGGTCAGCTTGCCCGGCTCGGCGACGAAGGACATGCCGCGCAGCACCGCCTGCTCGCCGCGATAGGAGAAAGAGACGTCCTTGAACTCGATGCGGCGGTCCGTGACGCGCAGCCGCGGCTTTTCGTCGTCGGCCGCTTCGCTCGGCGGACTATCGAGCACCTCGAACAGCACGCGCACGCCGACCAGCGCGCTGTTGAGCTCGATGTTGAGCCGCGCCAGGCGCTTGGCCGGCTCATAAGCCAGCAAAAACGCGGTGATGAAGGAGAAGAACTGGCCCGGCGTCGCGCCGGTCTGCAGCACGCGGTAGCCGCCATAGACGATGGCGATGGCGATGGCCATGCCGCCCAGCGTTTCCATCAGCGGCGAGGCACGGGCGCCGACGCGCGCCATCTTGTTGGCTTCGTGCTCGACCGCGGCGACATGGCTGTTGAAGCGCGCGCGCATCGTGTCTTCGAGCGTGAAGGCCTTGACGATACGGATGCCCTGCAGCGTCTCCTGCAAGGTCTCCATGATGCGGGCGCCGCCCTGGAATTGCGAACGGCCGATCTTGTAGATGCGGCGGACCATCTTGCGCAGCACGAGGAAAGCTGGCGGCGCGACGAAGAACGAGAAGAACGACAGCACCGGGTCCTGCACCACCATCACCGACACGAGGCCGATGAGGGAGAGCGCATCGCGGCCGACCGACATCACCAGCAGGTTGATCACCTGCGTTGCGGCGGCGGCGCCGGCCGAGAGGCGGGCGATGAACTCGGTCGAATGGCGGTCGGAGAAGAAGCCGAGACCTTCGCGCAGCAGCTTGGCGAACACGGCGCGCTGGTTGTCGGCGATGATGCGGTTGCCGATCTGCGACAGGAATACGGTGTGGCCGTAAGTGGCGAGGCCCTTGATCGCGAACAGCGCCACCGTGATGCCGCCCAGGACGAAGATGCCGGGCAGGTTGCGGTTGACGTAGGTCTCGTTGATGACGTTGCCGATCAGGTAGGCGCTGAACGCCGTGCAGCCGGCCGAGATCGCCATCAGCACGAAGGCGGCCGCGTATTTGCGCCAGTGCGACAGGCCCTGCTCGAGGAACAGCCGCCGGATCAGGTTCCGGGCGCTGTAGCGCGGGTCGTCGGCGAGGTCGGTCGGATCGTTCATGCGCCCTCTGTCGGGCATCGCCCGGGGCGCGTCAAGATGGCCGGATTACGGGCTGTTTATGACGAAACGGCGCTCAGGCGCGGTCGCCCTGCGCCCGCGCGGCGTTGGCCTGCAGCCGCTTCTCCCAGGCCAGCGCATGGGTGACGATGGTGTCGAGGTCCTGGAACTGCGGGTGCCAGGGCAGCGCCTTGCGGATGCGCTCGACATTGGCGACCAGGGCTGCCGGATCGCCGGGGCGGCGGCCCTCGAACTCCACAGGGAAATCGTGGCCGGCAGCACGGCGCACGGCATCGATGACCTCGAGTACCGAGGCGCCGCGGCCATAGCCGCAATTGAAGGTGGCGCTGGCGCCGCCGCGGCGCAGGTGACCGAGCGCCGCCGAGTGCGCGCGGGCCAGATCCGTTACATGGATGTAATCGCGAATACAGGTGCCGTCCGGCGTTGGATAATCGGTGCCGTAGACGGCCATCTTCTCCCGCTTGCCGACCGCGGTTTCGCACGCGACTTTGATCAGATGCGTGGCGGCGGGCGTCGCCTGGCCGGTGCGGCCGCGCGGGTCGGCGCCGGCGACGTTGAAATAACGCAAAATGACGAAGCGCAGGCCGTAGGCCTTGCCGGCATCGTGCAGCATGATTTCGGACATCAGCTTCGATGTGCCGTAGGGCGAGATCGGATGCGTCACCGCGTTCTCGGCCACCGGCGTTTCCTCGGCATTGCCGTAAACGGCGGCGGTCGAGGAGAAGATCATCTGCCGCACGCCGGCCTCGATCGCCGCGTCGATCAGCGAGCAGGTGTTCATGGTGTTGTTACGGTAATAGCTGAGCGGGTCGCGCACCGAATCGGGCACCACGATCGACGCCGCAAAATGGATGATGGCGGTGACGCCGTGCTGCTGGATGGTCTTCATGACCAGGTCGCGATCGCCGGTCGAGCCGGCGACGAAGGGCACGGTGGCCGGGAACAGGTAGCGGAAACCGGTGGACAGATTGTCGAGCACGACGACCGGCTCCCCGGCGTCCACCAGTTCGTGAACCATGTGACTGCCGATATAGCCGGCACCGCCTGTCACCAGAATCGTCATGACTGCCCCCGAATGCGATTAACTTCCTTAACGGACAATCGTGACAAAGAAGGGCTTCCAGTTCGACTCAAATGCGCGTAATCGCCGTCATTGTTAACGGCCGGTAACCGGGCTATGAGGCGCGTTAACGCTTGCGGCGATCCGGACGCCTCTTGAGGCGGGCTTTCTGGGGCGGAATTTGGGCGCACCCCGCGCCGGAATGGATGATGCGGGAAATTCTTTTCATCAAGACCTCGTCCCTCGGCGATGTCATCCATCATCTGCCGGCGGTGACCGATGCGCGCCGCGCGCTGCCCGGCGCGCAGATTTCCTGGGTCGTGGAAGAAGCCTTCGCACCGCTGGCGCGGCTGCATCCCGGCGTCGACGACATCATTCCGGTCGCGTCGCGACGCTGGCGCAAGAGATTGTGGTCGCCGCAGACCTGGCGCGAAGTCCGGCAAAGCTGCACGGCGCTTCGCCTGCATCGCTACGACATCGTGATCGACACGCAGGGTCTGCTGCGTACCGGCGCCATCGCCCGCGCCGCGCAAGGTGAGCGCCACGGCTACGACCGTGCCAGCATCCGCGAGCCGCTGGCGACTTTGTTTTACGATGTGCGTCACGCCGTGAGCCGCGACTTGCACGCCGTGGAGCGCAACCGCCGCCTGACGGCGCTGGCGCTCGGCTACGACATTGCCGGCGCGCCGGATTACAATCTGTCGCGCGCCCGCCTGTCGTCGCCGGCGAAGCCCTATGTTGTCCTGCTGCACGCGACGGCGCAGGCGAAGAAGGAGTGGCCGGTCGCGCACTGGATCGCGCTCGGCCGTTTTCTGGCGCAGGCCGGTCTGTCGGTGGTGCTGCCCTGGGGCACGGAGGCGGAGCGCCAGCGCAGCGAGACGATTGCTGCAGATGTGCCGAACGCGCGCGTGCCGTCGCGCGAGCCGCTCGATCAGGTGGCGCGGCTGATCGCCGGTGCGCGCGGCGTGATCGGTGTCGATACCGGGCTGCTGCATCTCGCCGCGGCGCTGACCGTGCCGCTGATCGCCATCTTCGCCGGCAGTCAGCCGCGGCTCACCGGACCGGTCGGCTCCGGACCGATCGCCGTGCTCGGCGCCGATGGCGCGCCGCCGAACGTGGACGCGGTGAAGGCCGCTGTTGCGAAGCTGATGCCTGAGTAGGTCTACGCCGCGCCGGCGCGCAGCAGGTCGTGGACGTGGATGATCCCGACCGGCTTGCCGGCCTCCACCACGAACAAGGCCGTGACCTTGGTGGCGTTGAGCAGTTCGAGCGTTTCGCTCATCAACTGGTCCGGCCGCACGCTCTTCGGCGATTTCGTCATCACCGCATCGACGCGGGCGTCGAGCAGGTCGTTACGCATGTGGCGCCGCAGGTCGCCGTCGGTGATGATGCCGACGAGCTTGCCCTGCGCATCGGTGATGCCGACACAGCCGAAGCCCTTGGCCGTCATGTTGACGAGCGCTTCCGACATTCTGGTGCCGAGCGGGGCGAGCGGCACGGCCTCACCCTTGTGCATGAATTCGCCGACGGTTTTGAGCTGCGCACCGAGCTTGCCGCCCGGATGCAGGTGGCCGAAATCGAGCGCGGTGAAGCCGCGGCTTTCCAGCAGCGCGATCGCCAGCGCATCGCCGAGCGCGAGCTGCATCAGCGCCGAGGTGGTCGGCGCCAGGTTGTGCGGACAGGCTTCGCGCGCTTGCGGCAGCGTCAGTGCGACGTCGGCGGCTTTCGCCAGCGTCGAGTCCGCGTTGGAGCTCAGCGCGATGAGGCCGATGTCGTGGCGGCGCGAATAGTCGATGAGGTTCTTCAGTTCCGCGGTCTCGCCCGACCACGACAGCGCGAGGATGACGTCCTGCTTGGTGATCATGCCGAGGTCGCCGTGGCTGGCTTCGGCCGGATGCACGAAGGAGGCGGGCGTGCCGGTGGAGGCGAAGGTCGAGGCGATCTTGTTGCCGATGTGACCCGACTTGCCCATGCCGGTGACGATGACGCGGCCGCTCGCCGCCTTGATCAGGTCGATGGCGGCGGCGAAGGGCGCGCCCAGCCCGTCGCGCAGGCTGGCGGCCAGCGCATCGATGCCGGAGCCTTCGGCCTCGAGCGTGCGCAGCGCGCTGTCGATGGCCGACTGAGCCTGTTCGCTGCGCTTGTCGGCGGCCTGGAGCTTGGCCATGGCTGAACTTCCTTCCACGGGCGGGTCATTACCTAGCACGGAACGGCAGGGGCGTCAGGGACGTGCCGGCACTGCGTTAACGCGTTGATTTGGCGTCGGAAAGGACTTTCCGGACGGCCTGGAGGACGCTGTCCACAGAAACCCCGGCGGTGGAGCGGTGAGCGACGGCGTCGTTGCCGACGAGCCGGGCCCTCTGGCGGGCCGCCTCGTCCCCCGCCGGCTCGAGAATCGCCGCCACCGGGTTGAGCGGCTTCCAGTGCCATGGGCTGGTCGGGCCGAAAATGGCGACCGTTGGCGTGCCGAGGGCAGCCGAGACGTGCATCAGCCCCGAATCGTTGGTCACGGCGACGTCGGCGGCGGCGAGCGCCAGGACCGCGTTGCGCAGGTCGGTCCCGGTCAGGTCACGCAGGCGAGGCCCCGCGGTCTCCGCGATCAGCCGCGCTGTGGCGGTTTCCGCGGGGCCGCCCAGCACCCAGACCGAGGCGCCGTCCGCCGTTAGGGCCTTGGCTAGGGCGGCATAGGATTCGGGCGGCCAGGCCTTGCCGGCGCCGACCGCGCCCGGCGACACCGTGACGACCGGTCCTGGTTCGGCGGCGAGGCCGCGGTGATCCTTCCAGCGCGCCAGCTCGTCGGCCGGCACCTTGAGCTCGGGAAGCGGCCATTCCGAGGGCAGTTTGGCGCCTTTCGGCAGGGCGAGGGCGCCCATCTGGTCGATCATCCGCGGCAATTTCAGCTCGCCCCAGCGCATATCGTTGATGAGGCCGAAACGCGCTTCCCCGGCAAAACCAGTACGGATCGGGATGCCGGCCATTGCCGGGGCCAGCGCCGCCTTCCACTTCCGCGACATGATCAGCGCCTGTCCATAGCCATTGCGGCGCAGGCGGGCGGCCAGGTCGCGCTGGATCGCCCAGCCGAGGCGCTTGCGCGGCTGGTCGGACACCACCGCCTGCCGCACGCCCGGCATGTAGTCGGCCAGCGGCGCGCACAGCGTCGAGGACACCATGTCCACCGGCCGGTCAGGGGCTTCCGCCTTCAGAAGCCGCACCACCGAATGCGCCCGCACGAAGTCGCCGATCCAGACGAACGGGACGATCAGGACCGGACGGTCGGGATGGGCGGGGTCGATGGTCATGCGCTGTGGCGTTACCCTTGGCCACGCGGCACTGTCCAGCGGCATTTTTTACCGTTTCCAGAGGCATTTGGCCCCGATCGGGCCGGTCCATTTGCGCCTCCGCCCGGACTGGGGCAAATGATGGCCTCCAGCGGGGTCATGCATGATTTTGGTTACCGGCGGAGCCGGCTTCATCGGATCGAACATCGTCGCCAGCCTCAACGAGGCCGGCCGGACCGATGTCGTGGTCAATGACCTCCTCGGTTCCGCCGCCAAATGGCGGAACCTCGCCAAGCGCCACATCGCCGATTTCGTGCCGCCGTCGGACCTCGCCCGATGGCTCGAGGGCCGCAAGCTCGAGGCCGTGATCCACATGGGCGCGATCTCCTCGACCGCCGCCACCGACGGCGACGCGGTGATGGAGAACAATTTTCGCCTGTCGCTGCGCCTGCTCGACTGGTGCACGCAGACCGGCACGCCTTTCATCTATGCCTCGTCGGCGGCGACCTATGGCGACCGCGACGCCAATTTCGTCGACAACTGGTCGATCGAGGAACTGCGCAAGCTGCGGCCGATGAACCTTTACGGCTGGTCGAAGCACATGTTCGACCTCGCTCTGGTCGATCGGTTCTTGAAGAGAGAAAAGCTGCCGCCGCGCTGGGTGGGCCTCAAGTTCTTCAACGTCTACGGCCCGAACGAATATCATAAGGACACGATGGCCAGCGTGCTGTCGAAAGTCTTCGACCGCGCCAAGGCCGGCGAACCGGTCAAGCTGTTCAAGTCGCATCGCGACGGCATCGCCGACGGCGATCAGCGCCGCGACTTCATCTATGTCGATGACGTCGTCTCGGTGGTGCGCTGGGCGATGGACGGTTCGGCCAAGAACGATAGCAAGAACGGCATCTTCAATGTTGGCACCGGCCAGGCGGAAAGCTTCCGCGATATGATCGTCGCCATGTTCAAGGCGATGGGCCGCGCGCCGAACATCGAATACATCGACATGCCGGTCTCGATCCGCGACCAGTATCAGTATTTCACGCAGGCCGACGTCGGCAATCTGCGCCGCGCCGGCTACAATGCCGGCTTCACGCCGCTCGGCAAAGCGGTCGCGCAATACGTGACCGGCTATCTCGATCAGGCCGACAAGTATAAATAATCATGTTCGACTTCGACAAACACCTCGCCGGCCTGTCGCAGCAGACGGTGCTCTGCATCGGCGATTTGATGCTCGACGAATTCGTCTATGGCGACGTCTCGCGCATCTCGCCGGAAGCGCCGACGCCGGTGATCGCGGTCAAGCGCACCGAGGTCATGGTCGGCGGCGCCGGCAATGTCGCGCGCAACCTGGTGGCGCTCGGCGCCCGCTGTATCTTCATCGGCGTGGTCGGCGATGACGATGCCGGCAAGGCGCTCACCGGGGCCCTGTCGCTGCATCCGCTAATCGAATTCTATCTCGCCACCGACAACGAGCGCATGACGACGCGCAAGGTGCGCTTCGTTTCCGAGCACCACTCGGCGCATATGCTGCGCGCCGACTGGGAGATGGCGACCGCCATCAATCCTGCCGCCGAGGACGCGCTGATCGGCTACGCCATCGACGCCATTCCGCGCGCCGGCGCGGTCGTGCTGTCCGACTATGCCAAGGGGGCGCTGACTCCGAAGGTCGTGCGTGCCGTGATCGACGCGGCTAGCAAGGCTGGAAAGCCGGTGATCGTCGATCCGAAAGGCCGCGACTACTCGATCTATCGCGGCGCGACCTTGATCACGCCGAACCGCCAGGAGCTCGCCGCTGCGACGGGCACTGCCGCGCGCAGCGACGACGAAATCGCCGCGGCCGCGCGCGGCCTCAAGGACGCGCTCGGCGCCAAGGCCGTGCTGGTGACGCGCAGCGAAGATGGCATGACTTTGGTCGACAATGGTGGCGCGGTGCATGTGCCATCCTACGCCGTGAAGGTGCGTGACGTTTCCGGCGCCGGCGACACCGTTGTCGCCGTGCTATCCGCCATGCTGGCGATGAGTGCCGATTTCGAAAGCGCGATGCGCGCCGCCAATGCCGCCGCCGCCGTCGTTGTCGGCAAGCGCGGCACCGCGACGCTCACGGTCGATGAACTGCGTCACCGTATCCTGCCGGAGGCTTCGCTCGCCGCCGAAGACAAGATCGTGTTCGACTGGTCGCAACTCGGCGAGCATCTCGACCTGTGGCGCCGGCAGGGCCTGCGCGTCGGCTTCACCAACGGCGTCTTCGATCTGCTGCATCCCGGCCACGTCAAGCTGCTGGCGCAGGCGCGCGCCGCCTGCGACCGGCTCGTCGTCGGTCTCAACAGCGATGCCTCGGTGACGCGGTTGAAGGGCCCGACGCGGCCGGTGCAGAACGCGCAGTCGCGCGCCGAGGTGCTGGCGGCGCTCGAAGCCGTCGATCTTGTCGTCATCTTCGAGCAGGATACGCCGCGCGAACTGATCGGCGAAGTGAAGCCGACCGTGCTGGTCAAGGGCAGCGACTACACGCGCGAACAGGTCGTCGGCCACGACATCGTCGAGGCGCTCGGCGGCGTGGTCGTGCTGGTCGATCTGGTGCCCGGGCAATCAACGACGTCGATGGTCGAGCGCTCGCGGTCCGGCCGCTAGCGAAAGAAGTGGAGCGGGCATGCCGCGCCTGTCGGTGATCGTGATCGCGAAGAACGAGGCCGCCAATATCGGCGCCTGCCTCGACAGCGTCGCCTTCGCCGACGAGCGCATCGTCATCGACGACAACAGCAGCGACGATACGCCCGCCATCGCCGAGGCCAAGGGCGCGCGCGTCATTGCCCGCGCGCTGGACGGCTTCGGCGCGCAAAAGAACTTCGCGCTGGCCGAGGCGTCGGGCGACTGGGTGTTCTCGATCGACGCCGACGAGCGCGTGACGCCGGCGCTTGCCGCCGAGATCGCGCAGACGATCGGGCAGGGGGCCGCGGCAGGTTATGAGGTGCCGCGGCTGTCGAGCTTCTGCGGCCGGCAGATGCGGCATTCGGGCTGGTATCCCGATTACGTGCTGCGGCTGTTCAGGCGTGGCAAGGCGCGCTTCTCCGACGATGCGGTGCATGAGCGCGTGATCTGCGACGGCCCGGTGATGCGGCTCAAGAACGATCTCCTGCATGCCCCCGTCATGCGGCTCGAGGACGCGCTGTCGCGGATGGACCGCTACTCGACCGCCGGCGCGGCGATGTTCACCGCGCGCGGCAAGCGCGTGAGCTTTTCCAGCGGCATCACGCACGGCCTGTGGAGCTTCTTCCGTACATACATCCTGCGCGCCGGGTTCCTCGATGGCCGCGAGGGCTTCCTGCTCGCGGTCGCCAATGCCGAGGGCACCTATTATCGTTACATGAAGGCCTGGCTGGCGGGGCGCAAATCGTGAGCCAAGCGGTAAAGGGCCTGATCTCCGTCATCGTCACCACCTATAGTCGCGAGGACGCGCTCGCCGCCGTGCTGCGCTCGCTGTCGCGCCAGACCGACCGTGATTTCGAAGTGCTTGTTGCGGATGACGGCTCCGGCCCGGCGACGGCGGCAACGGTCGCAGCGTGGAAGGCCAAAGTCGGGCACCGCGTCGAGCATGTCTGGCACGAGGACAAGGGTTTTCGCGCCGGCGAAATCCGCAACCGCGCGGTGCTGGTGGCGCGTGGCGATTACATCGTCTTCCTCGATGGCGATTGCATCGTGCGCCCGGATTTCGTCGCGCGGCATCGCCAACTGGCGGAAGCGGGCGCCTTCGTTACCGGCAACCGCATTTTGCTGTCACCGGATCTGACGGCGCGCGTGCTGGGCGACGGTCTCGAACCGGAGACGTGGAGTTTCGGCACCTTCATCGCCGAGCGCCTGCGCGGCGGCGTCAATCGTCTGGCGGCGCTGCTCAAATTGCCGCTCGGCCCGCTGCGGCGCATGCGCGCGAAGCAATGGCAAGGCGCGCGCTCGTGCAATCTGGCGATCTGGCGCCGCGATCTCGACACTGTCGATGGCTTCGATGCCGACTATGCCGGCTGGGGCAAGGAGGATTCCGATCTGATCGTGCGTCTCATCAATGCCGGCGTCGTGCGCAAGGACGGCAACTTCGCCACCGGCGTCATTCACCTGTGGCACAAGGAGGCTGACCGCTCGGCCTTGCCGGGGAATGAACGCAAGCTGGCGCAGTTGCTCGCCGGCCGCGCTGCCCGCGCCAAGTACGGCATGTCCACACTGAAGGCTAAATCCATGCCTGTGAACGAAGACGGGGCGGCATGACGAAGACAGCCGCATCGCCCGGTCGCGGCAGGATCATTGACGTCGCCGACGTACTGCTGATCGCGCTGGCGGCGTCGCTGCCGTGGTCCACGTCGGCGGCCGGCATTCTCGCCGCCATGTGGGCGGTGACGCTGGTCGCGCTGTTCGATGTGCGCGGTTTGCGCGAGGTGGCGACCACGCCGGCCGGCGCCTTGCCGGTGCTGCTGGTGCTGTTCGGCATTGCCGGCATGGCGTGGGCCGATGTCAGCCTCGCGGATCGCTGGGAAGGCATCGGCTCCTTCGTCAAGCTGCTCGCCATTCCGCTGCTCTTCGTGCACTTCCGCCGGTCGGAGCGCGGTCATTATGTCTTCGTGGCTTTCGCATTGTCGTGCCTGTCGCTGCTCATTGTCACGGCGGTGGTCGTCGCCGTGCCGCCGCTCGCCGCCGAATGGGTCAAGCCCGACAACGTCATCGTCCGCAACGCCGCCAGCCAGAGCGGCGAATTCGTGCTCTGCATGTTCGGGCTATTGTATGTCGCTGCCGATCTGATCGAGCGCCGGCGCTGGCGTTGGGTTCTTGCCATCGCGCTGTTCGCAGCCGGCATGCTGGTCAGTATGTTCTCGCTATCGACGGGACGTACCGCGCTGGTAACGATGCCGGTGCTGCTCGTCCTGTTCGCAGTGCGCCGTCTGACGCGCAAGGCGGCGGCGCTGGTGCTGGCCGCCGCCGTCATATTCGCTGCCGTGGCTTGGTTCTCCGCGCCATATCTGCGCGACCGCACCATTCAGGCGTGGACGGACGCGGAAGCCTACTTCGCGACCGATGCCCGCAACTCGTCGGGCGAACGGCTCGAGTTCTACCGCAAGTCGCTCGGCTTCGTCGCCGATGCGCCGCTGCTCGGCCATGGCACCGGCTCCATCCACAGGCTCTTCGTCGTTTCGTCGGAAGGCAAGACCGGCGCCGAAGGATCGGCCACGACCAATCCGCATAACCAGACCTTCGCCGTCGCCATTCAGATCGGCCTGCTCGGTGCGGCGGTGCTGTGGGCGATGTGGATCGCGCATCTGCTGTTGTTCCGCGGCCCCGGCCTGGCGGCATGGGTCGGACTGGCCGTCGTCGCGCAGAATCTCGTCGGCTCGGTGTTCAACTCGCACCTGTTCGATTTCCTGCAAGGCTGGATTTATGTCGTCGGCGTCGGCGTCGCCGGCGGCATGGTGCTGAAGCAGCGTGCCAGCGGCGATCGGGAGATCGCGGCGCCATGAGCCGCATCGATATTCCGCCACGGCCGCGCATTCTGGTCATCGCCTTGCGCCGGCTTGGCGACGTGCTGCTGACGACGCCGCTCATCGCCAGCCTGCGCAAGGCGTGGCCGGAAGCGACGATCGATGCGCTGGTGTTCGCCGACACTGCCGGCATTCTTGCCGGCAATACGGATCTCAATGGCGTCATCGCCATGCCGCCGCGCCGCACCGCCGCGCAGAGCCTCGCGCTCGCGGCCAAGCTGTGGCGCGGCTACGACCTCGCCATCTCGACGCAGTCCGGCGACCGGCCGACCTTCTTTGCCATTATCGCCGGCCGTGTACGCGTCGCGCCGGTCGAGGCGCGCGCCACCGGCAGCATCAAGCGGCGGTTTCTCAACCGCACGCTCGACATCGCCCCCGGCGTGCATCGCGTCGAGGAAATGCTGCGTCTTGCCGATGTACTCGGCATCGCGCGTGAGTCGCGGCTGGTGCCGCCGCGCGCGGCACCGTTCGATGGCGCGCCCGATGGGCCTTATGTGGTGATCCATGCGGCGCCGATGTTCCGGTACAAGCAATGGACCGCGAGCGGCTGGCGCGAGGTGGCGCAGGCGTTGCGCGCGCGCGGCCTGGCCGTGGTCGCGACCGGCGGTCCGGCAGCGGACGAGCGCGCTTATCTCGACGACGTCTGGCGCGGCGTCGATGTGCGGCGCATGGACGGCGCGCTGAACTGGGCGCAACTCGCCGGCCTGCTCGGCAGGGCCAAGGTTTTCATCGGCCCCGACACATCGGTGACGCATCTCGCCGCCGCCTGCGGCGCGCCGACGGTGGCCTTGTTCGGTCCAACCGATCCGCGGCTGTGGGGACCATGGCCGGTCGGCGGGCTCAGCCAGCCATGGGCCGATACCGGCGCGGTGCAGCAGCGCGGCAATGTCTGGCTGGTGCAGCACGCCTTCCCGTGCACGCCGTGCCAGCTCGAAGGCTGCGAGCGGCGGCTTGGCAGCTATAGCGCCTGTCTCGATGCGCTGTCGCCGCGTCAGGTCATGGTCGCGGTCGAGGAAGCGCTGTCGAGTCAGGATGCCTTGCGGCCTGTCGCGAAGACGTAGAGCAGCCACGTCACCACGGCTGCGCCGGCGGCGAGCGCGGCGATTTGCACCGCGATGCCGGTCCACACGACGCTCGCCAGCGCCAGCAGGCCGAGAATGACATTGACGGCGAAGATGCGCGCTACCACTTGCATCACGGTAAAATCGTTCTGCGTGGCGCGCTGATAAAAATGCGTGCGATGCGCGATCCAGAACTGTTCGCGGCGTATAATACGGCGGCACAAGGTGACGGTGGCGTCGGCGAGATAATAGAGCGGCAGCAGGAGCGCGGCGGCGACGTGGCCGCGGCCGGCGAGGCCGATCAGCAGAAAGGCCAGCAGCAGGCCGATGGCGAGGCTGCCGACGTCGCCGAGAAACATCTTCGCCACCGGTTTGTTGAGCGGCGCAAAGCCGAGCATGGCCCCGCACAATGCCAGCGCCACGCTGATCTCCAGATCCGACGGGCCGCCGAAGGCGCTGATCGCCAGCAGGAACGCCGTGATCGGGATGGTCTCCGCGGCAGTGATCCAGTCGATGCCGTCCATAAAATTGGTGAGGTTGACGAACCACAGCGCGCCGATGCCGAGCAGCGCGCGCTCGAACCAGAACGGCAGCAGCGGCACGACGCGCACATCGCCCGGCAGCGCCATCAGCACCGCGGCGACTGCGACACCCTGCAAGACGAGTCGGGGCACGACGCCGAGCTGTACGATGTCGTCCGCCGCGCCGACGATGGCGATGCCGGCGGTGGCGGCGAGCACGATCCACAAGGCCGGATCGTCGAGGAACCCGGCGCGCATGGCGGTCGCGAGCGTGACGATGATGGTAGCGGCGATCACGCCGATGCCGGCGCCCTGGGGGGTGGGAATTTTATGCGAGGAGCGCGCGTTAGGCAGCGCCAGCGCGTAGCGCCGAAGCAGCGGCAGCAGCAGCAGCAGCAGCAGGTAGCTGAGGACGGCCGCGGCCGCCACGATCCCAGCGGCGATGCCTGCCACGACGGGCCAGGAGATGATCGTCATGCCGAGGCCTCCGCCGCCGCGGCGCGGGTTTTGTCCGCCAGCAAGCGGCGATACAATTCGACGATCTCGCGGCCGACGCGGTCGCTGGAAAACTCCTCGACCGCCATCTTGCGGCTCGCCGCGGCGAAGCGGCGGCGGCGCTCGGGATCGTTCATCAACGTCTCGATCGCGGTGGCCAGCGCCTCCGGATCGTCCACCGGGACGAGCAGGGCGTTGACGTCCTGACGCGCGATCTCGCGGCAGCCGGGCACGTCGGTGGCGATCAGCGCGCGGCCGCAGGCGGCGGCCTCGAGCAGACTCTTCGGCAGGCCCTCGCGCCGCGACGGCAGCACGCCGACATGCGCCTGCGCCCACACCGTGGCGATGCCGTCGACATGGCCGAGCACGACGAGATGCGGCCTGTGTCGCCAGCTTTCGATCACCGCATTCGGGATCGAGGCGGGATTCGACGGATCAGGACTGCCGGCGAGCAGGAGGCGGAAATCGACGCCGCGCTGCGCCAGGATTTCATGCGCGCGCACCAGCGGCCGCACGCCCTTGTCGTCGAGCAGCCTGCCGACGAAGCCGACGGTGAAGAGGCCGTCGGGTTCGGGCAGCGGCGTGAGCTCCTCGGTGTCGATACCGGAGCCGGGAATGAGCACGATGTGATCTTTCGGCACGCCGAGCGCCAGCACCGCGTCGCGGTCGTCCGGGTTCTGCACCAGGACGGAGGTCGCCGGCCGATCGAGCAGCCAGCGCATCAGCGGGGCCGCGATCGCGCGCACCAATCTGGCCTTGAGGGTCGATGACGTGAAGACGAAGCCGAGCCCGGCAAAGGCATTGAGCCGCGCTATCGGCAGGCCGAGGGCGGCGATCGAGCCCAGCACCGACGGCACCAGGGCAACGTGGTGCACCAGGTCGGGCTTGAGGCGGCGATAGAGCCTGCGGATCTCGCCGACCGTCGCCATGAGGACAAACGGGTTGAGGCTGCCGCGCCGCCACGCCACCGGGTGCAACTCAAAACCCTCGGCGAGGATGGCGCCGCCATGCTTTCCCACACGCGTCGCGACGTGGACCGAATAGCCGGCCGCTTTCGCCGCCCGCGCCATCGGCAGGCGGTGCGACATGAAATACCAGTCTTCGGAGACGAGATAGAGAATCGTTTGCGCCATCAAGCGGCTGTTTTACGCCGATCAGCTTCGATGGCGCAGCAATAGAGCAGTCGCCGGGACAAGGGAAACGCCAACTTCGCAGCGTATCTCGGTTGTCGTCACAGCTCCTAACACGTTGTTCCAATTGTATTATATTCCGAATCTGCCGGTGACGAGCTGCCCGGCCCGGCGCCAGAACACCCCCGTTTATCGGCCGCGCTTGGGCGTGAGCTTCCCCGAACCCAGCGGCCGGTCTATGGCGATGGCATGGAATGCAAGATCCTAGCCTTGCGGCGGAACGGGACGGCGGCCTGATGTGCGGCATTGCGGGATTCTATGACCGGGCAAGGCCGGGCGACCGTGCGGCGATGGACCGCCGCGCTCAGGCCATGGGCGACGCCATTGCCTATCGCGGGCCGGACAGCTGGGCGATCTGGTGCGACGCCGAAGCCGGCCTCGGCTTCGCGCATCGGCGGCTCGCCATCGTCGATCTGACGCCGACCGGCGCGCAGCCGATGGTCTCCGCCGATGGCCGCTGGGTCATCTGCTACAACGGCGAAGTCTACAACCGCGACGAGGTCGCGCGTTGCTCGGAACTCAACGGCTTTCCATTTCGCGGCACGTCGGACACCGAGGTCATCCTGGAGTCGGTCGCCAGGCGCGGCATCGACCGTACCCTCGCCGAGATCAACGGCATGTTCGCCATCGCGTTGTGGGATCGGCAAACCCGCACGCTTAACCTCATTCGTGATCGTCTCGGCATCAAGCCGATCTATTTCTCGTCGGACGAGCGCGGCGTTGCCTTCGCCTCGGAGCTGAAGGCGCTGCGCGCCGGCGGCGTGCGGCTCGAGACCGATCCGCAATCGGTCGGCAGCTTCCTGCGCTTTGCTTATGTGCCGGCGCCGTATTCCATCTTCCGCAACGTGACCAAGGTCATGCCCGGCGAGATCGTCTCGATCGACGCCGACGGCAAGGTGTCGCGCCGCATCTACTGGTCGCTCGGCGATATCGCCGCCGCCGGCGTCGCCGATCCGTTCTCCGGCTCCGATGCCGAGGCGACAAGCGAACTGCACGATCTGCTGGCCGATGCCGTCGCCGGACAGATGATGTCGGACGTGCCGCTCGGCGCGTTCCTTTCAGGCGGCATCGATTCGTCGGCGGTGGTGGCGCTGATGGTGGCGGCCAAACGCGGTCCGGTGCGTACCTTTTCGATCGGCTTCACCGATCTTGGCTTCGACGAATCGCAGCACGCCCGCGCGGTGGCCGAGCATCTCAAGACCGATCACCGCGACATGATGGTGACTGGCGACGATGCGCTCAATGTCGTGCCGCAGCTCGCCGAGATGTATGACGAGCCCTTCGCCGACTCATCGCAGATTCCGACGCATCTGATCTCGAAGCTGACGCGCGAGCATGTCACGGTGGCGCTCACCGGCGATGGCGGCGACGAACTGTTCGCCGGCTATAACCGCTACAATCTGGGGCAGGGCGTCGCGGGGCGGCTGTCGCGTTCGCCGCGCGCCTTCCGTCAGGCCGCCGGCGCGCTGCTCGATGCCGTGCCCGGTTCGCTGGTCGAGGCCGGCGTCGCACTGTTGCCCGCACGCGTGCGGCCGCCGCAGCCGGTCGACAAGCTGAGGAAATTCGCCGCGGTGCTGCCGCTCGACACCGAGGAAGCCTACCGCGTGCTGGTCAGCCAGAACCGCGATCCGGCGTCGCTGATGTTCGGTAAAGGCGAGCATGACGTGCCCATGCCGGTGCTGCCGCCGGGCGCCGACGAGCGCAGTGTCGAACAGATGCAGCTTTGCGACCAGAGCACGTTCCTGCCGGACGACATCCTGCAGAAGGTCGATCGCGCCTCGATGGCGGTGTCGCTCGAGGTGCGGCCGCCGCTTCTCGACCACCGCGTCGTCTCCTTCGCCTGGCGGCTGCCGCGCGCCATGCGCATCCGCGACGGCGAGACCAAGTGGCTGCTGCGCCGCGTACTCGACCGCCATGTGCCGCGCGAACTGGTGTCGCGGCCGAAGATGGGCTTCGCCATTCCGCTGGCGGCCTGGCTGCGCGGGCCGTTGCGGCCCTGGGCCGAGGACCTGCTCGATCCGGCGCGGCTTGCCGGCGGGCTGATCGATTCCATGCCGGTGCGCCGGCTGTGGGACGAGCATGTCTCCGGCCGGCACAACCGGGCCTATGCCTTGTGGAGCATTCTGATGTACGAGGCGTGGCGGCGACGCTGGGGCGCGGCCTGATGCTCCGCCCGGGCTTGCGCTGTCGCCCGGGCCCATGTTCAACACATCCTCATGACCATGCATTCGCGCAAAATATCGGTGATCGGCCTGGGCTATGTCGGACTGCCCGTCGCGGTCGCTTTTGCGCGTTCGGGAGCCACCGTGATCGGCTTCGACATCGACGCCGGACGTGTTGGCGAGTTGCGCAACGGCGTCGATCTGACCCGCGAGGTCGAGCCGGCCGATCTGAAGCAGCCGACGCTCACCTATACGACCGACGCCGCCGATCTGAAGAAAGCGGATTTCCATATCGTCACGGTGCCGACGCCGATCGACGACAACCGCCATCCCGACCTCGGCGCCATGCTGGCGGCGTCGCGCACGGTCGGCGGCGCGCTCAAGAAGGGCGACATCGTCGTCTATGAATCGACGGTCTATCCCGGCGCGGTCGAGGAAGACTGCGTGCCGGTGCTCGAAGGCGCCTCTGGTCTCAAGGCCGGGGCGGACTTCACCGTCGGCTATTCGCCGGAACGCATCAATCCCGGCGACAGGCAGCACCGCTTCGAGACCATTACCAAGGTGGTCTCGGCGCAGGACGAAGCCACCCTCGACATCGTTGCCGCGGTCTATGGCTCGGTCGTCAAGGCCGGCATCCACCGCGCGCCGTCGATCAAGGTCGCGGAAGCGGCCAAGGTCATCGAGAACACGCAGCGCGATCTCAACATCGCTTTCATGAACGAATTGTCGGCGATCTTCCACAAGCTCGGCATCGACACCGGCGACGTGCTGGCGGCGGCAGCGACCAAATGGAATTTCCAGGCCTTCCAGCCCGGGCTCGTCGGCGGCCACTGCATCGGCGTCGATCCCTATTACCTGACGCACCGCGCCGAGAAGGCCGGTTATCGCCCGGAAGTGATCCTCGCCGGCCGTCACATCAATGACAGCATGGGGGCGCATATCGCCCGCGAATGCCTGAACCGGCTGAACGGCCGCGCGGCGGGCAAGCCACTGGTCACCGTGCTGGGCCTGACATTCAAGGAAAACGTGCCGGACACCCGCAATTCCAAGGTCATCGACATCGTGCGCGCGCTGGAGCAGGGCGGCGTCACGGTTCAATTGCACGACCCGCTGGCGTCGCCCGAACAGGCGCGCGAGGAATACCGCGTCGATCTGATGCCGATGGACAGGCTCAAGCCGGCCGATGCCGTCATCTTCGCGGTGGCGCATGAAGCCTATATCTCAGGCGGCTGGCCGCTGGTGCAGCGCCTGCTCAAGGGTGGCAACGGTGTCGTGCTCGATGTGAAGCGGCGGCTCGATCGCGACGCCAAGCCGGAAGGGATCGATCTGTGGCGGTTGTAGACAACGAACCGATCCTGGTGACCGGCGCCGCCGGCTTCATCGGCTATCACGTCGCCACCGCGCTTCTGAAGGAAGGCCGCGTAGTGATCGGCGTCGATAACCTGACGCCCTATTACGATCCGAAGCTGAAAGAGGCGCGGCTCGCCGAACTCGCCAAGCACAACGGCTTCAGCTTCATCAAGCACGACCTCGCCGAACGCCAGGCGACCGCCGATCTCTTCGCGCAATACAAATTCCCGCACGTCGTGCATCTCGCGGCGCAGGCCGGTGTGCGCCATTCGCTGATCGATCCGCACGCTTACGTCGATTCCAACCTGATCGGTTTCGTCAACGTGCTGGAAGGCTGCCGCCACAATGGCTGCCGCCATCTCCTCTATGCCTCATCGTCGTCGGTCTACGGCAGCAACACGCACATGCCGTTCTCGGTGCACGACAATGTCGATCACCCGCTCAGTCTCTATGGCGCTTCGAAGAAGGCCAATGAGCTGATGGCGCATTCCTATTCGCACCTGTTCAAGCTGCCGACCACGGGCCTGCGCTTCTTCACGGTGTACGGGCCGTGGGGCCGCCCCGACATGGCGATGTGGATATTCGCTTCCGCCATCCTCGCCGGCGAGCCGATCAAGCTGTTCAATCACGGCAAGATGCAGCGCGACTTCACCTATGTCGACGACGTGGTGGAATCGATCGTGCGTCTAGTGTCGCATGCGCCCGGCGGCAACCCGAACTGGTCCGGCGACAAGCCCGATCCCGGCTCGAGCAGCGCGCCGTGGCGGGTCTACAACATCGGCAACAACAACCCGGTGCAATTGCTCGACGTCGTCGAGCTGCTCGAGAAGTCGATCGGCAAAAAGGCTATCCGGGAACTGGCGCCGATGCAGCCCGGCGACGTGCCGGCGACCTATGCCGATGTCGATGCCCTGATGAAGGAAGTCGATTTCAAGCCGGCGACGCCGATCGCCGAGGGCATCGCGCGCTTCATCGACTGGTACCGCGCCTATCACGGCCTGAAATAACGATCCGCAGCTTCCATTGATGGAATGACCGACAAGGTCGCACTGATTACCGGTGTGACCGGGCAGGATGGCGCCTATCTGGCGGAATTCCTGCTCGGCAAGGGCTACGTCGTGCACGGGCTCAAGCGCCGCTCGTCGTCGCTCAACACCGAGCGTGTCGATCACTTGTATGTCGACCCGCACGAAGGCGACACGCCGTTTTTCATGCATTACGGCGACATGACCGATGCCACCAGCCTCATCCGCCTGATTCAGGAAACGCAGCCGACCGAAATCTACAATCTCGCGGCGCAGAGCCACGTGCAGGTGAGTTTCGAGACGCCGGAATATTCGGCCGATGCCGACGGCCTCGGCACTTTACGGCTGCTCGAGGCGCTGCGCATTCTCAAGCTCGAGCAGCGCGTCCGGTTCTATCAGGCCTCGACCTCGGAACTGTTCGGCGACGCGCCGGCGCCGCAGAGCGAGACGACGCCGTTTGCGCCGCGCAGTCCCTATGGCGTTGCCAAGCTCTACGCCTATTGGATCACGGTGAATTACCGCGAGGGCTATGGTCTGCACGCCTCTAACGGCATCCTGTTCAATCACGAGGGGCCGACTCGCGGCGAGACCTTCGTGACGCGCAAGATCAGCCGTGCGGTGGCCGCCATCGAAATGAAGCAGCAGTCGAAACTTTATCTCGGCAATCTCGATGCCCGCCGCGACTGGGGTCATGCGCGCGATTATGTCGAGGGCATGTGGCTGATGTTGCAGCAGCCGGAGCCCGGCGATTACGTGCTGGCGACCGGCGAGGATCATTCGGTGCGCGAATTCGCCGAACAGGCCTTTGCTTGCATCGGCCGCCGCATCGTCTGGCAAGGCCAGGGCGTGGACGAACGCGGCCTCGACGCCGCCACCGGTGAGGTGCTGATGGAGGTCGATCCTCGCTACTATCGGGCGACCGAGGTTGCTCATCTTGTCGGCGACGCCTCGAAGGCCCGCCGTGTGCTGGGCTGGACCCATCGGGTCGGTTTTGTCGATCTGGTCCAAGAGATGGTCGCGAGCGATCTTGAGGATCTGCGCAAGGCTCTCAGCGGAAGCCGGTCTTGAGCGCGCCGCCGCTGCTGTATGACCTGCGCGGCAGGCGCGTCTTCGTCGCCGGGCACGGCGGCATGGCGGGTGGCGCGATCATGCGTCGTCTCGCGTCGGAAGGCTGCGACTTACTCACGGCCGAGCGTGACGAACTCGACCTGACGCAGCAGGCGGCAACCGAAGACTGGTTCCTGGCGAATCGTCCCGATGCCGTCTTTCTCGCCGCCGGCCGCGTCGGCGGCATTCACGCCAACGCTGCATATCCGGCCGATTTCATCGTCGACAATCTGGCTATCGCGCTCAACGTCATGCGCGCTGCGGTGAAGACCAAGGTGCGCAAACTTCTCTATCTGGGTTCGAGCTGCATCTATCCGCGGCTGGCGCCACAGCCGATCACGGAGGACCAGTTGCTGGCCGGCCCGCTCGAGCCGACCAACGAATGGTACGCCGTCGCCAAGATCGCCGGCATCAAGGTGGCGCAGGCCTGGCGCCGTCAGTACGGCGTCGATTTCATCTCCGTCATCCCGACCAATCTCTATGGACCGAACGACAATTATCATCCGGAGAACAGCCACGTGACCGCCGCGCTGATTCGCCGGTTCCACGATGCGAAACTCCGAAATGAGCCTGCGGTCATGGTGTGGGGCAGCGGCGCGCCGCTGCGCGAATTTCTCGCCGCCGACGATCTCGGCGATGCCTGCGTGTTCGTATTGAAACACTATTCGGACGAGGCGCCCCTCAATGTCGGCAGCGGCGAGGAACTGTCGATCGCACAGCTCGCGCATCTCGTGCGGGATGCCGTCGGTTATTCCGGCGCCATCGTCTTCGACCCGAACCGGCCGGACGGCGCGCCGCGCAAGCGGATCGATTCGTCGCGCCTGGCGGCGCTGGGCTGGCGGCCGCGGATCACGCTGGCCGCCGGATTGCGAACGGCCTATGCCGACTTCATGGCGCGGACCGGCGCCTTGCGTCAGCGCTAGGCCGCTGAGGGCACCTGTAACGCACTGAATCAAAACGTGTTCACCGCATTTCACAGCCGTGGTCGCCAGTGTCAGGGGGGCGTGCTAGGGGACCCCGGGGTCAAGTTACCGGCTGGGGACCAGCATTCGGAATGTCACAGGCGAACAACAATCTTTCGCGGCCGCTGCGCGTCGGGGTCATTGGCGTCGGTGTCATGGGCAGTAACCATGCCCGTGTCTTTGCCGGCTTGCCTGGCGCAGAGCTCGTCGCGGTCGCCGATCCTGACGCCAAGCAGGCGGAGTTCGTCGCCCGTACGCTGAACTGCGCGGCGGTGCCGGACATCGCCGGTCTGCTCGATCTCGGCGTCGATGCCATCACCATCGCCGCACCGACCCACTTACATCGCGAGATTTCGCTCGCCGCCATCGCCCGCGGCGTCCATGTGCTGGTCGAGAAGCCGATCGCTTCGACCGTGGAGGAGGGGCACGAGATCATCGAGGCGGCGCGGCAAGCCGGCGTGACCTTGATGGTCGGTCATGTCGAACGCTTTAACCCGGCGGTCGAGGCGATCAAGGAAGCAATCCGCAACGAGGACATCCTCTCCATCGCCATCACGCGCGTCGGCCCGTTCCCGCCGCGCATGTCGAATGTCGGCGTCGTCATCGACCTCGCCGTGCACGATATCGACCTGATCCGCTGGTTCACCGACAGCGATATCATCGAGGTGCAGCCGCAGCTTTCGAGCGCCATCGCCGAGCGCGAGGACATCGCGCTCTTGCAGTTCCGCACCGCCTCGGGCGTGCTGGCCCACATCAACACCAACTGGATCACGCCGTTCAAGGCGCGCAACGTCACGGTGGCAACGCGCCACAAATATGTGACGGGCGACCTGCTGACGCGGCAAGTCACCGAATGCTTCGGCTTCCAGCCCGACGGCAGCTATTCGATGCGCCATTTGTCGGTCGGCCACGCCGAACCGCTGCGTGCCGAACTGCTGGCTTTCCTGCAGGCGATCCGCGGCGGGTCCGCGCCGGCCGTGACCGGCGAGCAGGCGGTGGCGAGCCTGGAAATCGCCATTCAGTGTTTGACCTCGAACAGCCGCGCCGTGTCGCCGTCGCGCGCCAAGGCGCAGAGTGCCGCGGCTCTTTGATTTTTTCTCCCGCAATACGGTTTTCGACTGATGAACCTTCGCACCGAGCCGCCCATGATTCCTTTCATCGATCTCGCCGCGCAGCGCCGCCGCCTCGGCAGCGCCATCGATAATGCGGTGATGAAGGTCGTGAACAGCTGCCAGTTCATTCTCGGCCCTGAGGTGCGCGAATTCGAGGCCCAGCTCGCCGCTTTCGCCGGCGCCAGGCATGCGGTCTCTTGCGCCAGCGGCACCGATGCGCTGGTGCTGCCGTTGCGCGCCATGGGCATTGGACCCGGCGATGCGGTGCTGTGCCCGTCGTTCACTTTCTGCGCGACTGCGGAGGTGGTGGCGCTGGTCGGTGCGACCCCGGTCTTCATCGATGTCGATCCGGTCACCTTCAACGTCAATCCGGCGCATATCGCCGGCGGCGTCGAAACCGCGCGCGCGCTCGGCCTCAAGCCGAAGGCCGTGATTCCGGTCGATCTGTTCGGCCAGGCGGCCGACCACGGCCCGATCGCCACCGCCGCAAAGGCGCATGATCTTTTCGTCATCGACGATGCCGCTCAAGGCTTCGGTGCGACCTACAACAACCGCCGCATCGGCACTTTCGGTCACGTCACCGCGACCAGTTTCTTTCCCGCCAAGCCGCTGGGCTGTTACGGCGACGGCGGCGCAGTGTTGACCGACGACGACAAGCTCGCCGATCTGATGCGCAGCATCCGCGTTCACGGCATGGGGAGCGATCGCTACGACAATGTGCGGCTCGGCCTGACCTCGCGCCTCGACACCATCCAGGCCGCCGTGCTGATCGAGAAGCTCAAGATCTTCCCGGACGAGATCGAAGCCCGCGACCGCGTCGCGCGGCGCTATGCGGATGGCCTGCGGGATGTTGTCACGGTGCCGACGGTGCCGGCTGGAACAAGCTCGGTCTGGGCGCAGTACACGATCCGGCTCAAGCCCGGCATGCGTGATGCCTTTGCGGCCGCGCTCAAGGCCGACGGTGTCCCGACGGCCATTTACTACCCGATCCCGCTACACCGGCAGCAAGCCTACAAGCAATACCCTGTCGGCAAGGACGGCGTCGCCGTGAGCGAAGCGCTGGCGCATGAGGTCATCAGCCTGCCGATGCACGCCTATCTCGACGAAGCGACCCAGGATCGCGTGATTGACAGTGTGCGGCGCGCGGTAGCGCGCTGACGCATAGCAAGTTATTATTCGTTCATTGCGGCAGGCCGCCCCGCTTGGGCGGCCCTTGACTGACTCCGAGCAGAGGATGCGATCGGCCGATGGGCTGGCGTGACTCGAATATTCGCCTGCGCCGCCTCGAGGCGGAGGCCATTCATATCCTGCGCGAGGCGGTGGCGGAGTTCGCCAATCCGGTGATGCTGTATTCGATCGGCAAGGATTCGAGCGCGATGCTGCATCTCGCGCTGAAGGCCTTCGCACCGGCCAAGCCGCCATTTCCATTGCTCCATGTCGATACGACCTGGAAATTCCGCGAGATGATCAGTTTCCGCGACGGCATCGTGGCCCGACACGGCCTGAAGCTGCTCGTTCACGTCAATGACGAAGGTCTGCGCCGCGGCATCTCGCCGGTCGCCTCCGGCTCGTCGCTGCATACGCAGGTGATGAAGACCGAAGCGCTGCGCCAGGCGATGGAGAAATACGGCTTCGACGCGGCCTTCGGCGGCGCACGGCGCGACGAGGAAAAGAGCCGCGCCAAGGAGCGCATCTTTTCGCACCGCTCGGCGAACCATGCCTGGGACCCGCGCAACCAGCGCCCCGAGCTGTGGCGCCTGTTCAACACCCGAATCCGGCCGGGTGAGTCGATGCGGGTGTTTCCGCTGTCCAACTGGACCGAATTCGACGTGTGGGACTACATCCGTGCCGAGAACATCCCGGTGGTGCCGCTGTATTTCGCGAAGGACCGGCCCGTCGTGATGCGCGACGGTTCGCTGATCGTCGTCGACGACGACCGCCTGCCGCTCGCCGACGGCGAGAAGCCGGCAATAATGCGTGTTCGCTTTCGCACGCTCGGCTGTTATCCGCTGACTGGCGCGATCGAGTCAGATGCCGATACGCTCGACGCCGTCATCGCCGAGATGCGCCAATCGAGCAGTTCGGAACGGCAGGGCCGCGTCATCGACCGCGACGAGGCGGCGTCGATGGAGAAGAAGAAGCGCGAGGGCTATTTCTGATGGCCAGCGCCGCGCCGCTAACGACCGACATTGAAACGCCGCCGGCGCTGCGCTTCATCACCTGCGGCTCGGTCGACGACGGCAAGTCGACCTTGATCGGCCGGCTGCTCTACGAGCAGCAACTCATTTTCGACGACCAGTTGAGTGCGCTGGAGTTTGATTCCCGCAAACACGGTACCGTCGGCGACGAGGTCGATTTCGCGCTGCTGCTCGACGGCCTTGAGGCCGAGCGCGAGCAGGGCATCACCATCGACGTGGCGTACCGCTATTTCGCCACGCCGCGCCGCTCGTTCGTCGTTGCCGATACTCCGGGCCACGAGCAATACACGCGCAACATGGCGACCGGCGCGTCCAATGCTGACCTCGCCGTGTTGCTGGTCGATGCGCGCAAGGGCGTGCTTCCGCAGACCCGCCGCCATGCCGTCATCGCCGGCATGCTCGGCATCCGCCACGTCGTGCTGGCGGTCAACAAGATCGACCTCGTCGATTTCGACCGCGCGGTGTTTGACCAGATCGTCGACGCCTTCAACGAATTCGCCGCGACGCTCGGCTTCCGCAGCATCACTGCGATCCCGCTGTCGGCGCGCCTCGGCGACAACGTGTCCGAAAAAAGTGCCCGCACGCCGTGGTTCACCGGTCCCTCACTGGTCGATTTCCTGGAGCGGATCGACGTCGATGACGATCGCGCCGGCAAGCCGTTTCGCATGCCGGTTCAATGGGTTAACCGCCCCGATCAGGGCTTTCGCGGCTTCTGCGGCACGATCGCCAGCGGCACCGTGACGTGCGGAGACGAGATCGTCGTTCTGCCGTCAGGCCGCGCCACCACCGTACGGCAGGTGCTGACGCCCGGTGCCGATGACGCCGCACAGGCCGGCGACAGCGTTACGCTGACGCTCGCGGACGAGATCGACATCGCGCGCGGCGATATGCTGGCAACGCCGCAGGCGCGCCCGCAAGTTGCCGATCAGTTTGCCGCCCACATCGTATGGATGTCGCCCGAAGCGCTGCTGCCGGGCCGTTCCTACCTGATGAAGATCAATCACAACGCGATGCTGGCGACGGTCACCGAACTCAAGCACCGCATCGACATTCATTCGCTGGCCAAGCTCGCCGCCAAGACGCTGACGCTCAACGAAGTCGGCGTCTGCAACCTGTCGGTGGCGCGGCCGATCGCGGTGGATTCCTATGCCGACAACCGCGACACCGGCGCCTTCATCCTGATCGATCGTTACACCAACGAGACCGTCGCGGCCGGCATGATCGACTTCGCGCTGCGCCGCGCAACCAACATTCACCGGCATCACTACACCGTCAGCAAGCCGGTTCGCACGGCGTTGATGGAGCACAGGCCCGCGGTGCTGTGGTTCACCGGCCTCCCGGGCTCGGGCAAGTCCACCATCGCCAATCTCGTCGAGTCCGGCCTGCACGCGCGCGGCGCGCATACGATGCTGCTCGACGGCGACAACGTGCGTCATGGCCTCAACAAGGATCTCGGTTTCACCGAGGCCGACCGCGTCGAGAATATCCGCCGCGTCGCCGAGGTCGCGAAGCTGATGACCGAGGCCGGCCTCATCGTGCTGTGCTCTTTCATCTCGCCGTTTGCGGCGGAACGGCGTCTGGCGCGCGAAATGCTGCCGGAGGGCGAATTCATCGAAATCTTCGTCGATACGCCGCTCGAGGAATGTATCGCGCGCGATCCGAAGGGGCTGTATCGCCGCGCGCTGGCCGGCGAGATCAAGAACTTCACGGGCGTCGGCCAGCCTTACGAGCCGCCGCTGCGACCCGAGCTGCATCTGCGCACGCGCGAGCGCGACGCGGCCCATCTGGCGCAAGACGTGATCGACGAACTGATCCGGCTGAAGGTCCTCTGAACGGATCAGACGCGCTTGTAGACGTCTTCGATGCGTTCGATGTCGTCTTCGCCGAGATAGCTGCCGGTCTGCACCTCGATCAACTCCAGCGGAATCTTGCCGCGGTTGGCGAGGCGGTGCACGGTGCCGATCGGGATGTAGATCGACTCGTTCTCGTGCACGGCGCGGATGTTCTCGCCGATGGTGACTTCGGCGGTGCCGCGCACGACGATCCAGTGCTCGGCGCGGTGACGGTGGCGTTGCAGCGACAGCGTGCCGCTCGGCATGACGACGATCCGCTTGACCTGGAAGCGGTCGCCCATGTCGATCGACTCGTAGTAGCCCCACGGCCGGTGCACGCGCCTGTGTTCCACGGCCTCCGTTTTGCTTTCGGCTTTCAGCCGGTTCACCAGTTCGCGCACCTCCTGCGAACGGTCGCGCGGCACGACCATGACGGCATCCGAGGTCGAGACGACGACGAGATCGCTGACGCCGATCAACGTCGTCAGCCGCCCGTCGGAATGCACCACGCAGTCCGCCGTATCCATGGCGATCACCGGGCCGTGCACGACATTGCCGGCGCCGTCCTGCGGCATGATGTCGAACAGTGCGTCCCAGCTGCCGATGTCCGACCAGCGGAAGTCGCCGGCGATCACGGCGGCGCGGTCGGTCTTTTCCATCACCGCATAGTCGATCGACTTCTGCGGCGCGCGGGCGAAGGCCTCGGGTTCGAGCCGCAGGAAGCCGAGATCGTCGGTCGCTCCGGCAGCAGCCGCTTCGACGGCTTCGGCCATTTCCGGTTCGAGCCGCGCCAATTCGCCGAGCAGGACGTCGGCGCGGTACAGGAAGTTGCCCGAATTCCACAAATAGCCGTCGCGGACATAGCGTGCCGCGGTCGCGGCGTCCGGCTTCTCGACGAAGCGGCTCACGGCGCTGACGCCGTTGCCGAGATCGGCGCCCGGCAGGATGTAGCCGTAGCTGGTCTTCGGCTCGGTCGGCCTGATGCCGAAGGTGACGATCTGGCCGCTTTCCGCAGCCGCGCGGCCGGCGAGGCAGGTGGCACGGAATTTGTCGGTATCGAGGATGATGTGGTCGGCGGCGAGCGCCAGCACCAGCGCCTGCGGATCGCGTTGCCGCGCAATCGCGGTCGCCGCGGCGATCGCCGGTCCGGAATCGCGGCGGAGCGGCTCGATGACCACCGTGACGTCGACGCCGATCTCCTCGGCCTGCCGTCTGGCGAAGAAATGGAAGTTCGGCCCGGTAATCACGATCGGCGGCGCGAACATGGGATCGCGCACCCGCAGCAGGGTCTCCTGATAGGTCGAGCGTTCGCCGACCAAAGGCAGGAACTGCTTGGGCAGCGCGTCGCGCGATACCGGCCACAACCGGGTGCCGGCGCCGCCGGCGAGGAGCACTGGGGTGATTGGCGTAGATACGGGCACGGGCGTCTCGACAGGGTGATCGGCGGTTCATCTCGGCCATGGGCGCTCGCCTGAGGCCATCTTGGCTTTGCGCGCAGGAGCCCTATGGTGGGCGCCGGATTCGTCCCCGGCAACCAGGCTACGGGTATCGTATCGCCGGCCTTAAATCCACCTTGGTCGCCTTCGACCATCCCGCGCGCCCGTCCAGGTTTGTCCAGCCCGATGATCAAGCCCTTTCTGACTGTCGGTGGCTACACGCTCCTGTCGAGGGTGACGGGTTTCGTCCGCGACATCATCATGGCGGCGGTGCTCGGCGCCGGGCCGGTGGCGGACGCCTTTTTCGTGGCCTTCCGGCTACCCAACCATTTCCGCGCCATATTCGCCGAAGGCGCCTTCAACGCCGCCTTCGTGCCGGCCTATGCGCGGGTGCGCGAGCAGGGCGGGGAGGCGCGGGCCGGCCTGTTCGCCGATCGCATCTTCACCATCTTGCTGGCGTCGCAGATCGTGCTCCTGGCGCTGGCGCTGCTGTTCACGCCGCAGGCGCTCGACGTGCTGGCGCCCGGCTTCGGCGACGACCCCAAACGCTATGCGCTCGCGATTGACCTCACCCGCATCACCTTTCCCTATCTGCTGCTGATCACCCTGGTGACGCTCTATGGCGGCATCCTCAACGCCTTGCAGCGTTTCGCCGCCGCCTCGGCCGCGCCGATCCTGTTGAATTTGTCGTTGATCGTGGCGCTGCTGCTCGCCGTTTATTTCCCGACGCCCGGCCACGCTGCGGCCTGGGGCGTCGTCATCTCGGGCGTGTTGCAGGCGTTGCTGGTCGGCGGCGACAGCTTTCGCCAAGGCGTCCTGACGCGGCTGCGGCGTCCGGTATTCGATGCCGACGTCAAGCAGTTCTTCCGTGCACTCGGTCCAGCGACGGTCGGCTCGGCCGGCGTGCAACTGGCGCTGTTCGCCGACACCATCATCGCGACCTTTCTGCCGGCCGGCGCGCTGTCCGCGCTTTATTACGCGGACCGCCTCAACCAGTTGCCGATCGGCGTCATCGGTATCGCCGCGGGCACAGTCGTCCTGCCGGAAATGTCACGGCGTTTGGCCGCCGGCGACGATGCCGGCGCCGCCAATGCGCAGAACCGTGCCTTCGAGTTCACACTGTTGCTGGCGATGCCGTGTCTCGCCGCCTTCATCGCCATTCCCGATCTCATCATGCGCGCGCTGTTCGTGCGCGGCGCCTTCACCGTCGCCGATGCCGACGCAGCCGGAGCGACGCTCGCGGCTTATGCGGTTGGGTTGCTGCCGTTTCTGCTCATCCGTAGCGCGGTCGCGACGTTCTTTGCCCGCGGCGATACCGCGACTCCGGTCAAGGCGTCACTGACGGCGGCGGCCGTCAATATCGGCTTCAAGGTCCTGCTGATGGGGCCGTTGGCGCAGATCGGCTTGGCGCTCGCCACGTCGATCGGCGCGTGGATCAATCTCTTGCTGGTGGTCTGGCTGGCGCATCGCGCCGGCCATGCGCGCATCGATGGCCGGCTGCGCCAGTCGACGGTGAAATTCCTGATCGCCGGCGCGGCGCTGACAGCGATACTGTGGCTCTGTGCCGCGCCCGCCGCGCGCCTGTTCCACGGCTGGCCCGCCTCGGCGCTGCTGACGCTGGCCTTGCTTGGCGCCGTCGGCGGCGCGGTCTACGGCGCCATTATCTTCGCCATGTTCGGCCGCGCCTGGCTGCTGGCTTTTCGTGCACGGCGTGGCGCCCGATAGGGCGTAGCCGCAAAAGCGCAACAATCCTGAGGGCTTTTTTGCGGCGCGCGTGTCCCTTCGGCCACGGTGGACAGGCCGTTGTCGCGCCGCTATGTCATTTAGTCTCCTTCCGCGACCGCGCGGCTTTCAGCGATGGATTGGCAATGAATCGAATCGAGATTCCTTTTTCTCGCTCCTTCATCACGTCGGTCGTTCGCGCCGGCGCGGTTGCCGCCTTCGCTGTCATGCTGGCGAGCTGCGGCGACGGCCAGAAGCAGCAGCAGGCCGGTCCGCCGCCCCCGGCGGTCACCGTGGCGCCGCCGGTCAAGCGCACCGTCACCGATTACGACGAGTATGTCGGCCGTTTCATCGCCGTGAACAGCGTCGAGGTGCGCGCGCGCGTCTCGGGCTATCTCGACGCGGTGCATTTCACCGATGGCCAACTCGTCAAGGATGGCGATCTGCTGTTCACCATCGACAAGCGGCCGTTCCAGAACGCCGCCGCGCAGGCGCGCGCGACTCTGGCGGCGGCGCAATCCAATCTCGCCTTCACCGAGGCCGACTACACGCGCGGTCAGCAACTGGTGAAGGAAAAGACCATCACCGACCAAAGCTTCGAGCAGCGGTCGCAGGCCTTCCGCAATGCGCGCGCCGCCGTCAGCGGCGCCGAGGCGCAGGTGCGCACCGCCGAACTCGATCTCGAATTCACCGAACTGCGCGCGCCGATTGCCGGCCGCATCGGCGACCGCCGCGTCACGCCCGGCAACCTGGTGACGGGCGGCACCAGCGGCAACACCACGCTGCTCGCCACCATCGTCTCGACCGACCCGATCTATTTCGAGTTCACTTTCGACGAGGCGTCCTATCTGCGTTACGAGCGCAACTCGGGGAAGGGCGCCGACATCGCCAGCCGCGGCGCCAGCGTGCCGGTCGGCCTCAAGCTGATCGACGAAAAGGACTTCAGCCACGACGGCCGCATGGACTTCGTCGACAACGTCATCGACCGCACGTCGGGCACCATCCGCGGCCGCGCCGTGTTTGCCAATCCGAAGGGTGTGTTCACGCCGGGCATGTTCGGCCGCGTCCGCGTGCCGGCGACGTCGCCTTACGAGGCGCTGCTGGTGCCGGACACCGCCATCGGCAGCGAGCAGGTGCGCAAATACGTGCTCGTCGTCGATGCGCAGAACAAGACCGTGCAGAAATATGTCACGCTCGGCCAGCTCGTGGACGGCAAGCTCCGCGTCATCAAGGATGGCCTGGCGCCCGACGACAAGGTGATCGTCAACGGCATCGCGCGCGTGCGCCCCGGTCAGGCCGTCAACCCGCAGACGGAAGAGCAGGCGAAGCAGGCCGGCCAGCAGCCGCCGGCCAATGCGCCGGCGCCGGCGAAGTAGCGCGCCGCCATGCGCATATCGCACTTCTTCATCGACCGGCCGATCTTCGCTTCGGTCATTGCGATCGTCATCATTATCCTTGGTGGTGTGTCGTTCGGCCGTCTGCCGGTCGCGCAATATCCCGAGATCGCGCCGCCGACCATCAACATCAACGGCCAGTTCCCCGGCGCCAGCGCCGAGATCGTCGCCGAAACGGTGGTGGCGCCCATCGAGCAGCAGATCAACGGCGTCGAGGGGATGCTCTATATCTCGTCGAACTCGACTGCCGACGGCCGCTTCTCCATCGCGGTGACTTTCGACATCGGCGTCAATCTCGATATCGCGCAAGTGCAGGTGCAGAACCGCCTCGCCATCGCGACGCCGCGTCTGCCGGCGCAGGTACAGCAGATCGGCGTGACGGTCGCCAAGAGTTCGCCCGACATCCTGATGGTCGTGAACCTGTTTTCCAAGGACAAGTCGCGCGACGCGCTCTACATCTCGAACTACGCCAACCTTCAGATCAAGGATGCCCTGACGCGCGTCGATGGCGTCGGCTCGATCACGGTGTTCGGCAGCCGCGACTATGCCATGCAGGTCTGGCTCGATCCGGACCGTATGCAGTCGCTCAATCTCACCGCCGGTGACGTGACCGCGGCGCTGCGCGAGCAGAACATCCAGGTGGCCTCGGGCGTGCTCAATCAGCCGCCGGTGCCCAATCAGCTCGCATTCCAGGTCGCGGTGCGCACGCTGGGACGCCTGTCCACGCCCGAGGAATTCAGCAACGTCGTCGTCAAGCAGATCGGCAGCTCCGTCATCCGCATCAAGGATGTCGGCCGGGTCGAGCTGATCGCTCAGGACTACACGTCGAACTCTTACCTCGACCGCTACGAATCCGTGGCTCTGGCGGTGTTCCAGCGGCCGGGCTCCAACGCGCTGACGACGGGCGACAACATCGTCAAGACCGTCAAGGAAATGTCGAAGAGTTTCCCGTCGGGAGTCGATTACGGCATCTTCTACAATCCGACGCAGTTCATTCAGCAGTCGGTCGATGCGGTGATCTCCACCATCTTCGAGGCGGTGATCCTCGTCGTTCTGGTGATCGTGCTGTTCCTGCAGACCTGGCGCGCGGCCGTCATCCCGCTGCTGGCGATTCCGATCTCGCTGATCGGCACCTTCTTCCTGATGAACCTGTTCGGCTTCTCGCTGAACAATCTGTCGCTGTTCGGCCTCGTTCTGGCGATCGGCATCGTGGTGGACGACGCCATCGTCGTCGTCGAGAACGTCGAGCGCAACATCGCCGCCGGCATGACGCCGCACGACGCCGCCTATCGCACGATGGACGAGGTCGGCACCGCGCTGATCTCGATCGCGCTCGTGCTGTGCGCGGTGTTCGTGCCGACGGTGTTCATCACCGGCATTTCCGGGCAGTTCTACCGGCAGTTCGCGCTAACCATCACCAGCGCCACCATCATCTCCCTGATCTGTTCGCTGACCTTGTCGCCGGCGATGTGCGCGCTGCTGCTCAAGCCGCACAAGGCCGCGCATGAGGAGCGCTGGTTCGAGAAGCCGCTGCACGGCTTCTTCCGGCTGTTCAACCGCGGCTTCGACGCGCTGGCGCGGGGCTACAGCGGGCTTGCCAAGCGCATCGTGCGCTTCGCGGTCGTCATGCTGGTCGCCTATATCGCCATTCTCGGCTTCGGCCTCAACGAGTTCCGCAAGACGCCGCAGGGCTTCATCCCGCAGATCGACCGCGGCATTCTCATCGTCGCCGCGCAATTGCCGCCGGGCTCGTCATTGGAGCGCACCGACGATGTGATGCGCCGGGCGACCGATATCATGCTCAAGACGCCGGGCGTGGCGGATGCGGTGGTTATCGTCGGCTTCTCCGGCGCGAGCTTCACCAACGCGCCGAACGCCGGCGCCATGTTCGTCGTACTCGAGCCGTTCGAGGAGCGGGCCAAGGATCCCGCCAAATCCACGGCGGCGATCCAGCAGGCGCTGTTCCAGAAGCTCGGCGCCCTTCAGGAAGCGCAGATGATCGTCGTGCAGCCGCCGCCGGTGTCCGGCATCGGCAACGCCGCCGGCTTCCGCATGATGGTCGAGGACCGCAACGGCGCGGGGCCCGCGGCCTTGCAAAGCGCCATCTATGCGATGATGGGCAAGGCGGCGCAGACGCCGGGTCTGCAGCAGGTTTATTCGCTGTTCGAAACCGGCACGCCGCAGCTCTTCCTCGACATCGACCGCACCAAGGCGCAACTGCTCGGCGTCAATCTGTCCGACGTCTTCCAGGCGCTACAGGTCTATATCGGCTCGGCTTACGTCAACGACTTCAACCTGTTCGGCCGCACCTTCCGCGTCCAGGTGCAGGCCAAGGCCGACGCGCGTCTGCAGCCGAAGGACGTGCTGAGTTTGCGCGTGCGCAACACGCAGGGCCAAACGGTGCCGCTCGGGTCGTTCACGACCGTGAGCGACATATCGGGGCCATACCGCCTGCCGCGCTACAATCTCTATCCGGCGGCCGAACTCGATGGCTCGCCCGCGCCGGGCTACAGCCAGGGCCAGGCTATCCAGATCATGCAGAAGCTCGCCGCGGAAACGCTGCCCGCCGGTTTCAGCTTCGAATGGACCACGCTTGCCTATCAGCAGCTGCGCGCCGGCAACACCGCGATCTTCGCCTTCGTGCTCGGCGTCGCCTTCGTGTTCCTGGTGCTGGCGGCGCAATATGAAAGCCTGACACTGCCGCTGGCGGTCATCCTCATCGTGCCGATGTGTCTGGTCGCGGCCATTATCGGCGTGGTGCTGCGTGGCCAGGACAACAACATCCTGACGCAGGTCGGCTTCATCGTGCTGATTGCGCTCGCCGCGAAGAACGCCATTCTCATCGTCGAATTCGCCAAGCAGGTCGAGGACAGCGGCAAGACAAGGTTCGAGGCCGCGGTGGAAGCCGCGCGGCTGCGCCTGCGTCCCATCCTGATGACGTCGCTTGCCTTCGTCTTCGGCGTGGCGCCGCTGGTCTGGGCCGTCGGCGCCGGCGCGGAACTGCGTCAATCGTTGGGCACGGCGGTGTTTTCCGGCATGATCGGCGTGACTTTCTTCGGCTTGATCTTCACGCCGGCTTTCTATGTGATCTCGCGCTGGCTGGCGATGCGGTTCAGCCGGCGCAGGAAACCGGTGCCGGCCAATCCGGCGCACTGAAGTACGGAAATAAGGAGCTGCCCATGGCGATGACGAAATTCGGATTTGGCCAGCCGCTCACCCGCAAGGAAGACGACGCGCTGCTGCGCGGCGCCGGCCGCTACGTCGCCGACGTCGCGCCGGAGGGCACGCTGCACGCCGTCGTGGTTCGCTCGCCGCATGCCCATGCGCGCTTCCGCATCGGCGATCTCGCGCCGATCAAGGCCATGAAGGGCGTGCGCCTGGTGCTGACCGGCGCCGACACCGCCGATCTCGGCCCGCTGCCGACGCCGGGCGTGCTCGAAGGCGTCAAGATCGACGTGCCGTTCTATGCGGTCCTCGCCCGCGACGTGGTGCGCCATGTCGGCGATGCGGTCGCCTTCGTCGTCGCCGATACGCTGAACCAGGCCAAGGACGCCGCCGAAGCCATCAGCATCGACTGGGAGCCGCTGCCGCACGTCATCGGCTCGCTTGAGGCGCTGAAGAAGGGCGCGCCGCAGGTCTGGGCCGACCGGCCGAACCTCGTCTTCGAAACCAGCGCCGGCGACGAAGCCGCGACCAAGGCCGCCTTCGCCAAGGCGGCGCGCACGGTCAAGACCACCATCGTCAACCAGCGCCTCGTCACCAATTACATGGATACGCGCGGCGTCATCGCCGAACATGACGGGACGCGCTATACGCTGACGCTCGGCAGCCAGGGCAGCCACATCATCCGCGACATTATCTGCGGCGCGGTGCTCAAGCAGCCGCTGGATAAAATGCGCGTCATCACCCCGGATGTCGGCGGCGGCTTCGGCACCAAGCTGTTCCCGTACCGCGAATATGCGCTCGCCGCGGTGGCGGCGGAGAAGCTGCGCAAGCCGGTGAAGTGGATCGCCGACCGCTCCGAGCACTTCCTCGGCGACAGCCACGGCCGCGACAACATCTCGACTGCGACCATCGCGCTCGACGAGAACGGCAAGTTCCTGGCGCTCGATATCGATATCGTCGCCGACATGGGCTCGTATCTGTCGTGCTACGCGCCTTACATCCCGTGGCTCGGCGTCGGCATGGCGACCGGCTCCTACGATATACCGGTCGCCTATATTCGCCTGCGCGCCGCCTATACCAACACGGTGCCTGTCGATGCCTATCGCGGCGCCGGCCGGCCCGAGGCGTCGTATCTGATCGAGCGCGCCGTCGACAACACCGCGCGCGAGATCGGCATGGCGCCGGACGCGCTACGCCGCAAGAACCTGATCAAGCCGTCGCAGCTGCCGTACACGACGCCGACCGGCAAGGTCTATGACTCCGGCGATTTCGCCGGGGGGCTCAAGCACGCGCAGGAATTGATCGACTGGAAGGGCTTCGGCAAGCGCGCGACGGCGGCCAAGCGCGCCGGCAAGCTGCGCGGCATCGGCATCGCCACCTACATTGAAGCCTGCGGCAATAATGGCCCGGAAACCGCGACCGTCACGCTCGACCGCGACGGCGGCGTCACCGTGCTGATCGGCTCGCAATCGACCGGGCAGGGCCACCATACCTCCTACGCTCAGCTGGTCGCCGAGCGGCTCGATCTGCCGCCGGACCGCGTGCGCGTCGTGCAGGGCGATACCGACAGGATCGCCAGCGGCGCCGGCACCGGCGGTTCGAGCTCGATCCCGGTCGGCGGTGTCTCGGTGGACCGCGCCTCGCGCACGCTCGCCGACCAGCTCAAGGAGATCGCCGCCGACGCCCTCGAAGCCGCCGCCGGCGACATGGAAATCGCCGAAGGCACCATCCGCGTCGCCGGCACCGACCGCGCCATCTCGTTTGCCGATCTCGCCGCGCATCCGAAGGCGACGCCGGACAAGCTGACCGCGGCCAAGGATTTCGGCACCGACAGCCCGACTTATCCGAACGGCGCACATATCGCCGAGGTCGAGATCGATCCGGATACCGGCAAGACCACGATCGTGAACTATGTCGTTGTCGACGACTTCGGCGCCACGCTCAACCCGTTGCTGCTGGCCGGGCAGGTGCATGGCGGTCTGGTGCAGGGCATCGGTCAGGCCCTTATGGAAGAGACCGTCTACGACGCCGCCAGCGGCCAGCTCGTCAGTGCCAGCTTCATGGACTACGCGATGCCGCGGGCGCATGACGCACCGTCATTCGTATTCGAGACGCGCAACACGCCCTGCAAGACCAATCCGCTCGGCGTCAAAGGCGCGGGCGAGGCCGGCGCCATCGGCTCTTGTCCGGCGGTCATGAATGCGGTCGTCGATGCGCTCGATCGCAGCTTCGGTATCCGGCAGATCGACATGCCGGCGACGCCGATGAAGGTCTGGACGCTCATCGACCAGGCGCGGCGTTCGGCTGCGGCGTAAGGGCGCTACGCTATCACACGTTCGTGATCGACCGGCGCCTGACCGTCATCGTAGTTCTTCTGGAATAGACGGCCGCGCACGGTGTTGGCCTCATGGTTGCCACCGGCTGCGGGTAGACGTGCGCCGGTCTCAAAACGAGGGGTTTCTCATGAAGTTGTCGACTTGGTTCGCGGCGGGTCTGGTTGCGGCCGTCGCGCTGACGACCACCGCGGTTGTGGCGCAGCAGGATCCGATCGCGGCGCGCAAGGATCTGATGAAGGCAAACGGACGCAATGCCGGCGTCATCGTCAAGATGGTCAAGGGCGAGGAGCCTTACGACACGGCCAAGGTCAAGGCGGCATTCGACCAATGGGACGAGACGGCTTCGAAGTTCGGCGCCTTGTTTCCCGACAGCTCGAAGAATGGCGATACGCGCGCTTTACCGGTGATCTGGAGCGACCGGGCGAAGTTCGACGCGGCGCTCGCCAAGTTCAAGAAGGACGTCGATGACAACCGCGCCAAGGCGATGAGCGGCGCCGACGGTCTCAAGGTCGCGCTCGCCGCGGTCGGCAAGAACTGCAGCGACTGCCATGAGGCGTTCCGCAAGCCGCAATAGCGTCGCAACTTCACGCAATGATGTTCGGAAGGGCGGCCGTCGCTGACGCGCCGCCCTTTCGCTTGCCGCCCGGACGGCTACACTGAGCTCGGCTGCCGTGGAGAAGGATGCATGGTCCGCAAGCTGATCGGTCTCGCTGTCGCTGCTCTCGTCGTCGCAGGTGCGGCGTTCTGGTTTCTGACCGAGCCGAAGGTCGAACCGGCGTCAGAGTTTGCAACGCCGCACAAGGCCGATCTCGTCAACGGCAAGACCATGTTCGATATCGGCGGCTGTGTATCCTGCCACGCCAAGGGCAAGGACGACCGCACGCATCTCGGCGGCGGGGAGCCGCTGCCATCGCCCTTCGGCACGTTCTACCCGCCCAACATTTCGCCCGATCCGAAGGACGGCATCGGCGCCTGGACCGAAGCGCAGTTCGTCACCGCCATGCGTGACGGCACCTCGCCCTCGGGAGAGCACCTCTATCCGGCATTCCCCTATACGTCGTATCGGCGGATGACGACGCCGGACCTGCGGGATC
This sequence comes from Pseudolabrys sp., assembly GCA_026125895.1. Taxonomy (GTDB): domain Bacteria; phylum Pseudomonadota; class Alphaproteobacteria; order Rhizobiales; family Xanthobacteraceae; genus Pseudolabrys. The sequence goes on along the minus strand of JAHCKG010000001.1, from coordinate 453,663 downwards.
TCTTCGCCTATCTCAAATCGCTGCCGCCGGTGCAGGGCCGCACGCCACCGCACGATCTGCCGTTCCCCTTCAATGTCCGCCGGCTCGTCGGCGGCTGGAAATTGCTGTTCCTCGACGCCCGGCCATTCACCCCGGATCCGGCGAAAAGCGCCCAGTGGAACCGCGGCTTCTATCTGGTCAACGGGCCCGGCCACTGCGCCGAGTGCCATACGGCCCGGAATTTCCTCGGCGGCCTTGTGAACGATGAGCGCTTCGCCGGCGGCCCGAACCCCGAGGGGCAGGGCTGGATCCCCAACATCACGCAAAAGCGCCTCGGCTCCTGGTCGGAAGGGGACATTGCCGATTTCCTGAAATCCGGCATGACGCCGGAATTCGACTCCGTCGGCGGCGGCATGGCCTCGGTGATCCGCAACACCGCGCAGCTCAGCGACGCCGACCGCAGGGCGATGGCCGTCTACATCAAATCTCTGGCGCCGATCGAGGGGCCCGCCCGTCCGCCGAAAAAATAGTGCGCGGGCCCGCCGCCGGCGTGAAAATCCGGGACAAGGGCGGCCCGGGGCGGTAAGCAGGGGCTCTCCATGCATGCCCCGCCCACCAACCTCTTAAAAGCCATCGCCTTCAAGTTGATTTCTGCGCTGATGTTCGCCGCAATGTCGGCGCTGGTCAGGCAGTTGAGCGATGTGGCTCCGGTCGGCCAGATTGTGTTTTTCCGCTCCGCCTGCGCCATTCCGCCGGTGCTGCTGATTTACGCCTTCCGCGGCGAACTGCTCACCGCCGTGCGCACCAACCGGTTCTTCGGTCATCTCGGCCGCGGCACCGTCAGCGTCTGCGGCATGTTCTCGAACTTCTCGGCCCTGGCGCGGCTGCCGCTGGCCGATGCCACCGCCATCCAGTTCTGTTCGCCGCTGATCACCGTGGGCCTTGCCGCCTTCATTCTCAAGGAGCGGGTGCGGCTGTTTCGCTGGACCGCGGTCGCGGTCGGCTTTGTCGGTGTCATCGTGATGCTGATTCCGAATTTCGATCCCAAGCATTACGCCGAGGCCGGCGTCGGCACGGCGGCGGCGGTGGGTTCGGTGCTGGCGCTCATCTCGGCATTTTGCAACGCTGGGGCGGTCGTGCAGACGCGGCGGCTGACGATGAGCGAATCGACGTCGTCGATCGTGTTCTATTTCTCGCTGTCCTGCGCGCTGGTCGGCGCGGCGACGCTGCCTTTCGCGTGGTATACGCCCACGGCGTCCGAGCTCACGGCACTCGTCGCGACCGGCGTGCTTGGCGGGATCGCCCACATCTTCCTGACGGAGAGCTACCGCTACGCCACGGCGTCGGTCATCGCGCCGTTCGATTACACGTCGCTCTTGTGGGCGCTGGCGATCGGCTACTGGTTCTTTGGCGAACTGCCGAGCGGCATGGTCTATATCGGCGCCTCGATCGTCGCCGGCGCCGGGCTGGTTGTGATCTGGCGTGAGCGGCAGCTCGGCATCGCCCGGGCGCGGGAGGCGGAGGGGCCGCGCCGGCCGGAGATCTGACGCTCGGCTAGGCGGTGAACGCCTTGAAGGTGATGATCGTGTAGGTGTCCTTGATGCCGGGGATGCAGTGCACCTTTTCGTTCACGAAGTGGCCGATGTCGGTTGCGCTATCGACATAGAATTTCACGAGCAGGTCATAGTCGCCTGCGGTCGAATAGATCTCCGAGGCGATCTCGGCTTCCGCCAGCGCATTGGCCACCGGATAGGCCTTGCCGAGCTCGCATTTGATCTGGACGAAAAACGGGGTCATCGGGGCGGTCTCCGGGCCGGCGTGGCAAGTGCCGCAACACAGCAAAATCACGTTGGCCTGGCAAGGCGCGGATTCACCGGAATTTCCGGGCCCGGAGGGCCGCGCACTTGCCTTGGCCGGTGCCGCGGATTAGGTAGATTGGCAGCAATCTCGTGGGGTGTCCGGCGGTGGCCGGACTGAGAGGTCGAGGTGTCGGCCAACCCAACGAACCTGATCCGGGTCATGCCGGCGGAGGGATGGAGATGCAGGAACAGACGGCCTCATCGCGCCAAATCGTGACACGCGCCGGGTTTGCCTCGGAGGCAGCGGGCGTTCTCGCGCGCGTTCGCGCCCAATCGCCGCGCGTCCACTGCATCACCAACTCGGTGGCGCAGAACTTCACCGCCAATGTGCTGCTGGCGTTCGGCGCCGTCCCGTCGATGACCTTGTCGCCGGCGGAGATCGGCGCCTTCGTCAAACGCAGCAACGCGCTGCTGGTCAATCTCGGTACCTTCGGCACGGAGCGGCGCGAGGCGACCTCGATCGCCGTGGACGCCGCTATCCAGAGCGGGCTGCCCTGGGTTCTCGACCCCGTTTTTGTCGATCGCGCGCCGCCGCGCGCCAGCTACGCGCGTGACCTTCTGTTTCTGCACCCCGCGGCGATGCGGCTCAACGCCGATGAATTCGCGGCGCTCGCCGGGACGGCAGCCACTGCCGAAGCGGTAGCCGCCTTTGCCCGCGAGCACCGCGTCGCGATCGGGCTGTCCGGCGCGAAGGATTTCATCCGCGACGGCGCGCGTGCCGTCACGCTCGAGAACGGCGATCCGCTGATGGCCAAGGTGACCGCGATGGGTTGCGCCGCTTCCGCCATGGTCGCCGCCTGTCTGGCGGTCGAGGTCGACGCGCTGATCGCCACGGCGTCGGCGCTGCTGATTGCCGGCGTCGCCGGCGAGATCGCGGCGGCCAGCGCACAGGGGCCCGGCAGCTTCGCCGTCAACATCCTCGACGCGCTTCACACGCTCGATGCGGACGCCCTCAAGGCGCGTGCGCGCATTGTCTTGTAGGAACAGCATTCGATGACTCTCGATCTTCGTCTCTACGCGCTTGTCGATCCCGCGGTCGCCGGCGGACGTTCGCTACCGGCGCTGACAGCGCTCATCGCCGACAGCGTGACGCTGGTGCAGTTGCGCGACAAGCACGGCTCGACGCGGGTGATGGTCGAGGAGGCGCGGGATATCGCAGCGGTCTTGAAACCGCGCGGCACGCCTTTGCTCATCAACGATCGCGTCGATGTGGCGCTCGCCGCGGGGGCGCAGGGCGTCCATATCGGTTGGGACGACATGGAGACCGCCGATGCGCGGCGCCTGCTTGGACCCGAGGCGATCATCGGGCTGAGCATCAAGTCGATGGAGGAGGCGGCCGCCGCGCCGCTCGATCTGCTCAACTATGTCGCCATCGGCGGCGTCTATGCCACGACCTCGAAGGACAACACGGCGGCGCCGATCGGCACCGGCGGCCTGCGCGAAATCGCCGCCGCCATCCGCGCGCGCAAAGCCGGGATGCCGATTTGTGCCATCGCGGGCATCAACACCGCGAACACCGCGGATGTCGTCGCCGCCGGCGCCGACGGCGTCGCGGTGATCTCCGCCTTGTCGATGGCCAAGGACCCCGCGGCAGCGGCCGGCGAGCTGCGCGGCGCCGTCGATGCCGCGCTGAAGAAGCGAGGCACGGCGTGACTCCGATCGCGCTGACGATTGCCGGTTCGGACAGCGGCGGCGGCGCTGGCATCCAGGCCGACCTCAAGACCTTCGCCGCCAACGGCGTTTACGGCACATCGGTGATCGCGGCGCTGACCGCGCAGAATACGCAGGGCGTCTCTGCCATTCACGATGTGCCGCTGGTGTTCATCGCGGCGCAGCTCGAAGCGATTTTTTCTGATTTCGATGTCGCGGCGGTCAAGATCGGCATGCTGTCGCGCGCCGAGACCATCCGCGTCGTCGCCGCCGAGCTGCGCCGCCGGCAGGCGAAACACATCGTGCTCGACCCCGTGATGGTCGCGACCTCGGGCGACCGGCTGCTCGCCGAGGACGCCGCCGGCGCGCTGCGCGGCGAGCTGATGCCGCTCGCCGAGATCGTCACGCCCAATCTCCCGGAAGCCGCTGTGCTGACCGGCAAGCCCATCGCGCGCACCGAGCAGGAGATGGAAGCGCAGGCGCGCGACATCTTCGCCTTTGGCCCGCGCGCGGTGCTGATCAAGGGCGGTCACGGCAAAAACGATGAGGCGGTCGATCTGCTGATCGACAGCGGCGGCGCGGTGACGCGGCTTGCGGCCAAGCGCATCGATACGAAAAACACGCACGGCACCGGCTGCACCTTGTCCTCCGCCATCGCCGCCAATCTCGCCAAGGGCATGAGCCTGACTGACGCCGTGCGCGCCGCCAAGGATTACGTCACGGCCGCCATCGCCGCCGCCGACCAACTCAAGGTCGGCCACGGCCACGGCCCGCTCAATCATTTCTACAAAACCTGGAGTCAGCGATGACGACCCGCCGCCAGTTCGCCCTCGGCACCACGCTCGCCGCCACCGCCGCGCTGGCCGCGCCGTCGATCGCCCGCGCGCAAAGCGTGAAGTGGCGCATGGTCACCTCCTGGCCGAAGCGCCTGCCGGGGCCCGGCATGTCGGCCGAGCGCGTCGCGAGCCGCATCCGCGAATTGTCGAACGGCCGCCTCGACATCACCGTCTCCGCCGCGGGCGAGGTCGTGCCGGCCTTCGGCGTTCTCGAGGCCGTAGGCTCCGGCGTTGCCGAGATGGGCCACACCGCGGCGTTCTACTGGCAGGGCAAGATGGCGGCCGCGGTGTTCTTCACCACGGTGCCGTTCGGCCTGACGCCGGCCGAGCACGTCGCCTGGATCGACGCCGGCGGCGGCCAGGCGCTTTGGGACGAACTGTACAAGCCGTTCGGCGTCAAGCCGTTCATGGGCGGCAATACCGGCGTCTGCATGGGCGGCTGGTTTCGCCGCGAGGTCAAAAGCCTCGACGAACTGCGCGGCCTCAAGCTGCGCTCGCTCGGCCTCGGCGGCGAAGTCTATCGCCGACTCGGCGCCACGCCGCAGACGACGCCGCCGGCCGAGATCCTGACCTCGCTGCAATCCGGCGTCATCGACGGCGCCGAATTCGTCGGCCCCGGCACCGACATCGCGCTCGGCCTCTACCGCGTCGCGCCGTTCTATTATTACCCCGGCTTCAACAAACCGAACGGCACCGGCGAGGCCATCGTGTCGCTCAAAGCGTGGGAGGCTTTGCCGGCGGACCTCAAGGCGATCGTCGCCCATGCCTGCGCCGTCGAGGCCGGCTACGCGCTCGCCGAGATGGAGCGGCTCAACGCCGAGGCGCTCGGCGTGATGATCAAGCAGCACAACGTCAAGCTCACCGCTTTCCCGGCCGACCTCGTCGCCGCCGCGCGCAAGGAGGCCGACGCCGTGCTTGCCGACATGGCCGCCAAGGACGCCGCCACCGCCAAGGTGCACTCATCCTACAAGGTCTTCCGCACGCGCGTGTCGGACTGGTCGCGGGTGTCGATCGAGGCGGTGCTGGGCGCGCGGGTCGGCTGAATTCTGCCGGTCATTGCGGGGCAGCGTTTGTGACGTCATCGCCCGCGAAAGCGGGCGATCCAGCATTGAGCGGTGTTCACGCAAGCACTGAATGCCCCGCATTCGCGGGGCATGACGGCGAGGGCAAAGCCGGCCTCACCGCCGGCGCTGTTTGTTTTTTACGAATAAACAACGCCGCGCGGTAATCCGGTGCGCGCAGCGCCGGCAAAATAAACAAGTCGGGTTTCTCACTTAACTGGCCCTTAACCACTCCTGGTCCATGTCTATTAACCATACGCGGCAATTCAACGCGTATGCGCCTTTCGCCAGCCAGGGGGGCTGGCCCGCACCGGATGCCCGGCCGCGGCCCACACGGTTCAGCGCCAGTACCAGTTTCAGTTCCTGGATTGGCTAACTCAGGAGACTTCCCGATGAAGCGTCTATCGATGACGATGTCGATCGGCCTGTTCGTTGCGGCGATGGCAGCGCCATCGTTCGCCGCCGACCTGCCGCGTCCGTCCTACAAGGCCCCGGTCTACGCGCCGAGCTATTACAACTGGACCGGCTTCTACGCCGGTCTCAACGCCGGCTACGGCTTCGGCAAGTCCGACTGGTCGGGCGCCGGCGGCACCGGTTCGACCAAGCCGAAGGGCTTCATCGGCGGCGTGCAGCTCGGCTACAACCTGCAGACCGGCATGTGGGTCTGGGGCCTGGAAGCCGACTTCCAGTACAGCGGCATGAAGGGCACCGACTCGGGCGGCACCGGCGTGTGCACCGGCGCGGGCTGCGAAACCAAGCTGACCTGGTTCGGCACCGGCCGCGGCCGCATCGGCTACGCCGGCTGGGACCGCTGGCTGCCTTACATCACGGGCGGCGCGGCCTACGGCAACATCAAGGCGACCCCGGCGGTCGGCTCGGACTGGTCGAAGGGCAAGCTCGGCTGGACCGTCGGCGGCGGCGTCGAATACGCCATCTTCGCCAACTGGACCACCAAGCTCGAATATCTCTATGCCGATCTCGGCAGCGTCTCGGGCGGCACGCCGGGCAACGACGTGACCTTCAAGTCGCACCTCGTTCGCGCCGGTCTGAATTATCGCTTCTGAGGCTTTGCGCCTCACGAGCAGGCTTCGGGCGCAGAACGCGCTTCGGATATGAAGAAGGGCCGGGGAGAATCCCCGGCCTTTTTTGTGTTGGGTTGGCCTAGAGATCCTTCCGATCGGTTGGGAGAACCAAGCTAAGACACACGGCCTAAACACGGCACTTCGACGATAGGAAAATTGCAAGATGCGTCTTACCGAAGTAGGTTAATGCAAACTCCAAGGGCAAGGAAGTGGACAACAATGCTATCGGGCTTCTCCGCAGAAAACTACCGCGGGTTCTTGGATCTTTCTGAGGTTGATCTGCGCCCCTTGACGCTTTTGTTTGGATACAACAGCTCAGGAAAAAGCGCGCTCTTGCAGCTGTTGCCGCTGATCCGAGACTCAATTTTATTAAGCAAGCAATGCCCACTTGCCATCCAATCCACTGCAGTCCGCGGTGGGAGCTTTGCAGACCTCAAATCAAAATTCACCAGCAGCCCAGTTCTGTCCATTGGCTTGAAGTGGGATGATGAACTGGTTCACTCAGCAAGATACGAGATTCGCGATCTCCCGGAATTTAGAACGCAGGTCATTGAGAGGATTTCGATCATTAATCGCCGCACCGGAGACGTCGTCTCCGCTCTCTGGGTACCGGGGCTTCCAATCGATGATTTCGTTTCGGCGCGTTATCAGCTGTTGCTGAACGGAAGATCGAGCGAACACGATTTAGATTTGCGGTTTCGTGGCTTAGTTCCGGAGATCGTAAGTCAGCGAACTCCTTCAGTAGTCTCCGTATGTTTTGAGGCGCTCGCTGAAATTCTTCAGCGAACGGCGGAGAGTCTTCATTGGCTTCAGGCGCTTCGCGTTCCGCCGCCCCGACATGAAGTATTCAGCGGCGGAGCGAACCGCATCGAGGCAGACGGCACGGGCGTCACCCAACTCTTGGCGTATGACGAGATAACCGGTGGACGGGTCCTAAATGATGTTTCGCAGTGGTTCGAGGAGGCAACGCGTCATCGATTGAATATTCGTAAGGGCTCCTTTGCAGGAAAGGAGCTGTTTTCTTGTGTGCTGAGTCCGTCGGATGGCCCTGCAGTTGAAATGGAAATAATGGATACTGGCGAGGGTATGGGGCAGATGCTGCCCGTTGTTGGTCTTTTATTGCTGGCTAAACATGGTCAGCTGGGTTCGCATCCAATATTAAGTTTCGAGCACCCCGAGCTTCATTTGCATCCGTCCGCCCATTCAGATCTTGCTCGCCTCTTCTGCAGGGTGGCCGCCGGATCGGTCCCGCTGAAAATGCTCGTGGAAACGCACTCTGAGAATTTTCTGCTTGCTGTTCAGCTTGCAATTGTCAAGAAGGAGTTGGCACCTGACGCTGTGGTTGTTTACTGGGTCCGGCAATCGACCCAGGGCACCTCGATTGTTGATCGCGTAGAATTTGATGAGCTTGGACGACCAAAAGGTGACGCGTGGCCACCAGATGTTTTTGCAGAAGCTAACGAACAAGCCCGTGAACTTGTTTTGAGCAGGGATGCGCAGTCGTAATAATGAGGGTGACCGTTCGAATTGACGTCTTTCACGATGAGTGTGATACGGCGGCTCTAGACGCGTTGCTGCACGCCGCAATCAGCAGAAGGCATCATCTCTTAATCGAAGATGATCGTAATGAAAAATTCTTGGGCTGGTTGGAAGGACTGCAGCCACGCCATCGCCAAAAATGGAAGGAGACGATCGAATCCGGATATCGTCGAGAAGCTCTAGAGCCTGCCGAGCGCGCAATTCATGTCTCGGCATATGAAGAAAACTGGAATGCGCCAATTCCTATCGTATCGGTGAATGAAGCGATTGACTGCTTGCAAAAACCTTTTCGTATTCTGCTAGAAGATCAAGTTTCCGATCGTGATTTCCTTTTTTGCATGGCCACACGTAATCAACGCGAGTTTCTAAGTGCTCGAATACGAGAAGGCTCGATTGTGGTAGACAATGGCGGAGGCATAACCTCGATGCCGAGGCGAGTATCTGAGATTGCCAATGAAGGCCGGCGAGGTGTACTTCATAATTGGATAATGTTTGATAGTGATGCGTTGCAACCTGGAAATCCCAGTGCGCAATCTGCGTTGCTGGAAGAAAAATGCAAAAATGCGAGTGTGCCATACTACAGACTGCAGAGGCGCAATATTGAAAACTATCTCACAAAGAACGCACTAAGGATCTGGGCATATGAGGATCGACGAGCGCGCGAGAAAGGCTACTTAGCGTTGCTTAGTCTTTCTGATGTTCAGAGGAGTCACTACAATTTTAAAGAGGGGTTCAAAGGGGACGAAAAGAGGCCGCCGCCCGGTGCGGGAGCGCTTTTCAACGGGCTGCCTCAAGGCGTGGTTCAGTTGTTGCACGTCGGGTTTGGGAAGAAGATTGGGGCTCTATTCGCAACTGAGGCCGTAACTGAGGCTGATCTCAAGCGAGACGGCGGTTGGCAAGAGGTCAATCCTGTTGTGACGGGGCTTGATCGCATTGATTAGGTGAGCGAAATGCGCGCGGCTCCAAGCTTCTACAGCGATCCTCACGTTCAATTCCTTTCTCAATTGCTCGAGGAAATTAATAGCGGGCTGATTCAGGTGCCTCGGTTCCAGCGCCCGCTGGTCTGGGACTGGGATCGACGACGAGAATTGTTGGTCAGTATACGGGATGGAATCCCGATCGGCGCCATCATGGTCTGGCGCACCGCGCATGCGACCATTGAGTGCTATCGCCAGTTAGGCCCACACTTTCTGTCTTTGCCACCCGAAGGGACCACAAGACAATATTTGTTGGATGGGGTTCAGCGGCTTTCCACTCTATACGGTGCGCTGCACAGACCGGTGCGGACGGCTCCTGTTGACCTATTTGAAATTGAGGAGGTTGATGAGGTCTTCGATGACGGCGCTGGGGCTATCTCTAGGGATTTCGAGGTATTCTATGACTTGACGACTAAAGAGTTTGTAATCCGCGAAGATGCTGAGGACGATGCTCGGTTAATGCCGCTTCATCTTGTATTCAACAGTGTGGCTCTATTGCGGTTTCAACGGGAATTATCTGGTCCCGATAGTGAGCACTTAATCGAAGCATCCGACGAAATTGCGAGGTCGTTTCGCGACTACAAAATTCCAATAATTCCGATTACCACTGATGATGTTGATATGGCGACACGTACTTTTCAACGTATCAACAGCCAGGGGGCTCGGATGAGTGAGGCGCATATGGTGCATGCGCTCACATGGTCCGACCATTTCGATTTGCGGAGGAAGTTCAGCGAGCTTCGTCGCGAGCTGCTGGCTCCCGTAGGGTGGGCTGAGCTGGATGAAGACCCGATTTTGAAAGCCTGCAAGGCAGCGTTTGGTCTTGATGTCTATAAAACGAATGCACAGGAGCTGAGTGATAAGCTTCGCGTTCGCCGTGCCGTAGTGCAAGAGGTGGGATACTCTCTTAGGCGCGCTGCGGAATTTCTCTGGTCGCGTTGTGGAGTGCCATCCCCGGACTTGGTGCCGTATTCGTTGCAAGTAGTCATTTTGGCGGAGGCGTTCCGACTAAGCCCTGACCCTGACAATAATTTGCAAGAATTGATTATCTCATGGTTCTGGATGACGACGTACGGGGAATTATTTGCTGGCATGAGCGGCGATCGCGTGCGAGTTGTGCTTGGTGATATGAGGGAGATGTTGCGGACAGGAAGGCCAAAGTGGACTTGGCAACGACCTTTTGAAGTGAAGCCGCTACGCCAAACATTTGATTTTAGAGCGGCAAGGGCAAAGGCCTTCGCTTTTCGGCTGGCGGCGATACAGGACCAGCTCGGCCCCGACCGAGAGGGCAGTCAGATTTTGGCGGATGCCGGAAGGAAAGGGCTCGTTCAGATTTTGCCTTGGTCGAAAGGGCAGCGGGATACATATGCAAGTCCAGGGAACCGATTTCTGGTGCACCCGGCTTATGCAGCTGCGTTCAGGGAAGCGCTATTGGCAGGACTAATTGATGAGCCGCTTCGCAGGAAGCACGCAATTCCCGATGAGGCAATGGGCGCTCTGATGGCTGGTGATTTTCCAGCATTCGTCGATCTCAGGCACCGTCATATTGGCGAACTAGAGCGACGGTTCGTCCAGCCGCTGGTTAGCCAATTCATTGACGGCGGTATCTGAAGGCGGTAGCGAAAGTGCGGACCATAGTCCTTGACAGCGTGACGCTCCTAGGGTAGTTTTCCTGCACGCTCGCGATCTGCGCCCGGAGAAAGCCTTTTCGCTCCCGGGCCGGCCGTTTTCGCTTTTTCAAGCACACCCACCCGTCAACCATCAGGAGCGCCGTCATGGCGAAACGAACCCGCGTGTCCGCGCGGCGCGCATCCTTGCGCGCGCCGAAGAAGTCCCCCCACCCCAAGCCGATGCGTCGCATCGGCGTTTCTATTGGCAAAGAACGGCGGCCAAAGGCCGCCTGTGCCCTCCCCACCAAGCGAAGGGCGCGTGGGAGGAGGGGAGAGAAGAGTGTGCCGAAGCTCAAAGGTAAGCCTGGTTCCAAGCGGGTCGCGATGCCGTCGCCCGTACCCGCGCCCAGGCGCAAGCGCGGCGGCGTCGTCTCGGTGCCCAAGACCTATTCCACCGAACTCCTGGCCAACGGCCGTCACCGCTACGAACAGACCGATGAGCCGATCGCCGCCATTGCCGCGGACTTTCGCATTCACCCCGGCAGCCTGCGGCGGCTGGCGCAGCGCCTCGGTTGGGTGCGTTTCGGCATGGCGCCGAAACAGTTGCCGGTGGCGGCGCGGCTTCTCGTCCAGGCGGAGCAACTCGCGGCCGCTCACGCCGACGCGCCGGCGAGCGTCAGTATCGAAGCGATCGCCCGCATCGAAGCGCTCGTTCTCAAGGAGATTGCCGAGCTCGAAGCCATGCGCGCGCAGTTGCACGGCGTGCCGCATCCCATGCGCGAGGCCGAGAGCACGGCGCGCACGCTGACCTCACTGACCGACACCTTGCAGAAGCTGCAGCGCCTGCGCCTGCCGCTGATGGCAGCCGCGCAACAGCCCGACGCGGCGAGCCATCTGGACACCACCATTCCGGAGAACATCGATGACATCCGTATCGACCTTGCGCGCCGCATTGACGCGTTCATCGCGAGCCGCGCCGACGCTGGAGATGCTCAGGACGCTGCCGCCGGAACGGCTGACGGCGCTTAACGAGGACTTCATCACGCTCGCGCATCGCCATCAGGAGCCGCCGGCTTTCGCCAACAATGGCGGGCCCTGGACCACCTGGCTGATGCTGGGCGGCCGCGGGGCCGGCAAGACGCGGTTAGGTGCCGAATGGGTGCGCGCGCAGGCCTCCGGCGCGGCGCCTTATGCCGAGAGCCGCGCCTTCAACATCGCGCTGGTCGGCGAGACGGCGCATGACGCGCGCGAGGTGATGATCGAGGGGCCGTCTGGCATTCTCGCGCATTGCCCGCGCGGCGAGCGGCCGGTGTGGATGTCGTCGCGGCGGCGGCTGGAATGGCCGAATGGCGCGGTCGCCACCGCGTTCTCGGCCGACGATCCCGAGCAACTGCGCGGGCCGCAGTTCGACGCCGCCTGGTGCGACGAACTCGCCAAGTGGCGCGCGCCGGACGAGACCTTCGACAATCTGCAATTCGGCCTGCGCCTCGGTCCGCGGCCGCGCCAGCTCGTCACCACGACGCCGCGGCCGATCGCGCTGATCAAGCGCCTCGTCACCGATCCGCGCACCGCGGTGACGCGCGCGGCGACGCACGCCAACGCCGCGCATCTGTCGCCGGACTTCATCGAAGCGGTGATCGGCCGCTATGCCGGCACACGGCTCGGGCGGCAGGAGATCGACGGCGAGATCATCGAGGACCGCAACGATGCGCTGTGGTCGCGCGATGTGATCGAGGCGTGCCGCGTCGATGTGGCGCCGCCGCAGCAATTCAAGCTGCTGCGCATCGTCGTCGGTCTCGATCCGCCTGCGTCGTCGCGCGCCGGGGCCGATGCCTGCGGCATCGTCGCCGCCGGCATCGCCGAGGGCGGCATCGTCTATGTGCTCGAGGATGCGACGGTGCAGGGCGTGTCGCCGGATGGCTGGGCCTCGCGCGCGGTCGCCTTGTATCGGCGGCTCGAGGCCGACGCCATCGTCGCCGAGGTCAACCAGGGCGGCGACATGGTCAAGGCGGTGCTGCGGCAGATCGATCGCACGGTGCCGGTCAAGCAGGTGCATGCGACGCGCGGCAAGTATCTGCGCGCCGAGCCGGTGGCGGCGATGTATGCGCAAGGCAAGGTCAAACATGTCGGCGCCGGCTTTCCCGCGCTCGAGGACGAGATGTGCGACTTCGGTTTGGGCGGGCTGTCCGGCGGCGCCTCGCCGGATCGCTTGGATGCGCTGGTCTGGGCGGTGACGGAGCTGACGAAGCGCGGGGAAGGAGACGGGCCGCGGATCAGGAGCTTCTGGGACGGGCCGGTGGTGCCGAAGGGGATTTTGGCGAGGCGGTGGTGAGGGGGGGCGACGCCAACAAAAACCCCGGGCTCATCGCCCGGGGTTTTGCATCTAAGTGCTGGATCCCCGCCTGCGCGGGGATGACCGGCGCTATGCGCCGGTCACTTCTTGAACGCGACGATCTTCTGCTTCTGCTCGCCGAGGCCGTCGATGCCGAGGGTGACGACGTCGCGGCTTTGAGGAACTGCGGGGGTCGGCTTCATGCCTTGCTGGCGCGAACGATCCGGCCTTCGAGCTTGGTCGCCGCCGCCACGGTGTTCGAGACAGTGCCGTACTTCCGCACATTGGTGTGCATCAACTCGAGCCGGCGATCGTCCTCATCGGTATCGACGATCAGCTCGTAGCTGATCGACGCCATGAAGGGCGGCGAGTCCTGCCGCACGCCATGCAGGCGAACCTGTACGCCTCGATACGTGAAATGAGTCATCGGTGCGATGCGCTCGATGCCCTTGATCATGCAAGCGGCGATGGCGGCGAGCAATAACTCGGCCGGATTGAAAGCGTCCGCGCGGCCGTTGACGTCGGTGTCGAGGATGATCTCGGCGTCCTTACAGTGGGCCGCGCTGCCGTGTGCATCGATGCGCTTTGCGACGACGTCGTATTCGAGCATGGTGGCTCTCCGGGTCCGGCCGCGCCGGTCACGTTTTCCTTCTATTGCAAGTCTGACGATTTCGCCGGGCGGGCCCTTGAGATGGGTCAACATTCCGGTGTCTGCTCCGCATGCAAAAACCCCGGGCTCATCGCCCGGGGTTTTGTTTTTTCTTTCTTACCCTCCCCCTTGTGGGGAGGGTCGACAGCGAAGCTGTCGGGGTGGGGGTGATTGCGATCAGCAACGACCCCCACCCCCGACCCCTCCCCACAAGGGGGAGGGGAGAAGAGTCACTTCTTAAACGCGACGATCTTCTGCTTCTGCTCGCCGAGGCCGTCGATGCCGAGGGTGACGACGTCGCCCGCCTTGAGGAACTGCGGGTTCGGCTTCATGCCGAGGCCGACGCCCGGCGGCGTGCCGGTGATGATGATGTCGCCCGGCTCGAGCACGAACATCTGCGAGCAGTACCAGACGATGAACTCGCAATCGAACACCATGGTCTTGGTGTTGCCGCGCTGGCGGGATTCGCCGTTGACGTCGAGCCACATGTTGAGGTTCTGCGCGTTCTTCAGTTCGTCCTTGGTGACGAACCACGGGCCGATCGGCCCGAAGGTCTCGCAGCTCTTGCCCTTGCCCCACTGGCCGCCGGAGCGCTCGATCTGGAAGTTGCGCTCGGAGACGTCGTTGGCGAGGAAGTAGCCGGCGATGGCGTCCTTGGCTTTCGCCTTGTCGAGATAGCGCGCGCGCTTGCCGATGACGATGCCGAGTTCGATTTCCCAGTCGAGCTTGAGCGATTCCTTCGGGATGATGGTGTCGTCGTTCGGGCCGCAGATCGACGAGGTGTGCTTCCAGAAGATCACCGGCTCCTTCGGCACCGGCAGGCCGGCTTCGGCGGCGTGGTCGGAGTAGTTGAGCCCGATGGCGACGAAGTTCTTGACGTTGCCGAGGCAGGGGCCGAGGCGCGGCTTGCCGGCGACCGGCTTCATGCGGGAAAGGTTCAGCTTCTTGATCTTGGCGAGACCGCCCGAGGCGAGCATGGCGCCGTCGATGTCCTTCACGACGCGCGACAGGTCGCGGATCTTGCCGTCCTCGCCGATGATGCCGGGTTTTTCGCGGCCGGCGGCGCCGTAGCGGACGAGCTTCATAAGACGATCTCCCTGGAATTCAATTTGTTGTCTGGCCGAAAGGGCGAGGGGCGGGACTATGCGATGGCGCAAGGCGGCGAGCAAGAGCGCCGGCGCGCCGTCAGGCCAGCCGTTTCACGCTCGCGCGGGCGGCGCGGATGACGTCCGGCACCGCCTCGTCGTTGTTCGGCGCCATGATGTGAACACCGGCAACACCGGCAAGGGCGGCAAGGTCGCCGATCAGGTCGACGGCGATGGCGCGGCCCTCGGCGGCCGGGTCGGCGGCCCGGTCGAGGCGCTCGACGATGGCGTCGGGGATGATGGTGCCGTAGAGCTTGTCCTTCATCCAGCGCGCCGACTTCGCCGAACGCAGCGGCGCGATGCCGATAATGACCTTGAGCTTGTCGGCGATCCCGTGCTCGGCGAGCCGCGCCATGTAGCGCTGCACGATGCCGGCATCCATGCAGAACTGGGTCTGCGCGAACTGCGCGCCGGCGGCGACCTTGGCGGCGAGGCCCTTGGGCTCCCAGCCGGCCGGCGGGTCGATCGGGGAGTCGGCGGCGCCGAGCAGGAAGCGGGCGGTGCCGGCGACCTTGCGGCCGCTCGGCAGTTCATGGGCATCGCGCAGGCGGCGTGCGGTCTCGAGCAGGCCCCTCGCGTCGAGATCGAACACCGGCTTGGCGTCGGGCTGGTCGCCGGCCGACGGATCGTCGCCGCGCAGGATCAGCAAGTTGTCGACGCCGCTCGCCGCCGCGCCCATCAATTCGCTCTGCAGCGCGATGCGGTTGCGGTCGCGGCAGGTGAGCTGGAGGATCGGCTCGATGCCTTCCTGTTTGAGGATCGCCGCCGCCGACAGCGCGCCCATGTGCGGGCGGGCGCCGGCGCCGTCGGTGACGTTGACCGCGTCGGCCAGGCCCTTGAGCGGCGCCGCCTTGGCGATGAGATCGGCGCGGTCGAACGACACCGGCGGCGTGATCTCCGCGGTGATGACGAAACGGCCGGCGGCGAGCTTCTGCTGCAAGGTGGTCATGCGGCTGACGGCGTCGCAGAATTCATTGGACATGGCAAGATGGACTTGGCAATCGCAAGGTTGCCATGACTTTTAAGCGGCGGCCCACGCGATGGGCCGCGGCGCAGTGGGCAGGAGCCGGCGATGTCTCTCGTGCAACCCCTCGACGACGCGCTGTCGGCCATTACCGACGGCATCATGCTGGTGGTGCCGCGCGAGGTCTGCGGCGTGCCGATGGCGGCGACGCGGGCGCTGATCCGCCGCGGCATCAGGAACCTGCACCTCGTGGCGCTGCCGACCTCGTCGATGCAGGCGGACATGCTGATCGGCGCCGGCTGCGTGGCGACGCTGGAGACCAGCGCCGTCAGCCTCGGCGAACTCGGGCCGGCGCCGCGCTTTACGCAGGCGGTGCTCAAGGGCGCCATCAAGATGAAGGACGCCACCTGTCCGGCGCTGCACGCCGCATTGCAGGCGGCGGAGAAGGGCGTACCATTCATGCCGCTGCGCGGTCTGATCGGCTCCGACGTGCTCAAATACCGCGACGACTGGAAGGTGATCGATTCACCGTTCGGCCAAGGATCCAATCAAGCCGATCCGATCGTGCTCCTGCCCGCGATCACGCCGGACGTCGCGCTGTTTCATGCGCCGCTGGCCGACGAGCACGGCAATGTCTGGATCGGCCGCCAGCGCGAACTCGTCACCATGGCGCATGCCGCGAGGCGCACCGTCGTCACCGTCGAGAAGATCGAAAAGCGCAATCTGCTCGACGATCCGCTTTACGCCGCGGGCACGCTGCCGGGTTTCTATGTCGATGCCATCGCGGTCGCCGAGAACGGCGCCTGGCCGCTGCCGCTGCCGGACACCTACAAGGCGGACATCGAGCACCTCAAGCTGTATGCGCAGATGGCGGCGAGCGAGGAGGGGTTTAGGGAGTATGTCGCGAAGTATGTCGACGCGAAGCAGACCGCCTGAACTCGTCGTCCCCGCGAAGGCGGGGACCCATACGCCGTGACCTCTCGATAGCGCAGGGGTTATGGGCCCCCGCCTTCGCGGGGGCGACAAAGCAAAGAGTGATGATGACCGACTTCCTCCCCGAAGAACTGCTCGCCGACCAGATCGCCAACTACATCGGCGACGTGCGTCACGTCGCCGTCGGCAATGCCTCGCCGATTCCGGCGACCGCGGCGCTCTTGGCGCGCGAGCGCGGGAAAGGCCGGCCCTATGTGTCGCTGCTCGGCAGTTCGAAGAACACGTTCTGGACCGACGGCGGCCGCGAGCTGTTCGACTGCGCCGGGCAGGGCCGCATCGACGTGTTCTTCCTGTCGGGCGGCCAGATCGACGGGCAGGGCAACATCAACCTCGTCGAGATCGGCGCGCATGATCATCCCAAGGTGCGCTTTCCCGGCTCCTACGGCTCGGCCTATCTCTATTACGTCGTGCCGAAGGTGATCCTGTTCCGCACCGAGCATTCGCGCCGCACGCTCGTGCCCAAGGTCGATTTCATCAGCGCGGCGGGCATGAGCGAGCCGAACGTCCACCGCACCGGCGGCCCGGTCGCGCTGATCACCAACCGCTGCCTGTTCTCCTTCGCCAATGGCCGCTTCACGCTTCTGAGCGTGCACCCCGGCCATACGGTCGAGGAGGTGATCGAGCACACCGGCTTCGACTTCGACCGGCCGGAGACTGTGCCGCAGACCCCGGCGCCGAGCGACGAGACGCTCAGGCTGATGCGGGAGAAAGTGGCGCCGCAGCTGGCGAGCCTCTACCCGCAGTTCGTGGCGCAGGTGTTCGAGCGGCGGGAGAGCGGGCTGGTGTAGGGGCCGGTCTGTCGATGACCGCTCCAGCCCTTCGCCCGCCTCGCCTTGTGGTTGTGCCTGGCGAGACAATCAAGTACTCTTAGATATAGTTTTATGATCAGATACTTAGACCATTAACCGCGTCGCAACGGAGACGGAGTTAATAGTGTTGACATCTGTTTACACTATTACTAAATGGGGTAAAGTAGATGGCTGATAGGCCTCGTCATCCCAAAAAAGAGGTCGAAGAGGCCGTCGCATACGCTGAATCCAGGAACTGGCGTTGGCAGAAGCAGGGTCATTGGGGTCGACTTTATTGTCCTCACGCCGATCGCGACGGTTGACAGGTCGGAGTTTTCAGCACGCCGCGAGACGCCGGCGATCATGCCAAGAACATCAAGCGAGCCGTGGATCGCTGCCCGCATCAAAATCCGAAGGCATCCGATGAAGAAGTTTGAATTCAGTATCGTCGCTTCCGGACTTGATCCTCAGGCGGACGATTTTGAAGCCCGTTTTTTCGATGCGGGATGTGACGACGCGACAGTGTCATTTCAGAAGGGACACACAATCGTTGATTTCACGCGTGGCGCCGACTCGCTGGAGGCTGCGATTTCAAGCGCCGTGCAAGCCGTCAGCAGGGCCGGCGCGAAAGTCGATCGCGTCGAACCAGACCCTCTTGTCAGCCTGTCCGAGATATCGGCGCGAACAGGTTTGACCCGCGGCGCAATGACCCACTACCACAAGGGTGATCGAGGCAAGGATTTTCCTGCTCCGGTCGCCCGGGTGACTTCGGGGAGCCCGCTCTGGGATTGGGCCGAAGTCGCTCGATGGATGTTCGAAAATCAGAAGATCGAAAAGCAAGTCGCCATCGAGGCCGAGATCGTGCGGTTCGCGAATGAAGCAATCGGCCGAGGGGCTACCGACCTGTCCAGGGATCTGCAGCAACGCGCCAAAGAATATGAAGCCAAGCTAGCCGCGGCGGCTTGACGGATATGTCTTGGCGCCGCGGAGTCTGAACAGTCTGGCGCTGCCAAGAGCCGCGCACTAAATTCCCGCCATGTCCGACTCGATCCTTCCCGCCGCGCCGACCAGCCCCGTCCGCACCGCTATTGCCTGGCTCGCCTGGCCGGGCCTTTTGGCGATCTGCACCGCCATCATGGCCTACGGCTTCTCGGTGGACATGCCGGCGCTGTTCTTCAACATCGCCTATCTCATTCTGGCGCTGTGCCTCTACGCGCTGGAGCAGGTGATGCCGCACGAGCGCGTGTGGAACGAGAATGACGGCCAGACCTTCGCCAACATCGCCCACACGCTGACGAGCAAGGGCGTGGTGCAGGCGGCGGTCATCTTCTCTGCCGTCATCGGCATCTCGACCTATGTGACGCCGGCGGCCGAGCCGGGCTATGGCCTCTGGCCGCGCAGCTGGCCGATGTGGATTCAGGTCTGCCTCGCCATCGCCGCCGCCGAGTTCGGTCTCTATTGGGCGCACCGCATCGCGCATGAATGGCCGTGGCTGTGGCGCTTCCACGCCGTGCATCACAGCGTGACGCGGCTCTGGATCGTCAACACCGGGCGCTTCCATTTCGTCGACAGCTTCAAGAGCATCGCCATCGGCATGGCGATCCTGCTGGCGTTAGGGGCGCCGATGGAAGTGCTGATCTGGCTCTCCGCCATCACCGCCTTCGTCGGCATGCTCACGCATTGCAACGTCGACATGAAGTTCGGGCCGCTGTCGTGGTGGTTCAATACGCCGGAGCTGCACCGCTGGCACCACAGCAAGGACCTGCGCGAGGGCAACAAGAACTACTCCGAGAACATCATGCTGTGGGACCACGTGTTCGGTACGTTCTACAACGCCCGCGATTATCGCCCGCCGGTCGATATCGGCATCCAGGAAGAGATGCCCCCGGGCTTCCTCCAGCAGCTCGCCTGGCCGTTCAGAAAACGCTGACACGCCGGCCGAATTGCTGCGGCGCAGCAGCGCCGATCGGCGCGCGGCTTCTCCAATGTTTCCTTTGTAATGGGCGACAGCGCCCGGTTATCGCCGAGTTCCATCGGCTGTGGCGGCCAAGTCACAGCGGCGAATTATGTGGCGGGAAAGCGTTGTAGATGTGGTCGCCGCGCCACGAACGCGTTGCCAGTCATTCCGAGTCTCGTCACGATGTTGCTCACGAAAGCGCCACCAAACAGGCGCGCATGGACGGGGGACGGCGAATGACCAGGGTCAAGGGTCGGATCAGAGCACTACTGCTGAGCGGCGCCAGCGTCGGCCTGTTGATGGCGGCGACCGCCGCGGCCAATGCCGGTGGTTTCGCGCTGCGTGAGCAGAGCGCCTACGGGCAGGGCGCCTCGTTTGCCGGCATCGCCGCCGGCGGCGCGCTGTCGTCGATGTTCTGGAACCCGGCGACGATGACGCAGCAGAAGGGTCTGCAATTCGAGCAGATCTTCACCGGCATCATGCCCTATGCGTCGCACTCGCCGAATGCCACCAGCACCTTCGCCGCGTTCGGCGCGGCCGGCGATTCGGGCGACGACGCGGTCGTCCCGGCCGGCTACTTCTCCTGGCAGGCGACCGAGCGCCTCTGGCTCGGCATGTCGATCAACTCGCCGTTCGGTCTGAGCGTCAGCTTCCCGGACCGCTGGGCGGGCCGCACCTACGCGGAAAACACCTTCCTGCGGACCTACAACTTCACGCCGACTGTCGCTTTCGAGCTGAACAACTGGATCAGCTTCGGCGCCGGCGTGCAGATCCAATACGCCACCGCCGGGTTCACCAGCGGTCTGCCGGTCAACAATGCCGGCGTCACTGGCCTGGCGTCGCTGACCAATACCTCCAACCTCCAGCTCAACGGCTGGGGCTACGGTTTCGTCGCCGGCGTGACCTTGACGCCGACGCCGACCACCACGATCGGCATCGGCTATCGCTCGGCGATCAACCAGAAGGCCGACGGCACGCTGACGCTGCCGGCCGGCGGCATCTTCGCCGCCCCGTTCTCGAACACCGGCGCGGTCGAAACCACCTTGCATCTGCCCGACAGCGTCACCGTCGGTCTGCGCCAGCGCCTGTCGAAGCAGTGGACCTTGCTCGCCGGCTTCGAATGGTCGAACTGGAGCCGCATCGGCACTTCGGCGGTCACGCTCGCCTCGACCGGCGCGCCGGCGACGGTCGTCGGCAACGCCGTGACGATCCCGTTCGAATACAAGGACGGCTACTTCTATTCGCTCGGCGCCGAGTACGACTGGAACGAGCGGCTGACCTTGCGCTCGGGCATCGCCTTCGAGAAGAGCCCGATCGTCGATCAGGTGCGCACGCCGCGCTTGCCGGACAACGACCGCTTCTGGCTGTCGGCCGGCCTGACCTACAAGCTGACGCCGAAGCTGTCGCTCGATGCGGCCTACACGCACATCTTCGTCAAGGACACCTCGGTGGCGCTCGGGCCGGGCACCGGCAACCCGTCGTCGAGCACGACGGTGTCGTATTCCGGTTCGATCGACGCGCATGTCGACATCGTGTCGCTCGGCATCCGCTATCGCTTCGACGATCCGGCGACGCCGGTGCGGCAGGTCTATACGAAGTAAGCGCGGTATCGCGCGCATAAGAAAAGGCCGGCAGCGATGCCGGCCTTTTTGCTTAAGTGCGAGCCGGAAGACCTTAAAACGCGGTCGGGATGGTGCCGCCGTCCATCAGCAGGTTCTGCCCGGTGATGTAGCCGGCATGCGCCGAGCACAGGAAGGCGCAGGCGGCGCCGAATTCCTCCGGCTGGCCGAAGCGGCGCGCCGGAATGGTGTTGATGCGCGCCTGCGCCGCTTCGTCGAACGACTTGCCGCTCGCCGCCGACGACTTGGTCAGCACGCTCTTGAGCCGGTCGGTGTCGAAGGCGCCGGGCATGATCGAGTTGATGGTGACGTTCTTGTCGGCGACGGTGCGGGCGACGCCGGCCATGAAGGCGGTGAGGCCGGCGCGGGCGCCCGACGACAGATCGAGGCCGGCGAGCGGCGCCTTCACCGAGCTCGAGGTGATGTTGACGATGCGGCCGAAGCCGCGCGCCGCCATCGGATCGATGACCTTCTGGATCAGCTCGACGGCGACCACCATGTTGGCGACGACGCCGTCCAGCATCATCTCGCGCGTCAGTTCGCGGAAGTTGCGCGGCGGCGGGCCGCCATTGTTGTTCACCAGGATGTCGGGCTCCGCGCAGGCGGCGAACAGCGCCTTCTGGCCCTCGGGCGTGCCGACATCGGCGACGACGGGGATGGTCTTCGTGCCGGTCGCCTTGGCGATCTCGGCGGCGGTCGCCTCGACGGTCTTGGCGTCGCGGCCGTTGATCACCACTTCGACGCCGGCCTCCGCCAGCGAAAAGGCGCAGGCCTTGCCGAGCCCGCGGCTCGATGCACAGACGATGGCCTTGCGGCCGGCGATTCCAAGATCCATGGGCTTTTCCTCGAGTTGAAGCAGGAACTACACTGATAGGACAGCGCGTCATGGGGTCAAGGCCGGGACCAAAGGGAAAGTCTGTTCCCCTCCCCCTTGTGGGGAGGGGTTAGGGGTGGGGGTCCCAGATGGTGGGCCGCCGGAGAGACGGGGATCGAATCTGGGCGACCGTTGATCGAACGAAATCGCCGCCTCAGCGCGATTTTGCGCGCTCCATGCGGGCCGCCCCGACGGACGCCGAGCGGAAGCTGTGGTGGCATTTGCGCCATCGGCTCGAACTTCGAGCCACACATTTCCGGCGTCAGGTTCGCATCGGGCCTTAGATCGCGGACTTTGCCAGCCACAGGCTGAAGCTGATTGTCGAAATTGACGGTAGTCAGCATGTCGATCGGATGAACGATTTAGCTAGAACGCGGCGGCTCGAAGCGGATGGCTATCGTGTCTTGCGCTTCTGGAACAACGATGTGCTGACGAATATCGATGGCGTTCTGGAAGCCATTCTCAACGCAGTATCGCTGCTACCCCCACCCCCGACCCCTCCCCACAAGAGGGAGGGGAGAAGAAAGCGTTAGCGCTCAGGCCGCCGCGGCCTGTCGCCTCGCTGTCGCACAGCCTTGCTACGCCCCCGAAATCGACCGGGGCAACGATTCGAGAGGCTGTGCATGCTGCGCGATCCCGCCAGAGACGTGATGGAAAAGGCCTATGCGAAGTGGGCGCCGGTCTACGACGTGTTGTGCGGCCCGGTGTTCCTCAACGGCCGGCGCGCCGCGGCGAAAGCCGCGCACGAGGTCGGCGGACGTATCCTGGAAATCGGTGTCGGCACCGGGCTGTCGTTCGACGACTACGACCACACCACCGAGATCACCGGCATCGACATCTCCGAACCGATGATCGCCCGCGCGCGCGAACGCCTCGCCTCGGGCCGCTATCCCTTCGTCAGGGAGTTGCGGGTGATGGATGCGGGCGCGCTGGATTATCCGGACGCCTCGTTCGACTGCGTGGTCGGCCAGTTCGTCATTACGCTGGTCGATGATCCGGAGCGCGTGCTGTCGGAATGCGCGCGGGTGCTGCGCCCCGGCGGCCAGATCATCCTCGTCAATCATCTCTATTCGGAGAAGGGCCTTGCCGCCGCGGTCGAGCGCCTGCTGGCGCAGAAGGCGCGCAAGCTCGGCCTGCGGCCGGAGTTTCCGTTCCAGCGCCTGGCCGACTGGGCCTCGACCCACGGCGGCGCCGAACTGATCGAGCGGCGCAAGGTCAAGCCGTTCGGCGTCTATACGCTGGTGCGCTTTCGCCGGGCGCAGGCGCAGAGCGCGGCGGCGTAGGGCGTCATCTCACTGTCACATGACTTTGCTAATGGGCCGAGACATGAAGCAATGCCTCAAGAAGGTGGCGCCGTGACGGACAACGTCCCGCGGCGCTTTCGCGCGCTGTTCATCTCCGACATTCATCTCGGCACCCGCGGAGCCCAGGCCGACAAGCTGCTCGACTTCCTGCGCCATCACGAGGCCGACACCGTGTATCTCGTCGGCGACATCGTCGACGGCTGGGCGCTGCGCTCGTCGTGGTACTGGCCGCAGGCGCATAACGACGTGGTGCAGAAGCTGCTCCGACAGGCGCGCAAGGGCGCGCGGCTCGTCTACATCCCCGGCAATCACGACGAATTCCTGCGCGGCTATTACGGCACGCATTTCGGCGGCATCGAGGTGGTCGAGCACGCGATCCACGAAGGCGCCGACGGCAAGCGTTACCTCGTCGTGCACGGCGACATGTTCGACCTCGTCGTCACCCAGGCGCGCTGGCTGGCGCTGCTCGGCGACAAGGCCTACGACTTCGCCATCAAAGCCAACCGCATCTTCAACGCCATGCGCCGCATCTTCGGCGCGCCGTACTGGTCGCTGTCGAAATGGGCGAAGATGAAGGTGAAGAACGCCGTCAATTTCATCGGCGCTTTCGAGAAGGCGCTGGCCAACGAGGCGAAACATCATCAGGTCGACGGCGTGATCTGCGGCCACATCCACACCGCGGCGCTGCACGACGACTTCGGCCTGCGCTACATCAATTGCGGCGACTGGGTTGAGAGCTGCACCGCGGTGGCCGAGAACGCCGACGGCACGTTCGAGATCATCACCTGGATCCATGACGGCCGCGCGAGCGCGCCGCTCAAAATCGCGGCGCAGGCACAGGCGGCGTGAGGATATCACCCGCTCGTCCCCGCGAAAGCGGGGACCCAGGAGCCACGATCTCTATATCTTTGAGAAACTGGATTCCCGCTTTCGCGGGAATGAGCGGAGATGGAATGAAAATCCTCATCGTCACCGACGCCTGGCATCCGCAGGTCAACGGCGTCGTGCGCACGCTGGGGCAGGTGGCGCAGGAGGCGGCGCGGTTCGGCGTGCCGGTGGAGGTGCTCGGCCCGGGCGAATTCCGCACCGTTCCCATGCCGAGCTATCCGGAGATCCGCTTGTCGCTGGCAAGCTCGCGCGCCATGGAGCGCCGCCTCGACGTCATCCAGCCGAACGCCATCCACATCGCGACCGAAGGGCCGCTCGGCCACGCCATGCGCCGCGTCTGCATCCGCCGCGGCCTGCCGTTCACGACGAGCTTCCACACGCGCTTTCCCGATTATGTCGCCGAGCGCGTGACGCTGGCGCCGAAATGGTCGAGCGATCTCACCTGGGCGTGGCTGCGCCGCTTTCACGGCCCGAGCGCCGCAGTGCTGGCGGCGACGCCGACCTTGGTCAGCGAGCTGGAGGGCCGCGGCTTCCGCAACGTCAAACTGTGGCAGCGCGGCGTCGATGCGGCCTTGTTTCATCCGCGGCGGCAGCCGGCGCTCGATGCGGCGCCGATGAATCTGCCGCGGCCGATCTTTCTCACCGTCGGCCGCGTCGCGGTGGAGAAGAACCTGGAGGAATTCCTCAAGCTCGATCTGCCCGGCACCAAACTCGTCGTCGGCGACGGCCCGGCGCGCGAACATCTGGCGAAGAAATATCCCGGCGCGGTGTTCGCCGGCGCCAAACACGGCGAGGAACTCGCCGACATCTATGCCGCCGCCGATGTCTTCGTGTTTTCGAGCCGTACCGATACGTACGGCCTGGTGCTGCTGGAAGCGCTGGCGAGCGGCGTGCCGGTGGCGGCGTTTCCCGCCACGGCGCCGCGCGATGTGATCGGTGGCGCGCCGGTCGGCATGCTCGATGACGATCTCAAAGCGGCCTGCCTGCGCGCGCTGCACATCGACCGCGCGGCCTGCCGCGATTTTGCGCATGGCCTGACGTGGGAAGCCACCGCCCGCACCTTCGTCAAGCATGTCACCGAAGCGACGCAAAAGCCGCGGCGGCGGCGGGAGCGTGTGGCGGCTTAGTGATTTGGGCTTTACCCTCCCCTGGAGGGGGAGGGTCGCGAACGAAGTGAGCGGGGTGGGGTGATTACTGCTCACCAAAAAGTTCACCCCACCCCGACTGCTTTCGTTTCACTCAAGCAGTCGACCCTCCCCCTCCAGGGGAGGGTAAAGAGGGTTTGCGGGGATGACAGTGGAGGCGCCCGGCGCTACGCTTGTCCCATGGGCCATATCGATCAGAAAATGCTGCCGACCGCCGCCGATGTCGAAGCCGCGGTGGCGCGTCTCAAAGGCGTCGCGGTGCGCACGCCGCTCATCAACGCGCCGGTGCTCGACGAGCGTCTCGGCGCGCGCGTGTTCCTCAAGGCGGAAATCCTGCAACGCACCGGCTCTTTCAAGTTCCGCGGCGCCTATAACCGCATCTCGCAGATTCCGGCCGAGCGCCGCGCCGCCGGCGTCGTCGCTTATTCGTCAGGCAATCATGCGCAGGGCGTCGCCGCCGCGGCAAAGCTGCTCGGCATGCCGGCCACCATCGTCATGCCGAACGACGCGCCGAAGGCGAAACTGAGCCGCACCCGCGCCTTGGGCGCCGAGGTCGTGACCTATGATCGCGCCGGCGGCGAGGATCGCGCGGCAATCGCCGAGCGCATCGTCAAGGAGCGCGGCGCGACTTTGGTGCCGCCTTACGACGATCCGATGATCATTGCCGGGCAGGGCACCATCGGCGTCGAGATCGCCGAGGATCTCGACAAGCTCGGTCTCAAGCCGGACATCGTCGTGGTCGGCGCCTCGGGCGGCGGTCTCGCGGCAGGCACGTCGCTCGGCATCAAGTCGCGCGCGGCGTCGGCGCGTATCTTCACCGCCGAGCCGAAAGATTTCGACGACACCTTGCGCTCTTTCGTGCGCGGCGAACGCGTCGCCAACGACAAGGTGACGGGGTCGATCTGCGACGCGCTGATGAGCAACACGCCCGGCGAATGGACCTTCCCGATCAACAAGGAGCTGATCGGGCAGGGCATCGCGGCGAGCGACGAGGAAGTCGGCGCGGCGGTGCGCTACGCCTTCCACGAACTCAAGCTGGTGGTCGAACCGGGCGGCGCCATCGGCCTCGCGGCGCTGCTCGCCGGCAAGCTCGACGGCATCGTCGATATCCGCGGCAAGACCGTGGTCGCCATCCTGTCGGGCGGCAATGTCGATACCGAGATGTACGCCCGGCTGATCGCGGGGTAACTCTGCGGGCTCTCGCCCCGCGAAAAGGCTTAGACGCCGCTCATCCCCGCGGATGCGGGGATCCAGCCTTTGCCCAAGCTCTGGACCCCCGCTTTCGCGGGGGTGAGCGGAATTTGCTGCCGATGTAATGAAGCCGAGGCTTCGCGACGAGCGCGCAGCAATGTCTCAGGTAAACAGCGCCAGCCGCTCGTCGTCCGAGAGCGACAGGATCGGCGCCAGCGGATCGGCCATTGCGATCCTGCCGATGGTAGGCGGCGCAGCGCCGGGCGGTGTCGGTCGCTGCAATTGCTCGACCAGCGCCGCAATCGCCGTCGGCGGCAAGGCGTCTGCGGCGGCGTTTGGCTCTGCGGCGGGCGTTGTCGCCGCCGGTGCCGCTGCTTCTGGCGCGGCGACAGGCTCGGCCGCGATCGTTTCCGTCACCTCGACGGTCAGATCGTCGAGCCACAGTTCGTAGGTCTCGACCTCGCCGGCCTTGAAGACTCGCCCAGGCTCGATCTTGCCTTGCGGTGCGGGCGCGGCCTTGCTTTCCGCTTCGACCGGTGTCGGCGCAACGTCAGCCGGCGCGGACGCGGGAGAGGATTCAACCCTCGCCTCAACCGGCGGCGCCTCAACCGGCGGCGGCGACAATTCGCTCCACGCCGCGGCGGTCTCGATCACAGGCGCTTCGGCCTGCACCCGTGCGGCCGGGCGCGTGGAGAGTTGCGCCTGATAATCGAACTCGACCTTGGGAATGCCGATGGCGTCCGGCGCCACGGAGGATTTGAGCCGCGCGGCCAGCGTCTCGGCCGTGTCGGTCTTCTCGGCTTTCGCCTTCGGCGCCTCGGCGGCCGGCTGCATCAGCACCACCGGCGCGGCCGGCGCTGCCGCGAGCGGCTGCGGGATCGGCAGTTCCGGCTGCTCGGGCGGCGGCACCGCGGCCAGCGCTTCGAGCGCGCGCAGATCGTCCGGCATGGTCACCAGCGCTTCGAGCCGCGCCTGCGTGAAGTCGATCAGCGCCGAAAGGGTCGCCGCCTTGATGGCGCTCGGTGAGTTCTCGGTCTGCGGCTTGGCCGTGCGCAAGGTGTCGAGCAGGGCGCGCAGATCCTGGCGGATGCGGTCGGCCTCGGCCGCCGGCTTGTGCGTGCGCGCGGTCTCTTCGAGACGGCTCAGCGCTTCGAGCACCACTTCGGTGTCGGCATGGCGGTTGCGCCGGGCATATTCGGCGAGAAAGGCGCGGCCGCGCGCGCTCGCGCCCAGCGCCTCGCAGAACGACTGATAGTCGTCCTCGGCAACCTGGGCCGCCGCCGCGTCGCGGCGCAGCGTCGAGTTCTCGTTGGCCGATTTCGGGGCCGGTATGGAGGCCGGTGTAGAGGCCATGAGCGGCTCTCCCTCCCTCGTAGCCAGTGGCATTTTCCGCACACGCGTTTATCAATCATGCATCCTGATTCGGCCAGCGGCCGGCCGACTTGGCCACCGCTGAATTCCACAACTGAATCAAGGCGCTGCGGAGCCCGAGCCCGCCCGATGCCGACGATGCGGCCGCGACTGTCCCCGATGTCGAGCGACACCGGTTTCGCCGTGCGCAGCGCCGCGTTCTACGCCGCGCTGTTCATGCTCAACGGCGTCGTGCTGCCGTTCTTTCCGGTGTGGCTCAAGGCCAAGGGCGTCGAGGCGGCGCTGATCGGCATCATCCTCGCCGCGCCGCCGGTGGTCCGCATGGTCGCCATTCCGCTGATCACCGCCAATGCCGACCACAAGGACGCGCTGCGCGGCACCATCGTCGCGGCGAGCGCGCTGTGCGTCGCCGGCTATACGCTGGTGGCGTCGGTGGAGGGCGGCTTTGCCATCCTCGCCGCCTACGCGCTGATGTCTTTCGCCATCACGCCGATCATGCCGCTGCTCGAGACCTACACCTTGCGCGGCCTCGGCGCGCGTGGCCGCGCCTATGGTCCGGTGCGGCTGTGGGGATCGGTCGCCTTCATCGCCGGCCTGTTCGGCGCCGGCTTTGCCGCCGACGTCATGCCGGCGCGCGAGCTGATCTGGCTGATCGTCGCGGCCAGCGCCATCGCGCTGGTAATGGCGGTCAATCTCGCGCCGCTGTCGACCGGCGACACGGCGCCGGCAGCGCCACCGCCATCGCCAGCGCCATCGCCAGCGCCAGCGCCGAAGCGGAGTCTGCTGCGCGACCGCGCCTTTCTCGTCGTCGCGGTGTCGGCCGGGCTGACGCAGGCAAGCCACGCCGTCTATTACGGCTTCTCCGCGCTCGACTGGGGCAAGGCCGGGCTCGACGGCACCGCGATCGCGGCGCTGTGGGCGGTGGGCGTCATCGCCGAGATCGTTCTCTTCGCCGTGCTGAACCGGCTGCCGGCTTTCCTGACGCCGAGCATGTTGCTGATGCTCGGCGGCGCCGGAGCCGCCCTGCGCTGGACCGTCATGGCGTTCGATCCGCCGGTGGCGCTGCTGCCGCTGTTGCAGACGCTGCACGCCTTGAGCTTCGGCATGACCTATCTCGGCGCGTTGTTCTTCACGCATCGCCATGCGCCGCCGGGGCAGGCGGCGACGGCGCAAGGTTATCTCGCGATCGTGCTCGGAATCACGGCAGCCGGCGCCACGGCCGCGTCGGGCTGGCTCTATGGCGCGATCGGCGACAAGGCCTATGCGGCGATGGCGCTAGTGGCGATCGTTGGCTGCGGTTACGGCGCTATAGCGCATCGCGCGGCGCGCCGCATGGCTGGCGACGCTGCGTGAGGCGCGGCGATCGTGGCGAGCCTCGGCGGCGCGGCGTTCGGCGCGGTGCTTGCTGCGCGTCGTCGTCTCGGCGCGGCGGGTTTCGGCGCGCGCGCCGCATTCCGACACGATGCCGTGCATCGCCGCGCCTTGCATATAGATCATCTTGCGCGACAGACCGCCGTTGCGGTTGATCCAGCGGCGCACGTCGCTCGGATAGATATTCCACAGCGCCTGCGTCCCGAGCTGGCTCGTCACCGGCGTACCGTCCGAGTCCGGCATCCAGGCGGCGTGAAAACCGAAGCGGGCGCGCGGTGTCGCGCAAATGCGCGAGCGCGGAATGAGGCCCAGCACCAAGGTGCAGGCCGACAGGCAGTTGCCGTCGATCATCACTTTTTCGCCGGACGAGCGCAGCATGGCGAATGCTTGCAGGTAATGACCGATCTGGCCGCCGCGGTCTTCAGCGATGCGCATGGTTGCCGAGGCGGGCGTCGAAATGACCGACGCCACGGCTAGCGCGCTGAGCAGAGTTCCCCGAAACCACATCCCCCGTTCCCCGTCCGGCAGTGCGATATTGACTCAAGTGTAGACCGAAAGGGGCGGCGACGGAAAGGTTTGGTTAACCAAATTGTGGGGGCAGTTCGTGAACAAAATCAGGTATTTGGAGCTCGTATGAGTTCCATTATGAAACATGCGTGATGGCTGGCGGCGACGGCCGGAAGGTATTCCGCGGCCAGTTGCAAAGGCTTAGCCCCACAACGCAGGCTCAGGCGGATCGACCAGGCTGCCGGCGTAATGCAGGCCGGGCGAGCGGTCGCGGGCGAGCAGCAGCGGGCCATCGAGATCGGTGAAGCGGGCGCGCTGCGCCAGCAGCACCGCCGGCGCCATGGCCAGCGACGTCGCCACCATGCAGCCGGCCATGATGGTCAGGCCCGCCTGCTTTGCTGCCTCCGCCATCGCCAGCGCTTCGGTCAGGCCGCCGGCCTTGTCGAGTTTGATGTTCACGGCGTCGTATTTGTTCCGGAGCGCGGCGAGCGAGGCGCGGTCATGCGCGCTCTCATCGGCGCAGACCGGAATCGGCCGAGCGAGGTGCAACAGCGCGTCGTCGCGGTCTTCGGGCAGAGGCTGTTCGACCAGCACCACCCCGGCCGCGGCGCAGGCGGCGAGGTTCGCGGCGAGCCGCTCCTCGCGCCAGCCTTCATTGGCATCGACCACGAGCGTGGCGTTCGGCGCCGCGGCGCGCACCGCGGCGATGCGCGACGGATCGCCGCCTTTTGTCTCGTCGCCGCCGAGCTTGATCTTCAGTAGCGGCCGCGCCGCCGCCGCGGCAGCAGCGGCGGCCATGGCGGCCGGCTCGCCGAGCGAGATGGTGAAGGCGGTGGTCAGCGGCTGCGGTTCGGCGAGCCCGGCGAGTTGCCAGGCGCGGCGGCCGCTGCGTTTGGCCTCCAGGTCCCAGAAGGCGCAGTCGAGCGCGTTGCGCGCCGCGCCGGCCGGCATCGCCTGCTGCAAGCCGGCGCGGTCGAGCCCGGCGGCAAGCGGCCCGCGCATTCTCTCGATCGCGGCGGAGACGCTCTCGACGCTCTCGCCGTAGCGGGCATAGGGCACGCATTCGCCGCGGCCCGTCACGGCACCGTCATGCAGGCTCGCCACAACCACCACGGCTTCGGTCTTGGCGCCGCGGCTGATCGTGAACGACCCGGCGATGGGAAAGCGTTCCGCCGAGACGGCGAGGGCAAGCGCGGGGGCGGGCGATTCGGCCATGGCAGCAACCTTGGTGGCGGCCTTTCAAGCGGGTCGGCAACGGACGGAGGTGGGGATATCCGGCCCGCGGGCCTTCGGTCAAACCCGGGAGCGGCTTAAATCGCCCGGAACACACTGGCCGCGGCGGAGATTCGCCCTTATCTGACCTATTTACGGGCTGAAGCGTTGGGGGCCGGAGCATCGCGGTGAAGAACGGGCAATTCCTGCGCGAAAACCTTGAAGGCGACCGGCTGGCGCTGACCGGCGCCGGCGTCTGGACGGCGGCCAATGCGCGGCCGCTGGAAACGCAGATCGAACGCCTCAAGCGCGGCTATCCATCCGTGCGTAGCGTGCGCATCGACATGGCGCCGATCGAGCGCCTCGACACCTTCGGCGCCTGGCTGCTGGAGCGGCTGGTGCGCGGCTTCGAGACGCAGGGCGGCAAGGTCGAGGTCACCGGCCTCAGGGAGGACTATCGCGGCCTCATCGACGAGATGCACGCGGTCAAGCTCGACGAACTCGACCGCCGCCGCGGCGCCACCTCGATCACCTACGCGCTGTCGTCGATCGGCGAGAACATCGTCGCGGTCGGCCATTCCTTCATCGCCATCGTCAACATGTTCGGCGCGCTGGTGACGTCGATCCTGCGCGTCTTCACCCGGCCGCTGACCTTCCGCATGACGTCGCTGGTGCACCAGCTCGACATGGTGGCGTGGCGCGCGGTGCCGATCGTGCTGCTCATCACCTTCCTGATCGGCTGCATCATCGCCCAGCAGGGCCTGTTTCATTTCCGCAAGTTCGGCGCCGACGTCTATGTCGTCGATATGGTCGGCATCCTGGTGCTGCGCGAACTCGGCGTGCTCATCGTCTGCATCATGGTGGCCGGCCGCTCCGGCTCGGCCTACACCGCCGAGCTCGGCTCGATGAAGATGCGCGAGGAGATCGACGCGCTCAAGACCATGGGCTTCGATCCGATCGAGGTGCTGGTGCTGCCGCGCATCCTGGCGCTGATCATCGGCGTGCCGATCCTCACCTTCATCGGCTCAATGGCCGCGCTTTATGGCGGCGGCCTCGTGTGCTGGCTCTATGGCGGCATCGCGCCCGACATCTTCCTGTCGCGGCTCAAGGAGTCGATCGCGCTCAACACGTTTCAGGTCGGCATGATCAAGGCGCCGTTCATGGCGCTGGTGATCGGCGTCGTCGCCTGCGTCGAGGGCATGGCGGTCAAGGGCTCGGCGGAATCGCTCGGCCGGCAGACCACGGCCTCGGTGGTGGAATCGATCTTCCTCGTCATCGTCATGGATGGCCTGTTCGCCATCTTCTTTGCCTCGATCGGGATGTAGGCGATGGCAGGAGCGACGAACGGCGGCAGGGAAGTGGTGATCGCGGCGCGCGGCGTCGAAGTCGGCTTCGGCGACCGCCTGGTGCTCAAGGGCGCCGATCTCGACGTCTATCGCGGCGAGATCCTCGGCTTCGTCGGCGGCTCGGGCGCCGGCAAGTCGGTGCTGATGCGCACTATCATCGGCCTCATCAGGAAGCGCGCCGGCTCGATCAAGGTGTTCGGCACCGATCTCGACCAGGTGAGCGACGACGAGCGCCGCGCCATCGAGCGGCGCTGGGGCGTGCTGTTCCAGCAGGGCGCGCTGTTCTCGTCGCTGACGGTGATGGAGAACCTGCAGTTCACCGTGCGCGAGAACCTCAAGCTGCCGCAGCGGCTGATGGACGAACTGGCGGTGGCCAAGCTGGAGATGGTCGGGCTCGACGCTTCGGTGTGCGGCAAATATCCGTCGGAACTGTCCGGCGGCATGACCAAGCGCGTGGCGCTCGCGCGGGCCCTGGCGCTCGATCCCGAGATCGTGTTCCTCGACGAGCCGACCTCCGGCCTCGATCCGATCGGCGCCGGCGATTTCGACGCCCTGATCGCTACATTGCAACGCACTTTGGGGCTCACGGTTTACATGGTAACGCACGACCTCGACAGTCTGAGCACGGTCTGCGACCGCATCGCGGTGCTGTTCGACGGCAAGGTGATCGCCGCCGGAACGATGGAGACCATGCTCAAGTCCGAGCATCCGTGGATGAAAGAATACTTCCGAGGCAAGCGCGCGCGGGCGGCGATCGGCGCCCGCGAGGCGGCACGGCCGGCTAGCGGCGGCTGAACTGGAGTTCGTCGATGGAAACGAGAGCGAATTACGTGTTGATCGGCGTGTTCACGCTGGCGGTGATCGCCGGCGTGTTCGGCTTCATCTACTGGTTCCAGAACATCGGCGGCAGCGGCGAGCGCTTGTTCTATCGCGTGGTGTTCGACGGCTCGGTGTCGGGCCTGCGCACCGGGGCGACGGTGCTGTTCAACGGCATCCGCGTCGGCGAGGTGACGGGCCTGCGGCTCGATCCGTCGAAGCCCAAGCAGGTGGTCGCGACGCTGTCGGTCGACAAGTCGGTGACGGTCCGCGACGACACCGCGATCGGCCTGGAATTCCAGGGCCTGACCGGCATCGCCTCGGTGTCGCTGATCGGCGGCAATCCGGCGGCCAAGGTGATCGCCGGCGTCGGCCCTGGCGAGGCGCCGCCGATCCTGGTGGCGCCGCCCGGCGCAACGCAGGACGTGACGCAGGCGGCGCGCGACGTCATGCGCAAGCTCGACGATTTCATCACGCAGAACCAGACGGCGTTTCACGCGGCGCTGGACAACATCGAGAAGTTCACGGCGGCGCTGTCGCGCAACTCGGGGAACATCGACAAGACGCTCGCCAATATCGAGCAGTTCACCGGCGCGCTCGGGCGCAACTCGCAGAACATCGACGAGACGCTCGCCAATATCCAGAAGTTCAGCGGCGCGCTGGCGCGCAATTCCGAACGCATCGACAACATCGCCAAAGGCCTCGAGGGCCTGACCGGCGGCGCCGACGGCAAGGGCGGCGACATCAACGAGGCGGCGCGCTCGATCAAGGAACTGGCCGAGCACCTCGACAAGCGCACCGCCGAGTTGACGGTCTATATCGGGCGCCTCGCCAAGACCGGGACGCGCACGCTCTCGACCATCGACAAGGCGGCCAAGAACTTCGACGAGAACCCGAGCCGCCTGATCTGGGGCGGTCCGCCACCGGACGAGAAGAAGAAGGAGAATCTGCCGACGCCGGTGCAGCGGCGGTAGGGCCACACGATCAGGATAAACATGTCCGCTCATCCCCGCGGAAGCGGGGATCCAGTCTTTGCCAAATATCCCGGGCTTTCTGGACCCCCGCTTTTGCC
Organism: Pseudolabrys sp.; assembly: GCA_026125895.1. GTDB lineage: Bacteria > Pseudomonadota > Alphaproteobacteria > Rhizobiales > Xanthobacteraceae > Pseudolabrys. The sequence continues at coordinate 419,526 of JAHCKG010000001.1, read as the reverse complement.
GGGTTGGGCGGAGTTTGAATTGACAGGTCCACAAACAAAAACGGGCGCCGGGAGGCGCCCGTTTTCATTCGCCGGTGCAGCGGCGGTAGGGCGCCACGATCAGGATAAACATGTCCGCTCATCCCCGCGGAAGCGGGGATCCAGTCTTTGCCGAATATCCCGGGCTTTCTGGACCCCCGCTTTCGCGGGGGTGAGCGGAGTTTGAATTGACAGGTCCACAAACAAAAACGGGCGCCGCGAGGCGCCCGTTTTTTTTTTTTTTCTATTCGGCCTTCGAGGCCTCAGGCGTTGTCGAACCGCCCCGCCGCGTGGGCCAGCATGGTGTAGACCTTGCCGGTTTCTGAGGTCAGGTAAGTGCGCGCCACCACCTGGCCGCGGTCGTCGCGCGAGACTTCCTCGAGCAGCCGTTCGAACTCGCCGATGTAGCGATCGACCGTCTGCTTGAACTCGCGGTCGGAGCGATATTTGCGGCGGATCTCGTCGAACGCCTGCTGGCCCTGCAAGGTGTAGAGGCGGCGGGTGAACACGTTGCGTTCGCCGCGCTTGTAGCGGTCCCACAGGTCGGCGGCGGCTTCGTGATCGATCATGCGCGCGATATCGACCGACAGTGAGTCGAGCGACTCGATCGAGTGCCGCGCGGTGCGGTCGTCGCCGCGGTTGGCGTCGCGGTCGCGGCTCGAATCGCGGCCGGTGTCGCGGGCCTGCTCGCGGCTGTAGTCGCGGGTGGGCTGCAACGGCTGGTCGTTGTCCTCACGCGAGGCGCGGGTGAGGAGATCGCTGAGCCAGCCGCGGTTGCCGCTCTGCTGCGCCGGCGGGGCCGGAGGCGCGGGCGGGGCCGGCGGTTCGGCGCGACGCGCCGGCGGCTGGGCGAAGCTTTCCGGACGCTGCGGCAGCGGACGCGGCGCGGGCTCGGCACGCGGCGCCGGCTCGCGGCCGCCGATCACGGCGAGCGAGGGCTCCTCGCGCAGGCGGCGCTGCGCCACCGGCTCGACGGCGTCGAGATTGCGGCCGTGGCGGGCGACGATGCGGTTGAGCTCGGCCAGCGCCTCGATCTGATCGACGATGGCGCGGCGCATCTGCGCGGCGTTCTCGGCGGTCTCCTGCGGCAGTTCGAACACGCCGCGGCGGAGTTCGCCGCGGGTCGCTTCCAGCTCGCGCTGCATCTCGGCGGCCATCTGCTTCATGTCCTGCACGGTCTCGGCAAAACGCTCGGTCGCTTCGCGGACCATCGCCTGCGTCTCGTCGCTCGACTGCTCGTACATGTGGCGCATGCCCTTGGCGGCTTCGGCGAAGCGCTCCTGGGCCTCCCGCAGCATCGACTGCGCCTCGTCGGAGGACTGCTCGTACATGCGACGCATGCCCTTGGCGGCTTCGGCGAAACGCTCCTGCGCATCGCTGAAGATCGACTCTGTTTCCGACGTGGTCTGCGCGTAGACCTGATTCATGGTCTCGACCGTGCGGCGGCGCTCCTCCTCGGCGGTCTCGCGCACCAGCGCGTACTGCTCGGTGATGGCGCGGGTGCCGTCGGCGCTCGAGTCCGACACCAGGCGGGCGACCTCGCGGGCGCGGGCCGACGCCGCCTCGAGCGACTGGTCGAGCAGGCCGGCGAAGCGCTTGAGACGCTGCTCGATGTCGTCGGTGCGGATGTCGAGCGTGGCGACCAGCGAGTCGATCTGGCTGCGGCCCTGCTCGACGTGCTCCTCGGTCTTGCGGTTGCTCGAGGTGATGAGCTCGGCCGCCTTGGAAAGATCGCGGCCGTGCTCGTCGAACTGCGTGGCGAGCTGGCTCAGGTCGTTGAGCGCGTGCGCCGTCAGTTCGCGGAAATTGACGATCGTCGTCTCGACGCGGTTGGTCGCGTCGTTGGTCGTGCCGTTGACCTCGGTCATCGCCGCGACGAACTCCGACACGCGCAGCATCAAAGTGTTCTCCAGCGCGCTCATGTTCTCGTGCGAGCCGGACAGCACTTCCTGCAGCATGATGTTGGCTTCGCGCAGGCGCTGGAACAGCGCGGTGGTGTCGTCGCTCACCATCTTGTGCGCTTCGAGCATCTCGCTGACCGTCTCGGTGGCGGTGGCGCGCGAGCGCTCGACCGCCTTGGCCGCGGTGTCCTGCAGATCGTTGAGCGTGCGGGTCACCGTATTGGCGGCGAGTTCGCCCGCGGTGTTGATCATGCGGGTGATCTCGGCGCTGTTGTCGAGCACCGCGCGGCTGAAGGCGACGCCCTTGACGTCGAACTCGGCGATCGCGAGTTCGGTCGCGCGGGTGACGTCGGCTGCGAATTGCTGGCCCTTCTCGGCAATGGCGTGCAGCACGCCGCCGCTGCGGTCGGACAGCACCTCCGTCATCTCGTTGGTGCGCTTGTTGACCGTCTCGGCGATTTCTTCGGCGCGGGCCACGATGTTGCGGGCGATTTCGTCGCTGGCGTTGATCAGGCTGCGCTCGGCGCTCGAGGCGCCCTGACGGATCTGCTCGGTGGTCGTTGTCGCCAGCGCGGTGAGGGCGGTTTCCGCCTCCGCGGTGTTGCTCTTGATCGCGGTGGACAGTTCCTCGAGCCGGGCATTGAGCGCGTCGGCGGCGGACTTGGTGCGATCCTCGATCTGGTCGGTGACGGTGACCGTGCGGTTGACCAGGAGGTCCTCGAAACGCTCGATGCGGCTGTCCAGCGTGTCAGCGACTTCGATGGCGCGGCCGCCGAGGGTCTTGTCCAGGGTTTCGACGCGGGCGGTGATGGCGTTGGCGACCGCGGTGCCGCGGGCGTCGATGACGCCGCCGACATCGGTGATGCGCTTGTCGAGGGCGCCGATGATCTCGTTGCCGCCCTCGTTGAGGGTGTTGGCCATGTCGTTGACGCGGGCGCCGAGGAGATCCTCGAACTGGATGAGGCGCTTGTCGAGCGTGGTCGAGAGCACATCGGCGCGGCCGGTGACGCGTTCGTCGAACGTGTCGAGGTAGGCGCGCATGGCGTCGGCGACGTCCTGGGTGCGCTGGCCGAGGCGCTCGATGAGCGCGCCGCCATAGGTCTTGATGTTGTGGTCGAAGTCGGTGACGTGGCGGGTGATGAGCGTGCCGAGCGCGGCGGAATCGCGCTCGATCTTTTCCGACAGCGCGGTGCCGTCGCGCTCGAACACCTGTTCGAACGCCTTGAGGCGCTCGGCCAGCATCGCTTCGGTCTGTTCGTTGCGGTTGTCGAGGCTCGCCGCCAGCAGGTCGGCGTTGCGGCGGAAGGTATCGGCGACCGACTGGCTGCGCGCCGCCAGCGTTTCGTTGGTGGCGGTGCCGGTCCGTTCGATGAGCGCCACGACTTCGTTGCCGCGCGCGCCGATATTCTCGACCAGAGAGCTGCTGTTGGCGTGCACGCGATCGGCGATCTCGTCGGTGCGGCGCGAAAGCTGCGTCACGATCTGGGCGCTGGTCTGCGCCAGCGCATCGGTGAACTGCTGCGAGCGGGACGCCATCGCGTCGACGGTGCCCGAGGTCTTCTGCGCGAAGCCTTGCGCCACCTGGTCGAGGCGGGTGCTCATCATCTGCTGCAGCTTTGCCGCCATCTCCGAGAATTCGTCGTGGATGTGGTCGGTCTTGAAGTTGAGGCTGTCGGCGAGGCGATCGCTTGCCGAGGCAATGGCGGTGGTGGCGCGGTCGCTGGTGGTTTCCAGGCGCTCGAGCAAGGTCGAGCCGCGTTCGCCGAGCGCGTCGATCATCGAGTCGCCGGCATGGCCGAGCGCCAGCGTGATGTGCTCGCCCTTTTCCGTGAGCGAGCGGGTGACGCGCTGCGCGACTTCGTTGACCTTCTCGGCGACGAGATCGCCGACCGAGGTGATGTCGTGCGACAGGTCGAGATGCACGGCGCCGATCGCCTTGCGCACCTGATCGGCCTGGCTGACCAGCGTGTCGCGCTGGTTGGACAGTTCGGACAGCAGGTCGCGGATGCGCACCTCGTTGTCGTTATAGGCGCGCTCCAGCGCCGACACTTCGTTGTGCACCAGCGCCTCGAGCTCGGCGGCGCGCGCCAGCGCGCGCTCGACGCCGTCGCCCATGGCGGTGACTTCGCGGCGGATGGCCTGGCCGACGGAGACGATTTGTTCGCGCGCGGCGGTTTCCGGCTGGCCGAGACGCAGGGCGGCTTCGGCCATCGACTCGGCGACCAGACGCAGATCCTGCGCGCGGTTGAACATGTGCGCGAGGACGTAGAAGAAGATCACCGGAACGACGACGGCGGCGACGATGCCGGCGACGATGGCGACGGCGAGGCTCGGCGTGTTGAACAGGGCGGACAGTTCGCCGCGCAGCAGGAAGGCAAGCGCGGCGGCGCCGGCGGCCCAGGCGACCGATACGACGGTGGCGACGACATAAGGCGCGCGAGCGCGGCGGCGGCCGAGGCCCTGCAGCACCACGCCCATGCTGGCGCGGTCGTCATTGGCCGGCATCCGCGGCGAGCCGTCGGCATTGAGCCACTGCGACGGGGCTTCGGTCTCCCGACCGGGGCCGCCTTCGCGCGCCGGTTCCGGGTCGCGGAACAGGTCGGCCGCGGGGCCGGTGTCGAATTCGAAGGTGTCGGACTTGTCAGGCGTCGCCGGGGTGCCGGGGCGCGGGCTGGAGGGGGCGATATGAACGTTGAGCGCGTCCTCGAGCGCGGCCATCGCTTGGTCCGTTGCGTTCTTGGACTGCTGCGGGTTGTTCGCCATCTGGTACGCCTCGTCGTTACGCGGACTCAAAAGTCGCAAATTCCGGCCTGCCTGGGCTGCGCCAAGCCTTTATGGCCCGACGCCACACACCCGGCGTCGGGTCTCTCAGTGTTGCGGGCACGACCGGTGCAAGGTTCCACCGCTCCGCCAGGATTTCATCCTATCGTATTGGCAGAACGAAGGAAACCAGCGCCCTTAAGGATGTTTTAATCATCGTTAACGGCCCTCAACCGGCGGCCGCCGGCAAGGCCCAAGGTCTGACGCAGTCAGGCGAATTCGGACGCGAGCCCCGATCCGACTCCTCGATCCGGTCCTTGGCGACCCAAGGCCGGCTTTACGGCGGCTCTGTGGCACCGCCCGCCCAAATCCCGGGCAGAGTTACGTCGCGCTTAACCAAAGCGGAAAGGTTTGCCCGGCGGCGTCAACCGGACGGCCACCGCTATTTACCGGAACTTGGCAATCGGCGGCGACACTCGCCTCGCAATCCGGGACGCGGGGGAGCCGACATGGACAGCGCTGTGAAGATCGACGAGGCGGTGCTCGACCGCAGCCATCTGTCGCGCATGACGCTCGGCAACCGCGACCTCGAACACGAAGTGCTCGAGCTGTTCGATCGTCAGGCCGAACTGCTCGTCGGCCGCATGCGCAAGACCGATGGCGAGGGCGTACTGGCGCTCGCCCATGCGCTGAAAGGCTCGGCCGCCGGTATCGGCGCCGGCGCGGTGGCGCGCGCCGCGGAAGCGACCGAACGCGCCGCGCGCGGCAGCGCTGAAGAATGTACCGCCGCCGTGAACCGTCTCGCGGATGCGGTCACGCAGGCCCGCGCGCTCATCGCGGAGCTGCTCCGCCAGGGCTGAACGGGCGCCGCGGCTGGCGTTCCGTTTCGAATGATTATATAGAGGCCGCGCGCCGGTTCCGGCGCTTCTTCCCACGCAAATCCGGCCTTTTTGCATGCCCAAGATCACGTACATCGATTTCAGCGGCACCGCGCGCACCGTCGACGCCGAGAACGGCGCGACCGTGATGGAGACGGCGCTGCGCAACAACATCCCGGGCATCGAAGCCGAATGCGGCGGCGCCTGCGCCTGCGCCACCTGTCACGTCTATGTTGACGAGGCCTGGCGCGCCACCGTCGGCGAGCCTTCGCCGATGGAGGAAGACATGCTCGACTTCGGCTACGACGTGCGGCCGAATTCGCGGCTGTCGTGCCAGATCAAGGTGTCCGACGCGCTCGACGGCCTCGTCGTGCGCACACCGGAGAAGCAGGCGTAACCAAGCGCTGCGACCTTCTTCCCGTCATCCTGAGGTGCGACCTCCGCGAATGCGGAGGGAGCCTCGAAGGATGAGCGGCCGGTGAATTGCCAGTTGTTGCAGCGTCTCGGGCCGTCGCCCTTCGAGGCTCGGCAGCTTCGCTGCCTCGCACCTCAGGGTGACGGAGACAGGTCAGTATGAGCGACGCGTCCATCACCACCACCTGTTGCATCGCCGGCGGCGGACCGGCCGGCATCATGCTCGGCTTTCTGCTGGCGCGCGCCGGCGTGCATGTCACGGTGCTGGAGAAGCACGCCGACTTCTTCCGCGATTTCCGCGGCGACACCATTCATCCCTCGACGCTGGAACTGATGCACGAGCTCGGCCTGCTCGAGGAATTCCTCAAGGTGCCGCACGACGAGGTGCGCGAGCTCACGGCGCAGATCGGCGAGGCGCGCGTCAAGGTCGCCGACTTCACGCATCTGCCGACGCGCTGCAAGTTCATCGCGCTGATGCCGCAGTGGGACTTCCTCGACTTCCTGGCGAAGCAGGGCAAACGTTTGCCGACCTTCGATCTGCGCATGCAGGCCGAAGCCGTCGATCTGATCGAAGACGACGGCCGCATCGCCGGTGTCCGCGCCCAAACGCCGGAGGGCATGCTCGATATCCGCGCCGATCTCGTCGTCGGCTGCGACGGCCGGCATTCGACGGTGCGCGAGCGCGCCGGGCTCGATGTCGAGGATCTCGGCGCGCCGATCGACGTGCTGTGGTTCCGCCTGTCGCGCAACGCGGCCGACACGCCGGAGACTTTCGGTCATGTCGAGGCGGGGCGCATGATGATCATGCTCAACCGCGGCGACTACTGGCAGTGCGCCTATGTCATTCCCAAGGGCGGCATCGATACGGTGAAGCGTGAGGGGCTCGACGCGTTCCGCCAGCATGTGCTGGCGATGTCGCCGTTCCTCGGCGACCGCATCGGCGAGCTCGACGGCTGGGACAAGATCAAGCTGCTGACCGTGGCGGTCGATCGCCTGAAGACATGGCACCGGCCCGGCCTGTTGTGCATCGGCGATGCCGCCCACGCGATGTCGCCGGTCGGCGGCGTCGGCGTCAATCTCGCCGTGCAGGACGCCGTCGCGGCGGCCAATATCCTGGCGCAGCCGCTGAAGGAGCGCCGCGTCACCGCCGAGGTGCTGGCCGCGGTCGAAGCGCGGCGCGCGTTGCCGATGCGCGTCATCCAGCGCATGCAGGTTTTCGTGCACAACCGCGTGCTGACGCGCGTGCTGACGAGCAAGGGGCGCATCGCGCCGCCCTGGCCGGTGAAGCTGCTCAACCGCTTTCCGCTGCTGCGCCGCCTGCCGGCCTATGTCATCGGCATCGGCGTGCGCCCGGAGCACATCAGGACGCCGGCGTCCGCACCATGAAACGGCGCGCGACGATCACCGCGACGGCGAACGGCACCAGCAGCACCAGCCGGCTCTGATAGCGATCGACCGGATGCGAGAACACGCCGCAGATGATGGCGTTGGCGGCGAGCGCCGCGAACAAGGTCAGGCCGAGCGCACGGGCCTGCGGCGACAGACCGAAGGGCCGGTGCAGGATCAACGCGCAGGCGAGAATGGCCAGCGCCAGTTGGCCGAACGGAACATGAAATTTGTTGATCGGCGACACGTCGAAAGGTTCGGCCTGCTGCCGCGCCGCGAGGAATGCCGGATAGAGCTGCGGCAAGAATTCTTCGATGGCGACATAAGTCGGCTGGTTGTCGTCGATGCCGACCTCGGTCTCGAAGGCGAAGAACTGCGCGATGGCGGCGTTGATCGCGGTGGTGAGGTGCTTGGCCGGGTAATCGCTAAGCGTGGCGGCGATGATGCGCTTGGCCTCCGGCTCATAGGCTTCCCAGCCGCCCAGCTTGTAGAGCGGTGAGCCGCGCCACCACAGCCATGAATCGGCGTCTTCCTGGATCTCGTTCTTGTATTCGCAAAGCTGGATGGTCGGATCGGGACAGCGGTCGCGCAAATAGTGGCTGACGATGCCGTCCTCGATGAGGCGGCCGAACAGGAAGCTGGCGCCGCCCGGCGTGAAGGCGAATTGCCCGGTGAGCGCCAGGTTCGACACAGGACACAGCACGACGCCGGCGGCGACGGCTAACGCGGCAAAGCCCATGCGCGCCCGCGGCAACGCCAGCCGCGCCACCTGCGTCAGCGCCAACGCGGCGAGCACGGCGATCGCCATGCCGAGCGCGGCCATGTGGCTCGCCATGGCGAAGGCGACGACGCCGGACAACACCCAGCACTCCCAGCGCACCAGCCGCTCGCCGCCATAGGCCAGCAGATAAAGCGACAGCGCCAGCGCGGCGAACAGGATGTCCGGCATCAATTGACCGGCGAACCACGGCAGGCTGGTGGTTAGGCAGAGCAGGGCGACGATGCCGACATTGAGCCAAGGCCGGCCGCCAAGGCCGTTGATGCGCAAGGTCACGGCGAACAGCCACGCCATCAGCGCCGCTTGCGCGGCGACGCTGGGCCAGAAGGCGAAGGGAATACCGGCATCGAGAAACAGGCCGTAGAGCGCCGAGCGGCCATTGGCCAGCTCGCGCATCATCGGCGCGGTGAAATAGCCGCCGGTATCGGGAAAGATGATGGGAAAGCCGTTCCAGATCGCCGGCGCCAGCATCAGGCCGATCATCGCGGCTGCGGCCATAGTCCAGGCCACAGTGCCACTGCGGGCGTCGAACCGCTTGCTGGCAAGCGGTTCGCGGCCGAGAACCTGGATATCCGCCATCGTGTGTCCCCAACTGCAGCGATGCGCAGTGTGTCGGCGCCGAAAGCCCCCGGAAATGACATAGAGCAAGAAGCGACAGGCAAGATGCGGGCCGCCGGATGAACGCCGGCCGAACGGCCTGGGTTCCAGCGCCCGGCCGGATGCCGTCTCAGGTGGCCAGAATGTCGCGGGCCGGCGCCGGGCTGGCGGCGCTGCGCTGCTCGACGAGACGCACCAGGGCGAGCCCGGCGGTAAAAACCGCGAGCCAGACGATCCGCGCGCCGTAACGGTCATGCGGGTTGGCGAGGCCGCCGCAGACGAAGGCATTGGCGAGCAAGGCCAGGATGCACACGAAGGCGAGATCGCCGAAGGCGCGCGGCATCCGACCGCTCCAGCCCATGAACACGATGAAAGGCAGCAGCGCCATCGCGATGAGCGCGACCGGATAGTGCACGGCATTGATCGCGGTGAAGGAGATGTCGCCCTTCTGCTGTTTCGCCGCCCACATGGTCGGCTGCAACTGCGGCGCCCAGTCCTTGACGATGAAGTAGGTGTGCCAGATCCAGTTGACGACGCCTTCGCCGGTGCGCACGGCGACGAGCTGTTCGGCGGTGGCCTCGATCGTCGTCTTGAGCACGTCGAGCGGGAATTCGGCGACGCTGCCGAGCGCCACGCGCTCCATCTCCGCGCTCATGCCGGCGAAGCGGCCGAGCTTGTCGAAATTCTTGTCCGCCCAGAACCAGTCGTCGGCGTTGTCCGGCAACTGATCCTTGATGGCGCAGAGCTTGATCGACGGATTGGGGCAGTGCTTGTCGAGATACTTCGGCACGATGCCGGCCTGCAGCATGCGGCCGAAATACATCGAGAAGCCGCCCGGGGTCCACGCGATGCGCTTTACCAGAATGAAATTGGTGCCGAGCACGATGACCGCGCCGAGGACGATGGCGAGCACGCCCTGCGCGACCCGCAGGCGCGGCAAGCGCCGGCGATCGACCAGCGTGAGCACCAGCGACGCCGCCGACAACAACATCATCACCGCCAGCGTCGCGCTGTGGCTGGCGACGGCGCAGGCGATCAGCGCGATGAGGCCGATGCGCTCGCCGCGCGTCAGCAGCTCGCTGCGCGCCAGCAGCATGTAGAAGCCGAGGATCGCCAGACCGGCGTAGATGTCGGTCAGCAGGATCGCGGTAATCCAGGGCAGGGTGGTGACGACCGACAGCGCGGCGATGATGCCGAGCAGCAGCAACGGCCGGCCGCCATAGCCGTGGGTGCGCAGCACCAGCGCCAGCACCCAGATCGTCAGCCAGGACTGGATGATCAGCACAGGCCAGAACGCGAACGGCACGTTGAGCATCAGCAACAGGCCGTAGATCAGCGGCCGGTTGATCAGCAGCGTGCCTTCATACCAGCGCGCGAGAAAGCCGCCGGTGTCGTATTCGAGCAAGGGAAAGCCGTTCCAGAGCGCCGGGGCGACCAGAAGCAGCGTCGAAAACGCAACGGCAAGCGCCCATGGCGCCTGGGTGCGGGTGAGGGTCATCGAAAGGGTCCGGCCGCCGGATTGCCGGTCGGTTCCGGCAGCTCCTTTGAATTCGCCGTCACTCATCCCGGAGAGATATGGCCGGGTCAAGGCCTGATCGCGGCGTAAAACCGGCTCCGAGTGCCTCAGCGTCCGGCAACGGCGAGGGCGAGCCGGCGCAGCGGCGCCGGCAGGCGCACATACAGGGCCTTGGCTGCGGGCGATGCCCGCAGTGCCAGGGTCAGGAGATGGCCGCCGGGCCGCGACGCGCAGGCGTAGTCGGCGACCGCGGCGGCAGCGTTGCAATAGCTGCGCTTCACGTCGTCGGCCGGCGCCAGCAGGTCGTAGCGGCGGAAGCCGTTGGCGCGGCACCAGGCGATGGTGTCGGCGACCTGCACGCGGCCCGGGCTATGGCGCGCGAAGTCGTCGGCAATGGCGCCAAGGAAGGCGTACCAATGATCGCCGGCGGTAAAGGCCACTTCGTAACCCGCGGGGCGCTCGCCGGCATAAAGTACGGCGACATGCAGCCGCGTACGGCCGTCATGCCCGACCAGCCGCTCCAGCGCCTGTTCCCAGTGCTCGTTGCCGATGACGCCGCTCGGCAGACGGCGCGCCTGAAGCCAGCGCCGCTTCAGCATCAACGCATCGCGCAGATGGCTGTGCGCGGCCGTGCCGTGAGTGACTTCGAGGCGCAGGGCGCCGCACGACGACAACTTGCGCCGCGCGCGCCGCAACTGCCGCGGCTCTTCGCCGGTGGCCGCCGCATGCGTGAGATCGAGAAACGGCGCTTCGTCGCGGTTCGAGGGCGTGGCCGCGGCGCGCAATACCGGCGCGATGCGCGCATCGTCGCGCACCTTGCGGAAGTTGATTGCGTCGACGCCGTCGCTCGCGGCGCGCAACGCGGTCTCGATATGCCGCTTCGGCGTTCCCGCCTCGCACAGCGCATCACCGTATTGGATAAGCGGATCGCCGAGGAAGCGCGCGACCCGGAAGCCGAATTGCCGGGTCAATACTGTGGGCAGGATGACGACCGGGTGCTCGCCCTGGCGCACCACGATGACGCGCGGGATGTCGCCGCGCCGGTGATGGGCCTCGGCCGCGGCGCGGGCGACGGCAAGCGACTGGAACGGCGTCGCCGCGGCGCCATAACTTTCGAGTTGCCGCCAGTCGCAGGCGGCGCGCTCCACGGCGTCGGCGCCCGCGAGTACGCTGACCAGGCAACTGTCACCGGCTGCGACGACTGCGGTGCGTGGCCGCAGACGCCCGGCCATGGCCGACGTCGCGCTAGACACCGTATCGAGCATCAGCCCGAGATCTTCGAAGAGAAGTACGCTCAACATGACATCCTGCCGGACCGATTTCCGATCCGAGAGTGGCACAAAGAGGTTTCGCGCCGGTTGTGCCGCTCGCGACCTATCGTCGCTTTGCTGCTGAGGTGGCGGTTCACCCCGCCGCGTTGGGCCCGCATTGGCGCGCGATTGGCACGCAGGTCCGCCGCATTCCCGGGACGAAGATGCGACAAGTTGTCTCAGGTGTCACCGTTACAGATTATTCCAGTTCGAATGAGTTGGGTACCGTCTTGAACGCAGTGCGCAAACAATCGCGCCTTGAACTGCAAGTATTCAAATCAAGAATCCACAACAGCGCGCCGGGCTTATTTAGCGATTTCAATCCCGGCTCACGGCTCTAACAGTTTCGACGCAAAGACAAGCGTCGGGAATTCCGTTTCGGCGCATCAATACATGCGCTGGGGGCGTGAATGCGTGAAGTCAGTGGTGAAGTGCGTCGGCGGCTGGTGCCGGCGCTGATGGTGGGCGTTGCCGTGCTGTCGCTTCCGGTGTGCGGCGCCTCGGCGCAGGAAACGGCGGTGCAGCTGCAAACGCTCACGGTTCAGGGCCAGAACGAGTCGCCCACCGGTCCGGTCGAAGGCTATGTCGCGCAGCGCGCCGCCACCGGCACCAAGACCGACACACCGCTCAAGGAGACACCGCAGTCGATCAGCGTCGTCACCGCCGACCAGATGAAGGACCAGGGCGTCACCAACGTGCAGCAGGCGCTGCGTTACACGCCCGGCGTCATGGCCGACAGCTACGGCCCGGACTCGCGCACCGACTCGTTCCAGATCCGCGGCATGAGTGCCGACGTCTATCTCGACGGCATGCGCATCACGAACTCCTGGTGGAATTCGCAGCGCCTCGATCCCTACATGCTCGAGCGCATGGAAGTGCTCCGCGGCCCGTCCTCGGTGCTGTACGGCTCGACGACCACGGCGGGCCTGCTCAATCTCGTCACCAAGCGGCCGCAGGAGAAGGAGCTGCATGAAGTCGGCGTCCAGTATGGCAGCTTCAACCGCAAGCAGATCCAGACCGATCACACCGGCAAGCTGACCGCGGACGGGCAATGGCTTTATCGCATCGTCGGCATCGGCCGCGACAGCGATTACCAGACCGATTACGTCAAGGATAACCGCGTCGTCGTCATGCCGGCGATCACCTGGCGGCCGACTGACCAGACGAACTGGACGATGATCGCAACCTATCAGAAAGACAAGACCGGTTCGTCCACCGGCTTCCTGCCGCATTCAGGCACGATCTTCGCCAATCCGAACGGCCGCATTCCGATCAACCGTTTCGCCGGCGATCCGGCCACCGATCTCTATCAGACCGAGACGATGTCGATCGCCAGCCTGTTCTCGCATCGTTTCGGCGATGCGCTGAAGGTGTCGCACAACATGCGCTATGCCGACATCGACGGCGTCTATCACGCGGTCTATGCCAACAGCTTCTCGCCGGCGCCGTATCTCGACCCGGCGCAGCGCACGGTGTCGCGCTATGTCGATTGGTGGGACGCGCACCGCAAGACCTTTACCTCCGACACCAATGCCGAACTGAAATTCGCCGGCGGACCGGTGGCGCACAAGCTGCTGGTCGGCTTCGACTTCCGCCGCATGAGCGAGAACGGTCAGACCGGCGGCTATCTCGACGCGACGCCGTTCGACCTCTACTCGCCCACCTATAATCCGGTCGCGGCGCCGGCGATGACGCCGACGCCGGGCCTGACGCAGCGGCAGGCCGGCTTCTACGCGCAGGACCAGATGCGCTGGGGCGATCTCATCGGCGTCTTCGGGCTGCGCCACGACAGCGCCACCAGCGAGATCGCGGGCCTCGAGCCACAGACCGACCGCGCCTGGAGCGGCCGCGCCGGCCTGATGTACGAACTGCCGATGGGACTCACGCCTTACGTCTCCTACGCGCAGTCGTTCGATCCGCAGTTCGGCTCGGCGCCTTACGGCAACGATCGCTGCCTCGATTCGTCGAGCGGCCTGTGCAAGCCGGTCTATGGCGAGCAATACGAGATCGGCTTCAAGTACAGCCAGTCGAAGGATCTCGTCATCAACGGCGCGCTGTTCGACATCACGCAGAAGAACCGCAAGACCTGGGACGCCACCTCGAACCTCGGCTACACGCAGATCGGCAAGGCGCGCATCCGCGGCGCCGAGCTCGAAGTGTTGGCGACCGTGGCGCGTGACATCGACCTCATCGGCGCCTACACCTATCTCGACGCCAAGGTGGAGGAGGGCGACAACGCCGGCAAGCGCATCGAGACCGTGCCGCAGCACCAGGCCTCGCTGTGGGCGAAGTATCGCTTTGCGTTGCTCGGCAATCCCGGCTTCTCGGCCGGCGCGGGCGTGCGCTACATCGGCTCGGTCTGGGACGGCACCGACACCATCGAGACGCCGGGCTATACACTGTTCGACGCCATGATCGCCTGGGAGAACGAGAACTGGCGGTTCCAGGTCAACGGCACCAATCTCACCGACAAGGAGTATTTCACCGCGTGTCTGGCGCGCGGCGACTGCTTCTACGGTTCGGGCCGCACCATCCTCGCCAGCCTGACCTACAAGTTCGGCGCGCTGTCGCGGGGCGCCGGCGCCGCGGCACGCTAGCCCGATCCGTCAGGCCCGTGATGCGCACGGGCCTGACAGGGCCCGCTCCGCTCGTGCTATAAGGCCGGCATGTTCATCGGTTTCTTCAACGATCTGAAGGCCGCCGGCGTGCCGGTGACCTTGCGCGAATACCTCACGCTGATGGAGGCGCTGGACGCGGACCTCGCCTCGCGCCGCGTCGACGACTTCTATTATCTGGCGCGCGCCGCGCTGGTGAAGGACGAGCGCAACCTCGACAAGTTCGACCGGGTGTTCGGCACGACCTTCAAGGGTCTCGAGTTCATGAGCGACGCGCCGCTCGAAGCCGACATTCCGGAAGAGTGGCTGAAGAAGCTCGCCGACAAGTTCCTCACCGAGGAAGAGAAGAAGCAGATCCAGGCGCTCGGCGGCCTCGACAAGTTGCTCGAGACGCTCAAGCAGCGCCTCGCCGAGCAGAAGGGCCGTCATCAGGGCGGCTCGAAATGGATCGGCACCGGCGGCACGTCGCCTTTCGGCAATGGTGGCTATAACCCCGAAGGCATCCGCATCGGCGGCGAGTCGACGCATCGCCGTGCCGTGAAGGTGTGGGACAAGCGCGAGTTCAAGGATCTCGACGACCAGGTTGAACTCGGCACCCGCAACATCAAAGTGGCGCTGCGCCGCCTGCGCAAGTTCGCGCGCACCGGCGTTGCCGAGGAGCTCGATCTCGACGGCACCATCCAGGGCACCGCGCACAAGGGCTATCTCGACATCCACATGCGGCCGGAACGGCACAACGCGGTGAAGGTGCTGCTGTTCTTCGATATCGGCGGCTCGATGGACTGGCACATCAAGGCGACCGAGGAGCTGTTCTCGGCAGCGCGCACCGAGTTCAAGCATATGGAGCATTTCTACTTCCACAACTGCCTCTATGAGAAAGTGTGGAAGGAGAACCAGCGCCGCTTCCAGGCGACGACGCCGACCTTCGACGTGCTGCACACCTATCCGCACGACTACAAGGTTATCTTCGTCGGCGACGCCTCGATGTCGCCTTACGAGATCACGGCGACGGGCGGCTCGGTCGAGCACTACAACGAGGAAGCCGGCGTCGTCTGGATGGACCGCGTGCTGCGCAATTATCCTTCGAGCGTCTGGCTCAATCCGGTGCCGGAGCGCGAATGGGCCTACACGCATTCGATCGGCATGATGCGCCAGCTCATGGGCGGGCGCATGTATCCGCTGACGCTCGACGGCCTCGACCGCGCGATGCGGGAATTGGTGCGGTAGTAATCCTCGGTTGTTTAATCCTTAACGCGTCCGCGAGCGGTGTTCCGCTCCATTGCGTTCGATCAATGCAGCCTTGCCGGTGCCGGCTATTTTACCGGCATGTCGAATGACGAATCAGAAGCAAAGGCGAAGGCGATGATCGCGATGGACGCTGCGGGCGGGCCGACCAAGGTGCCGCCGCCGGCCGTGAGCACGGCGGCGTGGCCGCGCACGGGTTCGGTGCTCGCCTTCATCGCGGGCAATTGCGGTGAGTGCGAGCAGACCGATATCTGCGACAGCCCCGGCCTGCCGAACGAAGCCTGCGAGAACCTCACGCCCGTGACGCCGAAGAAAATCGGATAGGGGTGGGGCTTGAGCGAAGCGGGCGGTATCAGACCGCCACCGAGTGCCGCTTCTGCGCCGCCGCCAGGTAGCTGTCGAACACCGCCGCAACGATGCGAACATACGGCCGGCCGGCCGCGGTGACGGTAATGCGGGCGCCGTCGATGGTGACCAGGCCCTGCGTGGCGAGGGTGCGAAGTTCCCGGACCGCGGATGCAAACGCCGCGACGCCGCCGAAGCGGTCGAGGTCTAGCGCAAGATCGCACATCAGCCGTTCGATGATCGCGGCGCGCAGCCGGTCGTCATCCGTCAGCGCGAGACCCTTGACCGTGGCGAAGCGGCCGGCGGCGATACTGCGGGCATAGCCGGCGGTGTCGGGCGCATTCTGCACGAAGCCTTGCGGCAGCCTGCCGATGGAGGAGGCGCCGACGCCGATCAGCGCGGCGGCATCGTCGGTGGTGTAGCCCTGGAAATTGCGATGCAGCCGGCCCTGGCGCGCGGCGATGGCGAGTTCGTCGCCGGGCAGGGCGAAGTGATCGAGGCCGACCGCTTCGTAACCGAAGCTGGCGAACACCTCTGCCGCGACCGCCGCCTGTTCGAGGCGCTCGCCGGCGCCGGGCAGCGACGCGGTGTCGATCAGCCGCTGATGCGTCTTGAACCACGGCACGTGGGCGTAGCCGAACAACGCCAGCCGCTGCGGCGCGAGCGAGCAGGCGAGCTCCGCCGTGCGCGCCACATCAGCGACGCTCTGCGTCGGCAGACCGTACATCAGATCGAGATTGAGATTGTCGATGCCCGCTTCGCGCAACCAGCCGGCGGCGCGCTCGGTCTCCTCGAAAGGCTGGATGCGGCCGATGGCCTGCTGCACATGCGGCGAGGCATCCTGCACGCCGAGGCTGGCGCGGGTGACGCCGATCGCCTTGAGCGCCGCAATGAGCGGGCGGTCGAGGCGCCGCGGGTCGAGCTCGATGGCATGCTCCTTGAGCGCGCTCAGGTCGAACTGCGCGGCGAGCTGCGCGGCGATGGTCTCGAACCAGTGCGGGCCGAGGATCGACGGCGTGCCGCCGCCCCAGTGCAGATGCGTCAGCCGCGCGCCGTTGAGCGATTCCAGCATCCGCAATTCGGCGATGAGCTGTTCGGCATAGGCATCGACCGGACCGCGGCGGCGCACCGCGCGCGTGTTGCAGCCGCAATAGTGGCACAGCTCTGTGCAGAACGGCACATGGATGTACAGCGAGGCCGATGCGCCGCGCGGCAGCAAATCCAGCCATGCGCGATAGACGTCAGCCGTGACGGCGGCGTTGAAATGCGGCGCGGAAGGATAGGACGTGTAACGCGGGACGTTGCGTTCGGCGAGCGCCAGCGCGCCGCTTACGGAACCTGTGCCTGACGCCGCACCCATCGCTCGCCTTCCTTCACGTAGCCGTGCTTGACCGCCGCCCAGGCGATCATGTGCGAGCGACGTTCGCGGTCGCCTTCGCCGGCATGAGCGGCGTAGGCGTGGTTGAACGCCTCGCGATAGATGTCCTGGGCGTGATCCGGCAGGTGAGTGCGGACGCTGTCGGGCAGGTCGCGATTGGCCTGGTAAGGCATGGCACAAACTTTCGAACGCCCTTCGCCGCCTGGACGAAGGAAGACTATGGTGCAGCCCCTCCCGGCCACTTGCGATAAATCAACTCACGAGCCGTAAGTTCGGTTTCCGCCAACAAAAAAACGCCGGGCCTGAGCCCGGCGTTGCTTGTATTTATTCTAAAGAGCGCGGTCAGGCGGCGTTGGCAGCCTTGATGTCCGCGGGTTCCTCGGCGGCTTGCTGCGCCCGCTGCAGGCTCATGACCTCGCGCATGACACGGGCGAAGTCCTTGCGCGCGGTTTCCAGCGCGCCCTCGACCACGGCGCGGTCGAGTTTCTCGCGCTGGAGCGCGGCGCTGAGTTCCTCGATGGCCTGCTCGGCGAGCAGCTTGTCGTTCGAGCGTTCCTTGGTGACGGTGTCGATCTGGCTCTTGAGGGCGACGATCACGTCTTCGGCGCGGGTGAGCGCTCCTTCCTTGGCGGTGTAAGCGCGGGTCAGCGCGCCGCTGCGCTCGATCAGGGTGGCGCGAAGCTGCTCGGCTTCCTTGAACTCGCTTTCGCGGCGCAGCCGCTCGGCTTCCAGTTCGGCCAGGCGGGATTGCAGGCCGTCGCGCTCGCTGATCGAGTCGGTGAGCCGGCGGTCGAGATCGCGCAGTTCCTCGGCGCGCTTCTGAAGGTGTTCGCGGGCTTCGACCAGAAGGTTATCGGTCACCGCCGTGCGCGCCTGCAGCGCCTCGTAGCGCATGCGCTGGCTGGTGAGTTCGTGGCTGTGCCGCTCCTGCGCCTCGTCCAGCGCCGCGGCGAGCCGGCCGCGCTCGCCGTTAAGTTCGGTGAAGTTGCCCTCGACCTGGCGCAGGCGGCCTTGCGCGGCATTGAGGGCCTGCTCGGTCTCCGACAGCTTGCGCGCCAGACGCGCCGCGTCGCTGCTCATGCGGTCGAGAAGTTCCTGCTGCGTGCGCTTTTCGTCGTCCGCCATCATCAGGCGCTGGCGCGCCGCGTTGAGGTCGGCTTCCAGCGACACGATGCGCTTGCCGAGCGTGGTGCCGCGCTCGTCCAGACGCCGGTTCTCGTCGCGCAGCACGGCGTTCTCGCCGGATTCGTGGGCGAGGCGGCCCTCCAGATCGACGATCTGGGCGCGTCGCGCCGCGATGTCGATGGCGATCTCGGCCTTGGTCGCCTCGACCGTGCGCAGCACGTTCTGGGTCTGCGCCAGTTCCTGGCGCAGAGCCGCGGCATCCTCTTCGGCATTCGCCAGCTTCTTTTCGAGATCGGCCGCCTCGTTGCGCAGCTTGCCGTAGGCGGTGCGGGTGTTGTTGAGCGTGGTCTGGAGGCTGACCTTCTCCGACTTCTCGGCTTCGAGCGCGCGTAGCGTCTTGCTGACCGGATCGACCAATTTGCCGACGGCGGCCTTGATGCTGTCGAGCTCGCCGATCTTGGCGTTGGCGTCGAGCAGGAGGTTGCGCAAGGCTTCGTTGTCGCCGCCGATCTGCGAGCCGAGCACCGAGAACAATTCCTCGTCCAGCTCAAGCGCGGTGTCGGGAATGTCGGCAGCGGTGGGCGACGGCTGCGCCACCTGATCGATGGCGCTCAGCCTGCGGCCGAACAGCCCCCCGAATTTGCTCATGAAGGTGACCCCTGTGCGCCGATGCGCCCGGCCAAAGCGACGCAAGAATCACTTGTTTACTATTCCTAACAGACTGTGAATTTGGAAGGGTAAATGACAGGTTAACGACATCGTTCAGAATGACAATACAATAATATTTTCAATGACTTAAATGAGATAAGAAATTTGGCGAAGATGCGGCGGCCATGCATCCAAATCGCCCTCCCTGCGTTATTCTGCGCTGTGAATAAATTTCGCGGCCTGCCATTGTGGCCCTCGACTCGCCGGCCCGAAGCAGACGACAAGGGGCGGCATTTCGCATTCTCCGGGAGACGGCAATGAAACGTATGTTTACCCTGGCCGCGGCGCTGCTCGCGGCGGGCACTCTGACCCTCCAGACGGCCGAGGCCGGCGGGCGGCACCACCGTCATATCGACAAGCGTTTGAAGGTCGTGTCGGTTGCCACCGGCGCGGCGGCGACCGCCAGCTACTTCGCCCTCAACGAGTGGCATTGGAAGTGGCAAGACGGCCTGTTCCCCGGCCAGTGGGGCGCCATTGCCGCCACGACCGTTGGCTGCGCCGCCGTGGCGCCGATGATCGGCACCGTGGTCGTCAACCGGCCGCTGACCCAGCGTGAGGGCCACGTCATGATCGGCTCCTGCATCGTGCCGATCATCGGCGGCTACCTGGTGAACGCCGCCTACAACGCGCATCCGGAATGGGAAGCGGGCACGGCGCCGGCTCCGCGCTACGTCAAGAAGCGCAAGCACCGGAGATAATCGCGCGACACATCGCGTGATCGGCGAACGCCGGTGCTGGCGACAGCGCCGGCGTTTTGCGTTGAGACGCGTCAGCTCTTGCGGGCGATGAAAAGGCCCTCGCAGAGGCGGAACGTGAAGTCGTCACCGTCGCCCTTCGGCTCGAGCACTTCTTTGACCGCAGGCGTCGTCTCGGTGAGCATGGCGCGCAGCAGGCGCTTCATGGTGTCGTCGTAACGGCTCGCCCAGCTCTTGAATTCCATCTTCTTGTAGATCTGTTCTTCGTGTTCGAGGGCGAAGCCGGCCTGTTTGATGGCGGCGCGCCATTCATCCATCGTCCACGCGCGAAGATGACTCGGGTCGCGGAATCGCTCGAAGGCGTTGATGTAGTCGCCGATGCTGCCGGCCGGCACGACATTATCGACGACGGCGAAAACGCCGCCCGGCTTGAGCACGCGGTGCGCTTCGGTGAGGAATTCCGGAATGGAATCGAAGTGGTGCGGCGCGATCCGGCAGGTGACGAGATCGAAGCTGCCGTCGTCGAACGGCAACTGCTCGGCCTTCGCATAAGTAGTGCGGATATTGCCGAGGCCGCGCTTGGCGGCCTCGAGCTTCACCATGTCGAGCATTTCCTGGGTGATGTCGGTGGCCCAGACGCGCGCCACATGCGGCGCGAAGGTGTAGGCGACATGGCCGCCGCCGGTGGCGATATCCAGTGCGCGCCAATCTTTTTGCGGGGCGGTGAGGGTGACCAGCCGCTCGAGGCTCTTGCCGAGCGCGTGCGGCGTGGACGTCAGGTAATGAGCGGCGGTCTTTCCGAAATGTTCCTGGACCAGCGTCTTGTTCATGGCATCACCCGCGGCGTTGGCGTGGAGAGGCGCCTCAAATAGCCGGTCGCGGCCATTTCAGATAGCCGGCTTTGCCGCAGACAGCTTTTCCCGGAACGACGGAAACGGCAGGCTACCCGATCAGGGCGACTGACGCGGCTCCTTGCGGCCTTCGCCGCCCTGCATGTCGTCATAACCGGCGCGGTCGGAATAGAAGGCCAGCGCCATCAGGCCGCCGCCGATCAGCAGCGAGAAAAACACGCCGCCGATGATCGCGAAGTAGCCGTATAGCGGGATATCGCCGGCGAATTCGACCCAGGCGCTGCCGGCAAACCAGAGCGCCGCTGCCAGGACCGCCATAAGCGGGACGATGACGTACCATTTGCCCATGGCATCTATATAGGCGGTTGCCGGCGCTTTGTCACAGTTCGGGCAATGCAAAAAGAGATGCCCGGCCGCGAGGCCGGGCATCCCAGACGGCTGTCAGCTTGTTTGTCAGCTGAAGCGACTTTGGCCGTTACTTGAGCGTTACTTGGCCGTGCCGGTGGCCGGCGGGGTGGCCGGCTTGGTGGCGCCCGCACCGCCCATGCCGCCCGCAGCGCCCGAGCCGGTCGTGGTCGACTTCGAGGCCGGTTCGTAATAGGCGAACTTCGGCGCGTCCTTCAGCTGATCCTTGGTGTAGCTGACCTTGATCTTGTCGATCGAGGCGGAGTCAGCCTTGCGCGTCACCGAGATGTTCTCGAACGGCAGGGCGACGTCCTTCTGGCCGACGCCAAGGAAGCCGCCGACGCCGACGACGACCGCGGTGATCTTGCCGTCGGTACCGACGATGAGATCGTTGATCTCGCCGATCGAGGCGTTATCCGGGCCATAGACCGACGCGCCGATCAGCTTCGAACCGCGCCAGTCGCTCGACTGCTGGGTCTGCACGAAGTTGGTCGAACCGGTGGTGGCGGCCGACTTGTCCATGGTGGCCTTGTCGGTGGTCGTGGCGGCCGGCTTATCGGTGCTGGTAGCGGCCTTCGGTGTCGCCGACGGAGCCGGCGCCGTGGTGGACTGCGCGAAAGCGGGCGTGGCGAGCGCCGCGGCGAGCGCAGCAGCGATAATCGTGTGTTTCTTCATGAGTCATCCTCCTCAGCTATGGAAATCCCAACGCAAGACGGGAGCACGTGGTTGAGCGCACGCGCATATGAAATGAACGCGGGAGCAACTCCCGCGTTCCATCATTGCTTGGTTGTGAGGGTGCGGCGCTTTGCGCCGCGCTGCGAAGCCGCTTTGCCGGTCAAACCTTGTCGGTTTGTTCCGCGACCTCGGAACCTTTTGCAGTTTGCGTTTCGCTGTCCGAGACCGGCGCAGGCACATCTTCGATGAGCGGCATGCCGCGGCGCAAGGTCGAGCGCAACGCCGCGACTTCGCTTTGCAGACGCGAGTTGTCCTTGCGGGCTGCCTCGAGCGCGCCTTCGACCACCGCGCGCTCCATGCGCTCGCGTTGCAATGCGGAACCCAGATCCTCGACGCGCTTTTCGATATTGGTGCGCGAGACCTGCACGTCGGCCTCGAGATGGCCGTTGCGCTCGGTCAGCGCCGAGATTTTCTCTTCGGCGCGGGCGAGCGCCGTCTCGCGCGCCTTGAGCGCCTTGGTGAGCGCGTTGTTGCGCTCGGTCAGGGCGATGCGGGTCTGCTCGAGATCCTTGATCTGCCGCTCGCGCTGCTCGTGCGCCGCTTCCATCTGGGTCAGGCGCTTCTCGGCATTGTTGCGCGAGATGGTGGCTTCGACGGACTTGCGATCGAAGGCGCGAACTTCCTCGGTGCGGGCGATCAGGTTCTGGCGCGCCTCGGCGAGCAGGCGCTCGGCGGTGGCGGCGCGCGACTGCAGCGCATCGAGCCGCATGTTCAGGCTGTTGCGTTCGGCCTGATGCTGCTCCTTGGATTCGTCGAGCGAAGCGGAGAGACGGCCGCGCTCCGCATAGGCCTCGGCGAAGCTCGCCTCGACCTTGCCGAGCTGGGCGCGGGTCGCGGTCAGCGTGTTCTCGCTTTCGGTCAGGCGGCGGGTGAGGCGCGCGGTTTCGTTGAGCGCGGCGTCGATATTGGCCTGCAAGGCGCGCTTCTCGTCCTCGAGCAACGCCAGCTTCTCGCGCGCGGCCGCGAGTTCGCCTTCGAGTTCGACGATGCGCTTCTCGGAGGCGTCGAGCTGTTCCTGCGCGGTGCGGCGGGCATCGCCCAGCGAGCGGCGCTGGGCGGTTTCCTGGGCCAGCTGGCGCTCCAGTTCGGCGATCTGCGCGGCGCGGGCCGAGACGCTGTCCGACAGTTCGATGCGGACGCTTTCCAGGCCGCGGTTCGATTCACGGGTGAGTTCGAGATCCTCGCGCAGCTTCTCGGCCTCGGCTTCGAGCGAGGTCGCCTTGCGCTCGACCTGGTAGAATTCGGCGCGCAGCGTCTCATAGGAGGCGCGCGATTCATTGAGCATGTCCGACAGGCTCAAAGTCTGCGACTTTTCCTGCTCGAGCGCGCGCAACGTCGCGTTGAAGGGGGTGACGATCTTCTCGAACGCGGACTTCAGTTCGTCGAGTTCGCCGATCTTGCGGCCGGCGTCGTTGAGGAGATGGCGCAGCGCCTCGTTTTCCTCGCCAATACGGGAGCCGATATCGGAAAAGGTTTCGGGCGCGATCTGGCGGGCGACGGGCTGCGGCGGAACGGTCGCGGGCTCGCCGGGCAGGGTGCTGCCATACCTGCGATCGGGCTCGTGCTCGCCGATTTTGCGGCCAAACAGGTCCGACAGTTTCGCCATGACAACGCCTCCACCGCACGACCGGCGTGTCGCCAGCCGTTCACAAATGCCTTCTTAAGATATTATAAACGATTGGGGATTGGAACATACGCAAGCCCCTTTGGCCGAGCCGGGCCGGGCAGACCGCGATCATGGTTAACGCCGGATATCGCCGAATTACGGGGCTGATATGGATTTGTCACAAAGCGAAGCAGCGGGCGACGAGGCGGCGGGCGCGGAACCGGCTCCCACCTATACCTATCGTCCATCGCTGCTCGGCGCGCCTTTCACCTTCCGCCTCACCGAGCAGGGCCTCGCCTATCAGGCCGGTCGCCGTGCGGGTGTCGTGGCGTTGCGCGATATCCGCCGCATCCGCCTGTCGTTCAAGCCGGCCAGCATGCAGTCGCGCCGCTACATGACCGAGATCTGGGCCGATGGCGCCCCGAAGCTCCAGATCGTTTCGTCCACCTGGAAGAGCATGATGGAACAGGTGCGGCAGGACAGCGAATACTCGACCTTCCTCGCCGAGCTGCATCGCCGCATCGAGGCGTCCGGCGCCAGGCCGCTGTACGAGCGCGGCAGCGTGCCGCTGCTGTACTGGCCGGGGCTGGCGCTGTTCGGCGCCGTCGCCTTGTCGCTCGCCGCGCTGACGGTGCGCGGCCTGCAAAGCGGCGCCATGGCCGGCGCGCTGTTCGTCGCCGCCTTCCTCGCGCTCTTCCTTTGGCAAGGGGGCAACTTCTTCCGCCGCAACAAACCCGGCTTCTATCGAGCCGACGACTTGCCGCGCGATCTCGTGCCGTAGGCCTAGCGGGTCCCGACTTCCAGCGACTTCGGCGTGACAAAACGCTCAAGCCGCCCGCTTTGCGGGTGCACCTTGCTCCAATCGTCGAAAGCGAAGTCGATGATGACGAGCCCGGCCGTCGGCAGCTTTTCGCGCAACTGCTCGCGGGTGTCGATGTCGCCGGATGCTACCAGCATCAGCGCCACGTCCTGCAGCGACGGGTTGTGACCGATGATCATCAGCGAGTGCGCAGCGGCCGGCGCGCCGAGGATGATGCCGAGAATGTCGTGTGGCGTGGCGGCGTAGACCTGCTCCGCCGTCGTGGCGCCGGGCGCGCGCTTGAGCG
This sequence comes from Pseudolabrys sp., assembly GCA_026125895.1. Classification (GTDB taxonomy): domain Bacteria; phylum Pseudomonadota; class Alphaproteobacteria; order Rhizobiales; family Xanthobacteraceae; genus Pseudolabrys. Next base: position 395,154 of record JAHCKG010000001.1, on the reverse strand, counting down.
CGCCGGCCATATACTTCCAGGTTTCCTGCACACGTTTTGCCGGCGACAGTACGACGCGGTCTGGAAGGAGCGCATGGGTGTCCATATAGGCGCCGATCTTGCCCGCGTCCTTGCGGCCGCGCTCGACCAGGGCACGCGTCCGGTCCTCGTGGGAGGGGGAGGCGGGCTCGGTTTTTGCGTGGCGCAGAAGCAGAAGACGCCGCATAAGCAGTTCCAGCGGTTGGGGGCGGGGATCGGGGCGGTATCAAGGGATTGACCGATGAGACCGGTTCGAATCTATGGCACCTTAGCACTCCCCCGCCGCGAGGTGGCCGGCATCCCCGTGCCGGATGGCGACATAAAGACCCTGTCCTGATGACCGAACCCGACCCGACGCCGGCAACCTGGTACGAGGCGACGCGGAACCCGCGTCCCGATCATGCGCGCCTCGGCTTCGATCTCGACATCGACGTCTGCGTCATCGGCGGCGGGCTCGCCGGGCTGACGGCGGCCCACGAGATCGCGCGCCGCGGCTGGTCGGTCGCGATCCTCGAGGCCGGGCGCATCGCCGAGGCCGCTTCCGGCCGCAACACCGGTTTCGTGATGCCCGGTTTCTCCGAAAGCATCGACAACATGGTCGAGCGCATCGGCGTCGATCACACCAAGCAGCTGTGGGAACTGTCGGAGCAGGGCGTCGATTACGTCCGCCGCACCATCGCCGACAACGATCTGCCTGGCGTCGATCCGGTGGCCGGCTGGCTGCAGGTGGACCAGACCGACAACATCAAGGCCGTCCGCGCCCGCGTCGAGCGCCTGCGCTGGCTCGGCGCCGACGTCGAGATGTGGCCGACCGAGCGCGTGCGCGCCGATCTCGCCAGCCCCCGCTACTTCAACGCCGTGCATTTCGCCAACGCGTTTCATATTCATCCGCTCAATTACGCGATCGGCCTCGCCGGCCTCGCCGTCAAAGCCGGCGCGCGCATCTTCGAGGAGACGCCGGCGGTCTCGATCGATGCGGCCGGCGTGCGCAAGCGCATCGCGACGCCGAACGGCCGCGTGCGCGCTTCGCATGTGGTGTTCGCCGGCAATGTGCAGCTCGGCAACCTGATGCCGTCGCTGGCGGTGACGCTGCTGCCGGTCACCAGTTACGTCATGGTGACCGAACCATTGGGCGACCGGCTCGATGCCGTCATCAAATATCGCGGCGCGGTGAGCGACACCGATGGCGCCGACAATCATTATCGTATCGTCGACGGCGACCGCCTGATGGTGTCGGGGCGGGTGCGCGTCTGGCCGGCCGAGGCGCGCCGCTTCGGCCGCGCGCTGGCGTCGGATCTCGCCCGCAAATTCCCCGACCTCGGGCCCGTCGCGGTGGCCGATATCTGGGCCGGCACGCTCGGCCGCACCATTCACCACATGCCGCAGATCGGCCAGATGGCGGACGGCGTCTGGCTTGCCAGCGGCTTCGGCGGCCATGGCCTCAACACCACCGCGATGGCCGGCGAACTGATCGCGCGGGGCCTGGTCGAAAATGACGACACCTGGCGCCTGTTCGCGCCCTACGAACTTGTCTGGGCCGGCGGGCGTCTCGGCGCCGCCGTTGCCCAGGGCCTGTATTGGTGGCGAGGCGCGGCGGCGAGCGTCGAACGGTCGCTGGCGCGGGCCCGTGAGCGCCGCCGCCTCGCCAAGGAGGCACGACGAGCCGCCGCGGCTGCGGCCGGACCGGTGCTGCCGCCCGAGCGGCTGGCAGCGGTGGCGCTCGCCGCCGCGCCCGTCATCGCCGATCCGGTACCGGCGCCTGCCGAAGCACCCGCCGAGCCGTCGCCGCCCGCCGGGACGGAGCGCCGGCGCCATCGCGGCAAACGGCGGAAGGGGAAAGCGGGGGCAACCGAGCCCGGCTCCGCTTGACCGGTTCCGCGATTTGACCGCAATAGAGCGCGTCAAACGGGCTGGCCGATTCTCCAAAGCCGGCGACAACCTCGAGCCTCTTGCATGCGAACCCTGAGCATCTGCGTCGCCGCGTTGCTGCTGCTGGCGGGCTGCGTCGAATCCGACATGAAGGTGGCGACCGGCAACGCGGTGTCATCCGGCGCGTCGGCGCCGAAGCCCAACGCGATCGTGGTCAGCGACTTCGTCGTGTCCTCGGACGTGCTGCTGATCGATCGCGGCTACACCGCGCGGCTCGAGCGCAAGATCGGCGCGTTCCCGACCTTCGAGCGCAAGCCGCGCACCATCGACCGCGTGAACGACGAGATCGTCGCCAGCATCGTCGCCACCTTGCGTGAAGCCGGGCTGGAAGCGGCGCCGGGCGCCGAGGAGTCGCTATCCGCTTCGAGCGACGCTGTCATCGTCAAGGGGCGCTTGCGCGCCGCCGACCCCGCCGCCAAGAAGAACGAGGCCGGCATCGGCGGTGGCAAGAGCAACGTCGCTGCCGACATGACGGTCTCGAAATTCTCCACCTTCGGCAAACGCGACCTGATGACGTTCGCGGCCGAGGCCAGCGGCAAGCTGCCCTCGGGCAAGGCGGCGGCCGCCGACAATGCCGCGATTGCCGGCGTGCTGGCGGCCGGCGACGGCGCCAAGGAAAAGCTGTCCCCCGACGTCGAGAGCGCGGCGCGCAAGCTGGGCCGCGCCATCGGCGACAAGATCGTCGCCTATGCCCGCGTGCAGGGCTGGCTGAGCCAGCCGGAGACTGAAGCCATCGCCGCCGCGCCGGCGGAGAAGAAGCCGGCGAGCGCCAAGCCGGCGCCGTCCAAGCCGAAGAACGAGTCGTCGCAGGCCGAGAGCAGCGACACGGCGGAAGCATCGCCCCTGCCGGGCGACGACGAAACGCAAATGGTCAAGCTGCCGGCGGCCAAGCCGAAGAAGAAGCCGGCGGCGTAACTCGCTTCCACGCGTTGCGGCGTGCCTTCTTATCCCTCCCCCTTCCGGGGGAGGGATAAGAAGGCACCGGAATACTCCGAAATATATTGCCTGACGTTCAGTTGATCTGGATCAAGGTAGCGGCATAGCCCGCTTTGCACGCTGCCTGCGCTCACCGCATCAACGCGAGCGCGACCATGCAGCATCACGATATTCCCGGCACCATCGTTTACGACGGCGAACAGGCGCAGAAAGGCTACGCGCTCAACGCCATGTGCTACTCGTTCAACGCCGCCGCCAATCGCGACGAATTCAAGCGCGACGAAGACGCCTATTGCAGCAAGTACGGCCTGAACGACGAGCAGCGCGCCGCGATCCGCGAGCGCAACGTGCTCAAGCTGCTGGCCGCCGGCGGCAACGTCTATTACCTCGCCAAGTTCGCCGGCATTCTCAATCTCAACGTCCAGGACCTCGGCGCGCAGCAGACCGGTATGAGCGTCGATGCGTTCAAGGAAAAACTGGCGGCAGCGGGAAGGTAACGACCATGGCTCAAATCGTCGGCGCAATCGCGACATCGCATATTCCGGCCATCGGCAAGGCGATCGCCGAGAAGAAGCAGAACGACCCGTACTGGAAGCCGTTCTTCGACGGCTACGGCCCGGCGCTTTCCTGGCTGAAGCAGGCCAGGCCCGACGTCGTCGTCATGGTCTACAACGACCACGGCCTCAACTTCTTCCTCGACAAGATGCCGACCTTCGCCGTCGGCGCCGCCGCGCAATATCGCAGCGAGGACGAGGGCTGGGGTCTGCCGGTGCTCAACTCGTTCCCGGGCGATCCGGCGCTGTCGTGGCATCTGATCGAACATCTGGTGGCCGACGAGTTCGACATCACCTCGTGCCAGGACATGGCGGTCGATCATGGCTTCGCCGTGCCGATGAACCTGATGTTCCCCGATGCCGGCGGCCAGTGGCCGGTGAAGACGATCCCGATCTCGATCAACACCGTGCAGCACCCGCTGCCGACGCCGCTGCGCTGCTGGAAGCTCGGCCGCGCCATCGGCCGCGCCATCGAAAGCTATCCGAAGGATCTGCGCGTCGTGGTGTTCGGCACCGGCGGCCTGTCGCATCAGCTCGACGGCACGCGCGCCGGCTTCATCAACAAGAAGTTCGACCTCTATTGTCTCGACACCATCGTGCGCGACCCGGAAGCGCTGACCAAATTGTCGGTGATCGATCTGGTGCGCGAGGCGGGCGCGCAGGGCGTCGAATTCCTCAACTGGATCACGATGCGCGGCGCATTGCTCGGCAATGTCAGCCAGATCCACCGCAACTATCACATCCCGATCTCCAACACCGCCGGCGCCACTCTGGTGCTCGAAAACCGCCGCGCGGCGCAGAGCCAGGCGGCGTAAGCGAAGATTTGCAAGGAAGCTCATCATGAAGATCTGCGTCGCCGGCGAAGGCGCCTTCGGCAACAAGCATCTCGAAGCGCTCGCCAAGATCGACGGCGTCGAAGTGGCCTCGCTGGTCGGCGGCGTCGCCGATGCCACCGAAGCGGTCGCGAAGAAGTACAATATCCCGCACTGGACGCTCGACCTCGCCGAGGGTCTGGCGCAGCCGGGTGTCGAGGCCGTCATCCTGACGACGCCGACGCCGCTGCATGCGCGCCAGGCCGAGCAGGCGATGCGCGCCGGCAAGCATGTGCTGGTCGAAATTCCGATGGCCGACAATATCGCCGACGCCGAACGTCTCGTTCAGGTGCAGAAGGAGAAGGGCGTGGTGGCCATGGCCGGCCATGTCCGCCGTTTCAACCCGAGCCACCAATGGGTTCACCGCAAGATGGTGGCCGGCGAACTCAAGCTGCAGCAGTTCGCGGCGACGACTTACTTCTTCCGCCGCACCAATCTCAATGCGCTCGGCCAGCCGCGCAGCTGGACCGATCATCTGCTGTGGCACCACGCCTGCCACGCCGTCGATCTGTTCCTGTGGCAGACCGGCGAGAAGGTCATCGAGGCGCAGGCGATCCAGGGGCCGATGCATCCCGAACTCGGCATCGCCATGGACATGGCGATCCAGCTCAAGGCGGCGTCGGGCGCGATCTTCACTTTGTCGCTGTCGTTCAACAACAACGGGCCGCTCGGCTCTTTCTATCGCTACATCTGCGACAATGGCACCTATATCGGCCGCTATGACGAACTGGTGGACGGCTACGACAAGCCAATCGATCTCACCGGCGTCGGCGTGTCGCTCAACGGCGTCGAGCTGGAGGATCGCGAATTCATCGCCGCCATCCGCGAGAAGCGCGAGCCGGAGTCGTCGCTGGCCAAATGCCTGCCGACGATGCGCGTACTTGATCGTCTCGAGCGGCAGTTGCTCGGCGCGCAGGCGGTGGCGGCGGAGTGATCTTCCTTATCCCTCCCCCGAGGGGGGAGGGTGGCGCCGCGCGAATGCGCGGCGACGGGTGGGGTAAGTCTCTGGCGACTGCAGCCCCCACCCGGCTCGCATAGCGGGTCGAAGACGCGCGTAAACGCGCTTATGGCTCGCCACCCTCCCCGAAGACGGGGAGGGATAAGAACCTACCGCCCCTCTCTCCGTCCCATAAACGCCAGACGCTCAAACAAATGCACGTCCTGTTCGTTCTTGAGCAGCGCGCCGTGCAGCGGCGGGATCAGCTTCTTGGGATCGCGCTCGCGCAAGGTCTCCGGCCCGATATCCTCGACCATCAGCAGCTTGAGCCAGTCCAATAGCTCCGACGTCGACGGCTTCTTCTTGATGCCGGGCACGTCGCGGATCTCGTAGAACAGCTTGAGTGCTTCCGACACCAGGCGCTGCTTGATGCCGGGGTAGTGCACCTCGACGATGGCGTTCATCGTGTCCGGATCGGGAAAGCGGATGTAGTGGAAGAAGCAGCGGCGCAGGAAGGCGTCCGGCAATTCCTTCTCGTTGTTCGAGGTGATGATGACGATCGGCCGCCGCCGCGCCTTCACGGTCTCGCCGGTCTCGTAGACGAAGAACTCCATGCGATCGAGTTCGAGCAGCAGGTCGTTGGGAAATTCGATGTCGGCCTTGTCGATCTCGTCGATCAGAAGGACAGGGCGCTCGTCGGCGACGAAGGCATCCCACAATTTGCCGCGCTTGATGTAGTTGCGGATGTCCTTGACGCGTTCGTCGCCGAGCTGGCTGTCGCGCAGGCGGGAGACGGCGTCGTATTCGTAGAGGCCCTGCTGCGCCTTGGTGGTCGATTTGACGTGCCACTCCAGCATCGGCGCCCCGAGCGCCTTGGCAACCTCGATGGCCAGCACCGATTTGCCGGTGCCGGGCTCGCCCTTGACGAGCAAAGGCCGCTCGAGCGCGATCGCGGCGTTCACCGCTACTTTGAGGTCGTCGGTCGCCACATAGGCGGAAGTGCCTTCAAAACGCATGTTTTGCTCCGTCATGGCCGGACTTGTTCCGGCCATCCACGTCTGTCCTTCCTGTCGATAGAAGACGTGGATGCCCGGCACAAGGCCGGGCATGACGCCGAGTGGTAGGCGGGGCCGGTAATGCCTATATTGGGGCTACGAAAAGCCCTCCAGCGATTGGCAGGTTCAAGAATGACAACAACCGACACCACCATCGACTTCCTGGCGCTCACCGATGCCGACTGGAAAAAGCGCCTGAGCCCCGAGCAGTATCGCGTCCTGCGCCATCACGGCACCGAGCGGCCGGGCTCCTGCGCGCTGAACTACGAGAAGCGCGCCGGCAGCTTCTCCTGCGCCGGCTGCGGGCAGCCCTTGTTCAAGTCCAACGAGAAGTTCGAAAGCGGCACCGGCTGGCCGAGCTTCACCGACCCGCTGCCGGGCTCGGTCGAGACCAGCGAGGACACCACCTACGGCATGCGCCGTGTCGAGGTGCATTGCAGCCGCTGCCATGGCCACCTCGGCCACGTCTTCCCGGACGGCCCGCCGCCGACCGGTCTGCGCTACTGCATGAATGGCGTGGCGATGGACTTCAAGCCGGCCGAACCGGGGGCCTGACGTTTCGGCAAGCCCAGGAATAACAGCCGCTCCGGCCGACGCCGGGGCGGCTTTTTATTGCGGGCAACGGGCGTTTGGGTCCGGCAGATTTTGCCGGGGCGGCAATTTCCGGCCGGTCCGGCGCTGGCCTCGCTCCTATTAAGCCATTGATTTATATGAATAATATGGCTGGCATGGTGATTGCCAAGGTCTCCCCGAGATCGTGCGCGCTAAAGGCCCGGAGGGGCGGCGCGGCAGGACGAGGAGAGAGAAAGTTATGGGTATCTTCGGCGCACTGACCACCGCGGTGACGGGCATGCAGGCCCAGGCCTTCGCGCTCCAGAACATCTCCGGCAACATCGCCAACTCGCAGACCACCGCCTACAAGCGGACCGACACCAGTTTCACCGACCTGCTCCAGGACAACGTCCCGTCGAAGCAGGTCGCCGGCAGCGTCAACGCCAATTCGCAGCAGACCAACACGGTGCAGGGCGACGTGCAGAACGCCTCGGTGCCGACCTACATGGCGATCAACGGCGCCGGCTTCTTCGTCGTCGAAAAGCCCGAGAACTTCGCCGACGGAAGGCCGAACTTCTCCGGCGTCGACCTCTACACCCGCCGCGGCGACTTCACCCTCGACCAGAACGGCTATCTGGTGAACGGCGCCGGCTACTACCTGATGGGCATTCCGATCGACGCCACCACCGGCAACCTCGCCGGCAGCGTGCCGCAGATGCTGCAGTTCCAGAACGGCTTCCAGCCGGCGTCGGCGACCTCGGAGATCGACTATCGCGCCAACCTGCCGTCCTATCCGAAGACGGTGGACGCGGATGCGACGATCCCCGGCTCCGAACTGCTCAACCCGGCGAACTTCACCGCCAACCCGATCAACGGCGCGCCGACGGTGGCGAAGATGCTCGGTTACGGCGCGACCCTGCTGCCCGATGCCGCGGCGAGCCTGACCGGTTCGGCCGACCTGACGGCGCTGTCGGCCTCGGCCGGTTCGCTCGAGATCAACGGCACGCCGATCGCCATCGCCGCCGCGGATAACGCGGCCGCGGTCGCCGCCAAGATCAATGCGCAGACCGGCACCACCAACGTCAGTGCGTCGATCGATGCGACCACGCACAAGCTGGTGCTGACCGGCACCGATGCGTCCACCAACATCACCATCGGCGGCGGCTCGACGCTGGCGCTGCTCACCGATCTCGGCCTGTCGGTCGGCACCACCAACGCCACCAACCTGGTGACGCAGGGCGCCGTCGCCGCCGGTCAGACCCTGACCTTCCAGGTTGGCGCCAACGCGCCGCTCACCGTCACCTTCGGCGCCGGCAACGTCATGACGCTCGCCGACCTCAACGTGCAGCTGGCGGGCCTTGCCGGCGGCACGGCGTCGGCTAACCCGGCGACCGGCGACATCACCGTCACCGCGGCGGCCAATACCGATACGATCACGGTCAGCGGCACGGCGACCGCGCGCAACTTCGGCATCCGCACCTCGTCGGCGCTGCCGTCGAATTCGACGGTGGTCGGCCAGGACGTCTCGACCTTCCTCAACGAGTCGATCGCCGGCGGCGCCGTCACCGCCTACGACGTGTCCGGCTCGGCGGTGAACGTGCAACTGCGCTGGGCCAAGGTCGATTCCTCGGCGCTCGGCACCGGTCACACCGACAAGTGGAATCTGTTCTATCAGGTCGATCCCAACGCCACCGGCACGGCCACGGCGTGGAAGAACGCCGGCGTCGATTACACCTTCGCCGCCAACGGTTCGCTCAATCCGTCGATCAACGCCATCAATCTCGACAATGTGACGATCAGCGGCGTCAACCTCGGCACGCTGCATCTCGTGCATTCGACCGGCGGCATCACGCAGTATTCCGACGCCAACGGCTCGGTGAAGGTCAACCAGCTCGATCAGAACGGCTACGCCGCGGGCGAATTGCAGTCGATCGCCGTCAGCGACAAGGGCCGCATCACCGGCACCTATTCGAACGGCCGCACCATCGATCTCGCCGAAGTGACGCTGGCGAATTTCTCCGGCTCCAACGGCCTCAAGAAGCTCGACGGCGGCGCCTTCGCCACCACGGCGGAGTCCGGCACCCCGACCTACGGCGCGCCGGGCAAGATCGTCGGTTCGTCGCTGGAAGGGTCCAACACCGACATCGCCGACGAGTTCACCAAGCTGATCGTCACGCAGCAGGCCTACTCGGCGAACACCAAGGTGATCACGACCACCAACCAGATGGTTCAGGACCTGCTCAACGTGATCCGCTGAGCCGCGGGACGCGGGCGGTGAAATTTAGGAACGGCGGCCGGCCATGAGTCTGTCACAGGCGCTGATCTCCGCGATTTCCGGACTGAATACGACGCAGTCCAATCTTGCGCTGGTGTCGGCCAACGTGGCCAATGCCGGCACGCCCGGCTACGTCCGCAAGACCGCGAACCAGGTCGCGACCGCCGCCAACGGCACGGCGGTGAGCGTCCGCGTCGCCGCCGTGCAGCGCGAACTCGACACCTACGTGCAGAAGCAGCTCCGCACCGAGAACGCCGGCGCCAGCTACGCCACGATCCGCGCCCAGTTCTACAACCAGTTGCAGAGCATCTACGGCCAGCCCGGCAGCGACACGGCCATCGACACCGTGTTCAACAATTTCACCTCGGCGCTGCAAGCGCTGTCGGGCAGTCCCGACGACGCCTCGGCGCAAAGCGCGGTGGTCAACACGGCGCAGTTGCTGGCGACGCAGCTCAATACGATGACGCAGCAGATCCAGTCGCTGCGCGGCGCCGCCGAACTCGGCATCTCGGACTCGGTCAATCAGGCCAACGACGCGATGCAGCACATCGCGGACATCAATGCCCAGCTCGCCGGCGTCAATGTGACGGATGCGGCGGCCACGCTGCTGATGGATCAGCGCGACAACTACATCGACAAGCTGTCGCAGATGATGGACATCAACGTCATCCAGGGCAACAACAACCAGGTGACGGTTTACACCAATTCCGGTGTGCAGCTGGTCGGCATGCAGGCATCGAAACTGGCCTTCGACGCCCAGGGCACGGTGTCGGCCAACACGACGTGGAGCACCGACCCCACCAAGCGCGGCGTCGGCACGCTGACGCTGACCTCGGCGAACGGCAGCGCGGTCGACCTGATCCAGACCAACGCCATCCACTCCGGGCAGATCGCCGGCTATTTGCAGATGCGCGACCAGGATCTGGTGCAGGCGCAGAACCAGCTCGATGCACTGGCCGCCAGCATGGCGAGCGCGCTGTCGGACCAGACGACCGGCGGCACGCCGGTCACCGCCGGGCCGCAGAGCGGTTTCGACATCGACATCAGCGGGCTGTCGGCCGGCAATACCATTACGATCAACTACACCGACGGGCTGACGCATACGCCGCGCACGCTCACCTTGATGCGCGTCGACGATCCCAACGCGCTGCCTTTGTCGAACACGGCGACGGCCAACCCGAACGACACGGTCATCGGCATCGACTTCTCGGCCGGCATGACCGCGGTCTACGGGCAGATCGCCTCGGCGATGGGCTCGACGGGTATGGTGGCGTCGAACCCGTCCGGCAACACGCTGCGCATCCTCAACGACGGCGCCGGCAATATCGTCACCGTCAACAACGTCACCACGACCAAGACCGCGACATCGCTGGCCGGTGGCTCGGCGCAGATGCCGTTCTTCACCGACGGCAGCTCCTACTACTCCGGGGCCATCGACAGCGTCGGCTCGCAGATCACGGGCCTCGCCGGCCGCATCGCGGTCAACCAGAGCCTGATCGGCGATCCGTCCAAGCTGGTCAATTACGCCTCCGGCGTGGCGTCCGGCGATTCGACGCGTCCCGACTTCCTCTACAATCAGATGAGCGGCGCCTCGCTCCTGTACCCGCCGAATACCGGTCTCGGTACCACCGGATCGCCGTTCTCGGGCTCGCTGTCGACGTTTCTGCGCCAGGTGATCAGCGTGCAGGGGCAGAATGCCGATGCTGCCGCCAATCTCAAGCAGGGCCAGGACGTCGTTCAGTCGGCCCTGCAACAGCGCTTCAACGACGCATCCGGCGTCAACATCGACCAGGAGATGGCCAATCTCCTGACGCTTCAGAACAGCTACGCCGCGAACGCCCGTGTCCTGTCGGTGGTCAAGGACATGCTCGACACCCTGATGAAGTTGTGAGGTCGTTATGACGATTTCGTCCATCAACGGCACCTCGGCGGCGATGATCCAATCGCTGCTCAGTCTGCGCAGCCAGCTCGACGACCTCACCCGGCAGCTCAGCACGGGCCAGAAATCCGATACCTTCGCCGGGCTCGGCAGCCAGCGCGGCGTGTCGGTGAGCCTGCGCTCGCAGCTGTCGGCGATCAGCGGCTTCGAGAATACCGCGGCCAACGTCAACACGCGCATCAACGTCGCCAATACCGCGCTGAGCAGCATGGGCGACATCGTCACCAACCTGAAGGCGGCGATCGCGCAAAGCACCAATGTCAGTGGCATCAACGGCGCCAGCCAAACCCAATCCACGGCGACCTACTCGCTCGATGGCGTGCTCGGCCTGCTCAACACCAAAGCCGGCGATCGCTACCTGTTCGGCGGCAAGGTCACCGACCAGCCGTCGGTGGAAAGCTCCGACCACATTCTCAATGGCGACGGCACCCGCGCCGGCCTGGTGCAGCTCATCAGCGAGCGCAAACAGGCCGATCTCGGCGCCAGCGGCCTCGGCCGCCTGGCCATCACCAACCTGACACTGTCGTCGGTCGATATCGCCGAAGACGCGGTGTCGCCCTTCGGCTTCAAACTGGCGTCGGTGACGTCCAACCTGACCAATGCCGTGGTCACCGGCCCGACCGGTTCACCGGCCGATCTGGCGATCAATCTCGGCAGCGGCAATCCGAACCCCGGCGAAAACCTGACCGTGCGCTTCACGCTGCCTGACGGCAGCAGCAGCAGCGTCACGCTGACGGCGACGACAGACTCGCCGCCCGGCCCGAACCAGTTCACCATCGGCGCCACGCCGACCGATACGACGAACAGCCTGACGGCCGCGCTGACGTCGTCGATCCAGACCATGGCCGGCACGTCGCTGACCGCGGCTTCGGCGGTTCAGGCGTCCAACGAATTCTTCAACGCCGACGCCAACCATCCGCCGCTGCGCGTCGACGGTCCGCCTTTCGACAGCGCCACCGGCCTCGTCAACGGATCCTCGGCCAACACGGTGATCTGGTACACCGGGGATGCCGACAGCGATCCGGCGCGCTCGACCGCGACCGCGCAGGTCGATACATCGATGACCGTCAACTACGGCATGCGCGCCAGCGAACAGGGCTTGCGCTCGATCGTGCAGAGCGCAGCGACGCTCGCCGCGGTATCGATCTCGACGACCGATCCGAACGGCGTGGCCTTGAGCCAGGAGCTCAACACGCGGGTCAGCGGTCAGTTGAGCGGCCCGCCGGGCACGCAGACGCTGCAGGACATCCAGACGGATCTTGCCAGCGCGCAGATCTCGATCAGTTCCGCCAAGACGCGGCACCAGCAGCAGAACAGCACGCTTCAGGAATACCTGCAGCAGATCGAAGGCGTGTCGAACGAGGAAGTCGGCGCCCAGATCCTGACGTTGCAGACGCGTCTCCAGGCCAGCATGCAGGTCACGTCGATGATGTATCAGACCAGCCTGGTGAACTACCTTCAGTAGGTCGGGCGGGAGTTCGCCCTGTTCAGTGTTGTGACGACGCGCAATGAAAAAGCCGCGGCTCTCGCCGCGGCTTTTTTTATCGTTGAATCGCTGAGATCGTCAGGCGCGGCCGAGCAGCCCGGCGGCGAGCTCGCGGTTGATGTTGATCAGCGAGCCGAGCTTTTCCGGCTTCGGGTCGTCCATCATCGCGACCGTCTGCTTCATGACGAAAATACCGATATTGGCGACGTTCTGGCGCAAGGCGGCCGGCAGCGGGTTTTCCGGGCGCGTCACGGAAGCCATGAGCACCGACCAGAGTTTGCGGTTGTTGAGCAGCGCCGGCCCGAGTTCGAACTGCTTGGCGTCCCAGTTGTCGCGGATCAGGGCCAGTTGCTGCGCTGCATACATAAGCTTGTCGGCTTCCATCTCACGGGGCGTTGCGACCTTTTGCGCCACCTTGGCGTATGCCTGCGCCGCTTGCGTCATTCATCAGCTCCTGCTCGTACTGAATTAGCAGTTTTGCCTGCTTCATAGCTTTGTAGAGATCGCCCGTTAAGATATGATTATTGATGATTTCAATTTGCGGCCATGTACTTGGCGCGGCCTGCACGATGTCGCGCACCAGCGCGAAGTAGGTACCGTGCTGCTCCGACGGATCCTTCGACGTGTACATCAATAGAATGGACAGATAGATCCGCTTGGCCGGCGTGTCGGCCTGCTCCGCGGTCATGATGTCCTTTTCCCGCAGGATCGGCATCTTTCCGTCGATGAGAAACGTCGCGCGCCTGTCGGAATTCGTGATGACGCACTCGCCGATCAGAATGCGTTCGCCGGGTTTGAGCTCGACTTTCAGGGCCATGTGAGTTCCGAATCTACATCCGTTGTAGTGGCATTATAGCAGCTGCGCCGCGCCGCGGCTGGCCAAAAAGAAAACGGCGGGGCCGAGGCCCCGCCGTTCCCACTGCTCGTGGATCGGAGCGTTTAGCCGAAGAGCGACAGCACCGCCTGGTCGGCCTGAGCGGACAGCGACAGCGCGGTCGTGGACAGCGACTGACGGGTCTGCAGGGCCAGCAGGTTGGCGCCTTCCTCGTTCGTGTCGGCGAGGACGAGGTTGTCCGCGCCGGTCTGCAGCGTGTTGATCATCGCCTTGGTGAAGTCCTGGCGATTCTGCACGGTCGAGAGGTTCGAACCGAAGGCCGAACCCTGCGAACGCAGCGTCGACAGCGCGGTGGTCAGCGTCGAGAGAACACCGTTGATCGACGTATTCGAGTCGAAGTCCGAATTCGTCGCCGTGTTGATGCTCAGGTTCGTCGAGTTGATCACCAGCGTGGCGCCGTTGGCATCCTTGGCCTGGATGTTGATGGCCGAGGAGCCGGTCTCGTTCAGCGTCAGCTTCAGGTTGTCGCCGCCCAGCAGGTTGATGCCGTTGTAGGAGGCATCGCCCGCGTACTTGTCGAGCTGGTCGCGCAGCGTGTTGAACTGCTGCACGAGGCCCTTACGCACGGTGTTGCCGGCGATCGTCTGCGTGTTGGTGCCGCCGGTGCCGCCGTTCACCTGGGTCGAGTTCGCGCCGACGACCGAGAGGTCGGAGAGCGACAGGTTGGTGATGCGGAGGCTGCCGTTGTCGTTCGAGGCCTTCACCTTGCCGGACAGACCAGCGTCGCCGTTGATCGCGGAGACGAGCTGATCGACGGTCTTGACCGCCGCGGTGCCCGCCGCCGTACCGGTGTTGGTGAGGGTGCCGCCGAAAACGGTGGTGGCATCAGCGCCGCCGAGGGTCAGCGCAGTGCCGCCCGCGGTGATTTCCTGGATCTCGAGCTTGTTGCCGTTGGCCACAGCCTGGAACTTGCTGTTGGCAGCCGACAACTGGCTGTTGATGCTGGTGACGGCAGCGGCAAGGCCGGTGCCGGCAGCAACGGTCACGGCGTCGCCGTTCACGGTGAACGAGTACGGGCTGGCCGGGGTGCCGTAGCTCGAGGTCGTGGTCGCACCGAGGCCGAGGCCGCTGGTGTTGTTCGCAACCGTACCCGCGTCGGCGTTCGTCGTGGTGCCGAGGCCGAGGTTGGCCGCGGACGCGCCGCCAGCCGCCGCCTGGGCGGTGATCGAGACGCTGTTCGAGCCGTCGGCCTTACCGGAGATGGTAATGCCGGTGGTGCCGCTCACGGTGAAGGCGCCGGCGCCGAACGCGGCGTCGAGTTGCGACTGGACCGAAGCCCGAGCATTCGCGGCGGTGTCACCCGTCGTGTCGTCCAAGCTGATCGCCTGGCCGTTCACGTTGAAGGTGTAGGTTTCACCGGCGCCGAGACCGGTATACGCGGTGCCCGCAACGCTCGCCTGATGAGCAGCAGCGCCGGTACCGGCCTGGTTGCTGATCACGACGTCGTTGGTGCCGGTGGCGTTGCCGGTGATCGAGAAGCCGTCACCCGCGGTGTTCGCACCGACGGTGAAGGCGCCCGAGCCGAAGCGCGCATCGAGCTGGGTCTGGATCGAGGCCTTGGCGTGAGCCAGCGTGTCGCCAGACTGCGAGCCGGAGGTGCTGCTGTCCAGGGTGATGTCCTGGCCGTTGACCTTGAACGTGTAGGTCGAGGCGCCCGACAGGCCGTAGTACGCGCCGCTTTCGACCGACGCCGGATCGGCGACGCTCGGAGCGAGGTAATCGGCCGAGGCAGTGACAGCCGACTGCGTGCCGGCGGTAGCAATGCTGTTGACCGCGATGTTCACGGTGCCGGTGACGGCGCCGCCCGAGAACGACAGGTTCTTGACCGAACCGGTGCCGATCGTGGTGGAGTCGATCGTGTACGAAGCGCTCTGCCAGGACGAGTCCTGCAGGGCCTGGTTCAGGGTCGACTGCATCGACTGCACGGTCGAGGTGATCGAGGTCAGACCGTTGTTCGCGGCCTGGATCGTCTGAATGCCGTTCGACATCGAGTCGAGCAACGAGTTCAGGTCGCCGGCGCGGCTCTGCAGCGACTGCGACGTGAAGAAGTTGATCGGGTTGTCGAGGGCGGAGTTGACTTTCTTGCCGGTGGCAAGGCGGTTCTGGGTGGTCTGCATCAGCTGCGCAGTGTTCTGCAGCGAGAGCAGGTTCGCCCGCACGCCGGCGGAGAGAGTGATACCGTTAGCCATTTGTCTTCAACCTTTCTGGTTTGCCATTCTGGCGACTGAGCACGGGACTGCCTTCGACGGGCCCCGCGCGTCAGCTCGAAAGGTCGCATAGGGAATGTAACGGAAGGTAAAATTCGACGGTTAACCGCCTGATACTGCCGAAAAAACAGCGTCAAATAAGCTGCTGTGTTTATTCACCAGCTACTAACATTCGTTAAGAATGACTGCACCCACGCCGCGCGCAACGGCGCGTTATCGGACGCTTTCGGCCGCCGTTTTAGATCACAGCGACCGGCTGACCGCCAAAGGCTGCGTTGTCCGCGGCGATGGCGCAGTGGCGCGGCCATTGGCGCCGTAGGTCGAGGGCGTCTGCTTGCGTGCCAGTTCGCCGGACACGCCGCGCACGATGCCTTCGGATACCGCATGCGCGGTGGCGAGCACGGTCAGATTGGTTTGCAAAAGGTTACGGAAGGTCTCGTGACGCGCCTGCAGCCGCGCCAGCGCCTCGGGCAACGATGCCGCACAGATCGCTTTGGCGGCGCGCACCCGCTCGCTTTCGGCCGTATAGGCGCGCGACAGCTCGAGCTTCTGCGCATCGAGGGCGAGCGCGTCACGCAAGCGGCCGACGCGCACGCGCGTCGTCTCCTCGGCCACTGTCGTCTCGAGCCGGTCCATGATGGTGTTCAGTCGGTCAATGGCCGACGCCGCTTCCTCGGCGGTGCCGATGGCCGCGGGCTTCATGGCGGTCGGGGCCTGTTGGGTCACGGGCGGATCTCCTGTTGCGCGAGCAAGGTATCGTAGACGGCGCCGGCAATGCCGATGCCGCCGGCCTTGGCGAAGTTCTTGGCGTATTCGTCGGTGAGGAAGGAGCGCCAGACGCCGGTGGCGCCCGAGCCGCCGAACGGACCTTCGCCGTCGGTGGCGGTGAACATCTGCTGGAACATGCTGTTCAGGAACACGGCCTCGAAGTCTTCCGACGACGCTTTGGCCTTGGCCTTCAACTGATCGGGCGTCATGTGCCGGCGCATCGTGGTGCCGCTCGCGGACGGCGTGCCTTGCGCCTTGAGCGCGTCGATCGCCGACAGACCGGGGACGGGCAGCGCGGTGGTGAGGCTGGCGCTCATCACATCACCTCGATGTCGGCCTGGATGGCGCCGGCCGACTTGATCGCCTGCAGGATGGCGATCATGTCGCGCGGACCGATGCCGAGCGCGTTGAGGCCGTCGACGAGTTGCTGCAACGAGATGCCGTCCTTGACCACGGCGAGCTGCTTGCCGGTTTCCTGCACGCCGATACGGGTGCGCGGCACGACCACGGTCTGCGCGCCGCGCGGCGCGAACGGGCCGGGCTGGCTGACCTGCGGCGTTTCGGTGATGGTCACGGTGAGATTGCCTTGCGCGACCGCGACCATGGAGACGCGCACGTCGCGGCCCATGACGATGATGCCGGAGCGCTCGTCGATGACGATCTTGGCGGCGGCGTCGGGCTCGATCTGCAACTGCTCGATCTCGGTGAGCAGCGAGATGACGTTGCCCTTGTACTGGTTCGGCACGGTGATGCCGACAGTGCCGGGGTCGAGCGATTCCGCCGTCGGCACGCCGATGTAATCGTTGATCGCGGCGGCGATGCGCCGCGCGGTGGTGAAGTCCGGATTGCGCAGCGCCATGCGCAGCTGGCTCTGCCGATTGAGATTGAAATCGATCTCGCGCTCGATCAGCGCGCCATTGGCGATGCGGCCGACCGTTGGCACGCCGCGCGTGATCTTGGCGGCATCGCCCTCGGCCTGGAAACCGCCAATGGCGAGAGAGCCTTGACCGACGGCATAGACGTTGCCGTCGGCGCCGAGCAGCGGCGTCACCAGCAGCATGCCGCCCTGCAGGCTCTTGGCGTCGCCGAGCGAGGAGACCGTGACGTCGATGCGGGTGCCCTGGGTGGCGAAGGCGGGCAGGTTGGCGGTGACCATCACCGCGGCGACGTTGCCGGTGCGCAAGGTCTGTCCGCGGATGTTGACGCCGAGGCGCTCCAGCATCGCCTGCAGCGACTGCCGGGTGAACGGAATGTTGTTGAGCGTGTCGCCGGTACCGTTGAGGCCGACCACGAGGCCGTAGCCGATCAACTGGTTCTGGCGCACGCCTTCGATATTCGCCAGGTCCTTGATGCGCGAGGTCGCCCCGGCGTGAGCCGAGGTGAACAGGCACAAGGCTGCCGCCACGAGGACGGACCATTTCGTCGGCGTCATCACTGCTCCCCAATGTGACGTTTGACCGACGTAACCCTTGCGAGAGCCGTGCCAAGTGTGCGGCTGTGCATAAGCCACTGATGGATATGTGATTATCGGTTTTGATCGGGCACCGGATGAAGCCCTTAACCCGGCAGTAACCGTCCCGGCCGGCAAAAACTGCCGGGGCGTTTACGGCCCATTAACCATGAGCGGCGCAGGTTCCGGGAAGGTAGCGGGGCGTCCTGCGTCGTAACGCGAGCGGGGAGCGCTCGCGTCACCCATCGGGATCACGAAAGCGCCATGCGCATCACCGGAACGAACGCGGCCTCGCTGTCGGCCACTCCCTCCGCCGCGCGGCGGGCAGGAGGCGGCGGCACCTTCAGCCTGTCGGAAGGCGACACGCCGGCGAGCGCTTCATCGGCCAGTGGCCTACGCTCGGTCGCCAGCCTCGACAGCCTGCTGGCGTTGCAGGGCATCGACGATCTTCTCGAGCGCAGGAAGCGGGGCGCCGCCAAGGGCCGCCGGGCATTGGACGTGCTCGACGAGCTCAAGCTCGGCATGATCGACGGGTCGCTGGATACCGGGACGGTGGCCCGGCTCAAGGTGGCGGCCGAGGGCCTGACCGACAGTACAGGCGACTCGGGGCTGGACGGCGTTCTGGCGGAAATCGATCTCCGCGTCGCCGTGGAACTCGCCAAAGCGGCCCGAAGGTAGCCTCAGGGCCTGACCGCCGCCGGTCGGTACTTCCGGCAAGTCATTGAACTTTCATAAAAATCAGGCAGTGGGACGACGCCGCAACGTTGTTGTCGCGTGCCCGTGGCCAGTATATAAGCCTGCCACCGCGGGAGGGGACTTCACGCAGCACAATAAGAAGACGATGGGAGTCGGTGGGATGTTGGCGAAAGTTAAGCCTTATCGGCCGTCTGATAAGGAACCGTTCATGAACGAGCGGCAGCGCGAGTACTTTCGCGCCAAGCTGCTGCAATGGCGCGAAGATATCCTGAAGGAGGCGAAGGAAACACTTCAGCACCTCCAGGAGGAGAACCAGAATCACCCGGATCTTGCAGACCGGGCGTCATCGGAAACCGACCGGTCGATCGAGCTTCGCGCCCGCGACCGCCAGCGCAAGCTGATCGCCAAGATTGACGAGGCGCTGGGGCGGATCGAGGACGGCACCTACGGCTATTGCGAAGAGACCGGCGAACCAATTTCGCTGCGACGCCTCGAAGCGCGGCCGATCGCGACCTTGTCGGTCGAGGCGCAGGAGCGCCACGAACGCCGGGAACGCGTCTACCGCGACGACTGATCGCCGCGCGCACACATTTAAATCCGAAATTGCCCGGCCGTCGCGCCGGGCAATTTTTTTGGGTGCCTGTCAGGTCTTAACGGCAGGGGTGACGGCGGCCGTCATAGCCCATGTAAGTGCCGGTGGCGGGATCGAACGAGCGGTAGCGCGAGTAGCAATACGACATCCAGCCGCCCCCGCCGTACCCGGGTCCGACGACCGGGCCGTAATGGCCCGGCGGATAGAACACCCGCGGACCGTAGAACAGCGGCGGCGGCCCACCATAGTAGTAGCCGTCATATCCGGGGCCGTAGCCGTAATAGCCCGGGCCATAGCCGTAGTAGCGCGGCTGCGAGGCGATGATGCCGCCGATGATCAGACCGCTGGCAATGCCGGCGGCGATACCGGCGCCGCCGCGGCCACGGTAGCGAACGTCAATGACATCGCCGGCGGTCGCGGCTTGCAGCGTCGCGACGCTCGACGGCACCGGCGCGGCGTTGGCTGGTGCGGCTGTGCCGAGGAAGGCGGCGACACCGAGCGCGGCTGTGAGGCGGAGGAAAAGAGGAGCCGCCATAGCTGAATACTCCCTGTGGCTGGTCGATCGTGAGATGGCCAGGGAATACTCGGCAGATCGCGCGAGGCAGCATTGACGATGATCAAGAGGAAGGGGCGCGCGCGAGGCGGACTATTGCACCACTCTCATGGCCGCGCTTTGCGATGCCGATCTTCGCGCCGACGCGATGCGCGACGGAGCCGCATCACTCCGGGCAAATAAAAAAACCCGAGACATCCTCGCGCGCGTACATCCGGCGTCGCGACTGGTCTCAGGTTTTCAAACGCGCCGGCCGCGTTAAGCGAGCCGGCGCAGAATTAGTCAAAACGCAGCTTACGCGTTCTGCAGGTTGCCGGCGGCCTGCTTGCCGCGCTCGGTGACGATTTCGTACGACACCTTCTGGCCTTCCATCAGGCTGCTCATGCCCGCGCGCTCGACCGCCGAGATGTGAACGAACACATCGCGCGAGCCGTCATTCGGGGTAATGAAGCCAAAGCCCTTTTGGGTATTGAAGAATTTCACGGTACCGGTTGCCATCAGGCAAGTTCCTTTGGTTATCTACATAGTTTATCGCACCGAGCGACGGCGTCGCAGCGGCGATCGAAACATTTCGAGTTTTTGAGGGTGGCGGCCGCGATCAATGTCTGCGGCGACAAAACCAAAAAAGATTTGTTCCAACAACAGTACAGATACGCATAATAGCCTTGGTTGTCAACAGAATTTAAATAATGCCCTGAAAACGCGCGTTTGCGAGGCGCGGCAAGCCTGCCTTACTCCGGTTCCGCCGTCGCCAGGCAGGGATCGAGCACCGCGTGGTTGGGATCGAGGCGGCGATAGGCGCCGCGCATTTCAACGCGGTCGCCGACTTTCATATCGTTGCTTTGATAGGCGACGCACATCACGCGCAGGTCCGAGCACACGACGAGATACCAGAGCGCGCCGTCGGTCTTCACCAATGTCAGCTTGCCCGTCACCGAGAGATCGACGCGATCGCCATCGCGCGGCACGTCTTCGGCCATGGCGCGAATCTCCTCGCACTGCGCGGACTTCGCCGGCGGCGTTTCTGCCGGCGAGAACGCCGGATGGCCGCTGAAGAAGTCATCGGCGACAGCGGGGCTGACCAGAGCACCCATCATCATCAACGCTCGCCACATCGCCGCCGCTCCTTCGCATTCGTGCTGCGATAGGCGCGCCCGATTGTGCCGTCTTTATGTCGCGCATCATGTAGCGACGCTCATGACGCCGGCGACGTGCGCGGCAAGCCATAGCGACGATAGCAGTCAGACAACCTGGCGATATTGACTCAACTCATCCGTGTATGCGCTAATATCCGGATGGCAAGAGGAGCCGAGGCCGACAGCCGCGATGTTGTGGCAGCGCGCTGCCCGCATGTCATTTTCCGCGATGTGCTCGGGGCAAGGGCGGTCGCCGGTCTGCTCGCGCATGTGGCCGCGACCGAAGCTGACTTCACGCCACGCGAAGTGTTCAACCGTGAGACCGGGCAGCGCTCGATCGACGTCAATCGACGCAGATCGGTCTGGAACAGAGATCTCGGAGAATTCGCTGCGCCTTTCGCGGCATATGTTTGCAAGATCATCGAGCCGACGCTCGACCGGCTTCAGTTGCCCGACGTGCTGCCCGAGCCGAAAGGTCTGGAGATCAACGCTTATGGCGATGGCAGCCAGTTCGGCGCGCATGTCGATAACATCAACCGCGTCGCCAAGCTGCGGATGCTCTCCTGCGTCTATTATTTCTCGGTGACGCCACGTCCGTTCAGCGGCGGCGAATTGCGCATTCACTCCCTGCCGACGTTGTCCGCCGGCGGAAGCGGCGGGTCGCCGGCCTATGTCGATATCGCACCGGAGCCCGACACGATGGTCGTGTTCCTGAGCTGGCTGCGCCATGAGGTGCGGCCGGTCAGCGTGCCGTCCAGGGCCTTTATCGACTCGCGGTTCACGATCAATTGCTGGCTGCACCGGGCGGACACCGGCGCGCCATAGCCGCGGCGTCATTTCCCTTGATCGAAACGAACACGGCCCTCGGCAGGGGAGCTACCGAGGGCCGCGTCGTGATCGTTGTCTTTGCCGCTCGCGAGACGACAGAGACAACGCGGGAGCACTGAACAGGTGAGGGGCTTCTCTACGCCACGGGGCTTACGTCTCGGGACTGACGCAACGCCCCCTCACCACGCTTGCAAACTAGAAGGGCAGGATCACATCCATCACCTGCTGGCCGTAACGCGGCTGCTGCACGTCGGTGATCTGGCCGCGGCCGCCGTAAGCGATGCGCGCCTGCGCGATCTTGGTGGAGTCGATGGTGTTGTCGCTCTCGATGTCTTCCGGCCGCACCACGCCGCCGACGATCAGTTCACGGATTTCGAAATTGACGCGGATCTCCTGGCGGCCCTCGATGACGAGGTTGCCGTTCGGCAGCACCTGGGTGACGACACCGGCCACGTTGGTCGAAAGCGCTTCGGATCGGTCGACCGAGCCTTTGCCTTCGCTCGACGCGTTGGAGTCGGCGGTGAATAGCCGGGTCGGCAGCGCCGAATTCGCGATCGGCAGTTTGCTCTTGCCGAAGAAATTGTCGATGCCGGAATCCTCGGCGTTGACGCGGCTGCGCTTGGTGTCGTTGGCGATGTTAGCCTTGTCGGTGATATTGACCTTGACCGTGAGGATGTCGCCGACCTGATGCGCGCGTTGATCCTTGAAGAAGGCGCGCGAGCCGTTGCGCCATAGCGAGTTCGGATTGTAGGAGGCAGGCTGCGCCGCCGGCATCGGCATCTGCACCGGCTTGTAGCCGGGCGCCGCGGTCGGGTTGTCGATCGCCGAGAGCTTCGGCTGCTCGCCGATGTTCTTCAGGCGGTCGAAGGCAGAGCAGCCGCTCAACATCGTCGTGGCGAGCGCCGCGAGGGCCAAATGCCGCATCAACCTGGTCATCTTCATCTCAACTGACTTTCACTGGGCGTTGTCGATCAATTCGCGAAGCGAAGGCGGTTGCCGCACGCCATCGCCGATTTTCGTCTCATCATTGCCCGTTGTCCGCGGGCACCGGGATATTGGCGGCGAGCCGCGGCACGGCGGATCGCACGACGACATGGCCGGGGCCGGCGACGACGCCCTGCACGTTGCGCTTCGATTGCTCGTTGAGCACCGACACCATGTCACCCTCGGCGCCGGACTCCAGGGCCTTGCCGCGCATGGTCAGCGTCAGGCCGGGCGCTTCAAACACCAGGGTCACCATCTCGTTGCGCAGCACGATCTCCGGCTTGGTGAGGTCGGCCGAGCGCAGCGCCTGGCCCGGCCGCAGCGTGTTGCGCGCTGCCTGGCCGACGGCCTGATCGAGACCGCCGATGGCGTCGCGGCCGACTTCCGAGCGCGGCCGGCGTTCGACGACGAGGTCGGCGGCGCGCAGCACGGCGCCGCGTTCGATGGTGCGCGACACCATGACGGTTTCAACGGTCGCTACGGCGCGGCCGGTGAGCCGCAAGAGGCCGCGCTTGCCGTTGGCGCCGGTCGGTACTTCGAGCGTGGTATCGAAGCGCGTGGTGCGGGCATCGTAGCTAAGACGGCCGACCTGCACATCGCCCTGCGCCGCCGGATCGACCTGGATGGCGCGCGGATCGCGGTCGAAATAGACCTTGATGTCGGTGGCGGCGCCGATGTTGAAGCGGCCGGCGATGGCGTTGGCCAAGGTCTTCTCGATGTCGGCGACCGGAATTTCGCGCGCCGCCCGCGTCACCACTACATCGGCGGCGCCACCGGTATCGAAACCGACGAGCGCGTGCGGCCGCACCGCGGCGATCACGGTTTCGACCGGCACCGTGCCGGTGGTGCCGAGATCGGGGGCGCGGAAGATCGGGATGTTGGCGACGATGCCGGCATTCTCGATCAGGTCGCCGATGCGGACGACGCTCGAGGTCACGGTCACGTCGTGCTTGAGATAGGGCCGCGCCGGCTCGGCGCTTTGCGCCAGCGCCACGGTGACGGTGGCGGCGAGGAGAGCGGCGGTGGTCAAGGTCCGGATCATGGTCTTGATCATGGCTGTGCCTCAGCGCATCAGGTTGGAGGTCGATTGCAGCATCTGGTCGGCCGCCGAAATGACCTTGGCGTTCATTTCGTAGGCGCGCTGCGCCGCGATCAGGTCGGAGATTTCGCTGACCGCTTCGACGTTGGATTGTTCGAGATTGCCTTGCTGGAGATCGCCGAAGCCGTTGAGCTGCGGCGTGCCGGACTGCGGCGTGCCGGACGCGGGCGTCTCGAGATACAGGTTGTCGCCGATGCCCTTGAGGCCGGCCTTGTTGATGAACATCGCCAGTTCGATCTGGCCGACATTGGACTGCGTCGACTGACCGGGCAGGCCGACCGACACCTGGCCCTGCGCATTGATGGTCACCGAAGTGGCGTTCTGCGGGATGGTGAGGCCCGGCTGAAGTAGGTTGCCCGACGCGGTGACGATGCGGCCCTGGGCGTCGAGCTCGAACGAGCCGTCGCGGGTGTAGGCCGTGGTGCCGTCCGGCATCTGGATCTTGAAGAAGCCTTCGCCGCGGATGGCGACGTCGTAGTCCTTGCCGGTCTGCAGCAGCGTGCCCTGCGTCATCAGGCGCGGCGTGCCGACGGTCTTGACGCCGGAGCCGAGTTCGATGCCGGCGGGCAAGAGGTTGCCCTGCGACGAGGTCTGGGTGCCGACGCGGCTGACGTGCTCGTAGAGCAGGTCCTGGAATTCGGCGCGCTGCCGCTTGTAGGCGGTGGTGCGCATGTTGGCGATGTTGTTGGAGATGACCTGAACGTTGAGTTCCTGGGCCATCATTCCGGTCGCGGCGGTGTGCAGGGCTCGCATGGGCTATTCTCCGTCCGCGTCAGTTCGGCACGTCGGCCAGCTTGTTCACGGCGCTGCGTGACAAATCGGCCTGGGCCTGAATGATGTTGGCGACCTGGGTGTAGGTGCGCGAGATCTCGATCATGCGCGTCATCTCGACGACCGAGCGTACGTTCGACTTCTCCACGGTGCCTTGCGAAAAGCGCGAGTTGGTGTCGGGCACGATATTGACGCCGTCGGCGAGGGCGAAGGTGCCGGCGCCGCTCTTGCGCAGCGCGCCGGGGTTGTCGAAGGCGATCATGCGCAGCTTACCGCGCAGCGATTCGCCGGTGGCGCCGGGGACGCTGACGCTGATGGTGCCGTCGGCGCTGATCTGGATCTCGCGGTCGTTCGGCTGGAACTGGATCGGACCGTTGTCGCCGAGCACCTGGTAGCCTTCGCCGGTCACGAGCTGGCCTTGCGAATTGATCTGGAAGGCGCCGTTGCGGGTGTAGCGTTCGCCTTGCGGCGTCTGCACCGCGAAGAAGCCCTGACCCTGGATGGCGACGTCGGTCGGGTTGCCGGTGCGCTCCATGTTGCCCTGGCCGAGATCGATCCAGGTGGCGCGGTCGCGCACGAAGCTGACGCGGCTGTCGCGGCGCGACAGGTCGTCCATGTCGGAGCGCGCGACCTTGCCGATGAATTCCTCGAACACGGTGCCGTCGGCCTTGAAGCCGGGCGTGTTCACGTTGGCGATGTTGTTCGCCACGACGTCGAGCTCGCGCCGCAGCGCGACCTGACGCGATAGTCCGACCAGCAGGGAATTCTGCATCGGTCATCTCCCCTTGATCCCGACGCTGCCCGCCCTCCCGAGGCCGGCCGCGCCGTGTGCCGAAACGCTTTGGCTCTCCCAAGCCTGGCGCTTCTGGCGAGATGAATTGCAGGGGCCGTGCCAACACGAAAACAATAGGTATTTCAGTATCTTAACTTTTTATCAGCCGTAAATCGCAAGGCAAAAATCACCATAGCGGCCGATATGACCCGGCAATTCTTGCCGCTTCGGGAACCCGGGAAAGGTTCTGTTAACCATACCGCCCCTAACGTGGCGCCGCCGACACGAATGGTGGCGGCAAGGGGGCGGCTTGCCGGCGTGACCACGGCACGGGAAGCCGGCGCGGCGCGCATTGCCCGGCAATTCGGAATTTCAGGGGATTGGTGATGGCCAAGGCGGCGAAGAAGGAAGCGGAACCGGAAGCCGAAGCCGATGAAGCCCCCAAGAAGAGCAAGCTGCCGTCGAAGAAGGTGATGATCATCGCCGCTGCGGCGATCCTTGTGCTTGGCGGCGGCGGCGGCGCCTTCATGTTCATGAAGGGCGGCCACGACAAGAAAGAAGAAGCCAAGAAGGAAGTGGTGAAGCCCGCGACCTTCGTCGATCTGCCGGACGTGCTGGTCAACCTGTCGAGCGCCGGCTCCGACCGCACGCAATATCTCAAGGTCAAGGTCGTCCTCGAACTGCCCGACGCCGAGCTGGTGCCGAAGATCCAGCCGCTGATGCCGCGGGTGATGGACGCCTTCCAGACGTATCTGCGCGAACTGCGCCCGACCGATCTCGACGGCTCGGCCGGTCTCTACCGGCTCAAGGAAGAATTGACGCGCCGCGTCAATGTCGCGGTGGCGCCGAACAAGGTGACGGCGGTGCTGTTCAAGGAGATCGTCGTCCAGTAGCGCCCGGGCCGCGCGGACACGACAGCAATTTCAGACTTCACGCAAGACGGTAAAGCTAGACGAAGATGGCGGGCAACGATCAGATCGACCAGGAAGCGCTGAAGGCCGAGTGGGGCCAGGCGCTGGAGGCCGAGGGCGCCTCCGGCGGCGCGCCGGCGCATCCGGCGAGCGCCGCCGATGTCGCGGCGGCGCAATGGGCGGCGATGGTCGACGACACCGCCGGCTTCCAGTCGAACAACAAAGGCGGCGCCGAGCGCATCCTCAATCAGGAGGAAATCGACAATCTGCTCGGCTTCAGCCTGGCGGATGTGAACCTCAACGACAACTCCGGCATTCGCGCCATCATCGACTCGGCGATGGTGTCTTACGAGCGTCTGCCGATGCTCGAAATCGTCTTCGACCGCCTCGTGCGGCTGATGACGACCTCGCTGCGCAACTTCACCTCGGACAACGTCGAGGTCTCGCTCGACCGCATCACCTCGGTGCGCTTCGGCGACTATCTCAATTCCATCCCGCTGCCGGCCATCCTTGCCGTCTTCAAGGCGGAGGAGTGGGACAATTTCGGCCTCGCCACCGTCAATTCCAGCCTGATCTACTCGATCATCGACGTGCTGCTCGGCGGCCGCCGCGGCGCCTCGACTTTGCGCATCGAAGGCCGGCCCTATACGACGATCGAGACCAGCCTGGTCAAGCGCATGATCGAGGTCGTGCTCGCCGACGCCGAGCTCGCCTTCAAGCCGCTGTCGCCGGTCAAGTTCAACATCGACCGCCTCGAGACCAATCCGCGCTTCGCCGCGATCTCGCGGCCCGCCAACGCCGCCATCCTGGTGCGCCTGCGCATCGACATGGAAGACCGCGGCGGCAACATCGAACTGCTGCTGCCTTACGCCACGATCGAACCGATCCGCGCCACGCTTCTCCAGATGTTCATGGGCGAGAAGTTCGGCCGCGACCAGATCTGGGAAGGCCATCTGGCGACCGAGATCGGCCAGGCCGAAATCGGCGTCGATGCGGTGTTGTATGAAGAACAACTGCCGCTGCGCCGCATGATGAAGCTCAAGGTCGGCGACACGCTGATGCTCGAACTCAAGCCCGACGCCACGGTGAAGCTGCGCTGCGGCGACGTCACCTTGACCGAAGGGCGCATGGGCAAGGTCGGCGACCGCATCGCGGTGCGCGTCACCAAGAACCTGCGCAAGCCGCGCACCACCTTTGCCATGTTCGAGAAGGCGGACGAGTCGAAAATCCGCATGGAGACGCAGTGATGTTCCAATACGGCTACCTCATCGAGAGCATGGTGTCCGTGCTGCTGCTGATGACCATCCTGTACTGCATCCGGCTCAACAGGCAGATCCGCCTGCTCAAGGCCGACGAGCAGTCGCTGCGCGCCACCATCGGCGAACTGATCACCGCGACCGAGATCGCCGAGCGCGCCATCGGCGGCCTCAAGACGACGATGCGGGACGGCGAACAAATCCTCGGCGAGCGCATCAAGCGCACCGAGGCGCTGTCGGACGATCTGCAACGCCAGCTCACCGCCGGCGAACAGCTTCTCGGCCGGTTGGTGCGCATCACCGAAGCGGGCCGTCCCATTGACATGACGCCGCCGCAGCCGGCGGTGCCGAGCGCTCTGGCGGTCGCGGCCGCCGCGCAGGCCTTCGCCGAACGTTCGCGCGCCCGCCTGCAGGGAGACGGGCTCGCGGCATGATCAAGTTCGCGCGCGATTTTCGGCTCATTCCGATCGTCCTTCTGGCGACGATCTCGCTGTTTGTGCTGAAGGTCACGGGCCTGGTGTTCGACGGCGGCTATACGCTTGCCGACCGCATGCGGGCGCGCGCCAATCCTGACGGCCTCACGGTCACGAGCCGCGACAGCGTCCCCGAGTATCCGCGCATTGTCGTTGCCGAAGAGCCGAAAATGCCGGACGCGCAGGCCGCGGCGAAGGGCGGCAACTGGGCGCCGGCGATGTTCAATTTCGGCGGCGCGCGCGGCTTGCCCAGGGACGGCGACGTCACCGGCTCGGTGGATGCCGACAAGACCGCAGCGCTGCCGAAGATCGACGGCGGCGCCAAGGACAAGAGCGCCGACAACATCGTCACGGGGTCGTCAGGCGGTGGCGGCCATGGCGGCGCGGCGCCCGCGGCGGGTCAGCCGCCAGCCGAACCGCTGAAAGCCAGCGACAAGCCGCCGGCCGATACCAAGCTCGAAGTCGGCAACGAGGCCTATCCGCTCACGCCCGGCAAGATCAATTCGCCCGGCGAGCGCGCCATTCTCAATCGCCTGCAGGACCGCCGCGAAACGCTCGACAACCGCGACAAGCAGCTCGACATGCGCGAGAGCCTGATCAAGGCGGCGGAAAAACGCCTCGAGGCCAAGGTCGGCGAACTCAAGGACGTCGAATCCCGCATCAAGACCGAGACCGACACGCGCGACAAGGCAGAGAAAGAGCGCATGAAGGGCCTGGTCGCCATGTATGAGAACATGAAGCCGAAAGACGCGGCGCGCATCTTCGACCGGCTCGATCTGAAAATCCTGGTCGATATATCGACCGCCATGAAGCCCGTCACCATGTCCGCGGTCCTGGCGCAGATGACGCCGGAAGCGGCCGAGCGGCTGACCGTCGAGCTTGCGACCCGCGCGAGCGCGCCGCGCGGCCAGGAGGCCGACAACCTGCCGAAAATCGATGGCAGCCCGAGCCGCAATTAAGCCGCCGAGGGCGGTAACGGCGGACCGGAAGGACGGCCTTTTGGCCTAACGGTTAAGCCGACGTTAAACGCCCATCCTTAGGTTGGGAGCCGGCAAATCCGCCTTATGGAATCGGCATGACGCCTCGTTCCGCCAGCACAAAAACGGCCTGCCTGCGCGCGCTCGCCGTCGCGGGACGGCTGGCCATGGCGATCGCCATCGTGGCCGCGGCGAACCTGTCGCCGGCGCGCGCCGATGAGGCGGTGAAGGGCGAGGTGAAATCCTCGATCGTCGGCGGCTATGGCCGGCTGGTCTTCAAGTTCGACGAGCCGGTCGATGCCAAGGTGCGCGTCGCCGGCGCCATTCTTGTTGTCGAATTCAAGAAACCGGTCGACGTTGCGGTCGAACGGCTCAACAGCAGCGCCTCCGAATATGTCAGCGCCGCACGCATCGATCCCGATGGCAAGGCGGTGCGCGTCGCGCTCGCCGGACGATTCCGCGTCAACGTGATCCCGGCGGCCGAGCGGCTGTTCATCGATCTCCTGCCGGAGAACTGGGCGGGCCTGATGCCCGGCCTGCCGCAGGACGTCGTCGATGAACTGGCGGCTCGCGCGCGCGCCGCCGAACTCGCCGCGCGCAAGGCAAGGGCCAGCGCGAAGGCTGCGGAGATGCCGCCGATCCGCGTCAAGGTCGTCAAGCTGCCGACCTTCATGCGCTATGTGTTCGATCTGCCGCCCGGCGCCAATGTCACGCCGGAGTTGAACGACGGCAAGTTCAAGCTGCATTTCAATCAGGCGCTGAAGTGGGATCTCGCCGACGTCGCGGCGACTTTGCCGGCGACCTTGAAGTCGGTGCGGCCGGAAGCCGAATTCGATTCCATCGCGGTGGTGTTCGCGCTCAACGGTACCCCGGAAACGCGCGCCTTCCGGGAGGACAAGAGCTTCGTCGTCGATGTCGGCCGCGATCTCAATGCCGGCCTGACGCAGCAGTCGCCGGAAGCGCTCGCCGCCGGTGTGGTCGCCCCGGTCGCGGCGCAGATCGCGCCGCCGGAAACCGTGCCGGCCAAAGACGCCGCCGCGCCGGATACGCCCGCCGTCAAGGAAGCGCCGGGCAAAGATCCGGCCAAGGATGCGCCGCCGGCCCAGCCGCATGCGCAGATGCAACCGGCGCCGGCGCCCAAAGCAGACGTCAAGCTCGAACGTCCGGCAGAACCGAAGCCGGTCATCGCCGTGGCGGCCAATGCGGCCGAAGCGCCGCCGGCCGATGCCACGCCGATGGCCAAGCCGATAGCCAAGCCCGACGCAAAGCCAGCGGAGAAGCCGGCGCTCGCGGGCGATCAGGGCGGCTCCATGGCCGCGCTCGCGTCCGCTTCCAGCGACAGTCTGCGCGTCAGCCTGCCGTTCGCGCAGCCGACGCCGGCGGCGATGTTTCGCCGCGGCGACACGCTGTGGCTGGTCTTCGACAGCGGCAAGAAGATCGACGTCTCCAAACTGGCGGCCGACTACGGCAGCATCGTGCGGCAGGCGAGCTTCGCGCGCGGCGGCGAGGGCGAAGGCATCGTGCGCCTGCGCCTGACGCGGCCGCAGATGGCAAGCCTGGAGGCCGACGACAATGGCTGGATATTGAAGATCGGCGATGCGGTGGCCGCGCCGCCGCAGCCGCTCTCGATGTCGCGCGCCATCAACGGCACCAAGCGCGGCATCGTCATCCCGCTCGACCACGCCGGAACGCTGCATCAGCTCACCGATCCCGATCTCGGCAACCGGCTGATGGTGGTGACGGCGCTGGCGCCGGCGCGCGGCGTCATGCAGTCGCAGGATTTCGTCGAGCTGCACGTGCTGCAATCGATGCAGGGCGTGGCGCTGGCGCCGATCGCCGACGACGTTTCAGTCGATGTGACGCCGGAGCAGATCACCATCACGCGGCCGCGCGGCCTGTCGCTGTCGCCGGACAGCGTCGTGCAGCAGCAGCAGATGGCGCCGAGCTTCCGCGAGGGTTCGTTCGATCCCGAGACCTGGCAGCACGACAGAACGACGCCGTTCGAGGCGCGGCAGGCGGCGCTGGTGGCGGCCGCGGCAGCGGCCGGCGAGGGCACCAAGCGCGCGGCGCGCTACAACCTGGCGCGCTTCTACATCGCCAACGACATGGGACCCGAGGCGCAGGGCGTGCTCGCCGTGGCGCTGGCCGACAAGACCAATGCCGGCGACGACGTCACCGGCTCGATCCTCAAGGCGCTCGCCAATGTCATGATGCACCGCCCCGAGGAGGCGCTGAAGGACATCGCCGACCCGGACATCGCCAATCAGCAGACCGCGCCGATCTGGCGCGCCATGGCGCATGCCCGGCTCGGCCAATGGGCGCTGGCGCACAGCGAATTCATGGCGCTCGACCGCGCCATCGCGGCGCTGCCGATCGACCTGCAGCGGATGGTGATGCTCGATCGCCTGCGCACAGACATCGAGGTGCGCGATTTCGACGGCGCCAACCGCATTGCCAACGACTTCGAGACCATCGCGGTGCCGGACGAGATGGCGCCGGCGCTCGCCGTGCTCAAGGGCCGGCTGGCCGAGGGCTTCGGCCGCAAGGAGGAGGCGCTGGCGCAATACCGCAGCGCCGTGATGTCGCCGAACCGCCGCGCTGCGGCGCAAGCGCGGCTGCGCGAGATCGAGCTGATGTCGAAGAGCGGCGCCATGCCGCACAATGAGACCGTGCACGAACTCGAGACGCTGAGCACGGTGTGGCGCGGCGACGAGACCGAGACGCAGGGCCTGCAGATGCTGGCGCATCTCTACACCAAGGACGGCCGCTATCGCGACGCTTTCCACGTCATGCGCACGGCGCTGCTGGCGCATCCCAATTCGGAGCTCACGCGCAAGATCCAGGACGAAGCGGCGGCGACCTTCGACAGCCTGTTTCTCGGCGGCAAGGGCGACAGCCTGCCGCCGATCGAGGCGCTTGCGCTGTTCTACGATTACCGCGAGCTGACGCCGATCGGTCGGCGCGGCGACGAGATGATCCGCAAGCTGGCGGAGCGGCTGGTGGCGGTCGATCTGCTCGATCAGGCGGCCGAACTGCTCCAGCACCAGGTCGATCACCGTCTCGAAGGCGCGGCGCGCGCGCAGGTGGCCACGAGGCTCGCCACGATCTATCTGATGAATCACAAGCCGGATCGCGCGCTGGCGGCGCTGCAGAAGACGCGGTCGGCGGATCTGTCGAACGAATTGCGCGACCAGCGCCTGCTGCTCGAGGCGCGGGCGCTGTCCGATGTCGGCCGCAACGAAGTGGCGCTCGAGATCGTCGCCAGCATCAAGGGCCGCGAGGCGACGCGCCTGCGCGCCGACATCGAATGGTCGGCCAAGCACTGGCGCGCCGCGGCCGAACAACTCGAACTGATGCTGGGCGAGCGCTGGAAGGATTTCCGCCCGCTCAGCGACGCCGAGCGCGGCGACGTGCTGCGCGCCGCCATCGGTTACACGCTGAGCGATGAAGCGCTGGCGCTCACGCGCCTGCGCGAGAAATACGCGGCCAAGATGGCCGGCACGCCGGATGCGCGCGCCTTCAATGTCGTCGGCGCGCCGATCGGCGCGGCGTCCGACGAATTCCGTTCGGTCGCCGGCAAGATCGCCTCGATCGATACGCTCAACGCTTTCCTCGACGACCTTCACACGCGTTTCGGCGCCGGCTCGGAAAAGTTGCCGGAGCCCAAGGTGAAGAAGGATGCGCCGGCCGAGCCCCCGGGGCCGCAATCGTCGCTGCGGCGGCCGGCGGCGCCGCAAACCGCGAAAGCCGACACGGCGCCGACCGGCTCGATCCGCCGTCAGGCGCGCAATTAGCGCGCGCTTAGGCCAGGCGCTAAACTGTTATCATTTTAGATTCCCGTGAGCGACGCAGGCGAAAATGGTTGAGGTCGCGGCGCTTGCTGGCTATTGCCATGGTCCTTCTGATCGGCACGACAGGACATCCGCATCGTCGCCCGGCTGGCCGGTATCCAATTGGCGGGATGCCGGTGCGCCGATCACGCGAACTAGCCACGCTGATTGCCGGCCTCGGCCTCCCCCTCGGACGAGGTGCCTTGGCGTGGAATGCGTGCCTCGTCCTTCCCTTTCTCTGGAGACGAACATGGCACAGAATATTTACGACAATCCCGATTTCTTCGCAGGCTACAGCCAGCTTCCCCGGCAAGTGCAGGGGCTCGACGGCGCGCCGGAATGGCCCGCTATCCGGGCCTTGCTGCCGAATGTGGCAGATAAGCGCGTAGCCGATCTGGGCTGCGGTTTCGGCTGGGCCACTCGCTGGTTCCGCGATCAGGGCGCGGCAACTGTCTTGGGGCTCGACCTGTCGAAGAATATGATCCAGCGGGCACGGGCCGATACCAACGATGCCGCCGTCACCTACCGCATCACCGATCTGGAAACGTTGGAGCTGCCCGAGTCGGGCTTCGATCTGGTCTATAGCGCGCTGACATTCCACTACGTGCAGGATTTCGAACGGCTGATCCGCATGATCTACGCAGCTCTGGCACACGGCGGCGATCTGGTCTTCACCATCGAGCATCCGATCTTCATGGCTGCAAAACATCCACATTGGACGGAGGACGAGGATGGCCGCAAGACTTGGCCGGTCAACGGCTACTCTATTGAGGGTGAGCGCCGTACCGACTGGTTCGCCAAGGGAGTGCTGAAGCACCACCGGACCTTGGCGACGACGATCAACACATTGATCAGCACGGGATTCGAGTTGCGCCGGATGGAGGAGTTCGCGCCCACGGCTGAACAGATTGCGCAGATACCCGATCTGGCCGAAGAGCTAGAGCGGCCAATGATATTGCTGATATCGGCATACAAGAATTGATCTCACCGCCGCCAAGTCACTTCGTCTGGGCGGCGGGCTTCCGCATGTTTTGAAGCGCTCTAAGCGATCGGGCGGCATTGCGGGCTCGATCATCATCTTGGGAAGCAAAGCAAACGTTGAAGTTTGACATGCCGGCGTGATTCAAGCTCCTAAAAGGAGCCATTAACAGTGTTTGAGAAACGCGCCGCCGGCTTTCTCGCCTTCGTTAGGCTCGCGGCCATCCGGCTTCGGCTGCGTGGTTATGAGTCCACGGCCTAGTTTCCGTAGCTCTGGATCAGCGAGCCGGCGACCAGGCTCCAGCCGTCCACCAGCACGAAGAAGATCAGCTTGAACGGCAGCGACACCACGACCGGCGGCAGCATCATCATGCCCATCGACATCAGCACCGAGGCGACGACGAGGTCGATGATGAGGAAGGGAATGAACAGCAGGAAGCCGATCTCGAAGGCGCGCTTGAGTTCGGAGATCATGAAGGCCGGCACCAGCACGCGCAGCGACAACTGATCGGGCGTCGCCGGCGGCGGTTGCTTGGTCATGTCGATGAACAGCTTGAGATCCTTCTCGCGCACATTCTTCTGCATGAAGGCGCGCAGCGGCACCGCGCCGCGCTCCAGCGCCTGCTCGGCGGTGATCTGATTGGCGACCAGCGGCTGGATCGCGGTGTCATAAGCCTGCTGCAACGTCGGGCCCATGACGAAAGCGGTGAGGAAGAGGGCGAGCGACACGATCACTGCGTTGGGCGGCGCGGTCGCGGTGCCGAGCGCGGTGCGCAGCAGCGACAGCACGACGACGATGCGTGTGAACGACGTCATCATGACGAGGATCGACGGCGCCAGCGACAGCACCGTCAACAGCGCGATCATCTGAATGACGCGCTCGGTCAGGCCGTTGTTCTGCGCGCCGCCGAAATTGATGCTCACGTCCTGCGCAGCGGCGGGCGCCGCGAGGATGAGGAGGAACCCTGTTACTCCAACCGCCACCGTCACAAGTTGACGAACTCGGCGGTCGGAAATCGCTATCAAGTCTTCCCCGGAGGACGGCCGAGCAACGAAGCCATCTCCTCTTCGAGGCTGTCATAGACAGACTTGCCGGCCGCGGCCGGCTTGGCGGTCGCGTTGGCGCGCGGCATGTCAGGCTTGGCCGGCGCCAGGGTCGGCTCGATGCGCGGCTCGAACTTGGCGTCGAACTTGGCATCGAGTTTCGGCTCGACCTTGGGTTCGGCTTTGTCGGGCACCGCGCCTTCGAAGCGCGGGTCGACACGCAGCTTGTAGTCGCGCCGCGGCACTTCGACCGGCTTCGGCGGAATCGGCATCGCCGGCTGCGCAGCGAGCGGATCGGTCACCGGCGCGCGGCCTTCCGCGGCAGGCGCGCGGCGCAGCGCGGCTTCGAGCTGCTGCGCCATCTCGGCGAGGTTGTGGTCGGTCTGCGGCGCGCTGCCGGGCTCGAACTCGGCCTGCGGCGCGGCGGGAGGGGCGACCTGAGGCGCGGCGGGAGGGGCGACCTGAGGCGCGGCCATGCGCGGCGCTTCCTGGCGCGTCACCGGCGGTGCGACGGGCGCGACCGGCGGTGCGGCTTCCGGCGGCGCAAGACGGCCGGACAATTCGGCGGCGAGGCCGCTCAGGCTATTCTCCGACGACGCCGGCCGCGGACGGGCGCCGGGCTCGGGCGCGTGCCACGGTTCCTCGGTCGCCGGCGCGCGGTACGGCCGCGGCGGCGGCAGGGGCGCGGTCTCGGTGACCGGCTGTAGCGGGAAGCCGTTATCGACGGCGGGCTGTTGCCGCAGCGCCGGTTCGCCCGGTCGCGAAGGTGCATCGGGTGCACGCGGTGCCGCGGGTGCCGCGCGCACGATATTCTGCTCCACCACCACGTCGGTCGGCCCGCCGATCATCATCAGATGCTCGACATTGTCGCGGCGGATCAGAACGAGGCGGCGACGGCCATCGACGGTGGCCGCATCGATGACTGCAAGCCGCGGTTGCCGGCCGCGCGCGCTGCCACCGCCAAGACGATCGGCGGCGAACTTGCGCACCAGCCAGGCCGTCAGGGCAATCAGCGCCAGCACCGCTGCAAAGGCGATGAAGAACTTCGCCGGGAGCGGCATTTCCGAGCCGAAAATGTCGAACATCGTGCGCTCCGTGACTGTTAAGCCGCGATCCCGGGGCAGGAATCACATGAATAGTTAACGCAAGTCGGCATCATTTGCCGCCCCGAATGCTAATGAAATCTTAACAAATTTACGGCCGCTTGGCATCGGGTCTTGCGTTTCCAACCATTCGGCATGGTTAACCGGGCGCTCTTCTGGAGGCCGGAACCCCGCTTTTACCCTTCATTAACCATACGCCCGGCAAAGTCTGCCTAGTTGGCTTCGCGTCGCGGAGCAAGCGGGGCGATTCCTTAACGAACCGAGGGCGGCATGGCCATCACCGACGTTCCGATCCTGTCGATGCTGCGTACCAAGATGTCCTGGGCCCAGGAGCGCCAGAAGGTGCTGGCCCAGAACGTCGCCAATGCCGACACACCTAATTACCGGGGCCGCGATCTCGTGGCGCCGAAATTCGCGGATTCGGTCGGGGTGGCGACACGTCAGGTGGACAAGGTGGTGCTGGCCGCCACCGAACCCGGGCACATCACCGGGTCGATGGGCGGCAACAGCGCCTATGAGACGACCAAGGGCGGCTACGAGGTGCGGCCGACCGGCAACGCCGTCAATCTCGAGGACGAGATGATGAAGGTCGCCAACAACCAGATGGAATACCAGGCCGCGACCGCGCTCTACAGCCGCAGCCTGGGTCTCATCAAAGTGGCGCTCGGCAAGAGATAGCGGCTGGCACCGGCGCTGAGGCGCAGGGCGAGCAGGGAGAAGACCGATGGACTTCCTGAAGACGATGACGATCGCCGCCTCCGGCCTCAAGGCGCAGGCCGGCCGCATGCGCGTCATTTCCGAAAACATCGCCAATGCCGACTCGGTCGCGACGTCGCCGGGCGCCGATCCGTACCGGCGCAAGATCGCCACCTTCAACACCGAACTCGACCGCTCGCTCGATGCGAAGGTCGTCTCGCTCGGCCGTGTTGCCAACGACAAGAGCGACTTCCGCATCAAATACGAGCCGGGCAATCCGTCGGCCGATGCCGACGGCAACGTCAAGTATCCGAACGTCAACTCGCTGGTCGAAATGACCGACATGCGCGACGCGCAGCGTTCCTACGAAGCCAACATCAACGTGATCAGCGCGACGCGCCGCATGATCCAGCGCACCCTCGACATCCTCAAGGCCTGATAGGAACCACAGACCATGGCCAGCCCGCTCTCCGCCGCCGGCGCCTACGCCAACATCGCCCGTCTCGCCACCGACCATGCCGGCTCGGTGCCGGGCATCGGCGCGGGTCCGGCGAAAGGCGACGCCAGCTTCGCCTCGGTGCTCAAGGATGCGATCGGCTCCGTCCAGGAGACCGGGCACAAGTCGGACGTGCAGTCGCAGGCCATGGTCAAGGGCCAAGGCAACATGGTGGATGTCGTCACCGCGGTCGCCGAGACCGAAGTGGCGATCGACGCCGTGGTCGCCGTGCGCGACAAGGTAATCGCCGCCTACGAAGAAATCATGCGGATGCCGATTTGATTTAGGCCGCCGTCATGCCCGCGTAAGCGGGCATCCAGTATTCGCGTGCGTTGGACATTTGCGGGCCATCAGAGATGCCTGCGTTTACTGGATCCCCGCTTTCGCGGGGATGACAAGAGGAATCACATGACCGGTCCCGAAGTTCTCGATGTCGCGCGTGACGCGATCTACACGCTGATCATCGTCTCGGCGCCGGTGATGCTGGTCGGCCTGATCGTCGGCGTCGTCATTTCGCTGTTGCAGGCGCTGACGCAGATCCAGGAGATGACGCTCGCCTTCGTACCGAAGATCCTCGCCATCTTCGTATCGTTGCTGATCGCCTTGCCCTTCATGGCCGAGAAGCTGCACATGGAAATGCTGCGCATCGCCTCGCGAATCGTGACAGGGTGATGCGCGCGCCCCGACATCCGGAATGACCGGAGTTTGCGGCCCGCCCGAGCTCGCCCGATGCAGATCAACATCTCCTTCCTTCCGGCGCTGGCGGCGGCCTTTCTCCTGACCTTCGCCCGTATCGGCACCATGATGATGGTGATGCCCGGGCTGGGCGAGAGCAATATGCCGTCGCGCGTGCGGCTGACGATCGCGCTGGCGCTCACCGCCGTGCTCATGCCGCTGCACCAGCAGGCCTATACGGTCAGCCTCGATACGCTCGGCCCGGTCCTGTTGCTGCTGTTCCAGGAAATCGTCGTCGGTCTCGTGCTCGGCCTGACGGCGCGGCTGGCGATCTCGGCCCTGCAGGTCGCCGGCGCCGTGGTCGCGCAACAACTCGGGCTCGGCTTCGTCACCGCGGTCGATCCGACGCAGAATCAGCAGGGCCTGCTGGTCGGCAACTTTCTCACCGTGCTCGGCGTGGCGATGATCTTCGCCACCGACCTGCACCATCTCGTGATCAATGCGCTCAACGACAGTTACGTGATCTTCGCGCCGGGCGAGATCCCGCTCTCGGGCGACGTGGCCAAGCACATCACCAATGTGATCGCCACGTCGTTCAAGATCGGCATCCAGCTTTCGGCGCCGTTTCTCGTGTTCGGACTGATCTTCAATCTCGGCCTCGGCGTGATGTCGCGCCTGATGCCGCAGATGCAGGTCTTCTTCATCGGTCTGCCGCTCTCGATTCTGCTGGGATTCTTCCTGCTGGCTCTGGTGATCGCCGCCATGATGGGCACGTTCACCGGCTATATCGAGGGCGTTCTTCTCCAGCTTGCGCCGCGCCAATAGGGGTAGCGCATGGCAGAAGAAGCAGACCTTGAAGATAAAACAGAAGATCCTTCCCAAAAACGGTTAGACGACGCTCACGAGCGCGGCAACGTCGTCAAGAGCCAGGAGGTCAACACCTGGTTCATCATCGCCGGCGCCACGCTGGTGCTGCTGTCGTTCTCCGGCGGCATGAGTAAGGATCTCACGACGACGATGCGCGGCCTGATCGCCAACTCCTACGACATCAATGTCGAGGGGCCGGCGCTGCCGCTGCTGTTCCGGGAAATCGGCGTCGAAATGCTGGCGGCGGTCGGCGTGCCGTTCCTGCTGCTGATGATCGCGGCGCTTGCCGGCAACCTCGTGCAGCACCGGCTGGTCTGGTCCACGGAAGCCCTGACGCCGAAGCTGTCGAAAGTCTCGCCGCTCGCCGGCATCAAGCGGCTGTTCTCGAAGCAGGCACTGGCCAATCTCGGCAAGGGCATCGTCAAGCTGATCGTGCTCGGCGCCGTCATGACCGCGTTGATGTGGCCCGAGCGCGACCGCATGGAGGGCCTGGTCACCATGGACCCGGCGGCGCTGCTGCCGTTCACGCAGACCGAGGCGCTCAAGATGATGGGCGCGGTGGTGGCGCTGCTCGCCGTCGTCGCCGGCGCCGATTATTTCTTCCAGTACCGGAGCTGGTTCGGCAAACTGAAAATGTCGCTCCAGGAACTCAAGGACGAAATCAAGCAGACCCAAGGCGATCCCTTCATCAAGGGCAAGCTCAAACAGATCCGCGCGATGCGCGCCAAGCAGCGCATGTCGTCGGCGGTGCCGAAGGCCTCGGTCATCATCACCAACCCGACGCACTACGCCGTGGCGCTGCAATACGAGCGCGGCATGGACGCGCCGCTCTGCGTCGCCAAGGGCGTCGATGCCATGGCGCTGCAGATCCGCAAGATCGCCACCGAGCACGACGTGCCGATCGTCGAGAACCCGCCGCTCGCCCGCGCCCTGCATGCGACAGTCGAGGTCGATCAGGCCATTCCACCGGAGCACTACAAGGCCGTGGCCGAGGTCATCAGCTATGTCATGAAGCTGCGGCGTGCCGTGAGGCAATAGGGGCTCGGCCGGGGTGAAAATCGCGGTTAAGGCCCATCAAAAACAGGGATTTCCGGCATCCGGCCCTTGCGCGGATGGGGCGGCTTAAGGCAACTGAAGAGCATGGCATCCGATGACGTGAGCGACCCGCGGCCGGCGTCCGCGCCGAATGACGGGCGCGGCAAGCGGCAGGCCTTCGACAAGAGCCAGAGCGCGCCGCGCTCCGGCTCGGTCGGCATGGTGCTGGTCGTCGCGCTGCTGCTGATCGCCGCCGCTGGCGGCCTCATCTACATCGGGCCGTCGCACGCCGAGACCTACATCCTTATCATGCTGGCGGTGCTCGGCACTTTCGGCGTCTTCGCGTTGTTCGCGCTCGCCTCCGGCATCATGCGGTTGTCGAGCCGGGAACAGAGCAACCCGCTGATCAAGCAGGTGGTCGATTACGGTTTCGACGGCATCGTCGTCACCGATCAGGCCGGCCGCGTCTTCTACGCCAACGCCACCTATCTCGACCTCACCGGCGCGGCGTCCCCCGACGATGTGCGGCCGATCGAGCGGGTGTTCATGGGCGATCCGGAAGTCTCCGAGGCGATTTATCGCCTGCTCAAGGCGGCGCGCGAGGGCCGGCGGCTTCAGGAAGAGGTGCGCATCGCCGGCGCGCCCGGAGAGCCCGCGCGCTGGCTGCGCCTGCGCGTGCGCCCGCTCGGCGACAACCGCCGCGACGCCAAGCTCGCGGTGTGGTCGATCGCCGACGTGACGCGAGAGCGCGAACGCCATGAGAACGTGTTCCAGGAACTGCAGCACGCCATCGACTATCTCGACCATGCGCCGGCCGGCTTCTTCTCGGTCGATGGCAAGGGCGACATCGTCTACCTCAACGCCACTTTGGCGACCTGGCTCGATCAGGACCTGGCGCAGATCGGCGCCGGCGCCGGCGCGCTCACGCTCAATGACATCGTGGCCGGCGAGGGCGCCGCGCTGCTGACCACGCTCAATGCCGCGCCGGGCGAAGTCCGCACCGAAGTGCTCGACCTCGACCTCAAGACACGCGGCGGACGGCCGGTGCCGGTGCGGCTGTTCCACAAGGTCGCCTATGGGGCCGATGGCACGCCCGGGGTGTCGCGTACGCTGGTGCTCAATCGCGGCAAGGACGGCGGCAAGGACGCGCAGCGCGATGCCGAAGTGCGCTTCATGCGCTTCTTCCAGAACACGCCGATGGCCATCGCCACCGTGGACAAGACCGGCCGCGTCGCCCGCCACAATGCGCGCTTCGCCACATCCTTCGACGGCATGCTCGGCGACAACCATTCGATCCTGTGGCTGGTCAACGAACGCGACCGTTCCGCGCTCGAAGCCGCGATCAAGCTTGCCGCCGGCGGGCAGGGCGACATTCCGCCGGTCGAGGCGCAGCTCGCCGGCTCGAACGAGCGCTGGGCCAATTTCTTCGTCTCGGCGGTCGAGGACAAGGATGGCGGCGACGGTGAAGCAGCCATCGTCTATGCGCTGGAAACCACGGCGCAGCGCACGCTGGAGAACAAGGTTTATCAGCAGCAGAAGATGGAGTCGGTCGGGCAGCTCGCCGGCGGCATCGCGCACGACTTCAACAACGTGCTGTCGGCCATCATGATGGCGACCGACTTCCTGCTCAACGCCCACAAGCCGACCGATCCGTCGTTCCAGGACATCATCCAGATCAAGCAGAACGCCAACCGCGCCGCGGCGCTGGTGCGGCAGTTGCTCGCCTTCTCGCGCAAGCAGACGCTGCGGCCGCAGGTGCTCGATCTCGGCGAGGTGCTCGGCGATCTCGGCATGCTGCTCAAGCGCCTGATCGGCGAGAAGGTAACCTTCGCCGGGGTCAAGCACGGCCGCGACCTGTGGCCGGTGAAGGCCGACCTGTCGCAGTTCGAACAGGTGATCGTCAATCTCGCCGTCAATGCGCGCGACGCCATGCCGGACGGCGGCACCTTGAGCATCTCGACGTCGAACGTGCCGGCCGCCGACTGCGCGCGGTTCAATCACAAGGGCATGCCGGCGGCCGACTATGTGCTGGTCGAAGTCAGCGACACCGGCACCGGCATTCCGCAGGACATCATCGATAAAATTTTCGAGCCGTTCTTCTCGACCAAGGAAGTCGGCAAGGGCACGGGCCTCGGTCTCTCGACGGTGTACGGCATCGTCAAGCAGACCGGCGGCTATGTTTATGTTGATTCAGTGCCGGGCCGCACTGCGTTCCGTATCTTCCTGCCGCGTCACGTTCCCGGCGTCGAGGAAAAGCCGGCGACCGTTGCCGCGCCGTCGATCGCGCCGGCGCTCGACGCCACCAAGGCCGCGGCCGAGAGCATGGCCAAGCAGGCGGCGAGCCAGGCCAACGCCGATCTGACCGGGCAGGGAGTCATTCTTCTGGTTGAAGACGAGGAGGGGTTGCGTGCGCTTAACGCTCGCGGCCTCACCTCGCGCGGCTACACTGTGCTCGAGGCCGGCAATGGTGTCGAAGCGATCGAGGTGCTCGACCGCGAGGGCCACATCGACCTCGTCGTCTCCGACGTGGTGATGCCGGAGATGGATGGCCCGACCTTGTTGCGCGAACTGCGCGCCAAGGATCCGGGCATCAAGTTTATCTTCGTGTCCGGTTACGCCGAGGAAGCTTTTGCTAAGAACTTGCCGAGCGATCAGCAGTACAACTTCCTGGCCAAGCCCTTCACCCTCAAGCAGCTCGTCGCCGAGGTGAAGCGCACGTTGTCCGGCGAA
Organism: Pseudolabrys sp.; assembly: GCA_026125895.1. Lineage (GTDB taxonomy): Bacteria > Pseudomonadota > Alphaproteobacteria > Rhizobiales > Xanthobacteraceae > Pseudolabrys. The sequence continues at coordinate 352,779 of JAHCKG010000001.1, read as the reverse complement.
TAGGCAGCCGCGTCAGTAGCAGGCCTGCGCTAGGCGCATCTTCGAAAACACGAAAGTCGAGACCGAGCAACGTCCCGCCTGACTCGTGGATTCGGCTGTCGGTGCCTGGAAGTACTGCTGCTCAGCCGATGCGCGCGCCGCGCTGGTGTCGGCAGGGGTCGACACCGCGGGCGCCGCGCGCTCCTGCGTGCCGTCGAACGGCGTCAGTTTGGCCTGCGCGGCGGTACTGGCCGCCAGCAGCAAGGCAACGGGAAGAACGTATTTCATCGCACCTGCTCCGAGCTATGTGTCCCGCGTAAAACGAAATGGCGTCGCGCGGAGTTCCTACACGGTCCGATGAACAACCTGTGAGCGCCCGAAACTTCTCGTAAAATCAAGGGCGAGGATGGGGTTACCGACAGGCTGCGGCTTTGCGGCGCAGTGGCGCCGTGAACCCTTACATTGAACTAGCCCCATACCTATTGTCTTTTCCCAATACGCCCATGTCGGGCCGGGAGGACTAAAAGACGATGAAGCGTCATCGCTGGCTGATCGCCCTTGCAGCGATCGCAACCATTTTCACGCTGGCTGCTGCCGACTACGCCGACGCCCGCGCGGGCCGTGGCGGCTCGGCCGGCAGCCGCGGCGCCCGCACGTTCTCGGCGCCGGCAGCGACGCCGACCGCGCCGCGTGCGGCGCAGCCGTTGCAGCGTTCCACCACGCAGCCTTCCACCGCGGCGACCGGCGCTGCGGCCGCCGGTCAGGCGGCGCGGCCGGGCCTGTTCGGCGGCGGTATGCTTGGCGGTCTTGCCGCCGGTTTCCTCGGTGCCGGTCTTTTCGGCATGCTGTTCGGCCACGGCTTTATGGGCGGCATGGGGGGCTTTGCCTCGTTCCTCGGCCTGATCCTGCAGGTCGTGCTGGTCATCGTCGTTGCGCGCCTGGCCTTCTCCTGGTGGCAGCGCCGCAATCAGCCGGCTTATGCGATGCAGGGCGCGACGCCTGACACCGGCGCCGGTCGCCCCGCCGCTGGCGGATTGGGCGGCGGCTTCGGCGGTTTGTTCGGTGGCGGCGCCGCCGCGTCGGCAGCCGGCGAACCCATCAGCATCGACAAGCAGGATTACGACGATTTCGAACGTCTGCTGACGGACGTCCAGGCGGCTTATACCGTTGAGGACCTCAACGCGTTGCGCAGCAAGGCGACGCCGGAGATGGTCTCGTATTTTGCGGAGGATCTCGCTGACAACGCCGGTCGTGGCCTCATCAACAAGGTCACCGACGTCAAGCTGCTCCAGGGCGACCTGGCGGAAGCCTGGCGCGAAGGCGGCGACGAATACGCCACTGTCGCCATGCGCTTCGAGCTGACCGACAGCATGGTCGAACGCGCGAGCGGCAACGTCGTCGAAGGCGGCATGCCGTCCGAGGCAACCGAGCTGTGGACGTTCCGCCGCGGCCGCGGCGGCCCGTGGATGTTGTCGGCGATCCAGCAGGGCTGACGCCCAGGCAGATCGCGAATCAGAGCGCGCGTCCGTGCCCCGGGCGCGCGCTTTTTCGTGGCCTGACGACGCGTTCAGCCCTGATCGCCGGTCAAGGCCGGGCGCGGACCAAAGGTCACCCCCAAAAATCCTTCTCGCCGCCATACCACCCGGCATTCGCGCCGGGGGAAGCCGTTGGGCGTGAGGAGCAGGGTGAAGCGGTCGGGGACCGCGTCCGCCCGGCTGGTTTGGATCCGGGCGCCGGTTTCCGAGACATCGTGCACCGTGCAGGCGAGGATCTGATCAGGGTCGGCGACGAGGGTGGCGGAAATGTACAGTGGCCGGCGTTTGGCCTGGCGCTTGTCGTTGCGGACGGTAGGCGCAACCGGGTCGGGCACGAGGGTGGCCTTCCAGAGCTGAGCAGGGGGCACCGATCGACCGGCGGAGTATAGGAACCTTATGGTTACGGATTGCTAAACAGCCTTGTTATCCGAGGCGATGTCTTTTGCGGTGCGATAGGAGGCCGGGCGCGCCCGCGTCGAGGTCCGGACCGTCGCAACCGCCTCGGACGCCGCCGGCTTTACCGTTCGACGTTGACGTTGCCGCGAATAACGTCTATTTGGCCCGCCGCAACTTGGTTTTCGGCCTCATCTTCGTTCGCTCCCGGCTTTGGGCTGCGCTGCAAGTGATCCCCCAAAACTCGGATAGTTGCCGCTGACGCGAGGGGCGTCGGCGAACAACGCAGAGCGCGAAAGGAACTACGATGGCTACCGGAACTGTGAAGTTCTTCAATACCCAAAAAGGCTACGGCTTCATTCAGCCGGACGACGGTTCGAAGGACGTGTTCGTCCACATCACGGCTGTTGAAAAGGCCGGCATGCGTTCGCTGGTCGAAGGCCAGAAGATCTCGTTCGAGATCGTCACCGAGCGCGGTAAGCAGGCTGCCGGCAATCTGCAGCCGGCCTGATTGGTCCGAGCGGACTGGAATACGAAGCCCGGCGCTCGCGCCGGGCTTTTTTATTTCGCGTTTATCTCTCTTGGCCTGCGACAAAACGTACCCGGAATTCCCGCATCGGCTTGGTGTTAGTGTTCAGTCGGGCGCAACAGCAAGAACCGCGCCGCATCCGGGAGGTTACCCATGTCGTTACGCTATACCGCCGCATCCATGCTGGCGGGCCTTGCGATCATCGTCGCGGCGCCAGCCATGGCGCAGCAGTCGGCCATGAGCTTCTTCATCACCAGCGCCGGGCCCGGCAACGGCGCCAATCTCGACGGCCTCGACGGCGCCGACAAGCACTGCCAGACGCTCGCAGCCGCCGCCGGTGCCGGCGCCAAGACCTGGCGCGCTTACCTGTCGACGCAAGGGCAGGGCGCCGTGAACGCCCGCGACCGCATCGGCAAAGGTCCCTGGGTCAACGCCAAGGGCACCACCATCGCCAAGGATGTCGCCGACCTGCATGGCGCCGCCAACAACCTGACCAAGCAGACGGCGCTGTCGGAGAAGGGCGACGTCATCAACGGTCGCGGCGACCAGCCGAACCGTCATGACATCCTCACCGGTTCGCAGCCGGACGGTACCGCTTTCGCGGGCGACAAGGACATGACTTGCAAGAACTGGACGAGCGCGACCGAAGGCTCGGCCATGGTCGGCCACTCGGATCGCAGCGGTCTCGACGACAGCGCGCCGGCGAAATCGTGGAACTCGTCGCATCCCTCGCGCGGGCCCGGTGGCGGCTGCACGCAAGCCGATCTCCGTTCGACCGGCGGCGACGGCCTGCTGTACTGCTTCGCTGTCAACTGAGACGTCTTGATCGAGACGTTGCGTAACGACTTCGCATCGACGGGCGGCCCGTACGGCCGCCCGTTTTGCATGTCATGACCTCGGCGCGGATGTCGGACTTCACCTACCGCTTCGGCGGCGAGGAGTTCGTCGTCATTGCCGACGGCGTCGACGGCGCCGACGCCATCGAACGCGCCGAACACATCCGCGCCGCCGTCGCCGCCGCGCGCGATCCCGAGGGTCGCACGATGACGGTGTCGATCGGTGTGGCCAGTTGCGGCCTCGACGCGGCGGGTTACGACGCGCTGTTCGAAGTTGCCGACAAACGGCTGTACGAGGCCAAGCAACGCGGCCGCAATCGCGTCGTCGGTGCGGACAGCGCCGCCGTGCAACCGGCGGCGCCCTGAGCGCGTTGCCGTCGAGCGAGGAGCACAAGGCCATGGCTTACGAACTCTATTACTGGCCGGGCATTCAGGGCCGCGGCGAATTCGTGCGCCTCGCGCTCGAGGATGCCGGCGCCAGGTACACCGACGTCGCGCGGCAGAACGGCGGCATGAACCGCATGATGGCGATGATGAAAGGCGAGGGTGACAAGCGCCCGCCTTTCGCGCCGCCTTTCCTCAAGAATGGCAAGCTCGTCATCGCCCAGGTCGCCAATATCCTGTTCTATCTCGGACCACGGCTCGAACTGGCGCCGAAGGACGAGAACGCCCGGCTGTGGCTCAACGCGCTGCAATTGACGGTGACCGATTTCGTCAAGGAGGTGCACGACACGCATCATCCGGTCGCGACCGGGCTGTATTACGAGGACCAGAAGGCGGAAGCGAAGATCTACGCCGAACATTTCCTCAAGGAACGGGTGCCGAAATATCTCGGCTATTTCGACGGCGTGATCGAAAAGAGTGGCGGGCCTTATGTGCTCGGCCGGCGCATCAGCTATACCGACCTGTCGTTGTTTCAACTGGTCGAAGGCCTGCGTTACGCCTTCCCCGAAGGCATGGCGAAAGCGGAGCGCAAGGTGCAGCGGGTGATCGAGGTGCATGAGCGTGTCGGTGCCCGCGAGGGCATCAAGGCCTATGTCGCTTCGGATCGCCGTATCCCGTTCAACGAGGATGGCATCTTCCGCCATTATCCGGAGCTGGATGACTAGCGCCGCTTGCGCTTCTTCTCCGCGGCGCAGACGTCGCACAAACAGCCGCCCGCGCCGAAATACAGCTCCATGTGCTCTTCGCCGTAATCGAGGGTGATCTCCTCGCCCTCGACGATCTTGCGCACCGTGCGGAACATCAGCCGGCCGCGGTTCGATTCCGCCTCCGTGTTCGGATCGCAGGAGTGATTGACGTAACGCGCCAGATTGCTGCGCGTCGATCCGTCGATGGTGAAGCGGTTGTCGATCTCGAACAGGTATTTGTTGGCGCGGCGCTTGTCGATCTCGCGCGCCTGCCGCGTCGGGATGCGGGTGCCGGTATATTCGATCAGCAGTTTGCCGGAGGGAATATCGGCGGCGGCGAACAGGCCGAGCCCGGTGCGCGCGCGGCCGACGCGGTAGAGCTTCGCCTTGTCGGTTTTGAGTTTGATTGTCACCGGCTTCGCCTCACACTCCGCTCGTCCCCGCGAAAGCGGGGACCCAGTGCTCCACCTTCTGGACCCCCGCTTTCGCGGGGGTGAGCGGACGATGTATCACCGGCGCGTCTTGCGCGTCTTGACGCTCTTTTTCTTTTTGGCGCCGACCGTCTTCTTTACGGTCTTCTTCGTCGCCTTGCTCGTCTTAACGCCCCTCGCGCCCTTGGCTTCGAGGCGCTTCTTGCGCCGCGCATTGCGCTCGCGCGCCTCGGCGCGCTGCTTGGCTCTGCGCTTGCGGCAGCGCGAGCACTGGCAGTTTTCCAGGCCGATGACGTTCTTGAGATAATCGCGGCCGTAATCGTAGCAGATCTCGTCACCCGGCTCGATGTTCTTGATGGTGCGGATGAAGACGCGCTTGCCGCGGATGAAGGTGTCGGCGTTCGGGTTGCAGGAGTGGTTGAAATAGCGGGCGATGTTGCCGCGCTTGGCGCCGTCGATGGTCCACTTCGAGTTGACCTCGTAGAGGTAGCGGTTGCCGCTCTTCTCCGCCTTCAGCGCCGCGTCGATGCCGAGCATCTTGCCGCGATACTCGGAGATCGTGGTGCGCTTCTTGATCGGGCGGGTGGCGAAGATGCCCAGGCCCGTGCGGGCGCGGCCGAGGCGGAAAGGACGAGGAGCCATATTGTTGTTCTGACCGAGTGTTCTTGCTGACGTTCTTGCCGATACGATGACAGCGGATGACGCGCGAAAGCGCGAGATTGCAGATGGGGGCGGCAAGGTCAATGGCAATCGGCGGCCGGCCGCATGCCATGCGCGCTGCGGCCACGGTCTGTGGATGGCGCCGCCCGGACGGCGCGGACCTCAAAGCAGCCTGAGCGAGCCCGAGCGAGCCCGTCAGCCCCGGTAGCTGACGACGCGGCGATGGATGCGCCAGCGCCAGTTCGGATTGGCCACGCAGTGGCGATTGCGCGGCTTCGTCGCTTCGCAGATCGCCCGCGTCGGATAGCTGCAATCCCAGACCGCCGTGATGAAGGGGTTATGGATGGTGCACCAGGGCGCCTCGGCGGGCGCGGCGGCGACGCGTTCCTGGGCCGACGCGGCCGGGGCCGCGAGCATCAAAGCGAGCAGGGCAAGAGCGGCGCGCATGGCATGTCCTCCGGGCTGGGGCGTGCGGTAGAGCCAAGACCAACCTCAAGGCCAACGTCGAGGCCGCGGCCCGTGTTCCGGCCATCGGCGGCCGGTGCGATCGATTCAGTTGTCAGACAGCCTAGCGCGGCAGGCGCGCGTCGTCGTCCGTGTTGTTTGTCGAGGCGCCGGTTTCGCCTGTCGTGCCCTTGAATTTCCTGAACCCTCGATGTGAGAGGGCGTGGCGCGCCGAATGGCGCTACCATTGCGCATCCGTTGCCGGATGCGCGTCGCGCCAGACGGCGCGCCACGGCGGCGTTGTACGGCGCCGGGCCGCGCTTCTGGCGGCTGATCCGCTCTCGCGGGTAGCGCTCACCATCAGCGAGCTCCTCGCGGCCGGTCTTAGTGCCGGCGAGCGGTGCCCCGGCGCCGCCCGAGCCCGGAGGGTACGTCCTCCCCCGGCCGCGGGCGCCGCACCGCCATTCCGAGGTTGCCCTCGCAACGGCCCTCCCTTTTAGGGGAGGCGGCTCCATCATCGGAACGTCTCGCGACGACGCCCTCTCATGAGCCTGGCGAAGGGATAAAAGCATAGGATGAAAAGCGGGTCAAGGGGCGTTGGGATAAAAATCTGGCGCCGCCTGGTCCATGCGCGCCTTTGATGGGGCATAAGGGCTGACGCATAACTTCGGACCATACGCTGCCTCGGTCATGGCCGGGCATAGCCCGTCGAAGACGGGCGTAAACGCCCTGTTGACCTGGCCATCCCGCTTAGGCTGGCAGGGTGTGTCCGCCCCGGAGGCATTTCGGCCAGCGGCCTATTATGCTAGGGTATCACGATGAGCAAAGAACAGGTCAAAGCCGTTCTCGATCGGGTACAGAGCTGGCCCCTGGAGCGGCAGGAGGACGCCGCGAAAATCCTGACGCTGATGGAAGCGCAGGATGCGAGCGCCTATCGCCTCACCGACGAACAGGTCGCGGAAGTCGAGCGCCGCCGCGCCGATCCGAATGACAAACGGCTGACGCTCGACGAGTTCAACGCGCGTCTGGGCCGTTTGGCCGGCGAATGAAGGTCATCGTCCGCGATAGCGCGACGCGAGACCTCGAAGATATCTTTACCTGGATTTCCAAAGAAAACCCGCGCGCCGCCATGAACATGGTCGAGCGCATCCGGCTGCGCATCAACCGGCTGGCGCATCCAGGTCTGTCGCATGTCGGTCGACCGGGATTGGTCAGCGGCACGCGCGAATTGGTCGAGCCGCCATACATCGTTATCTATGAAGTGAACGAGACCGCCGGTGAGGTCGTGGTGCTTGCCGTGATGCACGGGGCGAGGGACAGGGAGGAACGGTAGGCTCCGTATGCTGACCCGCCTCATCCTGAGGAGGTCGCCCATAGCAGGCGCAGCCTGCGTATACTTGGCTGCGTGGCGCCCGTCTCGAAGGATGGAGCGGCCAACTGGTCTCGGGTTTACCCGAGATCGCCATAAGATGCCCTTCGAGACGCATCGCCATAGCGCGTCGAAGACGCGCGTCAACGCGCTGATAGCGATGCTCCTCAGGATGAGGCCGGGAGAGGTCGTGCGTAGGGCGCGTTAGCGAAGCGTAACGCGCCGGGGTGCCGACGATTAGCGGATCACGCTGCGCTAATCCGCCCTACGGGCCAATTCGCTCCGACCGTCTCACTTGCCTTTCAGTTCCCACCATTTGACCGGAGTTGGTGGTGTTCGAGCCAACACATTGGCGTCGTCATCTTGACGATAGGATCGCTGTTGCGATGACCGGCAGAAGTTGCTTCGAAATCTGTAATCCATTTTTCGCGCATTGCTGATTGTAGATTTAACATGCTCGAAACTCTTGGAGTTGATGAATGAGCAATAGGCGCTCTGAAATGAAAAGAATCGTTCCCTGACTTGCTGTTGAATTCCCAAAAGTATTTTCTTTAATTCGTTAATTTTAGTCGGCGCAAAAGTCGACGATGCCCGATCTGAGGCGTTTTCAAGTTCTTGTGCCTTCTCGACGTAAGTGCCTGCAATGTCGATAAATGAAATATAACCCTCGATGGCGGTGCTGAACCCATTGTCATTCGCAAAGAAGTTGACTTTGTTCATTAGGCTGACGTCTTCATTTGAATCTCGTATTGTTGACGGAAAAAACAAGGGAAAAACATCCTTCATGGGGGACGGTCCAAAAATCGAATATTGATTCTTCAAGTCAGCGAGTCTGTTATCCAGTGCCGGAAAGGCGCCTTCGACCGACATCAGATCAATCTCGCTCCAGTTTACGGTCTGTTGCGGACGACTTGCGTAGCTAAGGCCATATATGGCCATAGCAGTGGCAATGATCGCGCCAAAAGCGCCGTTTAGAAAATTGGCCTGGGTTTCGGCCTGCTTTCTCTGAAAGTCTATGAGATCTATTTCAGTTGTGAATAGATGAGAATGGCTTTTGTAGATGGCGGCAGATGCCCAAAATGCGAAAATTGTTAGGCTCGAGACTACAAAAAACCAGAGGAGCAAATTGGATTCAACAGATAGCGCGCGTAGCCCCATTGCAAGAAGCAGCGTTTCGGATACGAGCAGCGCCAGTGGAAGGGCAGATTTTCGCGATGCTGCAACGGTGAGAGATCGAAGGAAATTAATCATAGGAAGCCTGTGCGGCGATTTGCGTGCGGTTCCGAACTGGATGCCCAATATGTAGCGAGATTAATTTATGTTTATGTGGCTTCCTAGTCCGGAAGCTAATACGAACTGTCGTCGAAGGTTTTCTAACTGCCAAGGCCTCCCCATGAACGCCCCCATCTCATCCCCCTTGCCCGCCTACCACCATTCCCCGCTGTTTCCGCTCGGTCCCGACACCACGAAGTACCGCAAAATCACGTCCGAGGGCGTGCGGGTCGAGAAGGTGATGGGCCGCGACATGCTGGTGGTCGAGGGCTCGGCCATCAAGGCTTTGTCGGAGGCCGCCTTCGAGGACATCAACCACCTGCTGCGCCCGGCGCATCTGGCGCAGCTGCGCAAGGTGCTGGACGATCCGGAGTCGACGGCGAACGACAAGTTCGTCGCCTATGACCTCCTCAAGAACGCCAACATCGCCGCCGGCGGCGTGCTGCCGATGTGCCAGGACACCGGCACCGCCATCATCATGGGCAAGAAGGGCCGGCTGGTGTTCACCGACGGCTCCGACGAGGCGGCGCTCGCCGAGGGCGCGCGCGACGCCTATCTGAAAAAGAACCTGCGCTATTCGCAGCTCGCGCCGATCTCGATGTTCGAGGAGAAGAACACCCGCTCGAACATGCCGGCGCAGGTCGAGATCTATGCCGAGGGCGAGGATGCCTACAAGTTCCTGTTCGTCGCCAAGGGCGGCGGCTCGGCCAACAAGACGTTTCTCTTCCAGGCGACGCCGTCGATCCTGACGCATGACCGCATGGTGGCGTTCCTCAAGGAGAAGATCCTGACGCTCGGCACCGCGGCGTGCCCGCCGTATCACCTCGCCATCGTCATCGGCGGCACCTCGGCCGAGCTGACGCTGAAGACGGTGAAGCTCGCCTCGACCAAGTATCTCGATAACCTGCCGACTTCCGGCAGCGAGGATGGCCACGCCTTCCGCGATACCGCGATGGAGCAGGAGATCCACAGACTGACGCAGTCGCTCGGCGTCGGCGCGCAGTTCGGCGGCAAGTATTTCTGCCACGACGTGCGCGTCATCCGTCTGCCGCGCCACGGCGCGTCATTGCCCATTGGTTTGGGCGTGTCGTGCTCGGCGGACCGCCAGGCGCTCGGCAAGATCACCAAAGACGGCGTCTTCCTCGAGGAGCTCGAGCATCACCCGGCGCAGTATCTGCCCGAGGTCGATCAGGAGAAATTGGGTGGCGAGGTGGTCAAGGTCGACCTGTCGCGGCCGATGAAGGAAGTGCTGGCGCAGCTCTCGCAGTATCCGGTGAAGACGCGGCTGTCGCTGACCGGCACCATGATCGTCGCGCGCGACATCGCGCATGCCAAGCTGCGCGAGCGGCTGGAGAGCGGGCAGGGCCTGCCGGACTACTTCAAGAACCACCCGGTGTATTACGCCGGTCCGGCCAAGACGCCGGAGGGCTATGCCTCCGGCGCTTTCGGCCCGACCACCGCGGGGCGCATGGACTCTTATGTCGACCAGTTCCAGGAGGCCGGCGGCTCGATGGTGATGGTGGCCAAGGGCAACCGCTCGGCGCAGGTGCGCGGTGCCTGCAAGAAGCACGGCGGCTTCTATCTCGCCTCGATCGGCGGCGCGGCGGCCAATCTGGCCGAGCACTGCATCAAGAAGGTCGAGGTGCAGGAATATCCCGAGCTCGGCATGGAAGCGATCTGGAAGATCGAGGTCGAGAACTTCCCGGCCTTCATCGTCATCGACGACAAGGGGAACGACTTCTTCAAGGAGTTGAATTTGGGTTGAGTGCGATCAACTCATCCTTCGAGACCCGCCGTCGCTGACGCTTCGGCGGGCTCCTCCAGGATGAGGCTTGAGGATTGACTTCGCGCAACGATAATCCTCATCCTGAGGAGGCGCCGCCAGGCGTCTCGAAAGGATGAGGCCCGTGGTGGGCTATCCTCTACATGCTGCGTTGCGCCGACGGACATTTCTATGTCGGCACGACGCGCAAGGCCTCTCGAGGAGCGCGTTGCCGAGCACAATGCCGGCACGTTCAATGGCTTCTGCGGCGATGCGCCGGCCGGTGACGCTCGTTTTCTCGAGCGCTTTCCCAACATCACGGACGCCGTTGCGGCGGAACGAAATCAAAGGCTGGAGCAGGGCCAAGCAGGCCCTGGTTGATGGGTTGGTAAGTCTCTCAGTTGCAGTGCTTCATCATGGATGCGCGGGTCAAGCCCGCGCATGACTACGGAAGGGCATCTGCTTCAAGCCATGTCCAGTCGCCGCTCTGTTCTTCTCGGTCTTGGTGCGAGCGCGCTGGCCGGCGGTGCGCGTGCGCAAGGCGCGTATCCCGCAAAGCGCATCACGCTGATCGTGCCCTTCGCGGCGGGCGGCTCGACGGATGTCATCGCCCGCGTCGCCGCGCGCGGGCTGGCGGAGGAGCTGAAGCAGCAGGTCGTGGTCGAGAACCATGCCGGGGCGGGCGGCTCGCTCGGCACCGCGCTGATCGTGAAGGCGCCGCCTGACGGCACTACCATCGGCATGGGCACCGTCTCGACGCTCGCCATCAATCCGGCGGCCTATCGCAACCTGCCTTACGACGTGACCAAGGATCTCGCGCCGATCACCACCATCGCCGCGGTGCCGAACATCATGTCGATCCATCCCGCGGTGCCGGCAAAGACGATGGCGGAGTTCATCGCGCTAGCGAAAGCGCAGCCGGGCAAGCTGAGCTACGGCTCGTCGGGCAACGGCTCGGTGGCGCATCTGATGGGCGAGCAGTTCAAGCTCGCGACCGGCACCGATCTCGTCCACGTGCCCTATCGCGGCATGGGCCCGGCGATCAGCGACGCAATCGGCGGGCAGATCGCGGTGCTGTTCGACAACCTGCCGACCTCGCTGCCGCAGGTGCAGGCCGGCAAGCTGCGCGCGCTCGCGGTGTCCGGCGCGGCCCGCGTCGCCGTGCTGCCGCAGGTGCCGACCTTCGCGGAGCTGGGATTGTCCGACCTCGACTGGACGGCCTTCTTCGGCCTCGTCGCGCCGGCCGCGACCCCGCCGGCCGCCATCGCCCGGCTCCATGCCGCGACGGTGACGGCGCTCGCCGCGCCGGAGGCGGCCCGCGCGCTGGCGTTGCAGCAGGCGCGGCCGGTCGGCAATACGCCGGCGGAATTCCGCGCCGCGATCGCGCGGGAACTCGCCCGCATGCGGCGCGCGGTCGAGGCCGCGCATATCAGGATCGGTTAGCGCGCGTCGCGCCGCCGCCGCGCGATTCGTTGGTACACTGTCAATTCTCTTCCGATCCATTAAAATCAGCCACCTCAAATCCGCGGGTTGCGACTATTCAATCTTAAAATTTTTAGGAGCGACAAATTTCGTGTGTAAGGTGAAATTGTGGCTGCGCGTCCATCGCGGGCATGCTCAGATGCCGCTGCCGGAGTGATCCGGCCGACAAAGCCGCGCTCTGTCAGCGGCAACAAGAAGAAACGATTGGGGAAGGGGACTTCATGGCTGGACCGGTCGATTTCGACTCCCCCGATCTCGCGCAACAAATCGAAAATCTCAGTCAGGCCGAGCTCAACGCGCTGCCGTTCGGAGTGATGCTGCTCGATCTCGACGGCCTGATCCGGTTCTACAGCGACACCGAGGCGCGGCTGTCCGGCTACAACCAGTCGGCGGTGGGAATCAATCTCTACGAATTATGCGAGAAGTTCGGCGGCGCGGATTTCTGCGGCCGGATCGCCGAGGCGGCGGCGGAGGGCCCGGTCAATCTCGAATTCGGCTGGACCGGCGACTACCACAATCCGAAGCGCGACATGCGGGTCCGCGTGCAGTCGGCCTCGCGCGGCGGCGTCTGGGTCTGCATCGACCGCGACTGATTTTTGCGCAGGCTCTGGTCCGAACCGAAGGTCCGCGCCGGCGAAAGCCGGTCGCCACCCCGGATCAAGTCCGAAGGCACGCTTGTCTGGACGCCTAGAGTCCCGAGCCGAACTTCGCCATCACCACGATGATCGCGACCTGCATCGCGCCCTGGATGGCGACGACGCGGATATAGGAGCCCATGACGCGGACGATCTCGGCCGGGTCGGCGTCGGGGCGCTGGTAGATGTAATAGAGCCGGATGTTGGTCGGCAGCAGATAGAACAGGCCCTGCACGCCGAGCACGGTGACGATCGCCAGCGCGGCGATCACCCACCAGAACTCCGGATAGCCGAGATCGAGATAGCCGATCTGCGAGGCGAGGAACCAGCCCGACGTCGAGGTGATGATCGACAGGCTCGGCATCAGGAACACGGTGCGCGGGATGAGGTTGAGCATCACCGCGCGGCGCACCGGCAGCGCGGTCAGCCGCAGCACCGGGCCGATGATGAAGCCCATGAACAGGTCGATGCCGGTCCACAGCACGCCGGCCATGATGTGCACGTAAGTGAGGAACCACTGATTGCCGATCAGGATGGCGGCGACCATCACCGCGAGCGCGATCAGGGCGAGCGCGACGGCGAGCGGGCGGACGAGACCGGGATCGGGCTGCGGAACGGCGGCGGCGCTGGTGGCTTCGGACATGGTTTCGGTCATGGTTTCGGTGATGGGCGAACGTTCCAACAGCCTCGCAAGCGGGCCTCGCAGGAGGTCGCGCGGACGCGGACGCGCCGGCGACCCGGCGCAGGACAAGACCGAAAAGCGGGCGGTTTGGCAAGCTGCCGCCGACCGCACTGCAGCATAGATAGAGAGAGTGGCGCGGAGGCCGCCGGCGTTGCGACTTTCGTCGCAGCCGCGGACGCACCGCGACGATGCGCGGGCGCGGCAGCGCCGTCGCTCATCTGTCATGCGAGGCGGCGCGCCGCGTCAGAGCGGAAAAAAATCGAACACCGACCACGCAAGCTCTCGCGGCCGCGTCGCGAGTCATCGCGCAGAATTTTTCGCAGATGACTCGTGCGCGTGCGGCGCGTGAGTTCCATAGGCAATGCCAATTGAATGATAGTCGCTGAGAGGCAGGAGCAATCAATGCATCGATGCTGTCGCTCGCCGAGCATCGCGCGCTTGTGTTCGCGCATCATTATCGTTGCGATCATCGTCGCGCGCGTTGCAGCATCGTCGTCGCGTCGCGGCAACGCGATCTCGAACGAAAGTGGCATTGACGTGGCGTGATCTCCATGACGGAATTTGCGACAATGACGACATCGGCGCGCGAACACTCGGCGCGTGGATGGCACGCTGCTGCATAGGGGGCGTTCGCGGCAGCCGTCAGCGACGGCCGAAACATCGGCGTCGCAGACAAAACACAAACACATTCGGGGAGTGCCTCGGATGAACCTCATAAGGGAGGAGAACTGATATGGCTTTTTCTTTTGACGACAACGGCGTGTCCCGCCGCGCGCTGCTGCAGGGCAGCGCCGGACTCGCGGGCAGCATGGTGATTCCGGGATTCGTGAATCACGTGTTCGCGGCCGACAAGCCGCCGATCGGCACCTGGCCGGAAGGCTCGAAGGGCGACACCGTCTATATCGGCGCCGCGGTGCCGCGCACCGGCACCTACGCGGTGCAGGGTGAAGACGAGCTGAAGGGCATGCAGCTCGCCATCGAGCACATCAACAACGGCCATCCGCTGATGAAGCAGATCGCGCCGAAGGTGACCAAGGGCCTGCTCGGCAAGAAGGTCGAAATCCTCGCCGCCGACAGCGCCGCCAAGCCGAACCAGGCGGTGCAGGCGCAGCAGACCTTCATCAACCAGCACAAGATCATCTGCATGACCGGCTCGACCTCGTCGGCCGTCGCGGTGGCGCTCAACAAGTTCGCCCAGCGCGAAAAGATCCTTTACCTCGCGGCGATCTCGGGCTCCAACGACACCACCGGCAAGGACTGCGTGCGCTACGGCTTCCGCCAGAACTTCTACGGCGAGACGGCGGCGAACGCGATCGGCCCGGTGCTGGTCAAGGCCTACGGCAAGGGCAAGAAGGCGGCGTTCATGACGCCGGACTACACCTACGGCCACACCGTGACCAAGTCGGTCAACGACTACCTGACCAAGAACGGCGGCTGGAGCATGGTGACCAACCAGATCTCGCCGCTCGGCACGCAGGACTTCTCGCAGTATCTGACCAACATCGCCAACTCCGGCGCCGACGTGATCGTCAACGTCAACTGGGGCCGCGACGCCGTGCTTTCGGTTCAGCAGGCCAAGCAGTTCGGCCTGACGCCGAAGATGAAGATGGTGATCCCGTATCAGATCCCGTTCCTCGCCAAGGAAGTGGGCGCCGAGCTCACCGAAGGCGTCTATGCGGCGACCGACTTCTGGTGGACGCTGGAAGACAAGTATCCACTGGCCAAGATGTTCGTCGAATCGTTCCAGAAGAAATTCGGCTACCGGCCGGAATGGGGCGCGGAAAACGGCTACATCAGCTTCGCCCACTGGGCGCGCATGGTGACCGAAGCGAACAGCTTCTACCCGCCGGACATCATCAAGCAGTACGAAAAGGGCGAGACCATTCCCGGCCTCGTCGGCGATTGCCACTATCGTCCGGAAGACCACCAGTGCGTCCGCCCGGTCGTCATCGTCAAGGGCAAGGCGCCGAAGGACATGAAGAACAAGGAGGACTTCTGGGAAGTTCTCGAAGTCGTTCCGGGCGAGCCGTTGATGCAGAAGCCGGATGCGTTCGGCTGCAAGCTCGGCAGCTACACCTGATCGTGACGCGCCCGTCCTGACGGACGGGCGACTTCATGCGATGCGATGGCCGGGCCGGACTTTGGGACGCGCCCGGCCATTCGCGCACTTTCGGTTCGCCGAATTTCATTTCCCACCAACCTCGGACGACGGGCGACAACGTGGTCAATTGGGCAAATTTCTTTTCGCAATGCTTCAACGGGCTGGTGCTCGGCGCGCTGCTAGCGCTGATCTCCTCCGGCCTCACCATCATCTACGGCACGCTTGGCGTCCTTAATCTCGCGCACGGCGCGATGTTCATGCTCGGCGGCTATGCCGGCTGGGTGGCCTACACCTATACGGGTTCGTTCCTGGTCGCGGTGGCCGCGGGATCGCTGTTCGTGATGCTGGTCGGCGTCATCATGGAGCGCGGCATCATCCGCTATTTCTACGGCCGGCCGCATGAGGATCAGCTTCTCGTCACCTTCGGCCTCGGCATCGTCTTCGTCGAAGCGGTGCGCTTCGGCTTCGGCAGCCTGTCGAAGATGACACCGCCGCCGGCGCTGTTTACCGGCATCACCAATCTCGGCTTCATGATCTACCCGACCTACCGCCTGGCGCTGCTCGGCATCGTCGCCATCGCACTGATCGTGCTCTACGTCATCCTCTACCGCACGCGAATCGGCATGATCGTGCGCGCCGGCATCGAGGATTCGGTCATGGTCGATGCCCTCGGCATCGACGTCTACAAGGTGTTCATGCTGGTGTTCGGCATCGGCGCCATGGCCGCCGGCTTTGCCGGCATCGTCAACGCTCCCGTCGTCTCGATCGCGCCGGACGTCGGCGAAGCCATTCTGGTGCAGACCTTCGTGGTCGTGGTGATCGGCGGCGTCGGCTCTTTCCCGGGCGCCGTGCTCGGCGGCCTGATCGCCGGCGAGATCATCAGCATCACCTCCATGTTCAACCCCGGCTATTCCTACGTCATGCTGTTCATCGCCATGACCTTGGTGCTGGTGCTGCGGCCTTATGGCCTGCTCGGCACCACCGGTCGCGAGTAAGGCCGGCCCATGCTCAAGCAACGTCCGCTCCTCGTCGAAGTGCTCACCGCGATCGGCCTGATCGCCGCGCCCTTCATCCTGCCGCATCTCGGCTTCTCGCCGACTACCATCAACCGCATCCTCGTCTGGGGCCTGTTCGGCATCGGCTTCGATATCCTGTTCGGCTTCACCGGCCTCCTGTCCTTCGGCCAATCGGCCTTCTTCGGCACCGGCGGCATGGTGGCGGCCTATCTGTTGACCGTCGCCGGCTTCCCATACCCGCTCCTGTCCCTCGTCATCGGCATGCTGGCGGCGACCGTGATCGGTTATCTGGTGGGCCTCATCGCCCTGCAACGCACCGGCATCTATTTCGCCATGATCACGGTGGCGATCGCCGAGGTGTTCTTCTTCGTCGAGTTCAGCCCTCTGGCGGAATTCACCGGGGGCGAAAACGGCCTGCCCGGCGTGCCGCAGCCCTCGATCTATCTCGGCTTCACCACGCTGCGCTTCAACACCGACTGGACCATGTACGCCTTCCTCGCCTTCTGGTTCTTCGTCGGCATGGTGATCGCGCTGCGCATCATCCGCTCGCCGGTCGGCGCCGTGCTGCGCGCCATCCGCGACAATCCGCTGCGCGCCGCGGCGGTGGGCCACAACATCCACACCTACAAACTCACCGCCTTCGTCGTCGCGGCGGCCTATGCCGGTTTTGCCGGCGGCCTCCTCGGCATGATGCAGGGCTTCATGCCGCCGGACGCCTTCATGTTCGAGACTTCCGGCCAGCTCGTGATGCAGACGGCGATCGGCGGCGCCGGCACCTTGTTCGGGCCGCTGGTCGGCGCCACGGTGTGGCTCTATCTCTCCGACTTCTTCCAGAACACGCTGCATCTCGGCGCCACCTGGAAGCTGGTGCTCGGCATCGTCTTCGTGCTGCTGGTTTGCTTCCTGCGCCGCGGCATCGTCGGCGGGCTGATCGACCTCTACCGGCTCGCCCGCTACGGCAAGCCCAAGGAGGAAGAGCCGACTGAAATCACCTACGATACCGACGACGACACCGAAATCGGCTCCTCGGCGGCGCCGGCCTCGGTCGGCTCGGCGGTGGCGCGAGGCTCCGACGTGATCCTGCAGACCACCGGCATCTCCAAGCGCTACGGCGGCCTGGTCGCCAACGACAATATCGACTTCGCCGTCAGGCGCGGCGAGTTGCGCGGCGTCATCGGTCCGAATGGCGCCGGCAAGTCGACCTTCTTCAAGATGCTGACCTGCGAGGTTCATCCGACGTCCGGCAAGATCGAGTTCGAAGGGCAGGACATCACCGGCTACAGCGTCACCGAAGTCTGCCAGCTCGGCTTGACCAAGAGCTACCAGGTCAACCAGCTCTTCACCCGGCTCACGGTTCGCGAGAACGTCGTCATTGCGGCGCTGGCGCAGAAGCGCGGCTCCTTCAAGCTCGATCTTCTGAAGGACATCTCCAGCGTCGAAGGCCTCGACAAGCGTGTCGATGAGACCCTGGCGCTGGTGCATCTGACCAAGCGCGCCGACCGTCTGGTGTCGGATCTCGCTTATGGCGAGAAGCGCCGTCTCGAGATCGGTCTGGCGCTCGCCACTTCGCCATCGCTGCTATTGCTCGACGAGCCGCTCGCCGGCATGAGCCCGCGCGAGCGCGTCGAGACCGTCAAGCTGCTCAAGTCGATCGCCCGCGGCCGCACCATGATCGTGATCGACCACGACATGGACGCCATCTTCGAGCTCGCCGAGAAGATCACGGTGCTGCGCGAAGGCTCGGTGCTGGTGGAAGGCACGCCCGAGGAAATCAAGAACAACGCCGCGGTTCAGGACGCCTATCTCGGCGGCATGCACGAGGAGGTCCACTGATGAGCTTGCTCGAGGTCAAGGGCCTGAACAGCTACTACGGCGACTCGCACATCCTGTTCGATCTCAACTTGCGCGTCGAGAAGAACGAGGTCGTCGCGTTGATCGGCCGCAACGGCGCCGGCAAATCGACGACGCTGAAGAGCCTGATGGGCGTGGTGACGCCGCGCCACGGTCAGATCATGCTCGACGGCAACGACATCGCCGGCCGCAAGGCGCACACCATCGCCCAGGCCGGCATGCAGCTGGTGCCGGAAGACCGCCGCATCTTCGGCAGCCTCAATGTCGAGGAAAACATCATCCTGGCGAGCCTGACGGCCGACAACAAATGGCCGCTGGAACGCATCTACGAGATGTTCCCGCGACTGAAGGAGCGGCGGACGAGCCGCGGCACCGACCTGTCCGGCGGCGAGCAGCAGATGCTGGCGATTGCGCGCGCCCTGGTGCGCGATCCCAAGATCATTCTGCTCGATGAGCCATTTGAGGGATTGGCTCCGGTGATCGTGCGCGACCTGATGAAGGCCTGCCGCGATCTCGCCGCCGCCGGACAGACCATCGTCCTGGTCGAGCAGAATCTCGCCGCGACCTTGGCGCTAGCCAACCGCATCTACATCATCAACAACGGCCACATCGTGCACGAAGGCCCGTCGGCCGAGATCAAGGCCGACCCCGGCGTGCTGCAAAGATATCTGGGCGTTTAGGCCGCCACCGCCGGCCGCATAGCGTCCTGAAGTATCATCGCCGCCGCCTTCTCCGCGATCATCACGATCGCGGCGTTGGTATTGCCCGACACCAGGCTCGGCATGATCGAGCCGTCGGCGACGCGCAAACCGTCGAGGCCGCGCACGCGCAGCCGCTCGTCGACCACCGCCTTCGGATCGGGGCCCATGCGGCAGGTGCTGACCGGATGAAACACCGTGGTGCCCTTGTCGCGGGCGAATTCCAGCAGTTGTGCATCGCTCTGACACGTCGGACCGGGATTGATCTCCTCCGCGACGTAGCGGGCGATTGCCGGCTGGCTCATGATCTGGCGCGTCAATTTCATGCCGGCGACCATGACGTCCCGATCGAAGGCGGCACTCATGTAATTCGCCTGGATCGCCGGCGCGCCCTCCGGATTGGCCGACTTGATGCGCACCGTGCCGCGGCTGTGCGGCCGTAATTGGCACACCGAGGCGAGGAAGCCGGGAAATGGATGCAATTTCTGCCCGACCGAATCCGCGGTGAACAGGATGAAGTGGATCTGCACGTCGGGCGAAGCCAGCGACGGATCGGTCTTGAAGAAGCCGCCGGCATAGCCGGCGCCGATGGTCAGCGGGCCCTTGCGGTTGATGGCGTAATTAAGCGCGGCGCCGATCTGGCGGGTGAAGCTCGCCATGGTGTCGTTGATGGTGATGCGCTCGGTGCAGCGATACTGGAAACGCGCCTGGAAGTGATCCTGCAAGTCGGCGCCGACGCCGGGCATCTCATGCCGCACCTCGATGCCGTGCGACTTGAGCAACTCGCCTGGACCGACGCCCGACAGCTGCAAGAGCTGGGGTGAATTGAAGGCGCCGCCGGACAGCACGACTTCCCCGGCGGCGCGCGCCTGCACGAGACGACCGTGCTGGCGGTATTCGACGCCGACGGCGCGCTTGCCCTCGAACAGGATGCGCGTTGCCAGCGCCTCCGAGGCGACCTTTAGATTGGCTCGCTTCAGCGCCCGCTTGAGATAGCCCTTGGCGGTCGAACAGCGGCGGCCGTTGCGCGCGGTGAGCTGGTAATAGCCGGCGCCCTCCTGCGTCGTACCGTTGAAATCGTCGTTGCGCGGATGGCCCGCCTGCTCCGCAGCCGCGATGAAGGCTTCGCACAGCGGATGCGGCTCGACGTCGGATACGCAGAGCGGCCCGCCCTCGCCATGCAGGTCATCGGCGCCGCGCTCCTGGTCCTCTGCCTGGCGGAAGTACGGCAGCACGTCGTCGAAGCTCCAGCCGGCATTGCCGAGTTGGCGCCAGTGGTCGAAGTCCTCGCGCTGGCCGCGGACATAAAGCAGGCCGTTGATCGAGCTCGAGCCGCCGAGCACCTTGCCGCGCGGTTGTATCACGCGGCGACCGTTGAGCTCCGGCTCCGGCTCGGTCTGATACAGCCAGTTGACGCGGGCGTCGGTGAACAGCTTGCCGTAGCCGAGCGGAATGTGGATCCAGATGTTGCGGTCGCGGCCACCCGCTTCGATGAGCAGCACGCGGTGCTTGCCGGACGCCGACAGCCGCTCCGCCAGCACGCAGCCGGCGCTGCCGGCACCAACCACGATATAATCGAACGAATTTCCATCCTGCAAAGGCTTTCCCCGCTGGTGCTTCAGTCCGGTCTGGCGCCGGCTCGCGGACAAAAGCTTATCGAAGGCGGCGGCCGCTGTTGAGTCCCGCCCTGGCACTGGCCTTGCAGGGATAGCATCGCGGCGGAGGGCCAATCGGCGCTCTCAGCTTGCCGGTTTGCCGGTCTCGTCCGGCACGACGACGCCCCGCTGCAAAAGCTCGGCCGCGCGGTCTGCAGGTACGGGCGGACTGAAATAGAAGCCCTGGACGAATTGGCAGCCTGCCTCCTTGACCAGATCGAGCTGGAACCGCGTTTCGACGCCTTCGGCGATCACCGGGATGCCGAGCTCGCGGCCGAGGCTGATGGCGGCGCGGACGATAGCGATACCGCCGGAGCCCGGCTTGATGTCCTTGATGAACTCCTGCGCCACCTTGATGTGATCGACACGATAGGTCCGCAGATAGCTGAGCGAGGAGTAACCGGTGCCGAAGTCGTCGATCGCGATCGGCACGCCCAGGCTGTACAGGCGGCCGATGATGTCGCGATGGCGCTGCGTCGTTTCCATCAGCACGGTTTCGGTCAACTCGATTTCGACCGCTTTCGGTCCGACGGACCAGTGACGCAATCGTTCGGCCAGTTCGCGGTCGAACTCGGCCGCTCCCCGCAACTGCCCGGCGGACACATTGAACGAAACCGGCGGCGGCTTCAGCCCCGCGGCACGCCATTGCGAAATCTGCTGGCAGACGGCGTCGATCACCCAGCGCCCGAGCCGGTGGATGGTGCCGTTGCTTTCCGCGATGGCCACGAAGCGGGCCGGGCCGATCGGCCCTTTCGTCGGGTGATTCCAGCGTGCCAGGGCCTCGAAACCGATGATCCGGCCGGTCGCGATCTCGACCTGCGGCTGGAAGTTGAGCTGCAATTCGCCGCGGTCGAGCGCGCGCTGCAGGTCGCCTCCCAGCATGACGCGTTCGATGGTCGCGGCATCGAGCGCCTCCGAGTGGAAGTGGAATTGATTGCGGCCGAGGTCCTTCGCCCGATACAGCGCGAGATCGACCTGCTTGATCATCTCCTCGGTGCCGGTCACCTCAGGCGAGAAGACGGCGATGCCGATGCTCGCGGTGGTGTGGATCTCCATGCCGAGATTGAACGGTTCCTCGATGGCCTTGAGCAGGCGCGCGGCCAGCGCGCCGGCGTCGGCCGGATCGGAAATCTCCGATTGCAGGACCACGAATTCGTCACCGCCGAACCGGGCGATCACGTCGGCATTCCTGCGGCGCATCCGCCGCAAGCGATCGGCCACGGCCTTCAGCAGTTCGTCGCCTTTTGAGTGGCCGAAGACGTCGTTGATATCCTTGAAGCGGTCGAGATCGATGTAATGGATGGCGAAGGCCGGCCCGCCGCGGCGCGCCGCCGAATAGGCTCGCTCAAGCTCGGCCATGAAGGCCTTGCGGTTGGGAAGTCCGGTGACGGGATCGGCCAGCGAAATCTGCTCAAGCTTGAGTTCGCTGTTCTTGCGCTCGCTGATGTCGACGAGAAGACCCTCGATCTCCAGAAGCTCGTGCCCCGGGCCGTAGTGGCCGCGCGCGCGGTCTTCGAACCAGATGTAATTGCCGTCGGCATCGCGCAGGCGCCGCTCGCGGATCACCTCGCTGACCTCGCCGGTCGCGATGGCGGTGATCGTCGTCATCACGGCCGGCAGATCGTCGGGGTGGAACAGCTCCTGATAGCGGCATGGCGAGCTCAGCAAGTCACGCCCGTCATAGCCGTAACGCCGAACATTGCGCGAGATATAGGTCATCGGGAACGGAGCTTTGCCGCCGATGCGATAGAGGATGACGGGGCTGTGGTCGATGACCCAGCTGATGTCGGAAAATTCCTGAAGGTCGCGCGCCCGCGCGATGGCGGTGCCGATCATTTCGGCGAGCAGCCGCAGGGCATCGATCTCGGCGGCGGACCACGCACGCTCCTGGACGCAATCGTCGAAATGGACCTCGCCGTAACGGGCGCCGCCGACGGCGACCGGCATCATCAGCACCGATTTGACACCGGCGGCGGAAAGGACACCGCGAAGCGGCTCCGGGGCATCCCGCGCCAGGAGCGCGACGGCTCCGTCCTGGGCCGGCAAAGATGGCGCCTGCCCGGCTAATGTCCCGCTACCAGACCGTTGCGGCGCCGCCGCCACATTCGGCGCAAGCCATGCGGAGCGCAGGGCCGGCGCGACGGCGCCGGAGGGATCCCGCTTGTCTTCGTAGAGCTGAACGCGACTGACGCCGCAGGCCTGACCGATCCGCTCCAGAATCCTGGCGATCAGAGCTTCCGGCCCCGGCGAGTGCAGCAACTCGATCGCGCTGACGGCGATCGCCCGGCGAATGGCGTCGTCCCCCACGGATGCAACGGCGCGCCGCGCTGCATCGCCGGCAGTTGGACGCCCGCTATCGTCGGACAACTGAACCATCGTTGTTTGCCGTACGCGCGCCGAACCGCGGCTCCCATGGCGTGACTGTGCACGCCGGAAGCCGCACGAAGTGACGGCGCCAAGGCGCATGTCGCATCTCGACCGGTTACAGGCTGAAAATTATCGCGCCAAAGGAGAAACGGCTTTGATCAGGGTCAATTGGCCATCGCTCGTTCCCGGACTGACACCCAATCGCGCCTCCATTGATATATATCATGGCTGGCATAAGACAAATCGGCACTTTTTACGTGTTTCGCTCATCTGGTCTAGCAAAGAAACCAAAATGTCCGAGCAAATTACGGAGTTAGGCTTGGTGATATCCGTACCCGCGTCCTTTCAAGGCCGGACTACGGCATGCCCACCCGACACTCAGTCCATTCGCGTCCAAATGAACGCATTGGGCGGCGAGATTTATTTGGCGACTCTGTCGGTCGAGGCGGCCAAAGGAATGCTGATTGCGCTTGGCACTTGGCCCCCGCTTCACGCATTCCTTCAGGAACTCAGCAGAACCGCAGTCGCCGACGCAAGCGGAGATACGTCGAGCTAAGGCAGCACGGCACTAAGGGCTCCGGAGAAGCCCCGTCGGCGCGCGCTGACAGCTTTGCTCAAAAACAAACACGCGGAGCGCGGACGAAAGATTCCCATGCTGGCGCTCTGCGTCGATGCGGCCTACTAGCTGTGACAGCGCTACACCTTGCTCGGCGGCGATCCTGCGCAGTTCATTCCAGAACACATCTTCCAGACTCACGCTCGTCTTGTGACGCCCAACGACAATTGAGCGTTTCACCACGCGAGATTTCATAAAGCCCGCGCTTACCGCGCGCGACGGAGTTTGGTCAGAGCCACCAGAAGCGGCCCTGGCGTGGGACGAGATAGGACGCGGTGGTCTCTCCGGCACGGCTCGCCTCGCAGACGGCCGAATATCGCAGTTGGTCCCCAAAGTTGCAAACTACAAAAATACTCTTTTAGGCAATTCGGACGCGAATTCTGCAGACCGGGCTGCGTACACCCGCAAGATAACTCTCGGCCCAAAAGTGTATATTTATCAATGATATGAGCACATTGCAAGCGCGCTAAGCCGCGTTTGGCGCACCATCCCAATGGCAAAATAATATTCCTAGGACTATTGACTTGCACTCTGCCCTAGGCTTATCTTCCAGTCATCCCGCCCCATCGAGCGAGGGGTGTCTGTACAGCATCTTCAGATGCGGGGCGGGGAGCGGTGGCCGGGACGGGGCGTCGGAGATGCGGCGCGGTTTTCCCCTCCCGGCGGTCCAAGCCGCTCGGTCCCGAGGCAAATCGGCTTGCCTCGCCGGGGCTCGTGACGATGCGCGCGGTGATAACTTGTCACGGTACAAGCCGCGTCATCGAGGCCCCACAGCGGTGGTTAGGTTGCTGGTCGCCAAGATGAGCGCCTGAAATGTCTGTCCACCGGGGGCCGTGCGGAGCAAACCTATAAACACTGCGCGCGGGACGCCGGGGAAACCGGCACTCCGTGGATAACCTGTGCACTTCTTGTTGCAACACCCGTGCACAGACCTACGGGGTCGTACGGGCCCCGGCGTTCCGCGCGCCCTCGTATTCGGGGAGCGAGACGGGAATACGAGTTGGGAATGCGGCCTGCCCGGGGCCGATCAAAGAATGCGGGCGATGAAACTCGCCGGTACCACAGTCTTTGCCTATGCCCCTTACAAAAGACCTTGGCGCCCCACGCGGGGCATAGATGCGAACACGTATGTTATTGAAATTACGCTGTAATTTTTGGCCCATAGGACGGATGATCTGATGGATGATTTATTGATCAACCTGTCGGGCCTTTAGCACGCATGAAAAGACCATACAAAGTGGGAAATTCTTCGTTCGGATCAATGGCAGCCTTGAGAAAAGTCGAACCTCCGACCTTCGGTTTAGGAAACCGTTTTTGCCATCAACTTATCAATGACTTAGGCCCAAACGTTGCGGATGTGTTGCATCCATTTCGGCGCCAGGAACCCGTTGCACGCGCTCATCGAATGGCCATTCTAAATTTTCATAGATTTCGCGATGATCGTCCGCTGGATCTGGCTGGTGCCACCGCCGATGGTCGATTGCATACCTTCGCGGAAGTAGCGCTCCATGTCGGCTTCCGGCAGCATGCCGTGGCCGCCCAGAATCTGCATGCCCTGGCGCGACACCGTCTGCAGGGTTTCCGAGGCAAACAATTTAGCCATAGCGACCTCGCGGCTGCACGGCGTTGACGCGGCGGCCAGCGCGGCCGCGCGATACACCAGCAAGCGCGCGGCATCGACCTGCGTCTGCATATCGGCCAGCATGTGACGCAGCACCTGAAACTCGTAGATGGCCCGGTCAAATTGGATACGCTCGTGCGCATAGCGCAATGCATCGTCAACCGCGGTTTGGGCATTTCCGACATAGGCAGCAGCCACTGCAATGCGTTCGAGCTCGAGATGCTCGGTGATGATCGACCAGCCCTGCCCGGGCTTGCCGAGTACAGCGCTTTCAGGAACGCGCGCTTCGTCGAGGAAAATCTCCGTGGTGCCGGTGGCGCGACGCGCCAGCGTTGGCAGCCTGCGGATGGTGACCCCCGGCGTGTTGTTGGGGATCAGCAAGACCGACAGCCCCTCATGCTTGGACTTGCCTTCGCCGGTGCGGACCAGCATTGCGATGACGACATTGTCAGCGGCGGCGCCGCTGCACCACAATTTCTGGCCGCGAATGACCCACTGCCCGTTCTCCAATGTGGCGCGGGTCTTGGTATTGGCGGCGTCGGACCCTGCCTGAGGCTCCGATATGGAGATTGAGAACCGGCTCTTGCCCTCCATGAATGGCACGAGGAACTGCTCCTGCTGTTCCTTGCTGCCGTGGTGGACGATATTCATCGCGGTGAAGGTCGACACCATGACCGCGGTGGCAAAGTCGAAGCCAAACTTGCCGGTGCCCTCGCACATCAGCGCATAGTCGAAAATGTCGCCGCCGTCGCCGCCGGCCGATTCCGGAATAAGCAGCTTCAGCCAGCCCGCACGCGCGATCTTGGCGTAGCCCTCATAGGGATAGACCCGTTCGGTGTCGCACTTGCGGATATACTCGCGGGTAATTTCCTGCTCGACAAATTGGTGGACCGTGTCGCGCCACAGCGTCTGGCTCTCATTCAAGAAATTCATCGCTATTACTTCCTTTCGCTCGCCGCTAGTCCCGGCAACAGTCGCTCATTCCGGATCAGCAGGCTGAATTCGCAGCTCATGACAACCTCGTCGCGCTGGTTAACGCCGGTGAGCAGCGAGGTGGCGACGCCGTGATTCTCCTTGTGCGGCTTGAGTCGGGCGATTTCGGTCACGGCATGTAGGGTGTCACCAATGAAGGTCGGGCGCGTGAAACGCAGTTTATCGACGCCATAGAATGCCTCAACCACCGAAGGATCGAACGGAAACATGGCGTTGACGACCGCGAATACGAGGCTGCCCTGGACCAGACGCTGTCCGTATAGCGTGTGCTTGGCAAACTCGACGTTCGAATGAAGCTCAAGCCAGTTGCCGGTCAACATGCAGAAATTGACCACATCGGTTTCCGTCATTGTGCGGCCGCGCGATACTTTGCGCTGGCCTACGGCGAGTTCGGGAAAGGGTAAATCGATCACGATCAGCGTCCTTTGAATACGGGTCTACGTTTCTGATTGAACGCCGCGATGCCTTCACGGCGGTCTTCGGAATCGATAAGCCGGTGATAGGCTTCGCGTTCGAACACCAGCCCGGTATGGATATCCATGTCGTAACCCTGTCGCATGGATTTTTTGGCCTGCCGGATCGCCAGCGGTCCATTGGCGCAGATAATCTCGCCGGTGCGCACCGCGGCGGCTACGACGTCGGCGTCGTCCACGACACGGTTCACCAACCCCCAGGCCAGCGCGGTATCGGCGTCGATGGCCTCGCCGGTGAGGATAAACTCGCTGGCGCGCTTCGGCCCCATGGCGCGTGGCAGGATTTGCGTGCCGCCGCCGCCCGGAAAGATCGCGAGCTTGACTTCACTTTGCGCGATCTTGGCCCGGCGCGCCGCATAAGCAAAGTCGCAGGACGCGATGAACTCGCCGCCGCCGCCATAGGCCATGCCGTTGACCGCTGCGATAACGGGGATCGGGTTGAACAGCAGCGACTCAAACATGTTCTCGAAGATGACGTGCTGCTTCGACCACGCATCCTCGCTCATGTTGTCGCGCTCTTTCAGATCGGCGCCAACGCAAAAGGCGCGATCGCCGGCGCCGGTCAGCACAATCGCGCGAACGCCGGAATCCTCGATGCCGGCTTTGGTGAAGAAGTCGGTGATTTCCAACGCCATCTTGGTATTAAAGGCATTCAGCGACTGCGGGCGATTGAGGGTACAGACGGCCAGCCCCGACGGGCGCTGCTCGACCACCAGAAATTCGTAATCGGCTTTCACGACGATGCCTCGCTTGCGGGTTGATTCGGCTGCTTGAGAACGAGAAGCGCATCGGCCGCCACCGCACCGTCGCCGCGCTTGAGGACGATGACTGGATTGACCTCGATCTCTTCGATCAGGTCGGCGTGCTCGGCAAAGAATTGCGACAGCCGCACGATGATTTCACAAAGCGCGGCCTCATCGGCGGCCGGCTTGCCGCGGAGACCGCTCAGCACCTTGGCGCCGAGGCCCTTGCGCAGCATCGCCGTGACGACGGCCGGCTGTGTGGGCGCCAGCCGAATTTGCACCTGATCAAGTAGTTCGACCAAGATGCCACCGGGCCCGGCGAGCACAATCGGGCCGAACGTCTGGTCGTGCTTGCAGCCGACGATCCACTCGCCGACACCGCCTTCGATCATGTCTTCGACCAGGACCTGCCCAGCCGGATCGGCCGCCTGCAGCCTGGCAACAGTAGCGTCCAAATCAACCGCGGTGACATTGAGCGCCACCAGACCGTGCTCGGTCTTGTGCGGAAAGCGATCTGAGCTGAGTTTGACCGCGAAGCGGCCGCTTTTACGATCCTGGCTCGGCACCGCGATGCCGGCCGCGGCAAGCAAGGCTTTGGTATCGGCTTCGTGGACGATGCGACGGCCGGCGCGTCGCCAGCTTAGCAGTTGCTGGCGAAGCTTGTTATTGACGGCTGTGTTCATCGGCCCAGTCCTGCGCGATTCAAGACGCGTTCGGCGGCGCGCAAATGCGGCCGGTCGAGCATCTTCCCCTCGATGCCGATCACGCCGATCTGGGCCGAGGACTGGAAGGTGGCGACCACCTTCTTCGCCCAGGCAATGGCGGCCTCGTCCGGCGTGAAAGCACGATTGATGATTTCGACCTGGGCCGGGTGAATGGCAGCCTTGGCGGTAAAGCCAATCCGCTCGGCGTTCAGCGACTCGCGCTCAAGGCCGGCCATGTCCTTGAAGTCGGTGAAGACGGTGTCGATGGCCGGAACACCGGCCGCCGCAGCCGCGAACAAACACAGCGACCGCGCCAGATCGAACGGCGCAAGATACATATTATCTGACGACCGGTTGACACTGGCGCCGACGTCGGCAGCGAGATCTTCGCAGCCCCACATCATGCCGCACAGCCGCGTTCCGAGGCCGGTGTAGCTACCCAGCGTGAACATTGCGCCGGCGGTCTCGGTGACGATCGGCATTATCTGGATCCGATCCGGAGGCAGTCCTTCACGAGACTCCAGCGCCGACAAATAATGATTGACCGCAACGATATCGGCGGCCGAAGCACATTTCGGCAGTACGATGCCATCCGGCGCGCCGCCGACCACCGCCGCAAGATCGTCGATCGCGTATGGCGTGACCAGCGGATTGATGCGGACAAAGCGTTTCGGTCCAGCTTTGTTAGCGGCCAAAAATGCGCGGGAAATCTGGCGCGCTTCCTTCTTTCGGTCGGCCGCGACCGAATCCTCTAGATCGAGGATCAGCGCGTCGGAGCCCGACCCCCAGCCTTTGGCCAACTTCTTCTCGCTGTCGCCGGGAACAAATAACATCGACCTCATGCGGCAACTCCCTTGCGCTTCATCAATGCCATACGCAGACAGCGCGCGACCATCTCGCCGCGCTGGTTGAAGGCGGTGTGCTCGAACTGGACGAGGCCGGCATCCGGCCGCGATTTGCTTTCGCGCTTGGATATGACTTTGGTGACAGAACGCACCGTGTCGCCATGAAACACCGGCTTGGGAAAGGTTACATCGGTCATGCCGAGATTAGCGATCGTGGTGCCAAGCGTGGTCTCGCCGACTGTCAGGCCAATCATCAAGCCGAGAGTAAACAGGCTGTTGACCAGACGCTGGCCGAACTCGGTGTTCGCCGAGAACTCGGCATCCAAATGCAGCGGTTGCGGATTCATCGTCATGACGCTGAAGAACGTATTGTCCGCCTCGGTAACGGTGCGACGCAATTCGTGTTCGATCACCTGATCGACCGCGAATTGCTCGAAATACAGACCGCTCACGTCGTTTCTCCCTTGTCTAGTGTTTCTGTGCCGCTTCGCGAGCATCCGCGATGCCTGCGAGCGAGCCCGGATTGACGATGGACGACAGATCGCCTGGCGCTTCGCCCAGATACGCCGCCCGCACCACGCGCCGCATCACCTTCATATTGCGGGTCTTGGGCAACTCGGCGACCAGCAGGATCTCCTTGGGCCGGAATGCCGGGCCAAGGCCGTCAACCACCGCCGCTGACAAGGCATCGATCAAATGCGCCGCACCATTTGGCGATTTCGCGACGCAGACGCAAACCACCGCAGCGCCCTTGATCGAGTCAGGCACAGCAATCGCCGCAGCCTCGGCCGCAAGACCGGTGGCCAGCACCAGGGCCTCGACCTCGGTCGGGCCGATGCGTTTACCCGCCACCTTGATGGTGTCGTCGGAGCGGCCAAAGATGTACCAGAAGCCCTCGGCATCTCTCATCGCGAAGTCGCCGTGTACCCAGACACCGTCGATCTTGCTCCAATACGTATCGATATATCGCTCCGGGTCATTCCAGAGGCCGCGGGTATTGCCGATCGACGGCGTGCGCAGCACCAGTTCGCCGACTTCTCCGTGCGCCACCGGCTTACCGGTGTCGTCGACAATATCGGCGCCCATGCCGGGCACCGGGCCGCCGAACGAACACGGCTTCAGCGGGTGCAGCAAAGTGCCGGTGACAATGGCGCCGCCGACTTCCGTGCCGCCGGAATAATTCAGGATCGGAACACGGCGCTTGCACACCTGTTCGAAGAACCACATCCATGCATCTGGCGTCCACGGCTCACCCGTGGAGAAGGTTCTCGTCAACGTCGACAGGTCGTGGCGCAGCACCGGTTCGGTACCGTGTTGCATCAGCGCGCGGACCACCGTGGGTGCAAGTCCAAGCGCCGTGACCCGCTGGTCGGCGATGATCTTCCAGATGCGGTCGGGGCTGGGCCAATCCGGCGTGCCTTCCGTGAGCACCAGCGTCGCCCCGGCCTGCAAGCCGCCGACCGCGAGCATCGGCCCTACGAGCCAGCCCATATCGGTCATCCACAACAGGCGATCTTCGGGGCCGACATCGAGGCATAGCTCCATGTCCAGCGCCATCTTGGCGGAAAATCCGCAGTGCGTATGCACGGTGCCCTTGGGCCGGCCGGTCGTACCAGAGGTGTAGATGATCATCAGCGGATGCTCGGCCGGTACCAGGTCGAGCGTGTCGTCGGCCGTTGGATTGATATCAATCGACCACAGATCGCGCCCCGGTGTCATCGGCACGTCGGCCTCGCCGCGACGGAACATAACGATATGGCGCAACGTGGGAATATTGGCGGCGGCCATATCGAGCGTCGGCTTCATGGCGAACCACTGGCCGCGCCGCCACGTGCCGTCCGACGCGATCACGCCCGTGGCGCCGCCATCGTTCAATCGTGCTTCAATCGCCGAGGCGCCAAAGCCGGAAAACAGCGGAAGCACGACGGCGCCGATCCGGGCGATGGCGAGAAAGGCGGCCATTGCCTCCGGCGTCATACCCATATGAATGCCGATGCGATCGCCGCGACCGAAGCCAAGCGCCGCCAGCGACGCCGCCAGGCGATTTACCTCTCGACTCAGCGCGCGATAGGTGAGCGAGCGGGTCTCACCACCCTCGCCCAGCCAGATAATCGCAGTATTGTCGGCGAGGCCGCCGGCAAGATGCCGGTCGATGGCGTTAAGACAAACATTGGTCTCGCCGCCAATGCACCACTGCGGCCAGGGCGTCCCTTTGGAAAGGTCCAGTACGCGGCTATAAGGCTTGGTGAACTTCAGCTTGCGATCGCGAATGACCGCATCCCAGAGCCAAGCGGGATCAGCATCGCCGCGGCGCACCAGTTCGGCGTAATCGGCAATTCCGGCGCTCGCCATGAATTTGGCGAGCCGACAGCTTTTCATGACTTCCGGCGTCGGCCGCCAAACCACCTCTGAGTGCGACGCATCGCGCATCAACTGGCGTCCCGCATCATTTGCCGTCCGATGATAAGACGCTGGATTTCCGACGTGCCTTCGTAAAGCCGGAACAGGCGCACATCGCGATAGAAGCGTTCGATGCCGTATTCGGCGATGTAGCCGGCACCGCCGAAAATCTGCACGGCCCGATCGGCGACACGGCCGACCATTTCCGAAGCGAACAACTTACAGGTTGAGCCGTCGACGATGGTCGCGATCTTCCCATCGAAACGACGCGCCGCGTCGAGAACCATGCTGCGTCCGGCATTCGCCTCGGTGCGACTGTCGGCGAGCATCGCTTGCACGAGCTGAAAGTCGCCGATGCGTTGACCGAACTGACGGCGGCTAACCGCATAGGTGACCGACTCGTGAATCAGCCGTTCCGCAGTGCCGATGCAAAGCGCGGCAATATGAAGCCGGCCACGGGTCAGGACCTTATTGACCGTCTCAAAGCCTTGCCCTTCGACTCCGCCCAGCAGGCTGTCGAGCGGCACACGACAATTGTCGAAGACGACGTCGCACACATCGGCGCCTTGCTGGCCCATTTTGTGCTCGGGCTTGCCGCATTGCAGACCCGGCGTGTCGGCTTCGACCAAGAACGCGGATATGACAGGCCCGTCCGCGGTCTCGCCGGTCTTGGCGATCAACGTGAAGAGATCCGCCGACGGCGCGTTGGTGATGTAACGCTTCGTACCGCTGATGACATAGCTATTGCCGTCGCGCCGGGCGAAGGTGGCGACGGCACGGGCATCGGATCCGGCCTCCGGCTCGGTGAGCGCGAAAGAGCCGATCAATTCGCCGCTGGCAAGACGTGGCAGATATTTCTCGCGCTGCTCCGGCGTCCCGTCCATCAGGATTCCCTGCGAACCGATACCGACATTCGTCCCGAACACCGACCGGAACACCGGCGAGGTCCAACCCATCTCGAAAATGATCTG
Organism: Pseudolabrys sp.; assembly: GCA_026125895.1. Classification (GTDB taxonomy): domain Bacteria; phylum Pseudomonadota; class Alphaproteobacteria; order Rhizobiales; family Xanthobacteraceae; genus Pseudolabrys. Next base: position 320,586 of record JAHCKG010000001.1, on the reverse strand, counting down.
AACCTCCGCGGTCATTGACAGGCCGAGCCCGCCGTATTTCTCCGGGATCGAAATGCCAAACAGGCCAAGATCGCGCATAGCCTGCACGATTTCCGGTGGAATCTTCTCCTCACGCGCCACTTTGCCTTCAAGCGGCACGAGTTTATCGAGAACAAAGCGGCGGATCGTGTCTCGCAACTGCGCTACGGTGTCGGCGCTAACGCCGTCAAATGGCATCATGTTCATGGCGCGATTGCCGGCAACCGAAGGATCGCTGTCCCCAGCGATTTCGCCGTCTGATCGAACCGTAAGGTGTTGGTGGCGCTTCCGCCGAGCGCATCGTGCATCAGCACTAGGCAACCATCGATATTTGGCATCGGGAAGACTTCGATCTCGCCCTGGACCCAATCGCCGTACAGCGCGGCCACCGTCTTCGGCGTCACGCTGGCGACGACCTGCGCATAATATTCCGGCGATTTGGCCAGCACGCCAACCGATACGGAATCGCCCTTATCGCCGGCGCGCACATAGGCAATGTCGACCAGAGAACGCGTCATGAGGTTATGTACTCCACCGAATGAGAAACCAGATCGCGCGGCACCAGCGTCGGCCACAGCGCGATCGTCGGGCGCGGCTTCATCGGCGCGCCGAACGAGGTGCCGCCCGGCCCCATGATCCAGAGCTGCGAGCAGGCGCGGCGAACTTTTTCGGCCTCGTCGCGCGATGCGGTTTTAACCGCGACGCGCAGGCCGACTTCGTTGAGATTGTCGGAAGCGGGTATCGGCGCCGCCGGCCCGTGCAGCATATTGAGCCCAATATAGTTGAAGCTGATCGCCGACGATGCGAGGCCGAGCCGCTTGAATCGCTCGCGCAGCGTCTCTTCGGCTTTGCGGGCGCGGGCATGGGCGTTCGGCCAGGGGAACATCAATAGCCCCTCGCCGATCCAGCCGTCACTATAGCCGATCAGCAGCTTCAGGCTGTCCGGCCGGGCTTTGCCGCGCATGCCGGTGACGCGCACGACATCCGCGCCGGTCTCCTCGATATGCGGCGCGGTGAAATCCGCAACGCCATCTGGCGTGAAATAACTGCGCGGGTCGCCGATCTCATAGACCAGATGCTCTTTGACCGTGAACTGATCGACGTGGCCGCCGCTGCCCGGCAGCTTGGAGATGGTCGCGGTGCCATCGCCGGAAATCTCGGCGATCGGGAAGCCAACTTCGCCCATGCGCGGCATCTGGTCGAACCGCGAAGACATGCCGCCGGTGCAGCCGGCCGCGCATTCGAGAATGTGGCCGACGGTGATGGCGCTGGCTATACGGTCCGGCTGGTCGAAGCCCCAACCCAGGCGATGCATTGCCGGGCCGATGAACAGCGCGCTATCGGTGACGCGGCCGGTTACGACGATCTCCGAACCGCCCTCCAGCGCCTCTATGATGCCATCGCTGCCGAGATAGACGTTCGCGCTGACCACTTTCGACTTTATCCGGTCGAAGCCGTCCTCGCCGGTGCGCATATGCGTAAGTTTCATGCCGGCATCTCGGAACGCCTGGAGACGCCCGAGCACATCGTCACCGGCGACGACGCCGATTTTGCGCCCGGCGATGCCTTTGACCTGCATGGCTTTGGCCAATGCCTCGGCTCCGGCGCGTGGATTGACGCCGCCGCCATTGCAGACGAGCGTCGTGCCCGACGCCTTGGCCGGTGCGGCCAAATCGGCAAACCAATTGACCATGTCGGGCACGTAACCCTGGCCGGGATCTTTCGCCCGCACCCGCTGCAGCAACGACATCGTCAGCTCCGCGAGAAAATCGAAGCAGAGAAAATCCAAGTTGCCGCGCTCGGCGAGCTCCAGGGCCGGATCAAATGCATCGCCCCAGAATCCGGCGCCGCAACCGAGCCGGACGGAGGTATTTTTAAGGGTGTTTGGCATTATGGCTCGTTCACTTTCAGAGGAACCGCGAGACGCTGAGATCTGACGAAGCGCACGGCCACCAGACCGCCGACCAGGCAGATGCCAAGCACGTCGGATGTCCAACTCGGGTAAAATAGTGTGAAGCTCGCAACGTAGAGATAGAGCCGCATGTACCAAGCCAGCGGCCCGAAGAAATAGCCGATGGATGCGCCGCTGATCGCCGCGATCGCCATCAGCGCAACGGCAAAATTGTAGACGATCGCCGCCACCGAGCCGGCCATCAAAAGTTCCGGCCGGTAGATGAAAAGAAACGGTATGAAATAAACCCCACCGGCGATGCGCAGCGCTTGGCCGGCGACCTTCCAGAAATTTTCATTTACCAGGGTCGCCGCGGCATAGACCGATGCGCATACCGGCGGCGTCAACGCCGACAGAATGGCGAAATAGAAAATGAAGAGATGCGCAGTGAGCGGCGCTAGACCCAACTTGATCAGCAGCGGCGCCGCGACCGACGCGGTGAGAATGTATGAGGCGGTCGTCGGCACGTCCATGCCGAGCAGCGTGCATAAGACCGCCGAGATGATAAGCACCACGAACAGGTGCTCGCCGGTCAGCCCTAGCAGGAGCTGCGAAAACTTCACCCCGATTCCGGTCGCATTGAGGACGGTCACCAGGATGCTGGCGCAAGCCAGCAACGCGGCGATGACGATCAGGCCGGAACCGCCGTCAACCAGACCTCGCCAGACCTGCCGCGCCCAGGTTTTCATTTCGGCGCCGAGTTCGTTCGAGCGCCCTTCCCACAGGCCGTAGAAAATGCGGGTGGCCGCGGCTAGCCCGATCAACACGAAAGTCGCGATCGCGCCGGCGAGCGTCGGCGTATAATTCTGGAAAAGAAGGTAGGCCAGCGTCAGCAGCGGCCCGAAGGCGACGAGGGTGTTGCGGTCGAAAAGGACGTCGCGAAATTTCGGCATAAGCTCGCGGTCGATCGGCCGCAAATTCGTCGCCCGCGCAAAATTGTCAACGCTGAAATAGATCGCGGCGAAATACAGGACCGCGGGAAGGACGGCCGCTACCGCAATCGTTGCGTAAGGAATGTTGAGCAGTTCGGCCATGATGAAAGCGCCCGCGCCCATGACAGGGGGCATGATCTGGCCGCCGGCCGAAGCGCTCGCTTCGACGCCGGCCGCGAAATCTTTGCGGTAACCGGCGCGGATCATCATCGGAATGGTAATCGAGCCCACCGACATGACGTTGGCGACGGCGGAGCCGGAAACCGTGCCGAACAGGGCCGATGTGACGACGGCGACCTTTGCCGGGCCGCCGTAACTACGCCCGGCAATTAGCGCGGCCGCGCGCATGAAGACATCGCCCGCGCCGAGCGCGATCAAAAGCGAGCCAAAAACCACAAAGATCGCGATGACCCGGGTGCCGATGTCGGCCATGAAGCCAAATATGCCGTTTGTCGAACCGTACATCGTCATAAGCGCCGTTTCCAGCGACGTGCGCGGCGGCTGCCAACCGCCCGAGATCAGACTGTTGCCGAACAGGTAAACAATCAGGGCCAGGGACGCCATGATCGGCAGCGAGGCGCCAATGGTACGGCGCGCCGCCTCCAGCACGAGAACGATCATCACGACCGCAAGCGCATTATCGAGCGGCGTCATGTCGCTCATGATGTCCATTAGCCGGGTATCATTCGCGGCAACATGCAGCCCGGCATAGACCGCGGCCAGACCGGCCGCGACATTGAGTCCCAGACGCCATGACCATACGAGATTCGACGCTTGCAACTGACGCAGGAAGATGAACCCAACGCCGCACCCGATAAAGATGCCGCGTTGGATCAGTGGATCGAAGGAGCCCAGCAGCGCCGTGTAGATATGGAAGACTGCGAAGGCAGCCAGCGCGATGTTCATCGACGCGGGCAGCCATCCTGTGGCGGCAGGCGCTTCTTCGCTGTGGGACATTGTAGCCAACTCCATCCGTGGCGACTAAGGCAGCGATTCCCAGAAACGCTTGGCCCCAGGGTGCAGCGGGAAGCCGAGCTTGTCGGCGAGCAGCGCCTGCTGCTTGAAGTTGAAATTCTTCAGATGCGGCCAGGTGTCGATAAGCGTCTGGCGGTTCTCGTAGATCGACTTGGCCACGTTGTAGGCCGTCTGATCGTCCATCACCGCAAGACGCGTCGCGTAGACAATCGGCACCACCGGTACGTCAACCGCCTTTTGGCCGGGGATGATGTTTTCACTGACCGTCGTAAAACCGACGCCCTTGACCTTGGCGAGTACCTTCTCCTGCTGGGCCTTATCGAAACCGATCAGGCGCATTTCCGTGGAGGTCAGCAGTTCGCGGAGCGTTGCGTCGATGCCGGTGCCGGGTCCGTATTTGGCGTAGCCGACAATCTGGCGGTTTTGGATGCCTTCGGATGCGTCCTGCACCGTTCCGGGAGTCCAGACCGGCTCGATGCCGAGAATCGAGAAGGATTCGCGGGTCAGCACCTCGGCGCCGCTGCCGCGGATGCCGGCATTGAACTTCTTACCTTGGAGTTCGGAAACATTGGTCACGCCGGAGTCGGCGCGCACCGCGATATTCAGTACCGATACGTCATAGGCATAGACCGAGACCAGATCGGTGACCGCTTTGTCCTTGAACGGCCCCGTGCCGTTGATGGCCTGAATGCCGGTGTCGACCGCAATCAGACCGAGGTCAATTTCATTGCGCGTCAGGCGCCGGGTGTTGTCGACGCTGGCGCCGGTTTCGATCACCGATACGTTTGCGTTCGGCATACCGGCCTTAATCGCCTTCGACATCGCCACGGCGACGGCATAATGGCTGGACGTCGAATTGGTCGAACCGAGCGTAATCGAGGATTTTTGCGCCGAGGCCGGCGCCACCGCGAGCGCCAAAAAGGCGCCGAAGGCAAAAGCTCGCGCAGCAAGTTTCTTGGTCCTGGTCATAGGCATTCCTCCCAAATTGCGGCGGTCTTGCTCCCGACCGTCCGGTCGGTAGTTAAACAGAGGTCGGCTGCCCGATCAAGGGCAAACCGGCGGGAGAAGTTCTGGAATTTTCTTTTGAGGCCCTGGCCTTCGAGAAAATCGATGCGGCCGCTACACGCACAGCCCCTGCATGATGAGGCTTGCGTATTCCTGCGCGAACTCGCGCGCCCTTTTCGGTCCGCCGGGCTTGTACCAGCGCGCCATCCAGTTGAGCATCGACAGAATTGCCCGCGCCGTTATGACCGGATCGGCTTTTCGGAATTCGCCGGACTCGATGCCGGCTTTGACGACGTCGCGGAGAAGCTCCTCATAGCTGTCGCGTAAGGCCACCGCGCGAGCGCGGCGGTTGAGTTCGCGAATGCCGCCAAAGCCAATTAGCATTGCTGTAAAGGCCCAAAAATTATCCTCGAAGAATTGACCGTGGGCCTCCATAGCGGCCACCAGGCGCCGTGAAGCCGTATCGTTACGGTCGATCGATTCCTTAACGAAGGACAGCAGCCGCTCTAACGTATCGAGGATAATCTCACTGTAGATCTCCTCCTTGCTGGCGAAATAATGATAGATCGTGGCCTTGGACAGGCTGACTTCCTCGGCGATTTCGTTGAGCGACGTGGCTTCAAAACCCTGGTGGGCAAACAGACGGGCTGAACTCTCCAGAATGCGAAAGCGCTGCACTCCCTCACTGCCGTTGTGGGGTCGTTTCATATTCTAGCGCTCGTCTCTTGTGTCATCTTGTGTGATCTGACCCTGGATGTTATCCCGACTGGACGGTCGGTCGTATTTTCTGCTACTTCGGCGAACTATCCATGAGTTGCCCGCAAATGGCTACAAATTGGGCCCGCTTTCAGTTCGAATAGCTAATCGTAATCGACCGAATAGTCGACTGTTAATGAGGTTGCCAATGGCCCGCCGGGATACTCAGGAAGTGTTGAGCCTCGTCGCCAATCCCCGTTCGATCGCGCTGTTCGGGGCCTCGGAAGACCCGACGAAGCTCGGTCATGTCGCCATCAAGCTATTGAAAGAAGGCAAGTATTCCGGCCGAATCATCCCGATCAACCCACGCGGCGGCGAAATCCTGGGGCTGCCGGTCGCCCGCGACCTGAGCGAGGCCGGCGGCCCGGTCGATGTCGCGGTCAGCTTCGTCCCGGCGGCGCAGATGCTGGGAGTGCTGGAGCAATGCGAAGCCAACGGCGTCCACGCCGTGATCGGCGTTACGTCAGGCTTTGCAGAATCGGGCGGCGCCGGGGCCGAATATGAAAAGGCCCTGAAAACTTTCCTCGCAACATCGCGCCTGCGCCTGCTCGGCCCGAACTGCGAGGGCATCGTATTCCCCGGCAACGATCTGCTGCTGAGCTTCAGTCCGATGTTCATCGGGCTCAAGCCGGGCGGCATTGCGATTGTATCGCAGTCCGGCGCGATCTCCGGAATGATGGCCAACCGCCTGTCGCGCAACGGCGGCGGCATCCATTCGGTCATCACCACCGGTAACGAATCGGACATTTCCGCGAGCGACGTACTGGAATGGCTTGGCAATGACGATAGCTGCGATGTCGTCCTGATGTATGTCGAGCAGATCCGCGATGCGAAGCGTTTCGTTGCCGCGGCTCGCGCCATGCGCGGGAAAAAGCGCATAGTCATAAACAAGGTCGGGCGCAGCGGCGTCGGCCAGCGCGCGGCCCTGTCGCACACCGGCGCCCTGGCTGGCGACGATCGCGTGGTCGAAGGCGTATTCGACGAGCTGGGAATCGTGCGGGCGACTGACACCATGAATGCGGTCGACTCCGCGACCGCGCTGTCGCTGGGCAAAACGTTGCAAGGCGACCGGATTGCCGTGATCTCGCTCGCCGGCGGACTCGGCGTGGAGACCGCTGAGCTCTGCGAAATGGCCAAGTTCCAGGTCTTGCCGTTCGACCCCGGATTGCAGCAGAAGATCGCCAAGCACCTGCCGTTTTTCGGTTCGGCCAGCAATCCGGTCGATCTGACCGGCGCCATCATCAGCCGACCCAACGATTTACGCCAGATTCTCGATCTCGCGGTCGCCGATGATTCGATTGACGCCGTCATCGTGGTGCTGACCTTTGCCCGCAATCTCGATTTCGCCCGCCACCTGATCGAATCCGCACAATTGACGGAAAAGCCGCTGATCGTGTGCTGGACCGGCAGCGTCGAGCAGACGCCAGAAGCACTGGCAATGTTCCGCGAGAAGAGTTTTCCGACCTTTGACTCACCAGCGCGCGCAGTCGGAGCGCTGATTGCGATCGCCGTCGCCAGTCGCAATCTCGAAGACGCCTAGAAGCGCAACGCGCCATGCTGCCAGAATTTTCCTGAGAACAACGGGAGCCGACGATGCGAGTGGATTATGACGCCTACAAAGTGCTGAAGTTCAATCGTCCGGCGCCGTCTATTCTCGAAGTCATCATCAGCAATCCTGGCAAGCTGAATTCGCTTAACCGTGACGGCCATCGCGAGATTGCCGACGTCTGGCGCGACATCGACGCCGATCCCGAAACTTCCTGCGTATTGTTGCGCGGCGATGGTGGCACCTATTCCGCCGGCGGCGATATAAGCCTGCTGGAAGAGATGAGTACTGACTTCGAAGCGCGGATGACCGCTTGGCGCGAAGCCCGCGACCTCGTGTACAATATAATCAACTGCTCCAAGCCTATCGTCGCCGCGATCCAGGGGCCCGCGGTTGGCGCCGGCCTGTCAGCAGCGATGGTTTCTGACATCGTCGTGGTCGGCCGCACCGCCAAGATCATCGACGGCCATACCCGTCTCGGTGTCGCCGCCGGCGACCACGCCGCGATCATATGGCCTTTGCTTTGCGGTATGGCCAAAGCCAAATATTACCTACTGCTGTGCGAGACTGTTACCGGTGAGGAGGCGGAACGCATCGGCCTCGCAAGCGTCTGCGTTGATGATGATAAAGTTGTCGAGACAGCAATGGGCATTTGCCAACGGCTCATCAAGCTATCGCCTGGCGCTGTTCGCGGCACTAAGTACGCACTCAACAATTGGTTGAGAGCGGCTGGGCCAATTTTTGATGCATCGCTGGGGTTAGAGTTCATGGGCTTTTCCGGGCCAGATATTAAAGAGGGAATCTCGGCTCTTCGTGAGAAACGCAGACCCAACTTCAGCCCTAACTCACCTATCTGAACATCAATCCGTTATCGCCTCAAGCAATCAGGGCTTGGGTTGCGTCACTCTTGGTAATCTATTCGTGGACACTGACGCGGCGCATTTGGTGCAATTGATGTCCGCTTTAGGGTCGATTTTGTTGCAAAAGGCGGCTGTAGCCGATGGATGCCCGTGAGCCGTTCGGCTAAAGGCGTCGGGCTTTGATCCGCCGGCCCTGACGCTGTCTACGCGGCTTCAACGTTACGCGATGCACAGTGCCCGAGCGGGTGGCGGCCGAGCGACAAGGGTTGTGAGCCGCCGCAGGTTCTGAGCGATGGCAGCGAGGACGAACTCATCCTGAGCGCCTCGTGGCCCACGCAGCCTGAGCCGCCCGAGCCTCAGGATGCGCTTCAAGTGCGCGAACCGCATCTCGATCTTCTTGCGCTCGCGGCGTGATTGCTCGAAGGCCTCAGTTCCTGCGAACGACCGGGCAACGTCTCGGGCGCGTTCGTGGATATCGCGCGGGATCTTGCGTGCCGGCTCCTTTGGGCAGCACTGGGGTTTGAGCGGACATCCATCGCAGCCGAGCTTGCTGGCGCGATGCAGAAGCGTCTTGCCCTCATGCACGGTGCCGCTGGTTCCAAGCTTCTTGCCACCCGGGCAGTGGTAGACGTCGCTGGTCGGGTCATATCTAAAGTCGCTGCGCGAGAAAGTGCCGTCCTCTCGCTTCGACTTGTCGAACACCGGAATATGTGGGGCGATGCCCTTCGGCACGCTTCGCTTCGGGGAGCCCGACGACTTTGCCGACCCATTCGGCGACAAATCCATTCACCCGCTCAATGGCATCTTCCTTGGACCAGAGCGACGCCAAATGCGCAGTGCGCACTTCTTCGTAGAGCGCCCTGGTCTCAGAGAGATCGCGCGCCCGCTCATCGGTGAATCGCCGCAGGAACGGAGTAAACGGAGAAGGCGGCTGATACGGAGGGAGCTTAGAACTCAACGACCTCCTCCCGGCCGTCGAAAGTCAGTGCCGTTTCGAGATATGCCTTTAGGTTTCCGCATGCGTCGCGGATCAACGACACAATTTACAAGTTGCTGGTCGAAATCTACCCGAACAAGGATGTCGAGGACTTTGAAATCCAACGTAAGGCCGCCACGGTTTCGTTCGTCGGCAGCGGTCTTAGCGTCGACATCGTGCCCGTAATTGAAGACCCGAAGCGCGCGGGATACGGCTGGCAGTTTGACCTTCAAGACGAGTCAAAGATGGAAACCTGCGCACCGTGCCAGATCAAGTTCGTACGGGACCGGAAGGACAAAGATAAGGACTTCCGCACCTTGGTGCGCCTGCTGAAGAAGTGGCGCAACCATGCAGAGCTGAAGCCGCTGAAGTCCGTCATTGTCGAACTAATCGTCGCTTACGACCTCGACACCGAGGGCAATGCCGGAACCATCGAACAGCGGTTTTGCCGGATCCTCCTCTACATCGCTCAGTCCGGGCTGAAGGAAAAGATTCAGTTTCCGGAAAATATTGCGCCCTTCGGTGAATTCACCGACCCGGTCGTCATCATCGACCCGGTCTACAGCCTGAATAACGTTGCAAGCCGTATTACCGAAGCTGAACGCATCGATATCGTCGCCGCTGCTCAAGGAGCTTGGGAGGCCGCACATTTTGCCTCAGCCGAGGATGACAATGAGGTGTGGAAGGAATGGTTCGGACCCCGTTTCAGGATCGAGGAAGCAGCATGACCCAGACCGCCAGTGCAAGTAAGACCTATTCCTACAGCGTCGCCGATGTCGAAACCGTGGCGCGGCGCTTCACTGCCGATCTTCTGATGATGGCACAAAGTTCTGGCGCGATCACCGAAGAGACGGCGCGTAACTATGCACACGACGTCGAGGCTTTGGCGAAAAAGGGCTTCTTGAAGCAAGTTGACCTCACGCTGCTTAGCGGGTCGGTGGAAGTGCGTGCAACGCGATATACGGTCAACACCGAATCCGGCGCGCTTACGATGAGCCGCCCGGGCGGCGTTATGTGGCCCCGCGTCGCAAACGCTCACCTGCGAATCGTCCTTATTTATACCGCCAACTATACCGCTGACGAAAAAGAGGCGATGCGCGGCAAGCTCAAGATCGGCTGGGTGCCTTCGGCAGCGCGAAGTGTTTATCTCAATTGATGTGGAGACCTCTGGACCGATACCGGGTGAATTCAGCCTTCTTTCGATAGGTGCCTGTCACGTAGACGACGAGGCTTTGGTATTTTCTTGCGAGTTACAGCCAATCAATAATAACGCCGATCCGAAGGCTCTGGAGGTTAGCGGCCTCTCGCTCGACACTCTATCTCGCACTGGACGCCCACCTAAAGAAGCGATGGTTGAATTTGCAGCTTGGATTCGAGAGACCATCGGAGACGACGCAACTCCCATTTTCATTGGCTTTAATGCGCCATTTGATTGGTCATTCATAAATTACTATTTCCACAAGTTTACCGGCACAAATCCTTTTGGCTTCTCGGCTCTAGATATTAAGGCGTATTACATGGGCGCAACGGGGGGCAGCTGGAAAGAAACTCGTTCGAGTGCGATCGAGTCCGATCTAAAGCCTAAGAAAAGGCCCGACCACGATGCCTTGCATGATGCTCAATATCCGCTGCGGCTCTCAGGATTTCGTCCAGTGGGACTCGGCCTATGGGCAGGTAGAACATCAAGCGAATGTATTTGCGGCAAATCTATTGATGCCTCTTGATGATTTCCGCCGTCAGATCGCCCCGTCCGCAAAAATAGACCTCGATCTTGTTGCTCACTGTTTGATCGTTATCGAGTATCGCTAATAGCGGCTACACTTAGGTGGTTATCGTATACGGAAAAGTGGGCTGTCCTTGTTGTCTCCCGCGACGGATACATCCTTTGGGCTCGCTCCAGTGAGCGTGCCTTGAAGACCGGCGCATATTTCCGCACGTCAGCTGGTCCAATTGCAATCCCGGAGACCGCTTTGGCGGCACAGCTAACTACCGGCGAGGCAAAAGCAGCGAAAGAGCACGGACCGGTGGTGTGGTTTAAAGAGCCCTGCACCGAAATGACCGTTCTTTCTGAACAATACGACTTCGCAATTTCGCTTCTTCTACTTCCTAATGATTCGCCGCCCTTCGTTTATGGTTCGGACGATGAGCCGAAGTAGAAAAGCGATTGCTGGCCATCGCTCAACACATCGAGGCCGCGCTCGATTTTCGTCGTCCCATGTTGAAACATGACTTGGATGTGTGCGACCACCTCTTCGAATCGTTTACTGACGAGGGAAAGGTTCGGATCGGCATCCGTATCTTCGCTATTCAATTCTTTCCAGCGCACGCTTAGCGCCTTACTTATGGCGCCGATAGCAGCTTCACCGCCGAATGCGTCGGAGAGCCTCTTTGTCGCGTCATCAACTGCCTTGCGTGTCCCTTTTGACCATTCGATTGCTTTTATGAGGCGCGCCGCCAAAGCGCCCGTGGTCGCGCGAATTTGCGCAGCGGCGTCACGTGAGGCAGGCGTGTAGTAAAACTGAATCAGACCCCGGTCGGCCGGTGACACAGCATGCTTGTCGTTCTGTTCTACCTTTTCATTGAGATGATCGACCCAGAACAGTTCTTGAGTCACCTCGCCTTCCGCAGTGTTGTCGTCCTGCCAGCGAGCTTCCAGCCGCATCCGGCACATGGGCATCTTTTTCGGCCCTTCGAGTTGCTGATGCCGGAATGTCGGCGCGACGCTTTCAGCGGTGGCCGACCCATCTTTTAGTTCAGGCAGCGAGACGACCACATCGATGAAAAGATCGCGCGTCGTGCGATCTTCGGGCGCGACGTCCTTCGGCAAGTGAAAGTCGGATCGATGCAGCGTCCGTTGCGCTCGTGTCACGCCATACATCTTAGCTAGCGCTTGCAATAGCGCGGTTTTGCCGGAAGCGTTTGGTCCGACGACAGTGGTCAGGTCATTTGCGAGTTCGACGCGCTGGGCCGTCGGTCCAAATGATCGGAAGCCTGAGATCATGACCGATTGTATACGCACCGATTCCCCCGACCAGTTGAAATGTTCGTCTTTTGCTCTTTGTCGGCCTTGAAAGTTCCCACGTCAACCACCGCGCCACTTCAGATAGAACTGCGAACGCCGACAGTCGCAGATTCTGCGCTTGCGCGCCGGTCGCTCTCCTCATGGCGGCCATGGCCCCTAATAGCAGTAAGAGAAATGCGCCACAGGTCCAGCTGCGAGACATTTAAATTTCCGACCTACACATCCACACGCTCCAGTGAACGCGAGGAATTTTTCGATGAACACCTATAGACCGTGAGGGCAAACAATTGCGCGCACACGAAGATGAACGCCACTCGCTTCGACGTCACGCTCAAGAGCTGTCGGGTTCTGACATCGCTTTTCTGGATCATAAACCAAGCAAATCAATGTCTCCACGCCCGGCACCGTCCGGTATCGATTGGCATCGATGATCAGTTCGTCCGCCACCTCTTTTTGTCCTAAGTTCGCTCTTGTCATCTTTGCCTCGACAACGATCCGCTCCTTAGGCAGGTAAAAATCGACGCGCGATGATGATGACGCGTAGCTCGGTGTAACTTCTTCCGGCCTCACGTCATCGAAATGAAGCTTGAGAATAGCATGTAGAAGGTCCTGGACGTCGTATTCGTCTTTTATTTCAAACGAAGGTCGCTGCCTCTGCCGTATGCGCAAGCGCTCGACAAATAGCGGAAAGCGTCTGCATAGCACGACGATCTGATCCACCGCATTTTCGGGGGAGCTCAGAGTGATACGGCCTGAAACACGGCTTACAAGTATCAGGAGCGCGGCAGCCTCGGCCTCGTCATTAATACTCACAGCTTCGGATAGTAGTCGCTGCAAAAGATCTTGCTCCAGGTCGCCGATAATGGCTCCGGCCGGGAGACCAACAGCAAAGTCGATACAAGCAGCAACGATCACATCGTGCGTCGGAAGACCACTGAGAGCGACAGTCGACAAACTTACCGTTTGAGCCTTATCCTTGTCCAACATGTACAAGGCAGATAGCGCCGCGAAACGCGATACGCTCGTCTTGAACTGGCCCTGCGAAAAACCCCGAAGGATTGTCCCGGCAAGCCACTCCCTATGCTCGCGCGGCACTTTATCCGAGCAAAGACCGAAACTAACGCCAAGAATCTCCACCGGGTTGAAGATGAATGAATTACGGTCGACTGGATAAATCTCCCGCCCGCGAAGATGCTCGATCTCATCTAACCACAGTTTGACAGTTTCCTCCGGCGCCAAATCGATGACATAACCGTATGCCGCGAATATCGGCGTTCTCCGGAGCAGCGTCGCCGATGATTTTTCCACTGGCCGATCAAAGTGACCTTCAGAGAGCGTAACATCACGCTGCAATATCTTGTAAGCGAGACCAGACGACGCGGTAGGCCAGGCACTAGAAGCCCGCAGAATTCGATTAGCTTCCTTTCGTACTGCGGCCGTGACGCTGAGAATAACGCCATTCATAGGAACCACCGGCTCCATTTCAACTTTACCGACAGCGCCGTGGTCGAGAAATCTGGCACGTCTTTTAGCCGACCGAGCAACTCTGCAATCCGCTCGGAATAGAAGATCGTAACAGGGGTACGTGCCGGCAACGTTGATCTCCAAGAAAGGCTGGTAAACCTCAACGTTTGCTCTGCGATGTAGTCGACGTCCTTGAAGGTTGAATCGGGATGCAAACTGATCAGAAGCGGCGCGGGCAGCGGTGAATTAACTCGTTTGATAAGCTTATGAGAGTTTGTAGCGAGCAACCTCGTCGTCTTACCAATCCGCGCAATAGTACCGCGCATCGGTGCGAATTCACCCTTCATCACGTCGCTATCGCGCTTAACAGGCTCCCCCTTTTCAGCACGGTCCATAATGATGAAGGGATGATCGTGCGACACCGTCACAAAGGCCATTTGCAAAACCTGCTCAGCACCGATCTCGCGAACGCACGCGAAAACGATGTTTCCTACGTCCACGCGCTTCAATGGCCGATGCGCGTGAAAGATGACGCGTACTGTGTCACCCGGTCGCCAGTTGTTCCGCGTCTTCAGCTCGCGAAGCAACGACAGCATAGATTCCCGGACCATTTTTGGGTAATCGGCGTAATTGCTCTCTTTCGATACGTTACCAAGGAGATAAGTGCCGTCGCCGCTAAAAACGGTCGTGATACCCACAAACCGCTGTCGATCTTCAAAACGGCTGCCAGAAAACTCGGCGAATCCCATTCCGACAACCAACTCATCGCTGATCGCCTTATCTTGGTTTACGGTCCACGGCGTCCCATTCAGCTTCGCGTAAACCGAGACCGAAAAATTCTGGAGGGTATACTGCAAAATGCCCGGCATTTGGGTGACAGTCGTCATGCGTACTTCTTGCGCAGGAATGCCGAGGGTTAGTAGTAGAGCTTTCGTTCGGAGATAAGGGTTTTGAAGCCCTTTCAGGTGAGCGTGCTCCTCGAAGAGAACGACAATCGCGCCCTGTACATCCTCGCCAGCCGACAGCCGATCTTCTATAGCGCTACGGTAAGCCGCCTCTGAACCAGCACGGTCGGAGACCTGGACTTGAACAGGACACATAACGAATTCGAGATTTACCAGGCCGAAAATATCTCGAAATCCCTTTGCGAAGCCGCGGTAGTTAGCACCGAGCCCATCGCGAAACGCACGAAGAAATGTTTCCACCTTCCCTTGCGTGGAAGTTGGAAACACCACGAGCAGTCGTGGTGACTTATTGGCAAAGGTAGTCCGATCGAAAGGGCCGAACTGCGAAAGCCCCGGCCAAGCAAACGCATTACTCTGAGCACCGGTACGATCAAACACATAGTCAACCGGAGGAGCAACGTAGACGGTCTCCGCCGTATCGCTATTGGCAAGCACAATGCGGTCGCCAATCTTCGCATCTTGACCAGGTGCTATCGGAAGCTTTGTCTTGGCGAGCAGTGCTCCGAGTTTTGTTACCACACCATCGAAGTCCGGACCGAGGAGATAACCAGCCTGCTGATCGTCAAGAGCCGACATCAATGCACGATAACGGGATAGTCCAAGGATCGTTGTTAAGCATCGAGCAACGCTTTCTTTCGACCCTTCGAGCTTAATTTGATCGGTCTGGATCGACGGTCCTTCGGTGCTCTCCGAAAGATGAGTGACATTTCCGTCCACCCGCGAGATTCGGCCGACCAAACGACGTTTTCCCGGCTCGGGTTGCCGACGGACGACGTGCAGCCCAGTAAGATCGACATTTGCGCTTTGGAGCTCATTCAGTGGTGCCGAAATATCGAATTGCATTTCGACATTGATGAAGAGACCGAGCTTTGATTGCCCATCAACGGGCTCGAATGTTTTGGGGCTGAGCACGAAACGTGGTGTGACCGTAAATTGCTCGATGAGCGGATCATCAATGCGGGCCGCGTCGGCCGCAGGTGCGATGAGTTCGGTCCGCTGTGCAAGAAATGTGAAGGGGCGTCGCCGAATGGGTTGGTATTTGGGCAAAGCGACACCGATGACATCATCGACCCGTGCCCGGAGAAGCCAGCCGTACTGCGATGCCGGAGCCGTTAGTTGCTGCCCGTCGACGTTGGGACCGCCGGCGCTGAGCCGCAGATGGTAGAGCTTGCCTCCAACCCAATGCACGAACCAAAAATTCCGCAGACGCTCGCGCTCCGCTTTCACTTCGGCGGGACTGGGCATGTCGCGGACGACGAGGTCGATCAGATCCGGGGTCTCAACGACGAACCCGTTGGTGACCAACGGTCGCGATCGCTTGGTTATTTGGGCCATTGGTCTCGCTCTGGAACTCAAAGGCACCAAGCTAGCGACAATCAGTGATGGCGCAAAGCAACCGCCTACCACCGGAAGTAAGCCACTGGCAATTCTGGCTTTCTTGGCGGGGCGGCTACCCGTCGGGCCGGAACGGCTAAGGGGTTCCTCCCCGAATCATCCGAAGGCGCATGCTGCCTGTACTGGACAAGATCGCGTGGATGACCAAACCTACATCGAAGAAGCGATACTCCTGCTCGACTTTGCTCGAAACGCCCGAAAGACCTTCATGGAAGGCACTCCAGCGGTTCGTCGGCACGTCCTGAAATTGGCACTTTCGAACTCCACGGGGGCGCATGGCGCACTGAGCGTCAAGTTTCGTCAACCGTTTGATAATATTGCGAAAGCGGCCGAAGCTAATAGGGGCTTCGCCGGAAACGCCGGAGCGAACCCGGCGAAGCGTCCAGAATGGTGGGCCCGGCAGGACTCGAACCTGCAACCAGACCGTTATGAGCGGCCGGCTCTCGGCTGACTATTATACTACATTAGATCACCGTGATTAACGGTGTAGATGATGCACAGGTATGGATTCTGCAAACTTCTTCATCTTTCTGCATTTGTTTTGAAGAAATTTGCATAATTTTGCAGAGCGTTGCAGCATCTGACTGCGCTTGTCAGACGATACTCAGGAGAATTTCTTGAAAAATCGGGATATTGAGACTGGCGCCAAAGCGATTGCCAATGACCTTCAGCTCCCCGGCGGCCGCCGCAAGAAGCTTGCCCGCGTCGTCGTCGAACACTTGGAGTGGTTTGGCTTGGCAGAAGCCCGCGGCATGACCTGGGATGACATGATCGCGGTCTTGGCCGCGGCCGGGGTCAAGCGCGAGGATGGACGGCCCTTGAGCCGCGGTGCCCTGTCGTCGGCGGTGTGGCGCAAGCGACAGGATGATCGGATCGCTTCCGTCCGGAGGGCAGGACTGTCGGGCGAGAAAGCTGGCGAATCTCCGACGAGAGAGGCGTCACGGCGAACAGAGCATGGCTCCCCTAGGCGACAGGCCGTCGGGCGTGGGCCAGGCGGGCAGCCGGCGGCGAAGTCACCGGTTCGAAAGAACGCGCCAGTCGCAGATCGTCCCGCGGCTTCGGGTGTGCGAGGTCGCCAACACGATGCTCCCAATGCCGTGCTTGCCTACATGCAACGTGCGGCACGAATCCGTCGAAACGCAGATGAGATGGACTGAGTGATCGGCGCGCAGCTGCATCAGCGCGCGACGTGAGCGCAGCATCGCGCAGATCGCCGAATTCGAACAAAATCGAAGCCCGGCCAAGCAAACATTTAACGGGGCTTTTTGTTCTTATTGCGGATCGGCGAATCGGCTTCCATTGCGGCCAACTTCGCCCTCTCCTCGGCCAACAATCGATACATTTCTTGCCGCTTCATTGGGTTCTGTTCCTCGGCGAGCTTCGTGCGAAGAATATCGATATTGAACCGAATGATCGTCCTGCTCGTCATGGTCCATTCTCCGGCGCCTTCGATTGGCGCCTCGATTAGCGCCTCGATTAGCGTACAGGCAAGGTCTGAAGCTCACTTAAGAGCCATGCCGCGCCGGCGCGCTGAACATCGATCGGATCGAAGGCTGGCACGCTCGAAATACCGTCATTAATGACAGCCCATTCGTCCCAGATACGTGCCCAATGCGCGTCGGGATCAATGGCAAGAACCGAGGCAACAATCATCGCACGCCGCAGCGGCAACGACCAGATCGCACCGATGATTTGATAGGGGCGGCCGGCGGGACCGGGCATGACAAGCCAGCGTTCGAGATAGCGCGCCTCAATAAGCTCAGATCTCCCCGGTCGCCAGCCGATGGCCAGCAGATCAAGCGTTGAGGCCGCCCGCAGGAGCGCTTCTCTATCGCTGCAGCGATGGGTACTCATGTGTGAATAGTCGCAATACTCAACTTCAAAGAACGGGCTGATTCGAGTCAACAGGGCCGGACGTCAGAGAGAATAGCAGGCTGTGCGTTGCACTAGAATCGCCCGCAAACACGATGCATCATTGCGATTGGTGTGAACGGGAGGTTGACATCATGGCAGCGCGCGGCTGATCGACACCGCAGCGGAACGTCGCTGTTTGGGTATCGGCCATGCTGCGGGCGACGGTATTGGCATCTGGCCGTTTGCCATCGACCGCACCGACCCGACATGCGCCTTGACTTGAGACCTTGATGACAAGGAGTTCCTCAACGGCGCGCGGCATATCGACCTTTTCGTCAAAGTCCTGACGCCAGATGCGCAGAATGGCGGCATGGGGCTTGCCGTTCGCCAGACGCCATTCGACCCTCTCGCCGAAGCTCTTCTCGGCGCCCTGCCACATCAATCCGTCCTCATTGATCGCTTTTTCCTTCTTGGTCGGCCCCAATTCGATCGCGACCATGTTGCCCAAGTCGTGAAAGACCGCGCTGTAACCGGCCGGTCCCGGGCAGCGCCAGGAATGGAACTCGCGTTTGGACTGAATGCTCATGCATGTGGGTCCGCCGGTCGCTGAGTAGGCAAATTCGGCCGCCCTCGCCTCGCCGACGGCGATACTCGCGAACAACACCGCACCGGCGATGATGCGCGTCATCATATGCGCACCGGCAGCTGCTGATGCAGACGTCGCGCTTCAGCGCGATCAGTCCCGTAAAACATCCGCTTGCGGGCGCCTGCCTTGAGCATCACGAACAGGAGCTGAAGCAAGCCTAGCGCGATGAGGAGGAAACCAATACCCAACAACGGGATGGTGAGCGTGCCGATCAAAAAGCTCACTGCCATCGCCTGCTTGCGCATATCGTTGTCAAACGTCACCAGTCCATCGGTGGTCTTCACGCCCCAGAGCTGGGAGACGAACGACCTGCCGAAGACAAAAAATTTGTCGAAGAAGAACTCGCTATCGCCGCCGAGGACGATACTTGACGCGACATGATTGAGCACGCCGACATTGTGCACGATCACGCGGCGGCCACCGGGTTCGCGGATCTCCATGAATGCGTAGAACGTTCCATGGTTGTTGAATTCACCTTGGCCGATCGCGGCTATCGTGCCGCTCACCTTAAACAGGCCCATCGCTACCCCCTGCTACTCATTTGCAATACGACCAAGAGACCGCCGGCCTGCGCGCTGTTGGGCGAGCGGCAGACCACAGCCTAAGGGAGAACTCGTAAATTATACGCTAAAGCGTATAGAAAAATTGCGTCCGCAATGGTCCCCAATGCGCGATGGAGCGCTCGGACCCCAAAGCGACGCGGCGAATTCTGGCGCGCAATGTGCGTCGGCTGCGCATCGAGCGTGGCCTGTCGCAGGAAGTGCTGGCGGAAGAGGTCGGCTTGCGGCAGGCACAGATCAGCGAGATCGAGAGCGGCGCCAACAACATCACAATCGACAATCTTCATCGTCTTGCCGTCGCGCTGGGCGTGCGGCCTTTCGAACTCATCGACGAACGGACCGGCAAGGGCTGACGAACTCCTCAGCCGCGTCTTCGCCCCTCCCGGCCTGCTTCCTTCTTGCGCGCATGAAAAACGCCCCGCCGGTGAAGGCGGGGCGTTGCCATAAGCGCCCGCTACTCGCCGGCGCGGCGCGACCAGATCAGCGACAGGCTCTCGTCGCCCTCGACTTCGACCAGCGAGGCATAGATCGGAGCCGGGAAGCTCGGATCATCGAGCTTGACGCTCAGATAGTCACGACCTTCGTTCGATTTCTTCTTCCAGGCCGCGCCGAACTCCGTTTGACCGGCGAAGATGCGGAAATCCGGAGCTTTGTCGTTGCCCTTTTCGGCGGGAGCAATTCGCGCCTTGACGTTGAGGGCGAGAGTCTTCACCGCGCCGGTGTAGCCGTTCTCGGTCTTGCTGAAGGTGCCGATGGTTGCCATGATGAAAGTCTCCTCATCTGTTGTTCGGGCCGCGACCACCGCAGCCTCGATGGCGATCGACCGGCCGGGGGCGAAGCGCACCGCACCGCTTGCGGCCGGAGCGTAGCGGAGGACGGCGGCCCGCCAGCTTTTTTGACTTGCGCGAGGAATGCCGCCGCTTGCGGCAAGGGAAAAAACTGGCGGCAGCCGTTGCGGATGGCGATTCGAGGCTCTAGCCGACCTCGGCCAGATCAGCCCATCCGAGGCAAGCGTGGCGCGGCAAGCGCGAATGAATGAGGAGCGATTAGCAAGCTCGTCGGTGCCGAGACCAGAGACCGGCGCACGGCACGGCGGGCACGCGCCTCCCATGGAGCGCGGACGGCGCCGAGAAGAAGACAGTGCGGGCGTTCGCATCCGCGGCAGTTTAGAAGCGGCCGCCGGAGTAGATCGAACGGGCGAGTCACCGGAACGGCTCGATCCGAAGCTGCCGGGCTGATGTTTTCGCGTCGAGAAGAAGGCGCGAGGACCGATCGCTGTCCAGAAGGCCGCCATGTCGAGGTCAACGGCTTCTGTAATAGCGTCGGCGCTTGCCGAGGCGCATGGCATCGTCTTACGGCCTTCACCGTCGCGTTCAGGCTCGACGACAAGGTTCTGTAGCAAGCCTTTCGCCGCAATGCTCGCGGCCAGCGCTTCGACCTCGGCCTCGGAGTGTGGTGTCTTGCGCGCGTTCTTTGGCGATTTCTTCAGTTCGTTGAGCGGAATGAAGATGACCTTTCCGCTTTCGGCTTCTATTCTGGTCTTTGCAGTCATGGTGAGCTCCTTTGGGTTTGGGGCGCAAAGCGCACTTCGCGCCTTGCGCCCCTGCCCGTCGGCGAGACCGGGGGTAGCAAGGGCCAGGGCGGCCGAGCGGAGGGGGATCACCCGCCCATAAGGCCGCTCGCAAGAGCGGGTCTGCACGAACGGTCCGAATACAGTTGGGCAGTTTTGAATGTGAGACCGCGCGGAAGACCGGGGAAAACGCTCGGGCGGCGCCGTTCTATGGCGCTTCACCCTGGCCTGCGCGAGGGGCGGAGCCCCATAGACCAAAAACAAAGAAAAGGGCGTATGGGCGACAGGGCAGCGGCGACCATTCGCCAGCCCTGAGACCGGTTAACAGGGCAGCCGCAGGAGCGTCAGCATAGCGCCGCCGACGGCGGGACGCGGGACCGACTGCCTCCGGCGAGGGGTGCTGAACCAACTACCTCGGCGCCACTTGCAAGAACGCGTTTCCGGTTTCCGGAGGTTTCCGCAAGCCCCGCTTTCCCTTTCCGGGATACACGCTCGGGGGTGTAAGGATATTTCAACAAGCCGTTTGTATTGGTAACGGTCCTGTTTATTGTCTGGCTGTACATGGCAGCTAAAGCATGAGCACGACCGACGAAATCTTTGAACGCGATAACCTTGAAAAGCTACTTCGCGCGATCGCCGAGCTACATCGTAATCTCGGCTTAGCCTTCAAAAGTGGAAACCAAGGGCGAGGTGTGCTCTGGCCGGCAAACAGGAACGAGATGATAGATGCTCTAATCTCGATTGCGTGGTTCTGCGACAACTTGGAGGGGTTTGACGCTTATGCCAATGTTTTCAATGAATTCAGTTCGGCATTGGCCGACCTCGATAGCGGAACGATCCATCCAATTCTTATGAAGAAAGGCGGTGGCAGGCCACCGGAGAGCACAGACGCCATAAGCACTCGTTGCCGTGTCGCAATCGCGGCTACCTACTTGATGCAAACCGGCCGAACGAAGAAAGAGATAACCGAATACATCGCAGACGAATATCCCCAGCTGCAGTTGCTTGTAGGCAAACGCGCTGCCGGCAACGCTGAACTTAGTGAATCCATCGCAAATTGGCGCGACGAATTCAGAAAGGGAAAGATCAAGAACAAAGAGGCCAGAGACCTCTATCAAAGATTTATGGATGAGCTCCATGGCATGAAGCAACGAAAGACCTGCACCGCGGAGGCCCTTGAAGAGATTGCGCACCATCAGTTGAAACTGGCGGCGAAGTTTAAACTCATCACCAGGGACGAGGTCCTGCGCGCAGTGAATTGGGCTAGTGCGTGAAGCGCACTCACGCGCCTCACTCCATTTGCGCAAAGCGGCCGGGTAATTAGACGGCCTGTTATTGCCCGCCATCGAGTCAATATCCTTCGGCTTCAGAGAACAATGGAGCCGGAACGAGAATGCTTGATCACGCAGGCCAAACAGGCCAAGGCGTTCTGTTGCAACGCTCTGCGGCAGAGGTCGAGAGAACCATCCGTAAAGTGCGGAGCGCCGCTGTCCAGACGGAGGACAGTGTAGCGCTGGCGTTCGCCGAATTGTATGGCGACGATGTCCGCTATGATCATCAGGCGAAGCAGTGGTACGTGTGGAACGGGTGCGTCTGGAGACCCGACCAGACGCGACTGGTCTACGCGACCATGCGGGACCTCACTAGAACTCTATCAAAAAGCCTTGATGAGAGCGCGCAGAAGAATTTCGGGCGGTCTGCGTTCGCGCGTGGAGTCGAGCATCACGCCAGATGCGATCGAGACCTCGCGGTCACTTCGCAACAGTGGGACCAAGATCGTTACCTGATCGGAACGCCTTCTGGAGTCGTCGACCTCCGTACAGGCAAGCTTAAAGCTGCGGCGCGGCAGGACCTCATCACGAAGAAAACCGCAGTCGGGCCGAGCGACAAAGCGACGTGTCCACGCTGGAAGCGCTTCTTGAACGAAGTGAGCGGTGGCGACGTCGATCTCGTCAGAATGCTGCAATTGTGGACCGGTTACCTGCTGACCGGCGACACGAAGGAGGAAACGCTGATCTTCCTGTTCGGCAATGGCGGCAATGGAAAGACCGTCTTCACGAGCGTGATTTCGCATCTCCTAGGCGACTACGCCACAGTGGCAGCAATGCAGACATTGATGGCGTCCCGGTACGACCGCCATCCGGAAGAGCTCGCCTGCTTGGCCGGCGCACGCATGGTCGTTGCGTCGGAAACCGATGCGGGCCGGCGCTGGGACGAAGCCCGGATCAAGTTGATGACGGGTGGCAACAGCATCCGCGCGCGAAAAATGCGTCAGAACAGTTGGACGTTTCGGCCGGAATTCAAGCTCATGATCGAGGGCAATCATCTGCCGCAACTCTCCAACGTGACCGACGCAATTCGGCGCCGATTCCTCATCGTTCCATTTGCCTTCAAGCCGAAGAAGGTAGATCGCGACTTGGAACGCAAGCTTGAGGCGGAGTGGCCCGGCATCTTGCGGTGGGCGATCGACGGCGCTTTGCAGTGGCAACGCGTCGGTCTGTCACGGCCCAAGGCACTCGTCGAAGCGACGAATTCGTATCTCGGCGGACAGGACCTTGTCGGCAACTGGCTGGCCGAGCACTGTATCACCCGCCTTGGCGACCGGAGCCTCTTTGATTCGTCATCCGCTCTCTATGCGAGTTGGGTCGCGCATATGCGCGACCGGGGCGAAGATCCAGGGTCCCAGCGCGCGTTCAACGACGCTCTGCGTGCGGCCGGTTTTTCTGGACCCGAGCAAATCCGCGCCATCGAGACCAAGGGCTTCCGTGGCATCAAGCTGAAACCGCAGAAAACCCAGGAGAAGGGTTGGAACGGCTGAGCAAGACGCGCTGCGGCTGCGGACAGAACACATGGGCGAAGCCGAGCGCTGAATTCGATTGCCGCCGGTGCAGGTCGTCGTTCGAGCCGGTCGAGAAATGCGTGTGAGTTGGAGGAGCGAATGCCCATCAATCAGAGCGGATTGAAAGCAGATTTATTCTTGGCGGAAACCTTTTTGGCGAGCCAAGCCGGCGTGCTGCTGCATGAACTCGGACATTACGTCGCCGCCAATGCTGAGCGCGTCGTACCCGGCCATATCATATTGACTGCACACAGCGGCGCCTTTCGACCACTGAATGGGTTGGAAACGTTCGACAGCGATCATCTCGCGTTCGTGTGCGCCGCCGGCGCCCTCGCTGAACACCATTTTTGTGGGACCATTCTTCATCGCAGGCTCGGCCCGGATTTGGCGCAGTATGTTGCCATTCGTCCGCCTGCGGATCCCGAAACGCGGGTGATTGACATGATCGAAGAGTGGAAAGCGGCCTACTCCGCCCGCATGGTGGGCCTTGCCGACTGTATCGAAGTGAACTTCGGCCGGTGCGCAGGCTATGTCGATCGCCGCCGGTTCCTGATGGGCGAACATCACGTCATCCCGAGTGCCGTCTTGAAGCTCCCGTACCGCCGCACTTGGACCGGGTGGCTGGGCGAGAGGCGCGCGACGATGGGGTCGGCGTGCCGACGTCGCCTCGGCGAACTCTGTAATGGCGACAGCATGCTCCGCTCCACCTCGGATCCTCGGTGAAAATGGCGCCCGAGCGAGAAGAATCTTCGTTCCTGAAATTTTTGGCGGCGTCTCGGTCAATAATCGTCGCCTCAACAACCTGACAGGAGAACCAGATGCCCGCTACCGTTACCGTCCGCGAAACCGCGTTGGGGACGGCGATCGCCGACGTCACTCTCAACCCGCGCCCCTTCGTCATCATCAATCGGGAGCGCCATTCCGAAGTTTTGCCGCAAATCCCGCGGGAATTCCTGGTGGCGCTCCCGCCCGGCTTCCCCGGCGACCTGCTGGTAGCGCCGACCACGCTCGTCGAACTCGCGCAGGCCGACTTGCCCGTTGGCCGGCATCGGGAGCAGTTCCTGGCGGGCGACCCCGTCATGGTGGCGGTGAAGACGCTCCATGAGATCATGGAACGTCCCCACGGGGGACAGTCCGTGCTGGGGCTGGAGAAGCGCGCGAGGGACGGACTGTACGTGACCGTGGCGCTCGCGACGGAGCGCCTGCGCGCCTGCGCCGACCGCCGTGCGCATAAGAAGCGGTCGACCGAGGTGCAGCGCGGTGAGATTTTCGCCCGGTTCGAGACACTTCTGCCCGACGGCCTCTCGCCGATCAACCTGTTCCGTGAGGGCCAGGCGTTGCTCGTCGACTGGTTCCCGGGACAGACCGGTCATCAGGTGCTCAGGGCCGCCTACACGAGCATCGCTGACATGGCAGGCGCCCGTCGGGGACAGGTCGATTTCGATGCGATTGATCGCGAGCAGATGGAGCTCGTCGCGGCGGCCGGCGCGGTCTATGCCAAGACGCTGGCTTTCGTGAACGCGCAGCACGAAATGTCTGAGCTGATCCGCGAGCTGATCGAAACTCCGGAATTCCGGAACGCGAGCGCGATGGAGAAGCACGAACTCCAGGCCGCCGTCCTGCGCGAAAAGGGCCCGGCCCTGCATCAGGAGCTTGCGCACAACAAACAGGGTGGTCCCACGCCCGTCCAATTGCTGCGCGCTGCCGCGGCCATGGATTTTAATCCGGCGTGGGTCTTCCTGAATGACGACATCTACATGCAGACCTTCGGCTGCGCGATGCGCCTCGGCCGCGCCGAACGTGGCATAGGCGCCATGCTGGAGCCGGCGCAGATCGACGGTCTGAAACACTGCTTGGCGCTCGGAGACGAGGCCGGCGCCACCGACGGCCAGATCTCGCCGTGGGGCGACATGGCGAAAGGACTGCGAGATCTGGCGCTGAAGGTAAGGCCGCGTGCCGGCTGGGACGAGTTCTTCGCCGTCGCCGCCGCCAATCCCGGTTCGTTGTGGATCACCAAGTCCAATCGCTGAGGGGGATTTTCTGGAACAGTCTTCGTTCCTGAAATTCTTCATCCGAACTGGTCTTATTGAGAGGGCTCCGTCAACTGGCGGAGCCCTCGCTCTATCGGCTCCGCCCTTCAAGGAGACCGATATGAGCAAGTCTAAGCCGGCGGCCGATCCCATCGCCACCGCCCCGCCTGTCGCCTGCATCGTCGACGGCGACGTTGGCGGCGTCGGCAAGTCGCTGTTGGCGATCCTGATCGCGATGGCCTTCGCCCTGATCGAAGCGCCGCTGAAAATCCTCGAACTGGACGAACAGGGAAAGCTGAAGCGCTTCCTGGGTTCGAACGTGGAGGGCCTGCACGCTGCCCGTCTCGATGTCGATGCGGACGGCGAGCGCGACCTCGTGCCCGTATTCGCGCCCTTCCATGCGGCGCTCACCTCGATGCCGCAGACCAGACAATCGGTGTTGCTCGAAGTCGGCGGCGCGCTGACGGAGCTGACCAACAGCTTCGTCGCCGAGGTAGACGTCGACGAGGACATATCGGCTCTCGGGCTGACCGTCATCGTGTTCCTGGTGGTCGTCGCGACCGAGGAGTCGATCGGCCAAGTCGTTAGCCAGATCGGACGTCTGCGCCAGATCATGCCGTCGGCACGCATCGTGATCGTGCGCAACGAGCGTGACGGCTGCCCGGTCGCGGCATCGACCGACATGCCCGAGCGGCTGGCCAAGGATTTTGCAAAGGCGCTCGCCGCCTATCCTTCGATCCGCATGCCACGGCTGCGATTGAAGTCACGGCGCCTCATGGAGGCGCTCGGCGTCTCGCCGGCGACGGTGGTCAACTGGCGGCGCGAGCATTTCAAGGAGGCGATGACACGCACCAAGAAGCCGCTCGCCGAGGCCAAGCGCTTCGTTAACGACGTCGCCGCTTGGAGCGGAACGATGCACGGCGAACTCGTCCGCATCCTGCCGTTCCTTGGAGGTGGCCATGGCTAGGCGCCTCGACGAATTTCTCACCAACGTGAAGGTGGCGCGCGAAGAGCGCGCCGCCGACCAAAAGGCGCTTGTGCGGCAACTCAAGGGCCTCACCGCCGAAGCGTTCGTGCGGCTGCCGCGCGAGGCGATGCAGGATCTCACGAACGAGCAATACGACAACGTCGTCAAGCACGTCGCCCCGGACCACAAGCTTCCGCAACCGCCGGCAGAGCCGCCGACGCTGCCGCGGTGGCGGCTGCGCGACATCTGGAAGGCGACACCGAACTGGATGCAGGCCGCGGTCGCGGCGCTGCTGACTGGCCTGCCCATACTGATGGCGTCTCTGCTCGTCGTCCCGGCGATCCACCGGTGGCAGTATCAGACGCCGCCGGTGCGCTCGATCGAGACCTCCACTTGGCCTCTCTGCGATCGGCTGAACGAATGGGTCGATGGCTGCATCTACGTGTTGCATCGCGCCATGATGTGGGAGCGAGCGGCGGGCCTGCTCGCCGTACCGGAAGCCGAGCTGCGCCGGATCAATCGACATATCCGCGAGAACTACATCCCCGCCGGCGCGACGATCGTCGTCTGGCGCGCCCGCGGTGTTCTGTTGGGAGACAATCCATGAAGCTCGCCAAGTACGAAACGCGCGACCTCAAAGTGGCCAAGCGGGTCCGGTCTTTGAGCGCGATCGCAATGCTTGTCCTGTGCGGTTACGTGGCGTTCTGGATGATGCCGCCGACGGCATGGATAGACGATGGGCCATGGCTCGTCACCGGCTCCTGGCTGTGGGACACGTTCGCCTCGTGGTACCATGTTTTCCTTGCCGAACAGCGAGACGTCATTTTCGGCTATTCCCAGGTCGTTGCCGCGCTCGTCGATCTTTGGCGGATTCCGATCGCAACCGGCATCGTGATTGAGTTCTATGCACGTATCGCTGGCTGTCTTGCGGCGAGCTTGGTGGCTTGGTTCGTCGCCTCAATCGTGATGGTGCGCAATGCCGGCATCATTGACACGCGCAAGCACGTCGAGGGCCTCGAACTGGTACGTGGCCGTGCGGCCGTCGCGAGCGTGTCACGCCATATGACGACAGAAGGCCTCCAAGGCGGTCTCAACCTTGCGCTTGTGCCAGGCGTTATCCTGTCGCGGCTGCGCGAAATCCGCGGCGTTCTGCTCCTCGGACCGCCGGGGTCCGGCAAAACACGCATCATCCTGCACCTCCTAAACGAGATTCTGGCCGCCATGCGCCGGTTGCCAGAGCGCAACATCAGGCTTTTCGTTCACGACACGACCGGCGAGATCCTGCGCGGGCTCCCCCTTGCCGACCACGCCTTCGCAATATTGCATGGCCACCGCCCTGGTGGTTATGCATGGGCGGTCGGACGAGACGTCCTGACGATAAGCGATGCCGAGGCCTTCGGCGCGCTGCAAGCACCTCATACGTCCGGAGAACAGAATATCTGGGATTTGGGCAGTGGAACGTTGCTCGCCGGTTGTGCCGTGCTTTGCCAGCACGATCATGGCAAAGCCTGGGGCATTCCTGAGTTTTACCAAATGACGCTGCTAGATCCCGTCGATCTGAGAGAACGACTGTCGGTGCTCTACCCGCCGGCGGCGAAGCTGATCGAGATCGACAAGGAAACCGGCGCGCTGTCCAAGACGACGGTCAGCTTCTTCTTGTCCTTCCGCGCGGCGGTGTTGCGGTTCCTGCGCCCGCTCGCCGAGAACTGGAAGGGCGTTCCCGCCGACCGGCACTTCTCGTTTCAGGCTTGGCTGGACGATACCGACCCAGCACAGCCAAAAACGGTCGTGGTGCAGCGGTCGGGCCGCTATCCGGAGCTGTCGGCGGCCTGGATCGGCGCCGTCGTCGACACCATCGCCGCGCATGTCAACGACGAGTCGTATGAGACTTCGCAAAGGCGCCGGATTTTCCTCTGTCTCGATGAGTTGGCCTCGCTCGGACGCCTGCGGCGGTTTCCGGATCTTCTCGACATCGGCCGCAACAAGGGCGTCGGCGTCCTCGCTGCGGCCCTTCACGAGATCGAACAACTGCAGGAACGCTACGGAGATCGGCAGGCCGTCAGCATGTTGCGTCGCTTCCGCACCAAAATCGTATGTCAGCAGAACCTCGACGGCGCAACCGTTCGATTCTCCGAACAGATCGTCGGCAAACGCACTGTGGAGGTCGAGAAGACTAGCAACACAACGACCATGGGCCCGCAGGGAACGACCACTTCGAAAACTACGACCACGGAGGAGAAGGAAGTACCCATCATCAAGGCCGAGCGGCTGGCCTACGAGCTGGGCGTCTCCGGCATGAAGGTGAAGGCGATCCTCGTCGGCGCCGGCAATCCGGCGATGCTGGATTGGCCGGTGACCATCTGGCTGCCGCGTCGCTGAAACCTCGTCGGGAGATGAGGGCGCCGATCTTCGTTCCTGAAATTTGCAGCTCGCTTCGGGTGTAATTGGAAAGCCTCCTCACGGGGGCTTTCGCCTTGGTTGCGACCTGGAATCCCGCTGCTTCGAGCAGCTACTATATGCGGCAAGCTGAGTATTACCTCGGCGGCGAGGAGCCGCCGGGCGTCTGGTACGTGCCGGCCGGGGAATTCGGCCTCGTCGATGGCTCGATCGTCGAGCGCAAGACGTTCGAGCGCCTGTATGACGCGCGCGGTGAAGACGGGCGGCCGCTGCTCGACAAAGTCCGCCACCATCAAAACAGGACGCCCGCTTTCGATATCACCTTAAGCGCACCGCGCTCTGTGAGCCTGGCCTGGGCATTTGCCTCGTACGATACAAAACGGCTGATCGAAGAAGCCCAATACCGGGCCGCCCGTGCGACCTTTGCGATGCTGGAGCGCGAAGCGGCCTGGGCGCGGCGCGGACGCAACGGCGCCTATATCGAACAAGTCTCGCTGACAGTCGCCTTGTTTCGGCACGGCGAGAGTCGGCCTGCCGCACACTCGGACGGGCGCTTATTTGGCGACTGCAATCTTCATACGCACGGGGTTGCACTGAACATTGCCACCCGCGGCAGCGATGGCACGATCGGCGGCCTTCATTCAAAGATACTACGCGACTTCAAGCTGGCAGCAGGAGCGACGTATCACGCTGCACTCGCCCACGAGCTGGAAGATCTCGGCTTCGTTATCGACCGCGTCGGCAAGAACGGAATCTTTGAGATCGCCGGAGTCGACGAGCGCACGATCGACTATTTCAGCGCACGGCGGCAGGAGATCGACGCCGAACTCGGTCAGCATGGCGTCACCAGCGCCCAAGCCACGGCACTCGCCGCGGCAATTGCAAAGGCGACCCGCGGCTCCAAACGGCCGGACCAGACAAAAAATCGAGAAGAAATCTGGACGGAAGCGGCGCTCGCGATCGGCCTCGATGTCGAGAATTTCACCGAACGGCTGCGGACCAACACCCGTGTCCTCGATCGCGTTGCTGGCGAGCAACTGCTCTCTACCCGTTTACGGGCGCTACCCGCCGCGCTTACGGAAAACGAAAGCGTCATTGAGCGGCGCGAGCTGATCCGCGCGGTCACCGCCACGCTTGTCGGCACTGGTCTTCCGAGCGAGCGCGCCACCGGCGAAGTCGACAGACTGCTGCGCAGTGGCGCCGTCATCGAAATCGGGCGCGATGCCCTCGGCCTACCCGCCTATTCGACGCCCGAGATGCTCGCCATCGAGCGCGAGGTGGTCGCGACCAGTCAGATACTCGCGGGCCGCTCGTGGCATGCGCTCGATCCGGAGCGCCTAGCGAGCGCCTGCAAGTCGGCTGGGCTTACTCCTGAGCAGACGGACGCGGTAGCCGCTGCGGCAGCGGGCAGCGCCCTGGCGATTATCGAAGGCGCGCCCGGTGTGGGCAAGACCACGACGCTTGAGCCCCTGGTCCTGGCATATCGGGCTGCCGGCCGCCGCGTGATCGCGACCGCCTCGGCCTGGCGGATTGCGAAGCTGCTTGCAGACGACCTTGGGGTCGAATCCCGCGCGACGGCCTCGTGGTTCGCGATGCTCAACGCCGGTCAAAAGGTCCTGGACAACCGGACCGTGCTGATCGCGGATGAGGCCGGGCTCCTCAGTGCCCGCGATATGCGCACGCTCCTGGGCGCCGTCCAGCAGGCAGGCGCCAAGTTGATCCTGGTTGGCGACCGTCAGCAACAGCAGGCGATAGGAGCCGGTCCGGGTCTCGATCTTGTTACACGTGCGGTCGAGACCGCGCGCATCCAATCCATCGTACGTCAACGCGAGCCGTGGGCACGCAAGGCAATTACCGATTTTGGCGCCGGCCGGGCCGCGACGGCGCTCGACGCCTTCGCCAAACGAGGGCTGCTGATCGAGGCGTCTGGCGCCAAAGCCACCCTCAATGCGATTGTCGGCGAGGCGGCGAAGATCGGAGAGCAGAACCCTCACGGGTCGGTGCTGATCCTCGCCAAATCCAATGCCGCGGTCGTCGCAATCTCGCACGCCGTGCGCGAACGGCGCAAAGCAGCCGGCCTGATCGCGGGCAGAGAAATCGCGTTCACGGCGGCCACACCGTCCGGGCACGCCACGCAGGTTCAGCTCGCCCGCGGCGATCGCATCAGGTTCCTGGCTCGCCACGACGAACTCAGCGTCATCAACGGTACCGTGGCCACGGTCACGCGGGTAAGCGAGCGCCGCGCGCCGGCGCGGAAGAGCCCTCGCCTTCGCATCGAGGCGGAGGTCAATGGGCGGCGGGTCACGTTTGATCCGCTGCAACTCGCCGATGCCCAGGGCCGCCCACGTCTCGGCTGGGCCTATGCATCGACCATTTACGGATCGCAAGGGCTGACGGTCGACAATGCGGTCGTCTACCTCGATGCCAGTCTGAACCGCCACGATGTGTACGTCGCGGTCAGCCGCGCACGCGAGCGCACGGCGCTCGTGGTCGACGGCAAAGCAATCGACCGCCGGCTCGCCGCCGAACTGCCCGTCGACCGCCAGAATGACAATCTTGTCTTTACCGACGTCGAACGGCGCACCTGGCTCGCCGAGCGGCTTGCCCGCACCTCCGTTAAGACAGCGGCTCTCGATCTCGCGGCAGGAAACCCGGCGCAACAACTGACCATCAGGAATATCCGCGAGCGGCGACAAGCGGAGCTTGGCCATGAACTCTGAGCCGAAAGCTCACCGCCGTCGCGCTCGTTATCGGCCCGGGCATGCTCGGCCCGAGCGAGGGCCTCGCGTGGCCGGCGGCACAGCGACGGATGCGGCCAGTTATGATGTCATCATTCAGATGTCTGAAAATCCACCGGTCACCGAAATCGAGGCGCGCGCCGTCGAACTGTTGCTTGGAAGCGCCTTGCGGGACCTCTTGACGCTGAACTCGGAAACGCCGCGCAGAATTAGGCGCGAATAACTCATTGACAAAAAGCGCCTGGTGCAGCGGAATCAACTCTCCCAGAGCGCGCATCGGTGCAATATGAGCAGGCATGCATTTCGTAATCCCGACAATGTAACGGCGGACGCAGGAAAGCGTGCCGTTCTCTATCTGCGTGTGAGCACCGGTCGGCAGGCAAAGTCCGATGTCTCCTTGCCGTCGCAACGCGATATCGGCACGCGGCACTGCGAATCAAACGGCTGGCCGATCGTCGACGAATTCGTAGAAGCGGGCGCCAGCGCGACTGACGATCGTCGACCGGCATTCCAGAAGATGATCGAGCGCGCATGCGATCCGGATCGTCCTTTCGATGTGATCGTCTGCTACGCGTTCAACCGATTCTATCGTAACGGCGCCGACATGGAGCTTGCGATCCGCAAATTGCGCAAGCACGGCGTCGAGGTCGTCTCAGTCACGCAGCCGACCAATGACGACCCATCCAGCATTTTGATGCGCCAGCTCATCGGTATTTTCGATGAGGCGACCTCCCGTGAAATCTCCAAGAATACCGCGCGCGCTATGCGGGAGTCCGCCAAACAAGGATTTTGGAATGGCTCCATGGCGCCACTAGGCTACAAGATCGTTGAAGCCGAACGTCGCGGGCAGAAGATCAAGAAAAAGCTCGATGTCGATCCAGTCGAAGCCGAAATCGTCCGCCTGATCTACCGGCTCTATCTGGAGGGTGACGGGACGACCGGCCCGCTCGGTGTGAAGGAGACTACCAAGTGGCTCAATAGTCACGGCTATCGGACGCGCCGTGGCGCAACCTTCGGCGTTGGACCGCTGCATAGGATTCTGACCGACGCCTCTTATGCGACCGGACGCAAATCGTACGGCAAACGCGACGCCCGCAACGGCGGCCGGCACGACCCGTCGACAGTCATCGAAATCTCGATCCCCACAATCATCGACATGGACGTCTTTGAACGGGTGCAGGCCAAGCTCGGGCAGAGCAACCCCAGGGTCACCCCGCCGCGGGTTGTGAACGGTCCGTCGCTGCTGACGGGCATTGCCGTCTGCGCTTCCTGTGGCGCCGGTATGACGCGAACTGGGACCGTCCGTCGCGGCAAGGCCTACTCGTACTACAGTTGCGGCGGCTGCCAGCAAAAAGGCAAGAGCGTGTGCAAGGGGCGGCATGTTCCCGCCGCCGTGCTCGACGGCATCGTCGTCAACGGGCTGAAGCAGCGCCTTCTAACCCCGGACCGCCTTACCAGCCTCCTGCAGATATTGGCCGACCGGCAGACGGCCAAAACTGAGGCGGTCGATCGCCGCCTCACCGCCCTTCAACACGAAGTCACCGAATGCGAGGATCGGCTCCGGCGGCTGTACCGCTCGATCGAGGACGGGATTGTCGAACTCGATGATATCCTGCGCGAGCGGGTCGCGGCGCTCAAATCGCAACGCGACCAAGCCAAAGCCGCGCTCGACCGGGCGCGCGCTCAATGCGCCACGGCGGCGGTCATCGACACCGTCAAAATCGATACCTTTGCCCGCTTGATGACCGAGAAACTCGATACCGGCGATACTCACGCCCGCAAGACTTACATCCGGTCCGTGGTCGATGCCGTGGAGGTCGGTGACCGGGCAATTCGGATCGTCGGCAGCAAGGATGTGCTCCAGGCCGCTATCGCCGGCAAACAGACCACGAACGGTAATGTTCGTGGTTTTGTACGCAAATGGCGCGCCCGGAGAGATTCGAACTCCCGACCCTCAGATTCGAAGTCTGATGCTCTATCCAGCTGAGCTACGGGCGCGCAGGCGGTCTTGTACCTTACTTGAAGGTGTCGTTGTAGCGCGCGATGCAGGTTTCGAGCACCTCGTCACCCGGCCGGGTCCACCAGTCCTTGGCCGAGAAGATCTCGATTTCGGTCGGCCCGGTGTAGCCGGCGGCCTCAATCCATCGGCGGAAGCGCGGCAGATCGACGACGCCGTCGCCCGGCATGCCGCGGTCGAGCAGCAGGTCCTTGGTCGGCACCAGCCAGTCGCAGATGTGATAGCCGAGGATGCGCTTCTCGCGGCCGGCGCGGGCGATCTGCGCCTCGACCTCCGGGTCCCACCACACATGGTAGACGTCGATGGCGACGCCGACGTCGTCGCCGAGCTGGCCGGCCATGTCGAGCGACTGCTTGAGCGTGTTCACACAGGCGCGGTCGCCGGCATACATCGGGTGCAAGGGCTCGATGGCGAGCGGCACGCCGACCGAACGCGCGTGCGGCAGGACGGCGGCGAGGCCGTCCTGAACCATCTGCCGCGCCGCGCCGATGTCGCGCGAGCCCTGCGGCAGGCCGCCGACGACCAGGACGAGACACTTCGCGCCAAGCGCGGCAGCCTCATCCAGCGCGCGCTTGTTGTCGTCGATCGCGGCCTGGCGGCCGGCAGCGTCGGCGGCGGGAAACATGCCGCCGCGGCAATAGCCGGAGACGCGCATCCCGTTGTCCTTGATCGCCTTCACCGCGGTGTCGAGACCGACCGCCGCGACCTGATCGCGCCACGGATCGACCCAGGTGATGCCGTGGCGGCGGCAGGCTTCCACCGCCTCCGGCAGCTTCCACTGCTGGCGCACGGTGGCGAGATTGATCGAGAGGCCTTCGGTCTTCATGGTCGTTTCCCTGTCGTGAGTTTCTTATGCGTTGGCGAGCGCGGGACTGGGCCGCATCGCCGACCAGTCCGGCTCGACGGCGGTGGCGAGGCCCGGCGCCTGCGCGATCGAGCGCAGGGAAATGTCGCCGTTGTTGATCGAAAGGCGGACGCGGCCGTTGGCGGCGCGGGCGTAGAGATCGCCATGCGCGGCGAGGAACGCGTCCTGCTCGGCCTGCGGCGCGCCGGCCATGCCATCGACATAGTGATGGCCGTTGCGCTCGACATGCGTGGCGCCGACCAGCGAGGCCAGCATCAAGTCCTGCTGCACGGCGACGCCGCCTTGCGTGGTGAGGTCTTCCGCCGACATGACGAAGTGGCCGCCTTCGGCAGAGTATTTCGACACGCGGGCGCTGTTGAGCAGCGCGCGGTAGAAGCCCTTGCAGGATTTCGACGAGATGCCGGTGTAGCCGAGCGCCTTGGCGCGCGGGAAGACGTCGAAATCGGCGTCGGACTCGTCGATCTCGACCGGCACCTCCCTGGACAGGGCGTGCACCGGCTTGTTCAGAGCTTCGCTGCGCGCAATTGGCTGTTCGATCAGCAGCAGCGACGCCTTGAGCCGCGCGAGCCGCTTGTCCTCGCCCATGTGCTTCCACAGCGCCAGCACGGCATCGACGTTCTCGTATTGCTCGTTGCCGTCGAGCGTTGCGCGGTACGCCCCGGCATCGCGGTCGAGTACGGCGGCGATCTGCGCCAGGCGCTCGATGTCGTCGTCGATCCGGCCGCCGACCTTGAGCTTGAAATAGCGCTGGCCGTAGGCCGCGATCACCTCCTCCAGGCTTTCCGGCAGGCCGTCGTCGAGGCGATGGCCGGCCGTATCGGCGCGCGTGATGGCATCGACCAGTCCGACGGTGTGCCGGGCGGCGATCGTGTCTGCCGGCTTGCGCGTCGCCAGAAACGTGTCGAGATCGAAGCCGGCGAGATCCGGCGTCAACGCCGTCCCGATGCCGAGGCGGTTGTCGCGCACCAGCGCCGCGGCGGAGATACTCTCCAGGCGGCCGAGCGCGTCGATGATGGCGCGCTCGGTCAGCGCCTGACCGAACGAGGCGACGAGACCGTTGAGCCCCGCCTTGGCGCAGTCGGCGCGATGCGCCGCATTGGCGGAAGCGGTGATGCCGAAGGCCGTGTTGTCGCCAACCGCGATGGCGTGGCGCTGCGCGCTCGCCAGCGACCGGCGCAGCTGATTGAAGTTGTCGTCGTTGGAGAGGTCCGGCGACTTGTCGAACCACTTCGGCACCAGCAGTTCCGCCGAAATGCCCTCGCCTTCGCGGCCGTCGGCCATGCGGATGCGGGCGCGGACGAAAAGCTGCGGCGCCTCGCGCAAGGTGACGACGCCGAACCGGAACGGCAGCCGCAACGCGACCTGCCGCTCGAAACATTCCACCGCCAACAGCCGCAGCCGCGGCGCCTCGCTAGCCATGAGCTTCCTCCGGCGCCTTCCGCGCCTTTTGACGCGTTCCGGCAGACTTGACCCGGACCCGCGCTCCTCCTTAAATAACCAAATGGTTACATCTGGCATCGGCGCGCTGCAAGACGCCTTGCCCGGAGGAAGCGATGGCGGGATCGAGAAAAGGCATTGTCGGGCTGCTCCAGGCGAGCTGGCTTAGGCCATTGATATTTCTGGTTTTTCTGACCATTGCCTGGGATCTCGTGATCCGGCTGTTCAATATTCCGCCCTACCAGATCCCGAAACCGGCCGACGTCATCCAGACGTTGTGGACCGACTGGCCGGAACTGCTGGCGCAGTCGATCCCCACCACCATCGCCACCGTCCAGGGCTTCGTCCTGTCGGCCCTGTTCGGCATTCCGATCGCCATGCTGATCGTCGGCTCGCGCACCGTGGAGAGCTACATCTATCCGCTGCTCGTTTTCTCGCAGTCGATTCCGAAGATCGCGATCGCGCCGCTGTTCGTCGTCTGGTTCGGTTTCGGCATGCTGCCGAAGGTGCTGTCGGCCTTCCTGCTGGGCTTCTTCCCCGTCGTCGTCTCGGCGGTGCAGGGTTTCAAGTCCGTCGAGCCCGACATGCTCGACCTCGCCCGCGCCATGGAAGCCAATCGCCTGCAGATCTTCCGCATGGTCCGATTGCCGCACGCGCTGCCCGCGATCTTCTCCGGCCTCAAGGTTTCGATTACGCTTGCCGTCGTCGGTGCCGTGGTCGGCGAATTCGTCGGTTCCAATAACGGCCTGGGCTTCGTGCTGCAGCGCTCGATCGGCAATTTCGAACTGCCGACCATGTTTGCAGCGCTGGTGATGCTGTCTCTGATCGGCGTGATCCTGTTCTGGATCGTGGACCTGATCGAGCGCTTGATGATTCCCTGGCACGCCAGCCAACGCCACGATCTCGTCGTCACTGCCTGAACAAGAAACCTCAAGGGAGAGAAGCATGTTGAAAAAAACTGTTGTCGCGCTCGCTGCCGTTCTGGTCGCCTCGCCGGCTTTCGCCGCCGACAAGGTGACGCTGATGCTGAACTGGTACGTCTATGGCGAACACGCGCCGTTCTACTACGGCAAGGAAAAGGGCTTCTTCAAGGATCAAGGCATCGATCTCGAGATCCAGGAAGGCCGCGGCTCCGGCACAGTGACGCAAGTTGTCGCCGCCAAAACCGTGCCGTTCGGCTATGTGGACGTCCCGACCATGATGCGCGCCGCCGTCAAGGGCGCTCCGGTGGTTGCCGTCGGCGTCGCGCTGCAGACCAACCCGATGTCGGCCATGGGCTTTACCGACAAGAACATCAAGAAGCCGGAAGACATCAAGGGCAAGACCGTCGCCACCACCCCGGGCGATTCGATGTCGCAGATCTGGCCGCTGTTCCTGAAGAAGACCGGCCTCAAGGAATCCGACTTCAAGACCGTGTCGGGCGACGCCACCACCAAACTCAACGCGGTGATCAACGGCCAGGCCGACCTGCTGCTCGGCTACGTCATGGACCAGTCGATGAAGATCAAGGATGCGACCGGCAAGGACGTCTACCCGATCAAGTTCGCCGATTACGGCGTCAACCTGGTGTCGTCGGGCATCATCACCAACTCCGAGTACCTCAAGGCCAACCAGGATCTGGTGAAGCGCTTCATGGCGGCGTCGGTGAAGTCGATCGAGGAAGCCTCGAAGCATCCGAAGGACGCGGCGCAGGCGATCCTCAACGCCAATCCGAAGGGCGGCAAGATCGACACCCTCACCCAGGGCTTTGAGCTGACGATCCCGCTCTACAAGGATCCGACCGGCAAGTCGAAGCAGCCGCTGCGCGTGTCCGACGACAACATGAAGGATACGGTGGACGTGATGGTCGAATACGGCGGTCTCGATGCCAAGGCCAAGACCGACTTCAAGACCTACTACACCGACGCCTATCTGCCCGCCGCCACCAACTAAATGAGCAAAGAGCCCGTGAGCAACGTCACGCCGCTTAAACGCGAATACCGCGCCGCCTCTTCGGAGGCGGCGCGGCCCGTCAGCATCGAGATCAAAGGGGTCTCGAAAACCTACAAGACACAGGACGGCGACGTGCCGTCGCTGCGCCCGATCGACTTCGATATCTACGACGGCGAGTTCGTCGTGGTCGTCGGGCCGTCGGGCTGCGGCAAGACCACGCTTCTGAAGATGGTCGCCGGCCTGATGCCGCCGAGCGGCGGCGAAATTCGCGTCGGCAGCAAGGTGATCACCAAGCCGCACAGCGACGTCGGCATCGTGTTCCAGTCGGCCATGCTGCTGCCGTGGCGCAATGTGTTGCGCAACGTGATGATGCCGGTCGAGGTCAAGGGCCTGCCCGAGGCGGAATACCGCCAGCGGGCGATGTCGCTCCTCAAGATGGTTGGCCTCGAAGGTTTCGAGAAGAAATATCCTTGGCAGCTATCGGGCGGCATGCAGCAACGCGCCTCGATCTGCCGCGCCCTCGTGCACGATCCCAAGATCGTGCTGATGGACGAGCCGTTCGGCGCGCTCGACGCCATGACGCGCGAGCGCATGAATGTCGAACTGCAGCGCATCCAGCGCGAAACGAAGAAGACCGTACTGCTGATTACGCACTCGATCCCGGAAGCGGTGTTCCTCGCCGACCGCGTGATGGTGATGAGCGAGCGCCCCGGCACAATCGCCGCGGTCTATGACATCGACCTGCCCAAGCCGCGCACGCTTGACGTGCTGTCGGAGCCGCGCTTCGTCGAGATGACCAAGATCATCCGCAAGCACTTCAACGCGCAAAGCGACGGGGCTTAGGGCTTCGCCTGCGACAGACAAAAAAGGCCGGGCAATGCCCGGCCTTTTTCTTTTGTTCCACCCTCCGTCATGCCCGGCCTTGTCCCGGCCATGACGAAGAAATTAAGCCATCCCCTGCACGCTGAGGAACTTGCCCATGCGCGAGGCAGCGAGATCCGGATCGTGCAGCACCCGCGCCTTGTCGGCGAGCTTGAACAACTCCGAGAAGTGCAGCACCGAGCGCGCGCTCTGCTGGCCGCCGATCATCGAGAAGTGGTCCTGCAGGCCGTTGAGCCAGGCGAGGAACACGACGCCGGTCTTGTAGAAGCGGGTCGGCGCCTTGAAGATGTGCCGCGACAGCGGCACCGTCGGCTCCATGATGCCGTGGAAGCCCTGCAGGTCGTTATTGGCGAGTTTGGCGAGGCCGGCCGAGGCGGCCGGTGCAATCGCGTCGAAGATGCCGAGCAGCGCGTCCGAATGGCCCTGCTCGTCGCCGGCGATGAGTTCGGCATAATTGAAGTCGTCGCCGGTATACATGCGCACGCCCTGCGGCAACCGGCGGCGCATGATGATCTCCTTCTCCTTGGACAGGAGCGAGATCTTGACGCCATCGATCTTCTCGGCATTGTCGGTCATGATGGCGAGGCAGGTTTCCATCGCCGCCATGTGATCCTTGGAGCCCCAGTAGCCGTCGAGCGCCGGATCGAACATTTCGCCGAGCCAGTGGATGATCACCGGCTCTTTCACCTGGCGCAGGATGCGGCCATAGACCTTCTCGTAATCGGCCGGCGATTTCGCGGCGCGGGCCAGCGCGCGCGAGGCCATCAGGATGAGCTTGCCGCCCATGCCTTCGATGAACTCGACCTGCTCCTCATAGGCGCGGATGATGTCGTCGAGCGTGACGCGGTCGTTCGCTTCAAGATGATCGGTGCCGCAGCCGAAACCGATCTTGGCGCCGGGCCGACCCTTGGCTTCGTCCTGCGCATGCTTGATCAGTTGCTTGGCGCCGTTCCAGTCGAGCCCGCCGCCACGCTGCGCGGTGTCCATGGCTTCGGCGACGCCGAGGCCGAGGTCCCACAGATAGTGGCGGAAGGCCATGGTCTTGTCCCAGTCGATATTGACGTCGAGCCAGGGATCGTTGTCGGCGAGCGGATCGGCGACGACATGCGCCGCCGCATAGGCGATGCGGTTGAACTTCGCCGTTTCTTCCTTGGACGGAAACTTGATCGGCTCGCCGGTCGTGTAGGCAGCGAACTTGCGATCGGCGTTCGGCAGCGAAAGGGTCGCCATGGTGACCTCCGTCAGATTTTGATGGCCGGAACGTCGAGCCAGCGCCGTTCCTTCCAGCTCTTCAGGCCGAGTTCGGCAAGCTGCACGCCCTTGATGCCCTCAACCAGATCGTGCTTCCACGGCGTATCGGCGCAGACGTGGCGGATGAAATCCTCCCACTGAATCTTGAAGCCGTTCTCGTAGACGATGTTATCTGGCACCTCTTCCCACTGCTCGGCGAATTTCATGGTCTGCGGCACGTCCGGATTCCAGACCGGGCGCGGCGTGTTGACACGCGACTGGGTCACGCACTTGGTCAGGCCGGCCACCGCCGAGCCATGAGTGCCGTCCACCTGGAAGGTGACGAGATCGTCGCGCTGCACGCGCACGCACCACGACGAGTTCATGTGAGCGATGACGCCGCCGGCAAGCTGGAACGTCGCATAGGCGGCGTCGTCGGCATCGGCCTTGTAGGTCTTGCCGTTTTCATCGACGCGCGTCGGGATATGCGTCGCGCCGAGGCAGCTCACCGCCTCGACATTGCCGAACAGATTGTCGAGCACATAGCGCCAGTGGCACAGCATATCGAGGATGATGCCGCCGCCCTCGGCGAGCTTGTAGTTCCAGCTCGGCCGCTGCGCCGGCTGGCCCCAGTCGCCTTCGAACACCCAATAACCGAATTCGCCGCGCACCGAGAGGATCTTGCCGAAGAAGCCGGCGTCGTTCAGCAGCTTGATCTTGCGCAGACCGGGCAGGAACAGCTTGTCCTGCACCACGCCGTTCTTGATACCCTTGGCCTTGGCGGCCTTGGCGGCGGCCATGGCCTTTTCCATCGTGTCGGCGATCGGCTTCTCGCAATAGACGTGCTTGCCGGCTGCGATCGCCTGCATCAGCAGGTCGGCGCGCATCTGCGTGGTCGCCGCGTCGAAGAACACTTCGTCGTTCTTGTCGTTGACCGCCTTGTCGAGATCGGTGGTGTAACGCTCGATGCCGTATTGCTTGGCGAGCGCGGCGATCTTCTCAGCGTTACGGCCCACGAGGATCGGGTCGGGCATCACCTTGTCGCCGTTCGGCAGCGTGACGCCGCCCTGCTGACGGATGGCCACGATCGAGCGCACCAGATGCTGGTTGAGCCCCATGCGTCCGGTGACGCCGTTCATCACAATGCCGAGCCTGCGGGTTGCCACGCGTCTTCCTCCGATGTCTTGCTTGGGCGCCTTGAAGCACCGCTAAGTAACCAGACGGTTACTATCGAGCAAGACCGGGCCGGCCGTCAAGAGCCTTGGAAGCTCATTTCTTTTCAGCGGGTTGCAGGTAGTCCAGGACGACCTCGCAGATGTGCTCGCCGCGCGCGGCCAGCCGCTTCGGCGCGCTGAGGTCTTCGTCGAAGATCACCGAGAGAGTGTGCCGGTTCTGCATGTAGAAGAAGCCGAGGCTGGCAATGGTGATGTACAGCTCGACCGGATCGACGCCGCGGCGGAACACCCCCTCCGCCTCTCCGCGCTTCAACAGCACCTCGATCATGCCGGTCAGCGGCCGGTGCAGCGGGCGGATGCTCTGCGATTTCTTGAGGTAGGCCGCCCGGTTCATGTTCTCGGTGGCGAGCAGGCTGAGGAATTCCGGGTGGTCGATGAAATACTGCCAGGTGAACAGCACCAGGTTGCGCATGCCGGCGACCGGGTCGAGCTCGGTCAGGTGCAGATCCTGCTCAGCATGACGGATCGCCGAATAGGTCTCCTCGAGCACGGCGAGATACAGCCCCTTCTTGTCGCCGAAGTAGTGGTACAGCATGCGCTTGTTGACGCCGGCGCGCTTGGCGATGGCATCGACACGGGCGCCGGTCAGGCCCTTGGCGGTGATCTCGGCGGTGGCGGCGCGCAGAATCGTGGCGCGCGTGCGCTCGGGATCGCGCGTCGCTGCCGCCTTCAAGGCGTCCCGGGTCTTGGGCGTCGAACCTTCCATGATCCGACCTGTTTAGCGTAAGGCGCCGGGAAGTCCTAGCGCGCCGTCACGGCCAGGGAAAGCGCCAGCTCCAGGCCAGAACCCCGCGAAACGCACTCGGCAGCGGCA
Organism: Pseudolabrys sp.; assembly: GCA_026125895.1. Lineage (GTDB taxonomy): Bacteria > Pseudomonadota > Alphaproteobacteria > Rhizobiales > Xanthobacteraceae > Pseudolabrys. The sequence continues at coordinate 278,708 of JAHCKG010000001.1, read as the reverse complement.
ATGCCTGCGCCAGGCCATCGACGCTGACCGACAGCGCAACCGCGCCGAGCAGCGAGATCACCGTACCGGCAATGATGCGGCCGCCGAACACCTCGTGATGCGGGTTAAGGATGGCGCCAAAATAGATGCGGAAGACCAGCGACAGCCGTTGGATCGGCGATACCACCGAGACCGGCGCCACGGCGAGAGCCATGTAGCGGGTCATCTGCGAGATCGCGACGGCGACGCCGGATATCACAAACCACTTCGCCGATTCCCGATCGACGCCTCGGAAGCTGCGCCACTGCGCCGGGATGAGCAGCGGCAGCATGATGAAGACGGCCGCGGCGAGATACGAGATGAAACCGCCGGCCAGGCCGATCGCGAGCCCCTTGTAAGTGAAGGCCATGCCGATGAGCACCGGGCTGATGCCAAAGCCTATCGCCGACAGCAATGCGTAGAAGTAGCCTTCGCGATAAGCCGGCTCGAACAGTTCGATCCCCGGCGGCGCGGCGGCCGGCCGCTTGATATCCGGCTTCAGGGTCAGCGCCGGTCCGGCGACCACGCACGCGATGCCGAAAATGCGCAGCACCGTCAGCGCCTCGCCGAGCCAGACCACGGCGAGCACCAGTGTGATGACTAGACTGAATTGCTGAACCGGCGCCACCAGATTGGCGCCCATCGCCTTGGTCGCCCGGTAATTGCAATAGCGCGCCAGCGCGAAGTGAATGATGCCGGCGACGATCAGCAGAGCGACGGCGCGATTGTCGAACGAGCCGAGCGCGGAAAACGCCCCGAACGGCAACATGGCGACGATGAACACCGGCAGGCCGATGACCAGGCTGATCGCCACCGCCTGCAGCACCGTGCCGGTGAGCACGCCGCGGCGCACGGTGGCGTTGGCGTAGGCAAAGGTGACCGCGGAGAGAAGGGAGAGAAGGCCGCCTAACATGACGGCCTTCTCTTATCGTACGATGCTGCGCCGCGCACGATGAATCGCCGGCTTACGAACAGCACCGGCAGTTCATCGCAAAGACCATACGCTCCTCTTCCGTGAGCTTCTCGGGGATTTCGTTGCGTTGCGGCTGCTCGAACGTCATCTGCGCCGGAAACACCGGCGTCGGCGCGATCGGCTCGTCGATCGGCAGGCCATCCTTCTTCATTTCGTCGCGGCGTTTCGCAGTGGCTTTGGCGTCGATCGCGCCGTCCTTGGTGAAGACGATACCGTAGCTCGCCTCCGCCTGCTCGCGCGTGACGTAGCCGCAGCGCACGTCGCGTTCGACGCTGGCGATGTCGCGCTCCAGCGGCGAGCCGTAACCGCCGCCGCCGCCTGAGCGCAGGATGTAGGCATCGCCCGGCTTGAGCACCTGGTTGATGGCCTTGCCGTTGGGGAAATGCGTCTCCTTGTCGGCGCCGCCGCGATGAATGGCGACCGAGTTGCCGAAGCCGGAAAGGCCGCCGAACACGCCCCACGGCTTGCAGACGACGCGGTCCATCTGCGAGGAGAAATTGATCTGGTTGATCGCCTGCATCACCTGCTCGGTGCCGAGTCCGCCGCGATACTGCCCGGCGCCGCCGGAATCCGGCCGCAGGCAATAGCGCTCGACCAGCAGCGGATACTTGGCTTCGACCTGCTCGGACGGACCGTTATGGGTGTCGCCGTCGTTCATGGCGATGGTCGCACTCATGCCGTCGCTATTGTACTTGGCACCCCAGCCGCCGCCGATCAGGCCACCGAGATAGATGTAGAACGAGTTGTCCGACGCCTTGCGGCCGTTGACGCGGCCGACCACGAGATCGGCGTGGTGCCCGGCGGCCACCTGGTCCGGCATCGCCGGCGCGACCGCCTTGAAGATCGTATCGACGACCGTCATCGGATAGGTCATCCACATCCGCATCGCCGCCGGTTTCACAGCGGACACAACGCTGCCGGCCGGGAGGATAATGTCGAGGGCGCGGAACTGGCCCTCGTTGATCGGCATGTCGAGCGGCGAGGTCAGGCACTTGAACGCCACCTGGCAGCAGGACATGCCGGCCGTCGCGCCCGAATTGTAGAAGCCGCCGACCTGCTTCGAGACTTCGGACAAATCGACCGACATGCGATCGCCTTTGATCTCGACCTTGACTCGGATCGGCACCCGCACACCGACCGAAACGCCATCGTCGTCCATGAAGGACTCAGCCTCGTAGACGCCGTCCGGCATCGCAGCGACGCGCTCGCGGGCGAGCCGCTCGCTCTGGTCCATGATAGCGTCGATGGCAGCGAGCACATCTTCGCGGCCGTATTTGCGCAGCATTTCGAGAAAGCGCTTCTCGCCGGTTTTCACCGCGGCGACCTGAGCGCGGAAGTCGCCCATGGCGCGGTCGGCCAAACGCACATTGGTCTTGATGATCGACACCAGTTCGTCGCTGATCACCCCCTTGCGGTAGATCTTGACGATCGGCATCTGCAGACCTTCGGAATAGATGTCCGTGGTCGCGCCCGACAAGGTACCGCCGACATCCGGCCAATGCGCCATACAACACGAGAAGCCGAGCAATTCGCCGTCATGGAAGATCGGCACCGTGAAGGTCATGTGATTGAGATGCGAGCCCGTGATGTAGGCGTCGTTGGTCAGCAAAATATCGCCCGCGTCTATATCTCCCTTGAAATGCGCGATTTTGGCCTTCACCGTCTCGCTCATGCCGCGGATGAACATCGGCAGACCGAGACCGATCGACACCGTGTTGCCCTCGGCGTCGAACAGCCCGACGGTGAAATCGAGCGCCTCATAGATGATCATGTTGTAGGCGGTGCGCATCAGATTGGTCTTCATCTCCTCGGTGGCGGCGATGAGACCGTTGCGAACGATTTCGGTGATGACCGGATCGACGGCCGTACGGGCCTCGCCCTTCTTCGTGACGGCGTCCATGATCAGGCCCTTCCGATTTCGATATGCAGATTGCCGAAGACATCGACTTCGACCTTGTCTTGCGGAAAGACGACGGTGGTCGAGGCGTGCTCCTCGATCAGCGCCGGGCCGTTGATACGGTTACCGGCGGCGAGTTTGGTGCGGTCATAGGTCGGCGTATCGACCATGCCGACGCCGGAGAAATAGACCGGGCGATTGCCGCTGAACGCAGCGTTCGGCGCAGCGCTGCCGAGCGCGAGCTTCTGGCGTTCCGGCTTCTTCATGCGGCCGACCGTGGCCGAGCGCAGCGACACAATCTCGGCCTTCTCGTCGGCGTTGTGATAGCCGTAGCGCGTTTCATGCACGGCATCGAACAGCTTCTTGATGCCGTCGCGATCCTGGTTCTCGAACAGCGCCATCGGGATATCGACGGTGACGGCGTGCTCCTGGCCGACATAGCGCATGTCGGCGCCGCGCAGCGACACCGTGTCCACGGTCATGTGGCGGCCACGCGCGAGGTCCTCGGCGCCCGCCTTTTCCATGGCCTGGTAAAGCGCCTCCATTTCGTCGAATGAGACATCGGCGAACGGCTTGAACCAGGTATTGACCAGATCGCGGCGCAGGTCGGCGAACAGCATGCCGTAGGCCGAGAAGTGCCCCGGAGCAAACGGGATGATGAGTTTACCGATGCGCAATTCACGCGCGATCATTGCCGCGTGCAGCGGCCCGGCGCCGCCATAGGCGACCATCGCGAAATCGGCGGCATCGAGGCCGCGCTCCGTCGTCACCCAGCGCACCATGTGCGCCATCTTGGTGACCGCGACACGCAGGATGCCGTCGGCGGCTTGCAGCGTGCCGAGGTCGAGCGGCTTCCCGATTTTCGTCTCGATCGCTTTTTCAGCGCCCTTGAGATCAAGCTTCATTTCGCCACCGAGGAAGCGATCCGGCGCCAGGCGGCCGAGCACGAGGTTGCAGTCGGTCACGGTCGGTTCAAGGCCGCCGAGGCCATAGCACACCGGGCCGGGCGACGAGCCGGCGCTTTCGGGGCCGACGCGCAAGGCGCCGGCCTCAATCCGCGCAATCGAGCCGCCGCCGGTGCCGACCTCCTGAATGTCGATCATCGGGATTTGCAATGGCAGACCCGAAGCATAGCCGCCGACAATCTGACCACCGGTCATGAGCACGTCGCCCTGATAGATGACGCCGGCCTTGGCGGTGGTGCCGCCCATGTCGAAGGCGATGGCGTTCTTCAGGCCGATCTGGTCGCATAGCACCTTGGAGCCGATCACGCCGGCCGCCGGACCGGACTCCAGCATGCGGATGCAGGATTGCTGCGCTTCCTCGATGTCGAACAGGCCGCCGGTGGACTGGACGACGAGGAAGGTGCCGGTGAAACCGGTGTCAGCCAGGTGCTCGTCCATTTCGCCGAGATAACGGCGCACGCGCGGCCCGACATAGGCATTGGCCGCCGTCGTCGAGGTGCGCTCGTACTCGCGATATTCCTGCGACAGTTCGTGCGAGGCCGTGACGAACAGGTCGGGGAATGCTTTTTCGACGATTTCCTTGGCGCGCTTCTCATGCGCCGGGTTGCGATAGGAGTGCAGGAACAGGATGGCGATGGCCTTGACGCCCTTTTTGACAGCCTCGGCGACGGTATCGAGCACTTGTTGCTCGTCGAGCGGAATGAGCACACGGCCTTGAGCGTCGCATCGCTCGCGGATGTCGAAACGCAGATCGCGGTCGATCAGCGGCTTGTGCTTCTGGAAGAACAGATTGTAGGCCTCGGGCCGGTTGACGCGGCCGATCTCGTAGATGTCGCGAAAGCCTTGCGTCGTCAGCAAGGCGCAAGGCGCACCGGTGCGCTCGAGGATGGTGTTGATCGCCACCGTGGTGCCGTGCAGGAACAACTGCGCCTGCGGGAACGAGGCGCCGGCCTTGTCGACGCCAGTTTCGATACCGGTGACGAGCCGCTGATGCGTGGTCAGCGTCTTGCCGAGCATCAGCTTCCCGGTCGGCTCGTCGAAAGCCGCCACATCGGTAAAGGTGCCGCCGACGTCGGCGGACAGGCGCAACCGGTTCTGAACTAACTTCGCATCCACGTTACGTCACTCCACTCTTCGCTAAGGTGTCATCAGGCTCGTGGCCGGAAGATCGGTGATGAAGCTGTGCGCGGCAGCATGCACGATGAAGAGCGGCAGCTTCGCCGCCTCTGCCGCCGATTGCGGCGTCACGCCGCAAGCCCAGAACAGCGCGGTCTTGTCCTTCGGCATCGCGCCGACCGGACCGCCGAACACGGGGTTGTCGATATCGGCGCCGATGCCGGCCGGATCGCCGATATGGATCGGCGCGCCGTGATTGAACGGGAAGCGCGCCGACACCTGCGTCGCGACGATGGCCTGCTGCGGCGTCAGCCAGCGCATGGTGACAAACAGGTCGCCCTTGAACGGGCCGGCCGGCTCGGTCGGCGTATTGGTCCGCAACACCCAGCGGTCCTTGTCGGTCGGCACGCCGGCGCGCTCGAAGGCGTCGTCGAACGTGATGCCGGAGCCGATCAGGAACGACACCAGGTCGTCCCGCCACAAGTCGCTGATATCGGTGCGGTCGTCCTGACGCTCGCCATCGATGAAGACCGTGTAGCGGGCCAGATCGGTGCGCAGATCGGCGGTCGGCGCCAGCTTGCGCGGCACCGGATCGCCGGCGTCGAGCACTTCGAGCACCGGACAGGCGCGCTGGTTGCGCTGGCAATACAGCATGAAATCGAAGGCATAGGCCTTCGGCATGATGGCGAGATTGCACTGGACGAAGCCATGCGCCAGGCCGCGGCTCGAACCGGTATGGCGGCCGGCGCGAATATCGGCGCGCACGCGCTGGCTTTCGAGGGGTGCATCGGCCTTCACGACAAGCCTCCGTCGAGTTCGACTTCGTAAAGCTGCGCGAAGCCGGTCTTGTCGGAGGTGAAGACGACGCGTGTGCCGTCCGGCGAGAAGCGCGGATGCGGATGGGTGTGCTGCCGCGCTTCGACCGCGATCGGACCGTCATTGTACGGGAACGGGTGCGCCCAGTGTGCGCCCTCGGACGTTGCCTCGCTGGCGCAGAGGAATTCGGCTTCGCCATCGAGCGTGAGGATGTGCAGCCCCTGGTCGGGAAAATTGGTGTCGCAGACGAAGCGCGTGCCGCTCGCGTCCGGCGCGGCGTGCCAGGCCGCAAAATGGTTGAGCCACCGGGCTTCGCCGGTCGTCATGTCGATCAGACGCATGCCGCGCGGCCAGTCGATAAAGGCGATGGCTTTTCTGCCCGGCAGCCAGACTTCGTGGGTGACCCACTGCATTTTGTCTTCGCGCTCGTAGACGCGCTTGTTGGCGCCGTCGCGGGTCACGGTCCACACGCGGTCGGTAAGCGGTCCGGCATAGAGAATGAGGTTGTCGTCGTCCGGGCAGAATTGCGGATGGCCGATGGTGTCGCGCTCGAGGATGACGCGGTTCGCGCCCGTTTCGGTATCGATCAATACGAAACGCGACACCTTGCCCGACTTTACCGGAATCGCCCACCAGCGGCCGTTCGCCGACAGAGCCGTGGTACCCATGGCGGCGCCGACCATGCCCTTTTCGCGCATCTCGACGGCACCGAAATCGGCGAGCTGCGTCTCGCTGAAATCGCCAAGGTCGGCGCGCCAGGCGCCGGTGCCGGCGACGTAATAGACGGAGCGCCCGTCCGGCGACGGATAGACCGACCATTCGGCGAGATCGTCGCGGTCGGTGACCTGCACGATCTCGCCGGCGGCGCGATCCTCGAAATAGATCTGCGGCCTGCCGGTGCGGTGCGAGACGAAGAACAGCTTCGTGCCCGCCCGGTCATAGGCCGGCACGAAGAAAAACGGGTGGTGATGTATGCTCGGGTGATCTGTCACCTGACGCACTTTCCGTTTCGAGCGCGCATCGACGACGACGCGCGCCTCTGCTCTCTCGCGGCTTCCCTTCAACGATCAGCCCTCAACCGACTTCGGCTCCGAGGCGCCCGGCGCGCGCAGGCCGGGGATGAGCGTCGACAGGCTCACCGCCGGGAAACGCCAGTTCAGCGCCAGGAAAACGACACCAACGCCGTTGCCGAGCCACCAGAGCGTGGCGCCGGTCGGCGCGATAATGGCGGCGATGCCGCAGAGCATGAGCAAAATGCGGTCCGGCCAGCCGATGTCGCGGCGGAAGTAGCCGGTCAAACCCACCGCCCACAGGCCGGTCGGAATGAACAGGCCGAGCGAGGCGACGATGATGTTGAGGAGCGGCCCCTGCGCCAGCAGCGCCGGATCGGCGACGAAGGCGAACGGGATAAGGAAGGCGACGAAGCTCATCTGGAACGCGATCCAGCCCGTCGTCCAGGGGCTGGTGCGGGCGATGCCGGCCGCCGCATAAGCCGCGAGCGCCACCGGCGGCGTCACCATCGACAGTACGCAGTAGTACATGACGAAGAAGTGCGCCGTGAGCTGCGGCACGCCGAGCTTCTGCAGCGCCGGCGCATAGAGCACGGCGCCGATGATGTAGGCCGCCACCGTCGGCAGGCCCATGCCCATGATGATGCAGCCGGCGATGATCAGCAGCAGCGAGCCGGCCAAAGTCTGGCCGCCCGCCGAAATCAGCCCGGCGGAGAAGTTGAGCGCCAGGTTCGACTGGATGGCGATGGCGATGATGATGCCGATGGCGCCGATCGGCACCGCGATTTCGGCCGCCTGACGGCCGGTGTCGCGGATCATGTCCAGCACCTGGCGCGGCGTGATCCAGTCGGCCTTGCGGATGAAGGCAACCGGGAAGCAGGCAAGGGTGCCATACATCGCCGCAGTTTGCGCCGAATACTCCATGATCATGCAACCGATGAGCACCAGCGGTGGCAGCAGCAGATGCAGCCGCGGCAGCACCGATGGAACGTTATCGACGGTCTCGGCCGGCAGCGTGCCGGTACCGGTTTTCCGCGCGTTGAGATCGACCAGCATGTACAGGGCGACGTAATACGCCACCGCCGGAATGACGCCGGCGAGCGCGATCTGGGCGTAAGGAATGCCGAGCAGTTCGGCCATGACGAAGGCCGCGACACCCATCACCGGCGGCATCAGCTGGCCACCGGTCGAGGCGATGGCTTCGGTCGCCGCGGCGCGGTCGCCGCTGACGCCCGATTTGCGCATCAGCGGGATGGTGAAGACGCCGACGGCGGCGACATTGGCGACAGCACTGCCGCTGATCGTGCCCATCAGGCTGGAGCCGACCACAGCAACCTTCTGGCTGCCGCCGGTGGCGCGGCCGACGAGACGGATGGCAAGATCGATGAACAGCTTGCCGCCGCCGATGCCGGCATACACAACGCCGAAAGCGATGAAATAGAAGACGAAAGTGACCGAGGTTTCGGTGGTGACGCCGAGAATGCCGCTGGTCGTCAGCAGCAGGATTTCGACGTATTCCTCCAGGCCGAAGCCGCGAAAGCCGCCGACTGGCAAAACATAGGCAAAGGCGCCGTAGGCAAGGAAGCCGAGGATGACCCAGACCAGGATCATGCCGGTGGTGCGGCGCACGCCTTCGATCAGCAGCAGGACGAACAGAATACCAAATATGACGTCCTGCGTCAGAACCGGATCGACGTTCTCGATGCGGGTTTCGATGCGCGTCAGCGACAGCCAGTAATAGATGGAGAAGGCGACGGTGCCGCCGATCGTGACGACGTCGGCAGCGCGGCACAGCCATCGTGGCAGGCGCGGCAGTTCCAGCGGCTTCCACAGGAACACCAGCAGCAGCGCCAGCAGCAGGTGGACCGGCCGCTGCACCAGCGGCGGCTGCGGGTGCATCAGGATGTAGTACTGGAACGCGACCAGGACGAAGCCGAACCACAGGCGGATGTCGGTCAGCGCGCGCCAGCCCGCCGGCATCGGCCGGGAGACGTTCATTTCCTCGTGCGAGTTATCCATGGCGGCGTGCTTTCGGACGGCACCGCAATCTGCGGGCAATAAGGGCGTTGGTGTTGGCGGTGAGCGGCGCCAGGCGCCGTGACAGTAGCTGGGCGGCGGCCGGCGAAGCCTCAATGCTCGCCGGCCGCGCCGATTGCGACAGCGGCGTTACATCATGCCCTGTTCTTTGTAGTACTTGGCGGCACCCGAGTGCAGCGGGATGCCGTTGTTCTCCGGCTTCGCCGCGGCCTTCGGATCGAAGGCGTTGAACGCCGGATAGGCCTTCACCAGATCGGCGCGCTTTTCGATGAAGGTCTTAACGATCTTGTAGGCGACATCGTCCGGCAGATCGTCACGCGCGATCAGGTGGGTGCCGAAATCGGCGCCCCAGGTCGGTCCCTTCTGGCCCTTGAACCATTCCGGATACTGCGCCGCTTTCAGGCCGTTTTCGGAGAGCTTCTTGCGGGCCTTCTCCGACAGATCCATGAAGGTCACATCGGCGGTGAGCGACACTTCCGTGATCATCGGGTGACCCTTGAGCACGGTGTCGAGCAGGATATCGGCGCGGCCTTCGCGCATGATGTCGGGCGTCTGTTCGGGATTGACCTGGATGATCTCGCCGCCCTGCGCTTTGATCTTGGCGCGGTCGAGGCCGTAAGCGGCGAGGATCATGTCCACCGTCGGCGGGACGTTGGAGCCCTGCGGCTTCATCACGATGCGCAGCGGCTTGCCCGAGGTGAAAATCTTCTCCATCGTGTCGAGGCCGGTCTTCTTGATGAAGTCATTCTTGACGATCATCGCCATGTAGACGGGGTTGAGGCCGCCGACGAGCGAGCGGATGTGCGTCGCCTTCTTGCCGTTGTAGAGTTCTTCGCCGTTCATCGCCCACAGCGAGGTGGCGACGTTGGACATGGCGATTTCGGCCTTGCCTTGCTCTACCACCATCGGATTGGCGACGCCGCCGCCGCGCGCGATGATCTCGACCGGCTTGCCGCCCATTTCCGGCTTCAGCGCCTGTTCGATCGCCGCAGCAGCAACATACCAGCCCGAGCCAACCGGCATCGAGCCGATGCGGATCGTATCCGCGGCAATGGCCGCCCCGGCCACGCCGAGCGCGGCCGCGAATGCGACCGCTCCAACCAGTTTCTTCATCTTCGTCTCCTCCTGTTGCCTTCTTATCTTCGGCTTCTGAACTTGTGTGCGCTGGCGCCGCGCGTCATGCGATCGCGGAGACCGACCCGCTTGCCTGGATGGCGCGGGCAATATCGGCGGCGGCGCGACGCACCGCGCCGAGCGCATGTTCGCGGAATTCCTTCGATGACATCTGAATCTGCGGCACGGCAACGCTGACCGCCGCCAGCGGATAGTTGTCGACGTCCAGCACCGGCATCGCGAGCACGCGCAGGCCGCTGCCGAAATAGGAATCGCGCAGCGCGTAGCCGTATTCGCGCACGTTCTTCAGGCTGGATTCGATCTCGCCGCGGTTCATCGGCTTGTGCGGAAACACGCCGGGCCGCGGCTTGAGCGAGAGCACACGCTCGAGTTCGGCCGGCGGCAGGAAGGCGAGCATCGCCTCGCCAATCGTGCTCCAGAACGCCGGGATGGTGGTGCCGATGCGGATATCGACGCCGATGCGGGTCAGACCGGCGCGCACCCGTTCGACATAGAGAATGTCGGCGCCGTCGAGCACGCCGAGCGAAGCCGCTTCGTTCACCTCGCCGACCAGCGAGCGCAGGATCGGCCGCGCCAGTTCGCGCAGGTCGGCCCGGGCAATGGCATGGAAGCCGAGATCGGTGACTTTCAACGTGAGGCGGAAGCGTTTGCTGTCCGGCACGCGCGCGACATAGCCGGCCATCACCAGCGTATTGAGCATGCGGAAGGCGGTGCCGGGATCGATCTTCGCGAGTCCAGCGACTTCGCTAAGCGTAAGTTCGGGGCGTTCTGCGGTGAAGGATTCCAAGACCCGCAGGCCCTTGGCCAGTGAATTGACCAGGTTGCGAGAATCCTCGTCAGCGTCGGGGCGGCTTGCCGCCGCCCTGCTCTCCCCCACTGCCTTGGTGCGCTTGTCCGTCGGCATGTCCGCCCTGAAACCCACTTCCGTTTTTTCGGAATGCGAAATTTGTTTGCAGAAATATTAGAGCCGGTGATACCGCCATCGTCAATGGCTATCGCGCCGATGCCCGCATCGGCGTTTTCGGATGGCGTAACGGAATGAGCGAATGCGAGCGCTCACGCAGGCGAGTTCGCGTTCAGGTAAGGGCTGAAAGAAACAACCGCGGGCCGCTATTAATAAACGTCCTGCTGGTAGCGGCCTTTCTTCTTCAGGTCGGAGACGAACAGCACCGCCTCCTCGCCGGATTTGCCACCGTGTTCGGCAACGATATCGACCAGCGCCAGTTCGACATCCTTGGCCATGCGCTTGGCGTCGCCGCAGACATAGACATGCGCGCCGTCGCTCAGCCACGCCCAGACGTCGCGGCCGGTCTGGCGCATGCGGTCCTGCACGTAGATCTTCTCATCGCCATCGCGCGACCAGGCAAGCGACAAACGGGTGAGAAAGCCGGATGCGCGCATCTCCTTGAGTTCGTCTTCATAGAAGAAGTCGCAGGCCGAGCGCTGGTGACCGAAGAACAGCCAGTTGCGGCCCGCCGCCTTGTCGGCCAGGCGGTCGTGAAGGAAGGCACGGAACGGCGCGACGCCGGTGCCGGGACCGATCATAATGATCGGCACGTTGCCGTCCTTCGGCAGCGCGAAGGCGTGGGCCTTCTGCACATAGGCTTTGAGCACGGCGCCGGGATCGATGCGCTCGGCGAGCAACGTCGAGCAGACGCCGAGGCGCTGGCGGTTCCGAACTGTGTAACGAACGGTATCGACGGTGAGCGTCACGCGGTTGGGGTCAGTCTTCGGCGACGACGAGATCGAATAGAGTCGCGGCTGCAACGGATCGAGCGCCTCGATGAAGGCTTCCGGATCGGGCGCGGTGCCGTCGAACTTTTCCAGCGCCGCCAGCACGTCCAGGGTCGCGGCGTCCTTGTCCGGGTCCTCGCCGGTCGCCAGCGCGCGCGCCTTTTTCCGGCGCTCACCGCCGGTAATGTAGGAGAAAAGCTGAAAAAGCATGTCCGGCGCGGGGGATAGCGACACGCTGTCGGTCAGAACCTGACGCAAGGTGCGCCCGCCGATGTCGTGATCCGGCGGCGCGCCGAGCGCCTTCATCACCTGCTCGACCAAAGTGGGGTCATTGTGAGGGAAAAGACCAAAAGCATCTCCAACCTGGTACTCAATGCCCGAACCGGTGAGATCGATCTCGACGTGCCAGGTCTCCTTCTCCGAGCCCGGTCTATTGAGCAGCGTCCGCGACAGCACTTTCGCCGTCGATGGATGATCGCGCGACGTGCCGGGCTTGGCGGCAACGGGTTTCGCTTCGGCCGGCGCCGCAGCCGCCGCGGCCTTCGGCGCGCTGCTCATCTCCTCGTACAGCGCCTTGACCATGCGCGCCGTTTCCTTGCCGCCCGGCGCGCACAGGTTCAGCCTCGACTCGGCACCAGAGACGATGGCGCCCGAGTAATTTCGGCAGTCATAGCCGCACTGGCCGCAATCCTGCTGCGCCATCGCCGCCATCATCTTCCAGCGCAGCGGCTTGCCGTCGGCGAGCTTCATGCGTTCGGCGATCGGCAACGTCTGGTCGTGCCAGGGCGCGCCGCCGTCATCCTCTTCCGCATTTGGTGCCGGCCCGCCGCCCAGCAGACCGGCCGCCTGCTCGGCCGACAGCGCGGTGACGCCGCTGTTGTCCAGCGCGATCAGGCCGGCGAAGAAGCCGTTGAGCCAGAACCGCTGTTCCTCCGTGAAAGGCGCGGTTTCCGGCACCAGGCTTGGCAATGGCGGAGGGACGTTCTGAGTCATTCTCCCGCCTCCACCTTGAACATCGCCTGCAGCGCCTCGACGTTATGCCGCCGCGAAAAAGCCAGGAACGTTTCATCGCCGTCGCGATGCGCGAGATAGCCCTTGAGCATGCGCTCGATAACGCGTGGCGCCTCAACGGCTTTCACGTCGCGATAGAGATCGCACGCGATTCCCGCATCGGGACCGAAGCCGCCGCCGACCAGGACGTGGTAGCCCTCGACCGGGTCGGCATCCTCCCCGGCGTCGATCTTGCAGGCGATCAGCCCGATATCGCCGATATAGTGCTGCGCGCAGGAATGATGGCAGCCGGTAAGATGGATATTGACCGGACTGTCGAGCCGCACGCGCGGCTCGCAATACTGCGCGATGGCCTCGGCGTCCTCCTTGGTATGCGCAGCGGCGAAGCGGCAACCGGTGGCGCCGGTACAGGCGATGAGCCCGGCACGGATCGGCGTCGCCTCGGTCTTGAGGCCGAGCGCCTCGATGGCCGCCACCGCCTCGCCGACGCGCGCGTCGGCAACGCCGGAGATCAGCAGGTTCTGCCACACGGTGAGGCGGATATCGCCGTCGCCGAAATCCTGCGCCACCTTGGCCAGGCCGCGCATCTGCGCCGTGTCGATCTTGCCGATCGGAAACACCACGCCGATCCAATTCAGTCCCGGCTGTTTCTGCGGATGCACGCCGACATGCGCGCTGCGATCGAAGGCCGGGCGCGGCGCGATGGCGTCTCCCGGCACGTGAACGAGCTTGCGGCCGAGCTTTTCCTCGACCAGACCGAGGAACTTCTCGAAACCGAAGGCGTCGAGAACATATTTCAGCCGCGCCTTGGCGCGGTCGGTGCGGTCGCCATGCTCGATGAAAACGCGGACGATGGCGTCGGCAATCGGCGTCGCCTCCTCGGGCTTCAGGATGACGCCGGTGTCTCGGGCAAAATCCCGGTGCCCGGTGATGCCGCCCAGCGCCAGGCGGAAGTAGACACCCGGCGCGACACCGAAACCGTCCTTCACCTCGACCGCCTGGAAGCCGATGTCATTGGTGTCCTCGAGCACGGGAATGCGGCCCGCGCCGTCGAAGCCGACATTGAACTTGCGCGGCAGGCCGTACAGGGCTCGCTCATTGAGGATGCGATGGTGCCAATCGCGCGCATAAGGCCGCGTGTCGAGCAGCTCCTCCGGATCGATCCCGGCGGTCGGCGTTCCGGTGACGTTGCGGATGTTGTCGGCGCCGGAGCCGCGCGAGCCGAGGCCGAGATCCATGATGCCTTCGACCACCTCGACGGCATTCTTCGGCTCGATCTCGCGGATCTGCAGATTGGCGCGGGTGGTGACGTGGCAATAAGGTCCGGCAAAGCGGTCGGTAAGATCGGCAAGCCCGGACAATTGCCAGTGCTTGAGAATGCCGTTCGGAATGCGCAGGCGGCACATATAGGACGACTGCGCCGGCGCCACATAGAACAGCCCGTAATAGCGCCAGCGGAAATTATCCGGCGGCTTCGGCGGCTCGTTATTCTTCGCCTGCTGCTTCAGCCGCTCATAGGCATCGAACGGATGCTGTTCGCGCTTGATCTTCTCCTGATCGTTGAGTTTGCCGCCGCGCGCGACGGTCGCATCCTGCGCCTTGATATGAATGGCGTCGGGACCCGCGGGCTCGCCGCCGCCCGCGCTTGTCGGCAACTGGCCACGCGCGGCGCGCGCCGCGGTCAGCCCCGAGGCGAAGCCTTCGAGATAACGTTTCTGGTCGGGCGTGAAATCGCTCGACATCGACCCCTCAAAACAAAAAAGCCGCAGTCTCGCGGCCCGCGCTTCTTGCGCGACCCGAAGACAGCGGCGTTGCTGAATGGCCCCTCATTGGACCTGGAACGCGCATGGAGGCGCATTCCCGTAGCGTCAGCCATTCAAGAGGCGTGCCAGATCATCGGGCGGGAAAATGCCGTTTCGTAACGTGCAGAAAGCGGCCGCCCGCGCCGCCCGTGCCCGCACGCCGCGCAGGGTGCAATCTTTTTGTGCAGGGCAAGTCATCGCACCAGAGTAAGGCGCGGGCGCCCGCTGTGCCGCGAACGGCCGGATTCCAGGTATCCGCCGATATCCGACGCCGCGAAGTCAGGGCCGAAGAAGGCGCCGATCCGGTCCGGCGGATTGGCAATTTCGACAGCCGACGGATGACCGAGCGCCGCATCGTAGAGGTCGGGCCGGAACACATTTTCGGCGATGGTCTGAAGCTCGCTGCTGAGCGGCGTCTGCCGCCACCGCACCATGTCCGCATACATCCAGGCGGCGTGCGCCCTGTCCGGCCGGTTGGCCCCCGTGCGCTCCAGAAGGATGTAGTCGTCGCTCGAACGCGTCTCGCCTTCGGTCGTCGTTTTCAGCACGCCCTTGAGCGTGCGCGAGACGACTTCGGCGGTCGCGCCGATGCGCTTGCCGATTGTGTCGCAGACGGCGGCGCGATGGTCAGGATCTTCGGCATAGGCGGCCGCTTTCGCCAGTGCGCGGATGAGCGCCGACAGCGTTTCCGGATTGTCGCCGGCCCAGTTGCGGCGCACCGCCAGCACCTTCTCCGACATGCGCCGGACGATGTCGGTGCTGAAATGCAGGATGTGGCCGATGCCGTTATCCACCGCCACCGAATTCCACGGCGCGCCGACACAGAAGCAATCGACGTGGCCGCTGGTCAGGCTGTCAACCATGTAAGGCGGCGGCAGCACCACCAGCCGCACGTCCTCGTCGGGATCGACGCCGCCCGCCGCCATCCACAAACGGAGCTGATAGTTGTGGTTGGAGAACGGAAACGTCATGCCGAAATTCAGCAGCGGCGCGCCGCGCCTGCGGCGGTCGGCGACGACCCGGTGCAACGCCCGCGCCGAGACCTGCGGATCGACGATGTCGCCATCGGCGGCCGCGGCGAGTTCGGCGAACAGCGAGGGCGACACGGTGATGGCGTTGCCGTTGAGCGCCAGCGTGAACGGCACGATCAATGGCACCTCGACGTGGCCGATGCCGAGGCTCGACGCGATCGGCAGCGGCGCCAGCATATGGGCTGCGTCGAACAGGCCGAGATTGAGCTTGTCGCGCACGTTCGACCACGACACCTCGCGCACCAGATCGATAGAGAGCCCCTCGCTCTCGGCAAAGCCGTGATCGGCGGCGATGAGAACGGGCGCGGCGTCGATCAGCGGGATGTAGCCGATCCGCAGGGTTGTCTTCATTTGAACAGCTCCGCCGCCGTGATCACGGACTGGGCGATCTCGGCGATCTTCTTGCCCTCGTTCATCGCCGATTTGCGCATCAGCGCATAGGCCTCGTCCTCGGAGAGCTTCTTGGCCCGCATCAGGATGCCCTTGGCGCGGTCGATGACCTTGCGCTCCTCGAGCGCGTCCTTGGCCTCTTCGAGCTCGCCTTGCAGCCGCGAAAACGCATTGAAACGCGAGATGCAGAGATCGAGGATCGCCTTGATGCGATCCTTCTGCAGATTGCCGACGATGTAAGCCGACACGCCGGCATCGACGGAGGCCTGGATCGAAGCGGTGTCGCTCTGGTCGACGAACATGGCGATCGGCCGCTTTACGATGCGGCTGACCTGGAACATCTGCTCGAGCATGTCGCGGCTCGGGCTTTCCAGATCGATGAGGATGACGTCGGGGTCGAGCGCATAGATGCGCGCGAGCAGATTTCGCGTCTCGGCGATGCGTTCGACCTGCGAGAAGCCGGCCTCGCGCAAGCCGTCCTCGAGGATGGCCGCGCGGATCGGACTTTCGTCGACGATCGCGATCTTCAACGCCTGCTCGCGCGCGCCGCCTTCCGGCGGCGAGCCTGGCTCCATGCCTTTCCGAGTTTCAGCCACACGCCCCATCTCCGCCGCCGCACCTCGCTCGCGGGCCGCGCGGCTAACCATTTCCCGCTTCACCAGCCTACTCATGCAAGTGCCTGCTCATGCAACTCCTGTCTCATGCAAGTCCTATTCCACGCCGCGTCGCGCGGGTTAGCGCTCAGTCTTCCTTCAAACCCAGCGCCAGAGCGTTGCCGGTGGGGCCGTAATACTTGAACGGCAGGAACTTGCCGGTCATGCCGATCTTGACGCGGTCGCCCTTCGGGTCGGACTGGCGCGTGATGTCCATGTCGAAGTCGATGGCCGACATGATGCCGTCGCCGAACTCCTCCTCGATCAGCGCCTTCAGGGCCGGGCCGTTGACGAGGATAAGTTCATAGAAGCGGTAGATCAGCGGATCGGTCGGCGGCATGGGCGTGCCGGTGCCGCGCATCGGCGTCTCGTTGATCAGCATCTGCTCCGCCTTCGACAGGCCGAACAGTTCGGCCGCCTTGGCCGCCTGCGGCTTGGTCAGCTTCATCTGCCCGAGGATGGCTCCCGTTATCAGGATCGGCGACATGCCGCCGATCTGCTCGCAGATGTATTTCCAGGTCCATCCCTTCTCGCGTTTGATATCGAGAAGCTTTTCGGTCAGGTCGGCGCGATTCATCGGTGTCTCCTTGAGCGCATTCATTCGCGCCAACGATAGCGATGTTTTCCGGCTTGTGGTGTCGCACTATTGTGCAGCGCGCCGCCCAATTGATAGGCATCAACTCGCACCGAACTCGCTAAGGACCGGCTTGCCGAACGGCAGGCCGTGTTCACTTTGCCGAGGAAACAACGTCGGTTACGGCGGCCGCTTCGCTATTGGCACAGCGATTGCTTCGTGGACGCAAGGTCAATGACGACCGCAGCGGTCAAGGGCGACCACAGCTGACTGATCGGCTCGGCTGGCGCTGACACAATCTCACATCGAGGACACCGGGTTGGACCGGGGCTGCCAGGCGATTTCATTCGCCGCGCGCTCCGCATGGTCGCAACGAACGCGTCCTGACGATCGAGATGGCGTCTGCGCCTCCGGGCCAAGGATAAGCCCGCTGCGGTCCATCAAGAATCGAACGTTAAACAGAGGAGTCGCGATGTCATATCTGGTGCCTTCTGAATTCGTCACAAAGATGGTGGACGCCGGGGAGTCCAAGGTCTTCATGTCGACCCGGGACACCGTCATCCGCGCCTATATGGCTGGGGCCATTCTCGCGCTGGCCGCGTGGATGGCGATCACCATCAACGTGAACACCGGGCAGCCGCTCGCCGGCGCGATCCTGTTTCCGGTCGGCTTCATCATGCTTTATCTCCTCGGCTTCGACCTCCTCACCGGCGTATTCGTGCTGGCGCCGCTGGCCTTGCTCGACAAGCGGCCCGGCGTCACGGTGAAAGGCGTGCTTCGCAACTGGGGCCTCGTCTTCATCGGCAATTTCGCCGGCGCCCTCACCGTCGCCTTCATGATGGCCTTCGTCACGACCTTCGGCTTCACACAGGCGCCGGACAAGGTCGGCACCGTGATCGGCAACATCGGCGAAGGGCGCACGCTCGGCTATGAAGCGCACGGCGCCGCCGGCATGGCGACCTTGTTCATCCGCGGCATGCTGTGCAACTGGATGGTCTCGACCGGCGTCGTCGGGGCGATGGTGTCCACCAACGTGACCGGCAAGGTCATCGCCATGTGGATGCCGATCTTCCTGTTCTTCTACATGGTGTTCGAGCATTCGGTCGTGAACATGTTTCTGTTCCCGGCCGGCCTGATGCTGCACGCCAAGTTCTCGATCCTCGACTACTTCATCTGGAACGAGATCCCGACCGCGCTCGGCAACCTGGTCGGCGGCCTCGCCTTCACCGGGCTGACGCTCTACACCACCCACGTCATGACCGCACCGAAGCGCACGCTCAAGGTCGCGGCCTGATCTGACGACGATACAAGGGCTTCATCCCACGGGGTGAAGCCCTTTTTATCCGGATGACCCATGCCTGGCGAATTGCGCATCTCGATCGGGCAGCATTCCGACAAGGGCCGCAAGGCGGCCAATCAGGATTTCCACGGCGCCATCGTTCCGAACGAGCCGCAGCTTAGCTTGAAGGGCGTCGCTGTCGCCCTTGCCGACGGCATCAGCAGCAGCAATGTCAGCCACATCGCCAGCGAGTCGGCGGTCGGCAGCTTTCTCTCGGACTATTACTGCACGTCGGAAACCTGGTCAGTGAAGACCTCGGTGCACCGCGTGCTGGCGGCGACAAATTCCTGGCTGAATTCGCAGACCCGGCACAGTCCCTATCAGTACGACAAGGACAAGGGCTACGTCTGCACCTTCAGCGCCATCGTCATCAAGTCGGCGACCGCGCATATCTTCAGTATCGGCGACAGCCGCGTCTATCGCGTATCCGGACAGACGCTCGAACAACTGACGCAGGACCACCGCGTCGTCGTCTCGTCGGAGCAGAGCTATCTGGCCCGTGCGCTCGGCGTCGATTCGCAGATCGAGCTCGATTATCTGGCGTTGCCCGTGACGGAGGGCGACGTCTTCGTGCTGGCGACCGACGGTGTCTATGAGCACGTCGCGCCGCGGCATGTGGTCAACGTGATCGCCGACAACGCCGACGACCTCGATCGCGCCGCCGCTACGCTCGTCAACGAAGCCTACGAGAACGGCAGCACCGACAATCTGACGATCCAGATCGTGCGCATCGATGAGGTGCCGGATGGCGACGCCAACGAAGTGCTCGGCGCGGCAGCCGACCTGCCGCTGCCACCGCTGCTCGAAGCCCGTGCCGTCTTCGACGGCTACCGCATCATCCGCGAATTGCATGCCAGCAGCCGCAGCCACATCTATCTCGCCACCGACATCGAGACGCAGGAGCCGGTGGCGCTGAAAATCCCGTCGATCGACCTGCGCGGCGATCCGGGTTACCTGAAGCGCTTCATGATGGAGGAGTGGGTGGCGCGGCGCATCGCCAGCCCCTATGTGCTGAAGCCGCACGCCTTGAGGCGGAAGCGCAATTATCTCTACACGGTCGTCGAGTTCGTCGAGGGCCAGACCTTGCACCAGTGGATGATCGACAATCCGCGGCCGCCGCTGGAGACGGTGCGGCGGATCGTCGAGCAGGTCGCTCTCGGGCTTGCCGCTTTTCACCGGCTGGAGATGCTTCACCAGGACTTGCGGCCGCACAACATCATGATCGACGCCACCGGCACGGCGAAGATCATCGACTTCGGTTCGACCCGCATCGCCGGCGTTGCCGAGGCCGGGCCGTCCGATTCCGGCGAGCCGGTGCTGGGCACCGTTCAGTACACCGCGCCGGAGTGCCTGATCGGCGACCCCGGCTCGCCGCGCGCCGATCTGTTCTCGCTCGGCGTCATCGCCTATCAGATGCTGACCGGCCGACTGCCCTATGGCGCCGACAGCGCCAGGGTGCGCACCGCATCGCAGGCGCGGAAATTGACGTACCGCCCGGCGACGGCGGTCAATCCCGAGGTGCCGGCCTGGGTCGATGGCGCGATGCGCCGCGCCGTGCACCCCGACCCGAACCGGCGTTATGAAGCGTTGTCCGAGTTCGTGTTCGATCTGCGCCATCCCGGCGCCGCCAATATCGAGGCCGGGCCGGCGCCGCTGCTCGACCGCAATCCGCTGCTGGTCTGGCAGGCCAGTTGCGCCATTCTCGCGGCAGCGCTGCTGCTTCTGCTCGCCCGCTTGTACGGCGCGCTGTAACCCGTCCCGTTCCCGCCCCGCGCAATTCTGCATGGCGGGACGATGACATCTGCGTGAAATTCATATTGCGCCGCACCAGAATCGATGCTGCAATGCGGTCACTCGGCGAACCGAAGGGATCGACGATGACGATCGCCAAACGCCTGCAGCGGCAAGCGGACACCTGCGCGCAACTCGCCGCGGCGACCTACGACGAGGAAAGCCGCGAGCGCTATCTCAGGCTCGAACAGCTCTACCGGCACATGCTCGCCCATGACGGCGACGAGCCGGAAACGCCCTTCGTCATGGACAGCAGCGCCGAGCCGGTGGCTCAGCGCATCAGCTGAAACGGCAGAGCCGTCTCAGCCGCGGGGAATGACCGCGGTCGCCTCGATCTCGACCTTGGCGCGGTCCTCGATCAGCGCCACCACCACGATCGCCGACATCGTCGGGAAATGCCGCCCCATCACGCGGCGATAGGCTTCGCCGAGTTCCTTCGGCCGCGCCAGATATTCGCGCTTGTCGGTGAGATACCAGGTCAGTCGCACGACGTGCTGCGGCTCGCCGCCGGCCTGCTTCAGCACCGCGACGATGTTCTTCAAGGCCTGCTCGACCTGCGCGACGAATTCGTCGCTGACAAATTCGCATTTCTCGTTCCAGCCGACCTGACCGGCGACGAAAACCTGACGGCCGTCGGCCGCCATGCCGTTGGCGTAGCCCTTGGCCGGCGCCCAGCCGTCGGGTTGAAGAACCTGGATGAAATCTTTGCTCATATGATTCCCGGACTTTCGTTCAAATTCGGCGTCACGCCTGCTCGCGCAGCTTGAAGCGCTGGATCTTGCCGGTCTGCGTCTTCGGCAAGGCAGCGACGAAATGCAGCGCGCGTGGATACTTGTACGGCGCGATGACCGCCTTGACGTGATCCTGCAGGCGCTTGCGGCACAGTTCGTCGGCTTCGACATTGGCCTTGAGCACGACATAGGCGGCGACGATCTCGCCGCGCTCGGCGTCCTTGGCGCCGATCACCGCGCATTCGGCGACATCGACGTGGGACAGCAGCGCCGCTTCGACCTCGGGGCCGGCGATGTTGTAGCCCGACGAGATGATCATGTCGTCGGCGCGGGCGACGAAATGGAAATACCCATCGGCGTCCTGCATGAAGGTGTCGCCGGTGATGTTCCAGCCGTCGCGCACATAATTGGTCTGGCGCTTGTCGGCGAGGTAGCGGCAGCCGGTCGGTCCGCGCACCGCCAGCCGGCCGATCTCACCGCGCGGCACCTCGTTCATGTTGTCATCGACCACCTTGGCGACGTAGCCGCCGACCGGTTTGCCGGTCGCGCCGGCGCGCGCGTCGCCGATGCGGTTGGTGATGAAGATGTGCAGCATCTCGGTCGAGCCGATGCCGTCGAGGATCGGCTTGCCGGTCTTCGCCGTCCACTGCTCGAATACCGGGGCCGGCAGCGTCTCGCCGGCCGACACCGCGATGCGCAGCGACGACAGATCGGCCCCCTTGTCCATCGCGGCCATCATGGCGCGATAGGCCGTCGGCGCCGTGAAGCAGATCGTCGCCTTGTAGGTCTCGATGATCTGGATCATGTTCGGCGGCGAGGCATTCTCCAGCAATGTCGCCGCGGCGCCGAAGCGCAGCGGAAAGATGGCGAGGCCGCCGAGCCCGAAGGTGAAGGCGAGCGGCGGCGAGCCGACGAACACGTCCTCCGGCGTCACGCCAAGCACTTCGCGGGCATAACCATCGGCGATCATCAGCAAATCGCGGTGGAAGTGCATGGTCGCCTTCGGCTCGCCGGTGGTGCCGGAGGTGAAGCCGAGCAGCGCGACATCGTCGCGGCCGGTCTTCACCGCGTCGAACTTGACCGGCTTGTCGAGCGCAATGCGGTCGAGCTCGGCGTCGTGGTTCTGCGTGCCGTCGAACGGCACGACCTGCTTGAGGAATTTGCTGGTCTTGGCGCAGGCGATCAGTTCATCGGCGATGCGGCTGTCGCACAAAGCGAGGCTGATCTCGGCCTTGTCGACGATCTTTGAGAGTTCGCCGGCGCGCAGCATCGGCATCGTGTTGACGACGACGGCGCCGGCCTTGGTGGCGGCGAGCCAGGCGGCGACCAGCGCCGGATTGTTGCCGGATCGGATCAGCACGCGATGGCCCGGCTTGACGCCGTAATTCTCGACCAGCGCATGGGCGAGCCGGTTCGACCAGTCGGTCAGTTCCTTGTAGGTGCGGCGGCGGCCATTGCCGATCAGCGCGATATTGTCGCCAAAGCCGCGCTCGACATTGCGGTCGGTCAGTTCGACGGCGGCGTTGAGATACTCCGGATACTGAAATTCCGGCCGGTCGAGCAAAATCTGCGGCCACAGATCGAAGGCCGGCAGGTTGTCACGCGCGAACGTATCGACATGGGCGGTGGGACCCAGTTTGATGTCAGGCATGTTTAGCGCTCTCCGCCATGGAAGTGACTGCCCGGCTGATGATGATCTTCTGCACGTCGGACGCGCCCTCATAGATGCGGAGCGCCCGGATTTCTCGATACAAAGTCTCGACCGGATGGCCGGAGCGAACGCCGTCGCCGCCGTGGATCTGCACCGCGGCGTCGATGACGCGCTGCGCGGATTCGGTCGCGTAAAGCTTGGCCATCGCCGCCTCGCGCGACACCCGCGCCGCGCCCATGTCCTTGGTCCACGCCGCGCGATAAATGAGAAGCGCCGCCGCATCGATATCGAGAGCCATGTCGGCGATGTGACCCTGCACCATCTGCAACTCGCCAAGCGGCGCGCCGAACAGGTGGCGCGACCCGGCGCGGCTGACGGTCTCGTCGAGCGCGCGGCGGGCAAAGCCAAGCGCGGCGGCGCCGACCGTGGTGCGGAAGACATCGAGCGTCGCCATCGCGATCTTGAAACCGTCGCCCGGCTTGCCGACCAGCGCCGAGGCCGGCACGCGGCAATTCTTGAAGGCGAGGCGCGCCAGCGGATGCGGCGCGATGACCTCGAGGCGCTCGGCGATCGACAGGCCGGGATTGGAGCCTTCGACAATAAAGGCCGACAGGCCCTTGGCGCCCGGCGCCTCACCGGTGCGGGCGAAGACGACGTAGAGATCGGCAATGCCGCCGTTGGAGATCCAGGTCTTCTCGCCGTCGATGACGTAGTGATCGCCGTCACGGCGTGCTGAGGTGGTGATGTTGGCGACGTCGGAGCCGGACGCGGCTTCCGACAGCGCGAAGGCGGCGATGGCCTCGCCGGCCCGCGTCTTCGGCAACCACGCTGCACGCTGGTCGGCCGAACCGAACAGCGAGATCGGCCCGGCGCCGAGGCCCTGCATGGCGAAGGCGAAATCGGCGAGCCCCGAATGCCGCGCCAGCGTCTCGCGCGACAGCGCCAAAGTGCGAACGTCGAGCTTGTCCTTCTCGGTCGCCGGTGCGGTGTGCGTCAGGAAACCGCACTGCCCGAGTGCTTTCACCAACTTGCGGCAGGCGGCATCGACGTCGTGGTGATCGACATGCTGCAGGTTGGCCTGCGCCCAGGCGTCGATCTTGCCCGCATAGTCGCGGTGCGTGTCGGCGAAGAACGGCCAGGTGAGGAAGGATTTATCGGGCATGGTCGCAAACTCCGATGCAAGCACCCTCATCCGCTCGTCCCCGCGCATAGCCGTTCGAAGAACGGCGTTCTTTCAGAACGCCTATGAGCGGGGACCCAGAAAGCCAAGAACTGGATTCCCGCTTTCGCGGGAATGAGCGGAGTGTGAGGCAATGCATCGCCATCAATCCCCCGCGAACACCGGCTTGCCCTTGGCGACGAAGGCTTCGTAGGCGCGGCGGAAATCCTGCGTCTGCATGCAGATCGCCTGCGCCTGCGCTTCGGCCTCGATCGCCATCGGCAGCGACATCGACCATTCCTGCGCCAGCATGGTCTTGGTCATCATGTGGCCAAACGTCGGTCCGGCGGCAAGGCGCTGCGCCAGTTCGATCGCGTCGGCCTCGAGCTGCGCCGGATCGGTCAGCCTGTTAAAAAAGCCCCAGCGCTCGCCTTCCTCGGCCGACATCACGCGGCCGGTGTACAAGAGTTCGGCGGCGCGGCCTTGGCCGATGACGCGCGGCAGCATGGCGCAGGCGCCCATGTCGCATCCCGCCAATCCAACGCGCGTGAACAGGAACGCCGTCTTGGCGGCCAGCGTGCCGATCCGCATGTCGGAGAACAGCGCGATCATCGCGCCGGCGCCAACGCAGACGCCATCGACCGCGGCGATGATCGGCTGCGGGCAGGAGTTCATCGCCTTGACCAGATCGCCGGTCATGCGGGTGAAGGCGAGCAGGCCCTTCATGTCCTTGTCGAGCAGCGGACCGATAATGTCGTGCACGTCGCCGCCGGAGCAGAAATTGCCGCCGTTCGAGGCGATCACCACCGCCTTGATATCGTCGGCATAGACGAGCTCGCGGAACGTATCGCGCATCTCGGCGTAGGATTCGAAGGTGATCGGGTTCTTGCGCTCCGGGCGGTTGAGCGACATCACCGCCACCTTGCCTTCGACGCGCCAGTTGAAATGCTTCGGCTTATAACCCGCCATGCTCATGATTGTGCTTCTCCATGGCTGGACGACGCGAGGCCGCCCAGCATCTCAATCAGATGATCCGCCTCGGCGGCGTCGAAATCGGCCAGCAGCTCGTCGACCCAACCCTCATGCGCCTTGGCGACAACGGCAAATTGCGTCGCGCCTTTCGGCGTCAGGCGAACGATGAAGGACCGGCGATCGTTGGCCGGCGCCTGCCGCAGCACCAGCTTCTCAGCCGTGAGCCGGTCGATGATGCCGGTGACGTTGCCGTTCGACACCATCAGCATGCGCGACAGTTCGGTCATGTTCATGCCGGCCTGCTTGCGCGCCAGCGCCGCCATGACGTCGAATTGCGGCATGGTGATCGCGTATTCCTTGCGCAGGCGCTCGCGCAGTTCACCTTCGATGGCGCGCGCGGCGCGCAGCAGCCGCAGCCACAGCCGCAGCCGCTGCTTGCTGAGCGGGCGTGCGACGGGGTTGAGCTTCGCGGTCGTCATACCGGACCTCCGGTTACGGCGATGGCCTGTCCATTGACCGACGCCGACGACGGCGCGCAGAGCCAGGCGACGGTCGCGGCAACTTCCTCCGGCGTGATCAGCCGGCCATGCGGATTGTCTTTCGCCAGTTCGGCGCGCGAGGCGTCTGCGCTGCGGCCGGTCTTCGCGGTTATATTGTCGACGGCGCCGGCGAGCAGCGGAGTCTCGGTGAAACCGGGGCACACGGCGTTCACCGTGGTGCCCTTGCGCGCCAGTTCGACGCTGAGCGCGCGCATCAGACCGACGACGCCGTGCTTGGCGGCGACATAGGCCGCGACATAGGGGTAGCCTTTAAGCCCCGCTGTCGAGGCGATGAAGACGATGCGGCCGCCCGGTTGGCGCGTCACGTCGGCAAGAGCGGCGTGCACGGTGTTGAAGGCGCCCGTGAGATTGACGCCGATCATCTGCTGCCAGTGCGCGGCGTCGATCTTGGCCGCCGGGCTGCTCGCCGCCATGCCGGCATTGGCGATGACGATGTCGATCGGACCATGCGCCGCATGGGCCTGATCCGCCATCGCCTGGCAATCGAACTCGTGGGTGACGTCGGCGACGATTGCTGCCGCCTTCGGCAACTGCTTCGCCATCGCCTCGAGCGGCTCCTTGCGACGGCCGGCGAGCGACAGCACCGCGCCTTCGGCGGCCAGCGCACGCGCGATGGCAGCGCCGATGCCGGAGCCGCCGCCTGTCACCAGCGCGTGCTTGCCCGAAAGGAGCTTGCCGGCGGGCGGCGCCATTACACCTTCCCCGTCATGACGTCGGGGCGCGACTTGAGGCGATACATCTGATCGCGGCCGGGCCAATACGGCTTCGGCCAGCTGATGCCGCGTTCGTTGGCTTCGGCCGCAGCGTGCAAAGTCCAGTACGGGTCGGCGAGATGCGGACGCGCAAGACACACGAGATCAGCGCGGCCAGCCATCAGGATCGAGTTGACGTGATCGGGCTCGTAGATGTTGCCGACGGCGAGCGTGGCGACGCCGGCCTCGTTGCGGATGCGGTCGGAGAACGGCGTCTGAAACATGCGGCCGTAGACCGGCTTGGCCTCCAGCGAGGTCTGACCCGCCGAGACATCGACCATGTCGACGCCGGCCTCGTGCAGGATGCGCGCGATCTCGACGGCATCCTGCGGGGTGACGCCTTTGGAGCCGATCCAGTCATTGGCGGAGATTCGCACCGAGATCGGCTTGTTATCGGGCCAGACCTTGCGCACCGCGTGGAACACCTCGAGCGGAAAACGCAGGCGGTTTTCGAGGCTACCGCCGTATTCGTCGGTGCGCCGGTTGGTCACCGGCGTGATGAAGGCCGACATCAGATAGCCGTGCGCGTAGTGCAGCTCCAGCCAGTCGAAGCCGGCGCGCTGGCCCATCTCGGCGGCGCGGACGAAATCGTCGCGAACCTTGTCCATGTCGGCCCGGGTCACCGCGCGTGGCGTCTGGTTCTGCGGGCTCCATGGTACGTCGGAGGCCGAGACGATTGGCCAGTTGCCGTCAGCGAGCGGCGCGTCGCTGTCTTCCCAGCCGAGCTGCGTCGAAGCCTTCGGCCCGGCATGGCCGAGCTGTAGCGCAATCTTGGCGTCGGATTCGGCGTGGACGAAATCGACGATGCGCTTCCACGCGGCTTCGTGCTCGGCCGTGTACATGCCGGTGCAGCCCGGCGTGATGCGGCCTTCCGGCGACACGCAGGTCATCTCGGTGAAAACGAGGCCGGCGCCGCCCTTGGCGCGCTCGGCGTAATGCACCAGATGCCAGTCGGTCGGGTTGCCATCGACGGCGCGGTATTGCGCCATCGGCGAGACGACGACGCGGTTCTTGAGTTCGACGCCGCGCACGCGCAGCGGCACGAACATCGGCCGCCGTGCCGTATTCGGCTTCGTTCCGGTCGCCTGCTGATCGAACCATTGCTCGGCGCCGGCCAGCCATTTGGCGTCGCGGGCGCGCAGGTTCTCGTGGCTGATGCGCTGCGAACGGGTGAGCAGCGAATAATTGAACTGCACCGGATCGAGATGCAGGTAGCGTTCGACCTCCTCGAACCATTCGGTCGAATTGCGCGCCGCGCTCTGCAACCGCAGCACTTCTGTGCGGCGCTCGTCCTCGTAGCGGGCGAAGGCAGCGCCCATGTCCTTTTCGGTGTCGAGATAATTGGCGAGCGCAATGGCGCTCTCCATCGCCAACTTGGAACCGGAGCCGATGGAGAAATGCGCGGTCGCCGAGCTGTCGCCAAGCAGCACGACATTGCCCGCGGACCACCGCTCGCACAGAACGCGGTTGAAGTTGAGCCAGGCCGAGCCGCGCAGATGCTTGGCATTCGAGATCAGCGCATTGCCGTTGAGGTATTTGGCGAAGATCTTTTCGCAACGGGCGATGGTCTCGTCCGTCGACATCTTGTCGAAGCCGGACTTCTTCCAGGTCTCCTCCGAGCACTCGACGATGAACGTCGCCATGTCGGCGTTGAACTGGTAGGCGTGCACCCAGATCCAGCCGGGCTCGGTCTCTTCGAAGATGAAAGTGAAGGCGTCGTCGAATTTCTGGTGCGTGCCGAGCCAGATATATTTGCAGGCGCGCACGTCGATGTCCGGCTTGAACACGTCGGCGAACTGCGCACGGACGCGGGAATTGACGCCGTCGGCGCCGACGATGAGGTCGTAGTCCTTGTAGGCAGAAACGTCCTGCGCCTCGGTCTCGAAACGCAGTTCGACGCCGAGTTCGCGGGCGCGATCCTGCAGAATGTTGAGCAGCCGCATGCGGCCGATGCCGGAGAAGCCGTGGCCGCCGGAGCGCATCACCGCGCCGCGATAGTGCACGGCGACGTCATCCCAGTAGACGAAGCCGTCGCGGATCGCCTTGGCGCTCACGGGATCGTTGGCGTCGAGATTGCCGAGCGTGTCTTCCGACAGCACCACGCCCCAACCGAAGGTGTCGTTGGGCCGGTTGCGCTCGACCACCACGACTTCGTGCGCGGGGTTGCGCAATTTCAGCGAAATCGCAAAATAGAGACCGCCCGGGCCGCCGCCCAGAATGACCGTCCGCATTGCCGCTCGCATCGGCCGCTCCATCGCTCGTGCCGGCACATTTTGCGCAAGCGATTTGATATTAGCAACCTAAATATTTTAGGCTTAAAGTAACTCACACAGGGGGAACCGGCCAGGCTGCGGCAGGGCGACTGTTCACCCTGTTTGGCGACCAGGGTTGCCGCTTAAGCCCTTGGATGCAATGAATTTAGTGCTGGGACTGCGCGTAACAACGAGTGGTGCGTGATGAAGGCGATCATTATCGGCGGCGGCGTCGGCGGCCTGACCACAGCGCTGATGTGCCATGCGCGCGGCATCGACTGCGAGGTCTATGAGCAGTCCGACACCATCCGCGAGCTCGGCGTCGGCATCAACACCCTGCCCCACGCCATCAAAGAACTGAAAGATCTCGGCCTGCTCGAGCGGCTCGACGCCGTGGCGATCCGCACCTACGAGCTGACTTACGCCAACCGCTTCGGCCAGACCGTGTGGCACGAACTGCGCGGCACGGATGCCGGCTTCGAGGTGCCGCAGTTCTCGATCCATCGCGGCCGCCTGCAAGGCGTCATCTACCAGGCCGCCCGCGCCCGCCTCGGCGAAGGCAAGGTCATGACCGGCCACCGCCTCGGCCATTTCATGCAGGACGAGTCCGGCGTCTCCGCTTACTTTTTCGACCGCCAGGGCCGCCACATCAAGACCGCGCGCGGCGACGTGCTGATCGGCGCCGACGGCATCCACTCCTTCGTGCGCGCCAAACTGTTTCCGCAGGAAAGCCCGGCGATCTGGAACGGCACCTTGTTGTGGCGCGGCGCCGTGGACTGGCCGCAGTTCGGCACCGGCCGCTCGATGATCATCGCCGGCGGCATGGAGGCGAAGTTCGTGCTCTATCCGATCGCCGCGGGCTCGGCGCCGGATCGCCGCCTCACCAACTGGGCCGTGATGGCCAAGGTGGCGGCCGGCGGCACGACGCCGCGCAAGGAAGACTGGTCGCGGCCCGGCCGCTGGGACGACCTGCGGCCCTATGTCGAGAAGTTCAAGCTGCCGTTCCTCGACGTGTCGCATCTGATCGAAGCTTCGGCTGAGTTCTGGGAATATCCGTTGTGCGACCGCGAGCCGCTGCCGCGCTGGTCGCATGGCCGCGTCACCCTGCTCGGCGACGCCGCGCATCCGATGTATCCGGTCGGCTCCAACGGCGCCTCTCAGGCCATCCTCGATGCGCGCTGCCTCGCCGACCGGCTGCTCGCCGCCGACAATGTCATGCACGGCCTATGGCAGTACGATCAGGAACGCCTGCCGATGACGACGCAGATCGTGCTGATGAACCGCAAGGGCGGGCCGGAGGGCGTCATCGACGCCATCGAAGCGCGCGCACCGGATGGCTTCGGCAATATTGATGACGTCCTCTCCTATGAAGAGCGCAAGGCGATCGTACGCGGCTATGCCTCGACCGCGGGTTTTGCCAAGGGCCAGGTCAACAAGGCGGCGTAGGTTTCTCCGTCGTCCCGGGCGAGCGCAGTGAGGCCCGGGACCCATATCCACTGCGCCATCGAGAGCACACGGCGTATGGGTCCCCGCCTTAGCGGGGACGACGAAGGAGCACAGGCGTTCTGAAAGAACGCCGTTCTTCGAACGGCTACGGCGGGGACGACACTGTCTATGCGGCTGCTTCTTTCTTTACCCTCCCCCTTGTGGGGAGGGTCGCGAGCGACAGCGAGCGGGGTGGGGGTAATCGCGCTCGTCCTCGACCCCCACCCCGACCGCCTTCGGCGGTCGACCCTCCCCACAAGGGGGAGGGTGAGAGGAGAGCGAGGACGAGGTCGCGAGACCTTACGACACCGCCGACTGCACGGTGTCGCCGCGATAACCGGTGTCCCGATCGACGGCCGGCGCCGGCCCGTCCGCCGTCCGCGGCGGGATGGCGCGCGCCGAGCGGTTCATCTCGGCCGCGACGGACGCCTCCCAGCGCGCCGCCTCTTCCACGCGCTGGCGCAGCGCCCGGTGAAGCGCCGCGAAAGCCGCCGCGAACAGCACAATTTCAAGAACCAGTATGATTTCCACGACCTTACCCCGTCCGTCAGGCAATGCATGCCAAGGCGATGGGTTCGGAGCGCGGGTGGCGCAGGGTGAACGGACCGCATAGGCGGCCGCTCAAATTGTCCGCATTGAAATCCGACGTGAAAAAGCCGGGCACAGGCCCGGCTTTGACGCGGATTTCTCCCCATTCGGCGCGCCGATGGCGCGCCACCCTCCCCGTGCCGGGGAGGGAATAAGTGTCATTCCGCCGGCGGCGGCAGGAACATGACTTCGTGGCGCGCCGACAGGGCGACGACTTCCTCGGGCTTCTGCTCCTTCATCGAGTGGATCGCCCAGAACAGGTCGTAGAGCTTGCGCGTCGGCGACACCCAGAAGAAGCACTTCACCGTCTGCTCCTGCTTGTTGAAGATGCCGTGCGGCAGCCCCATCGGCAGGCGGATGACGTCGCCGGCGGTGGCGATGAAATCCTTGCCGTCGAGCATCAGATCGAGCCGTCCTTCGAACAGGTAGATGAACTCGTCCTGCGTCGGATGGATGTGCGGCGGCACGAAGGTGCCGGGCGGAAATGTCGCATGCCAGGAGAACGAGCTCTCGCACAAGGTCTTCGGCACATAGGTCTGGCCGAGAATATTCCACGAGATGCCCTCGATGCCGGTGCCGGCCTTGGTGATCCCTGCGGTCAGCGTCATGTCGTCACTCCGGTTGTTCACAACAGGCGGCTCGGGCGGGCGCGCGGCAGCGGCGGCGCGCTGGGCGAGCCATGATTTCAGCGTCGCGGGTAGAATGCCGAACGGCAACGCGTTCATCCTCTCGAGCGGAACCTGGCGGCCAATTTAGCACGCCCGGTTTTGCCGGCGCGACAAACCCGCCATCGCGGTAAACGCCCATCTCTAGTCCCATCCCGCCCAAAGATAGGGCTTCCCAGGAGAGATATTTTATACTTAAAATAACCCGGGTCCAGTCCCCATGGCGAAGTCCAGTAGCCACGGCGTACCGGTCCGGGCATAGTTTGGCAGCGCGCATGGGGGCGTGCACTTTGGCACCCAAACCGGCGCGCGTTTTTCGGGAAGGGGTGGAGCACATGAAAAAAGCATTGTTGATGTCGGCCGGCATGGCCGCGCTCATGGTCGCGGGCGGCGCGCAGAATGCCGCCTTTGCGCAGGAGAAGTTGAAGATCGGCGTCGTCACGACCTTGTCGGGTCCGGCGGCGGTGCTCGGCCAGCAACTGCGCAACGGCCTGCAGCTCGCGATCAAGGACAATGGCGGCAAGCTGGGCGGCCGCGAGGTCGAGCTCATCGTGCAGGACGACGAGCTCAAGCCCGACGTCGCCGTGTCGAAGGCCAAGGCGCTGGTCGATCGCGACAAGGTCGATTTCGTCGTCGGCCCGATTTTCTCCAACATCCTCGTCGCCATCATGAAGCCGGTGACGGAGAGCAACGCCATCCTCATCTCGCCGAACGCCGGCACCTCGAACTTCGCCGGCAAGGATTGCAACCCGAACTTCTTCGTCACCTCTTATCAGAACGACCAGAACCACGAGGTGATGGGCAAATACGCGCAGGATTCCGGCATCAAGAAGCCGTTCATCATGGCGCCGAACTATCCGGCGGGTAAGGACTCGCTCGCCGGCTTCAAGCGCTTCTACAAGGGCGAACTCGCCGACGAAGTCTATGTGCCGCTCAACCAGCTCGATTACTCGGCCGAGCTGTCGCGCATCCAGGCCTCCGGCGCCGACGCGGTGTTCGTGTTCCTGCCGGGTGGCATGGGCGTGAACTTCGTCAAGCAGTTCCGCCAGGCCGGCCTCGCCGACAAGGTGAAGTTCCTCTCCGCCTTCACCGTCGATGAATCGACGCTGCCGGCGCAGAAGGAAGCCGCGCTCGGCTTCTTCGGCGGCGCCAACTGGGCGCCCGATCTCGACACGCCGCAGAACAAGAAGTTCGTCGCCGGCTACGAGAAGGAATATGGCGGCGCCATTCCCGCCTCCTACGCCTTCCAGGCTTACGACGCCGGCCTCCTGATCGACGGCGCCCTCAAGGCGACCGGCGGCAAGACCGACAACAAGGACGCGCTGCGCGCGGCCATGATGAAGGCGCCGTTCACCTCGCTGCGCGGCAAGTTCAAGTTCGGCAACAACCACTACCCGATCCAGGACTTCTACCAGGTGAAGGTGGTGCAGGTCGGCGACAAGTTCGCCACTTCGATCGACAAGAAGGTGTTCACGGATTACCAGGATCCGCACGCCAAAGATTGTCCGATGAAGTAGCTTTCTTCACCTTCCCCCATAGGCGAGCAACGCTCGCCGTTCGGCGAGCTATGTGGGGAGGGTGAAGAACGAAGTGAGCCGGGTGGGGGTAACAGCATGAACACCATCACCTACCCCCACCCCGCAGCCCTCGCTGCGCTCGGCCTGCGACCCTCCCCACAAGGGGGAGGGTAAGAAAAAAGATGTCCCTCACCCTCGTCATCGTCCAGATCCTCAACGGCCTGCAGTTCGGCGTGCTGCTGTTCCTCATCGCGGCCGGGCTGACGCTGGTGTTCGGCGTCATGGACTTCATCAACCTCGCGCACGGCGTCCAGTACATGCTGGGCGCCTATCTCGCGGTGATGTTCTACGCCCTCACCGGCTCCTTCGTGCTGGCGCTGGTGCTGGCGCTCGCCGCGGCGCTGGCGCTCGGCCTGCTGCTCGAATTCACCGTCTTCCGCCAGCTCTATGACCGCGACCATCTCGAACAGGTGATCGCCACCTTCGGCATCATCATCTTCCTGAACCAGGGCGTGAAGGTGGTGTGGGGCGCCGCGCCGCTCAACCTGCCGATCCCGGACGCGCTCGCCGGCGTGGTGTCGCTGATGCCGGGCATGGTCTATCCGGTGTGGCGGCTGGTCATCATCGCCTCCGGCCTCATCGTCGCGCTCATCCTCTATATCCTCGTCAGCAAGACGCGCGTCGGCATGCTGGTGCGCGCCGGCGCCACGCATGCGCGCATCGTCTCCGCGCTCGGCGTCGATATCCGCCGCTTGTTCATGATCGTGTTCGGCTTCGGCACCATGCTTGCCGCCTTCGCCGGCGCCATGATCGCGCCGATCCTGTCGGTCGAGCCCGGCATGGGCGACTCGGTGCTGATCCTTGCTTTCGTCGTCATCGTCATCGGCGGCATCGGCTCGATGCGCGGCGCCTTCATCGCCGCGCTGCTGATCGGCCTCGTCGATACGCTCGGCCGCTCGTTCATGATCGACATCCTGCGCCTCGTGATGCCGCCCTCGCCGGCGCGCACCGTCGGGCCCGCGCTCGCCTCGATGCTGATCTACGTGCTGATGGCGCTGGTGCTGTATTTCCGGCCGGCCGGCCTGTTCCCGGCGAAAGGGCGCTCGTGATGACCACGCTCGCCGCCGACAAGCCGTCGCCGCGCACAGCGCGCTTCAATGGCGCCGTCGCCGCCATGTTCATCCTGCTGGCGCTGGTGCCGTTCGCCGCCGCCTTCGGCCCGGAAAGCTATGTGCTCGGGTTGATCACGCGCGTCATGGTGTTCGCCATCGCGGCGCTGGCGGTCGATCTCCTGTGCGGCTTCGGCGGCCTTGTCACTTTCGGCCACGCCGCCTTCGTCGGGCTGGGCGCCTACACCGTCGCGATTTGCGGCGCGCATGGCGTCACCGACATGGCGATCACGCTGCCGCTGGCGCTGATCGTCAGCGCCGCCTTCGCCTATGTCACCGGCACGATCTGCCTGCGCACCAGCGGCGTTTACTTCATCATGATCACGTTGGCCTTCGGCCAGATGGCTTATTTCATCGCCGGCTCGCTGGCGCCCTATGGCGGCGACGACGGCATCACGCTGCCGTCGCGCTCGACCTTGTTCGGCCTATCCGTGTTCGGCAGCGACCGCGCCCTGTATTACGCGACGTTGGGTTTCCTCGTCGCATCCTACCTGTTGTGCCGCGCCGTGGTCGCGTCGCGCTTCGGCCGCGTGTTTCGCGGCGCGCGCGAGAACCCGACGCGCATGGCGACCGTCGGCTACGACGTGTTCCGTTTTCAGCGCGTCGGCTATGTGCTGGCCGGCTGTCTCGGCGGCCTCGCCGGCTTCCTCCTCGCCAACGCCACCGAATTCGTCAGCCCGGCCTACATGTCGTGGCAGCGTTCCGGCGAACTGATCATCATGGTGCTGTTCGGCGGCATCGGCACCTTGTACGGCGCCATTGTCGGCGCGGCGTCCTATCTGCTGCTCGAAGAGGTGCTGGCCGGCTTCACCGAGAACTGGAAGCTGATCTTCGGCCCGATGCTGGTGCTCATCGTGCTGTTCGCGCGCGGCGGCCTCACCGGCCTTCTCGCCTCTATCAAGGCGAGGCTGACGCCGTGAGCGACGCCGTGCTGCTGATCGAGAATCTGCGCAAGTCGTTCGGCGGCCTCGTCGTCACCGACGGCGTGACGCTGGAGATCGGACCCGGCGAGCTGCACGCCGTGATCGGACCGAACGGCGCCGGCAAGACGACGCTGATCCACCAGATCTCCGGCACCTTGAGCCCCGACGACGGCCGCATCCTGCTCAACGGCACCGACATCCTGGCGCTGCCGCCTTACGAGCGCGCCAAGCTGGGGCTCGCCCGCTCGTTTCAGATCACCTCGGTGCTGCCGCGCTTTTCGGCGCTGGAGAATGTCGCGCTCGCGGTGCAGGCGCGCTCCGGCTCCAGCTTTCGCTTCCTCAAGCCCGCCGCGGCGGAGCGCGAACTCAACGACGCGGCGATGGCGGCGCTCGCCGAGGTCGGCCTCGACGGCAGAGCCGACATCGTCGCCGCGCATCTCTCACACGGCGAAAAGCGGGCGCTGGAACTGGCGATCGCGCTGGCGCTCGAACCCAAACTGCTGCTGCTCGATGAGCCGATGGCCGGCACCGGCCCGGAGGAATCCGAGCGCATCGTCACCGTGCTCAAGAAGCTCAAGGGCCGCTTCGCCATGCTGCTGGTCGAGCACGACATGAACGCGGTGTTCGCACTGGCGGATAAAATCTCAGTGCTGACCTATGGCCGCGTGCTGGCGAGCGGCGAGCCGGAAGCGGTGCGCAACGATCCGGCGGTGATGCAGGCCTATCTCGGCGAGGAGCTCGAATAATGCTCCACGTCGAGAACCTCGCCGCCGCCTACGGCCCCGCCCAGGTGCTGTTCGACATCTCGTTTGCCGTCAACGACGGCGAGGTGGTGACGCTGATCGGCCGCAACGGCATGGGCAAGACGACGACCATCTTTGCGCTGATGGGCCTGGTGCCGCCGCTGTCGGGCCATGCCCGCTTCGACGGCACGTCGCTGATCGGCCTGCCGCCTTACTCCATCGCGCAGGCCGGCATCGGCCTGGTGCCGGAAGGCCGCCAGATCTTCCCGACACTCTCGGTCGAGGAGAATTTGATCGCCACCGGCGCCGCGCGTTTCGGCAAGGCGCAATGGACGCTGCAACGCGTCTACCAATTTTTCCCATCGCTGGCGGCGCGCAAGAACAACATGGGCAATCAGTTGTCGGGCGGCGAGCAGCAGATGCTGGCGATCGGCCGCGCGCTGATGACCAATCCCAAGCTGCTGATCCTCGACGAGGCGACCGAGGGTCTGGCGCCGAAAATCAGAACCGAGATCTGGAACTGCCTGTCTCTGCTGAAGAAGGAAGGCCAGGCCATCCTCGTCGTCGACAAGCACATCAACGCGCTGATGAAGATCGCCGACCGTCACGTCGTGGTCGAAAAGGGCCGCACGGTGTGGAGCGGCACTTCGGCCGAGCTCGGCGCGGATGCCACGGTCAGGCAACGATATTTGCAGGTGTAGGATCCGTCACCCTGAGGTGCGAGCGTGCCATGGCGCACTTGCGCGCTATGGCAGGCGAGCCTCGAAGGGCGACGGCCCGTGACTCACAGCCCGCGCATCCTTCGAGGCTCGCGCTTCGCGCTCGCACCTCAGGATGACGGGTCAGAGCCCCGCGAGCTCCGCCATGCCGCCGGCGAACTCCACCTGCGGCTTCCAGCCGAGTTCGCGCTTGAGCCGCGAGGAGTCCGCCGTAATGTGGCGAACGTCGCCGAGCCGATAGCCGCCGGTGACGATGGGCAGCGGGCCTTTCAGCGCCTGCGCCAGAGCCAGCGCCATGTCGCCGACCGTGCGCGGCGTGCCGGAGCCGACATTGAAGGCGCGTACGCCGCTCTCGTGCTTCTCGCAGGCATCGACGGTGGCGGCGGCAACATCGCGCACGTGAATGAAATCGCGGCGCATGCGGCCGTCCTCGAACACGCTCGGCGCCTCGCCGTTCTTCAGCGCCGAGGTAAAGATGGCGGCGACGCCGGCATAGGGCGTGTCTCGCGGCATGCCGGGGCCATAGACATTATGATAGCGCAGCGCCGCGACCGCCCCGCCGGTGACGCGCGCCCAGTTCGAGGCGTAGTACTCCTGCGCGAGCTTGCTGGTGGCATAGGCGTTGCGCGGATCGGGCGCGGCATCCTCGGTCACCAGCGCCGGCTTGAGCGGCTTGCCGCAATGCGGGCACGGCGGCTCGAAGTTCTGCTGCTTCAGTTCGGATTCGAGGCGCGGACCGGGGCGCACCTCGCCATGCGTGTCGCACAGGCCGACGCCTTCGCCATAGACGACCATCGAACTCGCCAAGGTCAGCCGCGTGATCTTCGCCCGCGCCATGCCGGCGAGGATCTCGGCGGTGCCGGCGTCGTTCGACGAGGCGTAATCTGGCAGATCACTCACCGCGACGCCGAGACCGACCTTGGCGGCGAGATGCAGCACCGCATCGACGCCCTTGAGCGCGGCATCGACGGCGGAAGCGTCGCGTACGTCGGCGACGACGAGTTCGGCGCCGTCGAGCGGCGCGGTCCTGCCGTCGGCATGCACGTCCGGCCGCAGTGAGTCGAGCACACGCACGTCATGACCACGCGCCAGCAATTCACGCAGCACGTGCCGGCCAATGAACCCGGCGCCGCCGGTCAACAGAACATGCATGATCAGACTTTCCCGTCGCGTATCTCGCCGTGCAGATGCAATTCTCGCGGCGGCCGCCGGCGCAACGTTGCGGCGAGTCGCAGGAAGGTCGTGATAATCTTCCACGCCGCCTTCACGCCGGCAATCAGGTTGCCGGAGACTTTCGACACGCCGCCCTGGCGGCAGCGGTGATCGACCGGCACTTCGAGGATACGCCAGCCCGCCGCGGCGGCGCGCATCTGCATCTCGAGATTCCAGCCATAGGTCATTTCCTGCATGCCGAGCACCCGCAGCCGGTCGGCGCGTAACGCACGGAAAGGCGACATGTCGGTAAAGCGCACGCCGTAAGTCATGCGCAAGAGCAGACCGGCGAGCCAGCCGGCCAGCACCTGCTGCGGCGTCATGCTGCCCGGCTCACGTTTGCCTTTGAGCCGCGAGCCCATGACGAAATCGGCCTGGTTATCGGCGGCCGGGCCGACGACGTCGGCCATGAAGGCCGGCACGTCGCTGCCGTCGCCGTCGAGAAAGCAGACGATCTCGGTGCGCGGCGACAGCGCCGCAGCGCCGGCGGCGCAGGCGCGGCCATAACCGCGCACCGGCTCGGCGATGACGCGAGCACCGGCTTCGGCGGCGCGCGCCGCGGTGCGGTCGGTCGAACCGTTATCGACGACGATCACTTCATCGACGCCCTGCGCCAAAACCTCGTGCACGACGCCGGCGATCGGCTCTTCCTCATTAAGGCAAGGAATGACGACGCTGACGAACGTCTCCCCCGAAACGAGCCGCATGGCGTCAGGCCTGCACCAGCGCGCCCTGCCGCTCGCGCACGAAGCGCGTGGTGGCCGGCGCGGCAGCGCCTTTCAGCCCCGGCGCGGCGAAAGACGGCGCAACGCCGCGCAGCACTTCGTCTTCTAGCATGGCATAGGACCTGGCGTCATCGACGTCGTACCAGCCCGGCACATTGACGACCGGCAGGCCGATCTCGGCGGCGCGCGCCACGGTGAGGTCGTACACCTCTGGGGTGCTCCACGGCATCATGTCGAAAAGCCGTTCATGCGGCTTCGACAGGCCGATCAGCGTATAGCCGCCGTCGAAAGCCGGGCTGAGCACGACGTTGTCGCCGCCGCTCTCGGCTCCCTGCCGCACGGCATCGACCGCCGCGCGCAGGATCGCCTTCGGCAAGGTCGGCGAGTCGGAATTGACGAGAATGGCGCCGCCGAAGCCGCCATCGATGAGATCGGCCGTGCCCTTCAACAGGCGCGCGCCGAGATCGCCGTCGCCTTGCAGCGTGAAATGGAAGCCGTCCGGCAGCATGCGCCGCAATACCGGTTCGGTGCCGAACGGCGTGTAGACCGCGGCGGCGGCGACGTCGCCGTCGTCGGCGAGCGAGTGGATGGTCCGCGCCAGATCGCGAATGAAGCAGGACGAGATCGCCGCGCATTCTTCCGGCGCCAGCGGCGGCGACAGCCGAGTCTTCGACTTGCCGGGCATCGGCGTCTTGCAAATGATGGCAACAGCAATGGGTTTCATCGTCAAACAGCCATGGTGAGAGCGCGGGTTAAATCGAAATGGAGTTCATCGACGTCTTCGAGGCCGACCGAGAGGCGCAGCAGATCGGCCGGACAGGGCGAGCCTTCGCCTTCGATCGAGGCGCGGTGCTCGATCAGGCTTTCGACGCCGCCGAGCGAGGTGGCGCGTTTCCACAGTTCGACGCAGGCGGCCACCGCGATCGCCGCGTGCTCGCCCTTGGCGACGCGCAGCGACAGCATGCCGCCGAAGCCACCGGGCATCTGTCGCATGGCGACGTCGTGGCCGGGATGCGACGGCAGACCGGGATAGAGAACTTCGGCGACGGCCGGATGGCTCTGCAGGCGCTCGGCGAGAATGGCGGCGGACTTCGACTGCGCGCGAACGCGCACATCGAGCGTGCGCATGCCGCGCGTCAGCAGCCAGGCATCGAAAGGGCTGAGCGCCTGGCCAAGAAGGCCGCGGTTCTTGACGATGCGGCGCCACAGCGGCGTCTCGCGCGCGCAGGCAAGCGCGCCGGCGATGACGTCGGAATGGCCATTGAGATACTTGGTGGCCGAATGCATGACGATATCGGCGCCGAGCGCCAGAGGCCGCGTCAGGATCGGTGTCGCCACCGTCGAGTCGACACAGAGGATGGCGTCGGCGGCATGCGCGATCTCGGCGACCGCGGCGATGTCGGTCACGGTCCACATCGGATTGCTCGGCGTCTCGATCCACAGGAGACCGGTACGGCCGGGCACGACGGCAGCCCGCACCGCGTCGAGATCGGACGTCTCGACGAAAGTGACGCTGTGCCCGTAACGCGCGATGTCGCGCAGCCACGAGCGGAAGCCCCAATACATCACCTGCGAGGCGACGATATGAGTCGGCTTCTCGAGGCCGAGGATGACCGAGGTCGCCGCCGCCATGCCCGATCCGAAAAGCAGCGCCTGCTCAGCGCCTTCCAGCGCGGCGATCAGTTGTTCCGCCTGCTGCACGGAGACATTGTCGGTATGCCCATAGACATGGCCAGAGCGATACCCGTTGTCCGGGTCGCGCACATAGGTGTTGGACATGTGAATGGGCGGAACAATGCCCTTGGTGACCGGTTCGCCCACGGCGACGCCTTGAGCGACCAAGGTACGCGCGCTCAATCTGGCTCGGGTGAGGTCATCCATGAGAGCTACAACCATGCTGCGCCGCCGCAGTTCCAGGGAAAGTTCTGCTAGCGGCGGCCAAGGGCGATAAGGGTTTTTTCGTGAAGCCCGATTGGGCTGCCGTCGGAGGCTTTCCAGGCCGGCGCGTCGTCGAAGTCCTGACGGGTGAATTCCAGCGCATCGAGCTGCCGGCCGAGGATAGCCACCGACTTGATCGGCACCGCGACGAGGCGCTTGCCCTTCTCGGTGTGAAGCCAGCCGAACCACGCGCTGTACGGCACGATGAGATCGATCTCGCCGTCGGGCCGGCGCACCACGCTTTTGACATAACCGATCGTCGAATCGTCAAAATCCAGGACCGGCAAGCCGATCAGATCGCCGACCTTCACCGGCTGCGGAAAGCGCTTTCGGAATTTCTGATCGAGGGTCGGCTCATCGTCGCTGTCCGCATTCTGGACATCGGACCGGGTTGGCTGCGGGCCGCCGGAAGCGATGCGGACAAGGCCGTCGCCGGCTGCCGCCGGCAGGCCCGGCGCCAGCGATGCCGCCGCGAGCAGTGACGCCGCCACGAGGCCCGAACGAACCAGCATTCGATTAAACAAGCGCACTGTGCCGTCCTCAGATAACAGGTGCGTGACTTAAGCCGTTACACGAAGTCGTGTGTTGCGCGTCAAAAGTCATATCCGTTCTATGCCGCGAATAAATCACCGGGGAAAATCCGCCCCTGACAAGGCCGCAACTTCATGAGCAGCAGCTTCACGGTCAAATCAACTCGCCGTCATCGCCTACATCCCGGTACGTTGCGAGCGATGCATTGGATCAACGCGCTGGCGATGATCCTGCTGATCATGAGCGGCTGGAAGATCTACAATGACGAAGTGCTGTTCGGCTGGCTGCACTTCCCTGACGCGCTGACGCTCGGCGTCTGGGCGCAGCACGGCCTGCAATGGCATTTCTTCGCCATGTGGATCCTCATGGTCAACGGCCTGATTTATCTCGTTTACGGTTTCGCCACCGGCCGCTTCCGCCGCAAGCTCGTGCCGATCCGGCCCGCCGAGGTCGTCGCCGAGATACGCAAGGCGCTCAGCTTCAAGCTCGCGCATGACGACATCACCCACTACAACGCGGTGCAGAAGCTGCTCTATGTCGGCGTCATGCTGGTGATCGTGCTGCAGGTCGTCACCGGCTGGCTGTTGTGGAAGCCGGTGCAGTTCTCCGAAGTGCTCGCGCTGTTCGGCGGATTTCAGGCGGTCCGACTCATCCATTTCGTCGGCATGGCGGCGATCGTCGGCTTTCTTGTTGTCCACGTCGCGCTGGCGCTGCTGGTGCCGAAGACGATTGGCGCGATGGTCACCGGCGGCCCGCTGGTCGATGACGGCGCGCCTGGCGCCCTGCCCCAGCCCGCGCCGGCCGAATAAGGATCACGCTCATGACCCGCTCGCCCTCGCCGTCGATCTTTCGCCCGAAGCAGGGCGTCGATCAGAGCGTCATGGAAGACAACAGGAAGCTGGTCCAGGATATCAACCGCCGCGGCCTGCTACGCGGCACCCTGAGCCTCGGCGCGCTGACCATGCTGACCGGCTGCACCGTCAGCGACACTGACACGGTGCAGAGCTTCCTGCGCACGATCTCGGCCTTCAACGACAGGGTGCAGGAGGCGATCTTCCGGCCCCACCATCTGGCGCCGACCTATCGCGAAGATCAGGTGGTGAAGCCGCCGCGCTTCAACGCCTATTACGACGTCGAGGACGTCAAGCCGGTCGATGGCGCGAGCTGGAAGCTGGAGCTGGCCGGGCTCATTCAGGACAAGCGGCCGTGGACGGCGCAGCAACTTTACGAACTGCCCGAGGAAGAGTGGATCGTCCGCCACATCTGCGTCGAGGGCTGGGATTACATCGGCCAGTGGTCGGGCGTGAACCTCGGCCAGTTCCTCAAGCGCATCGGCGCCGACACCACGGCGAAATACGTGTCGTTCAAATGCGCCGACGACTATACCGAGACCTTGGACATGGCGACGGCGCTGCATCCGCAGACCATCCTCGCGACCAAGTATGCGCGCGAACCGATCGCCGATCCATTCGGCTTTCCGCTGCGGCTGCGCACCGCGACCAAACTCGGCTTCAAGAACGCCAAATGGATCACGGCGATGGAGGTGACCGACACCTTCATCCCCACCTTCTGGTCGAAGCAGGGCTTCAACTGGTTCGCGGGGATTTGACGCGCTGACCTCAGCCTCCGCTCATTCCCGCGAAAGCGGGAATCCAGAAGACCCCATCCGATGTGTTGGTGACTTGTGCTGGGTCCCCGCCTTCGCGGGGACGAGCGGACGGCGGCTACGGTGCCACGCGACGGTAGATCCGCCAAGTCGGCGTTTCCTCAACCATTCGATAGCGCGCGTTGGCGGCAAAGGGATCGCGCATCCAGGCGCCGTCGCCCGGTACCACCACCGCAGTGTCGCAGTTGAGGCGGCCCGCCAGTTGCTCGATATCGCCGGGCTCCGGCATTCCGGCGAAGACGCGCTTGAACAGAGCGTCGGTGGCATCGACCTCGTCCTGCGACAGCGACGAGAACGGCCGCACCAGATCGCGGCCGGCAAAGCAGGAGCGGCGGTCGGCGAGCAGGGCCCATGACATGTTGACCGGCCACGGCGTCGCCTTGGCAAGATAATCCGGATTGTTGGCGATGCGCTCGTCCGGCGGCGTGAGACGGCGCACCGCGGCCCATAGCTTGTCGGACGCGGCGAAGCCCGGCGTCGCTTCATTGGCGCGGACGACGAGGTTGCCATAGCCGAAGCGCAGGCCATCGACGAGGCTGACGGCGATGAGAACGAGCGCCCCGGCGATGAGGAGAGGCCGCGCCTTGAGCCGCGCCAGCGCCGCGGCAGCGGCGATCATCAGCAGCAGCACCGCGGGGAGCACGGCGCGCCAGCCGAGATCGTTGTTCTCGCCGAGCGTGCTGACCAGCAGCCAGCCGCAAACGAGGCTCATCGCCACGCCGGACACGAAGGCCCAGGTGACGTCGCGGTGGCCGAGCGGCAGGTTGCGGTCACGCAGCAGCATGAAAAGGCCGGCGATGCCGGCGAAGTAAATCGCGGGAAATTCGACGGGCAGATAGATCAGCCAGAAGGCGGCAAGATTGGCGAGCGCGCCGAGGCGTTCCAAGGCCGCGTCGTTGAGCACCGACACCGGCGCGAAAGCGACCGGCGTGCCCTCGCCGCGCAGCGCCGCCATGTGCGACTGGTCGTAGAGAAACGGCGATATCAGCGCCAAGGCAATGAGCGCAGCGACGGCAAGATGCGCGGCGATGCGCAGCCGCTCGCCCAGCGCGGCGCGCCACAGCAGCAGCAGCGCCGCCGGCGTCGCCATGAAGGGAAAAGCGATGCCGCCGATCCAGGTCGAACTCTGGAAGGCTGCCGTCATCAGCAGCGCGAACACAAACGTGACCAGCCAGCGCGGCCGTTCGATCGCCGCCGCCAGCACGGTGAGCGCGATCACCGTCGTGATCGCCGCCATCGTGTGCTGCGGCGCCCACGAAGTCTGGAACAGGAAGCCGCCGAGACCCGACTGGTAGCCGGCGAACAGTTCGACGTTGTCCTTGCCGAAGGAGAACTCCAGCACCGGCCGCGCCGACGCGGTGAACGACAGCAACACGATCCACAGCGCGGCGCTGGCGCGGCCGCTCAGCCAGATCGCCAGCCCGGCCATGGCGAGCATGCCGGCAAAACCGGTGAAGAAGCTCATGCCGGCATCGCCCGCCCAGCCCGGGAGGCCCGTAAGCAGCGACAGCTCGGCGGCGCTGAAGTGCCACAGATAGTAATAAGACAGCCGCGCCGGGCCGGCGCCGCCGTAGAACGGATTGCCCGGCGGCACGCCGAGCCGCGCCATTTCGTCGATCATCGCGATCTTGGAATGGTCGAAGATCGGCGCCGCCAACGTCACGCCCTCGGCCGAGACCTTGGGCAGATCGACCGCCATGACGACGAAGGCGAACAGCGCCGCGCCGGCGAGCACGGTGGCGACGAGCCATCCGGGCAGCGGCCTGTCCTCGCGCGGCCTCGCCGGACGCTGCCACAGCGCCACAGCGGCGATGGTCAGCGGCACGGCGAAGACCGCGAGGACAGTGACGCGGTTGAGGCCGAGCGCGAAGCACACGGGCAGCGCCAGCGCCGAATGCACCGCCCAGCCCAGCGCCGGCGCGAGCCACGGCGCCAGCGGCCGCATGGTGACGCGCTGCGCCAGCGGCAGGCCGATGAGCCCGTAGAGCGCGAGCGCCAGGCCGGCGCAGATCAGAGCATGGGTGACGGTGATCATGAACGCCCGGGGCCGCAGGAAGCCGGCCCTTGCCTAGCATGCCGCCACCGCCGCCGACACCTCAAGGCGATCACGGCCTCGGCATCCGCCTCCCCTTGCGCCCGGCCGCGCCGCCCCGCAATCTGCGCCCCAACGTTTATCACCATCGAGGACATGCAATGAGCGACGGCGAAGTGCGGCTGAGCCGCGAGGGCAACGTGGCGACGATCCTGTTCGACCGGCCGCAGGCGCGCAACGCGATGACCTGGGGCATGTATGAGGGACTCGCCGCCGCCTGCGCCGAACTGGCCCGCGACGCCAGCATCCGCGTCACCGTGCTGCGCGGCGCCGGCGGCAAGGCCTTCATCGCCGGCACCGACATCGCGCAGTTCCTGGAGTTCTCGAAGCCGGAGCAGGGCTCGGAATA
The DNA here is from genome assembly GCA_026125895.1 of Pseudolabrys sp. Taxonomy (GTDB): domain Bacteria; phylum Pseudomonadota; class Alphaproteobacteria; order Rhizobiales; family Xanthobacteraceae; genus Pseudolabrys. The sequence goes on along the minus strand of JAHCKG010000001.1, from coordinate 234,018 downwards.
CGAACACAAGATGGAGGGCTATCTCACCGCGCTGGAATCGCTGCCCATGCCGACGCTCGCCGTGGTCGAAGGCTGGGCCATCGGCGGCGGGCTGGCGATCGCATCGTGCTGCGACCTGCGCATCGCCACGCCCGGTTCGAAGTTCGGCGTGCCGATCGCGCGCACGCTTGGCAATTGCCTGTCGGTCGCCAATTACGCGCGGCTGGTCGCCGGCATCGGCGCGGCGCGCACCAAGCGCATGATGCTGCTGGCGGAGAATATCGCCGCCGAAGACGCGCTGGCCGCCGGCTTCCTGCTGGATGTCGTCGAAGCGGCGGCGCTCGACGAGCGCATCGCCGCGATCTGCACGCAGCTCGCCGGTCATGCGCAGGTCACCATGCGCGTCACCAAGGAAGCGATCCGCCGGTTGCAGAATGTTGGCCTGCCGGACGGCGACGATCTGGTGCGCGCCGCCTACGGCAGCGCCGACTTCCGCGAAGGCGTCAGGGCCTTCGTCGAAAAGCGGCCGCCGCAGTGGCAAGGACGCTAGCAAGGACGCTAGCCGCCGCCCCGCCCGCTCCTCAGAGCTTGTCGAAGTTGCGCCGCGTCGCCTGATCGGCGGCCGGCTGCTGCGACGGGCGCCGGTTGCCGCGCATCACAGCGAAGATGAGAACGCCGAGCAGCACAACGGCCCCGACGCCCCACAGCAATTCCTGAAGTCCCATTGTCTCGCCTCACTTGATTACTGCGTGGCCGCGGTGATGCGCCACACGGTGTTGCCGACATCGTCGGCGACGAGCAGCGCGCCGGTCTTGTCGACGGCGACGCCGACCGGCCGGCCGCGCGCCTCGCCCTTGTCGTTGAGGAAACCGGTGACCACATCCTCGGCCTTGCCGGAGGGCTTGCCGTCGGCAAACGGCACATACACCACCTTGTAGCCGTTGAAGTGATCGCGGTTCCAACTGCCGTGTTCGCCGACAAAGGCGCCGCCGCGATACTTCTGCGGCAACGCATCGCCGGTATAAAAGGTCAGCCCGAGCGGTGCGACATGTGAACTCAGCGCGTAATCCGGCGGGATCGCCTTGGCGACGAGATCGGGGCGCTGCGGCATCACGCGCGGATCGAGATGCTGGCCGTAATAGCTGTAGGGCCAACCGTAGAACGCGCCGTCCTGCACCGATGTCATGTAGTCGGGCACCAGATTGGGCCCAAGCTCGTCACGTTCGTTGACGACCGCCCACAGCGCGCCGCTCTGCGGCTGGAAGCTCAGACCATTCGGATTGCGCAATCCGCTGGCGAAGATGCGCCAGCGCCCCGAGGCGCGATCGACCTGCCAGATGGCGGCGCGGTTCTTCTCGGCCTCGATGCCGTTCTCGGTGATGTTGCTGTTCGAGCCGACACCGACATAAAGCAGTTTGCCGTCGGGGCTGGCCACCAGGCTCTTGGTCCAGTGATGGTCGATCGGCCCGCCGGGCAGATCGAGAAAGCGCTGGCCCGGCGAAGTGATCTTGGTGTCACCCTCGTTGTAGGTGTAGTGCATGATGGCGTCGGTGTTGGCGACGTAGAGATCGGAGCCGACCAGCGCCACGCCGAAGGGCGAGAACAGGTGGTCGAGAAACACCTCCTGCTGCTCCGGCTTGCCGTCGCCATTGGCATCGCGCAGCAGCGTGATGCGGTTGCTCGGGCCGCCGCCGCTGCCGCCCGACGTCACCAGCTTCTCCACGAAGCCCATCACCAGGTCCTTCGGCCGCTTGATCGGATCGAGCGCCGGCGACTTCGATTCGACGACCAGGATGTCGCCGTTCGGCAGGACATAAAGCGAGCGCGGATGCTGCAAGCCGGTCGCCAGCGCCTCGATCTTGAGGCCCGGGGCCACGGTCGGCTTCTCGCCCTCTTTCCAGCCGACCACCGGCGCCAGGTGCATCGGCGGCAGCAGATATTGCCGCGGCTCCGGCAGCTTCGGATTGGGGCCGATCTGCGAACCGGTGTCGAACTGGCCGCTATCGGCGGCGGCAAAAGCCGCGGTGGCGCCGCAGGCGAGCAGCGCGGCGACGAGCCAAGTCATTGTGGTGCGGCTGATCATGGCGCGACTCCGACTTCACGAACTGCGATCCGTTCCCGGTAGACCGCCGTACGGCCCATCCATCCCCCCACCAGGAGAATGACCGTGACCATCGCCGACAGGGTTAGTCCCCATGGCACCACCGAGGTCCAGGCATCGCGCGTGTGAACGAGCATGTTGAGGACGCCGAGAACGAGCGCGACAAGATGCGCGATCGCGTAAGGCCACGGTGGCAGCTGCGCGCGGACGAAGGGACCGCGCAGCAGATCAACGACCCAGACGACCAGCGCCATGAATCCAAAGACCACACCGGTGGTGACCAGCCAGGCGGAAAAGTCCGCCCACATCATTTCGGCGCTTTTCCAATAGGCGAGATCGGTGAAAAGGGTGCCGATGAAGCAGACGGTCGGGACCGCCAGCATGACCGGGAAAAACGGATAGCCGATCCGGGCGGTGGACCGCGGCGTTAGTTCTGACATTTTGATATCCTCGGCCGCCCCTGCTGGACGAACGGTTCGCGGCATCGAATGTTCCGCCACTTCGCGGCGGGCCGTTAAGCCCGCGCGAGCTAGCCGCCCGAATAACCGCCGATAATGGGGAGGATTTCGCCAGTGATGTAACTGGAGCAACTCGGCGCTGCGAGAAACACATAGGCCGGCGCGATCTCTTCTGGCTGCGCCGGCCGTTTCATCGGCGTGCCGCTGCCGAACTGGCTGACGCCTTCGGCGTCTCGGTCGGCCGGGTTGAGCGGCGTCCAGACCGGACCGGGCGCCACCGCATTGACGCGGATGCCCTTGGGAACGAGATGCGTCGCCAGCGCGCGGACGAAGGCGTGGATGCCGCCCTTGGTCATTGAGTAATCGAGCAACATGCTGTTGCCCATCAGACCGGTGACCGATCCGGTCATGACGATGGCGCTGCCGGGCTTCATGTGCGGCACAGCCGCCTTGGCCATGTGGAAATAGCCGTAGAGGTTGGTCTTCAGCGTGCGGTCGAAATGTTCCTCGGTCAGATCCTCAAAATCCTGCACATGCTCCTGGAACGCGGCGTTGTTGACCAGGACGTCGAGACGGCCGAGCTGCTCGACCGTATGCGCGACGCTGGCCTTGCAGAACTCCGCATCGGCGACGTCACCGGCCATGACGATGCAGCGGCGCCCTTCCTTCTCCACCATCTTCGCGGTGTCGCGGGCGTCCTCGTGCTCGTTGAGATAAGCGATGGCGACGTCGGCGCCCTCGCGCGCGAACAGGACGGCGACGGAACGGCCGATGCCGGAATCGCCACCGGTGATCAGCGCGACCTTGCCCTTGAGCTTGTCCGAGCCCTTGTAGTGCGGGGCATCGACCATTGGCGCCAGTTCGAGATCGGCCTCGATGCCCGGCTTCTTCAGATGCTGCTTCGGCAGCGGCGGTTCGGGATATTTCCGCGCGCCGGCCTGCATCGCGCCGTTCTGCTTTGGTTTGCTGCCGCTCTTTTCCTTCGCGTCGATCTTTTCCTGGATCGCGCGCTCCGCCGCGGCGGTCTTCTCCGCCGCCTTGGCGAAGCGTTCCATATCCAATGCTACTGCCATCGAGTTGTACTCCGCGTCCGTTCGTTGGTGGCGTTGCCGAGCGCGCTCTCTCCCGGCGCCGGCGCCGGAACCGAGATCACGATGCCGAGGCCATCTTTGATGGCGTTCGACGCCGCAGCGGCCGCCGCCTCGAACGCCGCTTCCTTGCTGGCGTACTCGCCGCCGACGTCACCGTCGTGATCGATGGTCCACGACGAGCCCGTCCGTTTGATCGAATAGCTGGTCTGTTGCATGGCTCACCTCGGCATTGTCTGTGTAAACCGGCAACGGACGCCCCCGCGCATGGTTCCTCGGGAGCTCCGCCGTTTCATCAAGTTCCACGGCTGCGCGTGACAAGGCGATCTAATCCATCACCACGGCGGCGGAATCGGCTTCGTGCTTCGGCGCCCGCATCAACAACAGCAGCGGCAGCATCAACAGGCAGACCACCAGCAGGAACTTGAAGTCATCGACATAGCCGATGATGGTGGCCTGCCGCGTCACCTCGGCGTTGAGGGCGGCGACGCCGCCCGGCAAGACGGGATTCCAAGTGAAGTACGCCCCGGCGGTCTGCAGGCTGCGGTTGAACGGATTGACGGCGGCGCCGATCACCGCGTGCTCGTATTGCGTCGCCTCCGTCAGCAGCACCGAGGTCGCCGAAACGCCGATGGCAAGGCCGATATTGCGCAGCAGGCTGAACAGCGCCGTGCCGTCGGTGCGCAGGCTGGGCGCCAGCGTGGCGAAGGCCAGCACCTGCAGCGGCGTAAAGACGAAACCGAGGCCGAAGCCCTGCGCGATTGAATTGATCGCCAGCGACCAGGCGTCGATATCCGGCGTCCAATGCGTCATTTCCCGCAGTGTTTCCGCGATGACGACGACCCCGATCGCCATCAGGATGCGGGAATCCATCCGATCGGCCAGGCGTCCGGCGATCATGACGCCAGCCATGGTGCCGAGGCCGCGCGGCGCCAGCAGCAAGCCGGTATCCTCGACCGAGCGGCCGGCGAGCGTCTGCAAATACGGCGCCAAAAGCGCCGATGTGGCCAGGATCAGCACGCCGACCGCGAAGATCAGCACCAGGCCGGCGGCGAAATTCCGGTCGCGGAAGATGCGCAACGGAATGAGTCCGCCCTGCGCCGTGAACAGGTGGACGATGAACAAATAGAAGCCGAGACCGCACAGCACCGCATAAACGATGATCTCGGTCGAACCGAACCAGTCCTTGGTCTCGCCGCGGTCGAGCAGCAGTTGCAGACTGGCCACCGCGAGACCGAGCACGGCAAAGCCGGTCCAGTCGAACTTCGGCGTGACCGGCGGCCGCTCGTCCTTCATGAAGATCCACAGACCGGCGAAAGCGAGAATGCCGAGCGGCAGGTTGATATAGAAGACATAGCGCCAGGATTCGTAGGCCGTGAGATAGCCGCCCAAAGTCGGCCCCAGCACCGGCCCCACGACAACGCCCATGGTCCAAACCGACATGGCGCGGCCGCGCAACTCCACTGGATAGATGTCGAGCATCGTCGTCTGCGACAGCGGCACCAGCGAGGCGCCGAACACGCCCTGCAGCGCCCGGTACAGCACGATCTCGGTCAGCGTCTGCGCCGTGCCGCACAGCATCGAGGTAACGGTGAAGCCGGCGACCGAGAACAGAAACAAATTCTTGCGGCCGATCCGCGCCGCGACCCAGCCGATCGGGGGAGTCATGATGGCGGCTGCGACGATGTAAGCGGTCAGCGTCCAGGTGATCTGGTCGGGCGATGCCGCAAGCGAACCCTGGATGTAAGGCAGCGCGACGTTGACGATGGTCGTGTCCAGGGTCTGCATCAAGGTCGCGACCATGACGCAGACCGTTATGATGGACCGGTGCGGCACCACTGCCGGCGATTGCGCGGCTGCCATCGACATGGTTTTGCTCCGTTAGAACAGGTCCGACAGGCTGCGGCGGTGACCGGTGTCGATGCTGACGTAAGCGCTCATGCCGGCGCGCAGCGCCGGCGCGCCGGCCGTGCGATCAATCGCGATCTTGACCGGAATGCGCTGCACCACCTTGACGAAATTGCCGCTCGAATTCTGCGCCGGCAGAATCGAGAATTCGGAACCGCTGGCAGGACTGACGCTTTCGACCGTGCCCTTGAAGGTGACGCCCGGGTAAGTGTCGATCGTGACGTCCACGCGGTCGCCGGGCTTCACGTAAGTCAGCTCCGTCTCCTTCATCTGCGCATCGACCCAGACATCGGAGGCGGACACCAGCGCCACCGCGCCGGTCGCGGTCAGTGCCGCGGTCTGCGACACCAGATAGGTGCCCGGCTGCAGGGCATCGACCTGGGTGACGATACCATCGAAGGGCGCGCGAACGGTCGCGTGATCAAGCTGACGTTGCGCCTCGTCGACCGCGGCCCTGGCCTGGCGATACAGCGGATGGTCTTCGACGCGGATGTCCGGATTGCCGCCGAGAGTCGCCAGTTGCACAGCGGCCTGGTGCTCGAGCGACTTCAGCCGCGCCTGATCGAGCTGCAATGTGTAGCGCGACTGATCGTAGATTTGGCGCGGCACGTCGTTATTGGCGACGAGGTTGGCGTTACGCTCGTTGGTGACGACATCGAGCGCGACCTGCGCCTTCTGTGAATCGACATTACTCAGGAGCTCCTTGTAGGTCTCCTTCATGGAGCTGATGTTCAACGCGACCTGACTGAGGTTGGCGCGGGCGCTGTCGAGCGCGATCTGGAACTGCAACGGGTCGATCGCGAACAGCACCTGGCCGGCTTTGACATTCTGGCCCTCGTGCACCTTGACGCTCGATACCAGGCCCGACACGTCGGTCGTCACCAGCACCTTGGCGGCCGCGACGTTGGCGTCGTCCGTCGTGGCGTAGCGCCCGCCCTCCAGCCAGAACACGAGCGAACCGGCGGCGACGGCGATGACGCCAGCCGCCATCAATGCGGTGCGCAGCGACGGCCGGAAGCTGCGCCCGGGCTTGGCCGGCGGGATGGCGAGGGACGGCGCCGCCGGCGGCGCCTCGACGTTTGGCACCGCCTTGAGATCCGGCGCGTCCGAACGCTGGCGCGCCTTCGCGGGGTCAGTGGACCGGACGATGCACGCCCTGGCTCCTATGTCGGCCTGGACCTCGGTGGTCATTGCAAATCACTCCGCCGGTTGCTCATCAGCCGCTGCCGGCCGCGGCGCCCGCCGCAAGCCCGACAGCCACCGATTGACGCGATCGAGATAGAGGAACACCACGGGCGTGGTGTAGAGCGTCAGGGCCTGACTGACGATCAGCCCGCCGACGATGGAATAGCCCAGCGGCTGCCGCAGCTCCGAGCCGGTGCCGTTGCCGAACATCAGCGGCAGGCCGGCGAGCAGCGCCGCCATGGTCGTCATCATGATCGGCCGGAAGCGCATCAGGCATGCTTCGCGGATGGCCTCGAGCGGCGTGAGGCCGCGCTCGCGTTCGCCGACGATGGCGAAGTCGATGATCATGATGCCGTTCTTCTTGACGATGCCGATGAGAAGAATGACGCCGATCAGCGCGATGATGCTGAAGTCGAAGCCGAACAGCATCAGCATCAGCAAGGCGCCGACGCCGGCCGACGGCAGGGTCGACAGGATCGTCAGTGGGTGGATGTAGCTCTCGTAGAGAATGCCGAGAATGAGATAAATGACGACGAGCGCCGCCAGCACCAGGAGCGGCTCGGATTTCAGCGAGTCCTGGAATGCGGCGGCCGAACCCTGAAACGTGCCGTTGATGCCGGGCGGCACGTTCATTTCCGTCTCCGCATTGCGGATCGCGGTGACGGCATCGCTCAACGCCGCGCCGGGCGCCAGGTTGAAGCTCAAGGTGACGGCCGGGAATTGGCCCTGGTGGCTGACCGAGAGCGCCGCGGTCGGCGCCGTGGTCCACTTCGCCAGCGTGCTGAGCGCGACCTGCTGGCCGGTGAGCGGCGACTTGATGTAGATCCGAGACAGCACGTCGGGCGCATTCTGGAACTGCGGCAGCACTTCCAGGATGACGTGATAGCTGTTGACCTGCGTGAAGTATTGCGTGACCTGGCGCTCCCCGAAGGCGTCGTCGAGGGTGTCGTCGATCAGCTGCGGCTGGATGCCGAAGCGCGCGGCCTGGTCGCGGTCGATGGTCAGGGTCAGCGTGGTGCCGCCGGTCTGCTGGTCGGTCGCCACCCCGGTCAGTTGCGGCAAGGTTTTTAGCTTCTCGTAGATCTTCGGCGCCCACTCGTTGAGCTGACCGAGATCGGCGCTCTGCAGCGAGTACTGGTACATGGTCTGCGACTGGCGGCCGCCGATATTGATGTCCTGGCCGACCAGCATGAAGAGCGACACGCCCTGCACCTGCGCCAGCTTCGGCCGCAGGCGCTCGATGATCTCGCTCGCCGAGGCCTTGCGCTGCTCCTTCGGCTTGAGGGCAATGAACATGCGCCCGTTGTTCTGGGTCTGGTTGCCGGTGGCGCCGACCAGCATGCCGACATTGGTCACGTCCGGATCGCTGGCGACGATCTTGCCCAGCTCCTGTTGCAGCCGCGACATTTCGCCGAAAGAGACGTCCTGCGCGGCCTGCGAGGTGCCGATGATGAAGCTGTTGTCTTCGGTCGGAAAGAAGCCCTTGGGGATGACGGCGAACAGGTAGCCCGACAGCGCCACGGTGGCGAAGAACACCATCAGCGTCACGCCGCGATATTCGAGCGCGACGTCGAGGCTGCGGCGGTAGCCCTCCTGCAGCAAATCGAACATGCGCTCCGATGCCAGATAGAGCCGGCCATGATGCACCTGCTTCTTGTCCTTGAGAAACCGCGACGCCATCACCGGCGTGAGCGTCAGCGACACCAGCGCCGAGACCGCGATCGTCAAGGTGACCGTGATGGCGAATTCGCGGAACAGCGCGCCGACGATGCCGCCCATCAGCAGCAAAGGGATGAACACCGCCACCAGCGACAGACTGATAGACAGAATGGTGAAGCCGATCTCGCCTGCGCCCTTGAACGCCGCCTGAAGCGGCGTCAGCCCCTCCTCCACATGGCGCTCGATGTTCTCCAGCATCACGATGGCGTCGTCGACGACGAAGCCTACGGCGATGCTGAGCGCCATCAACGACAGATTGTCGATGCTGAAGCCGGCGACATACATCAGCGCGAAGGTGGCAACCAGAGCCAGCGGCACGGTGATGCTCGGGATGACCGTCGCGGACAGATTGCGCAGGAACAGGAAGATCACCAGCACGACCAGCACGATGGTCAGGATCAAGGTGAACTGGACGTCGGCGACCGATGCGCGGATGGTCGTGGTCCGGTCGATGATCGTATCGACCGTGATCGCCGGCGGGATGGTCGCCTCGAGCCTCGGAAGCTGTGCCTTGATCTGATCGACCGTGTCGATGACGTTGGCGCCGGGCTCCTTGAGAACGGCCAGGATGACGGCGCGCTTGCCATTGGCCCACGCCGCCAGCTTGCTGCGCTCGGGGCCTTCGATCGCCCGGCCGATGTCGCGCACCCGCACCGGCGCGCCATTGCGATAGGCGATGATAGCGTTATTCCACGGCGTCGCCGCCAGGAGCTGATCATTGCCGTAGATCGTGAAGGTGCGCGTCGCGCCGTCGATGGTGCCCTTGGGACTGTCAGTGGTGACGTTGGCGATGGCGCCGCGCACGTCTTCCAGCCCGAGCCCCAGGGCAGCGAGCTTTTCCGGATCGGCCTGAATGCGGACAGCCGGCTTCTGCTGGCCGAACACCAACACCTGGCCGACGCCGCTGATCTGACTCAGGCTCTGGACAAAGATGTTCTCGGCATAGTCGTCGACGGTCGTGATCGGCAGCGCGTCTGAATGCAACGCCAGCACCATGATGGGCGGGTCAGCCGGATTGACTTTGCGATAGGACGGCGGCGACGGCAGATTTTTCGGAAGCTGGCCGCCGGCGGCGTTGATGGCGGACTGAACGTCGCCCGCCGCGCCGTCGATATTGCGGCCGAGGTCGAACTGCACCGTGATGGAGCTGACGCCAAGCACGCTGCTCGAAGTCATTTGCGTGACGCCGGGGATCTGCGCGAACTGCCGCTCCAGCGGCGCCGTCACCGAGGTCGCCATCGTCACCGGATCGGCGCCGGGAAGCTGCGTCGTAATCTGAATGGTGGGAAATTCGACGTCGGGCAGCGCCGCCACCGGCAAGAACGGGTACGCGGCGGCGCCGATCAGGAAGATGCCCGCCATCAGCAACGAGGTGGCGATCGGCCGCCGAATGAAGGGAGATGAGATGGACATGGCCTGCCCTACTTCCCGCCGGCAACAGGAGCACCGGGCGCGCCTTGCACGCGGCTGCCGGGCTTCAGGCGGAATTGGCCGGCGACGACGATCGGCGTGCCAGCGGCTACGCCATTGTCGATGACCGATATGCCTTGCGACATCTGCGCGACGCTGACGGGCTGAATGGCGATACTGGTGTCGGGCTTGACCGTGTAGACGAACATGCCATCCGGGCCGCGCTGCACGGCGGTCGATGGCACGGTGACGACGTTATCGAGCGTCTTGAGCTGGAGCCGCACATTGACGAACTGGCCGGGCCACAATGTGTGTTCGCTGTTGGGGAAGGTCGCTTTGAGGCGGGCGCTGCCCGATGTCGGGTCGATCTGATTGTCGACGAGGCTCAGCGTTCCGGTATCCAGCGTGCGGCGGTCGTCGCGCCCTTGCGCCACCGCGACGAGCGGCGCTTTCGAGGCGCTCATTTCGCGGATGACGCTCTGCAGCTCGTCCTGCGGCAGGGTGAAAATCACGGAGATCGGCTGCAACTGCGTAATGACGACCAGACCGCTCGTGCTTGCGGCGTGAACGATATTGCCCTGATCGACCAACCGGATGCCGGTACGGCCGGAAATCGGCGCGCGGATCGTCGTGTAATCGAGCTGAACCTGCGCTGCCTCGATGTTGGCCTGGTCGCCTTCGACCGTGGCCGCAAGTTGGCTCACAAGCGCCTGTTGGGTGTCGATCTGCTGCTGCGTTGTCGCCAACAGACTGCTGTCCTTGAACCGCTTGAGATCGAGCCGCGCGTTGGCCAGCTGCGCCTCGTCCTTGGCTTTGGTGGCGACTGCAAGGTCGAGCGAAGCCTTGAACGGACGCGGATCAATCTGGGCCAGCACATCGCCTGCCTTGACGTCCTGACCTTCGACGAAGCTCACTTTGTCGAGCGCGCCATCGACCCGCGTATTCACCGTGACTGTACTGTATGCTTGCACGGTGCCGAGACCGTCGAGGAAGACCGGGACGTTCTTGCGCTCGGCAGCGCCCAGGGTCGCGGGAATCGGCGCCGGCATATTGGCAGCGGCAGTTGCCGGCTCGGTCGCCGCGGACGAACTGACGTGCCGCCATGTCACGCCGCCTGCGATAACGGCGGCGAGACCGACGATCGATAAAATCCATGACCGGCGCATCGGCTGTCCCCTGTCTCAGATGCCCGATCCCGCTTCGGCCGCCGCGAGCGGCGTCTTCTCGACGGACGCCGAGCGTTGCGGAACGGCAACGAAGGTGCGGCGGCGCCGGCGGCGCCGCGGCCTCAGCTCCGCCGTCGGGATCAGCGACGGACAGGCCAGACAGCAGTACTCGTCGGCGCTTGCAGAATAGTGAGGGCCAATGTCAGAGGGCGTGTAAGGGCAGGAAGCACACAGCTTGACTTTCATCGCCAGCACCTGGGTTCGCGTTGACACCTAATTGCGACCGTTGCGCCTTGCGAGGCCGCGTTCACGAACTTGCGAAGAGCGCTTCGTCTGTTCGTGATGAAGCGATGCTATGGCATGCAAGCCGAACAGCCGCGCCGACATGGGTTTTCACGGATCGCCGGAAAGTCTTAGAGCCCCATACGAAGGTATGCCTTGCGGGCGCCCACGCGTTGGCGGCGCGCGCGAAAATTTGCAAGTGACGATGAAGAGCGCGCATTGCGCGGGCAACACTGCCGCTGAGGAAAGACAAGCCGAACGGAAGACGTTCATACAAACCAATGTTTGCGCTGTTCATCACAGCGCATAATGGTTCTGCGGCGAGGCGCTGAGTACAAAACGATCACGATCCAGACTTAACCGGATCGGGGATTTCAACGCTTCAACCAGGACATACGACCATGACCAAGACCAAGATCGTTCTCGCTGCGCTGCTCGCCCTCGGCTTTGCCAACACCGCCTTCGCTTCGGACTCGGGCCTCGACGAATTCGGCCAGATGCCGCAGGCGATCCAGCCGCAGCAGACCAGCGGCCTGAACGCTTATGCCTATTCGCCCGCCAAGATGCTGGGCGTCTCGAAGGCCGAACAGCGCGAGTTCAATCGCGTGCCGTTCGCGGACGAGTCGAGCCGCTAATTGAGGCTTCGACAATCGGTCCGTCCGGAGGCTCCCCCCTCAGCCCTCCGGACGGCCGATGCGTTCTCGCGACGCGCCAAGGCTTTTCAGGACCGCGCGTACAGCGGCAGGGCGATGCGGAACCTGGCGCCGTCGGTGAACGACATATCCAGATCGATCGTGCCGCCGTGAGAGGTGACGATCGAACGGCACAGCGTCAGGCCGATTCCCATGCCGCCCAGTTTCGTCGTCTCGAAGGCCGCAAACATCTTGCTGGCCTGCTCGGATGGAATTCCAGGCCCGGTATCTTCAACCAGAACTTCAAGGTGCTCATCCCGGCGGGCCGTCGAAACCGTGATGCAACGGAGTTGACACTGCGCGTCGGCAATCGCCTGCGCACTATTTCTGATGAGGTTGTGCATCACCTGCTGCAATTGCACTTCATCGCCGAACACGGGCGGCAATCCGTCTTCCAGATCGAGGATCAACTCGACCTGTCTGGCCTGAAGGTCGTGTTTGACGAAGACGGCGGTGTCGGCAATCGCCGCGTTGAGGTTGACGCTCGTGAACTCGGCCGCTTCGTTAATCGCCATTCTGTGAATGCGCTGGATGATCGCGCTGGCCCGGTCCGAGGCTCGGCCGATGCTTTCCAGGCCTTTCAGCGCCCGATCGACGGCCGGCGGCGACGCCGCCAGCCATCGCGCCGTCGCATCGCCGTACGTCGTGATGGCGGCCAGCGGCTGCCTGAGTTCGTGGGCAATCGACGCCGTCAGTTCGCTAAGCATCGAGATACGGGCCGACCGTGCGAACTCGTCCTGTACCTTGCGAAGCTGCGTCTCCGCCTGACGGCGATCGGTGATGTCGATCATGCCGACGAGACAATCGCCGTCGATGTCGTGCGGCGGCGGGAACGCCATCGACATCACGACATCGACGACGCGCCCGTCGATGCCGCAGACCTGGGTCTCTTCGGTGTATTGCGGCAGACCGCGATAGCGGGCGCCGATGACCCGTCGCAGGGTGTCGGGCCGCGCCTTCCAGTAGCTGCGGATGGGGCGGATGAAATCCAGGCTCGATCGCCCACCGAACAGCTGCACCGTCAGGTCGTTGACCTCGGCGATGGTGATGGAATCCATCGCCAGCTCGAAGAGTTCGGGATGCCGGTTGAAATGCGCGACGAGATCGGTCACGCCGGCGTCGCGCGCATCGCCGAGCAACGTCTTCACGCCGCGCGGATCGACGCGCCACAGCGCAATCGGCATCCGCTGGAAGAGTCGCCGATAGCGCTCCTCGCTCTTGATCAGTTCGTCGAGCCCGGCATCGGGCAGCGGACTTTCACTGCCCATCAGCACGAGACGGTCGGCGTTTTCGGGCATTCGGGCGGCCAGGAGGCGAATTCCGACCGGCGCGCCCTGGGCCGTCAGCAGGCACAGATGCGTCGCCTCTGTGCGCCCGACGCGCGCCTTTGCCAAAAGCTCGGCCATGGCCGGACGCGATGAGGTGACGACAAAGCGGGCGAGGCTGGCGCCGGACAGGTCATCGGCCGGCGATGCCCGCATCAACCGCCGGGCTTCGTCATTCAGGTCTAACAGACGGGTGCCGACCAGAAGCTCTTCGATGGGCAGATCATCAGCGCCCGACCCATATCGATGCGGGAGTTCGATGCACCAGCGGCCGACGAGCTGATCGGCAAGCGCCGGCTCAATCCACTGCCGGCTCGCCATAACCGGGCTTTCCGGCTCGATGACTTGGACACCTTCCCGCACATGTGCAACTGCATCCATCATGGTTTCCGCCCGCCAGTATCGGAATCGCCGCCATCGCCATTGAGGCGCCCGGCAACGCCTCCCCTGACCGCGACGATTCATTTGAACACTAACGAACTTATTTAATAATCCCACTCGCGCGATAGTCTTTCAAAAAGCGCGCGTGAATTTCACATTCCGTCCATGTTGTTATTGACTCCCTCACCGACGGACTATTTGTCGCGTTTATCGTGCTGATTCATAAGAAAAAGCCTGCCATCATTGTATCACGAGCGTCGCGGCGATAGAGTTTTCAAGTTTTAGTGAAGTGCCATAAGCCGCAGCAATGTCCGTCGGACCTCAATCCGGAGACAGCAATGGGCAAGGCCTCGTCCGACCGAAAGCCCTATGGCGACAGCTTTGCGGCGGTGTATCGGATGTCGAGCTCGCGATGGCATCGCGAGCGCACCATGGGCCGCGGCACGCTGGCGGTCACCGAACTGAAATTCGACAGGCCCGCCCCTGATCTCAGCGAACCGCTTCCTTACGACGACGCGTTTCTCGTGTCGGTCCTGCTTCTTCCGGTGGCCAATCACGAACTCTGGAAGAACGGCAGGCCGGTGTCGGTCAATGAGGTGAGAGAAGCCGGCCACACGCACTTCTTCGATCTCCGGCAGAGGCCACAAGGCCTGTTCCGGCGGCCATCGCACGTGCTGCACTTCTATATGCCGCTGGCCACGCTGAACATGTTCGCCGAGCAGGAGAATGTTCAACCGATATCCGATTTCGACTACAAGCAGAGCGTCGGCAAGGACGATCCCGTCATGCGCCATCTGGCGGCGGCCACACTGGCGGCTTTCGACGATCGCCACGCCGGCAGCGATCTCCTGCTGGATTCGATTTTGACGGCAGCCAGCGCTCATGTCCTCGTCAAATACGGGGCCTCCGCCAGAAGCGCTCACGAACAGCGCACCTATGGCCTCGCCGCCTGGCAGGAGCGCCACGCCAAGGACCTGATGGAGGCAAGCCTCGACATCAGCCTCGCGGATCTTGCGAGGGAATGCGGGCTATCCGTGTCGCAGTTCAGGCGTGCTTTCCGCAAGACGACGGGCGTTGCGCCGCATCAGTGGCTGCTCGGCCGGCGCGTCGAACGGGCCAAGAGCCTGCTGACGCAATCCGAACTTCCATTGGCCGAGATCGCGCTCACCTGCGGGTTTGCCAGTCAAAGTCACTTCAACAGCACGCTGAAACGTCTGACGGGCATCAGCCCCGGTCGTTTGCGTCGCTTTTCAGCGTCGCCGCCGCTCATTGCCAAGCGATAACGCGGCAGAACTTGACGTGCATTGCCGAAAGCGCCGTTGCAATCGGGAATAGCAATCGGCAACGGCGATCTAGGGTGGCTCCAGTCTAAACTGGAGCCGCTTTCATGACCTTCCGCAAACTGACTCTGGCCTTCGCCGCCGCGCTGAGCCTGACGGCCGCCTCGGCCGGAGCCCAGGCCGAGCCAATCAAGAATATCGTTCTCGTGCATGGCGCATGGGTCGACGGCTCGGGCTGGCGCGCCGTTTACAACATCCTGATCAAGGAAGGCTTCAACGTCTCCATGGTTCAGGAGCCGGAGACGTCGTTTGCCGACGACGTCGCCGCCACCAAGCGCGTCCTCGACAGCCAGGACGGTCCTACGCTGCTGGTCGGACACTCCTATGGCGGCTCCCTGATCACGGAAGCCGGTGTGCATCCGAAGGTCGCCGGGCTCGTCTATGTCGCGGCCCACGCTCCAGATGTCGGCGAGGAAGAACATACGCTGGGCCTGAAAATGCCGAGCGTTCTCGGCAAGACGGCCGGCGCAATCGAAAAGACACCCGACGGCTTCACTTATCTCAAGCGCGACATCTTCCTGAAGCTGTTCGCCCCCGACCTCCGCAAGGCGGACGCCGAATTCGCTGCGCGCTCGCAGGTGCTGGCGGCCGGCAGCGTGTTCTCCACGCCATTGACCGCCGCCGCCTGGAAGACGAAGCCGAGCTGGGGCATCGTCGCCGGCAACGACCAGATCATCAGCCCTGAGCTCGAGCGCTTCTACTACAAGCGCGCCGGCAGCAAGATCACGGAAATTCCGGGCGCGAGCCACGTCGTCTTCCAATCGCATCCGAAAGAAGTGGCGGCCGTTATCACGCAGGCGGCGAACCGGGTCCTGCAGCAGAGCAGCCGCTGAACAAGAATTCACCAATCCGCAGCCTCCGGATTCCCCCCAACCTCCCGAGTCCTGCGGCCAGGGCGCGCCCTCCCCGAGCGCCCGACCGGCGGGGATGACCGGCAAGACAATGGTCATCCCCGCCCCTCTTTTCTTTCAATGACGTCATGGCACGCATCAGAGGCGGCACCGGGATCATCGGTGCCGCCTCTGATGTGATGTCGATGTCGAGACGCTCGGCTGGAAGTCTCAGGCCGCGATGCGATGCATGGCGCGCCAGCGCGCCGGGGTGGTGCCGGCGAAGCGTTTGAACACCGTGGTAAAGTGCGCCTGGGTCTGGAAGCCGACGTCGAGCGCCACCTCGACCAGCCGGCAGTTCGGATGGGCTAGCAGTTCTTTCGCCCGCTCGATGCGCCGCTTTAGCAGGAAGTCGTGTGGGCGCAGACCTGTGGCGACGCGAAACTGAGCGGCAAAATACATGGGGCTGAGACCGGCGGCCTTGGCCAGATCGGCCAGCCCGATTGACGTGTCGAGGTGCCGGTCAATGAAGCTCTCCACCAGCTTCATGCGCCACTTCTGCAGCGGCTGGACCTGCCGCCTGTCATCCGGCGCCGGCGCCCTCATGCGCTTGCCGAGCCAGCGGACAATCAACGCCAGGCGGATGGCGTCGAGATGGGCGCCGCCGTCGTCCTCGTTCGCGTCTGCCGCCCGGCCCAGTTCACTGACGAGACGACCGAGGACAGGATCGGACGCCACGTCGGCGCCGAAGTCCTTGGCAAGGCAATCAGCGTCGGCGGCCGTTGCGGGTCCGGCGGGCTCGACGGTGAGCTTGAGGATCATGGCCGTGTGGCGAACGCCGATCCTGACAGAATATTCCACCGGCTCGGGACGCCAATTGGGCTGCAAGGCTGCGGCTGCAAGATGCTGCGCAGAAGCCCCCGAATGCCTTTCTGTTCGCATGGCCTGCTCTCCTGGCTTCGTCCGGAGCGATGCTCCGATGACGCTGCGAAAACAGTCGCCGGCGCCGATGCGGGGCGACTGCTTGATATGTGCAGGCTAGGCAAACCGTACCGGGGTGCTCCATTATACGCCGGGTTGCAGATGTATCCCGGCGTTCGAATGACCTAAACCTTCGTATGCTGGTATCGAGACTGCGAGCATGTAACCACCATGCTTATGGGGGCGGTTTTCAATAAGTGAGCGCAATTTTCAGTTCCTGTCGGAGCAGCGGCACGCAACCTCGAGGTTCGCCGTTCATCGGACGCAACGGCGCGGCGCCAAGATAAGCCGCGGCAAGTAGCCGATCGCAACAGACAAGACCGCACGCATCGGAAACCGGACAATCGGGCAGCACGCATGACTGCAGACGCACAGGGCTCAACGGCTTCGGTCGGCAAGGCAGCGGTAGCGGTTCTGCTCGGCGCCGCCATTTTCATCGTCGACACGCTAACGCCGCTCGATTACGCGATCGCCGTTCTCTACGTTCTGGTCGTGCTCCTGAGCGCCGACTTTCTCGAGGAACGCGGCATTTGGTCGGTCGCGTTTATTTGCATCGGACTGACCGTCGTCGGGTTTCTCGTCGGCCATGTCGAAAACTTCACGACCGGGGCAGTGGTGCGATTTGCCATCAGCCTGTGCGCCATCATGGTCGCGGCGTTTCTCGAACTCAGCAACAAGTCGGCGAACGGCCGGCTGGCCAGTCAGGCCGCTTTGCTCGACCTGACGCACGACGCGATCTTCGTCCGCGATCCGGCCAACATCATTACCTACTGGAACCGCGGCGCCGAACAGCTCTACGGCTGGACCGCCGGCGATGCGGTCGGGCGCCATGCCAACGACCTCCTGAAAACGCGCTTCCCGGCCGATCTTGCCCGCATCAATGCCTGCCTGATCGAGAGCGGGCGCTGGGAAGGCGAAGTCACTCAGACCAAGCGCGACGGCAGCGACGTCACGATCCAGAGCCGCTGGTCGTTGCAGCGTGACCGGCACGGCAAGGCACGGGCCACGATGGAAACGAACAGCGACGTGACCCAGCATCGCGCCGCCGAGCAGAACTTGCGCAAGGCGCAGGCCGAACTCGCCCATGTGACCCGCGTGACCACGCTCGGCGAGCTCGCAGCCTCGATCGCGCACGAAACCAGCCAGCCGCTGGCGGCCATCGTCTCAAACGGAGAAGCCGGCATGCGCTGGCTCAACCGGGAGGCGCCCAATGTCGACGCGGCCAAGGCCTCGCTCGAAAAGATGGTGGGCAGCGCCCGTCGCGCGCACGAGGTCATTGCGCGGTTGCGCGCCCTGGCAAGGCGCTCGGACGCCGAGCTTCTGCCGATCAGCCTGAACGAGGTGATCGAGGAGTGCCTGGCGCTGATCCATCGCGAAATGGAAGATCGTCGCATCGAGCTCGAACTAAGCATGGATCCATCGCTCCCAACGATTCTCGGCGACCGCGTCCAGCTTCAGCAGGTCATCATCAATCTCGTGATGAACGCCATGCAGGCGATGACCCGCCCGGGTGCGCCGCGGCTCCTCCGTATCACCACCGGCGCCGAAAGCGCTGACGCCGACATGGCCGTTCTGCAGGTCATCGACACGGGCACTGGTTTTGCCCCCGAGGTCGCGGATAAACTGTTCACGGCGTTCCAAACGACCAAGACTGACGGCATGGGGATGGGGCTTTCCATCAGCAGATCGATTGTCGAGGCACATAGCGGCCAGATCAGCGCGTCGCCCAACCCGCGTGGCGGCGCCATCTTCGTTGTCCGCTTGCCTGTCGATCGAAAAAGAGGCGAAGCATGAACCAGAAGCCACGGGCCAAAGCCGACGAGACGCAAAGCCCGACCGTGATCATTGTCGATGACGATGAAGACATGCGCGGCGCGCTCACCAATCTCTTCAGCTCCGTCGGGCTCGATGTAGTGTCATTCGGCTCGGCCCAGGAGTTGCTGGCGGCCAAGCTTCCCGACAGGCCGAGCTGCCTGGTGCTCGACATTCGCCTGCCCGGCGTCAGCGGCCTCGAGTTTCAAGGCCAGCTCGCGAAACTCGGCATCGAACTGCCGATCGTGTTCATGACCGGCCATGGCGATATTCCGATGTCGGTGCGGGCCATGAAAGCGGGCGCGGTCGACTTTCTGTCCAAGCCGTTCCGCGATCAGGACATGCTCGACGCCGTCGCCATCGCGATCGAGCGCGACCGGACGCGCCGGGCTTCCATGCAATCCGTTCAGACGCTGCGCGACAACTTCCGGTCGTTGACGTCACGCGAAGTCGAAGTCATGCGTTATGTCACCAAGGGCCTGCTGAACAAGCAAGTGGCCGGCGAAATGGGGCTCGCCGAAATCACCGTCAAGATTCACCGCGGTAACGTAATGCGGAAAATGGGCGCCCGGTCTCTGGCCGACCTTGTGCGCATGGCCGAAGCCCTGGGCATGCACGATGGCGCGTAATACCGGAAAAAAGCAAACCACCGTATAGATATACGTCGTATCCGAGACGGCCTATGTATGGGTGAACGAGTTCATCCCACGATGCGGAGGGGCGCCGCAGCCACCTCGGAAGAAGTTATGATAGCCATTATCGATGACGACGATGAGGTTCGATCTGCGACCGAAAATCTAATTCAGTCGTGCGGACTGGAGACGTGCGCCTTTGGTTCGGCGCAGGAATTTCTCAATTCCTCGGCCGTGACCAAGTCGCGCTGCGTGATTACGGATGTGCAGATGCCGGGAATGACCGGTATGGAACTATCGAAGGCGCTGATCGACCGTGGCATCAATGTTCCGACCATATTCATCACTGCGTTTCCGCAGGAACGCCTGCGTCTGCAGGCCGAAGCGCTCGGCGCCATTGGCTTCCTGAGCAAACCCTTCGACGCCGGGCGGCTCTTGATGTGCGTCGGGCTGGCGCTGGACCGAAACACATAACGCGTTCCACGCCGGCGGCATCATCGTCGGCGTTCATCAAAGCAAAAGGGCTGAAGCCACGGGAATAATCGTCCCGTGGCTTCGTCTTTTTTGCGAAGGCCGCAGGCGCCTAGTGTCGGCATTCCTGGTCGTCGCACGCAACTGCGCAGCAGCGCACCGCTCAACCCATACCAATGGTTGGTTTTTCTATGTCCCCGCATAATGGTAGCGGCGCGAGGCGTCTTCTACATCGGGGTCACGATCCGGGATGATCCGGACCGCAGATTTCAAAGCTTCAAACAGGACATACGACCATGACCACCACCAAGATCGCTCTCGCCGCGCTGCTCGCCGTCGGCTTCGCCACCTCGGCCTTTGCTTCGGACTCCGGCCTCGACGAAAACGGCCAGGTTCCGCTGGCGATCCAGGAGCAGCATGAAACCAACGGCCTGAACGCCTATGCCTACGTCCCGGCGCAGACCAAGGCGACGGGTTACAGCGCCGCCGAACAGCGCGAATTCAACCGCGTACCGTTCTCGGCTGAGTCGAGCCGCTAATTCGCAACCTTCGACTATCGGTCCGTTCGCGTGCCTTCCTCGAGGCTTGCGAACGGCCGATGCGGCCGTCGCCTGGCAACCATCGATTCGGCAGCAATCAACGCTTCGTATCGGCCGACGCGCCGCCCAATTCGTAATGAGCCAGCGTCTCGCTCAGCTTGGCCATGGCCGTATGATCCTTCCCCTTGCCCAGCATGGCGGCCGCCGACGCCCACATTTCGCGGCATAAGGCGGAGAAAGGCGCGGGCGTTGCGGTTTCCCGCGCGAGATCGAGCGCGATGGTCAGGTCCTTTGTCATCAAGTCGAGGCCAAACCCGGCATTGAAGGCGCGGGACAGGACAAACTGCCTGAACTTCTTCTGCGTCGAGTTGTTCATGCCGGTGGAGGCATTCAAAATGTCCACCATGATGCCTTCGTCGATGCCGAACTTGCTGCCGATCAGCATCGCCTCGATACCGATGAGAAAGCCGCCGGCCGACACGAGATTGTTGAGCGCCTTCATGGCATGCGCGCTGCCAATGTCGCCGACACGGGTGACGTTGTTGCCCATGGCCAGCAAGACCGGCCTCGCCTTCTCGATCGCGGCCTCGTCGCCTCCGACCATGATCGCGAGTTCGCCGGTCTTGGCGCGCGGCACGCCGCCCGACACTGGCGCATCGATCAGCGTGGCGCCCTTGGCCGCGACCAGTTCCGCAAGCTCACGCGTGCGCGACGGCATGCCGGAACTCATCTCGACCACCACGCTGCCGGATCGCAAGCCGGCGAGCACACCGTTGTCGCCGCCCAGTGCGGCCGCCACGTCCTGGCTGGTCGGCAACATGGTGATGACGATGTCGCTGGCGCGCGCAACCGCCGCCGCATCCTTGGCAGCGACGGCGCCCGTCTCCTTGGCGAATTGTTCGGCGCGCCCCGGCGCCGCATCGATGGCGGTCAGCGTGTAGCCCGCCTGCCGGACCCGTGCGCCCATCGGCCAGCCCATGCTGCCGATACCGATCAAACCGACGCTCGGCTTGGTTGCTGAGTCTTGCTTGTCCATGTCGTCTTCCTTCGCGGCTGTTCGATAGCCCCAGATACAGGCCGCGCTATTCCGCTGCAACACGGTTCGAGGCAAGCTCGGACAGCAGATAGGGCATGATCCCACCCTTGCGGGCATAGCCCGCTTCGATCACCGTATCGAGGCGAAGACGCACGGGAACGCGGTCGACGGCGCCGCCGGCACGACGAATGACGAGCGTCACTTCCTGGAGCGGCCGAACCGCATCGTCGAGACCGACAAGATCGAAACTCTCGTCGCCGGTCAGCTTGAGGCTGGCCGCGCTGTCTCCCGGCATGAATTGGCATGGTAGAACGCCCATTCCCACCAGATTGCTGCGATGGATGCGTTCGAAGCTCCGCGCGATGACGGCGCGTACGCCCAGGAGCCGCGTCGCCTTGGCGGCCCAATCGCGCGCGCTGCCGGTGCCGTATTCCTCGCCGGCGATGACGACAAGCGGTACGCTCTCCGCCTTGTAGCGCATGGCGGCGTCGTAGACGCTGATCTGCTCGCCACTGGGCACGTGCCGGGTCACGCCGCCTTCGCTGCCGGGCAGCATGAGGTTCCGCAGCCGCACATTGGCAAAGCCGCCGCGCACCATGACCTCGTGGTTCATGCGCCGCGCGCCGTAATTGTTGAAGTCGCCCGGCTTGACGCCGAGATCGCGCAGATAGACGCCGGCCGGCGAACTCGCCTTGATATTGCCGATGGGGCTGATGTGATCCGTCGTGACGGAGTCGCCGAGCACGAGCAGCGCGCGGGCTCCTGTGACCGGCTTCAGCACGGTCTCACGGAACTGCTCCGTGAGGAACGGCGGCTCCTTGATGTAATCGGACCGGCCTTCCCACGGATAGATCTCGCCCGACGCTTGCGGCAGGTCGTCCCATGACGGATCGCGGTTGCCGGCGGCGTTGCCGTAGACCTCACGATAGAATGCCGGTGTGGCCGCGATGGCGAGCGCCGCGTCGCGCTCCTCGGCCGTCGGCCAGATGTCGCGAAGGTAAACGGGCGCTCCGTCGGCGCCGAGCCCAAGTGGCTGGCTGTCGAGATCGATATTGACGGTGCCCGCCAGCGCAAAGGCCACGACCAGCGGCGGGCTCGCCAGAAATGCCGCGCGAACAGCCGGGTGGATCCGCGCTTCGAAATTGCGGTTGCCCGAAAGGACCGCGGCGGCAATGACGTCGTTATCGGCGATAGCTTTCTCAAGACCGGCATCGATCGGTCCGGAGGCGCCGACACAGGTGCCGCAACTATAACCCGCCACGCTGAAGCCCAGCGTATCGAGGGCCGGTTGCAGGCCGGCAGCCTCGAGATATTTGCTGACCACGCGCGATCCCGGCGTCAGCGAGGTCTTGACCCACGGCTTGCTGCGCAGACCGCGCTCGACCGCCTTGCGCGCGACCAGGCCCGCCGTGACCATGACAGACGGGTTTGACGTGTTGGTACAGGACGTGATCGCGGCGATGACGACATCGCCATGCGTCACCTGCCGGTTGCCTGCCGGCTGGGCGGCTGGCGCCGTGGCGCCGTATCCGCCGGACGTCACCGGTTGTGTCAAGATGTCGGTGAAACTGCGCTGCAGATGTCCGAGCGGGATGCGATCCTGCGGCCGTTTCGGTCCGGCAACGCACGGTTCGACAGCGCCGAGATCGAGTTCGATCACGCCGGTGTAGGCGACCTGCCCGGGCTGCGGCGAGCCGAAGCAGCCTTGCGCCTTGAAGTAGGTCTCGACCGCCGAAACCTGCTCGGCCGGCCGCCCGGTCTGCGTCAGATACTTGCAGGTCTGTTCGTCAACAGGGAAATAGCCGATGGTCGCGCCGTACTCCGGCGCCATGTTCGAGATCGTCGCGCGGTCCGGGATGCTGAGGCCAGCAACGCCCGCGCCGAAGAATTCGACGAATTTGCCGACGACCTTGTGCCGCCGCAGCATGTCGGTGACGTGCAGCACGAGATCGGTCGAGGTGACGCCGGCGCGCAATTGCCCCGACACGTTTACGCCGACGACGTCTGGCATCAGCATGTAGTTCGGCTGACCGAGCGCGGACGCTTCAGCCTCGATGCCGCCGACACCCCAGCCCATGACGCCGAGGCCCGCAATCATGCAGGTGTGCGAGTCAGTGCCGACCAGGCTGTCCGGATAAATGACGCCGTCGTGCACCATCACGCCGCGGGCGAGATATTCGAGATTGACCTGATGCAGGATGCCGGCGCCGGGCGGAAACAGCCGTATGCCGTCATAGGCATGCATCGCCCATTTGACGAAACGGAAGCGCTCGGCATTGCGGCTGATCTCCAGCGCCATGTTGCGCGCCAGCGCATCCGGCGTGCCGCTGAAATCGACCGTCAAGGTATGATCGAGCACCATGTCGACCGGCACTTTGGGCTCGATCTCGCCGGCAGCGCCGCCCATGGCCTTCACCGCGCCGCGAATGGCGGTGAGGTCGCCGAGCAGCGGAATGCCGGCGGCGCAATTGAGCACGATGCGCGAAACGACGAAGGGCACTTCGCTGTCGCGTTTGGCGTTAGGCTGCCAAGTCGCCAGGTCGCGTAGCTGGCGCTCGGTAACGCGCTCACCGTCGCAATGCCGGGCCATCGACTCAAGGATGATGCGCAAGGAAACCGGGAGGCGCGAAATCGCGCCATAGCCGGCCTGCTCGAGCGCCGGCAGGGAGAAGTAGCGGAATTCGCGCCCCGGGCCGAGATTGATGTTGCGCTCGCAGACGGCGCTGAGGAGAGACTTCATGAACGTCATACTTCGTGTCGGCGCGCCGGCTATTCGGCGCGGATATTGTTGGCCTTGATGACGGCGAGCCAGCCCTCGAAATCGCTCTTGAGCGTCTGTGCAAAGGCTTCCGGCGTCGACGTTGAAACTTCGCCGGCACTCTCGGCCATGCGCGCTTTCATCTCGGGGGTGTTCATCACCGCGACGATGGCGCCGTGCAGTCTGTCGATGATCGGCCGTGGCGTGCCGGCCGGCGCCAGAACGCCGTTGAAGGAAATCACCTTCACCTCTGGAAACCCGGCCTCTTTCGCGTCCGGCACCTTGGGAATGGCGCTCCAGCGCTTGGTGTCGGTGACCATCAAGGCGCGGATCGAGCCGGCGTTGATCAGGGATGCCGCCGACGGCATGGTCGCGAACATCGCCTGGATCTGACCGCCCATCAGGTCGGTCATCGCCGGCGCCCCGCCGCGGTACGGCACATAGTGAAATTTGAGCTTGGTCGCCGCGCTGTAGAGTTCGGCAGTGAGATGATTGGTGCTGCCAGTGCCGCTGGTGCCGTAATTGTACCGGTCGCGGTTCGCGCGCGTCGCCTCGGCCAGCTCCTTGGCGCTATGGATTGGCAGGTCCTTGTTCACGACCAGAACGTTGGGAAACAGCACCGTCGTCGAAACGGGGGCGAAGTCGCGGCTCGGATCGTAAGGCAACCGCTCGAACAGCCCAGGGCTCATCGTCAGTTCGTTGCTGGTGCCCATCAGCAGCGTGTAACCGTCGGGCGCCGCCTTGGCGACGTAAGCCGCGCCCAGGGTCCCGCTGGCGCCGGACTTGTTGACGACGACGACGGGCTTGCCCAGCGTGCGCGACAATCCTTCCGCCAACGGCCGCGCGACGATGTCGGCCGGCCCGCCCGGCGGGAACGGCACGACGAGCTGAATCGCGCGATCCGGGTAGTCCTGCGCTTGCGAGGCCGACGTGACGAAGGCCGGCACCATTGCTGCGAGGCTCCAGCGGCGGAGATGACCGAGCAGTGTCATGCCTTCTGCCTTTCACTGGCGGAAACGACGGCGCTGCGCAGCGGCGCCGTCAGATCACGGACGCTCGCCAGCGTCGGCGTCGCATCGATCAGCCTTGCCAGTTCGCCGACCGTGCTCTCATCGAGCACGGTAGCGCCCAGCGTACGGAACTTGATGAGATGCTCCTCGTGGCTGCACGGATCTGCCGGCGTGCCGTGGCACTCCATGGCCGTGCGCCGATACTTCGTGCCGTCGGTCAGTTCAAGTGCGACGCTGGCGCCGAACTGGCGCGGGTAGACCGCCTCGACCTCGGGATCGATGAAGACCTCCACCCTCGCCGCCAAAGCGCGGGTCTCTGCATCGGCGATGGCATCGGAGAGGAAGGAGCGCGGATCGCGCGGATTGCCGCTCAGCGCCACCGCTGCGCAGTAAGGGATGCTGTATTGCGCGCCCATGGTGTCGATCGGCGCCGGCTCGCCGTTGTTCTTGGCCGCATATGCGCTGACGCCGACGCGCACGCTCTTGATCTCCGCCGCGCGGCGCGGCCGCAATCCGCGGGCCTCGACAAGCAGCATCACCGGCGTTTGGATCCAGCCGCAGATCGGGAACACCTTGAACCAGACGTCGCGCATGGCCCAGGTATGGCCGAGATCGCGCGACAGCCTGGCCGGGTCGGCGCCGGCACCGCCGAACACCTCGAGCAAGCCGAATTTGCTGTCGAGCGCGAAAGGCGGCCCGAGGAAATCGCGCGCGGCAAGCTGCCCGCTGCGCACGCCCGCTTCCGCCGAACGGCCAAGATGCAGGCGTTTCACCATGCCGCCGCCGCGGCCGGCGGCGAAGCTCTTGACGCCCGACGCCGCCGAACAGGCGAGGCCCACGGCGGAGTAGAGCTGGTTGAGATCGAGTTGCATCACCTTGCCGGCGGCGATCGCGCAGGCGACCGGAGCGACAAGACTTGTGGTGTGGAAGCCGCGCTTGGCCGGCTCGGTGCCGAGCGCCACGCCGACGCGGTGCATGACTTCGTAGCCGGCGACGATCGCCTCGATCAGTCGCACGCCGGACGCGCCAGTAGCTTCGGCGGCGGCAAGCGCCGCCGGGATAACGCAAGCGGCCGGATGGGTGATCGATTCCGCGATCAGATCGTCAAGTTCGAAGCCGTGGATCGCGGTGCCGTTGATCAGCGCGGCCGCCGGAGCGGCAAACGCCTGCGGCGAGCCGAACACGGTGCTACGCCCCGGCGCGCCTTCCGCCGTCATCTCGGCAAGCAGGATTTGCGACCACGGCTGCGTCGAGCCGAACAGCCCGCAGCCCATCGCCTCCAACAGGCAGGTCTTGGCGCGGTCGATGACGTCCACCGGCAGATCGCTCAGCGACAGGCGATGGGCGAACGCCACCAGTTCCTGTCCCGGTCCTTCCGGCAGTGCAGCCATGTCCGTTCCTCTTCCCTGCCCGTTCAGCGCATCACGAACGGGTTCGGCACCTCGGTGGCCATGGAGATCCAGACACTCTTGGTCTGGAGATACTCCTTGATCATGTCCTGACCACTCTCGCGTCCGATCCCGCTACGCTTATAGCCGCCGAAGGGCGAAAGATAGCTCACCGCCCGATAGGTGTTGATCCAGACGGTGCCCGCCTGAAGGCGCTTGGCCATGGTGAAGGCGCGGCGCATGCTCTGTGTCCACACGCCGGCGGCCAGCCCGAAGACGACATCGTTGCCGATGGCGATGGCGTCCTCTTCGTCTTCGAAGGGGATGACCGAGAGAACAGGCCCGAACACTTCCTCCTGCGCGATGCGCATGCTGTTCTTGACGTTGATGAAGATGGTCGGCTCGACGAAATAGCCGCCGAATTGCTCGGCGCGTTTGCCGCCGAGCGCGGCCGTCGCGCCTTCCGTCTTGGCGATATCGAGATATTCGAGCACCTTCTTGTACTGCGGCGGCGTGGTGACGGGACCGACCTGAGTATCGAGGCTCATCGGGTCGCCCATGCGCGCGGTCTTGGCGAAGGCCACAAGTTTCTCGACGAATTGGTCATGAATCGATCGCTGAACCAGCAGTCGCGAGCCGGCGATACAGGTCTGGCCGGTCGCGGCGAAGATGCCGGAAATGGCGCCCTTCACCGCATTGTCGAGATTGGCGTCGTCGAACACGATATTCGGCGACTTGCCGCCGAGCTCGAGGCTGACCCGCTTCATGCCGCGCGCCGCAGTCTCATAGATGCGCTGACCGGTCGTGTCCGACCCGGTGAAGGTGATCTTGGCGACCAGCGGATGCTCGACCAGAGGCCCTCCCGCCTCGCCACCAAACCCCGTCACCGCATTAACGACGCCGGGCGGGAAGCCGGCCTGTTCGATCAGCTTGCAGAATTCAAGCAGCGACGCGGAGGTGAACTCCGACGGCTTGATCACCGCGGTATTGCCGGCCGCAAGCGCCGGCGCGAGTTTCCAGGCCGTGAGCAGCAGCGGTGAATTCCACGGCACGATCGCCGCGACGACGCCCAGCGGCTCGTGTTCGGTGTAGTTGAAGGTTTCCGCCTTGTCGCTCGGAATGACCGAGCCTTCGATTTTATCGGCGAGGCCGCCGAAGTAGTAATACCACTGCGCCATATAGCCGGTCTGGCCGCGCATTTCCGAGAACAGCTTGCCGTTATCGGCAACTTCGATCTTTGCCAGCTTCTCGGCGTTCTCGGTGATGAGATCGCCGAGCTTGCGCAACAGCGCGCCGCGCTGCGAGGCCGACATCTTCGGCCAGGGACCGCTCGTGAAGGCCTTGTGAGCGGCCTTCACGGCGCGATCGACATCCGTGGCGTTGGCCCGGGGGATCAGCGCCCAGGCCTTTCCGGTGTAGGGATTATGAGTCTCGAAGACCTCGCCGCCGGCGGCGTCGGTCCATTCGCCGCCGATCCACATCTTGTAGCGCGTCAGCGACTCGACTTTCGCGTCCATGATCCCTCACCGCCCTTAGTCGAACGCCTTGGCGCCGAGAAGATTTTCGCGGAATCGGTTCTTGATGTGAGCGCCGTCGCGCAGCCGAATCGACATCGGGTAGCGTTTGGTGCTGACCTTGATGTCGTGGAACGAGAGCCCTTTGCCGCCGAAAATCTCCGGCACGGCCTTGGCCAGTTCATCCTTGCTGTAGATCGTCTGCGCGCTCGGAAAGCTGCAAGCCTTGGCCACGCCCTCGAGACTGACACCGCGGCCGATGTGAGTCGGCTGCATGCCGGTCTCGCTGTAGTGCTCATTGTCGATCACGACCAGCGACAGGTTCTTCGGCGCCTTGGCGCCGATGGTGGCGAAAGCGCCGAAGCCCATCAGCATTTCGCCGTCGCCGGTCACCACGACGACGCGACGCGACGGCTGCGCCAGCGCCAGACCAAGCCCCAGCATCGCGGCGGCGCCCATGCCGCCCCAGAGATAGTAGGTGTTCGGATGGTCCTGCGTGCCGAAATCATAACAGGTCGAGCCGAGACCGGTGACGATCAGCGCATCGCCACGCCCCTTGATCAGGTCGGCGACGACCTCGCGGCGATCCATCGTGCCTTGCTTGCGTTCGGCCATGACTACTTGCTCCAATCCTTGAAACCGAGCAGCCGCTGACCGAGCAGCACCGCAATCGGACGATTGCTGGAAAATGTCATCTGCGCCGCGGCGAACACGACGTCGCGCACCTCATCGGCCCGTTCGGCGCGTTGCACGTAGACGCCGATATCCTCGAGGACCTTGGGCGTCGACTGTCCCATGGGCAACTGCCAGGAATTGAACTCGCCCCATTCGCCACGCATGGTGACGATCATCAGCAGCGGAAAGCGGCCTTCGATCGCGACGCTGAGCATGTTGATGCAATTGCCCACGCCGGACGACTGCATCAACAGCACGCCCTTCTTGCCGCCGAGCCAGCCGCCCGCCAGCATCGCGACGCCCTCCTCCTCGGTCGTGAGGGAGACGACATTCATGGCATTGTCGGCTTCACAATCGCGGATAAGCTGGGCATGTCCCGCATCCGGGACGTAAGCCACCTGCTCGATCCCGACTTGCTTCAGGACATCGTATATTTCGCGCGGCCAAGTCCGCGCTGGTGTTTCGGTCGACACGTTAGCTCCACTTTTCCGATGGCTTGAACATTCTAGTTCTTTGCGAGGCCGGCCTTGCTCAGAACCTCGCTCCATTTCTTCAGGTCGGTCTTGATGTCGTCGGCGAACTGCTGCGGCGTGCTGCCGATCAGAACCGTGCCGTAGGGCTCGAAGTGCGAGCGAACCGCGGGGTCCTTGAAGCTTGCCGTCGTCTGCTTCGCCAGACTTTCGATGATCGCGGGATCGGTGCCGGCAGGAGCCAGCAGACCATACCACAGGTCGGATTCGAAGCCCTCGAAGCCGGGAAACTCGGCCACCGCGGGAATATTCGGCATAGCGCTGTTGCGCTCGAGGCTCGACACCGCGATCGGCACGATCTGGCCGCTGTCGACGAAGGGGCGCACCGTCTGGATAGCGCCGAACATCAGGTCGATGCGGCCGCCGATCAGATCCTGTAACGCGGGCGCGATACCCTTGTACGGGATGTGCTGCATCTTGATGCCGAGCCGCGCATTGAGCATCTCGCCCGCCAGATGCGCGCCGCCGCCTGCCCCCGAGGAGCCGTAGTTCAGCTTGTCGGCATGAGCCTTCGCATAGGCCACGAACTCGGGCATCGTCTTGACCTTGAGCTTCGGGCTGACGACGAGCATGAAGGGCTGGCGCGCAAGCAGGCTGACCGGCGCGAAATCCTTGACCGGGTCGAATCGGATGGCCGACGAGAACATCTGCGGGTTGATCACGATGGTGGCGTTGGTCGTGACCAGCAGCGTGTTGCCATCAGGCTTGGCGCTGGCAACATAGTTCGTGGCGATGTCGCCGTTTCCGCCTGGGCGGTCCTCGACGATGAAGGTCCCTTTGTAGAGTTCCTGGAATTTCTGCGCGAGCTGCCGCGCCATGAAATCGTTGCCGCCTCCGGCCGCGAAGGCCGAGACAAGCTTGACCGTTTCCTTGGGATAGCCGAGTTCGGCCGCGCTATATCCGGCGATGCCGAGCAGAAGTGATACGCCCAGCAAGCCCGAGACAGACGCCTTGCGCCACATGTGTTTCCTCCGTTCCGGTCTTTTATCGGGCAAGTCTAACGAGGCGCCGGATCGACCAGAATGCACGAGAGCCGATAGTACTATGCCCGTTGCGTCATAGCCCGCGGCGGGGCTTGCCGGCCGCACCGCCAGGGAACCGAACGTCCGATTCAAGCGACCCGGGTTTGCGGCTGGGCTGCAGCCCTCGCCGCACTGCGGCCGGCGATGCGTCCGAACACGGCACCGCTGGTGAGACCGGTGGCGCCCGGATAGTTGAAGTAGAAAAGGCCGCCCAGCATCTCGCCGGCGGTGAACAGGCCCGGCATTGGATGATTGCTGGTGTTGATCACCTGTGCGTCGGTGGTGACCTTGAGGCCGCCGAATGTGAAGGTGACGCCGCAGGTCACTGCGTAGGCTTCGAACGGCGGATTTTCCAGCGGTACCGCCCAGTTCGACTTCGGCACATCGAGTCCGATCGTACGGCGGCCGTCCTTCTTGTTGGGATTGAACGGCACATCGCGCGTGATCGAGGCGTTGTAGTCCTTGATGGTCTTGATCAGGGCGTCGCGGTCCACATCGCCGATCTTGTCGGCCAGTTCTTCGATGGTATTGGCCGTGACCTTGGTGACACGGCGCGCCCGGTACTCCGGCCGCAACATGTGAGTTACCGAGGAGTCAAAGATCTGCCAGGCGAACTGGTCGGGCTGTTGCAGGATGACGCGACCGTACTTCGCGTAGGTGTAGTTGCGGATGTCGGCGCCCTCGTCGAGGAAGCGCTTGCCGTCAGCATTGACCATGATCGAGAACGGGTAGTTGTCGCGCTCGTAGTCGTCCATGGTGTCGAAACTGCCGAACTCGTCGGCGTAACGCTCCCAACCGACCGCATGGCAGCCCGACCAATGACCTGCGGACTGCGCGCCGATGCGCAGCGCCATGTCGAGTCCGTCGCCGCAGTTGTAACGGCTGCCGCGCACCTTGGCCAGATCCCAGCCCGGCCCGAGATGGCGCGCCCGCCAGGCGGCATTCGCTTCGAAGCCGCCGCAGGCCAGCACGACCGAGCGCGCATCGATGCGCGACGTGGTGCCGTTGATGTTGACCAGCACGCCCTGGACGCCCTCATCCGTGTAGATGAGATCCCGCGCCCACGCATTGTAGCGGATCGTCACGCCGGCCTTCTCGGCGGCCCGGTAGAGCTGATCGACCAGTCCGCGCCCGCCGCCCACCGCGGCAAGCGTCGCGCCGCCCCAGAAGGTGAACTTGCCGTCGACCTTGAAGGCCTGTCGGCCAAACTGCGGCAGGAAGCGCACGCCCTGGCGGCGCATCCAGTGCAGCGTGGCATTGCTCTGCTTGACGAGGATTTCGCAGAGATCCGGATCGGTCCGGTTCTGCGTGACGCGGGCCATGTCGTCGAAGAATT
Source organism: Pseudolabrys sp. (assembly GCA_026125895.1). Classification (GTDB taxonomy): domain Bacteria; phylum Pseudomonadota; class Alphaproteobacteria; order Rhizobiales; family Xanthobacteraceae; genus Pseudolabrys. The sequence goes on along the minus strand of JAHCKG010000001.1, from coordinate 202,450 downwards.
TCTCTTCGGTATAGACGCCGAAATCACTGTTCAGTTCGTCGGGTGTCAGATCCGGCGACAGCGCAACGATGTCGTCCTTGCCTGAGTAGACAAAGCGCATCAGACCTTCGGTAAACGAGCTGTTGCCGCCGCGCTCGTCTTCGGGAGCCCTTTCCAGCAGGAGAACACGCGCGCCCTCTTCGCGCGCTGTGATGGCGGCGCACAAGGCGGCGTTGCCGCCGCCCACCACGATCACATCGAACTCATCACCGGTCTGCACGTCTTGCGCCATCCGGGCACGCTCCCTGCTGCACTTCCAATCTCGCGTCGGCTTGTAACAAGGGCGAACCGGGCCAACTCATAACTTCTCACAATTCAGCTATTGCTGGATGCCATACTCATGCAGCGCGGACCTCGCTACTTGACACGCCCGGTCACGCCCCATGAATGGAACTCGTGATGCTCGATGACCTTGCCGGCGAGCAGGCGGTCGAGGCTCAAGGCGGCGCCGGACGGATCGAGCGGCAATTCCGGCGTGCCCGTCACCCCCTGCTCGCGCTCCTTGGCATCGCGCTGCCTGGCCTTCTCGAGCACCGCCGCCGCCATGGCGCGCGGCACGATGACGACGCCATCGTCGTCACCGACGACGATGTCACCTGGGGCTACGACGATGCCGCCGACCTGCACCGGCACGTTGATCGAGCCGGGCGTATTCTTCTGCGGCGCGCGCGGCGAGGTGCTGCGGCAAAATACCGGAAACCGCTCCTGCCGTAATGCAGCCGCGTCGCGGATCGAGCCTGAGGCGACGACGCCCGCGCCGCCGCGCATGCGCGCCGTCAGGGCACTGCGATGGCCAAAGCAGCCGGTGTCATAATCACCATCGTCGATGACCAGAACGTCACCAGTGCCGACCATCTGCAGCGCCTTGTGCGTCATCAGGTTGTCGCCGGGAAAGCACAGCACGGTGAGCGCGCAGCCGACCATTCGGATGTCGTGATAGAGCGGACGGATCGACGACGCCAAAGCGCCATGCCGGCCCATGGCGTCCGACAAGGTCGCGGTCGGAATATCGGCGAAAGCCGCCAGCAACGCAGGGGCCGGTCGCTCGATATTATAGTAGATGTGACCGTACATCGGCTCGCAAACCCTCGAGAAACGCCACGTTGCAGGGCCGGCCACGATGGCCTGCCACGGACATTGTCGCGGCAGGCGAGAAAGAGCTGCAATAATCTCTAATTATCCTCGCCAACGAGAAGTTATTATCGGCACTTATTCCCCTCCATATGATGCGCTAGCAGCATCCTTCGAGCGTTGATTTGAGCCGCTCGATCTGCGCGCCAATCGATCATCCGGAGGATTCAAAGGTGCAACAGGCAGTCGCGCTACCCGCTTACGACTTGTACATCGGGGGCCGCTGGGTGCCACCTCGCAACAAGGATCGCTTCCCGACCTACAACCCTTTCACGCAGCAAGCCTGGGCCGAAATCGCGCAAGCCGATGCCGATGAAGTCGCCATGGCGATCCGGACCGCCCGTGACACTTTCGAGAGGGTCTGGAAGCACAAGACCGGTCTCGAGCGCGCCACGCTGATGTTCAAGCTGGCCGATCTCGTCGACGCATCGGCCGAACGGATCGGTAAACTGGAGACCACCGACAACGGCAAGGTCATCCGCGAGACCAGCGGCCAGGCGCGCTACCTCGCGCGGGTGCTGCGCTTCTATGCCGGCTATGCCGACAAGCTCTGGGGCAAGGTCATCCCGCTCGACCGCGCGGATGTCTTCGATTACGCCGCCATGGTCCCGCTCGGCGTCATCGGCCTGATCACGGCCTGGAATTCGCCGATGTCCCTGCTCGGCAACAAGCTCGCCGCCTGTCTCGCTGCCGGCAACTGCGTCGTCGTCAAGCCGTCCGAACACGCCTCGGTAACGACGCTGGAATTCGGCAAGCTGATGGAGCAAGCCGGCTTCCCGGCAGGCGTGTTCAATGTCGTGACCGGCGACGCCCGGACCGGCGCGGCGCTGGCCAGCGCGACAGGCCTCGACAAGATCAGCTTCACCGGCAGCGCCGGCGCCGGACGCGCGATCTCGGCCGCCGCCAGCAAGAACCTGACCCCCGTCATCATGGAGCTCGGCGGCAAGTCGCCCAACATCATCTTCGCCGACGCCAACCTCGACAAAGCCTGCAACGGCGCCTTTGCTGGAATCTTCGCCGCCACCGGCCAAACCTGCATCGCCGGCTCTCGCTTGCTGGTGCAGCGCCCGATTTACAATGAGGTCGTGACTCGGCTGACCATGCGCGCACCCAAGATCCGCCTCGGCAACCCGCTCGATCCGAACACCGAGATGGGAACGGTCGCCAACCAGCCGCAGCTCGACCGCATCATGGGTTACATCAACTCGGCGAAGAAGGAAGGCGCCCGGCTGATGACCGGCGGCGAGCGCGCGACAGGAGGCGACCTTGGCAACGGACTTTTCATCCAGCCGACCATCTTCGCCGACGTACGCAACGATATGAAGCTGGCTCAGGAAGAGATTTTCGGACCCGTGCTCGCAATCATTCCTTTCGACACCGAGGAAGACGCCATCGCGATCGGCAACGACTCCCGATTCGGCTTGGCGTCCGGCATCTGGACGCAGGATGTGAACCGCGTTCACCGCGTCGCCAAGGCACTGCACACCGGGTTGGTGTGGGTTAACACCTACCGTGCCGTCGGCGCGCAGATTCCCTTTGGTGGCGTCAAGGAAAGCGGCCACGGCCGCGAGCGCGGCCAGGAAGGCATGCTCGAGTTCATGACCACGAAGAACGTGATGATCAACTTCTCCGAGGAAGACCGCGACCCCTTCGCAATCCAAACCTGACCGCTCGTCACAGCTGGAAGCGCCGTCTCAGGCAGCGGTGCAATCGGCTGGATTGAATTTTCGCGTCAGCCGCCAGTAGTCGACCAGACGCCAGGGTGAATTGGTGGCAACCCGGCCGCGGCTGTTCTTGAACCAATTGTTGACGCCGGGCGAATTCCACACGGTGCGATCGAGCAGTGCGTCCAGCTTCTCATTGTAGTCTTCGTAGACGTCTTGCCGCACTTCGAGCTCGCGGGCGCCCGTCTCCACCATGTGGCCGACGGCCGCCGTGATATAGCGGGCTTGGCATTCGATCTGGAAGATCAGGCTGCCGCCGTGGCCGAGATTGGTGTTCGGACCGTACATGATGAAGTGGTTGGGGAAGCCCGGCACCATCAAGCCGAGATAAGCGCGCGGGTCGTCGCCCGACCACACACTTTGCAATTCGGCGCCGTCGCGGCCACGGATCGATACGCTCTGCAACATGCGCGTCGCCTGGAAGCCGGTCGCCAGAACAATCGCGTCGACCGGATGGCGGCGGCCGTCGGCAGTCACAACGGCGTCGGCTTCAATATGGTCGATCGCGTCTGTGATTAGATCGACATTGTCGCGCTTCAACATGTCGTACCAGCCGAAATCGATCGGCACGCGCTTCGCCATGGGCGGATAATCGGGCGTCGATTTCGCGATCAGGTCCGGGCGACCGGCAAGCTTCTCGTTGATATAGGTCGTGAACATCCGCCGCAGGTCGTCACTTTGCGCCGAGACCTGACGGCCGGACGGACCGTTCTCCATCATCAACACGTTGTAGAGCCGGTCGCCGAAGGTCCAGTACAGCGTCAGGCGGTACCATTTCAGGTACAGGGGCACATTCTCGAAAGCCCAGAGATCCTCTTTCCGCGTCGACTGGTGATACAACGGCCGCGACGACAGCCATTGCGGCGAGCGCTGAAAAGCCAACAGACGCGAAACTGCAGGCGCGATGCTCGGCCCGACCTGCACCGCGCTGGCGCCCGACCCGATCAGCGCCACCCGCTTGCCCGCCACATCGATATCGGACCGCCACCGCGCCGTATGCACGACGTCGCCGGCGAAATTGTCGAGGCCCTTGATCGGCGGAATTGACGGCACGTTGAGTTGGCCAACCGCGCTCACCAGCACATCAGCGGTCTGCTGCGATGTCTCTCCGCCAGCCGTCAGAGTAAGCCGCCACTGCTGGTTCGCCGCATCATACTCGGCGCCGGACACCGAGCAGCCAAACTTGATGTGTGGCCGCAGTCCGAAGCAATCGATGCAAGCCTCGATGTAACTCATCAGTTCGCCCTGCTTGGCGAAATAGCGTGTCCAGGACGGGTTGAGGGCGAAACTGTAGGAATAGAGATGCGTGGTGGTGTCAACGCCGCAACCGGGATAGCGGTTATCCCACCAGGTGCCGCCCGGGCCCATGTTCTTTTCGTAGATGACGAACGGGATACCAGCCTGCTTCAGATAAATGGCAAGGCCGATCCCAGAGAGACCGGCGCCGACAATGGCGACCTGCGGACCTTGGCGTTTGACGACCGCCGGCTTTTCCCTGAACTCGCGGCGCGGCAGCAGCCCCGCCTCCTCGGTGAGCATGTCGACATACTCGTCCGGCACGCTGGCTCCGGTCGCGAAGTCAATGATCTTGCGCCACCTCCCATCGTTGGCCGGCAGTGGCTTTGCAGGTCCCGCGCTCAGATCGGCCAGCAACCTGTCGACTACCTTGCGGCGCAAGTCCGCCGGCATGTCGGTGGCGACACGCGCCATGCCGCGCATGGCATAGGGCGCCGCCTCGTCGAGCAGTCCGTCATCGACACCGCGCGAAGCAAGCGAAGCGACAATCAGGAATGGATCGACCTGTTCGGCCGTGGTGCGCGAAGTCATTTGTTCGTTAGCTTTCATAGAGATGAATGCAAAACCGTAATCGAGCCTGTTGGAAGCGTCGACGGAGTTTGTTTGCTGCTAGAATTCCCGAGCGGCATACTGCGTGCGATGCTCGCTTTAGTCGCAGTCAGCCCTACCGCAACCCATCTTGAAGCAGAGAAGCACGCCTTTGGTCGGACCGGTCCGCCCTCGCGAACAAATCGCGGGTGCAATGCGCTTTGATGTGCGCAGCGCCGCCCTGTAAAGTGTTCGCAACGATAAAGGAAACGTCCGCACACCGGGAAGGCTCAATGCAGCTTCATCAGTTGAAATACATCCTCGAGGTGTTCCGGTCGGGAAATCACATATCCGCAGCTGCCGAAGTCCTCCATACATCCCAGCCGGGCATCAGCAAACAAATCCGCCTTCTCGAGCTGGAGCTCGGCTTCGACATTTTCGAGCGCACCCGCAATCGCATCGTCGGCGTGACCGATCCCGGTCACGAGGTCATCAAGATCGCCGACATGATCTTTTCCGGCATTGCCGACATCAAGAAAGTCCGTAACGACTATAACAGCGAGGCAGGCGGCAAACTTATTATTGCAACAACGCACACATTCGCGCGCTACGTGCTGCCGCGCGTCGTCAAGACTTTCCTGCAGAAGTACCCTGGGGTGCAGATCGGCCTGATGCAGGGCAATCCCACCGAGGCTCATGAGTATGTGCAGGCCGGGCTCGCCGACATCGGCGTGGCGACCGGCGGATTGAAGACCTTTCTCGGCCTGGTCAAGCTGCCGTGCCTTACCGTGACGCGCAGCGTGATTGCCAAGAAGGATCATCCGCTGCTCAAGCTGAAGAAGCTCAGCCTCCGCGATCTTTCGGCTTATCCGATCATCGCCCACGACAGCTTCCGCAGCGGCGGCTGGAGCATCCTCGAAGCCTTTATGAAGGAAGGCATCAAGCCCACCATCCCCTTTTCCGGGGTCGATTCCGACGTCGCAAAGACCTATGTCGAGCTGGGTCTGGGCATTGCCATCCTCGCTTCGATCGCCGTCGATCCCGCGCATGACGGCGACCTGGAGGCCCGCGATGTCAGCCATCTTTTTCCGTCGAGCACGGCCTATGTCACGTTCCGCAAGAGCGCGTATCTGCGTAAGCTCGAGATCGACTTCATGAACATCCTGTCGCCCAAGCTGACGCGCAACAAGATCGTCACCGCCAAGGAGAGCGCCACGGTGAAGCCTGAGCCTGATGAGCCGGAAAGATAATAAGTCTCAGATGGGATCGAAGGCGCCGCAACGAATAGCAGCATGAATAAATGTTCTAGGAGCCTCGCCTTCGCCATTTGATACGCTCTCCAGGTTCCGCGCGGCGCCATGCGACGATCACAAACAATGGCGCCCGCCTTGGGGAGAACGAGACAGATGGCTGCCACCTCAGCTTCTTCCCGCATCGCTATCGTCACCGGCGCAGCTCGCGGAATCGGGCGCGCCACGGCGCTGCGCCTGTGTGCCGGTGGATGGACGATTGCTGCCATAGACCAGTCGCCAATGGCCGACCTTTCCGAAGCCGAGAGAGGACTCCACGAATTTCGCTGTGACCTCACGGATTCTGCGGCGATGAAGAACGTCGTCGCTCAAACGCTGGAGCGTTTCGATAGGATCGACCTGCTCGTTAACAACGCTGGCATATCCGGCGCCAAGCCGGTTCACGAGACCGACGACGAGAATCTCGCCCGGATCATGGAAGTCAACTTCGCCGTGCCGTTCCGGCTGTCGCGCGAAGTGCTTCAGGTCATGCAGCCGGGCAGCAGCATTATCAACGTCGCATCGGTGGTCAATTTCCGCGCGACACCCTCGACGTCGACCTATACCGCAAGCAAAGCGGCCCTGGCCGGCCTGACCCGGCAGATGGCCTCCGAATACGGCCCGCGCGGCATTCGCTGCAATGCCGTGGCGCCTGGTCTGGTCGAGACCAACCTCACCAGCGACAAGCTGCGCAACGACCCAAAATTCCGCCGCATCTGGGTCGATGGCACGCCGTGGCATCGCCTCGGCCGCCCGGAAGACATCGCGGCAGCTATCGCCTTTCTCGCATCGCCCGATGCAGAGTTCATCAACGGACATACGCTGGTCATCGACGGCGGCTGGAGCGTCGCCGCCCCGGCCGTCTGATGGCGGCCCCCTGAAGGAGTTGGCAAGTGGCTGATCGAAGCAAGAGACTGGATGGCCGCGTCGTCGTCGTAACCGGCGCGGCACGCGGCATTGGCGCCCAGACGGCGCGTCAGGCGGCAGCCGAAGGTGCGCGCGTCATCGTCACCGACATTCAGCGCGATGCCGGCGAGAAGCTGGCCTCCGAGTTGCCGGATGCGCGATTTTTCCTTCACGACGTCGGCGATGAAGGTCAATGGAGCGAGCTCGCCAAACTCTGCCGGTCGGAAGGCGGCGTGCACGGGCTCGTCAACAGCGCCGGTATCTATGACCCCCGCCTGATCGAGGACACCGACGTGGCGTTTTTCGAACGCACCGTGCGGATCAATCAGCTCGGCACGCTTCTCGGCATCCAGTTCGTGCAGAAGGCGGCGCCGGCGGACGGCGCTTCAATCGTCAACCTCTCGTCGCTATCGGGCCTGCGGGGCACCAAGGGCATTGCCTACACCGCCACCAAGTGGGCCGTACGCGGCATGACGCGAACCGCTGCCGTCGAACTAGCGCCTCGAAATATCCGCGTGAACTCGATCCACCCGGCTTTCATCGACACGCCGATGCTGTCGGCCATGTCGCATGAACATTTCGAGATGCGGCAGAAGAGCATTCCGCTCGGCCGGGCCGGCACTGTCGAGGACGTCGCCAACCTGATCGTCTTTCTGCTCAGCGACGACAGCAGCTTTATCACCGGTTCGGAAACCGCCATCGACGGCGGCCTGTCGGCCTGACCGGCTCGCTCAACCGCCGAGATAGGCCTTGGCAATCGCGGGATCGTCCGCCATTTCGGCGGACGCGCCATCCTTCACGACCTGCCCGGTCTCCATGACATAACAGTGGTGGCCATAGCGCAGCGCCAGTCCCACATTCTGCTCTACCAGAAGCACCGGCACGCCGTTGTCGTTGATGCCCTTGATGATCTCGAACACGGTTTTCGTGACCAAAGGCGCCAGACCGAGCGACGGTTCGTCGAGCATCATAAGCTTCGGCTGAGCCATCAGCCCGCGCCCGACGGCGAGCATCTGCTGTTCGCCGCCGGACAGCGACCAGCCGTACGAACCGATGCGTTCCTTCAACCGCGGGAAATAGTTTAAGGCTTCTTCGATGCCGTCGCGGATGCTGGCCGCCGACCGGCCGACGGCGTGGCCGCCGACCTCGAGATTCTCGCGGACCGTCATGCCGGCGAAGATCTTGCGTCCTTCGGGAACATGGACGATGCCGCGGCGGACGACGTCTTCGGGCTCCAGCATGTCGATACGCTCACCCAGGAAGGTGATCGAGCCGGTGCGGCGAATGGTGCCGGAGATCGCTCGCAGTGTGGTGCTCTTGCCGGCGCCGTTGGCCCCGACGAGAACCGCGATCTCACCGCGTTTGACGCGCAGGCTTGCCGCGTGCAGCGATTCCATTGAGCCGTAATAGGCGGATAGCCCCTCGACCTCGAGCATCGCCGTCATAGCAAGGCCCCCTCGCCGAGATAAGCCTTCTTGACTTCCGGATTGGCCTGCACGTCCGCACTTGGGCCAGTTGCGACCAGCCGTCCGAAGTTGACCACCGAGACGGTCTGCGAAACCGACATTAACAGCCGCATGTCATGCTCGACGAGCAGGATGGTGGCGCCGAAGCTGTCACAGATGCGCGTCAGAATGACGCCAAGATCCTTCTTCTCCGAGCTGTTCAGCCCAGCGGCCGGTTCGTCCAACAGCATCAGCTTGGGATCGCTCGCCAGCACCCGGGCAATCTCCACCAGACGCTGGTGGCCATAGGGCAGGTTGCGCGGCAACTCGTTGGCGAAGGCGTCGATGCCCATGAAGCGGAGCGCCTCCATGGCCTTTTGTTCCGAGACCTCGGTCTCGGCGCGCACATGCTTGGTGTCAAAGAGCACGCCGAACAGCGTGCCGCTCTCCAGCGCGACGCGGCCCAGCGTCACGTTCTGCAGCACCGTGAGGGTCGGAAACAGACGTATGTTCTGGAAGGTGCGTCCAATGCCGACGCGCGAGCGCTCGTGCGGCATCAGGCGCGTGACGTCGGTGCCGCCCATGGTGATGGCGCCGCTGGTCGGCCGATAGATGCCGCTGATCAGATTGAGGATGGTGGACTTGCCGGACCCGTTCGGGCCGATCAGGCCATGGACCCCGCCCGGCTCGATCTGCGCGTCGAAATTATCGACGGCGGTCAAGCCGCCAAACTTCTTGGTCAGCCGTGAGATGGTCAGCAGGGTCATGACTGGGCCACTCCCGCCGGTTTGGCCGCGTCGGCGGCCGGCTTTCGTAGCCAGGTCAGACTGGCCAGCCGGCCTACGAGACCGTTCGGCGCCAACCAGAGCGTCAGCAGCAGCAGGATGCCGTAGATCGTCGGATACCAATCCTGGAAATCGCGGAGGATCTCCGGCAATGCGGTCAGCAGCACAGCGCCGATCACTACACCCCAGATCGATCGCTTGCCGCCGATCACCACCATCGCCAGAACCAACACCGTGGTATCGAAGGTGAAATGGTCCGGACTGACGAAACCGACGAAGTGCGCATACAGCGCACCACCATAGCCGGCCAGCGCCGCAGAAATGACGAAGGCCATGATCTTGGTATGTGTCAGGTTGATGCCGATCACGCTGGCAGCCAACTCGTCGTCCCGCACGGCCTCGAAGCTGTGTCCGATGCGACCATGCCGCAGCCGCTCGAGAGCAGCGATGGCAATGGCGATCGATAGCAGGCAGATCAATAGAAAAACCGGCTGGCTCGCGGGGTCGACCTTGAAGCCGAACACCTTGAACGACGAGAGCAGCGGCACCGGCAGTCCCTGCACGCCCCCAGTGAGCTTGTCGAGATTGACCAGCATCTGCCGCACGACTTCGCTGAAAGCGATCGTCACCAGCACGAGATAGTGGCTCTTGAGCCGCAGCGTCGGCAAACCGAGCAGCGCGCCGGACAACGCGGCAATGAGAGTACCGGCCGTGATCGAGGCGACAATCGGCCAGCCATAGGTCGCCGACAGGATGCCACTGCCGTAAGCGCCGATGGCCATGAAGGCGGCGTGGGCCAGAGAGAGGATGCCGGTCAGCCCAAAGATGACATAGAAGCCGAGGCACAGGAGAATATTGATCGCGCCGAATATCAGGATCGAGCCGGTATAGGCGGACACGCCGACAACACGAATGGCGGCCGCCAGGCAGATGGCGACAACGACAAGCCGAAGGAGGTTCACGCTTTCTCTCCAACGCGCTCGGTGAACAGGCCGCTCGGCCGGAAGATCAGGAAGATCATGAGCACGGCAAAGGCGACCGGATCCTTGAAGGCCGCCGTGAAATAATGCGTGGCGAATACCTCAACGAGACCGACGATGATGCCGCCCGCCAGTGCGCCGGGAATGCTGCCCCAGCCGCCGATGATGGTCGCAATGAAGGCCTTGAGGCCAGCGAGAAAGCCGACGTTGAGATCGACGAGAAACAGCGGCGCAACGAGAACGCCAGCCATACCGCCGATGGCCAGGGACATGGCGAAGGTGATCATACCGACGTTGCCGACCCTGACACCGATCAGGCGCGCGGTCTCGCGGTCCTGCGCTGTCGCCCTCATGACTCGGCCGGTGCCGGTGCGAAACAGGAAGATGTAGAGCAGCGCCACCAGAGCGACGGTCATGCCGAGGATGAGTAGGTGCTGCGGATTGACGAGAAGACCGTCGAAACTCAGGATGCGCTGGTCGAACGGCTCGTAATAGGAACGGACTTCCGGCCCCCAGACGTGTTGCGCGACATTGCGCATGATGAGCGCGGCAGCCAGCGTACTGATGAGATGAGTGGCGAAGTCGCCATTGCGCATCGGGCGGTAGATGGCGCGGTCGAAAAGTGCGCCGAGAATGCCGCAGATAACGATCGTACCGAGTAGCGCCAGCGAGAACGGCGCGCCGAAACTGACGCTCAAGGTCAGGCCGATGAAGCTGCCCAGCATCAGGAATTCGCCTTGAGCGAAATTCACGACGTTGACCGTGTTGATGATCAGAACAAAGCCCAGCGCCACCAGGCCGTAAATCGAACCGATGGCGAGGCCCTGAATAATCAACTGAAGATAGATTGGGTCGAGCGGCATTGATACCCGCTGGTTTGATGTGGCGGTAGAGCGAGAACCACTCAGAGCAAGAAGAAGAGAGGCTGCAGCCCCTCTTCTTCGATGCTGGCTGACTTATTGGCCGAGATTGACGGGCTTCATTTCACCGTCGGTCCACACCACCACGGCTGCGGAGTGCAAACCGTCGCCCCGGTCGTCGAACGCGTACTTGCCGACGATGCCGTCATAGTCCTTGATGGCATACAGCGCCTTGCGGATCGACTGCGGCTCCAGGTCGGGCGCCGCGGCAATCGCCTTAATGGCGATCTTCGCCGCATCGTAGCTTTCCGCGCTGGTATACGAGACGGTCGCCTTGGGATCGTTGGCCTTGAAGGCCTTGACCCAAGCGTCGGACGGCGGCGTCAGGCCGGGCACCCACGGCGCGACGGTGACGACGCCCTCGCCACCCTTCTTGGCAAGCGCGTAGTACTCGTCCACTGCGAAGGCCGGGCTGCCGATGATCTTGGCGTCCGGAATGAACTGACGCACCTGGTTGGTGATCAGGCCGGCGTCGGCGGGCACCGACGGCCAGAGGATAACGGCATCAGGGTTGGCCGCCTTCAGCTTGAGAACCTGGGCGCTGACATCCTTGTCGCCGAAGTTGAAGGTCTCCTCGGCAACGAACTTGATGCCGGCCGACTTGAAGGCTTCATAGCCGCTTTTACCCCACTCGTCGTTTGAATACATGATCGCCGCGCGCTTCGGGGCAATCGACTTGGTCGTATAGCCGATCAGCGAATGGATGATGTTGCCCATCGACGGTGCCGCGCGGAAGATCCAGCCGCCCGACACATCGGGATCGGTCACCTTGGCGCCGGTCGCCGAGGTGAAAACCGGAATCTCGGTTCGCTTGACGATAGGCGCCAGCGTCAGCATGAAGTTGGTCCAGGTCGGTCCGAGGATAACCACCGGCTTCGACGATGCGAGCTTGTTGAAGGCGTTGACCGAGCCGCCCGGCTGGGTGCGGTCGTCCTCGATCAGGAGCTTGATCTTGGCGCCCTTGATGCCGCCGGCCGCGTTGGCTTCCTTGACGGCGAGGTCGGCGCCCGCCGCGATCTGCTGGCCGGTCGCCGCACCGGGGCCCGTCATCGCAGTCGCAACGCCAATGACGATTTCCTTCTGCTGCGCCATTGCGACATTGGCATAGCCCGCGGCGAGAACGCCGCTGATCAATAACAGCACGTGTCGGCGTGAAGCCATGAATTCCCTCCCTGCGTGAATTATGAGCTCACCGAGGCATGCCGTTCTGCCACGACCCGAAAGGCAGCGGTCGAGTCATTGAAAACGAACGTATCCAGGCGGCACCGTGTCCATCCAACGGCACGACAATGGACGCGGAATGCCATGGCTCAATAAATGACTTTGTCTCTCTGGTAGAATTCCTTCGCGGTATACTGGCCTTGGGCACGGCATCTCCAGGCCGGCCCGGTCGGCCAACTCTCGATTTGCGGGAGCGTTGTCGTTCCACAACCTTACTGCGGCCCGGACGCGGGAGATGCGAGTCAACGCCGGTTTTCCAATCCGGAATAGGACAAACACGGGCCGGCCGCCGCATCGTCAGCCGTCTTTTTCGGCAGGAGAAAGTCATCCCACGCGAACGACCCATTCCCGCGCCGTCGGGTGCTGTCCGTTTGCGCGATTTTGCCGCAGCCGTTGCGGACAACGATGATCTGCCTCTGCATCCCGAATATCCGGACAGCGGAATACTAGTATGAACTCTCGAAACTGTCCCCTCGCCGGCAGCGGTCCATACAATCAAATAAAAATGCTTTCGGCGTATGCGGCGCGCACATCGCGTTCCGCGACGAATAATCCGGAAACGACAGAGGAGGAAAACGGAAATGAACCGCCGAACCCTATGGGCATGCGCCGCACTGCTGCTGGCCGCCACACAGCATGTGTCGGCCGAGACCTATCCGAGTCACCCCATCCAGATGATTGTCGGCTTTTCGGCCGGTGGCTCAACCGATAGCGTCGCGCGCATTATCGGCCGAAGCATGCAGGACAAGTTGGGTCAGCCCGTCGTGGTGGTAAATCGGCCCGGCGCCGGCGGCGAGATTGCGCTGCAATATGTCGCTAAGGCGGCGCCTGACGGTTACACTCTCCTCATCGTCACCGGCTCCTCGTCAACGCTTGGTCTGACCCGCAAAGTTTCCTTCGACATCGAAAAGGACTTCGTGCCGATCGCTCAGGTGGCGCTCAGCCCGCAGGTGCTCACGGTCAATCCGAATATGCCGCTGAAGAACGTCGGCGAGCTCATCGACTTCGCGCGCAAGGAGCCCGGCAAGCTCAACTTTGGCACTTCGGGTATCGGTACGCCGTCTCATCTCGCCGGCGTGATGCTCAATCACATCGCCAAGGTCGAAACGACGCACGTCCCCTACAAGGGCTCATCCGAGAACATCCTCGGTGTTGCCGCCGGCAACATCGAAATGAGCTATACCGACGCCACATCCGTTTTGCCGCTCTTGCAGGCCGGGAAAGTCCGCGCGCTTGGCGTCACAACGGCGCAGCGCGCCACCTTCATGCCGGATGTCCCAACACTCGACGAGTCCGGACTGAAGGGCCTGGTTCTGCCGCTATGGTTCGGCATCAGCGCGCCAACCGGCACACCCAAGAATGTCACAGATCGCCTCGCAGCCGCGATCAAGGAGACCATGACGGAGCCCGGCATCAAGACGGCGCTCAACAAGCTGGGCATCGATCCCGCCTACACCCCGTCTGACGAGTTCAAGGCGTTCATTCACAACGAGTTGGTGAAGAATGCCGAACTGATCAAACTCTCCGGCATGAAGACCCAGTAAGCACATTCAACAAAATAGGGCCGGCTTCTTGCGAAGGAAGCCGGCCCCTCTATCGAGCGCTCTTCAAACAGTATGAGCGGCGCTATTTGGCCGCAATCATCACCGGATCCGCCTGCGATGCCGCCGGACGCAGAAGCTCATCGGCGAAATGCAAGAACTCCGGGCCAAGGTCGCCCGGATTCGTGCAGCCGAGCAGCGCGAGGACGCGGCTGATCTCATCGCGGAAAATGTCGAGTGCGCGAGCGGCGCCCGGCTTGCCGCCGACAGCAAGGCCAAACAGCGTCGCCCGCCCAAGCAGGACGGCATCGGCGCCGAGGCACATCGCCTTGACGACGTCGCTGCCGCGGTTGATGCCGCCGTCCATCAGCACCGTCGCTCGCTTGCCGACCGCATCGACGATCTCGGGCAGCGCCTCGAGCGGCGCGATGGCGCCGTCGAGGTTACGCCCGCCATGATTGGAGACGAGGATGCCATCGGCGCCGTGATCGACCGCCTTGCGCGCGTCGCGCGGGTCGAGCATGCCTTTCACCACCAGTTTGTGCGGCCAGATCTTGCGCATGGCATCGAGGTCGTCCCAACTCACGGTATCGGATCGTAGACTGGCGCGACCCATCGGTCCGGATGTCATCTTGGCGCGCGCTTCTGCCGGATAGTTCTCGAACATCGGCATGCCGGTGGTCATCATGTAGCGCGCCATGACGCTGAGCAGCCAGCGCGGATGCATGCCGATGTCGACGAAGTTACGCGGGGTCACCGAGAACGGCGCGGTGAAGCCGTTTCGCATGTTGTATTCGCGATTGCCCGCCGATACGCCGTCGACGGTCACCATCAGCACCTTGAAGTCGCAAGCTTTGGCGCGCTCGACGAGCTGCGCCGACATCGAGCGATCAGGCCAGAAGTATAGTTGGAACCAGATATCGCCACCGGCATCGGCGGCGACGCGCTCCATCGCGGTGAGCGAGCTCGTGGACAGCGTGAACGGCACGCCGGCCTCGCGTGCGGCGCGCGCGAGTTCAATCTCGCCTTCGTACCACATCAGCCCCGCAGATCCGGTTGGCGCGATGCCGACGGGCAAATTGTAAGTCTTGCCAAATATCTCGGTCCGGAGCGTGCGCTTCGAAACATTGACCATGGTGCGCGGGCGGAAGCGCAACCGCTCGAACACCTCCCGATTATTGCGCAGCGACACTTCGTCTTCGGTGCCACGATCGACGTATTCGAACAAGCCTTTTGGCATCCGCTTGCGCGCCAGTTCGCGCAGGTCGGCGATATTATAGGCTTTGAAGTCCTTGGGCATTATGAGGTTGCCGTTTTTGCAGAAAGTGCGGCCTACATTCTAGGCGGAAGCGAATGCGTCAGAGAATTCGATCTGTCTATTGTAGGATATCGGCCGGGTATCCTCACGTCGATTTTTTTATAGCAGTTAGTCGTCGTATCACCGCTAGCCATTGCCGTAGACCGAAGGGTCGACAAGGCCTATCCACTGCTGCTCGACTTCGTCGCGGCGAGTTTTGACATCATAGCTGCGCACATAGGTGAGTTCGCCGTCGCCGCCGATTCGGAAAAGCGTCAGCGCCGCCGGACGCGTGACAGCTTCGTTTCCCGCCTGCACCGCAATCTCACGCGAACTGGCGGCGATCAGCAGACGTTCGCCTGGATCGAGCGCAAAGGTGCGCACGTAGATCGAGCGGGCATCTTCGCTTTGCACGAGACGCGGCTCGCCGGTCTGCGGATCGATGGTGAAGACGGCGATGCTGTTCTCGCCGCCGCGAAATACTTTCGTATCCTGCCAATCGATAAGGTCATCGGCGCGGTTGATGACATAGAGGACGCGGCCGTTGGGATGGATTTGCAGGGCGCCCGCCAACTGACGCCTGACGGCGTTTGCCGGGTCGCGCAAGGTTGTAACATCGTAGGCCGGCGTCGGCTCCAGCCCGTCATTCCTCATGCGAAACATCTGCAGGCGGTTCTGCCGCTCAAGCGAGACATAGCACCTAGGTTGCGAGGGATGGAAGACAACGTCTCGCGGACCAAAACCATAGCCGCCGTTCGGAGCAACCGACGCGCCCGCCGTTATCGCTCCGCTTTTGAGGTGAAACAGTTTGAGCGCGCCAGGTTCTTCCGCTTTTCGGGCAGCGGCACTGTTGCCTCGTGCGACAAGGAGCACGGCGCCAGCCGGCATGGCCTGGATGTGATGCGCATATATCCCGGCATCGAGCGGTCCGTCGGAGGGCAGCGCCTCACCTACCATGCCGTCCTGATCAATCGCATGGACCGCGAACCCGCTCGGCTCACTATAGGCGATGAACAGGTGATGCCCTTCTCGATCGACCGACAAATGAATTGGGCGGGCGGGGAGGCGGAGGGGCGCACCCACGGCACTCACGACACCGGTTACACCATCGATACGGCACACGCACAGCTGATGCCGCAAATGCCGCCGCGCCGCGCCGCGGTGGCCGCAGGCGACATAAAGCAGCGGCTTCGACGGATGAAACCAGCCGAACTCGATCGGCTCGCCAAGATCCAGCGACGACGCCGCATGCAGCCGCGCATCGTCCACGTCGACCACGTCATGGAACAGCCGCGAGCCGAGACTGCGGTAAAGCGCAAGATGCGGCATGCCCCCTCTCATTCCGCAGCCATCGTCCGGCCACCGCCCGATGACACTAACCTCCATCGGCACCACTTCAGTATGGTGCATGCGTTATGCCAGGAGGCATAGAAATTCTTCACCGCCGCGCCCGGCTCCGGCCATCCCATGCTAGCGTCGCCGCTTCGGCAATGACGCAATAACCGGGGAGCCCGCGCAGGCCGCCGGACGGTGGAGGAACGATGGGCAAGACGAGATCGGTCGCCAATCTCTGGGCGGAGCGCCTGGCGGCATACGGCGTCAAACGCTTCTTCGGCGTGCCCGGCGGCGATTGCAGCCTCGATCTCATCCAGGCCGCGGCCGACCACGGCATCGACTTCATCCTGACGCGCACCGAAGGCGCCGCCGCCATCATGGCGGCGACCACCGGCGAGCTCAGCGGCACGCCCGGCGTCGTCATCACCACCCGCGGTCCAGGCATCGCCAGCGCCATGAACGGCGTCGCGCATGCAGCGCTGGACCGCACGCCCATGATGGTGCTCGCCGAAGCCTTCGACAGCGCCCACGATCATGTTTCCCACCAGCGCATCGATCAGGTCGCGATGCTGCGACCGCTCGTCAAGGCGCACGACCATCTCGGCGGCCAGGATGTCGGTGTCCGGCTCGACAAGCTCGTCGATGTCACGCTGGCTGCACCGCAAGGCCCGGTCTATCTGGAGTTGCGCACGTCCGACATTCGCGAAGAGACCGCAGAATCGGACAAGCGCAGCGCACCGGCGCCGCGACCGGCCGCGCCGCAGCTGCCGCCGAAGGTGCAGGAACTCCTTGCCGAGGCCAAGCGGCCCATCGTCATTGCCGGGCTTCAGGCCTGCGACGCGGCGGCGGCCCAGACGCTGCGCAAGCTCGTCGCGCACTGGAACGTGCCCGTCATCGTCACCTACAAGGCCAAGGGCGCCGTGGCCGACGATGACGACCACCTCATCGGCTACTACATCGGCGGCGTCGCCGAAGAGCCTTGGGTGAAGCAGGCCGACCTCATCGTCTTCTTCGGCTTCGACGCCATCGAATTCCCGCCGCACAAGTGGCGTTACTCGGCGCCGATGATCGACCTGACCGCCTATCCGTTCGACCGCAACATCGTCGAACCGGACGTCACCGTCGTCGGCCCGCTCGACGAAACCGGCGCGGCGCTGATGAAGCTGAAATTCAATTCCGAATGGCCGGCCGATTTCCTCGGCAAGGCCAAGCGCGCCATCGCCGAACGCGCCAGGGCCGGCGACGGCGGTCCCATTTCGCCTCACATGGTGGTGGACGCCGTTATCGCGGCCGCGCCGCCGAACGCCCGCATCACGCTCGATGCCGGCGCGCACATGATCCCGGCGCTGCATTACTGGAACGCGACCGAACCGCGCCAGACCTTGATCTCGCGCGGCGACGCTACCATGGGCTACGCTCTGCCCGCCGCGGTCGCCTCGGCGCTGGCCGAACCGGAGCGCCCTGTCATCGCCTTCACCGGCGACGGCGGCCTGATGATGTGCTCCGGCGAACTCGGCACCGCCGTGCAATATGGCTGCAATCTGGTGGTCGTCGTCTTCAACGACGAAACGCTGACGCTGATCGGGGCGCGCCAGCGCCGCCGCCAGATGCCGAATGCCGGCGTCGATTTCTCGCCGGCGAATTTCGCCAAGATCGGCGAAGGGTTCGGCTGCCTCGCCATCCGCGTCGACGATCCCGGCGATCTTGCGCCGGCCATGCAACGCGCCTTCGCCTCCGAGGGTCCGGTCCTGGTGGACGTCCGCGTCAACCCCGCCGCCTATCACGAGCAGCTCATCTCATTGCGCGGCTAGCAGTTCCGTTTGGCAAGGCCACTGTTCCTTTCGGACGGGTCAGCCGGCTGCTTTGCCCCTGACTTCGACGCCCGCCCATTTCTCCACGGTTTGCGCCGTTCGCGTCAGATCGCCGTCGAAACCTTCGTTCGCCTCGGTGATCGACAGCAGTTGATTGACGGCATTGCCGACGATCATCGGCACGCCGAGAGATTCCGCAAACGACACGGCGAGCTTGGCGTCCTTGTGCATCAGGCCAACGGAGAAACCGAAGTCGAAACGGCGGGTCAGCACGCAGCGCGGGAACTTGTCTTCGGTCGCCGTATTACGGCCGCTGCCGGAGTTGATCACGGCGATCATGGTGTCGGCATCGAGGCCGGCCTTGGCGCCCATCGCCAACGCTTCCGACGTCATGGCGACGGCGGTGGCCGAGAGAATATTGTTGACGAGCTTCATCGCCTGGCCCTGGCCTGGCTGCGCACCGACCCAGAACATCTTGCCGATGACCTCGACGATCGGCCGCAGCTTGTCGGCGAGGCCTTTCTCGCAAGCGACCATGACGGCGACCGTGCCCTTCTCGGCGCCGCCAGGACCGCCGCTCACGGGCGCATCGACGGCCGCGATGCCCTTGGCGGCAAGGAGCGCCGCGACCTCCTTGGCGACGACCGGGCCGGTGGTGGAGAGGTCGATGAAGGTCTTCACCTTGCTGCCGGTCGCCACATTGGTCGCCACCGTCTTGACGATGTCCGGGGTCGGCAGGCTGGCGAGCACCGTCTCGGCGGCGGAGGCCACTTCGGCGGGAGAGCCGGCGCGCTTGGCGCCGCGTTGCACGAGGCGAGCAACATTGGTCTCGTTCAGGTCATAGACGGTGACGCCATAGCCGGCCTCGAGCAGACGCCCGGCCATATGAATGCCCATGCGGCCGACACCGATGAACCCCAATTCCTGTTTGTCAGACATCAGCCTAGTCTTTCCTTTTGTGACTTCGTGGCACCGCTCGCATAAGGCCAACGGCGTTGCGCGCCCATCAATCCCATGCCGGCGCGAATGGCGTATTCTCACTCGTGACCAGCCTGAGGTTGGTCGCGGTGAGCGCATCGATCCTTGCCATGTCGATGCTGGACAAGGTGAAATCCATGACGTCGAAATTGCGCCGGATGTGCTCCGGATGCCGCGACATCGTGTTGATCGGCACACCTTTCTGAAGAATCCAGCGCAAGACGATCTGCCCCGGATCTTTGCCATAGTCCCGCGCCAGATCGGCAAACAGGTCGTACTTGAAGACTTCGCCCCTCGCGATGGAGCAATACGAGGACAACGCGATGTTCGTAGCTCTCGCGGCCGCCAGCAGCTTGTTCTGATCGAGAAGCGGGTGGAATTCGACCTGGTTGACGACGATAGGCCCGGGAACAATCTCCGCGGCGACGCGCATCATCTTCGCTGTGTAGTTACTGACGCCGATGTGGCGCGCGAGCCCCAGATCTTTGGCCTGCTGCAGCAGCTTGAGCGAGGGCTTGACGTTGCCATCGATGGGCGGCCAATGCAGCAAAAGGACATCGACATAATCGACGTCGAGATTCTTCAGGCTCTGCACGACGCTGGGAATAAACGATTCCTCGTGGAAGTTATCGGGCCGCACTTTTGTGGTGATGCACAGATCCTGGCGCCGCAGTCCCGCGTCAGCGATGGCTTGCCCGACCGCATCCTCATTGAGATAGCTTTGCGCCGTGTCGATCGCGCGATAGCCCGCCTCGAAGGCGCGCCCGAGCGCCTGCCTCAGCTCCTTCCCCTTGAGCGGGAAGGTGCCAAAGGAGCGTTGATAGGTTTCAGTGAAGTAGATGCAGGACATGATCGAAAGAGCGGAGGTGGCGCGGCACGCCACCTCCGTCGCCTGTCATTGCTTCGGCCAGATCGGCGCGGCGATCGCCACGTCCGGCGGATAGATGGGTTTCGGCTGGCCGCCCTGCCATTGAATGATGACGAGCTTAGCGCCGATATTGAGGCCCTTCTCGTTGAACTTCAGGCGGTTGCCGGCGTAGTACTTCGCCGGGCCCTCGGTGGTGTCCATCGAACGGAAAACCTTGGCCACGGCATTGCGATCCGCTTGCCCGGCCTGTTCGAGCGCGTAGGCGATCAGCTCGATATCGGCATAGGTCGTGATCGAATCCTGCGTGATCCAGGGTTCTCCGGTCTCCTTCTTGAAGCGCTCGACGGTCGCTTCATGACCCTTGCCGGCCCAGTTGGCGACGATCGACATGAGGCCTTCCAACTGGTCGGCGCCGACATTGCGCAACAGCTCAGGCGTTCCCATGGCGGCGCCGGTACTGATCAGCGGCATCCGGCCCTTGCCGAGATTGAACTCGTTCACCTTCTCGAGCAGGAGTTTTGCATCCGACACCGCAGTGGCGAGCAGGAACACGAAGTCGGGCTTCGTCGCACGAGCCTTTTGGATGAGGGATGTGGCGTCGGCCAGCGGCGGGGTGAAGGTCTCATCGACCAGCAGTTCGACGCCGAGGCTCTTCAACAGCCCCGACCGCAGCGGCTTCGTAAAGCTGACATTGCCGGCACTGTTATCGGCGATGATGCCGCCCTTCGTCGGCTTCTTTCCGGTAACCTGCGTCGCCAGGTCGATCAGCGTCGGCACAGCCAAATCCGCCTGCTGACCGCCCGTCAGCGGCGTCTGAAAGATGTAATGGAAGCCGCGACTGGTGATTGCGTCCGAAATCGAGAACGTCAGCATCGGCAGTTCGGCGCGCTCGGTGACTTCCGACACGGCCATGGTGAAGGACGAGAGCCACGCGCCAGACACGGCGACGAGATCGGGATATTGCGAGACCATGCGCTGCGCGGCGTTCTTCGCCTTCTCGGCGGAATCGCCGGTGTCGAAGACGACGAGCTCGAGCGGACGGCCGCCGAGCTTCTTGATGCCGCCAGCGGCGTTGATATCCTTGATTGCGAGTTCGGCACCCTTGAGCATCAACTGCCCTTGCCGCGCCCACGGACCCGTCATCGGCGCGATGACGGCAACCTGAATCGGCTTTGCCTGTGACCAGGCCGGCGTCGACAACGACGCCGCCATGATGCCGGCAACGGCCGCTGCGACGGTGCTTCTACGCGTCAACATCTTATACCTCCCCTGTCGTTGTGACGTTTCAAATTCCCAGATAGGCCTGTCTCACCCGCTCATCGGCGGTCAGCTCGGCCGGCGTTCCTTCCAGAACCACGCGGCCGGTCTCGATCACGTAGCCCCTATCGCAGGACTCGAGCGCCTCGAGCGCGCGCTGTTCCACCAGCAGCACGGTCAGCTTGCGCTTGCGCCTGATCTGCACGATCGCTTCAAAGATCGAGTCGGCCACCGTCGGGGCCAGACCCATCGACGGCTCGTCCAGCATCAGAAGCTTGGGTGACGAGGCAAGGCCGCGACCGATAGCGAGCATTTGCTGCTGGCCGCCCGACAGAGTGCCCGCCAGTTGCAGCCGCCGTTCCAAGAGAATGGGGAAGAGCTCGAAGATGTAGCTGAGATTCGATTGCCAATCACGCCGGCCCGCCTGGGTGAAAGCTCCCAGTTCCAGATTTTCCTCGACGGTCAGATTTGGAAAGACCTGGCGGCCCTCGGGCACATGCGCGATGCCGAGATGCGGGCGCTCATGCGGAGGAATTGACAGGATGTTCCTGCCTTCAAAGGTGACGGCACCGGATTTCTCGGCGACCGTGCCGGAGATGGTCTTGAACAATGTGGTCTTGCCCGCGCCATTCGGCCCGACGATGGAGACGAACTCACCCTCGCCGACCCGCATCGACACGTCGTTCAATGCGGCGACGGCGCCGTAGACCGTATGAAGGTGGGAGATTTCAAGCACGCTCGCGCCACCTTTTTCCGAGATAGGCGTCGATGACCGCCGGCTCGCGAACCACTTCTTGCGGGTCGCCTTGCGTCAAAAGTGCGCCGTGGTCGAGCACGATGAAGTAGTCGGCAAGGCGGAGCATCGCCTGCATGGTGTGCTCGATGATGACGATCGTGATGCCCGTGCGGGACAGTTCGCGCACGACCGCGATGACCCGGTTCACCTCGGATCCGCCCAGGCCGGCAAGAATTTCGTCGAGGAACAGCACGCTGGGGTTTCCGGCGAGCGCGCGGGCCAACTCCATCAACCGCTGCTCGACGCTCGTCAGGCCGCCTGCCAGCCGGTCGACGTCGCCGCCCAGGCCAACCTGGGCAAGCGCCTCGCGGGCATGCTCGCGGGCCTTGGCGTCATCCGGCGTGCGGACATAAGCGCCGATCAGGACGTTCTGAAGAATGGACAGTCGGCGGAACGGCCGCGCGACCTGGAATGTGCGGCCGATCCCTTTCCTGCACACGCCGCTGGGCTGCAGGCCGAGCAGGCTTTCGCCGTTGAACAGGACTTCACCGTCGTCCGGCTTCTGGAAGCCGTTGAGCAGGTTGAACAGCGTCGTCTTGCCAGCGCCGTTCGGTCCGATGATGCCGACGACGGAGCCCTTTCGTACGGAGAACGAAACATCCTGAACCGCCCGCAAGCCGCCGAAGGATTTCGAGACATTGCGGACCTCGAGAATGACCGGCCCGGACAAGCGCTCTTGCCGGCCTTCCGGCGCCGCCAAGGCGGCCATGGGGGCGACGATCGGCGGCGCTTCCTCGACGGCAGCACTGTCGGCCGCCTTGGCTTGCGCCATCTTGTCGCGGATCTTCCAGAAGATGCCTTCCGGCGCGAAAAACATGACCAGCAGAATCGCCAGGCCGAACACGACGCCCTGGATGCCCGGCAGGATCTGGCCGATTTCGGCATGCAGCACTTCGGACAGCGGGATGAGAATGGAAGCGCCGATCACCGGCCCCCACACCGTTCCGATGCCGCCAAAGAGCGTGACGATCAGCGCCTGCGCCGACGTCAACATGCCGAACACGCTTTGCGGCGTGACGATGAGCATGATGATCGCATAGAAGCCGCCGACAACGCCGGCGATGGCGCTGGAGGTGGCGATGGCCCGCAGCTTCCATTTGCGGGTCTCGATTCCGGCCGCTTCCGCCGCGAGCTCGTTCTGCTTGATGGCGAGCAGCGACATTCCGAACCGCGACGTCTCGATCAGTCGCGAGATCACGATCGCGATGATCAACAAAACGAGCGCAAACGCGGAACTGTAGCGAGCGTCGGGAAACTGCATGTACGCGATCGGATTGTCGCGCACCATGGGCACCGGGACTTCCTGCAGGCCGAGCCATTCGAACACGTAAAGAAGCGCCAGAGGATAGGCGAGCATGGCGAGGGCGAAGTAATGCCCGCGCAGTGGGAACGTGACGATACCGATGAGCAAGCCGGCAACGGCGGCCAGCGCGCCTGCCGCGATGATGCCGAGCCAGGGCGATATGCCGAAGTGGATCTGCGCCAGCACGACCGTATAGGCGCCGATGCCGAAGAACGAGGCATGGCCGAAGGAAATGAGGCCCGAATAACCGGACAGGATGTTCCACGAAATTCCGACGACGGCCCACACAGCGACGAGCGTCAGCATCAGCTGGTAATACTGGTTCTTCACCAGGAAGATCAGCGCCAGGAAGACGGCCGAGAAGATGCAGACGGGGATAAGCGATCGAAAAAACAGCCCGCGGTCTCCCATCACACGCGCTCCACGTTCTTGCCGAACAGGCCTTGCGGGCGGAAGAACACCACCAGCAGGAACACGACGAAGATCGCCGTGTTCTGCAGCTGATTGGGCAGGATCAGCGTCGAGAGCTGCTGGACGAGGCCGATGACCATGCCGCCCCAGAAGGCGCCGCTGATCGACCCGATGCCGCCAAGCACGACGCCGGCATACATGACGATCACGAACTCGAGGCCGACATAGGGCTGGAACGGGAAGTAGGTCGCGACAAGCCCGCCCGCGATCGCGGTCGCGGCCGTGCCGAGCGCGAAGGCGATGCGGTGCGCCTGATCGACGTTCACGCCCATATAGAGCGCCGCCTCCGGATTATCGGCCGATGCCCGCATCGCCTTGCCGATACGGGAGCGCGCGACGAAGGCGAACAACGCGACCGCGACCGCGATGGAGACGACGGCGCCGACGGCGCGGGCCTTGTTGACGAAGATGGAGATATAATCGCCGCCGAACGGCATGACCTCCCAGGCGCTCGACGACAACGGCGTGCGGATCGAAATCGGCTCGGAGCCGAAAACGATCAGGCCGCCGTTTTGCAGAATCAGGCTGATGCCGAGCGTGAGGATGAGCTGCGAGTAGTGCCCCTCCGCCTCTACGCCGGCGACCTTGTAGCCGGTCACGCGCGCAATGAGGAACTTGTGCATGTAGTAACCGACCACGAAGAGCAGCGGCCCGGTGAGGATCGCCGCAAAGATCGGTCCGACATAGGTGCCGAGGAAGGCAAGGACGCCGAAGCCGGCGAACAGGTACCAGGCCGAATACATGCCGAGCATCATCAGATCGCCTTGAGCGAAATTGATGACGCGCATGATGCCGAAGATCATCCCGAGGCCGACGCACATCAGGCCATAGAGACAACCGACCATGAGGCCGGTTGCGAGGACCTGCAGGAAATTCTCGAGAAAGATCGTCATGGAAACTGGATCAACCAACTTGGCGCATCGCGGCGCGAGACGGCGATCATTTCACACTCCCCTGGATCGTCCGGAAGTTCTGCGCTTCCTCGACACAAGCGGTCGGCATCGAGGCCGTCCTGCTTGTTGTATTACTAGGCCAGTGGCGCCGAGTGGCGTCAACGCTGGGGCCGTTATAGCTGCTATAGTAACAATCGAGACTCGCCGCACGATTCCTCCTCCGGCCGGATCAAGCCGGGCGGAAACACAGCAAGGTAAGTTCGTCGTCCACGTCCTCGTAATCGGCCTGCACGCGCTGGCCGACGGCGATCCGGTCGTTCGCGACCCCGATCATCTTCGCGGTCAGTCGCGGCCCCTCGTCCAATTCGACCTGGACGACGTTATAGGGCACCTCTTTGGCGAAGGCGGGAAACCACGCCTTGTGAATGACGACAAAGGTGGAAACGACACCTTTGCCGCTCACCTGCCGCCATCGCAGCCGAGCGGAGAGGCAATAAGGACAGACCGGACCCGCCGGCCAGTGCGGTTTGCCGCAGTCGTCACAGAACGGAATCTTCAACTGATGCGCGCGGCAGCCTTCCCAGAACGGCCTGCTGTCTGGGCCGATCCTGGGCCGTGGCTTTTCGTTCGGACTTTGCGAGCCGCTCACCGCACCCTCCTCATACCGATGTCAGAATGAAGGAATCGCCCCACGCCGCCCCCCATTGAAGAACATCGGCATTGGCAAGCTGCCGTTCGCCCGCGGTGCCGCGGATTTGCCGCGTCATTTCGCGAATGTGATTCCAGCCGGCGATGTGGGCCTCGGAGAGCAACCCGCCATTCGTGTTCACCGGCAGCGAGCCTCCCGGTGCGATTCCGCCGCCATGGGCGAAATCGGTCGCCTCACCGGCGCCGCAATAGCCGAAGCGTTCGAGCGTAAAGAGCACGAGAGGTGAAAAGGCGTCATACGTGTAAAGCGCCTTCACGTCGGACCGCGCGACGCCGCTGCTTCGGAACACTTCCTGATCGATATCGCGCGCGTGAATGCGCGTCGTCGTCTGCTGCGCGATGCCGAGTCCTGGCGGCGCGTGCTGAAATTCTTCCTTGCCGGAGCGGATACCCTGGAAGCCGGCAATCTTGACCGGCTTCTGCTTGAGATCCTTCGCCCGCTCGAGCGTCGTCACCAGCGTCACGATCGCCCCGTCGGTGATCAAGCAGCAGTCGAATAGCCGCAGCGGATCGATGATCATTCGCGACGCCATGTAATCGTCGAGCGTCAACTCCTTCTTCATGAGCGCATCGGGATTGCGCAGAGCATGCTTGCGGATCGATATCGGCACCGCCGCCAGCTTCTCGCTGGTCACGCCGTAGAGCGCCATGTAGCGCTGCATCGCGAGGGCCGATCCGCCCGCCGGCGAAGTCAAACCGTAAGGTGGGCTTTCGCCATGCGTTCCGCCCTCCTCGCGATTGCCCTCGAGATCGCCCGGCCCGCCCAACAATTCGCGCTCGCGGTTGAAGCTGGGTGCGGTGACGCAGGCGACGACATTGGCGAGCCCGGCCGAAACGGCCAAAGCGGCGTTCATCAGCGCACTACAGACGAACCGGCCATGCAACCAGGTCTGGCTCACGTAGCGAATATTGAGGCCCAACCCCTCGGCCACCCGATCGTAGTCGAGGCCGAGAGGCCACCCGAGATGGATCGAAACGCCGTCTATGTCTTCACGCTTCAGCCCGGAATCGTCGAGTGCCTGCTTGAGCGCCTTGGCGGCCAAGCCGACCTGACTGTCGGGCAGATTGCGCCCGAATTCCGATGCGCCGACGCCCGCGATAGCAGCATTCACCTTCATTCTCGATCCCGGCTCTGCACGTAAACGATGTGCTTTCGCTTCAGCTTTTGAAGAGCTCAACCAGTCGGTTCTTTTGCACCTTGCCGCTCTTCGTCAGAGGCAAATCCGCCTCGCTCACGAAACGGTAGTGCTGAGGAATCTTGAATTTCGAAAGCTGCTTGCTCAATTCGGCGGACAGCTTTGCCGCCATGTCCGCCGCAGGTTCGCCCTGCGGCACGATCACGGCGCCGACCACTTCATCGCGCACAGGGTCGGGGATTCCGACCACATATGCGAGGCTAACGCCCGGTATCTGCGTGAGGATCGTCTCGATCTCCGCCGGCGCAACATTCAAGCCACCCGTCTTGATAGTCTCTTTGATGCGGCCGCGAAAGTGCAGATAGCCGCCTTCATCGTAAAAGCCGAGGTCGCCGGTCCGGAAATAACCGTCAGGCGTGAAGGCCTCGCGATTCTTGTCCTCGTCCTTGTAGTAACCGAGCGTCACGTAGCGCTTGACCTGCACTTCCCCGATTTGCCCCGTCGGCAATGGCTCATTCGTCTCCGGATTGGCGATGCGCTGGATGACGCCGTCCAGCGGACGGCCGAGTGTCGCAAAGACCTTGTCGCGAGGATCGAGCCGTCCATCCGACACGTTGCAGTTGCCGAACGTCTCGGTGAGACCGTAAATGTGACAGGCTTCTCTCACGCCGAGATCGACCAGCACCTTGAATTGCGACAGCGTGCCGAGCTGGCCGCCCGACCGCAAGCTGCTCAGGTCACGCTTCTTGCGGTCCGGATGATCGTACATGGCCTGCGACATGTTCGGCATGCCGTAATAGATCGTGCACCGCTCTTCTTCGATAAGCCGCAGTGCTTCACCCGATTCGAAGTGCTCCTGGAGGATGACGCAGCCGCCATGCGTGTACATGTTCGGAAGCGCGTTCTCACAGCCCAATCCCCAGAACAGGGAAACTGCCAGCCAGCAGCGGTCGCCCGGCTCCACGTGCATTCGGTTGCCGATGTAGAACGGGTTTTCGATGATGCCGTAGTGCTGCATCTGCGCACCCTTCGGCGTCGACGTCGAACCTGATGTGTAGAGCACATAGGCGACGTCCTGGGGTTCGACCGCCGCCGCCGCGGCATCGATCGTGTCGTCGGGCACGCTCTTGCCTAGCTCATAGACCCGGTCGAATGGAACACTGTCGCGGTACCCATCTCCGACGTGGATGATTTGTTTGAGCTTGGGCAGGCTCTTCGCGTGCGGCTCCATCTCCTCGAGCATGCGCGAATAGTCGTACTTGAGGAACTTGCCGGCGAAGATCAGCGTATCGGCATCCGAATGGTCGAGGATGTAGTGCAGTTCGCGCGTCGTGACCCAGGTGTTCACCGCAATCATGACGGCGCCGAGCGAGCATATGGCGAGATCGGCAATCACCCACTCCGGCTTGTTGCCCATCAGAATGGCGACGCGACTGCCCTTGCGGACCCCGAGAGCGGACAGCCCTTTGGCGAAGGCTCGCACCCTCTCACGCAAGCTGCGATAGGTGTAACGCTGCGTCCCGCCGACGAGCGCTTCGAGATCGCCATACCTTTCCGCCTGCTCTTGCAGCAAGGCGGGGATGGTGCGGCTCTTCGGCATTTCCATCGGCATCGCTCAACCTAGTCCATAGAATCGCAGCGCATTCTTCCCGGCAATCTTCGCAGCTTCTTCTTCCGTGAACGTATAGCCCCACTGCCATCCGATCTCGGGAAGATTGCGGATGAAATCGGCCCAGGCGGGAAGGTGCGAACGTTCACCAGTGAATCGGAGGCCGGAAGGCTGATCCGAAGCG
Source organism: Pseudolabrys sp. (assembly GCA_026125895.1). Taxonomy (GTDB): domain Bacteria; phylum Pseudomonadota; class Alphaproteobacteria; order Rhizobiales; family Xanthobacteraceae; genus Pseudolabrys. Next base: position 173,999 of record JAHCKG010000001.1, on the reverse strand, counting down.
AACAAGATGCGATCGATGCCGACGATCGAACGCCACGTGGCGATCCTGGCAACCATGTCGCCTGGATCATCTGCGAAGCTTTCGTTCCAGTTTGAGATGTCGAGCACGCAGTTCGGCAGATCGGCGATTGCTTCCGCTGCGACCTGCCACCACTTCGAATAGCCAGCGTGGCAAAGAATTATCTTTAGATCAGGTAGCTTGCGAGCGAGATCGGCGACATGAACCGGGTGAACGGGATTGGCCTCGGAGTAATCCAACGCCTCAAGATCGGTCCAGACGCCCGCGCGCGTGTGAATCTGCACCGGGACGCCATGTTCGGCCGCCAGCTTCATCGTCGGGTAGAATTCGGCATGCGACACCGGCACACCGTCTGGCGTGAGTTCGCCGATCCCGACCAGCCCATGGTCGACGATGGCGCGGCGCAGCAAGGCAACATGGTCCGGGCGGCGGCGATCGACATAGGCGTGGCTGTAGAGCCGCCCGCGATGCCGCCTTTGAACCTCGCCATAGAATTCGATTTGCCGCTCAAGTGGCGTCTCGGGCTCCTCGCCGAAAACGGGCGCACCGACATCGATCATCATGATCATGCTGGCATGCACGCCAGCCCGATCCATATTGGCAATGAAGTCGTCACCATCCTGATCCACGAGCCCGGTCAGGAGCTTCGGCATGATCATACCCGGCGTGCGATCGGGAGACTTCGCCGCCCACGCTTCCGCCGATCGCCGAAAGAATGCAGCCGGAACGAAGCCAGCGCCCCAAATATGCGCGTGTGAATCGACTGTGAGCACTGGTACGGACCCGCCCCTCACGCCCGCCCACGTCCGGGCAGTAAATTTATGACGCGATGTCCATTTCCGTTTCAACGACGAAATGCTGTTACATCGCGTATAGCTGTTATGGTCCCTCTGCCGCCGCGGCGAAACGTCAATACGGCGCTAGTGGCATTCCGGGAAATTAGTGTCCCATCATTTTCTCGGGCAAATAGGTGCAGATCGTCGGGAAAGCCAGCAGGATGCCCAGTACGACGAGTTCGGCGACCACGAAGGGCTGCACCCCCTTGAAGAGCTCGCTCGCCTTCACCCGGCCGTCCGATGCCGCCATCACCGCGAAAAGATTGATGCCGATTGGCGGCGTGATCGCGGCGATCTCGATCAGCTTGACGATGATAATGCCGAACCAGATCGGATTGATTCCCAGGGCCTGAACGGTCGGGAATAGAAACGGCAGCGTGATCACCAGCATCGGCACCGGATCCATGAACATGCCGAAGATGAAGTAGCCGAGGATCACGCAGGCCATGAACTGGAATGAGGTAAAGCCTCCAGCGTTCAGCAGATCCGTCAGGTCGGAGACCGATCCGTAAAACAGCAGCAGACGCGAGAACAGCAAGCCGGCGACGAGAATGATGAAGATCGATGCCGAGATCGTCGCCGTACGCCGGAGCGCGGCGATGAAAAGCGGCCAGGTCATGCGCCGCTTCATCACACCAATAAGAACTGCACCGACGGCGCCAACCGTGCCGGCGGCCGATGGCGACACCAGACCGGAATAGATGCCACCGAGAACGACGACGATCAAAAGCATGGCCGGCCAGATATCGAGCAGGCCGCGAAGCTTTTCTTCGTTCGAGAACTTGTCCGTGCTGGGAGGAGCAAGGTCTGGCTTCACCTTGACGGATATGGTCACTGTCAGCATCAGCACCGCCGCCGTGAGCAACCCGGGCAAAATGCCGGCGATGAGCAAGGCGCCGATGGATGTTTCAGTGAGGATGCCGAACAGCACCATCGTCAGCGACGGCGGGATCATCGCCGCCAGGGCGCCGGCTGCGGCGATGCAACCGACACCGAAGCCCTTGTGATAGCCGAGACGCTCGATCTCCGGCAGCGCCACACGCGTGAAGATAGCCGAGTTGACGATCGTCGAACCCGAAATGGCGGCAAAGCCGGCGGACGCCAGGACCGTGGCGTTATAGACGCCGCCCCGGATACCCGAAATGAAGCGATAGCAGGTTTGATAGAGGTCGGCGATGATCCGCGTCCTCCCCGCGATCTCTCCCATCAGGACGAACATCGGTATGACGGCGAAGGAGTAACTGCTCGATATCGAGAACGTGATGGTACGCACCGTGGCGAGGATGAAAGGTCCGCCGACCAGCAGATACATGCTGACCAGTGTCACGGTCATGATGGCCAGCGCCACCGGGATGCCGAAACTGATCAGGCCGAAGATGATCATGAACGCGACGAGCGCGAACAGCGTCGGATCGAGCTCCATCACAGGCCCTCTTCAAATGTTTCGGCGACCTTGGCTGCTTCGGAACGAACGAAAAAGCTCAGCACCGACATGCAGAAGGCCAGGAATGCGCCGATCACGAGTATCAATTTCACCGGATAGACCGGAAAGGCGTAGATGCCGGCGGTTGCCTCGCGGACATGCCATGCCTCGGTGAAGCCTCGCCAGGACGCGATGAAGATGGCGGCGTAACAGATGGCGCCGAAAAGCGAGGTCAGGAAATGCCGCGTCCGCCCGAGCACGGATTTTCGATCGAACCGGAACAGGTCGAGCTCGATGTGCGAGCCGCTGAGCGTGACATAGGGCTGCGCCATGAAGATGATGACGACCAGGGACAGGCCGGTCAGTTCGAACACGCCGGATATCGGCCTGTTGAAGACCGCCGAGCCGATCGCGTCCGCCGCGCCGGCAATGGCGATCAGGGCGATCGCCACTGCGGATACATAGAGCAGGACCGACGACAGACGTTCGGCTGAGATCTGAAGACGCGCGAGCAAGACGGGCTTCTCCTGTGGTGCTTCCGGCGCGAGGGCCGGCGGCTGGGCGCCCGCCGGCCCTCAAAATGCCGCGGGCGCCTGGCGATGCTCGCCCTGTTATTTCCGGTTGGTGCTGTAGCGGTAGACGACGTCCATGATCGCCTTGGCGGCCTCGGGCGAGACGCCGGCCCCGGTTTCCTTCTTGCCCCAGAGCGCGATCATGTCGGGGATGGCCGTCTTGAGCTTGTCATTGTCCTTGAAGCGCACGAGTTCGACGCCCTTGGCGGTCGCCTCCGCCAGCTTCTTGGCATCCAGCTCTTCGATGCTCTTCTTCTCGGCCTGGAACGCGATCTCGGCGGCCTCGTCGACGGCCTTGATCCGCTCCGGACTCCAGCCGCCTTCCTTGTACTTGCTGTAGGGCACATAGAAGCTGGGGCCGGTGAGAGCGCCAAGGTTGATGTCGATCCAGTATTTGGCGACTTCGCCGAGCCGGCCGGCCGACGCACCGGCCCACGTCGTGAAGGTGCAGTCGACGACGCCGCGCTGCAGCGACTCGTACATCTCGTTGAAGGGGACGGAGACCGGAATGACGCCGATCGATTCGAAGGCCGTCGGCCAATAGAAGCCGTTCGAGCGAATCCGGAAGCCCTTGAGTTCCGCGAGCGTCTCCGCCTTCTTGCTGCAAACGAGATGCAGCATGCCGAGGCCATGATGATTGAGCGGATACACGCCCATCCGCTTGTACTCGGCCAAGGCCGGCGCGGTCTTGGCGATCTCGCGCTTGGCGTCCATCGCATCGCCCGCACTGGCGAAGGTGAAGGGCAGGCTGTTGGTGACGGCATCGATCGGCAGTTCGGACGGATAGTAGACCGGCGCCGTGACGCCCGCCGGAATGGCGCCGCCGGCAATCAGGTGGATGATCTCCTCCCCGCTGCCGAGCGAACCGCTCCAGAAGAAGCGCATGGTCAAATCGCCGTTGGTCAGCCGCTTAACCTCGTTGGCGAAATGCCGGTCGGCGACCGACAGCGGCGAGCTTTCGACGGAGATATGAGCGACCTTCAACTGCTCCGCATGAGCGGTGACGGAGCCGAGAGTCAACGCGGCCACCGCCGCTGCTAGCGCGTGCTTCTTCAAGATGCTTCCTCCTGCTGTCCTGTTTTCTTGACGCCCGTCACCCGGCAAATTTCGTCTCCGGCAAGCCGGCCGCATCAACCCGCGCGAAGAACGTACGGCCGGCATCGGGCTGCTTCGCCAGCTGCGCCTCATCGAGCCCGTATCGCATCGAGGTGATGAAGAGGGTCCGGTAGTCGAGGCCGCCAAAGGCAATTGACGTCACGCGCGTTGTCGGCAGATCGATGCCGCTGAGGCGCCGGCCGTCGGCGCTGTAACGGCCCACGGAGCCCGTGCCCATCTCGGCGATCCACAAGCAACCTTCCGCATCGACGGTGCATCCGTCCGGGTGCGCTTCCTTGCCGTGGAAATCGAGGTGCAGCCGGCGGTTCGACGGCGTCCCCGTCTCGATGTCGTAGTCGTAGGCATAGACGGGGCCGGGCCGCGAGTCGGCGAAATACATCGTCTTGTCGTCGGGGCTGAAGGCGATGCCGTTGCCGAGCAAAATGCCGTCGTCCACGCGATGCAGCGACAGATCCGGATCGAGGCGCCACAGTCCGCCGATCGGGTCCTTCCAGGTCTTGTCCAGGCTGCCGACGAAGAAGCGGCCGCGGCGGTCGCATTTGCCGTCGTTGAAGCGTTCGCGTGAAAAATCGACCTTGGTCTCGATGCGACGCTCCTCGCCGGTCTCGGTATCGAGAAAGGCGAAGCCGTTCCGGAGAGCGACGAGCAAACCGCCGCGCCGGCGCAGAGCGAGCGCCGTCGGAATCCCGCTCATCTTGTAGAAGCGCGTCTCATTGCGCTCAGTGTCGTGCCGCCAGATCGTGCGGTTATCGAGATCGACCCAGTACAACGCCTTCTCGTCCGCGGACCAGGTCGGTGACTCGCCGAGGCTCGAGACGGCAGAGCTCAGGACTTGAACGTCTGTCATGGTCGCTCCCTTCGCTAGGCCGCCACGATCATCGCGCTCTTGTGCCCGCCGCCGCCGCCGGAAGTGACAAGGCAGGTTTCGGCGTCGGCCACCTGCGTCAGCGAGGTGCCGCGCATCTGGCGCACCGCTTCGGGGATCAGGTTGAAGCCCTGCAAATAGCCTTCTGACAACAGGCCGCCGGCGGTGTTCGTCGGCAGTTGGCCGCCGTCATGCCGGAGGTTGCCCTTCATGATGAAGTCGGCTGCTTCGCCGGGGGCGCAGACGCCGTAGTCCTCGAGCGCCATGATGACGATGCCCGAGAACGCGTCGTAGATCTGCGCACAATCGAGATCCTGCGGACTGATGCCGGCCATCGGGAACAGATGCTTGGCGACCGGTTGCGCATTGGTCGTGTGATAGGTCTCGACCGGCATATTGTTGGAGCCCATGGGCCCCATGCCCCAGCCTTTGCCGCTGGCTTGGACCGCCGCCAGGATACGAACCGGCTTCTGCCGCATATCGCGAGCGCGCTCCTTCGACGTGACGACGATCGCCGCGGCGCCGTCGGTTTCCAGACAGCAGTCGAACAGGCGGAACGGATCGGCGATCATGCGGGCCTTGGCGTAATCGTCCAGCGTCATCGGCTTGCCGTACATGAGCGCAGCGGGATTGCGCTGCGCATGCTCACGAAACGTGACAGCGATGTGGCCCAGAGCTTCGGCCGGGGTGCCGTAGACATACATGTGGCGACGGAACGTCAGCGCGGTTTTCTGGCCCGGACTCATGAGTCCGAAGGGCGCCATGTAACTGCCGCCCACTGCCGCCGCATTGTACTGCCCATAGCGGTGATACTGGCCCTGACAAAGCGAGCGATAAACGACGACGTGCTTGCAGATGCCGGCATGCACGGCGAGCGCGGCGTCCATCACCGCGGCCGTGCACCCGCCGCCACCTGCGCCCCACACCAGATTGGAGAATCTTATTTCCGGGATGCCGAGCGCGACCTGCAGCAGGACCGGCTCATGACGCTCGGCCCCGTAAGAGCAAAAGCCGTCGATGTCGTGAATGTCGAGGCCAGCATCCTCGGCCGCGAGCCGGATCGCTTCGCAGCAGAGTTGGAACTCGGACTTGTCCGGAATGCCGCCGCGTTTGGCAAACTCCGTTGCGCCGATGCCGACGATGGCGCAACTGTCGGCGAAGGCCGCGACCTTTTCGCTGGTATCACTGGTCATCGATTCTTCTTCTGCACTCATGCCTTTCGGAAACGCGGCAGATAGCCGCCTTCCGACACTGCGTCCCAGAACAACTCGACTTTCATGCCAATACGCATCTCGTCCGGCGACGCATCGACGACGTTGGAGACAATCCGGACGTCGCCCGCATCCTCGAGCATGACGACGGCGACGTTGTAAGGCACCGATTGCTTTAGGGCCGGATGCGTCGCGTAGTGAGCGACGGTGTAAGAAAAAATCTTGCCCTTGCCGGACACCTGCGTCCAATTGACCCGGCTGCTTCCGCAGTTCGCGCACAACGGGCCGGGCGGATGACGGAACGTGCCACAATCCGCGCAGCATTGAATGCGCAACTCCCTGCGCGCATGCGCGTCCCAATATGGACTATCGTCCGGAGTCGCCTGCGGCAGCGGCGCCCCGTCGGGCAGGTAAGGCATCTGAGCCTCCGGCGGAGAACAGCACGCGCACCGAAAAGGCGCACGTCGAGCACGACGATATCGTCTGCATTGTCAGGGAGATAGATAGCGAGCTCTGATAACAGTTATACGCCGGCCGTTTTCGGATATTGAAATTCGCGCCTCAGCGTACGTCATCAATCAGCAACTTTCCCTTCGCGCGATGCTGTCCGTCGGACACATCCACGGCCACAGGCGATTGCCCCTTCGGCATCCACACGCCTTCATCGACGAGATCGCGCACGAGCTGGATCACCGCTTTGGCGAGAGAGCGCGTTGCCTGGGTCACAGGACGATGCGTCGATGTGGCGAGCACGAGTTGCCGGTACAGACGGGCTCCGACAATCGGCATGATCACGACCTGGCCGGCCTGAACTCTGCTGATCACGCTCGCGTAAGGCAGCACCGCATAGCCGACGCCCTGCTCGACAAGCTGAAGGGTCGTACTCAGGCTGTCGATTTCGCATTCCACCGAAGGGACGACGCCAACTTTCGCCAGCCGATTCTCGACGAGGGCGCGGATGCCGTGCGGATGCGACGGCAATATCAGCGGCAATTCGCCGAGCATGCTCACTCCGACGCCGCCAATCCGAAGCTGTTCCGGAGTGGCGCGGGCCGAACCGATCAGGAACAATTCCTCCTCGATAAGGGGCTCGGTGATGAGCGTCGACGTGCGCGGCGCGTCATAGAGCACGGCAACATCGATCCGCCCCTTGGAGAGCCACTCGAGAACGTGGCCGTTATAGCCCTCCTGCACCCTCAGCTTGACTTGCGGATAGGTCTCGCGAAAACGGCGAACTAGCGGGGCCGACAACACGGGAGCGGCGGACGGCGGCAGCCCGATCGCCAGCTTGCCGGTCGGATTCGAGCGCATGGCGTCGATATCCGCACGGATCATCACTTCGGCATTCAAAATTGAACGGGCATGTTCGGCGAGCCGCTCGCCGGCGTCGGTCATCAATGTGCCGCGCCCGTTGCGGTGCAGCAAATCGATGCCAAGCTCGTCTTCGAGACTCTTGATCTGGCGCGAGAGAACCGGCTGCGCAATGGACAAGACGGCCGCGGCTTTTGAAAAGCCACCATGCTCAGCGACGGCAAGAAAATACGCCAGTTGCTTCAGTTCCAATACGCCCTCCCAGGGACGGCCTTTACCGGCCGCTTGGGCGCTAACGCCAATATGGGAATTATCACGGGCCATTATCGTAGGCAATGCGTACGGCTCGGGACCCGACTGATGATGGGCCGCCGTTCCATTCCGTCAGACGGAACGAGGAGGTCGCGCGACAGAGCGAGTGACAGCACAAGCATGCGTCCAGTCCTCGAGGTCGGCCACCGCAGCCAAAGCCCGGCAAACCCTCAGAGTCGGCTATGAGCCCGCGAAGCACGCGGATTATCAATCACAAGCTGCGCACCCTAAAATCGATTTCATAGACTGATAAGCCTCATCGCCCGGATAGCTGCTATCTCATTCATGATGTCTGCCGCGACGGTATCGATCGCTAAGCAGGTTCTGCAGCTTGAGTCGCCTTGCGACGCGGCTAGTATTTCGCGCTTCAATCCAGGTCTCCGAAGAGGACTTGTACCCATATGACGCATCCCGGCGACATGCCAAAGGCGCGCACCATTCCGGCATTGCTGGCAGAACAAGCCGCCCGCTACGGCGAGTACGACGCCCTCATCGGAGACAGTCGGCGCTATAACTATACGCAGCTCTGGTCCGACGTGCGCGCCTTCAGCAAGGCCCTCATGGCGATGGGCATTCGTCGCGGCGATCACGTCGCGATCCTCATGGGCAACAAGGTCGAATGGATCGTCGCCGACCTGGCCATCTGCTCGATCGGCGCGGTGATGGTTTCCGTCAACACGTACGTCACCGGCCCGGAGCTGGCGTATATTCTTCGCCACTCGGACGCGAAGCTGCTGATCCATGCCGACAGCTTCCTGAAATACGACTATATCGAGATCCTTTCGAGCATCGAGCCGCTGGCCAAAAGCGCGCCGATGCTCACGCAGTTCATTCACGTCGGAGCCCGCGGCCGCGACGGCAGCGTTTCCTTCGCCGATGCGATGCGACGCGGCGCGCAAACCAGCGAATCGGCGCTCAACGAGATGATCGCCGCAGTCACGCCGACCGATGTCGCCTATCTCTTGTATACATCCGGCTCGACATCGACGCCGAAAGGCGTACAGCTTCTCCATCATCCGCTGATCGAGAACATGTGGCATCTCGGCAACCGCATGCACTCCGTGCCGGGAGATCGATTCTGGGCCGCTGTCTCGATGTTCTGGGCCCTTGGCTGCGAAAACATCCTGTTCAACGCGCTGACCCATGCCGGCGCCGTGGTGCTTCAGGAATTCTTCGAACCGGGCGAAGCCTTGCGGCTGATCTCGAAAGAGCGATGCACGGTCTATCATGGCTCGCCCAACATGGCGGGCGCGATGCTCGAGCATCCCGACCGCGCTAAATACGACCTGTCATCGCTGCGATCCGGCGCCTGCGTCGGCACTCCGGAACAGATCCGGCGCGTCGTCGAATTAGGCGCCACCGAAATCTGCAACGTCTACGGGCTGACCGAGACCTACGGCAACACCAACCTCACCGACGGTCGACTCGACCCGCGAGACAAGGCCCACAGCACTGTCGGACGCGCCGTCGAGGGCGTTGAACAGCGCATCGTCCATCCCGAAACGCTGGCGCCCTGTCAACCGGGCGAGATCGGCGAGATCCAGGTGCGCGGGCGCGTCACCATTGGCTACTACAAGGATCAGGACAAGAATGCAGCCGCCTTCACGGAGGACGGATTTTTCAGGACGGGCGATCTGGGCTTGCTCGACGAAGACGGCTTCCTGCATTTCAAGGGCCGCCTCAAGGAACTGATCAAGTCGGGCGGCATCAGCGTGTCTCCCGCCGAAGTCGAGGAGGCGCTCATGGCGCATCCGGGCGTCGAGATCGCCTACGTCGTGCCTGTTCCAGATCCCGTCAAAACCGAAATCGTCGGCGCTCTCATCGTCGCCCGAGCGAGCGTCGACGTCCAGGTGCTGGAAAATGAACTCCGCACCGAAATGAAGAAGCAACTGGCGAGCTACAAGGTCCCCCGCGTCTACCACTTCATGGCGGAAGCGGACCTCCCGCGTACGTCCACGGGCAAGGTCAGCCGTGCAGGAATTGCCGGGAATTTCACCCAACAACGGTAATCGCTGTTTGGAGATCTGGCGAGGCGACTAGCCGCCAGATCCGGCCGACACCAGATCAGCGGGGCCCATTCGTTGACGGATTAGGATGTCTCAGACCTCGGTCGGGCCCAGGTCCGGCTGGCGCCGCTGCGGACGCACAAGCTTCATCAATTGCGGCAGCAGCAGGAACGCGAAGCCGCCGAGGATGAGGCAGGTCACCAGCGGGCTGCTGAAGAAGATGCCGAGCGAACCCTTCGACATCAGCATCGCCTGACGGAATGCATCTTCCGCCTTGTCGCCGATGACGATCGCCAGCACCAGCGGCGCCAGTGGATAGGACGCCTTCTTGAACAGGTATCCGAGAATGCCGAAGCCGAACATCAGGATCACGTCGAGGTAGGAGTTCGACACCGAATAGGCGCCGACCGTGCAGATGATGAAGATCAGCGGCGCGATGATGAAGAAAGGAATGCGCATCAGCGCTGCGAACATCGGCACCGTCAGCAGCACCAGCACAACGGCGACGATGTTGCTGACATACATCGACGCGATCAACCCCCAGACGAAGTCGCGCTGGTCGGTGAAAAGCATCGGGCCGGGGTTGAGTCCCCAGATCATCAGGCCGCCCATCATTACCGCGGCGGTGGCCGAGCCCGGGATGCCGAGCGACAGCATCGGCAGCAGCGCGCTGGTGCCGGCGGAGTGATCGGCCGCCTCCGGCGCGACGATGCCTTCCGGCACGCCGGTGCCGAACCGGGTGCCTCTCTTGGCGAAGCGCTTGGCGATGCCGTAGCTCATGAACGATGCCGCCGTCGGTCCCCCGGGCGTGATGCCCATCCAGCAGCCGATCGCGGCGCTACGCAGCAGCGTCCAGCCGTAACGCGGCAGGCCAACGACGGTGCGGAAGACCTCGCGCCAGTCGATCTTCGATGAGACCGCCTTGGCGTGCATCTCCTCCTCGACCGCGAGCAGCAGCTCGCCGATGCCGAACAGGCCCATGACGGCGACGACGAAATCGACGCCCTTGACCAGTTCCGGGATGCCGAAATTGAGGCGCACGCTGCCGGACACCGTGTCGATGCCGATGGCGGCGATGGCGAAGCCGATCGACAACGCCACCAGCGTTTTCAACGGCGGCGTACCGCCCATGCCGACGAAGCTGGCGAAGGCGAGAAAGTAAACGGCGAAGTATTCCGGCGGTCCGAAGCGCAAGGCGAATTGCGCGACCCAGGAGGCCACCAGTGTGATCAGGACGACGCCGACCAGCGCGCCGAACGCGGCCGAGCCGAAGGCCGTCGCCAGCGCCGTGCTCGGCCGGCCGTCGCGCGCCATCGGGTAGCCGTCGAATGTCGTTGCGACGGACGATGGCTCGCCGGGAATATTGAACAGAATCGACGTTACCGAGCCGCCGAACAGCGCGCCCCAGTACATGCTCGACAACAAAATGATCGCGGACACCGGCTGCATGCCGAAGGTCAGCGGCAGCAACAACGACACACCGTTCGGCGCGCCGAGGCCGGGCAGCACGCCGACCAAAATGCCGAGCAGCACGCCGACCATCATCAGCAGGATGTGCTGCATCGTGATCGCGATGCCGAAGCCGTGCATCAGGGATTCGATGTTGCTTTCCATGGTACGCTCAGAATCCCATCATCTCGAACAGCGCGCCATGCGGCAGCGACACCACGAAGGCCTTTTCGAAAACGATGTAGAGGAACAGCGGCGCGGCGATCGCAATCGCCGCCGTCTTCCACGCCGGCAGCTTGCGCTGCCAGCCCAAGGTCGCGAGCATGTAACCGAATGACGCGACATACATGCCCAGGCTCGGGATCAACGCGATGAAGATCGCCGCCGGCACGAACAGACCGGCGACGCGACGCAGCGCCGTCCAGGTGACTGCGATCTCGTGCGCGGCCACGGCGCCGCGCACGAAATTGTAGAGGCTCCCGAGTGCGATCGCCGTGCCGACGATCATCGGGAAGGTGCCGGCGTCGACGCCTCGTTCACCCCAGCCGATGCCGTTATCCAGACTCGAGACGGCGACGGCCACGCCGAACAGGCCGGTGACCGCCGCCGTCGTCAGTTCAATGGCGCGTTGCGAGATCATCCCGCGCTACTTCACCAGCCAGCCCTGTTCCTGGGCGATCTGATGCACGTGCTCGATATCTTCCTTGATGAACTTCTGGAAGCCATCGCCGGTGAGGAAGGTGTTGGTCTGCGAGGTGCGCTTGATGTACTCGGCCCATTCCGGCGTGTCCTGGACCTTTTTCATGACGTCGACATAGAACGCCGCCTGCTCCGGCGTCACCTTGCCCGGCAGCCAGACGGTGCGCGGCTGCTGGTAGACCGGGATATTGATGCCCTGCTCGACGCAGGTCGGGATGTCCGACCAGCCCTCGGTCGCCGTCACCTTGTCGGTGTTGGTCAGCCGCTTGGAACTGAATACGCAGATCGGGTGCTGCGTGCCGCCACGCCACTGGCCGACGCTCTCGCTCGGGTTGTTGACGTGCGAGTCGATATGGCCGCCGGCGAGTTGCACTGCGGCTTCGCCGCCCGACTTGAAGGGGATGTAGGTGATCTTCACATTGCCGATCTTCTCGATCATGCGGGTAAGCACCTCATCGGTGTCCTTGGACTGCGCGCCGCCCATCTTCAGGTCGCCGGATTTGGCGGCCTTGAGATAGTCACCGGCCGTCTTCCACGGCGAATCCTGCTTCACCCAGATGAGGAACTCGTCCTGCGCCATCGCCGCGATCGGCGTCAGGTCGGTGTAGTTGAACGCCACTTTCGACACCATCGGCTGCTGCCAGGCGTTCGAGGTGCCGAAGATGACCTTGTGGGGGTCGCCGGCCATGGCCTTGCCGTAGGTGTAACCCTCGGCACCGCTGCCACCGCCCTTGTTCACCACCACGATCGGCTTATCGATGAACTTGTACTTGGTGATGATGCCCTGGACCGTGCGGGCAATGATGTCGGTGCCGCCGCCGGGGCCTGCGGTAGCGATGAATTCGATCGGCTTCTCGGGCTTCCAGGCAGCCAGCGCCGGCTGCGCCGCAAGCACGGCGAAGGCGGCGGCGCCGGACAGCATGACCAGTTTGGCAAATGAACGCATAGTTTCCTCCTGATGGTGTTTTTTATTATCGACGTTGTTAGGCGACGCGTTGCCGCGTCTTGTCTTCCGGCGCCGATACCACGGCACCCTCCTCCTCGAGGCGCTTGATCTCCTGCTCGTCAAATCCGTATTCGCGCAGCACCTCGCGCGTATGCTGGCCGTAGAGCGGCGCACCAGAGCGAACCTTGCCCGGCGTCTCCGAGAACTTGATGGGCAGGCCCATGGTCTTCACCGGGCCGAGCGTGGCGTGCTCGACGTCGACGACCATCTCGCGCGCCAGCGTCTGCGGATCGGACAGGGCCTGCAGCATGTTCATGACCGGCCCGCAGGGCACGCCGCGCTTGTCCAGTTCGTCGAGCCAATATTGCGACGGCTTTTCGCGGTAACGTTTGCTCAGCGCCGCATCCAGCTCCTTGAGATGCGCCATGCGGTCGGCACCGGTGACAAATCGCGGGTCCTGCGCCAGCTCGCTCAGGCCCATGGCGTCGAGCATCAGGCCCCAGTGCTTCTGGTTAGCGCCGCCGACGACGATCCACCCGTCCGCGGCTTCGAAGGCCTGATACGGCGCGTTCAAGGGATGCGCCGAGCCCATTGCCTTCGGCGCGACGCCGGTCGCCAGCGCGATGGCCGACTGCCAGTAGGTCTGCACGAGCGCCGCCTCATAGAGCGAGGTCTCGACCCACTGGCCCTTCCCGGTCTTCAGCTTGTTGGTATAGGCGGCCAGGATGCCGAGCGCGGCGAGGATGCCGGCGGTGATGTCGGACAGCGGCGCGCCGCATTTGACCGGCGGGCCGTCGGGACGTTCGCCGGTGAAGCTCATGATGCCGCTCATCGCCTGCGCGACGAGGTCGAAACCGCGCCGCTCCTTGTAGGGGCCGGTGCGGCCGAAGCCGGACAGCGAGCAGTAGATGAGGCCGGGGAATTCCTTGTGCATCGCCTCGTAGCCGAAGCCGAGACGCTCGAGCACGCCGGGGGCGAAGTTTTCGACCAGCACGTCGGCCTTGGCGATCAGCTTGCGCAGGATCGCCGCGCCACCCTTGGTCTTGAGGTCGATGACGACGCCGCGCTTGTTGCGATTCATCATAAGGAAGGACGCGGCCTCGTCGCCGATCTTCGGCGGCACCGAATAGCGGGTGTCGTCGCCCTTCGGCGTCTTTTCGATCTTGATGACCTCGGCGCCCATGTCGGCGAGCATCAAGGTGCAGGTCGGTCCCGCCATGACATGCGTCAGATCGACGACCTTGAGACCCGTCAGGGGCCCCTGCGGACGGCTCTGGCTACCCATCTCGTTACTCGCCCTTCCACTGCGGCGCGCGCTTGTTGAGGAAGGCGTCCATGCCCTCGCGGAAGTCCTGGCTCATGTAGCAACTGACGATCAGGTCCTCGCCCTCCTCGCGGGTCAGCCGCTTCTGCAGCCGGGCCAGCGCCCGCTTGGTGGCGGCGAGAGTCAGCGGCGCGTGACCGGCGATCTGCTTCGACAGTTCGTCGGCGCGCTGCATCAGCGCAGGATGATCCTCGACCACCTCGTGCAGGAGGCCGACATGCGCGGCCTCTTCGGCGCCGATCAGGCGCGCGGTGAAGATGACGTCCTTGACGCGCGCCGGGCCGATCAGCGCCGTCAGGCGGCTGATGTTCGACATCGACAGGCAGTTGCCGAGCGTGCGGGCGATCGGGAAGCCGACCTTGGTGGTCCTGGTGCCGATGCGCAGGTCGCAGCAGGCGGCGATGCCGGCGCCGCCGCCGGTGCAGGCGCCGGATATCGCTGCGATGGTCGGGACTCGGCACTCTTCCAGCTTGGTGAGCACGCGGTCGATGCGGCCTTCGTAGTCGAGGGCATCCTGCGGCGTCTTGAAGGCGCGGAACTGGTTGATGTCTGTGCCCGAGGCGAAGGCCTTGTCGCCGGCGCCGGTGAACACGATGGCCTTGATCGAGCGGTCGGCATTGGCCTGCTCGCTGATCTCGGCGAGGCGCTCGTACATGGCGAAGGTAAAGGCGTTGCGCGCCTGCGGCCGGTTGAAGGTGACCCAGCCGATGCCGCCCTTGATTTCGAACAGGAGGTCGTCGGCGCCCGAGTGCGGCTGATCCATTTTGATTGTGTTTCCTACCCTGGTGTTGCCGCGATTTTGAATTCAAAACTCGTATTATTCAAGAGACAATGGCAGGATTTTTCCGTATATGGTTCCAGTTTGAATGCAAAATCGGCCCGGGAAGCCAAAATCCGATGCTGCATGAGGAGGTTGTGTCCCGCCTGCGGGACTTGCTGCTGGAGGGCGAGGTGCCGCCCGGCGCCCGCATTCCGGAGCGCGAGCTTTGCCTCAAGCTGAACATCTCGCGCACGCCGCTGCGCGAGGCGCTGAAGGTTCTCGCCGCCGAAGGCCTGGTGCTGCTGCTGCCGAACCGCGGCTCGCGCGCCGCGCGCCTCACCGACAAGGACGTCCACGATCTTTTCGAAGTGTGTCAGGGCCTCGAGGCGCTGGCCGGCGAGCTCGCTTGCGAGCGCGTCACTGAGGAGCAGTTGCAGGAAATCGCCAAGGCACATGCCGCCATGGTCGAGCACTACCGCGACGGCGATCTCACTCAATATTATCGGCGTAATCGGCAAATCCACGAAGCGATCGTCGCCGCGGCGTGCAACCCCGTGCTGTCGGGGCTGTACGACTCGGTGACGGCGCGTATCCGTCGCGCGCGCTACCTGACGCCGATGACGCCGCCGCGCTGGGCCACCGCCATCCGCGAACACGAAGCGATCCTCAACGCGCTGCAGCGGCGAGACGCCCTCGGGCTCGCCCACATTCTGCGCGCGCACCTGCGTCACAAGCGCGAAGAGATCCTCAAGGCCGGCTTTGCGGAAACCGACAGAGGCCGCGACCTTGCGGCACAGCAGGATGCAGCAGCAACGGCTTGACGACGCACCGCTGCAGAAGCCGCGTCATGGATAGTGCTTGGGATACAGCGTCACCACCGCGGTGGCGTCGAGCTCGCTTTTGCCGGACGCGACCAGCAACCGGTACAAGGTCAGCGCCTGCGATGCCATCGGCATCGCCAGATGTTGCTCGCGTGCCGCCGCCTGCAGCATTTCGAGGTCCTTCAACACCTGCCGGGCAAAGCCGCGGGGCACGAAATCCTCGGCGATCATTTGCGGCATGGCCGCGGCCAGAAGGTTCGAACCGGCATGGCCGGTCGCCAGCGCCTTCGGGATCTTTGTGGCATCGACGCCGTAGGATTCGGCGAGCCGCAGCGCCTCGGCGATGACGCAGTAATTCGTCAGCACCAGAGTCTGATTGACCAGTTTGGTCGCCTGTCCGGTGCCGACCGCGCCCATATGCGTCATGGTGCCGAGAGCGGCCAGCACCGGCGCAGCCTTCGCGATGGCTGCATCGTCGCCGCCCGCCATGATCGCCAGAGTGCCGGCCTTGGCCGCGCCTGGCCCGCCGGACACCGGCGCATCGATAAACGACATGCCTTTCGCAGCGAGTGCCGCGGCCATGCGGCGTGTCGCCTCGAGTTCCGTGGTCGAATGGTCGATAAAGATCTTGCCGGCTGGCTTAGGCGTGTTGACGACACCGGACACGCCGAGCGCCGCATCCTCGACCGCCGCCGTGTTGATGACGCAGCACAGAATGATGTCGCTTTGCGCGGCCACGTCAGCCGCGTTTTTGGCCGATATCACGCCCCACCCTGCGGCCGCAGCCGTGCGCTTGGCATCGATGTCGTAACCGATGACGCGATAGCCTTTCTCGACCAGCCGACGCGTGAAGCCTTCGCCCATCAAGCCGAGGCCGATGAATCCGATGGTCTTGTCCATGGTGCAATCCTCCGCGGAGGTTAATCGAACGTGGCGGGATCGATGGCGAGCGAGTTGGCCAGCCGCGTCCAGGATGCCTCGATGTGACGCCGCAGGACGTCGTGAGCCAGCCGCCCATTGCGCGTCTCCAGCGCGACTATCAACTCTTCATGATCGGCGACGGCCGCGGCCCAGTTGTCGGGGATATCGTTGCCGCGGAAACGGCTGCGCTTCATCCGCGCATGAAGGCGGCCGTGGGTCGAGCGCAGTACGTCGTTACGCGCAACGCGGACGATCTCCACATGGATGCTCTGATTGATGCGGAAGTACTCCAGTTTCTCGCGCTGCCGGTAGTGCTCCATCATGCAGCCGTGAAGATCGCGCAAGCCGCGCAACTCGGCATCGGTCGCGTGCGTACAGGCGAGTTCGCCGGCGAAGGCCTCGAGCCGGGCGAGCACGGCCAGCATGTCGTGCGCCTCGCGCGGACTCAAGCGCGTAACCACAGCGCCGCGGTTCGGCAGGATTTCGACGAGCCCCTCGGACGCCAGCACCTTGAAGGCTTCGCGCAGCGGGGTGCGCGACACGCCGAGCTGGTCGCACAACTCCCGCTCGACGATGCGGCTGCCTTCGGGAAGCTGGCCTTCGGCGATCAGATCGCGCAAACGCGCGACCACAGTTTCGTGGAGCGAGCGCCATTCGATCCGGCCGCCGAGATCAATCGCCGTGGTCTGCTCTGCGGGGTCTGCCATGCGGCGGATCACTATCGCAAAAGATTGGGGATGAAAAGAACCAGCGCGGGTACCGCCGTCAGGATGGCAAGCGTGATCAGCAGCGGCGGGTAGTACGGCAACATCGCCTTCAGGAGTTTGACCATCGGCACGCCGGTCATGCTCGAGAGCAGGAACAGCGACAGGCCGAATGGCGGCGTGATCGTGCCGATCATCAGGTTGAAGACAACGACGATGCCGAGATGGATCGGATCGACGCCCGCGGCGACGACCGGCGGCGCGACGATCGGCACCAGCAGAAGCGTCGCGGTGGTCGAATCGACGAACATGCCGGCGATGAAGAAGATGCAGTTCACCACCAGCAGCAGCACCAGCGGGTTGGTGGAAATATCCTTGAACCAGGCCGAGAACTCCTGCGGCACCTGTTCGACCGCGAGGATCCAGCCGAACATCGAGGCGGCCGCGACGATGATGAGGATGGCGGCAGTGCCGCGCACGGTAGCGATCGCCGCTTCGCGGATGAAGCCCCAGTTCATGTCGCGGTAGTAGAACGCGCCGATCAGCAGCACGTAGATGACGCAGATCGCCGACGCTTCGGTCGGCGTAAAGCTGCCGGACAGCATGCCGCCGACCAGCACCACGGGCGCGAACAGCGCCGGCGCCGCCGGCCACAGCGCGCGCCACAGTTCGCCGAAGGTCGGCCAGCGGTCGGAGCGCGGCAGGTCGGCCTTCATCGCGATGATGGCGGTCGCGATCATCAGCATGGCGACGCAGATCAGCGCCGGGATGATGCCGGCGACCAGCAACTGCAGCGCCGAGATCGAGGTGATCGAGGCATAGATGATCAGCGGGATCGATGGCGGGAAGATCGGCCCGACGATGGCGGAGGCGCCGGTGATCGCGGCGGAGAACGGCAACGAGAAACCGCGATCCTTCATCGCCTTGATCTCGATGCGGCCGAGGCCGCCGACATCGGCCAGCGCCGCGCCGGAAACGCCGGAGAAGATCAGGCTGGCGACGATATTGACCTGCGCCAGCCCGCCATAGAGGCGGCCGACCAGCACGTCGGCGAAGTGAAACAGCTTCTGCGTGATGCCGGCCGAATTCATGAGATTGCCGACGAAGATGAATACCGGCACCGCCACCAGTGGAAACGAGTCCATCGAATAGAGAACGCGCTGACCGATGGTCGCCAGCGGAATGTCCTGCCACCAGATATAGGCGATCGACGGCACCAGGATGGCGAACACCACCGGAAAGCCGAGCACGAACAATACAAAGAAGGCCGCAATCACCAGAAGGCCAAGGTCCATCGTCGCGTCTTCCTGTCGTCAGATAACGGGGCTCGGACCTTCGACGGTCGGCGGCTTGCGGCGAACGGCGTACCAGACGTAACCGATGGCCCCGAGAGCAAAGCCGATCAGCATCGGCGCCGCGAACAGCCAGAACGGAATGTCGAGGATCGGCGTGCGCGTGCCGAAATTGCGCCAGATCGACAGCCCGCCCGCGATGGCGACGATACCGAGCGCTAGGCCGCTTACCAGCATGATCACGCGCTCGAGCAGGATGCGCACCGGCTTCGGCAGGAAGTCGATGAACTCGGCCAGCCGGATATGCTCGTTGGCGGATATCAGCAGCGGGCTCGCCATAAAGACCAAGATGATCAGGCCCCAGCGCGTCGATTCTTCGAGCCCGGTGATCGGACTGTTGAACACGCCGCGCAGAACGACCTGGAGCGCCGGGAGCACGACGAGCGAAAACAGCGCCGCCATCGCGACGACGCCCAGCCAGCGTTCGATCAGGGTCCAGAACTTCTGCATAGTGCTTGCTAGCGGATGGGCGGACGGACACGCGGCCCGCCCGCCCCTTCCATCAGCCCTGCGTTTCCTTGAGCTTGGCGATATACGGACCCCAGTTCGGGTAGTCCTTGAGAATCTGCTTGCCGACGGATTCGCGGAACGCCTTGAGGTCGAGACCGCTCTTCTCGTCGATGATGGTGACGCCGTTCTTCTTCAGCGTCGCGATTTCGTCCGCTTCGGCGTCCTTCGCCCACTTCAATGAGCGCTGGCCCATCTCGGCGAAGCAATCCTGCATGATCTTGCGGTCGGCGGCCGGGATGCCCTCCCACGCCTTTTCATTAATGAACACCGCAAGCACCGACTCCATATGGCTGGTCATCATCACGAACTTGTTCGCTTCCCACATCTTGCGGGCGATGATGTTGTTGAGCGGGTTTTCCTGGCCGTCGACGAGACCGGTCATGAGGGCCGGCATGATCTCGGAGATTTCGACCGGCGTCGGGATCGCACCCATGCCCTTAATCATGGAGTTCCACAGCGGCACCGGCACGGAGCGGAACTTCTTGCCTTCCATGTCCTTCGGCGAGCGCACCGCATAGCGCGCCGACAGTTGACGGGCGCCGCGATAGAAGTTGCCGACGATGCGCACGCCACCTTTTTCAACGAGCTTCTTGTTGATCTCCTGAAGCACCGGCGACGTCGCCTCGTTGGTGGCGCGCATGGCCTGTTCGGGACTCGTGAACAGGAACGGCGCGTTGAACACAGCGACGTCGGGATCGATACGGTCGAGCGAGGAGAAGTCGTGATGGCCCATCTGGATGGCGCCGATACGGACGCCGTCGATCATCTCGCTGAGATTGCCGAGCTGGGAACCCGGGAAGACGCGGATTTCGATGCGGCCTTGCGTCTTCTCGCCGACCAGCTTGGCGAGCTCGGCGGCATATTGCGTCTGCGTCTCGCCCTCGGCGCCGACATGCGCGTATTTGAGGATGATTTTCTGCTGAGCCGCGGCCGGACCGGCGGCTATGGCAAGTGCCGTCGCCACGGCGGCGCAAAGCGGCGCGAGAACACGCATGGCATTTCCTCCCGATCGTTGGTGAGGGTTGACCCCTCTATGCCAAAGAATTATTCATACCTGCATATTGAATGCAATATGCAAATTGGCGTTTGCAGAAAACGACGGGCTGAAAGCGCAATGACGCAGGCGACGACCGACACCTTTCCCCGCATTGTCATCGCCATGGGCGACCCTGCCGGCATCAGTCCGGAATTGCTGGCGCGCCTGCTTGATCGCCGCGAACGGCTCGATCGCGCCGCCGTCGCGATCATCGGCGACCGCCGTGCTCTGGACGCTGGAGAAAAAGCAGCCGGCGTGAAGGTGGATGTGCGCACCGTGCCAGCCGGCGACATCGGTCGCGCGGCGCCGGGTCAGCCGGTGTTCATCGATCTTGGTCACCTCGATCCGGCGACCATCCATGCGAAGGAAGCGAGCGCTGAGGGCGGGGCGTTCGCGATCAGGAATTTCAAGGAAGCGCTGCTGCTGGCGAAGCAGCAGCAGGTGGACGGCATCATGTTCACGCCGTTCAACAAGCTGGCGCTGAAAAAGGCCGGCAACCCCTACCCGGACGAGATCCGCTGGGCGGTGGACATCCTCGGCTGGAAGGGCGAGTGCAGCGAATACAACCGCCTGGACGACCTGTGGAATGCCCGCGTCACCTCGCACGAACCGCTGCGCGAGGTCGCCGGCCTCCTGACCCGCGAGCGGGTCGTCAGGGCGATCGAGGCGACTGCGGCGACACTCCAAGCCGCCGGCATCGCCCGGCCGCGCATCGCCGTCGCCGGCCTCAACCCCCACGCCGGCGAAGGGGGGCTGTTCGGCAACGAGGAGATCGACATCATTTCCCCGGCGGTCGCCGACGCCCAGGGCCGGCAATACGCGGTCGAAGGCCCGTTCCCGGCCGACACAGTCTGGCTCAAGGCGCGGCGCGGCGACTACGACGTCGTCCTGACGATGTACCACGACCAGGGCCAGATCGCCCTCAAGCTGATGGGCTTCGAACGCGGCGTCACCATCCTCGGCGGCATGCCGGTGCCGATCACGACGCCGGCGCACGGCACGGCCTACGACATCGCCGGCCAGGGCATCGCCGACCCGTCCGCCACCATCAAGGCGTTCGAGACGCTCTTGTCGCTGACCTCGTTGCGCATGGCGCGCTCGGCGGCCTAAGGGACGAGCCGTGGCCGACCAGCGCACCGACCTTCCCCCCTTTCCGATCGTCGATGCGCACCAGCATTTCTGGGACCTGACGCGCAACTACTACCCGTGGCTCTGCGACAAGGAGCCGATCCCGTTCCGCTACGGCGACTATTCGGCCATCCGCCGCAACTACCTGCCCGGCGACCTGCGCCGCGACAGCGCCGGCCTCGATCTGCGCATGACTGTGCACATGGAGGCCGAATGGGATCGCGCCGATCCCGTTGCCGAAACGCGCTGGCTGGAAACCCTCAACGCCGCGACCGGGCTGCCGACGGCGTGCATCGGCCACGCCGAATTCGAGCGCGACAATATCAAGGACGTACTCGCCGGGCACGCTGCCAGCAAACTGATGCGCGGCATTCGCCAGAAACCGGCCGCCGCCGCGACAGCCACCGGGGCGCAGCGCGGCCTGCCCGGCTCGATGGACGATCCAACCTGGCGCAACGGCTATGCGCTACTCGAGACGTACGGCCTGTCCTACGACCTGCAAACGCCGTGGTGGCACTTTGATGCCGCGGCGGAACTGGCCGCCGATTTCCCGCGCACGACGATCATCATCAATCACACCGGACTGCCGGCGGATCGCAGCGCCGAAGGCCTCGCCGCATGGCGCGGCGCGCTCGACCGCGTGGCGGCGCAGGACAATGTCGCGATCAAGATCTCCGGTCTCGGCCGGCGCGGCCTGCCGTGGACGGTCGAAGCCAATGGTCCGATCATCCGCGATACCATCGCCATTTTCGGCGCCGGGCGCTGCATGTTCGCCAGCAACTATCCCGTCGATAGCCTGGCCGGCTCCTACCGCGACATCTATGCCGGCTTCTTTGCCGCCGTCGCGGATCGCTCCGAGGCTGACCAGCGCAAGCTGTTTCACGACAACGCGCTGAAGTACTACCGATTGACATAGAGTCCGGAGCGGCCGCCCCTGGCCGGATACGCGCCGGGCCGCGGAAGCCATGGCAGTCGGACGGCCATCGGTAACCGGGCGGCCCGCCGCATTCATATAGTTGGAAACTATAGCTGATATCCGAATGAGCCGCGGCGCCTGCCTTTAGGTCCTGCTGTGGCCCCGATATAGTTTCTCGACTGCGGGCAATTGCGGGAAACCGAGCCAATGACGAGCTACCGGGCCGGGATCATCGGCGCCTACGAACACCCGACTCGCAACGCGCCCGACAAGTCGATCGTGCAGCTTCATGCGGAATGCGCCCTCGGCGCGGTCGCCGATGCCGGCATCGATTTCTCCGACATCGACGGCTATTTCTGCGCCGGAGACGCGCCGGGCCTGGGCGCGCTGAGCGTCCTCGACTACATGAATATCTCGCCACGGTATATCGACGCCACGGATTTTGGCGGTGCGTCCTATCTGTCGCATGCATTGCGGGCGGCTCGCGCCATCGATGCCGGCTATTGCAACGTGGCGCTCATCACCCTTGCCGGAAAGCCGCGCAGCGCCAACCGGTCGTCGAGCGCGGCGGCGCTTGCGGTGCCGGCCGACCGGCCGGAGCGTGATTTCGAAGTGCCGTATGGGCCCACCACGCCGGCCAGTTACGCACTGTGCGCCGCGCGTCACATGTTCGAATACGGCACGACCAGCGCCCAACTCGCCTGGATCAAGGTCGCGGCTTCGCGGCACGCCAGTCATAACCCTTATGCGCTCTTGCGCAACGTCGTCACGGTCGATGACGTGCTGGCATCGCCGATGGTCGCTTCGCCGTTGCGCCGGCTCGACTGTTGCGTCGTGACCGACGGCGGCGGCGCCATCATCCTGGCGCGGCCGGACGCGGCGCGCAGTCTCAAGAAGCCTTTCGTCAAAATTCTCGGCGCCGGCGAGGCCGTCAAGCACCAGGCTGGGGGCGACATCGACCTCACCTACACGGCGGCGCGATGGAGCGGGCCGCAGGCGTTCCGCGAGGCCGGCGTTGCGCCGAGCCAGATCCAGTATGCGTCCATCTACGACAGCTTCACCATCACGGTGCTGATCGCGCTCGAGGATCTCGGCTTCTGCAAGAAGGGCCAGGGCGGCGGCTTTGTCGAAAACGGCACGCTCATTGCCGGCGTGGGCGCCCTGCCGTTCAACACCGACGGCGGCGGCCTGTGCAACAATCATCCGGCGAACCGCGGCGGCATGACGAAGATCATCGAGGCGGTCCGCCAGCTTCGCGGCGAGGCGCATGCCGCGGTTCAGGTGCCGGATTGCCGGCTGGCGCTGGTGCACGGCACCGGCGGCGCGCTCGGCACACGGCACGCCTGCGCCACGCTCGTTCTAGCCAGGGAGAGTTAAGTGGCAACCGATCGCCCGCCGGTCGCGCCGGAGATTTCGCCCGAGGCCAAGCCGTTCTGGGATGCGGCCAATGCAGGTCGTCTCGTCGTGGCGACGTGTCTCGACTGTGGACGCGGCCATCATTACCCGCGCGCGCTTTGCCCGCACTGCCATTCGACGCGCCTGGAATTTCGCGATGCGAAGCCCCCGGCGCGAATTTATTCGTTCAGCGTCGTCGGCTCCGGCGCAGGTCAATACATCATCGCCTATGTCGAGATCGCCGACCGCGTCGCCATGATGGCCAATATCATCGGCTGCGCTCCGGAGAGCGTCCATATCGGCCAAACGCTGACGCCGGTTTTCATCGACAGTGCGAGCGGCCAGAAGGTCGTGATGTTCACGGCCGCCTGAACGGTCCGCGCTTGCGCCTCAAATGCGCAGCGCCATGACGATCTCGTCGATCTCGCGGCCGTCGTGCAGAAAGCCACCGGGAATGCGGCCGACCTTCTGGTAGCCGAGCCTGTCATAGAACTCGATCGCCTGCGTATTCTCGGCGGTCACCTGCAGCTCGATCTGGCGCAGACCCGCCTTGCGCGCCGATTCGACGATCGCGGCGTGAAGCGCTTTTGACAGGCCACGGCCCCGGGCAGCGCCGCGCAGATAAACGAAGACCAGCGTGCTGCGATGATGCTTCTTGCTCAGGTGCTGCGGGACCAGCGACATCATGCCGACCGGCTCGTCGCCGTCGAACGCGACATGCGTGATCTTGTTTGCGAGGATGGCCCGCAGCGCGGGCTCCTGAAGCACTTCGAATTCATCGGCGGATATCGCGAAGGCCCCCGGCTCCTTCTGAAGGGATTCAAGACGAATCTGCCGAAACACTTTCCAATCGTCCGTCGTTAGTTCGCGAATCATGACGCCGTCCCTTGTGATCGCTTCTCAAAGCCCGAAATAGGCAGCCATTTCGTCGATCAGCGTCCGCTGGAAGTCGCAGAAGCGCCGGCTCGGCTGTTTGGAATTGAGCCGCTCCAGCAACGGATCGCCGGCATCGATGGCGGAGCCCTTGAGCGTCTGCACAACCGCGTGCCCGCAGAACGGCACGTAGACTTCGGAGTAGCCGCCTTCGTGAGCGAGAACGAGCTTGCCGCCGCACTGCTCATCGGCGACCTGCTGCACCTTCTGCGTCATCATCCGGAAGGTCTCGGAGGTGGCGAGCATGCGCGACAAGGGATCGACACCGGCCGCGTCGAAGCCGCAGGCGACGACGATGATGTCGGGACGATACTGACGCAGCGCCGGGACGACGATTCGGTCCATCGCGTAGCAATAGCCGTCGTGACCGCTGCCCGGCAGCAGCGACACATTCATGTTGTAACCGGCGCCCGCGCCCTCGCCGCGCCGGTCCGCCGCGCCGCTGGCCGCCTGGAAGTTGCCTTCCTGATGGATCGAGATCGTGAACACTTCGGCGCGGTCGTAGAAGATGTGTTCGGTGCCGTTGCCGTGATGAACGTCCCAATCCAGCACGGCAACGCGCGCTGCCGTTCGCTCGGCCAGCGCAGCCTCGATAGCGATCGAGATATTGGCCATGAGGCAGAAGCCCATCGGCACGGTCGGCAGACAGTGATGACCGGGCGGCCGGCACAGAGCGTAGGCGTTGCGATGCATGCCCTTGGCGACATTGCGGACGGCCTCGACGGCCATGCCCGCCGACAGCGCCGCGATCTCGTAGCCGCCTTTGCTGAACGGCGTCCGCAGGCCCAGTTCGCCGCCATTGGCATCGCTGAGCGACTTGAACTCCTTGAGATAGGCGGCGGGATGCACGCGCCGCAGTTCCTCTTCGCTCGCGGGCTGGCCGCGAATGACATCGAGCTGCGCGAGAAGTCCGGTGACATCGAGCAGGTTGAGAAACCGCCGCTTGCTTTCCGGCGTTTCCGGCAGGCCGCCGGCTGCCATCGGCTGCACGTAGTCCTGCGCCGGCACGACGAAGGCGTAATTGCCGCCGGAATGCCAGAAGCAGCGTTCGTTCCAGTAGAATGCCGTCGAATTCATCTAACGCCCCTTCCAGTTCGGCTGCCGCTTCTCGAGGAACGCGCGCGCTCCCTCAATGCGGTCTTCCGAGGCGTAAGGATTGGGGCCGACATTGAGGCGCAGCGCCGCCGCGAGCGGCAGGCCCATGCCCTTCCTCGCCATTTCCTTCATCCGGCGCGTGCTCAGCGGCGCGTTGGCCGCAATCACGCGGGCGAGCGCCATGGCTTCCTCGAACACCTGCGGCGGCGGACAGAGCCGATTGATGAGTCCCCAGCGATGCATCTCCTGCGCATCGGTCAGCCTAGTTTCCCACTTCGATGTGCGTCAACTTACTACCCAGTGGCGCATTCGGTTGGTGAATGACAAAGGCGCGACCGCTCGTGGGCTCGCGCCCGAGAAACCAGGCGTCGCCGTTCGAGTTCCGGTAAAGCTCTCGGCGGTCCGACACGCCATTCCTCCCTCAATGAGAAGCCGCGACGAGGACGACATCGGGCTTAGAACGAAAAAAGTCTGCAGTAGGTCGGGGCCGATAGTCCCATCTCCCTTAACTGAGCCCACCGGTCCTCCGCTGAACTCTCTCTTCGCCGAGGCTCGGCGGAAACCGCTTACGGTATTGTTAGACTGACATTAAGCACGCTAATGACTGCCTGCTCCGAAAGACTTTTGTGCACGAACATAGAACACCGTGACCGGAAGCCTCTTTTTCTTCTCAAACGGCTTGCGGCCCCCCGAGAGACGAGAGAGACGTTCAGGGCCTTAGCCTAATCCGCCTTCGTCTTCACACGCCACAGCTGGAAGCCAACCAGTTTGAGCGCCGCTTCAATCTTAAACAGAGAAAAATTGTACGGCGGCTGCGCGCCGTCCTCGACGAATCCGGCAGACTTCCACGGGGCGAATTGCTTTGGCAGCTTGTTCCCCTCCATGTCGGTGCAGAAGGCGGACAGACCGCTGGGCTCTGACGTGAATATATAAAGACGCATTGGTCACTCCTTAAACGCCGGAGTAGCTCGCGCGACGGAGCGCAATCGGCTTGCCTTGGGCGTCGAACCTAGGCTTTGGTTTCGGTGGCGCGAGTAGCCCCTCACGAATCGCTTTCTTTCGCGCTAGCTTACGAATGCGGCGTAACCGCTTCGCCCTTCTCGCGAGCCGTCTGCTCGGATGGCTTTTCATAAAAGCGGCGGCGCTTGAACTCGCGAAACAAGCCTTCGCGCTGCATTTTCTTCTTCAGAATGCGCAGCGCCTGATCGACATTGTTGTCGCGGACAAAAACTTGCATGCTTATGCTCCTGTTGAGTCGGGAGCGTAGACGCATTGAACGTCTGCATGTCTCTCAGTCATCGACGCCTGAGGCATCTGCCGATGATAGAATACACTATAGCGGCTCTGATCCCCAGATGCGAGGCTTTTGTGCCAAAGTCATTGAGACAGCAAGTCAGCCGATAGCTGACCGATAATGACGATCAAATGGATAATGAAGCAGCATAGAAACTGGGACGGCGTTTCCACATTGCCGCCGACTTCGATATCGCCGCGGCGCTCGCGTCTGCGACAAAAATTTGGCCCTGTAAGGAAGCAGATGGGGCGCAAGAAAAAGCCCCGCCGAAACGGGGCTCTCTTATTTTAGAATCAGAAGGTTACTTCTGGTTCTGCGGGCTAGCGCCGCCGCTCTGCTGACCGGCCTGCCCAGGCTTGTCGTTACCCTGGTTGTGCTGGCCCTGCTTATTGGTGTCGCCCAGCTGACCCTCCTTGTTCGGAGCGCCTTGAGTCTGCTGCTTCTGATCTTGCGGGTTTTTCTGGTCTTGATTGGTCATTTGAAATTCCTTTTTAAAGCATCTACCCAATACAGATGGCTACCAATCCAGGGATAACAAGGACGCGCTTCACTTCTTTTCAGCGCCTAGGGAATCGGACCGAGGTTCCGCGTGATGCGAAACGACATTGTTGTGATCACTGCCAACAGCGTGTCCGTCTGCCTTTTGCTCGGGATCCTCGGCTTCAAGATTCGGGAACTGTTGAACCGGGGTCACAGACGGTCTTGAAACTTCGGCCAAAGGCCGCGCGCGGCGACGAGCTGGTCTTCCGTCGCTTCCTGCTTATTGAGAAAGCTGCGAACTTCAGCCCATGTCTTAACGTTGGGCATACTCTTGAAAAGCGCAGCGATTGACGCTTGCTTCCTTTGCTTGGCCAGAAAATCGCGGAATGTCACGGCGCCCCTAAAGGTCTTCCTTCGACACTTTGAATGAACGATGGCGGAGCTTCCCCTCCCCCGTCAATGCCAGGTACTCGCCCCGAACCAGTCGGCGCGATTATTCTGGAGAATCACATTCATGGGCGCGTAGGCGATGGCGGCCAGCACCTAAGGATGATGCGCGCCACCATCAGGATTTCGAGAAGCATAATGCTCACGCCAGCGGCGAGCTCATCCACTTTGTCGAGGATATCTCGAAGATTGGTTTCGGAGTCCACTCGCACGCGTTCTACTGCCGTCATAATGCGGCCGATGATGCGCTGCTTGGGCGTAGCGCCGGGCCTCGGCAGATTAGTGCGCGGGTCCACATCGAGACCATGCAGATACGGTAACAACTCTTTGTTGATGAAATCGAATAACTTACCATCGCCTGCAGCAAACAGCTTCTGCCGCTTCCAGCCGAAGGTTTGCCCTCAGGCGTTTTGGGGTGCGCGCGTCTGCCCACCTCATTCTTGGGCGGCGGCACGGCCCAATCCTGCCAGCGGTAGGGGCTGCGCAGGGCGGGTGTGAAACTCGCGCCGACCACATCGGCCTTTTCCTGGTCGCGCGCCTCCTGCGCGTCGAGAATGCGGAGAAACAGTATCCAGGTCAGCTTCGGCACGTATTGGAGCGCGCTCGCACAATTGGAGCGGCGCATCACATCGCAGATGTTCTTCACAAAGGCCGGCAGCGACTGCATGGATGCAACAGCCTTAGGAGGTTTGGTGGATTTTTGGGGACGGGCCATGTCTAATTTTCGAAGGCTTGAGCCAATACGCGGCGCTCGTCCTTCATGCCGCTCTGCTTCTCGCACCCAACTGCGCAAGCTGGATTGCAAGCTCCTGCCCGCCGCTTGAGACCCGCGCATATCCATAAATCACCGTCGCGCTCCGTGCCGAGGAACAGGTCGCGCGCTACCACAAGCGCTGGCCCCTCGGCACGCGCCAACGCGTGTGGCTCGACGTGCTGCTCTATAGCGGTCTGCGACGCGGCGATGCCGTGCGTTACGGCCGCCAACATGTCCGTAACGGGGTCGGCCGCATCCCGACCGAAGCGGCCTGAAGGTCACCGCCGTGGTGCCGGTCTTGCCGAGACTCGCGAAGACGCTGGACGCAGGTCCCACCGGTGGCGGACGCAGTCATCGTCGAACCTGTCTGCTAAGCCAATTTCCCTGCTTACAGCGAAAAAACAGGGATCCCGCCGCATAAGAGCGGCGGAAGGCCGCCGGAGCGGGCTTAATCAGAAGAAAATCCAGGCACTTGCGGCGTTACTCCCTAGGGGAAAGAACAAGGAAATTTTCGCCGGCTATCAGGCGATGCGACGTCGAATTAGGGCACTGCCGGTGCCGATCGGGGTCCACTTGGCCTCCGCGCTCCCGGAACCCGAATTCTGCTGCGGAAGGCGACCGAAGGCCGGAAGGCCGCCTCTGTTATTGGCAGTTAACATCCGCAGATGAGACGGTCGTGGCGCCGGCCATACGCTCAGCCCGGAAAGGGCCAGGAGCCGAACCGACCTTATGCATCCTTCCCTTTGTGGTCCGTTCGGGTCAACTTCTGGCTTACCGATCATGCGCCTCGGCTGACAATTCCAAACCGCCCGAGAAGCAACGGTCAGGCCTGCATCGAACGGAGCCGCCTCTAGCGCGGTCGCCCGTGCGCTGTATCGGCGCTTAGGGCAGAGAAGAAACACTCCAACCTGTATTCAATGCCGCTCGGACGAAACTCGACTGTTGGTGAGCAATTCAATTCGGTGGCGATCAAGGATGTGATGATTACAGACCCGAAGCCTTTTTTGGCGCCAGCCTTCACCGGAGGACCGCCACTTTCCGACCAGGTAAGTGAAAAGTTGGCGTGGCCGTCCGCTTGAAAAATCTTCCAGGACACATCGACACGCCCGTTTACCGAAGATAGCGCACCGTACTTTGCCGCGTTCGTCGCCAGTTCGTGTATGACCAGTGCCAGGGTCTGTGCTTGCTTTGCGGGAATAAGAATCTTGGGGCCTTCGATAACCGTTCGCTCTCCGTAAGCTTCCAGGCCGGCAGAGACGATATCGCGCAGATGGACGCTCTCCGGATACTCTTCCGTGAAAGTGTTGTAGGTGCTGGCCAATGCGCCGAGGCGACCGATAAAGACATCGCGGGCCTCATCCAGACTTCTTTCACCGCGTAGCGACCGCGCGGCAATGGACTGAATGACCGCCAGAAGATTCTTCCCGCGATGAGCCAACTCTCTCATCAGCAGTACGCGGCGCTGATTGACATCGCGTAGTTCGTTCGCCGACACACTACGCTCAACATGGCGCCCGGCAAGCTCGGCGCAAAGGTCAAGCGTCCTCAGATCGCGCTCGTCCGGATCACGCTTTTCGGTCCAATAAACAGAGAACATTGCCAGCACTTTGCCGGCCTGATTTTTGACCGGCGTCGATACAGCGCTGGCGGCCCCATAAGACTGCAGAGCCGCCGCTATACCTGCAAAATCGGGGTCGGTCTGCAGGTCGGGCACTATCACACGGGAGCGGCGCTGTAGTGCCACCGCGCAGGTGGAGCAATCCTCTAGGCTAAGGGTACCGAACTGGTCGAATATGACGTCACCAAAGCCAACCTGTCCCATCATCTCAAGTTTGCCGTCAGGAGTAACGAGCTGCACCGAACCGAGCTTGGCATCAACCAAACCAGCGGCAGTCGTCAGCGTATCGGCAAGAATGTTGGCGAGCGTATCGGCACTCGCTAAGCGCAGGCTCAGACCATGAATGGTCTTAAGGTCCTCGACCTCGTGCGTTAGCAGCCTTTCAACTTCCGAGGCCGGCTGGAGATATTGGGCGGCGCCGCCAGATGATACACGCGTCACGATGAGGTCCCCGCTACCAGTTCCCAACGTGTAGCACGGAAGGCGGCCTAGGCGATATATATCCCTGACTTGACGTATTGAACGGCCTTGTTTCTAGGCTTCGTCTTCATTTCGTGACTTTGAGCTGATTGGGGAGCTCGCAGACTGGGCAGACAAAGGACCACGCGGATTTACCCGCGATCGGCGATGTCTTGACTAGCCATTTCGGGACGCCGCACATCGGACATGCCGGGCGGACGCTGTCAGATGATCCCCACTTGCTGATCTGGGTGTCGGGCAATGATCCCTCCGTCTTCCCCGGATTTGCAAAACTCTATCCCACAGACGATGAGGATCAAGGCAGCCATGATGACTCATTGGAACCCAGAGTTCCGCTTCGGCCGCTCGATCAGCACCATTCTCGCTCTGGGCAGACGCGAGGGAATTGAGATCAAAACCCCGAGCCAGGCAAAAGCGGAGGCCCGAAAGATACTCAGCGGGCACCCGCATGATGAAACTCACCACGGCTACTAGAACCTTCTGACCTCCTCAGAGCGTTTTAGCGCCCCACCACCCTCAGCCGAGCCATCCCTGGCGGCAAGTCCGGCGGAAGCTTTGCCTGAGGATCCGGCATGTAGACGCCGCATCCCTTGATTTCGAGCGCCTTGTCACTCCGCCCATGGGCAGTCGCGGGTCATTCTCTCGCAAATGGCATCGAGGGTGGTCTCGCATCCGTATTTTGCCGCCAAACAGGCCAGCCTCGACTGCCCAGACCGCTTGCAAAGTTCGCAGCGAAACCTCACAACGATGAACGGATAATCGACAAGCCGCATATCAGAGGCAAATTCCTGGTCTGATCACCTTTGGTACCTCTCCAAAGGTCTGGTTGCGAACCGATAGCGTTCCTGTTTTGTTTTTTTACACACTATTTCTGTGTGCGCCACATCGAATCTCCACCAGTCAGGAAGTCATGAACCTCGTCAGTCAAAAGCCAGGCAATTTCGGCGCCGGCGACGTTTTGGCCTGTAAGGTTTGCGATGGGCAGATGATGCTCACCAGACGAAGCCCACACCCTACGCTAGGGAAAAGTTTCGAAGAGCAGCGTTTTACTTGCCGCGAATGCAGCCACGAGGCCAGCCGGGTCGTAGACAAGGACGGCAATTCCGTTCCTGTGGAAGTAAACCCTTAGAGAGCCCCGGAGTCGTGGCGACGGGAGGGTTCCCCGCCGTCCGGCTCCGAGGTCCCGGGCCGCCCAACCTCATCAAGCGGCGAGCCAAGCATGCCTGCTTTGACAAAGGTCAAACTCAGTGCAGGCCGTGGAGCACTTTCAGCAAGCCGGTCGCGGTATAGGGTTTGGGAATGAAATGCGTGTTCGGCGGGGTTCCCCGGCCGATATTTTTCCCGGTGGTTATGACCACGTGAATGGGCGGCCACCGATCGCGGACGGCTGCCGCCAGCTTCAGCCCGTCCATGGACCCAGGCATATCGATATCTGTCACCAGGGCAAAGATATCCGGTCGCTCCTCCAGTATCTCTATAGCCACGTCCGCATTCATGGCTGTGACGACGTCAAAGCCAGCTTCCGTGAGAATGTCGGCAAGGTACTCAAGGATGAGAAATTCATCCTCTACCGCCAAAATCGATTTGCCCAAGATTTTCCCTTTTAACCCGAGCAGCTAACGCAGCCGAGGCATCACTGTTCCTCGACAGCGAACGGATTTCTCCTGGATCGACAAAGGTTAAAAAGCCTACTCGCCGTCGGGTCGCTTCCAACACCACCTCGCAAGCGGTGCGCCCGATGACCTTTCGGGTCCCTTTCGCCGGCCCTGATTGCTTGCTGACCTGGACACCGAGCTTTTCTGCAACCCCAGGACCAACGCGGCCGCCATCAATCGCGTGGTCCCCTGCCGCCTGGAAAGCCAGATTGACAACGCGAATTTGGTTCAGAATCTCGAGCACGCCATAAACAAGCACGCGCATTTTAAAAATGCTTAGACGGCCTCTAGCGCAAGAAGGTTGGTAACTTTTTTCTATGCGCGTCTTTCCGATTCCTCGCGGAGCCGCCCTTCTTAAACAACTCCATCCAGCATCCGCTTTCCGCTCGAAAACGTGGGCGCCCACAGCTCCCCTTACATCGGCAATAAACGCCGCGATGCTCGGGAGCCTTTCGCATCCCCTCACCGTCGACTTCGCCGCCTTACGGATGGTGAAAAAGGGGAGCGCCCTGAAGTTCCCCGTACCGTGAGGCCACCTGGGCTTTCAGCTTTCGCTCGCCCGTCACGCCGACGCGCTACGAGCATGCCGGTAGCGCCTTCGGGAAGAGTTGCGCAGGGCAGCATCCTGTCGTCTAGGCACCTCCACCAGTCGGGACAGAGCATGGATTTGCCTCAGACCCTTGCTAGCCCACACGTCATTGACTGTAGTTGCAGGCGCGCTGTGAAAAGGAGTTCGACCAATGGATGTTAGCGAGGCTGACAAATTTGGCGTGGCGGATGGGGCCAGGAAGCTGGCAGTCGACACGATCCTCAAGGCGCTGATAGACCATGCCTCCTTCAGCGACCCCAGTTTCAAATACCGGGTGATTGGAAACATCGACGCATATCTTGCAGCGCTGCCAAATTCGGAGTTGGAACAGGACTTCGCCAAGCGGACCAGAGCTTACATAGACGCCCTTGTTCGCCCGCAGGGTTGACGAGGCTGCTCGATTCGAGCTCAGCGGGTCGGAAGCCACTGGACGATATTGCCGCGATCCGGGGGCGCCAGAGCCTCGGGCTTGCCACGGCGCCAGATCGCCATCTCCAGCGCGTCCGTCACAAGCTGCA
Organism: Pseudolabrys sp.; assembly: GCA_026125895.1. Classification (GTDB taxonomy): domain Bacteria; phylum Pseudomonadota; class Alphaproteobacteria; order Rhizobiales; family Xanthobacteraceae; genus Pseudolabrys. The sequence goes on along the minus strand of JAHCKG010000001.1, from coordinate 140,505 downwards.
CGGTCGTCGCCGCGCTCATCGATGAGCCGACGATGACGTGCGAACAGCTCGACGACCGCCGCGAGGTAGAGCCAGCCTCCGCCATCCAGATGATAGGTGAAGTCTGCGACCATCGACGGTTAGGAGCGGGAGTGACGAAGGCGCGATCGAGAACGTTCGAAGCCACAGGATCGGTCGGCCTCTCGCCCAGGTCAGGCGGCAGCCGACGCCGGCGCGGGCGTGCTTTAAGCTCATGCTGGCGCATCAATCCTCGATCCGATGCAGCCCGCAGTCCACGCCGTCGGCCAGCAGGTCGTGCCACACGCGCTCGCTAGGCAACGAAGCGGACGACGCCGCCGTCCACACGCAGCGCCGTACCAGTCGTCGCGGAGGCTTGCTCCGAGCAGGCATAGACGATCATGTTGGCGATCTCGTCGGTTGTTGCGAAGCGCTGGATGAGCGAGGTCCGGCGCATCGCCTTCAGGAAGCCCTGCTCGGCTTCCCCCTGCGCGACTCCGTTCGTCTCGGCCTGCTTCGCCATGAAGTCGCCCAAGATTGCGGACCGGGTCGGCCCCGGCATGACGGCGTTGACAGTGACGCCCGTGCCAGCGACCGTTTCGGCAAGCCCACGCGAGACCGCGAGCTGCGCGGTCTTGGTCATGCCGTAGTCGAGCATCTCCTTTGGAATGTTGACTGCGGACTCGCTACTGACGAACACGACACGGCCCCAGCCTTTTCTCACCATGCGCGGGAGGTAATGGCGCGCCATTCGCACGCCGCTCATTACGTTCAACTGGAACAGCCCGAGCCAGTCCTCATCGGGGATTTTCGCGATGTCCTCGATACCATTGTAGTCGCGGATGTGCGCCGTCCCCACGTTGTTAACGAGGATGTCGGCTTCGGGCGTCTGCGCGAAGACGGTCTCGGCGCCTGCCGCCGTCGACAGATCGGCGGCGACGCCGGATATGTCGCTATCCGGAAAGGCTTGTCGCATCTGCCGCACCGCTTCATTGACGCGGACGCTTCCACGGCCGTTGATGATGACCGATGCGCCGGCACGCGCAAGTCCTTCCGCGGTGGCGCGGCCGATGCCCGCCGTTGAGCCCGTAACGATTGCCTTGCGGCCCTTGAGTTCGATATTCACGTCATTCATCTCCGATTGAATTTAAGCTACTAGTTCTGGCGTCAGAACAGGCGCGTTACCCTGCCATCCGCGCGAATTCTGCCTCCGCCGCGCGGGCGAGGCTTTCGACCCATAGCTCGTGATAGCGGTAAAGCGCGCCGGGATGCTTGCGCCCGAGCTCTTCAAGGAACCAGGCCCCCTGCTGCGTCTCCTCGGTCAGCACATGACAGCCGTCGGCCGTGGGCGTAATCACCCAGCCGTGGTAGGCGCTCGAACCTGTCTCGTCGCCGTCGACGGTCGTCGCCCAGGCGAGCCTGCGGTCAGACACGCATTCCGTTACGACAAGGCTCATCGGAAAGCCCACTGTCACCCGGCTGTATCGCGTCCCGAGCCCCAGTTCCCGCCCGCCGCTTAGGATTTTGACCTGATCTTCGGCAGGAAAATAGCGCGACCATTTCTCGGCATCGACGAGCAGCTTCCAGACCACTTCGGGAGGAGCTTTTACGTCGATGTCATTGAGCGCGTAGATGGCCGAGACTTTCGGGCTGTACCGCTCGGGCCAGATTACACGGTCATACATTGTTCACGACGCCCTCTTGAAAAGATCCTGGAAGATGAGGGGCGCCCAGCTATTTCCGCGTGCCTGCACTAGCAGCCCACCTTCCGAGAGCCTGCCAAGTTTGATCGGCGCGAAATCTAGCTTTTCCGCAAGCGCACCAATCTCCGCTGCGGCGGCGTCATTGTCGCTCGCCAGGAAGACGGCTCTCCTGCCGCCATGCACGGACGGGTCTTGATCCAGGATGGCAGCGACCAGATGGTTGAAGCCCTTCACCAGCTTGGCTCCGGTGAACGCCTTCGCGACGACGGCGGAGGACGGGAGACCGTTCAGTTCCTCAGGCGGGGCCTGCGTGTTCATCGCGTCGATGACGGTCTTTCCCTGCCAGGTGGGCAGCGCCCTGGCGACCTCCGGGTGCGACTCGAAACGCACAGCCAAGAAGATGATGTCCGCCTTGACCGCCTCCGATAGGGTCTTGGGAATGATCTCCGACCCGATTGCGGCCGCATCGAATGCAAAGCTCTCAGGGTCGCGCGTGGTTGCAACGGATACTTCGATGCCTTTCCGGGCGAACGCCTTGGCCAGTGCCCGGCCGATGTTACCGAAGCCGATGATCGCATAGCTCATGATAGTCTCCTTTCGTTTTTCGGCGCGGTCAGAGCTTGTAGCCGCCGCTCGCCTCAATCGTCTGGCCAGTCACCCAGTGGCCGTCATCGGAAGCCAGGAACGCCACGACGGCGGCGATTTCCGAAGGCTCGCCAAAACGTCCCAGCGCAATTTGGGTCTCGACCGCCTTTACGAGTTCGGCATTTTCTCGGAAGGCGGCGTTCGCGTCGGTTCGCGTGTAGCCTGGCGCTACGGCGTTCGCGGTAATTCCGCGTGGCCCCAGCTCTGACGCGAGCGCTTGGGTAAGGTTGTTGATGGCCGCTTTGGCCATCGAATAAATGGGCGCGGCTGTCACGGGCTTCGTCGCGGCAGCGGAAGAGATGTTGATAATGCGCCCGCCATCGGCGAGACGACCCATGGCGGCCTGAACGATGAAGAAGGGCGCGCGGGCATAGACGGCGATCAGGGTGTCCCAACTGTCCGGCGTCGCGTCTTTGAAGCCAATCCAGCCGGTGTTGCCGGCGTTGTTGACCAGAATGTCGAGGGCTTTGCTTCCGTTCCGCCGGGTGAACTCGTCGTCGAGTCTCTTGAACAAGGTCGGGACGGTCGCTGGGTCAACTAGGTCGGCGTGGATTGCGAACGCAGAGCCTCCATCTTTCTCGATGGCCGCGACCGCCTCGTCTGCGCCGGATTTGCTGGCGTTGTAGGTCAGCGCGACCGTCGCACCATCCTTTGCGAGACGTTCGGCGATGGCGCGGCCAATGCCCCGCGATGCGCCGGTAACGAGAGCCGTTTTTCCTTTAAGAAAGCGGTTCATTTTTTTCTTCCTTGAATGTGTGCAGAATTGGATTACTGGAGTGAACGGCCGGACGAGGCGGGTCAGAGTTGTGCCAGGCCGCCGTCGACGGCGACCTCGCTGGCGGTCATGAAGCTGCTGTCTGACGACGCGAGAAAGGCGGCCACGGCTCCGATCTCCGCCGGATCGGCCATGCGTTGGAGCGGGGTCATCGCGCCGTAGGCCTTTTGGCCTTCCTCGCCGAGCGCTTCCTTCGCGAGCTCGGTCGCCGTCGCCCCTGGCGACAGCACGTTTACCCGGATGCCGGTGCCCTTCTGATCCTCCGCCCAGGTCCGCGCGAGATTGCGCACTGCCGCCTTGCTGGCGCTGTAGGCAGTGAAACCCGGGGCGCCCGTGGTGCCGGCGCTCGATCCCGTCAGGATGATCGAACCGCCCTTGCCCATCAGGGGCAGTGCCTTCTGGACCGTGAAGATCGTACCCTTCACATTGGTGTCGAAGGTTTCGTCAATGTGTTCGGCGGTGATGCGGCCGAGCGGAAGCGGGCTTCCCGCCCCCGCGTTGGCGAAGACGATGTCGAGGCTTCCGCGCTCCGCCTTCACCGACGCGTAGAGTCGGTCGAGGTTGGCCAGATCGGAGACCGAGCCCTTCACGGCGCAGGCATTGGGCCCGAGCTCGGCCACAGCCGCGTCGAGTGCTTCCTGCCGGCGGCCGAAGATGAAGACGAAGGCGCCTTCCTCGACGAAACGTTTTGCCGCCGCGCGGCCGATGCCGGTGGCGCCGCCCGTGATGACGGCAATCTTGCCTTCAAGCTTTCCCATGATGTCTCTGTCGATCCCTGGTTGGTCGGGGAAGCCCCCGAGCCCCCCTGAGGTGGGGCTGCCGCAGTCGGGAGTTGAGTGCGGAAGCACGCACACCTGTGGTGCAAAATCGATCCAGATGGACGCCCCGACTCCAGCCGCGGCCAGCGGTGTCCGCTGGGAGGAAATGGGTCATTTTGACCCCCCTACGGGGGTCGATATGTGCGATAGGGGCTTTAGAAGCGCACCGCACGGTGCCAAAATGCACCATGATCGACTGGGATGACGTTCGCTATTTTCTTGCTGTCGCGCGCAGCGGCTCAGTGCGGGCCGCCGCCGAGCGCCTCGCAGTGAACCACTCCACGGTGCTGCGACGCATTGCTCAGCTCGAGAAACACCTCGGGGCGCAGATGTTCGAAAAGCTGCCTTCGGGCTACCGGTTGACGGCTGCAGGCGAGGAGGTCCTCGAACTCGCGAACCAGATGGAAGTGTCATCGAGCCAGCTGGAGACGCGCGTCTTCGGCCGCGACCAGAGCGTACGCGGGCTTCTGCGCGTGACGCTGGCACCGCCCCTCGCGACACACCTGCTCATGCCGGACTTCGCCGATTTCGCGCGCCTGCATCCAGACATCGAGATGGAGATCCTGTCGTCAGGCGAGCTGGCCAATCTGACCAATCGAGAGGCCGACGTGGCGATCCGCGTCGTTTACGACCGTAAGACCCTGCCGCTCAATCTTCATGGCCTGAAGGGACCGGAGGTGTTCGGCGGGGTCTACATCTCTCGCGATCGACTGGCCGCATTGCGCCCGGCTCCGGCCGATCCCGTCCGGTGGATCGTCATAAGCATTCATGGAATTCCGGAGTGGGCCAGCGAGGGTGACGTTCGCACCACGGGCGCACCATTCAGGACCACGGACGCCGAGGCGCAAATCGCGGCCGTCCGGCAAGGGCTCGGCATCACGACGCTGCCGTGCTTCATTGGCGATGCAGACCCTCTGCTGGTGAGGGTGCCGGGCACCAACCTGCATATGTACGGAACTCTCTGGATTCTCACGCAGGGAGAGACTCGCAAGACGAAGCGCGTGCGGCTCTTCACTGAGTTCGCAGTTCGAAGGCTTTCCGGGTACGCTCCGATACTCGCCGGGCTGTTCATGCCGAGCGACTAACGCGCTGCAAGTCGCCGCCGACGCTTGCCGTAATCGAGTCGGGAGCCGAACTGCGATCACTTGAAGCCGTCTCGTTCAAACAGCAAATGTTGCGCGGCATCGCAACCGATGCGAGGACATTACTAACTGCGACGGACTCCACAATCGCTGACTGTCTCCCAGTTACCGGAAGAGAAATGTCTGCTTTAAGCCAGAAACAGACTATCTGTTGAAAGGGCGCGGCGTGCTTGGGGTCGGGGCCGTAGCGCACGCGGATCGCCTAGCACCCCTTTGTCTCGGCGTTCGCGATGCTCGCGCCGTTTCGAAGAAGGGCCCGCCTCCCGTCAGTGCCGAAGGGGTTTGCCGTTATGGCGGCACTGCTCGCATTTTTTTTGGCGCCCGACTGCTCGGCGGTTTCGAAGGATTTCGTTAGCGAATCGGTTTAAGTCGATCCCATGAGTTAAATGCGAACCATAAACCGCGCCGACCGTGTCGCTTGGTATCTCGCTGTCGAGCTCAAGGCCATGAGGTCCGGCGTCGGCCTTAAGTTAAACGATGCGGTCAAGAAGCTGGCGAAGCCGGGGACACCCGCTGAGGAAATCGGGCGCCGGGCCTTCGAAAAGATGTGTCCGAACTTATTGGCGCTGGAAGCGACTTGTTAAGGACGCGGCGGCGCTTTCGCTCGTCCCGGTCAGTCATAACGAAGAGGCCGCCAAATAAGACCTCTTGCCTCTTTGGGAGTAGCTTTAGTTCGTGGTGCAAACCTTGACGGTCTTCATGCCGGTTTCGGCTTCAACGCGGGCCTTGTAAACCTCGTTACCAACGACTGTGGCCTCAGTGGTCGTGGCTTCTTGTCCACAATGGACGTGCAATTTCCTCGTGCTCGCAACGCGCGCGGTAAGGCACAAATCGTCGGCTGCGAGGGCCTGGGCGAAAATCGCGTGCGAGCGCCAGGCTGGTCAAGCCGCATTACGATCGCTTTTGGAAGCCATCGCGGTGCATTTTACCTGCGACACGGGAACCGCTCTACTGCCTTCGCTAACCTGCGATCTCCGCCGACCGGCCGACCCGGGGAGTGTTCGCCAAAATTGATCGTCGACCGCTGCAGCACGTTCCCAGCCGCATCGACAATCAGCCGCAAGCGTCGGCGTTCGGTGAAGAAAGTCAGTCGGTATCGGCCTTCGTCGGTGTCTACACCGCGCTCACATCGCGTTGTCAGCGCGCCATCACGTATGCGCTGCTGGAGCAAGGATGGATGGATACCGAGTGCGTCCGCGATGGTCGCGGCATCGAGCTCAATTGTGTCCCCGTCAAATTTGATCATGTTTCTTCTTTTTCGTCGAATAGAATACGCTGCGCAGCACCCTCCAGGTCGTCGTATTGGTTATCGTTCAGCGACCAGAGGAAGGCGGCAAGTCCGATGAGACCAAGGCCGATCGAGATTGGTATGAGAAAGAAGAAATTCAGCATCGCGCATCGGGGCGGCTATAGAACGCACGGTAGGCGTGCCAGGTGCCGTGGCCCAAGATCGGGAAAGCGACGATAAGGCCGACGAGTCCCGTCGCTAGGCTTGCAATGAACAGCACCAGCACTATCGCACCCCATGTGACCATCACCGGCAGATTATGCCAGACGAGCGCAAGACTGGTTCCCATCGCGGTCAACGCGTCGACCGGTTCTTCGAGCAATCTTGGAATTGAGAGAGCGCTGATAGCGAACGAGAAGGCGGCAAACAGCGCGCCGACGGCCGAGCCGACGGCTAGCATCGACCAGCCGAGCGGCGTCGTGAAAAGCATTGGCGCAATATGGCCGAGGCCGGGAAATGGCCGCAGCCCGAAAAACAGCGCGTAGATGATCACCGCCGCGCGAATCCAGACCAGCATCAACAGGCAAAGAACAAGTCCAGTGATGACGATTTGGCTTGTTGATCGCGGTCGCACGAGCACCATGCGCAGGAAACTGACGCGCTCGTCTGCCGCGATGCGGCGGCTCTTCTCGTAGAGACCGGTGGCAAGGACCGGCCCGACAACCATAAATCCGGCCAGTGCCGGAAACAGAATGTAGTCCCAACCCAACCGGAAGAGCCCCCCAACCAGCACAACCGATATGAAGAAGACGGCAAGACCATAAGTGAGGCTGGCGATCGGCTTTACGCAGAGATCGCGCCAGCCCGCGCCAAGCCAGGCGAAGGCGGCACGCGGCGGAATATGACGGCCGAACTGTGAACGCCGCGGCAGGGGCGGTACGACCGCCGGAATAGTTGTCATGGATGCTTCTCCATCGGCTCGGAGCCGGCGCCACCGGGACTGGGGCAGGCCGACTGCGCCGCGCTGTAGGCCCGGCCGCGCGCCTCACCAAGGCGGGCATGCGCAACACAACTCGACTGCGACGTCGCCGCGACGTAGACGAGATGCGCATTAGCTGCCGCGAAAGTCAGGATGACGATTACGGCCAGCGACCAAGCCAGGGCGCGCCATCGGACGATCGCTCTAGTGTTGACCTTCTGCGTCATTGTCGCCGCCGGAGATCATAGACATAGAGCGCAAGAATCTTCCGCTCGACCGGCGTAAGCCGCGCCTCCCATGTCGGCATCTGGCCTTGCCGACCGCCCCAGACGGTTTTGACCAGGGTCTCAGAATCGCCGCCGTAAATCCAGAACTGGTCGGCCAGATTGGGCGTGCCTAGTTCGGAATTTCCGGTCCCCTGCTCGCCATGGCACGCGGCGCAGGTGCTGGCGAAAACCTTCCTGCCCGCGGCCACTGCCGCCTCATGTCCCCGCGCTGACTGCGGCTCGGAAAGACTCTTGACGTAAGCGACGACGTTTTCGATTTCGATCCGTGGTAACACACCGTCGCGTCCGAAGGCGGGCATCTGCGACGTGCGACTGTCCGGATGCGCCGAATTGATGCCGACCCGAATTGTCTCGGCGATCGTCTCCGGCGAACCGCCCCAAAGCCACGAAGCCGTGGCCAGGTTGGGAAAGCCCTTGTTACCGGTCGCTTCGCGGCCGTGGCAGGCGGCGCAGTTGTCGCCGAACAAGGCTCGGCCGGTTTGGCGCACGGTGTCCATGAGGTCCCGATCGGCCGCGATGGCATCGAAACCCTCAGCGGCGATCTTCTTCGTCAAGGCCGCCCGGCCTAGGGCGGCCTCACGCAGGCTCTCCGCCACCGCTGCTCGCTGGTCGTAGCCGAGCAGACCCTTGGTATAGCTTCCACCTGTCGGCCAGGCCGGCATGAGCACCCAGTACAAAATGGCGAACAGCGCCGCGGCTGCGAGAAAGACATAGACGGGTCGCGGCACTGGAGTGTTTAACTCCGTGATGCCGTTCCATTCATGACCGGTGGTCATGTGTCCGGTATGCGGGTCACGCTCCCCTATCCCCACGGCCTATCCTCACCCTCGATGATTGACTTCGCGGCGCGCTCGAAGCTCTTCCGGTTTGCGGGCCAATAGGCGTAAGCTACAACCGCCGCAGACAGAATGAGCAGATAGAAAAGTCCGATCGACTTTGAAAACCAGACCACGGTGTCGTGCGCGATGAAAGTCATGGCTTTGCTGCTCCCGCCGCTGGACTATTGGAAGCAACGTCAGTGAGGCGCCCGAGTATCTGCAGATAGGCTACGAGCGCATCCATCTCTGTCACGTTGCCGGGCGAACCGTCGAAGGCGTTGACGTCGGTCGTCTCGCCATAACGCTTGATAACGCCGTCGGCTAAGGGTGTCCCGGGATTGGCCTGTCCGTAGGCATCTGCAGGCGCATTCGCGATCATGTCATCGGTGTAGGGAACGCCGACCTCACGCAGCGCCTTCAAATGCAGCCTGAGATCGGCTGTCCGCAATTCAGTACGTTTCAGCCAAGTGTAAGCCGGCATGACGGACTCAGGAACGACATCGCGCGGATTGTTCAAATGGATGACGTGCCACGCATCGGAATACTTGCCCCCAATACGGGCGAGATCAGGCCCCGTTCTCTTCGACCCCCAAAGCATCGGATGGTCGTATTTGGATTCGACCGCGAGCGAATAATGCCCATAGCGCTCGACATCATCGCGCAGGGTTCGAATCATTTGAGAATGGCAAGCGTAACAGCCTTCCCGGATGTAGATGTTGCGCCCGGCGAGCTCCAGCGGAGTGTACACGCGCATATTCGGCGCGCTTTCTACCGTCTGATGGATCGTGAACAACGGCGCGATTTCCACAAAGCCGCCAATGCTGGCAGCGCCGATGATTGCCAGCACGAAAGGAATGGTCTTGCGTTCGAGGCGGTAATGGAAGCCAAACATCTTCAGCGTCACTCTGCAGGAGCGATAGCCGGCACAGCCGCCGGCATGTCGCTAGTTGAGGCCAGCCGCTTGCGCTGCGGAGCGGCACGGATCGTCATGTACATGTTGTAGCAGCCGACCAGTGCCCCGATCAGGAACAGCAGACCCCCAACGGCGCGTGCGATGTAGTAAGGATGCATCGCAATTAGTGAATCGACGAAGGAATAAGTCAGCGTCCCGCTCTCGTTGTAGGTCCGCCACATTAATCCTTGCACGATGCCGGAATTCCACATTGCGAAGACGTAGACAATCGTTCCCGCCAGTGCGAGCCAGAAATGAACCTCCACCAGGCGCGCCGAATACATGGCGTCGCGCTTCCAAAGCCAGGGGACTGACGCATAGATCGAGCCGAAGGTGATCATCGCCACCCAGCCGAGCGCGCCTGCGTGGACATGGCCAATCGTCCAGTCTGTGTAGTGCGAGAGCGAGTTGACCGGTCGGATCGCCATGAACGATCCCTCAAACGTGGTCAGTCCGTAAAAGACCGCCGCGATCATCATGAAACGCAGGGTCGCGTCATCACGGACCTTGTGCCAGGCACCATTAAGCGTAAGCAAGGCATTACCGGCGGAGGCCCAAGAAGGCACGAGCAACAGGACCGAGAACGTCATGCCAAGCGTCTGCACCCACTGTGGCAACGCGGTATAATGCAGATGGTGCGAGCCTACCCAAATGTAAAAGAAGGTGATGCCCCAGAAACTGATGATGGACAGGCGATAAGAGAAAATCGGGCGCCCTGCGCGCTTCGGCATGAAGTAGTACATCATGCCGAGAAAGCCCGAGGTCAGAAAGAATGCTACAGCGTTGTGGCCGTACCACCACTCGGTCATTGCATCCTGGACACCGGAGAATAATGAGTAGCTTTTTGCGTGGCCGAGCGACACCGGCACGGCGAGGTTGTTGACGATATGCAGCATCGCCACGACCAGAATGAACGCCAGGTAGTACCAGTTCGAAACGTAGATGTGCGGCTCCTTGCGCCGCGCTAGGGTACGCAAGTAGGTCACGAAATATACGATCCACACGACCACCAGCCAGATATCGGCGTACCATTCCGGCTCCGCGTACTCGCGAGATTGCGTGATACCCAGCATGTAGCCGGTCACTGCCAGAATACAGAACAGATTGTAGCCGAGCAGTACGAACCAGGGGCTCAACTGGTCCGGCAGCCGCGCCCGCGACGTCCGCTGCATCACATAGAAGGACGTGGCGATCAGTGCGTTACCGCCAAAACCGAAAATCACAGAGGTCGTGTGGACAGGCCGGATGCGACCGAAACTCGACCACGCGGCGTCAAAGGTAAGGTCCGGGTTGACGAGGAGCCACGCCACCCAGTCGCCCATGAAAAGGCCAAATGCGACCCAAACCATCGCGGCAACGACACCGAACTTGCTGGGATCGTCGTAATATTCGCGCAGGCGATCAGCGCCGGGCAGTGGCTCGTAATATTTAGAGATGATCCCGAAGCTTCCGAAAACCGCCACCCCTAAAATGAGCGCGCCGTGAAGACCGAGCGGGTCTGCGCGACCTCCCGCCACCATCAACAGCCCAGCGACCGCTAAACCAACGAACAATGCTAGAGCGATCTGACGTTCGGTTCTTGTGAGCTGAGCCATAATCCGGCGCCTCTTATTCTTGGGCTGTTTGGCTGCCGAATATTGCGTCGGCGCAATTGCCTCTACGCTTTAAAAGCAGTATTGTAAATGCCTCTTTTGAGAGAGAATACTCATTCGGAAAACTACGGAGTTGATCGTATGCGGCGCGCGCTTCGGATTTAGCTCAATAATCACGTTTCGATTCATCCGCCCGTTTGCCCCGCTTGCCGATTGGCAATGCAAGCGACAACCGTCGACGACGCCGTGGTCCACACGTGCCATGCCTGCGGACTTACCGTGACCATCGGATGCTCGAACGAGGAACCGCCGAAAGATCGCCCCGCACACGTGTCGCGAGAGCCATGCACTGATAATGATTAAACCGCGAGGCCGGAACCCATCTGCTTCGGGGCACTGCTTGGCGGATTAGCCATCCTACCGACTAGCGAATGGAATGCCATGGCGTCGGCAAAAGATCGCTGTTCCGAGGCTGCGGTGCCATTGTCGGAGGCAGTTCGCTCTCAAGGCCAAAAATCGGGCTGAGGTGGCCTGACCGGTAGGACAGCTTCGGGCCGCTGGGCCGGCCTGAGGCGCTCTGGCAGACTACGTCAGTCTAGGGTCAGAAGTCCACGATTCCGGCTCGGTGCCTGATGTCCGTGTGCCAATGGCCGACGTGGACGTCGGCGACCGCGCGAGTTTTAATTTTGAGGGTGAGCGGGCGCGAGGAAAACTCGTGAAGACGCATCGACGTGATAGTTCCACAAAGGATACGTCAATAATTACATCTTTTGTGAACACTCGAAATCATGAGCGACAAGACGGGCCACGTCGCCTTGCACACAAAGCCGGATTTATGAGACATCTCGACTAGTAGCGAACGTGAATATGAATCTTAGGAGTAGGGATTGACTCTGCCGTTCTTCACCATCGGTCATTCCACTCGCTCCATCGCGCAATTCATCGAATTGCTTACCGCTTCGGAGGTGAGCCTAGTAGTGGACGTGCGCTCCGTCCCCCGTTCGCTGAAAAATCCGCAATACAATCTGGAAGCGCTACCAAGCTCGTTGTCAAAATCTCAGATTAGCTATGAACATCTAGCTGAGCTTGGGGGCCATCGGCCGCGTACACCCGACATTGCGCCCAGCGTCAATGCTTTCTGGGAGAATCAGAGTTTCCACAACTACGCGGACTATGCAATGGGCGCCGGCTTCCAGTCTGGCCTCGCCAAGCTGCGGGAGCGCGGCAGCGTCGAGCGCTGCGTCGTGATGTGCGCGGAGGCGGTTTGGTGGCGATGTCACCGACGAATCATCACGGACTACCTGTTGGCTGCGGGCGAGAATGTCTTTCACATACTTGGGCCGGGCAAGATTATGCCGGCAAGCTTGACGAATGCCGCTAAGCGACAGCTCGGCGGAGCGCTTATCTATCCGGCCTAGGCGACGGGAACCACCAATGCCTTCCTATCACAACGACTTGTTTCCGCTTGATTGCGATCAGCGGCTACACGTTCGCTAGAAAGCGTACCTCCCCCGCGATGGCTTAGCCTGGGTCGGGCTTGGTGTCGGCCCTGCTCGGCTAGCGTCACGGAGAACCACGGCTCGCTGACTAGCAGTCCCCTGCATGTGCCTTTGCGCCGGAACGGGATTCCGTGCGTCGACGGTCTCAGCTGCCGAATTGGCTGGAAGCCAGCGCACCGGGCGAAAGCGTCCTGCTCCGCCGCCCAGATCAAACGCACGGCTTTCTGACCGTTGCGCTTGTCCATAGACTCCTGTGACGATCGCCGAAATGTTTCCACGGCTAACCCCCATAGCAGCTAGCTCTCCATCGCTCATGGCGCTGAGTCGCTCGTAATCACGGCACAACCGGCGCGCCTCCGCGACACCTTCCCCATAGGCAATCAGATTGGATTTGATCGCGCCCATCACGCGCGCAAGGGCTTTGCTCATGATGTAAAACCTTTTGTGCTTGTTGACTCATAGATCTAAAAGTAGCGCCCCTCCCGCAAACCGAAGCGAAGCGCCACTTTCACGCCGCGGTCGGCGGCCACGGCTGGTCGGGCCGGTAGAACACCGCCAGCCGCAGACTCTCGGCAATGCGCGCCGCCTTGGCGTTGAACACGGCGGCGAGCGCCGGCTCGAACAATGCGCGGGCGGTCTCGTCGAACAGCGCCAGCCATCGCTCGAACATCTCATAGCTGATGCCTTCGACCTGACGATGCTTTATCACCGGGTTGCCCTTGTAGCGGCCGCTGGTCAGCATCACCGATGACCAGAAATCGCGCATGGTCGCAAGATGTGGCTCCCAGTCCTTGATGGCGTTGGCGAACACCGGGCCGAGCGCGGCATCGTCGCGCACGCGCGCATAGAATTCGTCCACCAGGCGGCGGATCGACTCGTCGGTCACTTCGGAAAACTTCAGCGCCGTCATATCACCGCCACGGCCACCGCCATGCCGACGACGATCCACACCAGCGAATTCACCAGCATGCGAACGAGTTCCTGCTTGTCGTCGTGATCGAGACCGATGGCGACGCGGGCGATGTCGCCGGGCCACAGAAAAAAGCGCGCCAGATGAGAACCGACCTTGCTCATGAAGGCCCTCCGTTCTTCGAGATGTCACTCATGCTAGCCGCAGCCTTGCCTAAAAGCAATATCTAGGATACTTCTTTTAGCGGAAGGGTTCCTCATGCGTCTCACCGTTCATTCCGATTTCGCCCTGCGCCTGCTGATGTATCTGGCCCTCAGTGAGGGCCGGCTTGCCACCATCGCCGACGTCGCGGCGCGCTACGGCATTTCAAAGAACCACCTGATGAAGGTCGCCTATCATCTCGGCGCGGCGGGCTATATCGAAACCGTGCGCGGCCGGAGCGGCGGCCTGCGGCTCGCCCGGCCGGCGCAGGACATCAATCTCGGCGACGTCGTGCGCTTCAGCGAGCCGGACATGGCGCTGGTGCCGTGCTTCAAACCGATCGAGGAAGATTGCGCCATCGCGCCGTGTTGCGGCTTGCGCGGCGCCCTGGCGCGGGCGAATGCGGCCTTCCTCGCGGTGCTGGACGATTATTCGCTGGCCGATCTGGTGAAGCCGCGCGCCTCAATGCGCGCGCTGCTGGGGATCGAGACGGTGGCGCCGCGGCGCGCCACTGCGGGAGCGGCACGGTGAGCGGCAGTTTCGGCGACGACGTTGCCCGCGCGCTGCTGTCGGGCGTCGCCGACGCCATCGTCGCCTGCGACCGCGACGGCATCATCCGCTTCTGGAATCCAGGCGCGGCGCGCATCTTCGGCTTTGCCGCCGACGAGGCGGTCGGCCGTTCGCTCGACATCATCATCCCCGAGCGGCTGCGGGCCCGCCATTGGCACGGCTATCGCGCGATGATGGCCAGCGGCCAGAGCCGCTATGCCGGCGGCGACACTTTGTCGGTGCCGGCCTTGCGCAAGGACGGCGCGCAGATCTCGGTCGAATTCACCCTCGTTGCGCTTCACGACGCGGCAGGTGCAATTTCGGGCCTTGCTGCGGTCATGCGTGACGTCACCACGCGCTTCGAGGAATTGAAGACCCTGCGCCGACAGCTGCGCGAGGCGACGGCCAAGAACTGAATCTCAGTTTACGGCGAGGAGGGCGGCGGTCATCGGCGACTTGAGGTTCGTCCAACCCACTGGCGTCCGTGGAGAGAGGACGGCCGCCCCTTCTAGAGATCACCATTAGCATGCGGCCCAGCCCGGCCCTTGTTGGCCGAAGCCACTCTTCTCGTAGAAGTCTCAAGAGGGTCTCTCGGCGTTCGGGTGGTACCCTCTCGGCCTCTAATAGCCGGTTAAAATGCTCTATGTTAAGTTTGGCTACTGTTCGGTCCATTCACAAAGTGCCGCCGCATCATCGAAGGGACTCGGACGCGATTATAGAGGATTTCATCGCTGTGCGGCCGTGGCAATAACTGGAATTATGCAAATGAAATTCCAGGCTGTCGTTCGGCAAACGCCGCCAACACCTGCAGCAGTTCTGCCAACCTCGACTAGCAATTAATGCTTTCAGCCGCTCGTCTTCGACCCTCGCCCGGCAATCAAACGGCGCCGACCGATCCGCTCGGCGAACATGCCATGGACGCCGTTACCGCACACCTGAGGCACTCACGTCGCGGACCTAGGTGCTCCGGACAGATGTCGCCCGCCGATCTCTGTCGAAGAATAGCGCCTCGCCGCCGCCGCTTGCCTTGAGAACTTGCGCGGCGCTCTCCATCGGCATCAATGAAAAGGCGGTGGAGAGAGCGTCAGCTGTCGTCGCCCGGCTGGTTTTCACGGACACGCTCAGATACCGCGACGCGCAGGTACCGTCCGAGGGATCGAAGATGTGATTGAAGCGGCCGGTTGCATCAAGTGGAGTGCCGATGCCGCTCGATGTGGCAATCGACATGTTACTGAGCTGAAGCTCACCGAGCGCACGCGCCCCCTCTCGCGGATCTCGAATTGCTACATCCCAGGGCCGATGTTCCGGATGATCGCCAATGGCCCGGATTTCACCCATATCAACCAAAGTGTGTTCGCAGCCGGCCGCACGGAGCAAATCGGCGACGCGGTCGGTGGCGTAGCCTTGCGCAATGCCATTGAGCGTCACTCTGGCGCCAGGTTTTGTCAGGCGGATCATTGCCGGATCGATCTGCACGGCTTCATACCCCACGAGCGAGCGTGCAGCTGCAATTGCCTCATCGCTCGGCCCTACCGAGTCGGCGCCCGGAGTCGAGAAATGCCTGGCGTACAGATCCCACAGCGGCTGCACAGTGGCATCGAAAGCGCCTGCCGTGAGACGGGAAAAGCGGCCGGCGACCGACAAGAGCTCGACCAATTCCGATGCCGGCGCGTCAAGGCGACCGTCTCGGTTGAGCCGCACGACTTCAGAATCATCACGGTAAAGACTGAAAATGCTCTCCAGCCGCCGCACTTCGTCCAGCGAAGCGGCAATGAGACGGTCGGCCGTTGCTCCATCGGGGTGAAGGACCTGCAGCGACGCATCGGCTCCCAATGCTATGCCGCGCCAATGCCGCAGCCCGCCTGACGAAGCCTTCGTTCCTGCGATGCCCGGCAGAAGCGAGGCGACTCCCGCACTCGCGGCGATACGGATGAAGCGGCGGCGCGTGACGTTAACGTTCATATCGTCCTCTCAATCGGTTCGCGCTGCGGATCCGGCAGCCTCGCGATTATTGCCGCCACCGGCATCGTTACCGCTTCCCAAGATCGCGTCTTCGGGAATCTCCGAGAACCGCAGGAGGCGCCCACCATGCGCAGCCTGATAGCGTCGTGCGCCATCCCGGTCCGCAAACGGGATCGGCTCTCGTTGCATATCGCCCATGCCGGCCCGGCCCCGTTCGTCGCTGCCGAGGACATACCAGGCGCGTCTCGCCTCGACCCAAGCGCCCGGCCTCGGCCGAGCCTGGTCGTCTGTGCTGCCCATATCGTTGACGTAGATGGCGGCAACGCCCGCAGGCTCCTCGGGCAGCAAAGTAAAGGCGATGGTCTCGCTGACTGAACTGAACCAGATCGGCTGCGCGCGGCCCTTGATAAAAATCTGGCCTTTCGGGCCGGTGTGTTCGGCCAACAGCATGCCGCAGAAATGCGAGACCGATTCCGCCGTCGGCTCCATCGGCTGCGGCAAGTCCGCCGACGTGCCATCGCAGCCGGCAAGCACGCCGGTCAGCAGGACCACGAGTAACCTGCTTACAGCGCCACGCATCACACTTCCCTCCGGCCGAAGATCACGGCCGCGCCCAGTAGCGGCAACGCCGTCCACAGGATCAGCATCGAGATCAAGATGGCGCCGCCGGCATGAGCTTGTTGCGACACGGCCGCCATTCCGGAGAAGGTGCCGACCCTGCCGAGTCCCGCCAGATTAAACAATCGAAACGCATCCGCCGGATTGAGGACGAGCAACGCCTGCACCAGTTCGGCGGGCATTGAGCGGCTCGTGTCAGCAACTAGGATGCCGAGCAGCGCCGCATCGTAGACGAGCACCAGCACCAACCAGATCGCCACGGCGACGCCAATCGCAGTGGCACGTTGAGGAGCACAAACACTGACCAGATAGCCCAACGCCAGGAACGCTGCGCCAAGCACGATCGACGAACCGATCAGTGCCGCAAAGGCGGTCATGCTCTCGGAGTCGATACCGCCAAAAAGCCATGCGATCACCAGGCCGGCGCTGCCGTAGCCGAGCGTCACGGCGATAGAAACGACCGCCGTATGCCCGATGAACTTGCCGGCGATCACCTGCCATCGCGCCAGCGGATAAGATAATAATAGAAGCAATGTGCCGCGCTCCCTTTCACCGACGATCGCATCATGCGAGAGCAGCAGCGCGATCAGCGGCACCAGAAAGATCGTCAGACTGGTCAGGCTGACAACGGTCACATCCAGTGGCGCGACGCCGACCGTTCCGGTCGGCGCGCTGCCAAGCAGCGCCAAGCTGAG
The DNA here is from genome assembly GCA_026125895.1 of Pseudolabrys sp. GTDB lineage: Bacteria > Pseudomonadota > Alphaproteobacteria > Rhizobiales > Xanthobacteraceae > Pseudolabrys. The sequence continues at coordinate 123,135 of JAHCKG010000001.1, read as the reverse complement.
CGCCAGGGCGGCCAGAACCAGCGTTGCCGATAACACCCAACGATTGCGCAGCGCAGAGCGCATTTCGCCGGCGGCGACGGTGAGCACCGCTGTCATCTCCCGGCCTCCATAAACCATGCGTAAAGGGAATCGAGGCTCGGCGGCTGGACATTGAAGTCGACCACCTCGTCGCAGGATGCGACGCGACGCAGCACGTCCATCTTGGCCGCCGCCATACAGGACAGCGCAATGTCGTGCCCCTGCACGGTCGCCGGCACACCGAGTGAGTGGACCAGCGCCGCGGCGTGACCGTTGGCGACGCGCAGTTGAATCCGGACGGGGAGTTGAGAAAGACCACGCAAATCGTCGAGGCTCCCGAACGCCATCAGACGGCCTTGACTCATCACGGCGATGCGGCTGGCTTGCCCTTCGATTTCCTCCAGCGCATGAGAGGACAGCAGTACGGCGGCGCCGTCGGCGACGAGGTCGCGCAGGATCGCGTAGAAGTTTTGCCGTGAGCTCGGATCGAGACCACTTGTCGGCTCGTCCAGAACGAGGAGCCGCGGGTTGCCGAGCAGCGCCTGCGCCAGGCCCAGCCGCTGCCGCATGCCCTTCGAATAGGTCGACACCCGCCGATTGGCCGCGGCGGCGCCCAGACCGACGCGATCAAGCAGGTCACCGTTCGCTGCGGCCGATTGGCCCTTGAGGCGGGAATAGAAGTCGAGGGTCTCGCGCCCGGACAGACTGGGCGGAAAACTGACATTCTCCGGGAGAAACCCGACCTGGTTGCGCCAACGGCGGTTTCCGGCGGAGGGATCCTCACCGAATATGGTGATCCGGCCCGCTGTCGGCCGCACCAGGCCGAGCAGCATCTTGATCAGCGTGCTCTTGCCGGCGCCGTTGTGGCCGACGATGGCCGTACATTGGCCCGGCTGGAACGAGACAGTGACGTCGTCGACCGCCAGATGTTCGCCGTAGCGACGGCTGACGTGATGGGCTTCAACGACGGCCATACCCGGCCTCCCCTTGCTTCAAGCGTGCGGTTTCGATCGCCGGCCCGACATGCGGCGGCGTCATCAATGGCGCGCTGTCGACGACGCCGCCGGGATGCAGGGCGGGAAACTGTGACTGCGCCCAGCGCAGCACTTCGACCACCGGGCTGTTCAGTAGCAGCTTCGCAGCGCCGTAAGCCCAAACCACGCGGTCCACGAGATCGTTGGGCCGGTAGGCGGCATCGGCAATGCCGTCGCCATTGAGATCAAAGGCCGGATTGTCGCTCCAGTAGTTGCCGCGACCCTTTACTGACCAGTCGATCGAACGGGTACCGACGTATTTGACCTGCGTCTGATTGTTGATGAAAGCGTTACCGCTGACCGCGTTGCGCTCCGATCCGGCGGTGAAATGGATGCCGATCGCGCAGTTCTCGAAGCGGTTCGCGGTCAGGTCGTTCTTGTTCGCGTTGTAGATGAACACGCACTTTTGGCTGCCACTGACCACATTATTGTCGATGTGCGAGTCGTTGGCGTAGTTCAACAGCAGACCATGATCGCGGTCGTCGCGCGAGATGTTGCCGTGAATCTTCAGACGGTCCGAAAACATGATGACATAGCCGGCGTGGTTACCAACCGAGACATTGTCGCTGACTTCACTGTCGTTCGTGTACATGTAATGGACCGCGAAACGGACATCGTGCATCCGGTTGCCGCGAAACACGTTGCGCCGGCTCGTATTTGTGAAAATTCCATCGCGCCCCCCCGAGATATCATTATCGATCACCTGCGCACCCGGCGCGTTCCAGACATAGACGCCATTGCCTCGGTCGTTGAGCCGTAGATCACTACGGCCGACGATCGTATTGCCGCGCACGATCGCACCGGCCGCGCCGTGGACATACACGCCAACCAAATTGCCGCTGATGGTGTTGTCCAAAACCTTCGCGCCGGTAGCGCTCTGCTCCAGGTAAATACCGGCGTCCATTTCGTGGCCGATACCGGAGCCGCGCACGCCAAGGCCACGGATAGTGACACCAGGGGCAACCACCTCGATGGTGCGACCCCGGCTGCCGCCATCGACCACCGCGCCCGGCCGCCCTTCGAGAATCAGCGGTTTATCGATGAGCACCGGGCCGTCGTGGACACCCGCCTCGAGTTGCAGCACATCGCCGGCCGCAGCGGCAGCAATCGCGGCGCGCAAGCGCTCGCCTCCGGCTGGAACCGGGACCGTTGCGGCAAGGGCGCAGCCCGCGCCAAGCCAGGCAGCGATGGCCGCGGCAATGAACGCCGCGGCCGATCGCCCGGACACTATGGTGGCCGCCCGCCTCATGTTTGATGCGGCTCGACGATCATCCGCCCGGCCATCTCCATATGCATAGCGTGGCAGAACCACTGGCAGTAGTACCAATGCACACCGGGGCGGTCGGCAACGAACGTCACCGATGAGGTCTGTTGCGGCGAGATCTCCATCATCACGCCGTAGCGCACGATCGTGAAGCCGTGCGTCAGATCCTCCACGTCATCCATATTGGTGACGAAGATGGTGACTTCATCGCCCTGCTTGACCGTGAACTTCTCGAGGCTGTAGGCGGGCGCGACGGAGTACATGTAAACACGCACCTTGTTGCCGTCGCGAATAACATTGGCGCCCTCCTCCAGCTTGACGCCGTCTTTGACCGCCCACTGCCGCGCCTCCTCCCAACTCGGATCGTCGCGCTTCCACACGCGCAGCGGATTCACCTTGGAGCGGTGCACGATGCAGATGTCGTGCGGCTCGGCATAGCTCGGGCCGTCGTGAACCAGCTCCATCTTGGCTCCGGAGATGTCGATCAGCTGATCGTTCTCCGGGTGCAGCGGACCCGCCGGCAGGAAGCGATCCTTCGAGAACTTGTTCAGTGACATCAACCAGCGGCCGTCCGCCTCCTTGGTCTCGCCCATCGACGTGTGATTGTGGCCCGGCTGGTAGTGCACATCGATCTTTTCGATGATCGGATCGACCTTCTCGCCATTGTAAGCGCGCTTGGCCTTGTCGATGTTCCATTTCACCACCTGGCTGTCGATGAACAGCGTGGTAAAAGCGTTGCCCTTGCCGTCATAAGCCGTATGAAGCGGCCCGAGGCCCAGTTCCGGCTCGGCCACCACGGCATCGCGCGGCTTGATCTTGTCGGTGAACACGTCGGCCAGCCGCCGCACGTCAACCACCGTGACCGTCGGCGACAGCTTGCCGGCGAGCACCAGATGGATGCCGTCCGGTGCCATGTTGCAGCCGTGCGGATTGTTGGCGACCGGGATATACCGCGTGTACGGCGAGCCCTTGCGGCCGTCGACCACCTTGACGCCGCCCATGGTCTTGAAATCTCCTTTGGAGATCGCCTGCTCGATGCGCTTGATGTCGAACACGACGACCCAGTCCCGCTCGGCGGAGGTCATGTCCGCCAGAGTGACGCCACGCTCTGAGTTGTAGCAGCTAGAGAATGCGTATTTGCCCTCGTAATCGGCATCGCAGTTGTCGAGGTTGCCATCAACGAGCACCTGCCAGGCGACAGTCATGCTGTCGCCGTCGATGGCGGTGAACACCGACCAATATTGCTCCGGGTCGTCCAGCACACTGCCGTCGTTGGGGATAGGAACGACGTGCTCACTGTTGGCAAAGACGTAGCCCGTGCGAGGATACTTCTGCGGCCGCAAGCCATGGATATCTGACGCGTTCGGTATCTCGATGATCTTGTCGCACTTCATCACGTCGCAGCGGATGCGCGCCACGCGACAATTTGCCTTGTCATTGATGAAGATGTAGCGCCCATCGTAAGTGCCGTCGGTGAACGACATGTGCGGATGGTGCGCGTCGCCATTGACGAAGGTGCCACCCCGCGTTTCGAGGAACTTGCGCGTCGCCGGCAGCAAACCCTCGGTAAGAACCTTGCGGCTTTCATTGGTCTGGCCCCAGCCGGTAGCGCTGTCGCGGTTAAACACCGGAATGCGCATGATCTCCCGCATCGACGGGATGCCCATCACGCGAACTTCGCCGCACTGGCCGCTGCTGCTGAAGCCATAATATTCATCGAGATCGCCGGGCCGAACCTCGACCGAACTACCAGTCCGCCGCGACGCCTGCTGCGCGAGCGCGGCCTGCGAGAACTCCAGCATGCCGGCCGCGCCACCGCCGGCCGCTAGCCCGGTCAATGCAACCGCGCTCGTACCGCGCGCGAGCAGCCTGCGCCTGCTCAGCCCTTCGTCGCTCTTCCCGTGATCCGTCATTGATTTGCTCCTCTAATCGGTGGCCGGCAGGCGCACCTCGGTCTTGTCCAGCGATTTCTCGCCGGCGGTGGCTGGGGGAAAGGCCGGTTTCGCGGTCGTCGCGCCGGGTCTCATTGACGGCGACGACAGCGCGTGAAACTTCTCACGCTTGAGCCGCAACTGAATCATCACCGGGCACTTCTGGTCATGGTGGTAGAGCACCTGACAATTCATGCACTGGATGCACTCGTTGGGGTTGATTTGCCCTTCCGGATGGATCGCCTGTACGGGGCACTCCTGCGCGCAGCGCTGACAGGGCGAGCCGCACTCGCGATAGCGCCGCAGCCAATCGAACATGCGAACGCGGGCCGGTATCGCCAGCGCGCCGCCGAGCGGGCACATGTAGCGGCAGTAGAAGCGCTCGACGAAAAGTCCCGGGAGCAGGAAGGCGACCGCAATGAGTACGAACCACCAATCGCGCATGAAATGCAGGATGATCGCCGTCTTGAACGGTTCGACTTCAGCGAGGCTTTCCGCGAGGGCCAGCGATCCGAGCGACACCCCAAATAGCGCCAAGAAGATGATGTATTTGATCGGCCATAGCCGCTGATGCAATCCGAACGGCACCTTGAGCTGCGGCACGTGCAGCCACCGGGCAATCTTGTTCATCCACTCCTGGAGCGCGCCGAATGGGCACAGCCAGCCGCAGTAGGCGCCGCGCCCCCAGAACAGAAGCGCAGCTGCGACCGAGCCCCAAAGGATGAAGATCAGTGGATCGTTGAGAAAGTGCTCCCACTGGAAGTGCCCGCGCAGTTCCTGGAAGAATGTGAAGACATTGACCACGGAAAGCTGCGCGTGCTGGTACCAGCCGAGCCACAGCAGCGTGAACGCCAGATAGGACATCCGAATGCGCTCGAACAGTTTCGGCCGCTTCACCAAAACGTCCTGGAAGAAGAAAATGCCGGTAAGGACCAGGATGGCGACAACCAGGATGGCGATGTCGACCGCCTTCCCTCGCCAGATCTTCAGCCATAGCGGTTCGCCCGCCGAAGGCGCGGCTTCACGCGCGGCAGAGCGGGTCGATACCGGCTGGGCCGCCGCGCCTGCGTTGGCTGGCGCGGGCGCTGCGGGCGCCGCGGCTTCGATCGGAAGCAAGTACTGCTCTGGAACCGAGTAACCGACGCCGACATTAATGAACGCCTTGTCCAGGGCGCCGGTCACCCGCTGCACCAGCAACTGCAAGCGCCACGGCTTGCCGGGATCGAACTGTTGTCCCTTGGGCAGGACGAACAGGCCAATCTCGGGAAATTCCGGCGCGCCTGACGCTGCCAGCGATCCTACGCGTTCGTAATCGCGGTCGCGGAAGCGAATGCTAGTCTGGCCTTGAATGACCTCGATGCGGTCGAAGATGCCGCCACGCACATAGCCAGACCCGCGGAACGAATACGAACCGGCGCCCGCAATGAGGATTGCCTGGCCGCCATCGCCAAGACGATTCTTCAGATTTCTGTATGCGGCCGATCCGAGCAGGCTCTCGCCGATGCTTGGCACGCTCACGAGAGCAGCGTAAAGATCGACAAAGGGCGCATCGGGCTCACCCTGCGCCGGACGCGCGATGGCCGCGGCGTTACCGGACTTGGCGAAGGCCTTATTGACATCGTCACTGGTGAGCAGCAAGCGGCGCACCGATCCATCGCCGGTGAGTTCGACCCAGCCTTTCGACAGGATTTTGCCCGGGTCGATCTTGCGTGACACCGGCTCTGCCACAGCGACGGCCGCTGCACCGCCGCCCAGCTTGTAGGCCTGCGCCACCTTGATCGCCGCGCGCGTGATGCTGTCGGCGATCACCATCGAGCTGACGGTGGCGCCGCTGACGATGTCGGCTGCGGAGCCCGAGGCGTTGTCGGCGGCGAGCACTCTGCGGCCGACATTATCGTGGATGAACTTTTCCACTTTGGTCTGCGGGATGCCGACCAGAAAAATCGGCTCGTGGTGCTCGACCAGTTTGGCACCGGTAATGCGGGCCTCGTTATCGAGACCGATCACGATATTGATCGGCTTGCCGGAATAGCCGGTCGAATCGACGACGTCGGCGTTCAGAAACGCGTATCCGACGACCTTGCCCTGTTTGAGCAGCGGCGCGGCCGGAACCGCACCGGACACCGCGCCGAATTGGTCCGCCGCCGGCTCGATATCGTGCGGCTGAAGCTGTTGGAGGAACTCGGAAAGCCTGCTCTGTGCTTGCGCGGGCATCCCCGTCGCAAAAAGCAGCAGGCCAACCGAAAGCGCGCCCAGCAGGCTGTGCTTGCGACGATGGGTTCCTTGGATCATCGAGTGCTATTCCGGCAGTTCCGGTCGTCAGACCCGACCGCGCGCACTATGGCGCCCCGGCCGGACCCACGTCCTTGATCCATCGCAATACGACACATTCCGCATTTGGATGCTTTGCTGCGGCCAAAACGAGCCAAGGCGCGTGGATCACCGGAGGGCGTTTCATTCGTCCTCCGGCCAGTTCCGATTTCGGTGATGGATCGATAGGTCAGCGCTGCGCTGCTGTTTGGGTGCTGACCGTCTTGAACAGGGCAGCAAAAGTCGACTTGGCCTTGCCAGGGTGACTGACGGCTTCCGCCTTCTTCAAGTTCCCCGAAGCATCGCCGACCACGATAAGGCCGACCATACCCATACCATAGTGCGGTGCGCATTTGATGCCGTACACACCCGCGTTGGTGAAGGTAACCGTGAAGTCCTGGCCGAATCCGCTTTTGAAGGGCGATGCTCCATCAGGAATCATCCCCTCGATGGTTTCGACATTATGGCCCTTGTCCTTGGCAACGAAGTGCACGGTGTCGCCCGGCTGAATTTTCAGCTGCTGCGGCTCGAACTGGAACATGCCATTGGTCGATTTGTTCAGGGTCTGGACCTGATATTCGGCGGCGTGCGCCGCCAAGCCGCCAGCGAACACGATCATGCCCGCAGCGACCAGAACTCTCGCAAATTTCATATTCGCTCCTTTTCGTCTGTCCGAGACGGCGTCCGCGCAGAATGCGCGGTCTCCTCGGATCGACGGCATCGTATGTGCGGCCAACGTCGCGCAGTTTCTTTGCGCTGGCGCAAACTCGCCGAGGCTGACTGCGATCAATGATGCATCTGCGCAGCGCTCATGATGCGACCGCAGCAGGCCGCAGCCTCAATCGGGCTCCGGCTGCAAAACATGCACATTAGAACCGACGGAAGGAGTAACTGAATGACCCAGTCCTCGCATAATGAAGTCGATGTCCGAAGCCTCGTGCCTGCCCAGCGGCACCGGAAGATCTTCGAACTGGTCGATCAGCTCGCTGTCGGCGGCGCCTTTGTCCTGGTCAACGATCACGATCCGAAGCCGCTCTATTACCAACTTGAAGCCGAATATCCACGTCAGTTCTCGTGGACCTATCTCGAACGCGGACCCGAGGTTTGGCGCGTCGAAATTGGCCGGCAGCAGAAGGCTGCCTGACACCTCCTTGCACGACGGGATCGGCGGTCTGCCGCCGGCTCCCCATCTGAAAGGCCTTGCCCATGGTCGGCGCAACGCTCTCCCGCTGGTCGATGTCCTACTTCGCCGTCGCGCTCGCCTGCCTGCTGGCCGGCGAGGCGCTGATGGTGGTCGGATTTGGCTTCCCCAGCGCCGAACTCCGCGCTCCCGATTCGCTTGTCCTCGTCCATCTGATCGCTATCGGCTGGCTCAGCCTTTTGATGTTCGGTGCACTGTTTCAGTTCGTACCGGTACTGGTAGCCAAGCCGATCTATAGCAATACGTTGCCACTGCCCACGCTTGCGCTCCTCGTAGTCGGTCTCACCATATTGGTCGGCGGCTTTCTGCAGCTTGGAGGCCGCATCCCCGCGCTCCACTCTTGTTTTTCCCCGGCGGCCGTTCTGCTTGGCTGTGGATTCGCGCTCGCACTCTGGAACCTCGGCCGTACGCTGTGGCAAGCACGACCTCTGCCGCTTGCGGCCCGGTTCGTCACCGTTGGCCTGCTCTGCGCTGCGGCCACAGCAACGCTCGGTTTCGTCTTTGCATTGGTTCTCGATGGCAGCGCCAGCGGCCCGCCGCTTGCCGATATCGCGACTTACGGAATTCCCGTACATGCCATTGCGGGACTCTCCGGCTGGCTAACCTTCACGGCCATTGGCGTCAGCTATCGCTTATTGGCCATGTTCATGCTGGCTCCGGAAAGCGAAACCCCACGATCGCGCGCGGTTCTTTATTACGGCACCGCCGCGCTAGCCGTCGCAATTGTAGGCGGCACGGTCGCCATCGGGATGGGCGGGCATCCTACAGCCTTTCTCCTTGTGGCCGGCCTTCTCGGCACCTGTGCCCTTTCTCTTTATGGCGCGGACATCCTCCATCTTTACCGCGCTCGGAAGCGTCGCAAAATTGAGCTCAACGCCCGCATGGCCGCCATCGCGCTCGCCAATCTCGCGGGCGTCGCTGTTCTGTCGGTAGTTCTCGTGGCGGCCAGCCAATTCGAGGATCAAATCGGGGCCATCGTGTTTCTGGCGGCCTTCGGCTGGCTCACCGGCTTGGGCCTCGCCAAGCTCTACAAGATCGTTGCCTTCCTGACCTGGCTCGAATGTTTTGGCCCGGTGCTCGGCACGACCGCGACACCACGCGTTCAGGACCTTGTCGTCGAGCCGCGTGCGGCCAAGTGGTTCTGGATCTATTTCGCCGGCGTCTGGAGCGCGACCGCCTGCTTGCTGCTCGATGCGCCCGAGGTATTTCGCGCTTCAGCAGTGCTGATGCTAGGCGGAGCGACCGGCATCGCCGTGGAGATCGCACGCACGCGCCTCTTGCTCGACGTAAGACCGGAATTGCGGATTTTACATTTGGCGCGCCGGCCAGCTTTGCTCGCCTCGCAGTAGGCTCACTAAGGAGATGATCATGACAGACTTCGTGGAAGTTGACGTACGACCGACACTCAGGGCCGGCGGCGAACCGTTCGGAGAGATCATGGCCGCCGTGAATGCCCTCACGCCCGGCCAGTGCTTGCGACTCTACGCGACATTCAAGCCCACACCGTTGCTGCATGTCCTTGGCTCAAAAGGTTTCGCACATGATGCCAAGGAACTGGACGGCGGCGACTGGGAGGTAGTATTCACGCCGGCCGACCTGAGAGAAACGACGACCGCGCCAACGGGCGCGACCGACGACGAGCAGTGGCCGAGCCCGGTTCGTAGCCTCGACAACCGCGACCTCGACCCGCCAGAGCCGATGGTGCGCATTCTTGCCGCGGTCGAGACTATGCAACCTGGCGAAGTGCTGAGCGCCCTGCTCTGCCGTGAGCCGGTATTCCTGTTCCCAATGCTCGCTAAACGAGGGCACGTTTGGCGTGGAGCTTTTGAGCCCGACGGGATCACGTACAAAGTTCTCGTGCGCGCCGGACGGCAGGAGGGTCCATGATGTTGTCGCCCCAAGAAGAAGTCGGCCAGCGCATCGAGGAGGCACTGCGGCTTGTCATCGACCCGGAGCTCGGCCTCAACATCGTCGATCTGGGGTTGGTCTACGTGATCGGTGTGAACGACAGCGGCGGCGCGCGCATTCTCATGACGACGACCACTCGCGGCTGCCCTGCGACCTCGTTCTTGAAGGACGGCGCACAGCAGGCCGCCATCGCGGTTCCTGGCGTAACCTCCGCCGAGGTGTCACTTACATATGATCCTGCCTGGAAGCCTGAGATGATGACATCCTCGGCCCGTGTGCAACTCGGCTTCGGTCCGGACAACGATACATGACCACACGCCGAACCCTGATCGAACGACCAAGACGTATTCCGCCGCAGATCGAGGATGTTCTTCTCGAAAGTCTAAAGGCATTGGCGACGACCGGGCATACCGACACCGCTTGCAGGCTGGCTGGCCAAGCCTGTGCGGCAGTGCGCCAGAACTCACCGGTGTCGTGGAAGGCCTTCAATGCGTTCCTGCACCGCTACGCCCGTTACGCTCCCGATCCTTGAAGGTAACTGTCCGCCAGAAGATGAGGCCCTGCTTGCTCCGACACGAGAAATAGCAGCATCGCCAAACTAGCTTTAGATCATGAATTGCAACGCATATCATATTCAGGCGGAAAGCATCGTCGATGACGTGATGCGGGCATGGCCCGCGACGATCCGCGTCTTTCTCGACTTTCGAATGGACTGCGTGGGTTGCCCGATCGCGCCGTTCCATACGGTCAGCGAAGCATGTCAGGCATACGGGATCGAAACGGCGACATTAATCACGGCCCTGCTGAAAGCCCAAGAGCCTAATTGACCTCGTCTCCGATCTGAGCCAGCTTGTGCGGATTGCACACTAGGATTTTCTGGCGTCCGCCCTCGACGATGCCCTGCCCTTCCCAACCGCTCAGGACGCGGCTGACGCTATAAAGCGTCGTCCCGGTCATTTCGGCGATGTCCTGGCGGCTGATGGGAAAGTCGATCTCGATGCCGTTATCCGTCTTGCGCCCGGCCTGTCGGATGAGACGCAGCAGCGCTCGCGCCACACGCCGTTCGACCTGCTCGGTCGATATCTCAATAATCCGGGTATGCGAATCCTGCAGACGCTCGCCGACGGTTTGCAATGTCTTCGCCGCCAATACCGGATATCTCGACGACAGACGCGGCCACGCCGCCGACGGCCAGGCCAAGACCAAACTGTCGTCGACCGCCGTCGCGGTCGCCGGATAGGCACTTAGCCCCAGCGCTGCGGCAACGCCGAACGTTTCGCCGGGGGTGACGTAGCGCACCACAATCTGGTGGCCGCCGGGCGTCATCTTCGCCGCACGCACATGGCCGTGAAGCAAGACGAAGAATGAGTGCGCATCTTCTCCCTGTTCGAACACCACTGTGTTCTTAGGACGATGCAGCGGATGCGCTTCCCGCAAGATGTCGTTCAGATCGACCTTCTGAAGGCCGGCGAACAAAGGCAACTCGGAAACTAGCGACTGATCCAGTTGGGCCATTGCCCGTAACTCGCTTTGACGTTCTCTCTCTGCATACCAAACGGGGCACCGCGAAGGTAGAAAAATGTCGCGATTTCACATGGCAGTTTGTCGTACCCACCGCACGCGCCTCACAGACGAAATTTGCGCCGGGAGGTCCACCAAACGAGTGGACACATGCTGCCAGCCTCTTACATCCGGGAAGCGCTTCTCAGCGCGCCTTTGAGTAGAGGACGGCTTGCCCAATAGAGTCGTCAAATGCACAAATCCGGAACCCGGCATCTGCAGATCGCGCATTCGCTTTTCGAACATCTAGGCGAGAATAAACCAGAAACAGCGATTGCCGAATTGAGAAGGGTCGGCGAACTCAAATAGTTCGGAGACAAAGCGGTTGGCGCGAACTTCGGTTTTAACAGGGGTTAATGTCCGCTGGCAGAGCGCGCATTGGCCTTAATGCCCCGATCCAGCCTCCACTTTGCCGTCGTAGATTTCCGGATTTGGCGCGCCCTCCACGTGCAAAACGCCGATAAGACCACGCTCAGCACGGGACAGGGCGTGATCGACCAGCGTGTAGTTGCCCGGCACATCGACCTTAAACTCGGTGATGACCGCGCCACCGGCAGGGACCATGACTGTCTGTACGCCGCGCAAAGGCTCGCTGAGGATGCCGCCGAGATTATATACTTTATCGAAGATCTCGCCGATCACATGGAATGAAGACGTGTAGTTCGGTCCGCCGACGCCGAAGAATATCCGAACGGTGTCGCCCACCTTGGCTTGCAGGGGATGAAGGCGTGAAAGCGCGCCGACCGAGCCGTTGAATACAAAGTATTCCGGACGCTCGCTCAGCAGTTTCTCTACATTGAACTCCTGGCTGCCGTGCTGACCGAAAGCGCCTTCCGTGTAGATCTCCCCTTGCATGACGTAGAACTCATGATCGACAGGGGGAAGTCCTTCTTCCGGCTCGACGAGAATGAGGCCGTACATGCCGTTGGCAATGTGATGCGCGACCATAGGCGTGGCGCAGTGGTAGACGTAGAGGCCAGGGATCAGAGCCTTAAACTTAAAGGACTTCTCTTCACCTGGATTGGTCTGCGTCGAGACAGCCCCTCCCCCCGGGCCAGTGGCGGCGTGAAAATCAACCGAATGGACCATAGCGCTGTTGTCAGCGTTCTTGAGGTGGACCTCGACCGTGTCGCCGACGCGGACGCGGAGCATGGGGCCCGGCACCTTGCCATTGAAAGTCCAGTAACCGAACGTGGTGCCTTCCGCGAGGCGTCCTTCCAACTCGACGGTCACCAGATCAACCCGAACGGTTTGCGGCTCTCGCTTGCCGATTGGCTGCGGCACGTCCGATGCCAGATGCGATATGTCTGCTTCGGACACGGTCTGCGGGGGCGGCTGTGGCGTGATCAGGAATTGACCTTCCATGCCCGCAAGCCGATGGCCCGGCACGCTGCAGAAGTAGACGTAGTCCCCGGCCTTCGAGGCGACAAAGGCGATATTCGTGCTCGCTCCCTTCCCGTAGACGTGCGGTGAGCTTCCGGCCGGCCCCTGACGGTCGAAGACGATGTCGTGCTCGGCGCCCTCGCCGTTGATAAGCGTAACCTGAACCAACTGGCCTTCCGCAGCCGACAAGACGGGGTTTACCTGCTCGTCAATGGTGCCGCCGACGCCGATAAAGACCATGCGTCCTTCAGCGATTCCCGTGCGCAGCGTGTACCGAACGGCGGGGATGTAGCTCGTGGCGGCATCTGCCGCAGGACTAGGGGCGGCCCGGGCCGCCGCCTGCGGAGGCGTCGGTTGCGCGGACCCGGATTGAGGTTGAGCGGCCGCTGCGGCCGGTGCAGCAGTTGCCGGAGACGCAACCTCTCTCAGATATGTAAGCAGGCGATTGCGCTCATTCTCCGTTTTCAAACCCGGAAATGGCATTTTGTTGCCGGGTACGACCTTCTGAGGGTCAGTGAGATAGGCGTCGAGTGTCTTCTCGTCCCAGGTAAGCCCGCTGGCCTTCATCGCCTGGGAATAATTATAGCCTTCGATGCTTGCAGCCTTCTTGCCGAGGATACCGGCCAATGAAGGACCCACGCCATTCTTACCCGGCTGGAGCGAATGGCAGGCCTGGCATTTCCGAAACACCTGACTGCCTGCTGCCGCGTCTGCTGATAAGACGGGCCGAGCAGGTGCAGCGGGCGCAGCAGGCGCCGCTGCCGACGGAGCCCCCTGCTCAGCGACAGCGGTCCGGCCAGCGGAGGACGGTTGAGATGGGGGATGAGCGTGATCCGGAGCGGCACCGGAGGCCAAGCTCGCGGCACCTGCTATCGCTGGCTGGCTCTTGGCCACCTGAGCAGCCTTCCCCGTCTCGGCGGTCGCCGAAGCAGGTCCGGCGCTTGTCGCAACCGAAGTCGAGGACTCTTGCGGCCTGACAAAGGATGTCGCCGCTAGCGCACCGATGATGAGGATCAAGCCGACAATCAGCACCCACCAGTCACGAAGCCGCGCGACAATCCCTTCGCCCATTTCATCGATCCCGTCGTCGTTGAATCGGTTCGTGAGATATTATAGGTAAGATGGCAGGAACCGCCATCAAAAACGAAGCAACTTCGAAGTTCCAGCGTAGTGGAGGTCGTAGCCTCTCCCGTCCCAGCAGTTGATCTATAATTCAGAGTGGAACGCAGGTGACGCTGAGCTTGGAAAAGAAAGTTGCGCTGCGGCCATTTTATTCCTCGCCTCGTCGGCACTACAAAATGGCGCGCATGGTCGATGCTGAGCACGAGCACGGCGCGCTAAAGGGGCTTGGCGGGCCCCTTCGCGGTATGATGCGTTTGTAAGGCGAGATGCGCAGCGAAAGCCTATTTTAGGCACATTCGGTCAGCAGCCATCCCGGCTCACCTGGGGACCCGCGCATGCTGCATTGAAGGCCAGTTCGATCGAGCGAATCGAAAACGGAAATGTCGGTTCCGGCCGCAAGACGACAGTGTCACTCGCGTTGAACGAGGAGCAACCTCCTATAAGTCCATATCAGCGGCGTGACTGAAACACCGTGCAGAGGAGCGCAGCAGATAACGTCGGCCGCGAACGCCACTGCAAGCTGCTCTTACAATAACGTGGACCACACTTTGATGCGAACGAGAAGGCACAACATCACCCAGCCATCGGGGCGGGGTGTGTTGAAAGTTCGTTTTCGCAGGTCGAGATTTCGCAGACGGGACAATTGAACGTGCGTTGCTCTTTATCGGAGCCCTCGCCGCGTATACGAACGAGCCACATTTCCGAACCACACCGGGGGCAAATCGGGCGGTCGACTTCCGATTGCGCAGTGATAGGGGTCGTCTGAGTGTGCGGCACAACACTCCCCTTTTTGATCACAGGCGGCCGTTCTGAACACTGACATGGTTCTTAGTTCCGCTGTTGGGTAAATTCTGCATATGCAATATGTTGATTGCAAGTCAGGTCGGTGCCCCCTCGCGCTCGGTGGAGCACTGGCGCGATCATCGGCCGCGGCCTCTCAGATCGAAAAGGCGATCATAATACTCGCGCGCTTCCCGGTATCCGAATAATATCTTCGTCGTCGAGGCAAGCATGGCATTTCCCATGGACAACTTTGTGCATCGGCAACCCTCGTCCACTTGAAGCGAGTGCTTGCTGAAACGAAAGACGACGCGCAGCGCCGACAGATCGAAAAGCTACTAGCGGAGGAACAAGCTAAACACCCTCCCAAGCGCGAGTGACGCCGCCGGCGACCTTGAATTATGGCGCTCCCCTCGATGTGACGGTTCAACTGCAAGCGCTTCTAGCCTTGCCAGGCTTCATTTTCTCGCCTGTCAAACAAGCGAATCAAAAAGCCTACAGAGCCGCCAGTACTTAAAGACCGACACCCTGGTCAGGAATGACGGCAGCCGGAGCGCGAGCTGGATGCAGCCATGCCCCGGGCCAGAAGTTCCCGCCGGAGCCGTTAAACGGGGATTGCCGCGGCACCTTAACGTCCAGCCGTGTCGTGCCGGCCCAGATGCCGATTAGCGCTTCCCAGCACCTCGCCGGTTCCCGGCATCACGAAATGCATTCGGCCGCAAGCCGCGCAGTTGATCGCAACGAACGTCGCTGGGAGCGGCACAGGATCGTCCGCAATCCACCCGTTCGTCGCCATCGCCGTTATCGGACAAGTAAAAAGCAGCGTCGCCATCCAAGCAAATTGCCAGAGTGACTGAGGCCGGACATTGATCAAAAACAATTCCCTCCCCGAATGCGCGCTTGGGGAGACTCCATTGCCCGGGAAGAAAGTTCCTTCCATGGCAGCAACGGAACGACACGCACTATTCTCGAAGACAAGCGTGCATAGTGCCCGACGGTGCCCGGCACCGAGTGATGGCAGGTCTGGACTAGAAAATCGACCTCAGCTTAGCTCATGTTGCCCGAGCTTGACGCCGCCTCATTTTACCGAACACAATTCATGCGACTGAGTAGCAATACGGACCGCGCTCCAAGATAGATCGACAGCTATGGCCTCAGCTAGATCACAAGTCAGAAAGCGTTCAATCGTGTTGCGCGGCCACAAGACGAGCATTAGTTTAGAGGACGCATTCTGGGACGCCGCGAGAGATATCGCAGTGCGCAAGGGCATATCAGTTGGCGCCCTCATAGAGATGATCGATGCGAGCCGCAACGCACACAATCTCTCGTCAGCCATCCGAGTTTTCGTACTAGAGGATCAGATTAAGATCAACAGAGAGGGCACAGAGCGCCGGTGACCGGCTGCGCAGCGTCTAGTGGTCGACTACCTGCCCATATAGCGGTGTACATCAAGAAAGGCCCTGCTCACTGTCGAAGGCTCTTTTCGGCGTCACCGATCAACGGGCGAGCGACCTTGTGCAAATGCAGCGGATCGAACGCACGCTATCACGCTGGGCCGAGGTCAACATTGGGTGTGTTGCTCGACATGCCCGGCTTCCAACGCGGCTTGATGTTCACAAGCACCTAGCACGTCGTCCTCCACCATGATGGAACCGCTCCCCATGCGGCACCGCGCTACCGCGCGGAAGGAATGATAAACAATACAGACCTCTATCATTTGATACAGGAGTCGATCGTTAGCTGTGAGACATCCCTTTTGAGCACATACTTTTACGGTGAGTTTATAACTCTGCCCTAGCCTCGCGCGACTGGTTGGGAGCCGCTCATGAGAACGCTGCGCGCATATTTAAAATCGTTCATAATTGGAACTTCTGGAAACGTGGCGTTGACGTTCGCGTTGGCGTCCCTTCCTCTAGTGGGCTTTGTCGGTAGCGCTATCGACTTCAGCAGAGCCAACGCAGCGAAGGCTGCAATGCAGGCCGCAGTGGACTCCACTGCTCTCGCCTTGTCGAAAAACGCGGACTCGATGAGCGCCGAGCAGATCAACGCGAGGGCCAGCGAGTACTTCAAAAGCATATTTTCCCGACCAGACGTAAAAGGTATCGTTATCAAGGGCGCCTACTCGAAGACGAGTGGCTCCAGGATTGTGATCGATGGAAGTGCCGCGGTCGATACGACTTTCATGGGGGCACTGGGTTTCGAGCACCTGCCCATCAGTGTCAGTTCGACTGCCGCATGGGGCATCAACAAACTTCGCGTCGCCCTGGCTCTCGATGTGACCGGATCAATGGCAGAAGATGGCAAGATGCCGGCGCTTAAAGACGCGGCTAAGGCTCTCCTCAAACAATTGAAGGCCGCCGCGAGGGGGCCCGGCGATATCTATGTCTCCATCGTACCGTTCGCCCGCTACGTGAATATCGGCAACTCGAACTACAATAAGCCGTTCATCGACTGGACAGACTGGGATAAGCAACACGGCACCTGGGAATGCGCGGGGAACAGCTCCTACAACAACTCCCACGCAAATAACTGCAAGTGGAAACCGGACGACCATTCCAAGTGGGAAGGATGCGTCTCTGATCGAGGCACCGATTACGGGCCTAGTTCGCAGAACTATGATCAGAAGGTTTTGCCGCCTAATAGCGACGCTTCTTCGGAGTATCCTGCAGAGCAACCCGACGGTTGCCCGGCCGCGATTAGACAACTGACCTATGACTGGGACGGCTTGAACGATATGGTCGGTGACCTGCGTCCGGAGGGAAGCACCAACCAACCTATCGGATTGGTGTGGGCTTGGCAGACGCTCGTGGGCGGCGGCGCAATGGTGGCCCCGCCAAAAGACAACAAATACGTCTACAGCGAAGCCATAATCCTTATGTCGGACGGGCTGAACACGCAAAATCGTTGGTACGGAAATGGATCAAGCCAGAGCGTCCAGGTCGACAAACGTATGTACGATCGGAGCAAGAATGGCTCTGGCACTTGCGAAAATGCAAAAGACGCGGGCATCATCATCTACACAATCCAGGTCAACACAGGCCATGACCCGACGTCAAAACTTCTGCAGAATTGCGCAAGCGGTCGAGACAAATTCACAGAGATCAAATCCGCCGACCAAATGGTCGCGGTATTCGAATCAATCGGCAGCGCCTTGAGCAAGCTTCATCTTGCTGATTAACGAGTGTCGCGGTTCAAGACTGCGCCGTCAGCTTCATTCTGATTGCGCGACCTCCCGGCACGTAAGGACCTGGTATCCCAGATCGCGAAGAACCTCTAACGCGACTTCGTAAACGCGACCACCAGCGGTCGTAAGCCTTCGCGCCGCTCAAGAAATTCCAGGCCAGCTGGCAGATATCTCAAGCCGCCCATAGCCCGCTTCTTCTACGGGAATCCTTCCCGCTCCAGCATCGGCTGGATCGCTGACCATTGCTTGGCGAGATCACCGAACATGATCTGCGCTAGCAAAGCGTCGTCGACATAAAGGGGCGAGATCACCAGCCGACGGCCGACCAAAAGCGTCGTGGGCTTATCCATCAAATACAACCGAATTTCGTGTTACGATGTAACACGAACACCCAGTCCGGGGTAACTTTCGACCGTGGTGGTTAAGGCGTGTTAACTATTAGCCCCGCCTCGCAGTTAGAGCAGCCGACGGCGCTCATGCCCAGTCTCGGCACAGTCTCACGGGAAAGAAGCAACTGCAGCTACCGGGGCCGCGCAAAGGCATGACTTCAATCGTTGAGGCCAAAGCGTAAATCAGACGTGGCGTAGGAGACACGAAGCCGACCTCGGACATCAACTGTTGGCCGCCTACCAAAGACCGTAGCCTCATCGAGCGCTCGCGATCTCATCGCCAGCCCATGTTCTGCGCTGATGTGGAGGCACAGAATCTTGATATTAGATTTGTCGTCGCGCATGGAGTTCTTCTTGAAGGGAAATCACGGAGACCTTCAGAAAAATACGCAATGGCAGATCAACGAGTCATCCGACATCGAGTCAGTGCTTTAAAGTTTGACGTCGACGTGCGACGACGTGTCCTCCGATCGCCAACCTAACATCGGCAGTAGACGCCCGCCGAGCAAACCGCCGATGCTAACGGCGGTCTAAATCACCGGCTTCAGCGAGGGCGAAGACTGCATCAACGCCGCCCATGCCGAGGTCGGCCCCATCGTCGGCGCTATCGTGCCTATTCGTAAGCATGAACCTTCCAGCGCGTCCGCCGACCGTGGAACCTTAAGCTGTGCTGCCGGTTCCTCTCATGGGTGCGACGTTCTTGCGAGCGAGGGTCTCATGGCCGGCGTTACACCCCAATCCGCAACCCGCAACCGCTTTTCGGATAGCGCCCGCCGCGCGAGTTTCGACACCTGGCTGCTGGCCGCCAGCATCGCCGTGTCGTTGGCGCTGGCGATCTTCAATTACGTCTGGCACGGCAACGGGATCCACGGCACGGCCGGCGCCCTGCTCGTCGTCGTCTCGACGGCGCTGATGCTCGGCGCCTTTGTCGCCATTGCCGCCGCACCGATGCCGCGCGGGTTGCGCGGGCTGCTCATAGTGCTCATTGCCCTCGACATCGTCGGCACCGCCTTTGCCGCCTATATGCTCGAAGCCTATCTGGTCGCGGCGGCGATGCTGGTCGCCGCCTTCGGCTTTGTCGCCAGCCTGATCCAGCCGCAGCAGTCCCGGACCGCGGCGGCGGTCGGCATCGCCGCGCTCGGGCTCACCGCTCTGCTCGTGCACAACCCGATGTCGCACGCGCAGGACGCCGCGCCACAGCCGCAGCAACCTGCCGCGCAGCCGGCAGTGACCGGGACCACGCATTACGACGGCTGGTACACGTTCAATGGGGATCTCGAAAACCGCAAATACTCGACCGCCGAACAGATCACGCCGCAGAATGTCGCCAAGCTGACCAAGGCCTGGGAGGTGCACACTGGCGATATGTCCGACGGCAGCGGTAAGGCCTCGAAGAGCGACTGGTCGGCGACGCCGTTGTTCGTCAACAATACGGTGTACGTATCGACGCCGTTCTATCGCATCTTCGCCATCGCGCCGGATAGCGGCAAAGTGAAGTGGACCTACGACACCCACGCAGTGCTCAAAGCCGTCACGCAGCCGGACCTGAAAACCCGCGGCGTCGCCTACTGGCAGGCTGCCAAGCCCGAAACCGGCAAGGCCTGCGACAAGATGGTCTACATCGGCACGATGGACGCCAAGCTCTATGCCGTCGATGCCGACAGCGGCAAACCCTGCGACGGCTTTGCCAACAAGGGCATGCTCGACCTCAACCAGTGGAATACATTGAACAACAAATGGCCGCTGTCGATCCTGCAGCCGCCGACCGTTTATAAAGATACGCTGTTCATCGGCTGGGCGGGCAAGGACTGGGCCGATGCCGAAGCGCCTCCAGGCACTGTCTTCGCCGTCGATGCGCGCACCGGCGCGCTGAAGTGGACGTTCAACGCGCTGCCCGAAGACATCCGCAAGAAGACCGGCACCGCCAATGTCTGGACCAGCATGTCGATCGATCCGGAACACGGCATTCTCTATCTGCCGATCAGCTCTCCGAGTCCGAACTTCTACGGCGGCAATCGCAAGGAGAACATCCCGGCGGCGACCTCGGTGACGGCGCTCAATGCCGACACCGGCGACGTGATCTGGAGCCGGCAGATTGTCCATCACGACATCTGGGACTATGACACCAACGCGGCGCCGACGCTGGTCGATATCAAGAAGGATGGCAAGACCATCCCGGCGCTGGTGCAGACCAGCAAGATGGGCTTCATCTTCGTCCTCAACCGGCTGACCGGCGAGCCGATCTATCCGATCGAGGAGCGCAAGGTGCCGCCCTCCGATGTCGCGGGCGAACAGGCCGCGTCGACCCAACCCTATCCGACCGGACTGGAGCCCACGGTGCCGGACAGATTCCCCGGCATCTCGACCATCGCCGATATCGTCAGCTTCGGGCAGTGCTCGCGCACATTCGACCAGTTGCGCCATGACGGCCGCTATACGCCGCCGAGCCTCAAAGGCACCCTCGCCTATCCATCGACCGCCGGCGGCATCGAATGGGGCGGCGGCGCGGTCGATCCGACCTCAGGCGTCTATGTCGTCAATTCGTCGGCGGTGGCGCAGATCTACAAGCTGATGACGCGTCAGGATTACGACGCCGCCGACAAGGGCGCCGATCCCGGCGACAACGGCTATTATCCGCAGGCCGGCTCGCCCTACGGCTTCTACCTCACCAACTTCGTCAACTTCCTCGGCATGCCGTGCTGGAAGCCGCCCTACGGCACCATGTCGGCTTACGACCTCAACACCGGCAAGCTGCTGTGGCGCAAGCCGTTCGGCGTGTCGCAGAAGTGGGGCTTCTACATGCCGCAGTCGTGGGGCTCCGTGACGATCGGCGGCCCCCTCGTCACCAAGTCGGGGCTCATCTTTATCGGCGGCTCGATGGATGCCCGGGTTCGCGCCATCGATCTGAAGACCGGCGAAGTGCTGTGGCGCGCGCTGGTCGATGCGCCGGCGGTCGCCAATCCGGCAACCTACACCTACAACGGCAAGCAATACGTCGTGTTTGTCGCCGGCGGCAACGCCATCCTCAAGCCGCAAGCCGGCGATCAGGTAGTCGCCTACGCGTTGCCGAGATAAAAATCGCTAAGGAGCGCGTGCCCACAGCAATCAATGACGGAGGCAAAGCGCTCGGGACGACAATTCAGTTGGACGGTGCCGCCGAGGCCTTTTTAAGGGGCAGCGCTATGCCGAAGCAGCAGTTGATCGTCAGCGTTCCGCCTATCGGTCGGGCTCGATAGCTGACCGCTATCTTTTTGCGCTATGAAAACCTAGCTCGCCAGACCAGACGGCGGGCTGCCTGCATGTGCGAGCATCAAGTCGGGATCTTGGAACAACCGCGCAACGCATTCACGCTACCGCAAATCATTCGTACTCAGACATTGCCCGAAGTTTTCCGCACTTGGTGCGGTCTCGGCGCTGAAAGCGGGTGCCAATGTGAAGGCAGCTCTATGCACTTCCGGCGTGTAGTACGTCGTGCGCCGTTGGACTCGGCTGAAGCGCTCTCTTAAAATCTTGATCGGCGGCCGTAGTGATTTATGAGTGTCTCCAGCGACCACCAGCGCCAACATCCCCCCTGCGTATGTTGGAACAGGAGCGAGAAAAGGTCGCACAGAGGCAAACGAACGGTTAAGTCGACTGCAAATCGCCGTTAGTTGCCCAGGATTGTAAAACGGGGCACCGCTTTGAAGTCCAATTATGCCGCCAAGTTGAAGTATCCTTCGACAACCTTCGTAGAACTCCGATGTGAAAAGCTGTTCGCCGACTCCAATCGGGTCCGTCGAGTCAATAATCACGATGTCGAACTTCTCTTTGTTATGCCTCACATATTCCGCGCCGTTGCCAATGATCAGGCTGACACGGGGATCGTCAAAAGCTCCATCCGATACCTCCGGAAAGTAACGTTTGGAAAGCTCAATGACATCTTCATCGAGCTCAACCATCACGACCCGTTGGACTGGATGCTTGAGCACCTCCCGAAGAGTACCGCCGTCACCTCCCCCGATAATGAGTACTCGCGTCACTGAGCCGTGCGCCATCAGCGGCACGTGCGCTATCATCTCGTGGTAGATATGATTGTCACGATCGGTCATTTGCACGATGTCGTCCAGAACTAGCACGCGTCCGAACAATCTGTTCTCAAATATGAAAACTTCCTGAAACGGAGTTCGACCTCGATGTAGCTCGACATCAACCGTAAATAGCTGCGAATGATGCCCATATAGCTTCTCAGTAAAAGTGTTCATGGCACCACTCCCCGCCTGTGTTCCGAAACAGTCAGCATTTTTGGTCGAAAGGTGCTCTTCAATACGTTAATGGTTTTATGCGGGTTCGCATTTCCACACATGAACACGTCGACTGCGGCGTATGCGCGTTCAGGCCAAGTATGAATCGTGACATGACTTTCCGCGAGCACCGCAACACTCGTGATTCCACCACTTGGGCTAAAGCGATGCAGGTCAAGCTTGAGCAGCGTTGCGCCAGCGGCAATTACTGCGGCGCGTAGCGCTCCTTCGACAATATCAACATTGTCGAGATGCGACGCATTCCAGAGATCAATGATTAGATGAGTCCCGGCGAAGCGGAGTCCATCTCGTTCGACAAAATGGTCGGCGGCCTCAGTCTGATCGTTAGCCACAGCATAAACCGTAGCGCGCAGGCTGGCTGGCCCAGCATGACAGGCACGTCGAGAAGTGTGGTCGTCTTCCGGTAGCGCCGCCAAGCTGAACCGGCACCGTTTCTCCATTCAATCCTCCACATGTAGCAACGTCTCATTCGCGCCGATAGCTGCCGGTAATGCGAGCCTCATACCAACTCTGGTTCGCGAATCTTGAGCACGGTCAATTGTCGGAGCTCGCCGATCCGTGTTTCCCAGGTGATGGAATCTCCGACACCCAAGCCAATCAACGCGGTTCCGATGGGAGTGAGCACCGAGATCCGCCCCTGCGAGATGTCTGCGTCGCCCGGGTAAACCAGAGTCACCGTTTGAACCTTGCCTGTCATATCGTCGCGGAATTCGACCACGCCGCCCATGCACACAAAATGTCCTGGCTCGCTGTCTGCGAGCACGTCAGCGCGTTCGAGTTCGTCAGCAAGGATCGAGGTCAGGTCGGGCATCCTGCTCGCGGCCGCTCGCGCGAGGAGCAGGAGGCTTTCGTAGTCCTTTGCTGACAATGCGATACGCGGCTTCATATCGCTGCTTAAGCGCATCTTTTCTCGTTGATTTGTCATATTCGTCTCCAATGGTTGGCAATTCGCCTTTCAGGCGGCAAAGGGGCCCGGGCCGTCTCCGTCCCAGTCATGGCTAGACTTCAGATCGGCCTGCTCGCATGTTTGTCTTCTTGGTGGCGGCTGTGGCGGTTTTGTTGCCTCCACCTCGCGCGTAACCAACCGAAGACTGGAGTGATCAGGCTGCTTCGCAGTATCTGGCTTTCCCGTCCGCGCGTTATTCGACTTGCAACTCATGGCGCACCTCCTCAGCGGATTGATCCGCCAGGTTTCCAAGTTTCGATATGGCTCAGCCGCGGTCGGGCTGAGCGGTCGGATTGAAGGCTGGAGAGTGCGCCGCAGGGCTGCTGGTCGGCAGAACAAACAGAGTGCGTCCACAGCAGTGATTTGCTAGGACGTCCCCGAGTTCGATATGCGACGGCGCGCGCTGAACTCGGGGCTAATAGCCCGCGATCAGGTTGCCTGCATGACACAGGCCTCGGCGGAATGTCGCAAGGCACAACATGATTTGATTAGCCTTAGACATTCGCCGTAGAAAGTCAAATCCCGCAAGATTGCCGGAGGACGGCCACTCCCTCTTTTCGCGTGGCCTGCACGTGCAGGCCCCTCAGGCGCACCTTTGGACCGGGCGGTCGCTCGAAAGAGCTCCGGGCTTTCGCCGAGACACGGCCTATCGCAATCTCCAAACGAACCGAAGCACGACTGCCGCCTGACAGCTCGCGGTTCCTGCTATTCAAGGACGCGGGCCAACCACTCAGTCGTCCAATCTGAGTGGTGCCAGAGTGCAAATCGTGATCGCGATGGGATCACTTGCCGGGAAGGTCTCTTCTAGCGCTGCATCCAATCGGGCATCTAGTCTGCTCGGCGAATTGGACGGACCACGCCGGTGCTTTTCCCCGAGACGATCACTGCTTGACGGACCACCGATTGACGATGTGCCACCTGGCGATATGAGCCTGTTACTGTCCATACTTAACTCCGAGATTTTGATTACAAGAGGCACAAGTGCATTGGCGCGTCTGCATATCCGCACGCGTGTGAACCGCGCACCTGCTTTCGCCGGGACGCTCTTTTCCTAAACATGCTGCGGCCGGCGCTGCAGATAACCAGTATTCACTGGTCTCCGCCGTTAGTGCGGATTTGGGAGAAGTACGACAGGCATAATAAACCCTATGTAAGAGCGATTGGCGGCTTATCAAGCTTGCACCTCAGCCCTCGGTGAAACGCAAGGTCGGGGCGACGATTTTGCGCTTTGACACCGACTTCGCGCCTACCATCGTGAACTGGTCAATGCTGTCCGCGTTTCGAGGGCATCTAGGGCATTAAGTCCGAATGAACCTCACTTTATCTCTGCTAATCACCGATCCGGCGCCCGGAGTGAGACAACATGACGCGGACGATCTATGCGAGATATGAATGACTAACTTCAAGATCGTGAATGCCGATGCACAAGATCGTACGGCAACGAAGGACGGAAGCGGGCCAATACATGCGTGCCATTTAGTGCCTGAACTCCTCGGAAAAGAACATCCGTGCGCGCTGGTTTACTGCGGTGGTGATGTATTGATATAGACTTGCGGCTAACTATCGAATCGTACTCACTGGACAAAGGACCCGCGATGCCCAGGCAAGTCATTGTTATCACGGGAGCGTCCTCTGGCATTGGCTCGCGCCTGGCCGCCCGACTGGCCGGTCCAGATATCTCGCTTGTGCTTCACGCGCGAAGATCCCGTGAAAAGCTCGAAGCGGTAGCCAAACAAGCTCATTCTGCCGGTAGCGATACAGCTCTCGTGATCGGAGATCTTTCCGAAGCTGGCGTTTCCGAAGAAATCATCGCCAAGGCAATTCATCGTTTCGGTTCACTTGATGTGGTAGTCGCCAACGCCGGTTTTCCAATCTTGAAGTCATTCGACGAGAGCACGCGCGACGACATTTCGTATGGCTTGAACGGCAATTTGATGAGCTTCTTCATGCTCTGTAAGGCGTCTAAAACTCATCTTCGCGCCGCGAAGAGCGGACGGATCGTCGCCGTCGGTAGTTATACCGCTTCGGTTTTCCGAACCGATCTACCGCAATTTCCGGCATCAGCAGCCTCTAAGGGCGGCCTCGAAATAGCGGTCAAAAGCTTGGCGTTAGACTTCGCTCCGCTTGGAGTCACGGTGAATTGTGTCGTTCCGGGTTTCATTGAGAAAGATCACGGCACCGAAGACAGTTCATCAAGCGCAGAGCTGAGCGCGGCGCGTGTCCGAATCCCCCTGGGCCGACTTGGGCGGCCAGAAGAAGTGGCTGATGTCGTCCGCTTTCTCATCTCTGGAGAGGCGAGTTACATCACCGGACAAAGCCTGCATGTGAACGGCGGGCTAATCTGAGGGGTGGGCCCCGCTGTTGGCATTAAGGCGCTTCACTGACATAGATGGGACGATGTCGCGGAACGTATAAGTTCACCAACCTACCGTTCAACAGGAATGCTCTTGACTCAAATCGACGAAAAGCTTGAACCAATACTTGACGATGTTCTACGCCGGAACGCTGGCGAATTGGAATTTCACCAAGCTGTACGAGAGGTTTTTGGAAGCCTCGGTCGCGTTGTGGCCAAGCATCCAAATTACGCCTCCGACGCGCTAATCGAGCGAATTTGCGAACCTGAGCGCCAAATCATATTCCGCGTCCCTTGGGTGGACGACAAGGGTCAGGTTCAAATCAATCGGGGCTTTCGCGTTCAGTTCAACTCGACGCTCGGTCCTTACAAAGGCGGCATCCGATTTCATCCTTCGGTCAACCTGGGCATCATCAAGTTTCTGGGTTTCGAACAGACTTTCAAGAACGCGTTGACCGGCCTCCCAATCGGCGGCGGCAAGGGCGGATCCGATTTTAACCCGCGTGGCCGGTCAGATGGCGAGATCATGCGTTTTTGCCAGGCATTCATGACTGAACTGTATCGTCATCTTGGCGAGTATACCGACGTGCCTGCCGGAGACATCGGCGTGGGAGGCCGCGAAATCGGCTTCATGTTTGGACAATACAAGCGTCTGACCAACCGATACGAAGCAGGAGTGCTAACCGGAAAAGGCTTGGCTTATGGCGGATCACGCGCGCGTACTGAGGCCACAGGATACGGTGCCGTATACTTCGTCGAGCGCATGCTCGCCACAAAGGGCGCCAGCTTTGCCGGCAAGCGCGTCGTGACTTCGGGATCCGGCAATGTGGCCATTTACACTATCGAGAAGATTCAGGCCTTCGGCGGCAAGGTCATCGCCTGCTCGGACTCGAACGGCTTCATCATCGATGAAAATGGTCTGGATTTGAGTTTGATCAAAGAAATAAAGGAAGTACGCCGAGAGCGCATTTCTCAATACGCGCACTTAGTGGGCTCTCGGGCCCAGTATGTCGAAAACGCTTCCATCTGGGATGTTTCGTGCGATGTGGCCATGCCATCCGCCACACAGAATGAATTGACCGGCAAAGACGCAAGGACGCTCGTTAGGAACGGGGTGATGGCGGTCGGCGAAGGGGCCAACATGCCCTGCACTCCGGAAGCGGTTGATATCTTTCAGAGTGCGGGAGTGCTCTTTGCGCCCGGCAAGGCTGCCAACGCCGGCGGCGTCGCGACTTCTGCGCTGGAAATGCAACAGAATGCCTCGCGTGACAGTTGGACGTTCGAACAGACTGAACTGCGCTTGGCTGGTATCATGCACAATATCCACGATCGATGCGCGGAGACAGCAGAAGAATACGGAGCGGCAGGCAATTATGTACTTGGTGCAAACATTGCCGGCTTCGTCAGGGTCGCTGAGGGCATGCGCGCATTTGGTGTCATTTGACAGAGCGATGCCTGGCGCCATTATGATGACCGCTGCCGCTCGAAGCCGGCCGCGATATGGTTTGTGGCGTTTATGCCGCTATCTGTAACACCCTATCCGCGGTCAGCACTTCTGCGATTCGGCGGCCTTCCGTTGCGCGAATGAAAGGCGCTCTAGGACAATACGTTCTCCCAGCGTCGCATAGTGATTGCCTGCCAGACGTGACAATGGGCGGTATTGGCACAGGTTGGTTCGCAAGTTAGTTTCCTCGATCACACCCTTGCGCACGTGCAGCTGAACGACATCGCCAATGATCATGAAGTGGTCCTTCGCTATTTCCACTTTCTGACGGAATTTACACTCTAATGAAGCGGGTGCTGCTGAAAGGCGTGGCACATCGACTTTCTCAGAGGACGCAAGCGCAAGCTCCGCTAGCTCAACCTCGCTTGTTTCTGCGGGGTAATCGGTTGAACACAAACTCATCTGCGGCCCCAGGGCCTCGTCGACTAAATTGACGACAAAGGCGGCGCGCTCGAAGATATTCAGAGCGGTGTCTTTCAAACCGCCCTCTGATCGAGGATCGATACCGATCATACAGATCGGCGGGGTCGTGCTCACCATGTTGAAAAACGAGAAAGGAGCCGCATTGACGACGCCTGTGCGAGACACGGACGTGACGAAGGCGATTGGTCGCGGGATCACGAGACCGGCCAACAGTTTGTATCGGTCGCGACACGCTAACGTCAACAAATCAAACGAAATCGTCTCCATATTGCCCGCTGGCCTCCGTAATAGTGGCGGCCAAACACCGCATCACCTTGTCGATCTCCATCATAAGATAGATCAAGGGCGGGACATACGCCAGTTATTGAAGCCGGCTGCTTCTACTCGGCTCGCCGCCCTCCTGGTTGCGAAGATTTCGTCTCGTGCTTTGCGGTCAATGGCGGGATCAGTCCGCCATCCCTCACCTTTGCGGCCTCTGACCCTGCAACTAGCGACCGATCGTGCTCCTGGGCAGCAATCAGTATTGTAATTACACAAGCCCAAACGATCCAATAAACAAGCTGGCTGTTAGCCTCTGTTCGGATTGACGTTTTCCTCGCGAGTTGGCTGTGCTTAGGCCTAAACGGCAACGATGGCACCAAACGCTCGGCCGCAGCCTCCAACCCTGCCAAACTTACATTTCGTCCTACACCCTTATCTAGCAATCGTACGAGCTCACTTGCGGCATGATCCGGATCCAGCCTTGCAAGTCTTGCCGCCTCCTCCCATGGATCGCAATTACCCCTCGTCAAGGCTGTTAATACGCTTATCGGAGTTCCATCTTCCTGATTGGCAACCGATCCATACAAGAAAGCATCGTATATTTCTTCTGATTCTGGATCGGGGTAGTAGTCAAGCATAGTTGCTCTCGGCTGCAGGAGTCGTGGAGTTGTCGACGCGGCTTGCTCCCACGACAGCAAAGGTATCGGCCGTCGTCCTCACGAATGGCTTCTGCTTCGCTCGTTGAGGCAAACCCGACGACTCTTCGAGATGATTAGAACGCCGACATCTTCTATCCATCAAACGATTTTAATTATCGTTTGTATGCAATTTTATTGCACCGTTTGCACGGACGTTGCGAGGCGACAGTTGTCGAAGGTCAAATCGAGCGTGAGGTTGGGTAACGTTTGCGATCCCTTTGGATTTTTCGGAGTCCTTCGAGCGCTCGTTTTAATACCGCGCTCTCAGTATCGGCCGCGTGGGTAACATAAACGGGGTAAGAAAACTTCGGTGCTTTCCTGACAATCGTCAGTCGTCCGGCTGCGACATGTGGTTCCACCACGCGCTTTCTAAAATAGCCCGCCCCACCGACTGATAGAATATATTCGAGACCGAGCGGCCCCAGATTGACGACCATGTTTGGATTCACGTCAGGATAGGTCACGCCGTGACCGAAGGCAAAATCGGGTCCCCAATCCACATGAACGTAATCCAAGTTATTGAGCAACCGCCCCTTTCTATCGGTTGTAACGAAGACCAATTCTTCTTCGGCAATCAAGTCGATAGCTAACCCAGGACGAAACTGCGGGGCGTACATGATTGCGCAATCGACCACGCCCGACGCGACATGATCGATGAGGTCGGAAGGAACGTCGACCTGGACGCGAAGCGCGATATCGCCGGCGTGCTTTCGCATCCATTTCACCCAGTCGAGCAGTACCGTCTGCCAAAGACTGATTTCGCTTCCAATCGTGAGCACCGCCTGACGTCCCGGAGGGACCGCAACCTGGTAGCGGGCGCGTTGCCACAGTTGCACAACAGTCGGCGCATAGCGAAGGAATTGCTCGCCCGCCGCGGTGAGTGACGCTCCGCTTTTGTTGCGGACGAACAGTGGGCGACCGAGCTGCGCTTCTAACGCTCTAATGCGTGCGCTCACCGTTGTCTGCCCCACATTCAGCCGCTCTGCGGCGCGCATGAAGCTGCCGGTGGAAACTATTTCGAGGAAGGTCCTAGCAAGCTCGATGTCCATGCATCGGATAGCAACAAACTAGCATTAAAGTGTCAATTGACATCCCTTAGCAGGGCTCCTCATAAACCCCACCTCATCCCGGTCGGCGTCCAGGCAGGTTGCATGTCTGCAATTAATGGCGTCTTCCAAAGGCTCCGTTTCTTCGCAGAATGCACGACACCACGAGGGGCCATCGGATCTCTCGTCACCCGCCCTAAGCCGCATGCCCTCCTGGTGCAATGGCTGACACGATGCGCCTCTCCATTCCATTGACTTTTCCGGTATAGACACTAGCTTCTGCTTATGAACGACGCACGCACATCCCGTAGCATCGCGGGTCGCCTTAACTTCGGCGGGTAACCCGGGCGGGCAATCACCGCCCGGGCGTCGTTCTTCTTCAGACAATTATGACTCTGGGTCACGCGACCGACAGGCGTTTGTAAGCCTGCGGTGCGCGACCCATCTTGCTGGAGTACGAGTACGATGATGTCGACGACGGCAACATACATTCTTGCCCACTGGCCAGGGTTCGATCGCCTGCGGGATGGCGGGCAAAGCATGCATCCCCGCAGCCATGGCTCCTCGCGGCCGCTAAAGGCGGTCATCTTCATCGAGGTCGCAGGAAATGTTTAAAGTTTATTTCGGTCCTCCGGTCGCGAGACATTCGCGAAGTATCAATATGAGCAACAGGTCCAGCATTGATTTTGCCGACCTGCCGGATGCGCTTCTTTGGGCGTATGAAGCGGCCAAATTGGGCACCGTCACACATCGGGTCGAGGGAGGCGGAAAGGCGCTAGATCGTGGCGAAATTGCCGCCTGTCTGAGCGCGTTGGCGCTGGGCGATAGTGCCGTCGCCAGTTATGAGGAATGACACAGTGATCCACATTGAGAAGTTATTGACCCCACGACGGGTGATATGTGAGCTCCGCGCCGGTCGAAAGCACGATGTATTCACGGCGCTTGCAGCGCGCCTATCATTGGAAGGCGGCCCCGACGAGGAGACCGTCCTCGCTGCTTTGAGGACGGCCCCTCCCCACCTCATGCTGCGTGGCGGCCTATCTTTGATCCATATTCTTATCGACGAACTTGATCATCCGGTCGCCTTTGTTGCGCGTCTTCGAAGACCGCTCAGACTCAGCGGCACAGACCAGTGTGCGACCGATCTGATCGCGCTGCTTGCAAGCCCATGTACAATGGCCGGGGAACACCTACGGGCGCTCGCTTGCCTCGCACGGCGATTGCGACGTGCCGACGTACTCGCTGCTATGCGGTCTACGAGATGTCCGGATGTCATGTATCTCGCGCTCACAAGCGACGAATGTCGGGATTCTCAGTGCGCTTGACCGCGAGGGCGGCGAGCGCCGCGAGCACCCAAACGGTAGCTGCCGGGACCACAATCGCAACAAATCCATAGCGAATGTGAAGCGCAGCACCAGCGCCCGCACCCGCCACGAACGCGCACCAGACAAGCCCATGGGGTAAACAGTGCCACCACGGCACTCGCCAACCAGCGACCGAATTCTCGGCCGAAGCTCACCAGCGTACCCGTCATGAAGGTCACGCCGAGCCGAACGCCGCCAACCGGGGATAAAGCAGTGTTCTGAATCCCCATGGCGGCAATAATCGGAAAGATCGCAACAGACACACGCCAGCCCACTCCACCCATGATTGCCGAGCCAGAGAGGCAGATCGCTTCCAGCAATAGGACCACCAGGAGGCTCCACCGGCGCAACATGGTCGAAACAACGGTCGACGCGGCCGCCGCCGCGACGAATACGACAATCAGAAGGCCAGCTTGGTAGACCGCATCCCAACGTGTTTCGCTCAGGCTCACCCCAAGCGAAATGCTGGCGCCGCTCATGAACGACGCAAAAAACCCGCCAAGCTCGATGTAGCAGACGGAGTCGACAAATCCTGCGACCGCAGTCAGCGAGATGCCGACCCCCAGCTTAATCGACTGTGCGATGACCTAACCTCCTCGAACTAATTTTTCGCGCGCCGCGGGCGTGGGGACAGCGCGGGTAGAGCGGGAACATTTTGAATAGACCGAAGGACACTGTCCGCTCTGCCGCGAACCTTTCTCAAGAGAGTCGCTTTCGATGAAACTGATCGACTCGTTCTCCGCGACAATAGCAAAAACAGTGCGACAGACTGCCCAATTGTTTTTAGCCGACGTTCTCATTACTATATGGCTATGAACTACGTGAACGCTCCACATTTCCTTGCGGCTTGCCTCGAATTCGGCAAGTAACCCGGACGAGCGGGTCTCGTCCGGGCGTAGTATTCTCAACATTCTCAACATTCTCACCATTGAGCACCCTGGCCGGCGCCACCCAGCCGGCCGTAGAACTATGTATTGTGGAGCGCGCCATGTGGATAGCAACCATCCTTGTTCTTGCCATCTGGTTGGCGTGTGTCTGGATTTTCGATCTGGACGGAGTACGGGAAACGTTCCAGCGGGCGTATGGTGGGCGGGGAGTCTTTCGTTTCTGGAAATGTCGTCTCACTACCGGGAGAACGCGGAAAACTCGGATATAAGGGGCCTGCTTCAGCTTCTCTCTTCGGCCGAACGGACGCAAAAAGCGGGAGCACGGCCTCGCATAACTTTTTGCAAGCGCTTCAGATCGAGAAACTTAGCTAGCGAGCTTCACCCTCCCACACGCCATTTCGAACTTGGTGCACGAAATGCACATCCTTGCGGCTACTGACTTCTCCACGCGCTCTAACCGTGCTCTCCGGCAAGCTGGCTTGTTATCACAGCCAACAAGCGGCCATCTCCATGTTGTCCACGTTGTGGATGATGATCAGCCAGACGATTTGGTTCGCTTAGAGAAGCGCGAGGCTGAACGACTATTAAGCGAGCAGATCGGATCGATGCCCGAACTTCGGGGCACACACGCCCGTTCATTGGTCATTGAAGGCGATCCCTTTGACGGGATTTTGCGGACCGCCGACGAAATCCAGCCTGATCTCATTGTCATGGGTTCACATCGTAAGCAGTTCCTACGCGACATTGTTGTTGGCACTACAATTGAACGGGTAGTTAGCAAGAGCCCTTTCCCGGTACTGATGGTGAACTTCGAGGCGCAGCGGAACTATGAACGGATTATTGTCCCCACCGATATGTCGAAAGCGTCGGCGAATGCGATACGAGTCGCAATGTCGACGGGGCTGATTACCGACAAGGGAGCTACTCTTATTCATGCGCTCTTGGCGCCGGCCAAGGGCAGAATGTTCGTCGCTGCCGCGGATCAGAAAAGTGTCGAAAGTTATGTTGCTAGCGAACGTCAACGAGCCTTGGATGAATTAGCGGCATTTTTGATCACGTGCGGCCTCAAGGAAGCGGTCTGGTCAAAACACGTGAAGGAAGGGGCGCCGATGGAAATTATTTCAGAATCCGTCTCTGAGATGCAGCCCGACTTAGTTGTGATGGGTACAAATGCTCGTTCGACGTTCGTCAAAGCGCTGATAGGTAGCGTCACCGAAGAGGCGCTGCGGTCCTTGAATGTTGACATTTTGGTAGTCCCGCCTAGCCGCCGGTGATCTTATCAGCCGGTTCGTCTGCGCTTCGAGTTGGCTAGGCTCGCTCTCGGGCGCGCCGCAGATTGCTGCAGTGCTAACCAAACGCTTAGATCGGTGTGGTGATTGTGCCGGGAACGACTATCGGACTCCCGTGCACGATGAGCAGGCTTCTTCAGGGCCGAAGGCACGTCATCGAAGTCAACACAACGCAAGAGGTTTCGGGTGTAGTGGGCGGTCCGGGACACAAATCGCCTCAGAGAATTCGGAGTGATCGGAAAACTGGATTCGCCGCGAACCTGACGCGCACAGTAAGTTAGCCCGAGTCAATCTTTTCAAGCGATTGTGCATGGACCCGTCTGCAATTGCGATCCAGAACTCAATCCGAAGCATCGCTTCTTGGTGTCGTCACAGGTTTTCAGAGCCGTTTCAAATCGTTCGATCGCGGGAATTTAGGCACTCAACGAGGTCTACTCTTGCATGCCTCTTACGGCCGCGGATCGTCGTCCGAACCGGCGAGTTCGGCTGACAACCCTTCTACGCGGTACGCCATCCCCTGCCGCTCTGCAAAGGCGACAGCGGCGGCCTGAGTTGCGAAAGACAGGCTGACCTGCACCAGCGTGTCGTCGCCTCCCGTCCATCCCATCAGCGGTTCAATCACGGGTGGAGTCCTACGCTCAAGACTGAGCGTCCACCCGCGAGTGCGTCGCTTGCCCGAGGTCATCGCCGAACGTGAAGGTCCGCGAATCACTGCAACTGCATCCGAGGGAATACAAGACCTAGGCAACCACACTGGGCCGCGATTGTGCCCGATTCCTGCATGGCGCTCGACCGTGAACGACATATTCAGAACATCCTCCTTCTTCCAGAATCAGATGTATGCCAGCTTGAACAGAATGTTGTTTCTCACCTGGACCACGCCCGGCGTGTTTTCGGCGACGATCTCAACCGCTCTCCGTTCAATGGGAGATGCAGCCCATCCATACAGGCTGGCGATGCCTTCCTGAACGTCGGTGTTAAAGACGCGAGCCTGCAGGCCCCATGGGAGCGCGCGCATTCCCTCAGCCAGCGCCTTGTAAGCGGCGTCGTTGCTCGCGCCCGACGTTGAAACCGAGTGCTCCGCGAGTTTTCGGACCAAGTCACGCCGGGCGATCACGCCGACGATGAGCCCATCTCGCAACACGGGAAGACACTTCAATCGCTTGCGGGCCATTCGGGCCGCGACCTCATAGAGAGGCTCGTCAGGGCTGGCCGTAACTGGCGATATCGACATGACGTCCCGTGCCTGCCTGCCATGCGAACGCACGTACGCGCGGGCGGAAGTCGTTGTGTCGGATAACAAAGAACGCCACCAAGAATGACGCGGCTCTGTTCCAATTTCAACGCGCCTGATCAGGTCACTTTCGCTCACGATGCCTACGAGGCGACCGGTTCCATCTACGACGGGCACCGAGCTGATCCCGTGACCCACCAGTTTCACTGCGACCTCGCGGATGGAGGAGTGGGGGGCAGCGCAGATGATATCCGTCGACATTACATCGCCTACTCTCGACAGGCGCCCCCCAGCTTCCACGACGGACGCCTCGCGTCTGGAAAGACTGCACGACGCGCCGGTTCGCTCCAGCACTTCGTCTGCGTTCATCCTCGGCGCCAATGACTCGGCTGGGTATGCGTGCGAAATCGTCATTC
Organism: Pseudolabrys sp.; assembly: GCA_026125895.1. Taxonomy (GTDB): domain Bacteria; phylum Pseudomonadota; class Alphaproteobacteria; order Rhizobiales; family Xanthobacteraceae; genus Pseudolabrys. Next base: position 88,329 of record JAHCKG010000001.1, on the reverse strand, counting down.
GAATCTCCTTCTATCGCGCTCGCGCTCGCGCTCCGGCGCGCACGCGAACACGCCCACTTCACAGTGGGACCGGCTACTTTCTGATATCTTGAACATCAGGCGCCCCAGCCCGCACAGCACTGCTGCGCTGGGCGGGGCCTAGTTGCTGGGCTGAGCGTACGCCCCAAGCAGGATAAAATTATATCGTAATATGAGCATGACGAGCTAAATGTATGTAACAGCGGCCATTTTTCAAGATTGCACAACCTCTCAGCGATCGATGCAGACGAAATGTCGCGTACCACGCCGGTTCGATTTTGCAAGAAGACGCGATAATCGAGGATCCCACTATCGGCCATGACGAAGACGTGCTTCGAGGCCCATACATGGGAATAACCGACAGCAAGCCGCCGCAAAGCACGAGCGGAATGAATCGTGACAGCGGATATCGGGCGCCGATAGCACCCACCTCTCAGGACCACGGTAGGCTCTCGCTGGCCGCGGGATCGTCACAGCCCGAAGTTGGACACGGTTTCAGCGCTCAATGACGATCTGGAGCGAAAGCAAGTCATTGCGGACCCACTTATCCGCTACCCACGACCCCAATTGCAATGATGGTCGTGGAAACGCTCAATAAATAAAGACAGATCGGGGCTTAGTCCGTCGAGATCTAATTTACTAGCGTCGGAATCCAATATGGTGCGGTCGCGATAGTAGCGGCAAGCGCAGCTGCAACTGTCGTGAGGAAGAGGCAATAAATATAAAGCGCAATCATCGGCCAGCCGCGTAGCCTAGACGTGTAGAACGGTCCGGATGGATACCGCGCTCTCGTCATCTCACCTCTCCTAGTTTCCGCCTGGCAGGCCTCCAATCACTCTAGACATGGGGTTCCTTGGGGCGCTTTACGACACGAAACGCGAGACCAGTCGTTGAGGTTACCTTACCGGGTTCTGGAAATGTCGCGGCCATAAGTTGATTCGATACTTCATACGTCTGAGAAGCGTTGCCTGTTCACGATCTGACCTTGATGTGGGCGACTTTTTGCTTTCGAGGGTTGGCGGCCGGCGTCGGCGAAGCCGAGGCTTCGCGTGCAAGACGCGCGGCTCGGAGCTGGGCAGTTCGCTTCCTAGTGAATTCTTCGGCGGCGCGATATTCGGCCATTGCTTTCGCGCCTTCGATCTGTTGAAGGGCGCGACGGGCTTGGGTTTTTGCTCTGTCTGCCATGCTTGTCATATAGGAACTTTCACGCAGTTCTCAACCGTCGGCGTCGTAGCACACGAGCATCACGTGGCACCCGCCTGTCTCGGCGTTCGCGATGCAGGCGCCGTTCGATCTATTAGATGGCCGCCGGAGACAGGCTCTCACTCGGCGGCGACATGGAGATTCTTTTTTGAGATGTCGCACACCGGACAATCGAGAATCCGATATTCCTTGCCGGAGCCGTCCGACGAAATCTGTGAAAGCCACATCTGCGAGCCGCACTGGCTGCAGAAGGACCGGTCAATCTCGGGGACCTGAATTGGCGACTTCTGGATTTGTGTCATGGCAATTCCACGCTTCGGTTACGCCACTTAATCAGGCCGGCTGACGCGGAGCGATGCCATTTGTAAATTCGCGCTTACTGACATGCCCACAAGCGTCGCATCGGAAAAGTCGACGTCATGTCCAGATTTACCTCTTGACCGCATCGTCGAGACCGAGCTCGGAGTGTACGTCCGGCAGTCTTTTCGGGGCCCGGTCCGGCGGCGGAAGCCCGATCGGCGCAATTGATCTCAGCGGCCGACGGCGGCGGCGGTTCTTCGCCCACGGTGACGGCTTCTTCGAGACATCGACTTCGCCGCTGGCGCCCGAAGGCTTCGGAGGCAAACTCCGCATTTTCCTCGTAGTCATTGTCCATCGCGGGCGGGCCGCGGCGACGGGCCGCCGGGCTCCGGACGCCGCCAGCCGAAGGGTCTCGGAGGGAGCAAGTCGCCGGACCACACTGTGCGCGGCGGCCGCAGGGCGAGGTCTGCAGCCAGGCCAGCGCCAGCGTGGCGGCAGTCCGGGCGGGCGCGTCACCGCTTTCAGAGTAGCGAATTGAAGTTCTCCGCCATGAAGAACGGGCCTGCCCTGGTCGGCGACCTGCTCGCCTGCCTCATTGGGCGCGATAATCCTGTTTTCGTGGAAATCGTCGACAAGAACTTTTTCATCTGCACCACGATGGTCAATCACTTCGTCATTCCTCCGGTGTTCCACGAATTCGAATCACGCGTCGATGTGCTCCGCATGAAGAACGACGTGGCGGAGCACTTGCATATGACGATGCCTAGAGAGGTGATGCGGGCGTACTTAGCGGCCTGCGGCGTCCCGTCGGGGACCGCCACTCGACGCGCATTCGATGCGCTCTTGGCATGGCTGCGGCCGACTTCGGCTACGGATCAGAATGCCCGCTTCATTTTACAGTTTGCCGAGAAAGGTCTGACCGATTTCGAAAATGCCGTGAAAGCCAAGCCGGAGACCCGCGCCTTCCTGCCGGAGCCGGACCAAGGCAAGGCGCGGAAGGTCTACTGGATGCTTCCCAATTTGTCTTCGATGACGAACGTATACGCGCGCATCAACAATCTATATCGTCGGCGGAAGATGGATGGGGTCCGGCTCATTCACGACGAGCAATTGCAGTTCGACCACATCCTCAATCAGGGCAAGCTCGCCGCCGAGCGGCTCGCAGCGGAGGGACGCACTTGGCCGTTTCAGCACGCCGATTACGCGTTCGCGGAGGCTGCCGATCTGTTGTTCGCGCGATCTCATGAGTCCCTTGGCATTCAAATTGCCGACGTGGCCGCAGGATTTACGATGCGGTACGTGCACCAGGTGAACGTGCTGGCCGAGCTGCCTGAGCGCGAGGAGATTCGAGCCTTCCAGACCCTCCTCGAAACGGCGGAGCCTGAGCGGGGCACAGGCGCCAACTTCGTCGTTTCCTATGGCGACTTTGCGCGGCTTGGCTTGTTCCGCGCCTAAGCCCCAGGTTGCGGTTGCCTAGGTCGGGCGACGGGCCCTTGGGCTGCCGTGAGGATTGCGCTGTCGGTTGAAGCGCCGTTTTAGCCGCTCTGCCTCATCGGGCTTTCTCATCTCGATGAGTTCCGCCAGTTTCAGACGCCCCTTCGCCGCTTTTGGCGCCGGCGATGCCGGCCGAATAGGGGTGCGCGCGCGTCCGCTGGGCTTCCGGGGCCTCGAAGCACGCATTTCAGCGACCGCCGCCGAGAGATCTGCCAACATGGTTAACGCTTTTTTCAACGCCGATTCGTGGTCAGTGCGGTCTATCGGCGAGCCTTCAGACCCGGAATCGGTCAAGGATTCGTCGACATCCGTCTCCGAGGCCAGATTCGCGGTGATCCAGAGCTGTTCTGCTTGCCTCTTCGCGCGGGCGAGAAACGCCGCCGGGGTGCGCGCCGCGATCTGTCGGCAACGGGCGCGCCAAGCCGGCAGTGCGGCTTCGATCTCGGCCCGCGGCAGTCCGCTGGCTTCCGCGATTCCGTCTACGGTCACAGCCTCGGTGCTACCGAGAGCGAGCGCGCTCCGGTTCGCGGCGGCGAATACTTTTGCCCTGCGGTTCATGCTCCCTCCGGACCCGAGCATCCCATGCCGGCCGTGACGGAAGCCTTAAACAGCGCCTCGAAGTCCCGAAATTGTCCCGAAGCAGTCGCCGTGAGCGCTGAAAATGTACAATTTCAATGAGGTTTTGCGCCATATCGAGATATCATCCAGCTATGTCGAGCTCATTGGCGAATTGGTTGGTGGCTCCACTCGTCGGCCGAATCTCGCTTATTGCCCACTAATCTGCCTCAGGACGAAGGTCTATCGCGCATCCTGTTTCGCAAGCTAGCCGCGGGTTGTCGGCGTCCAGACGCTTCAACTGGCGCAGTCTTCCGATAAGCTGGAGCGAGGTTTCCGAGACAGTTCCTAGGTCGCTCGGTGTCAACACTTTCGTAATCTCAACCGGAGCCCGGGCGAATCCGCCTTAAAAGCCGTACATCCTACAAAGTTGGCCGCGAACCAATTGAGTGACTTCATTGCGGCTTGTAGCTAGTGCGAGACGCAAGGAACTTGATCGACCGCGCATGCGCATCGGCCGCCAAATCTATAGTGAGAGTGTGCCTTCGATCTAAGGTCAATACAACAGTCCACTCATCGATCTTGGGCCGAACGGCCCAGGACGGCTCCTGCTAACGCCGCAAGCGCCACCCCCGCAACGACAACAGCGAGCCGCGTTGCAAGGGCCGTTGTAGGCCTTGCGGTCCGAATGTCTGTCGATCAGCAGAGACTCAAAGACGCTTTCGACGTGCAGCAATTGCTCACCCGGGAGATGTCTCATCGTCTGAAGAATCTTCTCGCGGTCGTACAGGGATTGATGCATATGGCATCGCGCCAATCGACAACCGCCATCGACCTGACAACGAGGATAGACGCTACGCTGCAAGCCCTCTCAGTGGCGCGGACCGTAGCCACTTCGTGTCTGTAGCGGGCGCGTGTCTTCGATCTTCCCGATCCGGAGCCGGCTTCCGCCGTTGTTCTTCCTCTTCGACTTCAGCCAGCAGCCGGCGCCAGTGCTCGAAGCCGCCAAGAGGATCAGATTTTTTCAAACAACACCTCCGAGCTACTCCCGAACTCATTCGTCAAACCGATTCGCCGCCCCCCGGTTCCGCTTGCCTCATCCCCTACTCTTCCCCTGCATACCGAGGGCGAGGCCCCATCTTCTGGGAGACGGGCATGCACAAAGAGCGGAGTCTGCGAAAAAGCAGATCATGAGACTTTTGAAGGCGCACGTGCTGTCGCCCAGCGGCGTCTACCGGAAGCAAGTTATCAGCGACGCGACGTTCTAGCAGTGTCTAACTGCTTCGACAGGGCGGAGATCTCTGACGTCGGGAAGCTGGCTGACTGAACAACGTGAACGAAAGCTCAAAAAGCTTCTGGCAGGATCGACGTTGGACGTGCCGACAATTAAGAGCTGCGAAGACTGCGATGCTGCGCTGATGACCGCGCCATTGCGCGTAACGTCCATTATGGAACATTTGGCCACCACATTCGCACTCACGAAGAAATCGCCATTTCTTCATGAGTTAGGAGCGACTCTGAACTCTCTAGCCGCCTCGGTGGAAAGCTTGGAGAGCAGGCGCACAGTGACCTGTAAGCGGGCCGTTATGAGCGGTGCGGGCCACCCGGAAAACTCCATGAAATCCGGTAGTTATCGTCACGTTCGACTACGTTTGTTCACATCCGTTCACGGGGTTTCTGTGGTCATCCTGTGGTCGGCTAAGATAGTGTTCTGTTAGCTCATTATGATGCTTCCGGTTCCGTTGGGCTCGGGACGCACTCACGACAGACACACTGCATGATCAGCGACGATGAATATCTGGAACGCGTGGTCGCAGGCATTCAGGCCGTCACGACCACCGAAGCCGAGGTCAACTGGAACGAGACCATCGACGGCCGGCAGTTCGATGTGGTGGTGCGATTCAAGGTGGGAACGCTTCGCTATTTGGTGGTAGTGGAGGTTAAAAATCGGAAGCGCCCGGCCAGCGCCGAGATGATCGAGGCATTCATCACCAAGGCGCGCGACCGCAACGCCAACAAAATCGTTTTCGTGACGACGGGCGGGTATCAAAGCGGCGCAATGGATGTCGCCCGCAAACACGATATCAGCCTTTTCACAGTGAGTTTCGACGAGACAAAGCCCCGTCTGCCGGAGACGGCCGCGTTCCTCAGCGTGCAGCTTCGGGAAAGGCGGAACGGCGAGGAGGCCGAACTATCGATCGGCGAAGACACGCTGATCACGAACATCGTCGACCTGAAATTGCGCTACACCGACGGAAAAACATACAACCTACCGGACGAGCAGTCGCAAGCCCAATACTACATGGGAAAGACAAAGGCGGACGATGGCCGGTCACTACATGAGCTGCTGAGCAGTGCCGCCTTTGCTGCACCTGCGCTTGACGAAACGCGACCCGAAACACTTTCGTTGAATCCCCCGATCGCAATCACTCCGCCGGACGAGTATTTCTTTCCACGCGGCAGCCTTGTCGCCATCGAATTCAAGGCGGTCGGACGAATGGGAAAGCCGATCCGCGGCAATGTGCGGGTTGATCCGAACCTGTTCACGCTCCCGGTCGTGTACACTAACATGCTGTCGGGCGAGAGCTTCGAGTTTCCACTAGAATCTCTTCCGATCGGCGAGAAGCGCGTATCGCCGGGCGAGTTCTATTGCGGCTATCATCCCCTCGCGTATTACTATTGCGTTGGCATCCAGAACGACACAGTCACCTGGAAGGTCGTCGAGAGTTTCCAGAGCGGGGAGCTCGTGCGTGCGCAAACCAAGCAACACGTCAAATATTCGTGCCACTACCTGCCCGTGACCGACAAAAAGCTACTCAACCGGCTTCAATCGCGCCTCGAAGATTATGATCGACTCAGCGCCCAACCAGGGCAGCCCAGCCAGCCGAAGCTTCGGGGCCGGATACTCCCCTATGGCAAGGATCCCTTTGGCTTTTCGAACCGCCGCTAGCTCTCACGATGACTGATCCAACAAAGCGAGATGGGAATGGAGTGACCGCGATGTTGGAGGCCACCGCTTTTGGCGGCCATGTTCTTGGCAGCGCCGCCGAATTTGATGCTGCGTTCGATCACGTCGTATCGCTCCTGCACGATGCCGCCTCTCTCTTTTGCGACGGCTCGCACGCGACCGCCGCGTTCCTTGCAATCACCGCTCTTGAGGAGACCAGCAAGGCTCACGTGGGGGTCACGCGTCAGGCGCCCGGGCAACCTTCACGACGCGGTCGTGATCCGCTTCGCGACCACCGGTCCAAGCATCACATCGCTGTTCTGCCCACGGTGTTCATGAGCAGCCGTATCGTTGAGGCGCTTGGTGTCGAAGCCTGCGAGCGCCTTCATGCGGAGGCGCAAAGCGAAGGTTTCACGGCGACCCGCGAGGCTGCCATTTATTTCCGCCCTACAGAGCACGGCTTCGTCGTGCCGCAGGACGCCGTATCTCAGCAACGCGCTTGGGAGCTCCTAGTCTCGCCATCGAAGCCGCCGATGACGGGTTGGCGGGGTATACCAATCACTCGCTCGTTGATCGGCGTCTAGATGCTTTGTTTGAGCGGATGATGAGCGCGCGGCCGGGATAGTCCCCGGCACAGCACCGGATCGAGCCAGCTACGCCTGATACTTCGCGTCGCGATTGTCGAACGCCGGGCGCGTCCCCTCCAGAACGTCGAGGACGTGCTTGTTGATCACGGGATCTTCGATGGCCCCGCTCGTATAGGTGATGCGGTTACCATGCGCGCGATCGATGGAGGAGTGGATGATCTGCTCGGCGTCGCACACCACCGCTATATTCGGATTGTGCGTCACCATGATGATCTGGCGGCGCTTCTTAACCGTGCGGATCACGGGGATGAGCAGATGATAGACCGTCTGATTGTCGAGGTTCTCTTCCGGCTGGTCAACGATGATTGGGCGATCGCTCTTGTCGACGAGCAAATAAAAAACAAGCAGTAGCGCGCCGCGCTCCCCGGGCGAGAGCTGCGTTAGGTCCTTGCCATCCAGCTTGAGCGAGTATTCGGGGATCAAGTACCCAAATGACCACAGGAAATCGTAGAGGCCAGACACGGTCGCCCGCTTGCGCAGTTGATCGCTGACGAGCATCGCGGGCTTCTTGGGCGACCGGCAATCCGACGTCAGGTGATCCTCGATCGTCTGCACGAAGTTGATTGCCTGATCTGGATCGTTGAAGTCGCAATCCTCCAGCAGTTCCGCGAGCCGCAGCTCGCCGGCCTCCTTGCCGCAGAATGACCCGTTCACGCCTTGGCTGATGTGCTGCTCGAAGAAATCACTGCCGAATCCGCGTTGCACGATGGAACTGACGAAGCTCAGCTTGAAGCCATCCTTCACGACAATGCTGTCCTGAATCAGCTTCTGCACAGGTGCGAACAGCTCGGCATAGACGTCGCGGATCGCGGAGATGCATTTGTGGATGCTCTTGGCGATCACCCGACGTTCCAACTTGGCGTCGGCGATCTCGCCGGGCAGTTGCTCCTTCAGGTGCTTGAGCTGCGCCTCGAAATACCGGAGCGTACCGGCCTGGTCGGCGGCACCTTCGATTTCCTTCTTGCGCGCTTCCCACGCACGTAGCTGCTGCAAGTAGGTCTGGTAGCGTTTACCTGGCGCATCGAGCTGGTTCTTCAGCGCCGTGATCTTGTCCGTGATCGCCTTCTGCTGGGCTGGCAAGCCCTTCGGGTCTTCGGGCGACAGCGACGCCTCAACCTTGGTCTTGGTGGCCAGAATTTCCGCCTTTTTGGCCGTCAGTGGCGCCCGATCAACGGTAAGCGTGATGATCTTCGAGACGTCGAGACCCAATGCAGCGAACTGCGCGGCGCTTTGCTGAACATGGGCCTTCACGTCGCTCTCGACGTTGGTGAGCTTGGCTTCGAGCTTAGTGACGATCGCCGTCTTTTCGACGAGTTGCCGCTGCTCCTGGCGCGCCGTGGCGATCTGGGCTTCGACGGCCTGCAACTGCGTGTGCTGCGCGGTCATCTCGGCCTCGATCTTGCCGTAGGCTTCCTTCTGCTCGGCCGTCAGATTGTCCGGCTTCGGAACCTCCTGAGGCTTATTCGTCCCATGCGCCTGAAGCTCCTTCTTCTTCCCGTTCAGCGCTTCCTCGACCTGCTTGTGATAGTCGGGCGTGGCCCTCTGCTGAAGGGTGGCGATCTCGGCGTTGATCTGCATGAGCTCCTGCTTGTGACGCCCAAGCTCCGCGTCGATCTCCTCGGTCTTATAACCGATCAGTTCCTCCAGCGTATCCTTGCCAAGCCGCTGCTCGTCGGTGATGTGTGAGAAAATGACCTTGCGCAGCTCATGCTGGAACGCGCTGCTTTCATCAACCGACGTCTCCGTGCAGACTGTCTCGAGATACGTCTGCGGGATATACTTGATCGCTTCCGGCCGGTTCGGATCGGGGTCCTCCTGCAAGTTCCGGACAGTCTGCGTGCCGTCCTTCCATTTGGCCGTGGCCTCGAAATTCGCGGCCAGCTTTTTCTCGCGGAACTTTCGCTTGTCGAGGAACGAAAAGTCCTCATACCGAGTGGTGTCGCCGGCAAGCGCGATGATGTCCGCAAGAGCGCTCTTGCCACTGCCCTTGTTTCCGATGATCGCGACCATGTCGTAGTTGAGCTCGATATCGCAATCGAACCACGTATCCGTGATGTGCGCGCCGGCGACCTTTGCAACTTTGATGCGCGAGATAAAGCAAGTCTTGTTGTCCCGGACGCGCTCCAGCTTCGGCGGCAAGGCGCCGATGAAGACGCGATCCTCCGGCTCATGGATGATCTGGCGAAGGCCCATGTAGGTGGGGTCGGCCTTGATCCAGCAGTACCGGTCGGTCGGCTTGGAATGGTGATCCTTCAACCGTCCGATCTCATCGTTGGCACTATGCGAGTCGCTGCCCTTGATGCAGGGCTTCCGTTTGCCGAACCATTGCTTGTAATCGTCTTCCGAGATTTTCGCCTCCTTCCAGAGGAAGAAGTCCGCCTGCTTCCGGTCCCCGGAGCCGAGGACGTCGCAGTTGAACACGAGCCCCTCCTTGAACAGCTTGTTGGTCTTCGGGTCGATCGGATCGATGCCGCCGTATTCATCGTAGGGAATCCAGACGATGAACTTGTCCTTGAACGTGGCGTCGCCGCGCAGCTGCTCCAGCACCGCGTTGAAGTCGACTGACACCTCGTCGAGCAGGAACTTGGCGTCGTCATAGCGGCTGCCAATCGACTGACCCTTGACCTTCAGTCCCTTGATGAAGGTCTCGATGTCGTCAGGATTGACATCGTCGCTAAAGATCAGATGGAAATTGATCCGGGTTCCGCTGGAATTGTTCTTGCCGAGCACAACGTTGGTCATGCGGCACTCGACGACCGGGAGCAGCTTCTTCTGCTTCAGCTTGGTCAAGGCCGCGCGGTAGGCCTCGTTCCCGTCGGCCCCTTCGTGCGGGTCGGCAAGCTTGGCGCGCAGCTCCTTGTAGCCGGCGACCGAGAAATAGTCGTTGATGCCGATGACGGCGCAGTCGGAATTGCCAAGCTGGATGACAAAGCCGGGCCAGTCGCCCTTAAAATTGTGCGAAGCGGGACTGTGCACGTGCAGGTCCCATTTACGCCATTCGGCGCCACGCGGGTGAAGGGGGGTATTCGGGATCATCTCCATCATCCGCCACAGGTACGGACAACCGTGCGCGTCGTGCGCTCCACAAGGCCATCGCCGGGCGATGAATCTCAATAGCCCATTTCGGGAATCGAGGCACCGAAAATTTTGAACGGTCGCGGTGCCGGAAAAAGTTCGCACCCCTTGCCTTCTTTGATAACGGCCCGGCGCAAAGCGGAAAGCTCAGCAAATCGGCCAAATTAAGCGCAAATTGATACTCGGCACCGATGAACAAAGTAACATTTCTGCATCTGACTTGAAGTACTTAGATAGTATTCGCTCAATTTTCCGCTGATTGGTTTGGCGCCCTACCTGAGGCCCGCCACCCACCGGCCGCACTTATGAAGAAACTGCCCTTTCTTCATAAGTGGGGCGGGCCTGCTGCCTGAGTGAAGACTAGGCTTGTATGATGTCGCAACCGTCTCTGTCTGTCGCTATCTCTCGTGAGATGAGTACTGCGGCCGGCGCCCTGCGAAAATATGAGCGTTGCATCCCGACTTAATAACGGCGCCCGGAGACCTGAGCCGGGCTTGGGCAAAGCGGCGCTCCGTGCGCCGGACTGCGTGGCTAGGGGGATAGGGATCGAACCGGGAGACGGTCGCGTCGTCAGTCGCCAATCGGCCTACGTCACGGGCTTTTAGGCCGATCAAGGCCCAGCGATTATCTGGCACACAAATCGAAATTCGCTTGAGCCCTCACACAGTTTCGCGCCCAGGCCTCCTCGTCACAGCTCCATTCCGCGACCTCCAATCGGCCGCACAAGGAGGAAAAAGCGCTCTCTTTTTTCCGAAAATCGGAGCGAGATCGCGCACAGGTGCGGATGCGAAGGCAGGCGAATTGACCCGGCACTCTCCCTGCCCGTCTGAGCTGCATCGGGGCGCTAAACCCGCAATGCAGCAGATCTAGGTTTTTGCTCATTAGATCTCGCCTGCATTAGCTGGGCGTTCTTGATGCTTACCGCCCGGGGCCGCCGCTCACTCTTTGCACCCAGAAACCCCTTTCGTTTGCGACCGTGCGCTACATTGCCATAAAGGGATTGCGTTTTGTCGGTGCAATGGCCGGCGGAGGCTGCGACGACTCCACCAGCCCCAACTGTTGCCTTCAAGTCGGCCAATATCTGGTTGCGAATTACATACGCCGTGATATTGCCCTTGAGGCCGGGAAAAGCCTTCCGCCCGAGTCGTTCAAGCGCCTTTCTCATCGCATTTTTGTTATCGACGGTGATGACGATGTGCCCGTTGGCGTTCGAGCACAACTCGGCAAGATATGAAGCCCATCGACCTTCTACAGTTGGGTCCCACGACGTAGTGACGCTGGGCGAGCCGTATTTTCCGCCATGATGTTTCGCCGGTGCGATCGTGATTTCGATGAGAGTGGGCGACCGCAAACGGACTTGGGCGCCATCTGTCCAGCCGCCAGGACGCGATCCCGGCGTCAGGTCCTCCGGGCGCGAAGGCGCCAACGCGTGGACGGCGAGTTGCGACAGGTAAGGCCAACCCACTTCGGCCGCGTCCCACAGTTGATCCATCCAGTCAGCCGGCAGCCGCTTGAGGAAATGCTTTTTGCTTTGTTTACCGCGTCGGGGGCGCGGCTTATCAACTTTTGTCCAGCGCGACGCCGGCATGCTCCATGTCGACGCGCCAGGCTGGAGCGGCGGCTCCAAGGCGAGCGCCGGCTCAATGAGATTCAACGCCCGGTTAAGAATGCGCACCCAGAATCTTAGCCGCGCTTCCTGTGCCTGCGCTCCGGCCTTCGCACACCGTCTCATGATAAACAGAAGAAGCCTGCGACTTCCGAAATGAAGGCTTGCCCGGCGGTGGTTGTAGGTGTTGCGCGAAATGGTGTCGTTGAGCGGGTCGAGCATCGGCTCGGACCGCAGGCGCCTGAACGTCTTGGCGTAGGCCTTGGCGGTCCTGGAGCTCACCTGCCTATCAGGTAGTTCGGCGCAACAGCTCAGCCCTCGATTAATAACATCCAGCAATTTCATCTTGGGGGCCTTTTCGGGGGTGCCCCCCGTTATTGTCGGCCCATCCTGGCCACGGCCGTTCGCTTCGGCCGGGCCCCCACCCGAAGGCGCCGAAAGCACAGGCGCGAATGCGCCGGAAGGGGTGCGCCGCACGCGCATTCCGTTGACGATCCAGATAGTCTCAGATGACATGGTGCACTCCCATAGTGTCTATCGCCGACCATTTCGGCCTGTAGCCGTCGATCGCCTAGACCCCGTCCTTAAAAAGCGCTTTGCTCCGGCGCAGTAGAGAGGCAGGCGGACTATTGGACGAGAGTTTCAGTGATGACCCTGCAAGCGGCAAAAGAAATAATCGAAATTTTTTGGAGAGCGTTTTCGTCCGAAGATTCTCGGAGCTGGGATGCCCCCGAGACTGCAAAACAGCAAAGTGATTGGCGGGCGCTTTTTCTGTGTAGCGGGAGCTGGGCTGGGAGCGATTCAAGCTGTCAACAGGGGGGCGATCCTTCGCCACTGGGGCGAACCGCAGCCCTGTTGACACGTCAGCCTCGGGATAAGCTCCGGCAACTCCGCCAGGTATAGCAGCAGGCATTAGCCTAACGGGCTTCTTTTCGCCCCCGGGCACACGGCTGCAAGAAGCCGCCGCCGTAGAACGCTAAGGCCCTTGAGACCGTCATCGACAGCCGCCGGCTTGGCCACCAAGGCGGAGCAGCTCAAACCTACATCTGCGTCCACGTGTTGGTGGTATAAGGCGGCCTGCCCCGGAATCACGGTCGCGATCGGCGGGGATCACTGACCAGATCCGGCAATTCATTAGCTGGGTCGAAGACCACCTCGTTGACACGGTAACTGAGATTCGGCCCTTCGACCGAAGGGTTCGGGCTGATGAACAACCCGTCGGAGACCAGCCGCCTGACCGCTTGATCCGCGGCCGGCACCGAGATTGACCGTTGAAAATGCCTCACGAGGTCGCGACGCGCGACGATCGGATAGTCTTCGCTGCAGAAGGTCTGAGCGTAACTCAGGAGCCGCCGGGCGTTTCGCAGGTCCGGCGGTTCGCTCGATGGGCCAAGAACGCTCTCTGCCGCCTTCGCTAGACACGTTTCGGCGAAGCGTACGGCTCGCAGCACCGTCGCCTTGTCGATCACCGGGCTTAAAGCGTCTTTACGTGCCTCGGAATGGTCTAGGACATGGAGAATGGCCGCCACCCGCGCCGTGATGTCGCCGAGTTGTCGATAGTAGTCCGCTAGCGGTCGACGTGCGGCCTTGGCGAGGTCAAAGAAGGTCCCAGCACTATGATCAGCGGCGGCCTGCGCTGGCTTGGAAAACGTCAGTCGCACAGTCTGAGCGCTTTCGGACAATTTGATCGCATTCCTGAACACGTCGAGAAGGCCTTCGGCGACTGCCTGATCCTGATGAGCGGCAGTGCTGCCACCATTGACCGCGAACATGGCGCCCACATAAGCGCCCTCGTCAACCTTGCTGAGACTGAAGGTGTCGATGATCGAAAGCACGCCGATCGCAGCAATCGAGACCGCCCGCATCCGAATCCCAATCTTTTGTTCCGCGGGGATTTCAAGGGGCCTGCCGGCTGCGGCCAGATTGAGCAAGTCCGCCAACGCGGCGTCATAGTTCATCGCATAGGGGGCCATATGAGGCATCCGGCGTCCATCGACGACCAGAATTCCCGACCGACCGGCCTTTAGGGTAGTGCCGATATCCTTCGGTCCGGCGTCCCGCGCCACAAGCTGCGGGCAGTCCTCGACGGCAGTCCTCTGTTCATCCACAATCTCGGGGAGCGCTGAAGCACAGCCCAACAGTCCGGCGTTGGCGATCATTTGGCGCCGCAGCCTCCGCCGAACTTCCTCCGCAGCATTCGCCAGCTGATCGTTCGCGCGGCCTTTGGCCCAGGTCTGAATTTCCTCGGTTTGCAGCTCGTATGCGGCGCCGAGGATCGGGATAAGCGCATCCGGCAACCGCCGATGGTTGCCGACGATTCCGAGGCGCAGGGCCAAAGAGCTGTCGGAGCCATCGGGCTTTATCAGCTGAACCTTCTGACCCACCACCGCGCCGAGCGCCGCCAACGCCGCGCAAGCCAAGAGCGGGTCCGGAAGCAGGGCCTGCAACGTGGGGGGCAGGAAGTCTGTCGGCAAAGGCGGCGATGCCGCGAGACGCGTGCCACGAAGGTATGTGTCCATGACCGCGTCCATAGAGTTCACATCCGGTTTAGAAGCAGCAGCATCGCCTGCAGGCTTTTCTGCCGGGCCTGGAGACTTGGATTTTGTCGACTTGGATTTGCGCCGTATTTTCCTTCGGCTTGTGTTCTCGTCGGCCCGACTTTGAGGTGGTTCGACCAGCGGCCCGAGGGGCGGAAGGACGGCCTCGTCCGAGGCCGGCCCGTGCGGCGCCACTCCAAGGTCGAGCTGCCCGGTGGCGTCTCCTTCACCAATGCCTATGTTCTTCTCCCCGGTGGAGGTCGCCATCATCTTTGGTTCCCCCTGATCATCATCGTCGGTTCTCGCGTCCGTCATGGCTCATCTCCTTGCGTGTCATGTGAAGGGTTCGGTGACGGCTGATTGTCGATTTTCCTCGCCGCTCGGCGGCTGCTTTGGACCCGCCGAGACACTTCAACCGCCTGACGTTTATAAATTCGGCGCGTGGTAGACTTGTCGGCCTGGCCCGCCTGCGTCGCGAGATCATCGTCTGACGCACCGCCGGCGGAGGCCTCGGTGATGCCGCCCGCACGCGAGTCCATGTTCCTCACGGTTTGCGGGACGCCGCATCGATCGGCATATGATCGCCACGCCTTGCCGAACGATCGATGATCGGCCCACGGTGTCCCATGCGAGTTGACGGCAACAGGCGCATGAGGGGCGCTCCTGTCCACGTACGGAAGACAGCGCAAAATAAGATGGCATTCTGAAATAAGGTGCACGACCGGCTGAGCGGTCTTTGTCGTACGGACGACGAGCGTCGCGCCAGGTTCGAGCTTGTCGATCGTTAGCCCCGACCACACCCGCTGACCTCGGCGAATCTCACCGGGTTTCAGTTGATAGCAGGCCGGCTCCGGCCGCCATTCCCCGATCGTATCTTTTTGCCGCATCATGGTGTCCCACTGCACGGCCTGGCAGAGCGCCATCGAGATGTCGTTGCTACGAAGACAGCGATCAACGATCGCTACGGCCTGCGAATAGGTCATCGCCTCTTCTCGGGGCGCGTTTTTCGCGAACCGAATCTTGGACATTCCGTCCCTGAGTCTTTGGCAATTCGGCAAGCCGGATTGCACGCCGTAGTCCAGCGCCACCCGAACAACTTGAATGGCGTAGTACGCGCGCCTCAATCGTTCTGGCCCACCAACGCTCGCTGGCGCTCGCCAATTTCGGTAACAGGTTCGAAACCACTTGCTATGAATGCAATCCAATCGACGCGAGCCGATCGTCTCGGTGACGACCTTGAACGCCTCGTCATAGCTAGCCTTCGTATTTGATTTTAAATCTTGGTATCCACTCTCCGGGTCTGATCGGCACAGGGCGATCAGGCTGCCCATGGTGCCATCGAAGCGGGGGGCCAACCGCTCTCGGTCCGCACGGTGGCCGTCCGCCCAGGACAACATCGCCCCCTGCTCGCGCCGGCATATGTCTTCAATGGCTTGAAGAGCCCTGTCGACGTCATGCGCCTCGGTCGCCGACGTATTGACGTGAATGCGAACGGAGCGCGGCTTATACGCACTGAACTCCTCGCCTTCATCACACGCCCAGTACAAGTCCGTCGTCCGCCGGCGTCGGACGCACTTCAGACCGGGCGCTTCCAAGTCATAGACCTGACCACCGATCGTGACGGACGACTTCCGCGAGCGTCGCATTCCCGTCACCGGTCGAACCGCGCGGGTCCGTCCGCGACGAAATCGTAGGCGTCGCCGCGCGTAATACCCTCACGCTTGTCGAAAAACTTGAGTTGCGCCGGCAGATAGTAGAGGCCGCCAAAGGCGCGGCGGGCGGTCGGCATGCCCTCGCGATCGAGCATCGCGCGGATCGCCGGCCACTGTTTGGCTTGGTCGCCCACCACGATGGCCGCGAGCGTCGTCTCGTCGACATAAAGCGGGGTCGGGACCAAGGTCCCCGTCCCGGCCAGAACTCGAAACTCCAAGGATTTAGCCATCTGACCTCCAGTGGACCTTTTATACCACTTGGGCCAATGGCAGAAAAGGTCTACTGAAAATTCAGTTTTGCCCTATAGTTAATGCCCTCAATGATTCGGGGGTGTGGTGGTTAGCTCGCGGGGTTTGGCGGCGGTGGTCAGCGAGGCGCTCGGGATTTCTCCCGAAAGCGCGCAGCTTCACTTGCGCACCATCCGGGCCGGCGGCGAGATCTCGTTTAAGGGGTACGGCAGCTCAGCGGCGGCCATGACAAGCTTGGACGCGGCCAGACTTTTGATTGCTGCAACCGGCAGCGATTTTGCCAAGGATTCGCTGCGCGTGCTGCACAACTACGCCAAGCTGCAATCCTTGGGAGCCAAAAAGCCCCGCGTCAGCTTGGAAGACTTCTTGGCAAGGCGAATTGACAATATCCGGCAGGGTTTATTTCCGCCTGAGTCCGATCCACACTTTTGGTCAGTCGCAGGGAGACACCCAGAACCAGGGAAACGCCTTTTCGGCTCTCGACCTCTTGCGCAAAATGCGCTCCAGCTCATCGCCCCCAAGGGCGTGATGTTGGATCATCTGCCGCGCTTCGCGATCGTGCGTTGGCTTGACGTAGCTGGCAACAGCATGGTGCAGAGCTTTGGTCCGGAACACCACGCCGAGAGCATGGCGCAGATCCACCGCGCTGACGATGTTGTCTGGCGCTATGAAAAAGCGGATTTCATCCAGGTCCGAGTAGTCAGCAGACGCGCACTGATAACTATTGCGAAAGCGCTCTAGGCCGTAACCGGCTTTCGGTAACGCACTCGGTAACATCCGGTAACGCGGACGCTCCGACCAGAGCTAAGTCATTGAAAAGATGGCGCGCCCGAAAGGATTCGAACCTCTGACCCCCAGATTCGTAGTCTGGTGCTCTATCCAGCTGAGCTACGGGCGCTGACGTCGCCGCCAGGTAGCCGGGCGGGACGGGCACTAGCTATCGTCTTGGGTATCCGTTGGCAAGTGTCGCGGAGGGAAATGCCTCTGGTTGCCTGCCGGAGCCGGCCGACCAGGCCAAAGCCCTGTTTTCCAGACGGATTCTCCAGGCCAGCAGAGCTGCATTGGCCGCGGAGAAGATGAGCGCCACCCCCGGCAGGCCGAGCGCGAGGGGAACCACGGCGATTTCCAGCACCACGATCAGGTAGTTCGGATGCCGCAGCCAGCGATACGGCCCGCCGATGACCGGCGGCGCCCCCGGCAATACCAGTATCCGGGTCGTCCAGCGCCGTCCGAGACTGGCGATGACCCAGACCCGGCCGGCTTGCAGCAGCACGAACAGCGCCAGCCAGCCGACATTTACCGTCCTGTCGTAACCGAACCAGGCCAGCGTCAACCACCACGCCGCATGCAGCGCCACCATGACCGGATAATGTCCGGCGCCGAACTCCACGGCGCCGGCGTCGCGGAGCGCTGCCGTGTTGCGTCGGGCGAGCATAAGCTCGGCGAGGCGCTGCACCAGGAGAAAGCCGATGAGCCATGCGCCGACACCCATGCTTTCACCCAATCCTTCAACCATGGGCGACCTCGAGCGCGGCCAGCGAAACCGTGAAGCCCGGCCCCATCGCCGCGAGCAGCGCCGGCCCGCGCAGGCCGCGCCGCAACGCACGTTCCAGCACGAACAAGACCGTCGGCGCCGACATGTTGCCGTGCGTGCGAAGCACCTCGCGTTCGTCGCGCAGCGTTCCGGTTTGCAACTCGAGCGTCGACTCGACGGCTTCGAGCACCTTGGTGCCGCCAGGATGGAAGACCAGTTGCGGCGCGGTTAACCGCGCATGCTTGATGAAACGTCGCGCCGGCGCGGCCAGTTTCTGCTCGATGAAGCGCGGCAGCGAACGCGATAATACGACACCAAAGCCGGTCGGATCCATGGTCCAGCCCATGATGTCCAGCGTCTTCGGCCAGGTGTGCTCGGCCGTGGCGCCGATTTTGATGCCGGCGCCGTCGTCCCCCGCGCGCAACACCAACGCCGCCGCGCCGTCGCCGAACAGCGCCGACGAGATCACGTCGGTCTTGGTCGAACGATCCGATCGGAAGGCGAGCGTACACAACTCGACGACGACGACGAGAACGACGTCGCCGGGCTTCGCCTGCGCCAATCGTGCGCCAAGCGACAGGCCAACCACACCGCCGGCGCAGCCGCGACCGAACACCGGCACGCGCAGAACATCCGGCCGGAAACCGATCTCGTCGCCGACCAGAGCTTCGAGGCTGGGCGTGGCGATGCCTGTCGATGACACCGTGACGACGACATCGACATCGCGCGGCTTCAAGCCAGCACGCTTGAGCGCATCACGCGCCGAATTGACAAACAAGGCGCTCGCGCTCGCCAGATAAGCCTGCGTGCGCTCCGGCCAATCGTGCGGCTCTTCGAACCAGTCGATCGGCTTGGCCGAATAGCGCTGTTCGATACCGGCGTTGACGTAGATGTCGGCAAGTTTGGGGAAGCGCGCGAAGCTCTGCTCATAGACACGGCGCGCCAGCGCAGCGACGGCGGTTTGTTCCAGCGTGTGAGGTGGAACGGCGGTCGCCAATCCGAGAAGCGCAGATTGAGGTGAAGGCATGACAGGACCTTTTGGCTATCGCAGATAGCGCACATAGTGTCGCCCCACCGAAGCCAACACCGGCCAGGCGTCTTTCGTCATTCGCAATTGCGTGAAGTTTAAAAAGAGGCGGCTGCTCAGGCGCGCGCGCGCGCCGTCCGCCGCGCCGCCAGTTCGACCGCGCCATCGGGAACGGTGATGCGGAAGGTCGCTCCCATGGTGCCCGGAACGAGGTTGATCTCGCCGCCATGGGCGCGGACCAGTTCGGCGGCGATGGCGAGGCCCAGACCGGAGCCGCCGGGACGCGTCGAGCCCTGAAAGGCCTGATAAAGATGACTGCGCGCCCGCTCCGAGAGGCCCGGCCCGGTATCCGACACTTCGATGGCCACGAGATCGCCTTCGCGGCGGCCGGTGATGCGGATCTGATCGCGCGCCGGGTCGCGCGTGCCGTGGGTTTCGAGCGCCTGAATGGCATTGCGTCCGAGATTGACTATCACCCGGAACATCTGATCGGGGTCGGCCTCCATGGTGAGGCCGCGCTCGACCGAAACGATCCAGCGGATCGGCACCTCCATCGTGAGGCCTAGCGACTCGCGCACCTCTTCGATCAGCGACTCCACCGGGACGGTCTTGCGATCGGGGGGCGCTTCCTGGGCGCGGCCGTAGGACAATGTCGTCTGGCAAAGTGCGACAGCGCGTTCCAGGGCATGCATCAGCTTAGGGGCGAAGCGCTGCACTTTCGGATCGGGCAGGCTCGAGAGCTGATCGGAAAACAACTGCGCCGACGCCAGCAGATTGCGCAGGTCGTGATTGATCTTGGCGACCGCGAGGCCCAGTGACGCAAGCCGGTTCTTCTGATGCAGCATCGAGGCGAGCTCTCGTTGCATCGCCGCCAGTTCTTCTTCGGCGGTACCGATTTCATCGCGGCGGCCCGAACGTTCGATGATACGCGCGGCGTTCTCAGGATCGGCGCGGAACGCCACCATGTTGGCGGTGAGGCGGCCCATCGGCCGCACCAGCAGATAATGCAGGGCGAAGAATACCAGCATCGCCGTGAATGCCGAGATGCCGAGCGACACCAGCATGATCGTGACCGAGAAACTCAGCATCGCAGAACGCAGCGGCGCTTCGTCGAGAATGATTTCGATGAACTGGCCCTCGGCCATCGGCGCGGGGCCGATCACGCGCATCACGTCATTGGGCTTGCAGAATAGGAGGACGTCGAAAGCTTCCTTGATCGATTGCCACCACATGACGTGGCGCATGTCGACATCCTCCTCGATCGAGGACGGCAGGTCGGCTGCGGCGAGCAAGCGGCGCTGATCGCCCATCTTCATCGCGACGGCGCGGGCGCCGATGGAGTCTAGAATCTGCTTGGCAAGGCTCTCCGGCACCATGCCGCTTGGCGCGGCATCGAGAACCATCGCGGCGGTGTGGGCAGCGGCCAGGCGGTCGTTGAGCCAGTTGAGGCGGAAGTTGGCGATGAGCGGCACGTAGATCAGCACTTCGGCCACGAGCACGAAGGCCACTGTCAGCACCAACAGTTTGCCGGACAGGCCGATGCGGACCGCCGGCCGGCCGGGGGTTGCCGCGCCGGTTACCTCGTTCATCGCTTCGGGGAGCGTGTTCACTCCAGTCTCATCCTTGATCGTCGCAACGGCATGATGCGCCCCGCTGCCGAACCCGGTCAAACCTCGTCCGCCGGACGCGGTTAGCCGGGATTCTAGGCCGATGTTTGCCTTTCAGACAGCCGGGACAAGAGTTCCAGCAGCGCCGGCACCGAAAAACGGGTTCGGATGGCTCGCAACTGAGGTCCACAGAGAAGGCCCGCCCCCTCGCATTGACGGACCCGAAAGCGTCCCTTATAAGCCGCCCCATATCGGTGCCTGACCCGGAAAAGTCGGGGTTTTTGGCGGATTTCGGGGCTTTTGCCCCGGCCCCACGGCGCCATCAGCGGAGATTTGATCGTGAAGCGGACCTACCAACCGAGCAAGCTTGTGCGCAAGCGCCGTCACGGGTTCCGCGCGCGCATGAAGACCACGGGCGGCCGTAAGGTCGTCCAGGCTCGCCGCGCCCGCGGACGCAAGCGGCTCAGCGCCTGACCGGCGGGCCTCCCCGCCGCGACGTCTGCTTTCAATGGAACGGTTGAAGCAACGGGCGGACTTTCTCAAAGCGGCGACCGGGACCAAGGTTCCGGCCGCCGCTTTTGTACTCCAAATGCGCAAACGCGACGAAAACGGCCCGATCCGGGTCGGCTTCACCGTCTCGCGCAAAGTCGGGAACGCCGTCGAGCGTAACCGCGTCCGCCGGCGTCTGCGCGAAGTGGTCCGTCTCCACGGCAAATCGCGCATGCACAGCGGGCATGATTATGTGCTAGTGGGGCGCCAGGCGGCGCTGAGCCTGCCATTCGAGCGCATCGCGCACGATTTCGACCGGGCACTGGGGCGTGCTCACAGTGGGGCGCGACCGCGGCAGGAAGCCTGAAAACGGGATCCCGATGACCGACAATAAGAACACCATTCTCGCCATTGTGCTGTCGGCGGTTGTGCTGATTGCGTGGCAATATTTTTACGCCGTGCCGCAGGCGGAGAAGCAGAAGCAGCTGGCGCAGCAGCAGCAGCAGTCCCAGCCCGTGGCGCCGCCGACCGGCAACGCCCAGTCCGGCCTCGCGCCCGCCGCCCCCGGCACCGTCCCCGGCGCCCCGAACACCGCGACCGGCCAGCCCACCACGCAGACCCGCGCCGCCGCCATCGCCGCCGCGCCGCGCATCCCGATCGACACCGGCGTGCTCAAGGGCTCGATCGCGCTCAAGGGCGGCCGCATCGACGACCTGTCGCTGCTCAAGTTCCGCGAGACCGTCGATCCGAAATCGCCGCCGATCACGCTCTTGTCGCCGTCCGGCAGCCCGGAGCCGTTCTACGCCGAGTTCGGCTGGACCCCGGCCTCCGCCGACGTCAAGACGCCGACCGGCGACACCGTCTGGACGCAGACCGGCAACAACAAGCTCGACGTCGGCCATCCGGTCACCCTCACCTGGGACAACGGCGCCGGCCTCACCTTCAAGCGCACCATCGCGGTCGACGACAAATACCTGTTCACCGTGCAGGACGAGGTGGCGAACGCCTCCGACAAGCCGGTGACGCTCTATCCTTACGCGCTGATCTCGCGCCACGGCACGCCGGTGACCGCCGGCTATTACGTGCTGCATGAGGGCCTGGTCGGCTATCTCGGCAAGGACGGCCTGCAGGAATACACCTACAAGAGCATGCTCGACCTCAAGCCGAACGCCAACGGCGCCAAGTCGGTCGAGTTCAAGGTGACCGACGGCTGGCTCGGCATCACCGACAAATACTGGGCCGCGGCGCTGCTGCCGCCGACCGACGCGGCGCTGACCGCGCATTTCACCACCGGCACGATCGGCACGACGCCGACCTACCAGACCGACTACCTGATGAACGGCGTCACCGTCGCGCCCGGCGCGACCGGCAACGCCACCGGCCGCCTGTTCGCCGGCGCCAAGGAAGTCTCCGCCGTCGGCATCAACTTCCCGCTGGTCGGCATCGGCGGCTACACCAAGGCGCTCGGCCTCAACCACTTCGACCTGCTGATCGACTGGGGCTGGTTCTACTTCATCACCAAGCCGATGTTCCTGGCGATGGACTTCTTCTTCCATCTGCTCGGCAATTTCGGCCTCGCCATTCTCATGGTGACGGTGATCGTCAAGCTGATCTTCTTCCCGCTCGCCAACAAGTCCTACGCCTCGATGGCCAAGATGAAGGCGGTGCAGCCGCAGATGGTGGCGCTGCGCGAGCGTTATCCGGACGACAAGGCCAAGCAGCAGCAGATGCTGATGGAGCTGTACAAGAAGGAGAAGATCAACCCGCTGGCCGGCTGTCTGCCGATCCTGATCCAGATCCCGGTGTTCTTCTCACTGTACAAGGTGCTGTTCGTCACCATCGAAATGCGGCACGCGCCGTTCTTCGGCTGGATCCGCGACCTGTCGGCGCCGGACCCGACCAACATCTTCACCTTGTTCGGCCTGCTGCCGATCGACCCGACCATCGTGCCGGTGATCGGCCACTTCCTGCATCTCGGCATCTGGCCGCTGATCATGGGCGTGACGATGTGGGTGCAGATGAAGCTCAACCCGGCGCCGCCGGATCCGACGCAGGCGATGATCTTCAACTGGATGCCGATCATCTTCACCTTCATGCTCGGCTCGTTCCCGGCCGGCCTCGTCATCTACTGGGCGTGGAACAACACGCTGTCGGTGGCGCAGCAGGCGGTGATCATGCGCAAGAACGGCGCGAAGATAGAGCTGTTCGACAATATCAAGAGTACGTTCAGTAAGAAGAAGGCCGAGACGTAGAGGGCGGCGCTGGACGGAAGAGACGAAAATAAGAAATCGCCGGGTCGAAAGATCCGGCGATTTTGTTTTGGGGCGGTGGTCAACCGCAGCGCCGTAGCCCGGCTGCAGCGGAGCGGAAGCCGGGACCCAAGATTGTGCCCCTACATAACTTGCTGGGTCCCCGCTTCCGCGGGGACGAACGGAGAGAGCGGGACTGCGCGCACTCTCCTCGCTCCGTCACCCTGAGGTGGCCGCGCGTCAGCGCGGCCCTCGAAGGGCGACGGCCCGTGCGACCGAGGGCCGCTCATCCTTCGAGGCTCGCGCGCTGATGGCGCGCTCGCACCTCAGGATGACGGGTCTAGGTTGGCACGGGTCGCGGCGCTGCCCCGGATTTCGCTGCGCTCCATCCGGGCTACGCCCTTCAGATCAATCGCTCAACACCGCGTCAACAGCCGCATCGTTCTCGGGCGCAAACGGATTGATGAGTCGCAGGCCGTCCAGCGTCCGGCCGTCCTGCATGTCTTCGGTCAGCAGCACCTTGGCGCCGGCATCGAGCGCCGCAACGCAAACTACGCAGTCCCACATTTGCAGGCGATGTGCGCGCGCCATTGCGGACGCTGCGACAATCACGGCGTCAGTTGTCGGTGGCGTCAGAAAGGCAGCCTGATACAGAGAGACCTGCCGCGCCGCTTCCTCGAAGCGCGCCGGAATGCGGCGCTGCACGAAGCGCAGATATTCGCCGAGCACCTGCGCGGGGATGACGCCATCCCGTGCGGCTCGCAGAATCAGATCGGCAGCGCGCTTGCCCTTCGCCGACTCCGGTTCGAGTTCGGCGTAGATCAGTATATTGCTGTCGAGCGCGACCCGCGTCATGCGGGATCGTCGCCGTATTTATCTTCTTCGGTGATCGTGCCGACCCGATAGCCAGTCGCCGTCTTGCCGCGCAGGCTTTTGCGCAAGGCCGCATATGCCGCGCGCCAGTCGGGATCGGCCGTCCGGTCCGCCGTCTGCGGCGTGATCTTCGCCACCGGCTTGCCGTTCTTGGTGATGACGATCGTCTCGCCGCCCTCGGCGGCGGAGATCACCTGCGAGAAGTTCTGATTAGCCTGGCGAACGGTCATTTCGCGCATGAGCGGCTCCATGTTCTACGTTGCAACATAACCCTCAAAAGGGCAATCCGCAACTCAGATTAAATTCCTTGACAGCGTGACGCTGGTTGGGCATAAAAGGCGCATTCCTCACAATTGCATCTGATGCCGCGCGCACCGCTCCTGGATTCCCGCTTTCGCGTTGAAGAACGCCGTTCTGCGAACGGCTATGCGCGGGAATGAGCGGAGTTTTTGGCTGCGCTCGCGGCATTCCCTCTCCCCAACCCTCCCCCGCAAGCGGGGGAGGGAAAAGCAAGCGCAGCGCCCGCCGCTGCACGCCCACGCATTCTTCAAAGGACATCGCCATGACCACCCTCACCCCGGAAGCCTGGGCGCAGGTTCGCGCCGCCTATGAAGCCCGCGACACGCCGGTCGAAGACATCTGCGTTGCGTACGGCATTTCCTCCACCACTTTGCGCAACCGCATGCGGCGCTGGGGTTGGACGCGGCGGCGGCCGCCGCCGGTGCCGCGCGAGGGGCCGGCGGCGGTGAGGGCAATGACGCCGTCGTTCTCCCCTCCCCCCGTTCGCGAAGCGAATGGCGGGGAGGGGTCGGGGGTGGGGGGACATTGCGCGATCGAGCACGTTGCACTTCCGCCCCCCACCCCGCCCGCCCTCGCTGACGCTCGTGCGGGCGACCCTCCCCACCGCTCCGCGGGGGGAGGGATGGAGAATATCGCTGCCGCTCAAACGGTCGACCCTCCCCCTCCAGGGGAGGGTAAAGATGAGCAAGCTGCACCCGCCGACATCGGCGAGCGGCTGCAAGGCGCAGTGGCGCGCGTGCTGCCGGCGATCGAGGCGATCATCGCGCGGCTCGCTGCAGGCGCCGGCCCGCGCGAGATGGAGCAGGCCGGACGCGCGCTATCGTCGCTGACCCGCACCTTGCGCGAATTGAACGCCCTGCTGGCGCAGCACAATGCGCAGGCCGGGACTGCGAGCCGATGCGTCCACTGTGCCGACATGCCCGAGGATATGGACGCCTTTCGCTACGACCTGGCGCGGCGAATCAATGCCTTCGTGGCGTCGCGCCAGGCAGAGGCCGGGGAAGCCAAGGCGGAGGAAACGTGATAGAGGCGGGCGCACGATCCGAACCCCGTCATGGCCGGGCTTGTCCCGGCCATCCACGTCTTTACGCTATGGCGACAAGCAAGACGTGGATGCCCGGCACAAGGCCGGGCATGACGCCGAGTATGCCGAGGCGCTACGTTCCCATGACCGACTTCACCCGCGGCGAGATCGAGACCGGCCGCAAGCTGTTCAACGCCGACTGGCAGTTCTTCGCTGCGTCGTCGTCGCTTGAGTCGCTGCCGAAGATGCGCGGCACCGAGATCGCCTTTGCCGGCCGCTCCAATGTCGGCAAGTCGAGCCTGATCAACGCGCTCACCGGCCGCAAGGCGCTGGCGCGCACCTCGCGCACGCCGGGCCGCACGCAGGAGCTGATCTTCTTCAACGGCGGCGGCGAACTCACGCTCGTCGACATGCCGGGCTACGGCTACGCCGCCGCGGCCAAATCCAAGATCGCGGCGTGGACCGACTTGATCGAGAAGTATCTGCTCGGCCGCGCCAACCTCGCCCGCGTCTATGTGCTGATCGACGCGCGCCACGGCCTCAAGGAGACCGACGTGCCGACCTTCAAGGTGCTCGGCTCGGCGGCGGTGAGCTACCAAGTGGTGCTGACCAAGGCCGACGAGATCAAGGCCTCCGAGATCGAGACGCGCGTGAAGCAAGTCGAGGCCGGTATGGCGAAGTACCCTTCCGCCTTCCCCACCGTGCTGGCGACGTCGAGCGAAACCGGCTTCGGGCTGGAGTCGATGCGCGCCGCGGTGGCGAGGTTGCTGAATGAGCGGAAGGGGTAAATTGGGGGCTGGAGTTCAAACTCCGCTCGTCCCCGCGGAAGCGGGGACCCAGACTTAAGCTGAGAAAGAGTAAGCAAGTCTGGATTCCCGCTTGCGCGGGAATGAGCGGAGATTCTGGCTGGAGAAAGAGAGACCATGGACACCCTCTTCATCGTTTGCGCCGGGCTGATGGGCGCGGCCGGCGTCATGCTGGCGGCGGCCGGGGCGCATGGCGCGAAAGTCGGCATGGGGCTCGACAGCGCCGGATACCTCCTCATGATCCACGCCTGCGCGGCCATCGCCGTCACGCTGGCGACGCGCGGCGGGCTGACGCTGCGGCCGCTCGGCGTTGCCGCCTCGGCCGGCTTCGTCATCGGCGCCGCGCTGTTCGCCGCCGACGTCGCCATGCGCGCTTATCTCGGCCACCGCCTGTTCCCCTTCGCCGCGCCGGCCGGCGGCACGCTGCTGATCATCAGCTGGCTCGTGGTCGCCATTGCCGCGCTCGCCGCGCGCCGCTAGAAGAGCCACCGGAACAGCCAACAAGGTCGCGGGTAAATGACCCAGAAAACCGATCCGCAGGAACAGGCGCGCATCCTCTCCGAGGCGCTGCCGCACATGCAGCAGTACGACGAGGAGATCGTCGTGGTGAAATACGGCGGCCACGCCATGGGCGACGAGGAGATGGCCCGCGATTTCGCCCGCGACATCGTGCTGCTCGAGCAGGCCGCGATCAATCCGGTGGTCGTGCATGGCGGCGGGCCGCAGATCGCGGCGATGCTCAAGAAGCTCAACATCAAGTCGGAATTCGCCGGCGGCCTGCGCGTCACCGACGCGGCCACCGTCGAGATCGTCGAGATGGTGCTGGCCGGCTCGATCAACAAGCAGATCGTCGGCTACATCAACGCCGCCGGCGGCAAGGCCATCGGCCTGTGCGGCAAGGACGGCAACATGGTGCAGGCCAGGAAGGTCACGCGCACCGTGGTCGATCCCGGCAGCAACATCGAGAAGGTGGTCGATCTCGGCTTCGTCGGCGAGCCCGACAAGGTCGATCTGTTCGTGCTCAACGCCGTGCTCGGCAAGGAGATGATCCCGGTACTGGCGCCGGTCGCCGCCTCGGCCGACGGCGGCACCTTCAACGTCAACGCCGACACCTTCGCCGGCGCCATCGCCGGCGCGCTCAAGGCCAAGCGCCTGCTGCTGCTCACCGACGTGCCGGGCGTGCTCGACAAGAACAAGAACCTGATCACCGACCTGTCGGTGGCCGACGCGCGCAAGCTGATCGCCGACGGCACCATCTCCGGCGGCATGATCCCCAAGGTCGAGACCTGCATCTACGCGCTCGACCAGGGCGTCGAGGGCGTCGTCATCATGGACGGCAAGGTGCCGCACGCGGTGCTGCTGGAGCTGCTCACCGACCACGGCGCCGGGACCTTGATGCATAAGTGACGCCTGCGATCGTGCGCGCCTTCCGCTAGCATGCGCGCATGATTCGCAAGGTCATCACCGGGCTCGTTACCGCCGCCGCGGTTTGTACCGCGACCGCCGCGCGGGCCGAACTCACGCTCTGCAACCGCACCTCGTACCGCATGGACGTCGCGCTCGGCCTCGAAAAGCGCGCGCAGGTCGAGACGCGCGGCTGGTTCACCGTCGATCCCGGCCAGTGCAAACAGGTCATCGACGGCGCCTATGACGCCGACATGAGCTACATCCATGTGCGCACGCCGCCGGTCTACGGTTCGGCGCCGCTGCCGCAGAACGGCAATGCCGACTTCTGCGTGCGCGAGGGCCAGTTCCAGATCGCCGACGCGCGCTCCTGTCCGATGAGCCAGCAGGTGCGCTTCTCGGCGGCGCGGCCGTCGGACGGCCCGAAGGGCCCGGCCATCAACCTCGCCGAGGAAGCCGATTACGACGACGACCAGGCCCGGCTCGCCGGTATCCAGCGCCTGCTGGTGATCGCCGGCTACGACGCCAATCCGATCGACGGCGTACAGGGCGGCAAGACGCAAGCCGCCATCGCCAAGTTCCTCGCCGACCGCAAGCTGCCGGCCGACGCGGTGAACGCGCCGGACTTCTTCAATACGCTGCTCACCGCGGCGCAGAGCCCGGAAGGCCACGGCTTTGCCTGGTGCAACGACACGACCTATCCGGTGATGGCGGCGATCGGCACCGTGGAATCCGGCGGCATCATCACGCGCGGCTGGTACCGCGTCGAGGCCGGGCACTGCGTGCGGCCCGATCTGCGCGGCGATCCGAAGAAGCTGTACAGCTACGCCGAGGCGGTGGACGAAACCAGCCGCGCGCTCAAGCGCGGCGGGGCGCCGCTCGCCTGGGGCGGCAGCGTGCCGCTGTGCACGCGCGACGGCCGTTTCGAACTCTCCGACAACAAGGACTGCGCCGCGCGCGGGCTGAACGCCGCCAATTACGCCGAGGTCGATTTGGCGCGGGAACCGGCCACCACCATCCGGTTCAAGGAGCCCTGAGGTCATTCCGGGACGCGAGCGAAGCTCGCGCTTGCGCGCCGCCCCGGAATGACGTTGAAGGAGCCCATGACAAAACGCGATTTCTCCCGGGTCGAAACCTGGGTGTTCGATCTCGACAACACGCTCTATCCGCATCACCTGCTGTGGCAGCAGGTCGACGACCGCATCCGCGCCTATGTCGCCGAATTCCTCAAGGTGACGCATGACGAAGCCTTTCGCCTGCAAAAGGACTACTACAAGCGTTACGGCACGACGATGCGCGGGCTGATGACAGAGCACGGGCTCGATCCCGACGCCTATCTCGATTACGTGCACAAGATCGATCACTCGCCGCTCGAGCCCAATCCGGCGCTCGGCGACGCGCTGGAGAAGCTGCCCGGCCGCAAGCTGATCCTCACCAACGGCACGGTGGCGCATGCCGATGCGGTGCTGAAGCGGCTCGAGATCGACAAGCACTTCGAGGACGTGTTCGACATCGTCGCCGCCGAGCTCGAGCCCAAGCCGAAGGCGATCACCTATGAGCGCTTCCTCAAGCGTCACGGCGTCGAGCCGGCCAAGGCGGCGATGTTCGAGGACCTGTCGCGCAATCTCGAAGTGCCGCACGCGCTCGGCATGACCACGGTGCTGGTGGTGCCGTCGGGTCAGCGCGAAGTGTTCCGCGAAGACTGGGAGCTCGCCGGCCGCGGCGAGCCCTATGTCGATTACGTCACGGACGATCTGACGGGGTTTTTGAAAGAAGCCCTGCACAGATAAATGGCGACACCAGTTCTTCTTACCCTCCCCCTTGTGGGGAGGGTCGGCGACGAAGTCGCCGGGGTGGGGGTAGTGGCCGAACAATTTCGACCCCCACCCCCCACCCCTCCCCACAAGGGGGAGGGGAGCGCGCCGAATGTGCGGTCGTGAAAGTGCCCCTCACCCAATCCCGCCGACGAACTGCTGCAACTCCGGCGTCACGGGCTGTCGTCCTTCGAGGCCCGCCTTCGGCGGGCACCTCAGGATGACGGATCGACGACTCAGCCAGCGCCGATTCTTCTGTTGTCTCAGGCTGCCGGGTAACGGCTTGCGACTTTCGGCTGACAGCGCGACCGCCTGAAATTTATGCAGAAGTAACGCCCTGATTTTGCGGGCAAATCTTGACGTCTTCCAATCTGGTATACTTAATAACCTTCGATAAGCGGGGCGCGCCTATCGTCGGTGTTGAGCAATGCGGTCGAGCCCGGCTCGTCACTCCGCAATCCGCTCCGTCTCTGCAGGCGTAGCCGTTCACGGCGCCGCGCCCTCGCCTCGTTCCCCATGGCCATCACCGAGCCTGACGCCGGCCCCGGCGCGCTTCCGCATGCCGGAACGCACCGCGTGCGCGGCGAGCAAAACCAACAACAACAATATCCTGAGGAAACCCAAGGAGCTTCGACGATGGCCCATGCTGCATTGACGCAATCACAGTCGCCGCTGCGCGACCGCTGGACGCAACTGATCGCCGGCATCATCTGCATGATCATGATCGCCAACCTGCAATATGGTTGGACCTTGTTCGTGCATCCGATCCAGCAGAAGCACGGCTGGTCGATCGCCGGCATCCAGCTCGCCTTCTCCATCTTCGTCGCGCTGGAGACCTGGCTGACGCCAGTCGAAGGCTGGATCGTGGACAAGCTCGGGCCGCAGCGCGGGCCCAAGCTCGTCGTCGCCTTCGGCGGCATTCTCATCGCCGCCGGCTGGATCGTGAACTCGATCGCCGATTCACTCACCCTCCTCTATCTCGGCGCCGTCCTCTCCGGCATCGGCGGCGGCGCGGTCTATGCGACCTGCGTCGGCCTCGCGGTGAAGTGGTTTCCCGACCGCCGCGGCCTCGCCGTCGGCCTCACCGCGGCCGGCTTCGGTGCCGGCGCCGCGCTCACCGTGGTCCCGATCCGCGCCATGATCGCCACGGCCGGTTACGAGAGCACGTTCTTCTGGTTCGGCCTCGGCCAGGGCGCCATCGTCTTCATGCTGGCCTGGCTGCTGCGCGGCCCGGAGGCGGGCGAGCTCGCCGCCGTACCGACGCCGAGCAACCTGGTGCAGACCTCGCGCAGCTATACGCCCGCCGAGATGCTCAAGACGCCCGTGTTCTGGCTGCTCTATGTGATGTTCGTGCTGGTGTCGGCGTCGGGCCTGATGGCGACGGCGCAGATCGCGCTCATCGCCAAGGACTTCAACGTCGCCAATACCGCGATCCTGTTCGGCGCCTCGGCTCTGTCGGTGGCGCTAATCGTGGACAATGTCTGCAACGGCGCGGCGCGGCCGCTGTTCGGCTGGGTCTCCGACACGATCGGCCGCGAATACACCATGGCGATCGCCTTCGGCCTCGGCGCCGTGGCTTACTGGCTGCTCGGCTCGCTCGGCACCGCACCGTGGGCCTTCGTGGTGTTCGCGGCGCTGATCTTCCTCACCTGGGGCGAGATCTTCAGCCTGTTCCCCTCGACCTGCACCGACTCGTTCGGGCCGAAATTCGCCACCGTCAATCTCAGCCTGTTGTACACCGCCAAGGGCGCGTCGGCCTTCCTGGTGCCGGTCGCCAATATCATCAAGAGCCACACCGGCAACTGGCACGCGGTGTTCGTCATCACGGCGCTGATGAATGTCGCCGTCGTGGCGCTGGCGCTGTTCGTGCTCAAGCCGATGCGCTCGCGCGCTACGGCGCACGAGGCGCGCGTGCTGCAACCGGCGGAGTGACCTTGCTTACCCTCCCCCACCGGGTCGCGCCGCTGGCGCGGCCCGCCCGGTGGCAGGCTCTTGTGGGGAGGGTCGGCGACGAAGTCGCCGGGGTGGGGGTAACGGCTGAATAATTTCGACCCCCACCCCCGACCCCTCCCCACAAGGGGGAGGGGAGCGCGCTGAATGTGTGTCGAGTCAGAGCCTACCCGATCCCGCTCACGAACTGTTGCAGCTCCGGCGTTTGCGGCGCGGCGAACACCGCCTTCGGCGCGCCGGATTCATGCACCTTGCCGTGATGCATGAAGACGAGATGCGTGCCGACATCGCGGGCAAAGCGCATCTCGTGGGTGACGAGGATGAGCGTCATGCCCTCCTTTGCCAATTGTTCGACGACGCGCAGCACTTCGTTGACCAGTTCGGGATCGAGCGCCGAGGTGATCTCGTCGCACAGCAAGACCTTCGGCCGCATGGCGAGCGAACGCGCGATGGCGACGCGCTGCTGCTGTCCGCCGGACAACTGGCTCGGATAGGCGTCCATCTTTTCCGACAGGCCGACCTTGGCCAGCACCTCGGCGGCGATGGCGCGCGCTTCCTTCTTCGGCGTCTTGTTGACGACCGTCGGCGCCAGCATGACGTTCTCGGCGGCGGTGAGATGCGGAAACAGATTGAACTGCTGAAACACCATGCCGACGTGACGGCGCAGTTCGCGCAAATTGGCGTGTTCGCCGCCGACCTCGATGCCGTCGGCGAGGATGACGCCGGACTGATAGGTCTCCAGGCCGTTGATGCAGCGGAGCAGAGTCGATTTGCCGGAGCCGGAACGGCCGATAATGGCGACGACGTCGCCTTTCTCGACCTCGAGCGACACGCCCTTGAGGACTTCGACGCTGCCATAGCTCTTGCGGACGTCGCGGATGCTAACGAGCGACATTGAGTTTCCCCTCAAGGCGTTTGGCGAGAAAGGACAGCGGGAAGCACAGGCAGAAATAGATCAGCGCCACCAGCGCATAGACCAGGAACGGCCGGAACGTCGCGTTGTTGAGCATGGTACCGGCCTTGGTCAGTTCGACGAAGCCGATGATCGAAGCGAGCGCCGTGCCCTTGATGACCTGCACCGAGAAGCCGACGGTGGGCGCGATGGCGATGCGCATGGCTTGCGGCAGGATGACGTAGCGCATTTGCTCGATGTAGTTCAGCGCGACGCTGGCCGAGGCTTCCCACTGGCCTTTCGGAATCGCCTCGACGCAGCCGCGCCAGATTTCGGTAAGGAAGGCGCTGGTCCACAAGGTCAGGGCCAGGCTCGCCGCCATCCACGGCGACACCTCAATGCCGAACAGCGCGACCCCGAAGAACAGCAGGAAGAGCTGCATCAGGAGCGGCGTGCCCTGGAAGAATTCGATGTAGAGCTTGGTCGGGATTTCCAGCCACTTGATCTGCGACGTGCGCAGGAACAGCAGGATCAGGCCGACGATGCCGCCGCCGACGAAGGCGATCAGCGACAGGTAGACGGTCCACTGCGTCGCCCAGATCAGGTTGCTGAGGATGACCCAGAAGGAGAAGTCGCTCATGACTAGCCGACCTTCACGTAGCGGTCGCCGATGACGCGCAGGACGTAGCGCAGCAGGATCGACAGCAGCAGGTAGATCAGCGCGACGACGAGATAGACCTCGAAGGCGCGGAAATTGCGCGGCTGGATGAAGTTGGCGGCGTAGGTGAGATCCGGCGCCGAGATCTGCGACACCACCGCCGAGCCGAGCATGACGATGACGATCTGCGACGACAGCGCCGGATAGATCTTGGCGAAGGCCTGGCGCAGCACGATGTGGCGCAGCACTTCGAGCCGGATCATGGCGAGCGACACGCCGGCCTCGATGTGGCCCTTCGGGACGGCGTCGATGCCGGCGCGGATGATCTCGGTCGAATAGGCGCCGAGATTGACCACCATGGCGATGAAGGCGGCCGTGGTCTCCGACAACCGGATGCCGAGCGCCGGCAGGCCGAAGAAGATGAAGAACAACTGCACGATGAAAGGCGTGTTCCGGATCAGTTCGACATAGACGCGCACCACGCCCGACAGCCACGGCGGCCCGAAGCTGCGCGCCGACGCGCCCAACGTGCCGACGGCGATGCCGGCGATCGTGGACACCACCGTGAGCACAATGGTGAACCACAGGCCCCAGGCGAGGTCCTGCCAGTACGGCAGCAGCGCGGAGAATTCGAGGTGATAGGTCATGGCAATGCCAATGGGCCAGTAAGCAAATCCGAGCGCCGCACACGCTCGTCATGGCCGGGCTTGTCCCGGCCATCCACGTCTTCCTTAGAAAGTAAGGCGTGGATGCCCGGCACAAGGCCGGGCATGACGGAGTGGAGAGTTATACTTGGGGCTCAAAATCCCGCCGGCAGCGGGTTCTTCAGCCACTTCTCGGAGAACTTGTTGAGCGTGCCGTCGGCCTTGGCCTTGGCGATGATCTCGTTGACCTTGGCCTTGAGCGCCGGCTCCTCCTTGTTGAGGCCGACATAGCAGGGGCTGTTGTTCATGATGAACTTGGTGGTCGCCGGACGCGACGGGTTCTTCTCGGTGATCGCGGCGGCGACGGTGTTGCCGGTGGCGATCAGATCCACCTGACCGGAGACGAAAGCGGCGATGGTGGCGTTGTTGTCCTCGAAGCGCTTGATGGTCGTGTCCTTCGGCGCCGCCTTGGTGATTTCCTGCTCCTCGATGGCGCCGCGCGTGGCGCCGATGGTCTTGCCGGCGAGGTCTTCCATCTTGGCGACCGCGACGTCCTTGGCGCCGAACACGCCGGAGAAGAACGGCGCATAAGCATCGGAGAAGTCGATGACCTTCTCGCGCTCGGCGTTCTTGCCGAGCGAGGAGATGACGAGGTCGGCCTTCTTGGTCTGCAGATACGGAATGCGGTTCGCCGAGGTGACGGCGATGATCTCGGCCTTCACGCCGAGCTCGGCGGCGATGTAGTTCGCCATATCGACGTCGAAGCCCTGCGGCTTGAGATCGGGGCCGGCCGAGCCGAACGGCGCGAAATCCTGCGGCACCGCGACCTTGATCACCTTGGCCTTGAGAATGTCAGCGAGAGCGTCCGCGTGCGCGGCGCCCGACAACAACGCGGCGCCCAACAAACCGGCAGCTACTGCACGAAAAAACGACATGAAAACCACTCCTCGCTTGGGACAACTGACGCTGCCCAAACTTGAAGCAATTGGCGTGCCATCACTGTGTCAGGGCACCCAGGTCGCGCGCGGCGGCGGTGACGGGAAGCCGTCGTTCAGCACGACGTAGTGCGCCGAGCGCGGCACGCCGGCCTCGCCCTGGATCTTCACGATATCCTGCGGGCAGGCGGAAAACGCGACGTAGCAGTCCATATCGGCGCGCAAGGTGATGTAATCGCCGGCCTTGGTGACCACCGGCCCGGTGTGCAGCGTGCGGCCGTCGCTCTGAACGGCGATGTTCATGAACACGTTGAAGGACGCCAGAATCGGCATCGGCGGTGTGATGCCGAGTTCCCGCATGCCCTCGAACATGTTGTCGAGGCAGTTGCGGTGATACTCGCGAACGCCGAGGCGCTCGTAGCGGTGCTTGTCGCAGGCCGCCATGAAGGTGTCATGCACGCCGGGCGAGGTGTCCTCGACGATGGTGAGGATCGGATTGCGCTTCATGGTGACGAAAGTGTCGCCGACCACCGGATTGAGGCGCTGCAGCCAGACCCGCGTCGCCTCCATGCTCATGTGATCGGTGAGATCGGCGGCGTTCCACGCCCAGCAATCGACCACTTGCGTGCCGTGCGTGTTGATGAGGCGCACGGCCTGGCCCTTGTTCAGCCTGAGGGCCTTGCCGTGACGCGCGGGAATTTCGACGAGCCGATCGGTCTGCATGCGCCGCTTATAGCGCCGCGCCGCGCCGATCGGCAACGGCGAAGCGCTACGCCGCGTTCTTGTCGTCGTCGCCGCCCGCCGGCGCGGGCGGCGGGCCGTAGTAGCGCAGTTGGCGCTGCGGGAACGGAATGGTGAAGCCGGCGCTCTCGAGCGCCGCCTTGCCTTGCTCGGTCAGCGCGCGGCGCACCGTCCAGTAATCGGCGTTCGACGACCAGCAGCGCAGCCGCAGCACCACCGCGTCGGAGCCCAGCTCATCGACGAAGGTCATCGCCTCCGACGGCAGCTTCAGCACCATCGGATTATTGTTGGCGAGGTCGAGCAGGATCTTCTGGCCCTGCTGCGGATCGTCCTCATAGGCAATGCCGAATTTCAGATCGACCAGCCGCGTCGGCAGCCGCGAGTAGTTGATGATGCGCTTGTTCCACAATTCGGAGTTCGGCACGAACAGGAAGATGCCGTCCCACGAATGCAGTTCGCTGGCGAACAGGCCGACATCCTTGACGGTGCCGGCGACCGAGCCGGTGTCGATGTAATCGCCGACGCGGAACGGCCGCAGCCACAGCAGCATCATGCCGGCGGCGATGTTCGACAAGGTGCCCTGCATGGCGAGGCCGATGGCGAGGCCGGCGGCGCCGAGCGCGGCGATGATGCTGGTGGTCTGGATGCCGAGCTGGCCGAGCACGGCGACGATGACGAGGATCAGGATGGTGTAGCGCGCCAGCGACGAGATGACGCCGGACAAGGTCGGATCGATGTGACGCTGGCGGCCGAGCAGGCTGCGAAAGCCGGTCTCGACGCGGCCGGCGAACCACCAGCCGACGATCATCATGATCAACGCGCCGATGAAACTCGGGACCGCCACCGCAGCCCAGGCGGTGAGCTGCGTCACGAATACCGAGATCTCGTTGCCCAGTTGCTCGACGTTCGGAACATCCATCGCGTCCGCCTCCTCAAAAATGGCGAGGCCCGCGACGGGTCTGACCCATCGCGGGCGCACCTCAACAAATCAAACAACCGCGCGGCATTATTGTGACCGCGCGGAACTCCGATCTTCAGACCGCCGGCACGAGCTGCTGCACCAGGATCGCGAGGCCGACGCCGGAAATGCCGGCGCCGATCAGGCGCAACGGCGCGGCCTGCGCCATGCGGCGCATCATGAGGCGCGCGACGCTCATGGCGGCGAGCGCGATGCCGCCCTGGATGACGGCGAGGCCGATCAGGTAGGCGACAAGCGGCGTCTGTTCGGCGCCGTAGATCGATTCACCCAGCGCGTAGCCGTGCAGCAGGCCGACCGCGGCGAACAGCGCCAGCGCCGCGGCGGTGCTCAGATCGCGGCGCGCCAGCAGCACGGCGCCGAGAGCGATCACCGAGACCGCCACCCACAACTCGGCGCCGGGCAGGCTCGCGCCCATCAGATGCACGGCGACGCCGGCGATCATCGCCAGCACATAGCCGAAGGCGAGCCGCGCGCCGCTGCCATGCGCGGCGGCCAGACACCCGATCGCCACCACCGCGGCGAAGTGATCGAGGCCAATGACCGGATGGCCGAGCCCGGACAGCAGACCTTGGGCGAAGGTCGCCGGCATCCGGCCGCCCATGACGTGATGGGCGAAGGCCGGCCCGGCGGCCACGAGGGCGGGGACGCTGGCGAGCAGCAGGCTCGGAATTCGCAGGTTTCGGCGCACGGCGGGCTCCTGTTCGGGTGCCGCAGAGTAGCGGCTCCCGCCTCGCTTGACATCCCCCGCCCCGCCCCCGACAAACCGGGCCGTCAGTTTAAACGTCGGGGTCGTCATGCCTGCCAAATTCAATCTTGAGAGCCTGGAAAAGACCGTCAACGAGGCGTTCGATGCCCGCGACAAGGTCACCGCCAAGACCAAAGGCGCGGTGCGCAAGGCCGTCGACACCGCGCTCGAGCTGCTCGATTCCGGCGCCGCGCGCGTCGCCGAGAAGCAGGCCGATGGCAACTGGCAGGTCAACCAGTGGCTCAAGAAAGCCGTGCTGCTGTCGTTCCGCCTCAACGACATGAGCGCCATCCCCGGCGGCCCCGGCGGCGCCAAGTGGTGGGACAAGGTCGATTCCAAGTTCAAGGGCTGGACGCCGGCGCGCTTCAAGAAGGAAGGCTTCCGCGCCGTGCCGGGCTCGGTGGTGCGCAAGTCGGCCTATATCGCGCCGGGCGTGGTGCTGATGCCGTCCTTCGTCAATCTCGGCGCGCATGTCGGCAACGGCACCATGGTGGACACCTGGGCGACGGTCGGCTCCTGCGCGCAGATCGGCAAGCATGTGCACCTGTCGGGCGGCGTCGGCATCGGTGGCGTGCTCGAGCCGCTGCAGGCGGGCCCGGTGATCATCGAGGACAACTGCTTCATCGGCGCGCGCTCGGAAGTGGTCGAAGGCGTGATCGTGCGCGAGGGCTCGGTGGTCGGCATGGGCGTCTATCTCGGCCAGTCGACCAAGATCGTCGATCGCGCGACCGGCAAGATCTTCTACGGCGAGGTGCCGCCCTATTCCGTCGTCGTCTCCGGCACGCTGCCGGGCAACGCCATGCCGGGCAGCAATTTCGGCCCGAGCCTGTACTGCGCGGTGATCGTCAAGCGCGTCGATGAGAAGACGCGCAGCAAGACGAGCATCAATGAGTTGTTGAGGGATTGACGGATAGCGCCGCCACCTACTCCGCTCATTCCCGCGAAAGCGGTAATCCAGAGCGACAAGCTGGCGTCTTCGATTGTAGCCTCCTGGGTCCCCGCTTACGCGGGGACGAACGGAAACAGACATGCCGGCCGATCCCGTTGCCATTACCCGTGAGCTCATCCGCTGTCCGTCGGTAACGCCGGCGGAAGGCGGCGCGCTGAGCTATCTCGAGACGACGCTGAAGGCCGCCGGCTTCACCGTGCATCGCAAGGTGTTCTCCGAACCCGGCACCGACGACGTCGAGAACTTCTACGCGCGCATCGGCACCGGGGCGCCGCACCTGACCTTTGCCGGCCACACCGACGTGGTTCCGACCGGCGACGAGAAGGCCTGGACGCATGCGCCGTTCGGCGGCGAGGTCGCCAATGGCGAACTCTACGGCCGCGGCGCCGTGGACATGAAAGGCGGCATCGCCTGCGCCGTCGCCGCCGTGCTCGACCATCTCGCGGCGAACGGCGGCAAGCCGAAGAAGGGCTCGATCTCCTTCCTGATCACCGGCGACGAGGAAAGCATTGCGGTCAACGGCACGCCGAAGCTGCTGCAATGGGTCGCCGACATGGGCGAAAAGTTCGACCATTGCATTCTCGGAGAGCCGAGCAATCAGGAGGACATGGGCGACACCATCAAGATCGGCCGCCGTGGTTCGCTCAACGGCCATCTGATCGTCACCGGCCGCCAAGGCCACGTCGCCTATCCGCAGCGCGCCGACAATCCGGTGCCTGGCATCGTCAAACTGATCGACGCTCTGCTCGCTGAGCCGCTCGACAATGGCAACGCCAACTTCCAGCCGTCGAACCTGGAGTTCGTCTCGGTCGATGTTGGCAACAAGACCGTCAATCTCATTCCCGGCCAAGCCAGCGCGATGTTCAACATCCGCTTCAACGACTGCCACACGCTCGATTCGCTCAAAGCGCTGCTGCAACAGCGCGCCGAGAAGGCCGCGGGCGGCAAGATCAAATTCGAGTTCAAGTTTCAGCCGTCGAATGCCGGCGTGTTCGTGACGAAGCCCGGGCCGTTCACCGAACTCGTCTCCAATGCGGTGAAGGAAACCACCGGCCGCGCCCCGACGCTTTCCACCACTGGCGGCACGTCCGACGCGCGCTTCATCACGCATTACTGCCCGGTGGTGGAATTCGGGCTGGTCGGCCAGACCATGCATGCCATCGACGAGCGCGTGCCGATCGCCGACCTGCGCGCGCTGACGACGATTTATCGGAAGATCGTGGATCGGTATTTTGGCTGAGCTTCGCGGCTTGCGCTCTTCCCCTCTCCCCTTGTGGGAGAGGGTGGCGAAGCCCGCAGGGCTGAGCCGGGTGAGGGGGCGGCCCCTCGTCTCGCGCTGACCCCTCACCCGCCCTCGCTCGGCTTCGCCTCCGCTCGGGCACCCTCTCCCACAAGGGGAGAGGGGAAGTGAGTATGACGCTCAGCTTTCCAACTTCGCGTCCAGCGTGATCTCCGCCTTCAGCAGTTTCGACACCGGGCAGCCGGCCTTGGCCTTGGCGGCGAGGTCCTGAAACTTGGCGTCGTCGGCGCCGGGGATTTTCGCCTTCAGCGTCAGGTGCACCTTGGTGATGGCGAAGCCGTCATCCTGCTTGACCAGAGTGACGTCGGCCTGCGTTTCCATTTTCTCGGCGGTGAGGCCGGCCTCGCCCAGGATCAGCGACAGGGCCATAGTGAAACAGCCGGCGTGCGCGGCACCGATCAATTCTTCCGGATTGGTGCCCGGCTTGCCTTCGAAGCGCGCGGCAAAGCCATAGGGATAATCCTTGAGAGCGCCGCTCTTGGTCGAGATCGCGCCCTTGCCGTCCTTCAAACCGCCCGACCAGACCGCCGTGCCGAAAGTGCTCATGAGATCGCTCCTGTGCTGAAAACCGCCATCCGAAGTGGGGTAACGCATGGCGCGGCAAGATCGTTGCAAAAAGGCCCGCTTCTTACCCTCTCCCCTTGTGGGAGAGGGTGGCGAAGCCCGCAGGGCTGAGCCGGGTGAGGGGTCGACATTCAAATCGAACTCTGACCCCTCACCCGCCCTCGCTCATTTCATTCGCTCGGGCACCCTCTCCCACAAGGGGAGAGGGGAAGAAGGCGTCAATAATCCACCTTCATCAAATACAACCCGTCCGGCGGCGCCACCTGGCCGCAGGCGGTGCGGTCGCGCGCTTCCAGCGCTCGCGTCATATCGTCCGCCGTCCAGGCGCCCGGCCCGGTGAGGCCGGTGCTCATCAAGGTGCCGACCATCGAGCGCACCTGGTTGTGCAGAAACGAGCGCGCCGAGGCGAAGACGTGAACCTCGTCGCCGATGCGCGTGACGTCGAGACGGTCGAGCGTCTTGTCCGGCGACTTGGCCTGGCACTCGGTGGAGCGGAAGGTGGTGAAGTCGTGCTTGCCGACGAGGCGCTGCGCCGCGTGATGCATCGCCTCGGCATCGAGCGGACGGGCGACGCGCCAGGCGTATTTGACGTCGAAGGTCAGATCGGGCCGGCGGTTGACGATGCGATAGAAGTAATGGCGCTTGATCGCCGACATGCGCGCATTGAAGTCGTCGCCGACCTGCTCGGCGCTCAGCACCGCCACCGGATGCGGCCGCAAATGCGCATTGAGCGCATCGCGCACGGTGTCGGTCTTCCAGTCGCGCGTCAGATCGACATGCGCCACCTGGCCGCGCGCATGCACGCCGGCGTCGGTGCGGCCGGCGCCCTGCACCAGCACGTCCTCGCCGGACAGCGCCTTGACGGCCTGCGTCAGCACGCCCTGCACCGTGACCTGGTCGGTCTGATACTGCCAGCCGCAGAACGGCGCGCCGTCATATTCGATGATGAGTTTGTAGCGCGGCATGTCAGGACACTGAGGCAAAGGCGCGCGCGTAGCGCACGGCGCCGGACGACGGTGCTTGCGGCGACAGCGTCAAAGACTGGAAAT
This sequence comes from Pseudolabrys sp., assembly GCA_026125895.1. Taxonomy (GTDB): domain Bacteria; phylum Pseudomonadota; class Alphaproteobacteria; order Rhizobiales; family Xanthobacteraceae; genus Pseudolabrys. Next base: position 47,453 of record JAHCKG010000001.1, on the reverse strand, counting down.
ACGGTCCGGCGTAAGGCGAGGTGAAACGCGCCGCGGGCGCAGTCATGAAGCCGAAGCGGCCGTAGTACTCAGGCTCGCCGAGGACGAAGACCAGGGTCTCGCCGCGTTCGGTGAGCTGCTTCAGGCCGCTTTGCACCAGCGCCGTGCCGAGGCCCCTGCGATGATGCTCCGGGCGCACGGCGAGCGGCGCCAGCGAGACCGCCGGCGCGGCGCGGCCATCCTGTTCGACCTGCATGCGCGAGAACGCGACGTGGCCGACGATATCGTCGCCCGCTTCCGCCACCAGCGACAGCACCAGATCGCCATCGCCGCGCAATGCATCGACCAGCGCGGCTTCCTGCGCGCCGCCAAAGGCAACGGTGTTGATCGCGCGAATGGCGGCGAAATCGGCCGGCGTTTCGGCGCGAACGGCGGGATTCATGACAGCGCCGTTCCGGTTTTCAGTGCATTGCCGCGCAGGAATTCCTCGGCGCTCATCGCCTTCTTGCCTTCGCGCTGCACCTGAACGAGACGCACCGCGCCATCGCCGCAGGCGACGGTGAGCCGATCGTCGAGCGCGGTACCGGCGGCACCCGCGCCCTGCCCCAACGTCGAACGCAGCACCTTGACGCGCGCGCCGTCGAACTCGAACCAGGCGCCGGGAAACGGCGACAGCCCGCGGATGTGATTGTGCACGTCGCGCGCCGGCTTGCCCCAGTCGATGCGCGATTCCGACTTGGAGAGCTTCTCGGCGTAGGTAACGCCCTCGGCCGGCTGCGGCGTCGGCTTGAGCGAACCGCGATCGGCGGCGGCGAGCGCCACCGGCATCAGCCGCGCACCCATCGCTGCCAGCGCATCGTGCAGTTCGCCGGTGGTGGCGTCGGCCGCGATTGGCATCGACTCGCGCATCATCATCGCGCCGGTGTCGAGGCCCTCGTCCATCTGCATGATGGTGACGCCGGTCTCGGCATCGCCGGCCATGATGGCGCGATGGATCGGCGCCGCGCCGCGCCAGCGCGGCAGCAGCGAGGCATGGACGTTGAAGCAGCCGAGCCGCGGCGCGTCCAGGATCGGCTTCGGCAGGATCAGGCCATAGGCGACAACGATGGCGGCGTCGGCGTTGAAGCGGGCGAACTCGGCCTGCGCCTCGTCGTTGCGCAGCGACTTCGGCGTCAGCACCGGAAGGCCGAGCTTGGTGGCTTCGCGCTCCACCGGCGTCGGCTTGAGATCGAGACCGCGCCGCCCGCCGGGCTTCGCCGCGCGCGTATAGACGCCGACGATGTCATGGCCGGCCGCATGCAGCGCCAGCAAGGTCGGCACCGCGAAATCCGGCGTGCCCATGAAGATGAGGCGGAGAGGCATGAGGCGAACTCTGTAACTCCCCTCCCCCTTGTGGGGAGGGGTCGGGGGTGGGGGTCGTGGCGGTGCGCATCGCGATTACCCCCCTCCCTGACCCTCCCCCACAAAGAAAGCTAACCAATATGATGCGACGGCTCTTTGTCCTTGGCGAGCGACGGCGAGACGCCGTGCTTGGCGGCCTTGGTGAACTTCTTGATCACGCGATCGCGCTTCAGCTTGGAAATGTGGTCGATGAACAGCACGCCGTTGATGTGATCGATCTCGTGCTGCAGGCAGGTGGCGAGCAGGCCATCGGCCTCGACCTCGTGCGCCTTGCCGTCGGCATCGAAATACTTCACCCGAACCTTGGCCGGCCGCTCGACCTCCTCGTAATATTCGGGGATCGACAGGCAGCCTTCCTCGTAGGTCGAGGTTTCTTCCGACGACCACACGATCTCCGGATTGATGAAGAGCTGCGGTTCCTTCGGGTCGTCCTTCTTGGCGACGTCGATGGTGATGACGCGCAGCGGCTCGCCGATCTGGATCGCGGCCAGCCCGATGCCGGGCGCCTCGTACATGGTCTCGAACATGTCGTCGACCAGGGTGCGCAGCGTCTTGTCGAACGCCGAGATCGGCTCGGACTTCAGCCGGAGCTTCTTTTCGGGAATGATGAGAATGTCGCGGATCGCCATGGCGGCGATGTAAGGGCTGGCGGGCGGAAGGTCAACGGAACCGGGCGGAAACCGGCCGTTTTGGCGGGTCCCGGCCGCCCGTTCGCTCTTCGTTCCCTCGACGCCCGAATCGCGGTAAAACCCGGGCCATGACCGAAAACCTGTCCGCCTCCCTCCAGGCCCTGCTGCAATCGCCCGCCGCCCTCCCCGTCGCGCTCGGGGTGCTTGCCGCGCTCGCCGTCGGCGTCGTCGCCATCCTCGTCATCCTGCTGCGGCCGCCGAAACCGATGGTGGACGAGGAGCAGGACCAGCGCTTACGCGAGCTCAACGCGCGGCTCGACGCCATGGGCGCGTGGCTGCAGAACGCGCACGGCCAGTTGGCACAGACGGTCAACACCCGCCTCGACGCGGTGAGCCAGAACATCGGCGAGTCGATGAAGACGACCGCCAAGAACACCTCCGATCATTTGCAGGCGCTGCACTCGCGGCTCGCCGTCATCGACCAGGCGCAGAAAAACATCACCGAACTGTCCTCGACGGTGACGTCGTTGCAGAGCGTGCTGAGCAACAAGCAGTCGCGCGGCGCCTTCGGCCAGGGCCAGCTCGAAGCCATCGTCGCCGACGTGCTGCCCAAGGGCGCGTTCGAATTCCAGTACACGTTGTCGAACCGCACCAAGCCGGATTGCGTGGTGTTCATGCCGGATTCCGGGCCGCTGGTGATCGACGCCAAGTTTCCCCTCGAGGCGATGACCGCGCTGCGCGACGCGCAGACCGACGAGGAGCGCAAGCTGGCGGCGGCGCGGGTGCGCACCGACATCGCCAAGCACGTGTCCGACATCGCCGGCAAATACCTCATCCCCGGCGAGACGCAGGACATCGCGCTGATGTTCATTCCGTCGGAGTCGGTCTATGCCGATCTGCACGAGCAATTCGACGACCTGGTGCAGAAGGCGCAGCGCGCCCGCGTCATGATCGTGTCCCCGACTTTGATGGTCATGGCGATCCAGGTGATCAAGCAGGTGCGCAAGGACGCGGCGATGCGCGAGGCCGCCGACCAGATCCGCACCGAAGTCGGCATGATGCTCAAGGACGTCGGCCTGCTGAGCGACCGCGTCCGCAAGCTGCAGTCGCATTTCAACCAGGCCAATGCCGACATCGACCAGATCCTGATCTCGACCGGCAAGATCGAGAAGCGCGCCGGCAAGATCGAGGGTCTCGATTTCGACGCCGACACCCCGGCCACCGCCGAGGTGATCGCGGCGCCGGTGCGCAAGGTCGCGGGGGAGTAGGCTTTCTTCGTCATTCCGGGATGGCCCGAAGGGCCAGGCCCGGAATCCATACTCACAGACCGGGGTTATGGATTCCGGGCTCGCGCCTGTCGGCGCGCCCCGGAATGACGTAGAAAGTGATTCATGACCGCCACGCCCGAAGCCGACGCGAACGCCGATAGCCCCGCCCCCCGCCGCTCCGTTGCCGAGGCGCTGGCGGTCTATCTCAAGCCGCGCGTGCTCATCGTGCTGCTGCTCGGCTTCTCGTCCGGCCTGCCGCTGGCGCTGTCGGGCTCGACGCTGGCGGTGTGGCTGACCGAGAGCCATGTCGATCTCGCCACCATCGGCCTGTTCTCGCTGGTCGGCCTGCCCTACACCTTCAAGTTCCTGTGGGCGCCGCTGATCGACGCGCTCGACGTGCCGGTGCTGTCGCGCCTGCTCGGCCGGCGGCGCGGCTGGCTGGTGTTCACGCAACTCCTCCTCTTCGTCACCATCGTCTTCCTCGGCCTGTGCGATCCCTTGAAGTCGCTGCCGCTGATCATCTTCGGCGCGGTGCTGGTCGCCACCGCCTCGGCGACGCAGGACATCGTCATCGACGCCTTCCGCGTCGAAAGCCTGGAGCCGAGCGAACAGGGCGCCGGCATGGCCGGCTATGTCGCCGCCTACCGCATCGGCATGCTGGCCTCCGGCGCCGGCGTGCTGTTTCTCGTCGCCTGGCTCGAATACAAGGGCGTGCCGCGCGCCCATGTGTGGATGTGGGGCTATGTCGGCGCCGCCTTCGCCATGGTCATCGGCATCGCCGCCAGCCTCGCCGCGCGCGAACCGGCGGCGCCCGCGGCCGTCGATCATTCGCACAATCCGTTGCAGCGCCTCGTCGAGACGGCGACCGGCGCCTTCGGCGAATTCCTGGCGCGCGATGCAGCGATCGTCGTGCTGCTGTTCGTCGTGCTCTACAAGTTCTGCGACGCTTTCGCCGGCGCGCTGACCGCAGCCTTCGTCATCGACATCGGCTTCGACAAGGCGACTTATGCCGCCGTGGTGAAAGGCGTCGGGCTCGCCGCGGCGCTGATCGGCGGCTTTGCCGGCGGCGCCATCGTGCGCGCGCTGCCGCTCGCCACCAGCCTGTGGATCGGCGGCATCGTGCAGATGGTGTCGAACCTGACCTTCTCGTGGCTCGCCGTCGTCGGCGTCAGCGTCCCGGCGCTGACGGTGACGATCATCGTCGAGAATTTCACCGGCGCCATCGGCACCGTGATCTTCGTCGCCTATCTGTCGGCGCTGTGCGGCAACCGCGCCCACACGGCGACGCAATACGCGCTGCTCACCGCGCTCGCCGCGGTCGGCCGCACCACGCTCGCCTCCGGCGGCGGCTTCATCGCCGAGGACTGGGGCTGGGTGACGTTCTTTATCATCACGGCGCTGGCCGCGATCCCGTCGCTCATCCTGCTGTGGTGGCTGCAGGCCCGCGGGCATTTCAAGGCGCTGGAGAATTCGCGCAAGAACTAGAATCTCCGCTCGTCCCCGCGAAAGCGGGGCCCAGCTCTTGGCTTTCTGGAGCCCCGCTTTCGCGGGGGTGAGCGGAATTCGTCAGAACGGCAATCCGACGTAATTCTCCGCCATCATGCTCTTGGCCGCATCCGACGTCAGCAGATACTCCAGCTCGGTGTTCTGCAGCTTCTGGTCATAGGCGATGTTGTCCGGGAAACGGTGCAGCATGGTCGTCATCCACCACGAGAAGCGCTGCGCCTTCCAGACGCGCGCCAGCGCCTTGGCCGAATAGCCGTCGAGCCCGGCATCATCGCCCTTCTGATAGTGATCGACCATGGCGTGGTAGAGGTAATAGATGTCGGAGGCCGCGCTGTTGAGCCCGCGCGCGCCGGTCGGCGGGAAGATGTGCGCCGCATCGCCGGCGAGGAACAGCCGGCCATAGCGCATCGGCTCGGCGACATAGCTGCGCAGCGGCGCGATGCTCTTCTCGATCGATGGCCCGGTCTGCAGGCGGCCAGCGACTTCCGCCGGCAGACGGTTCTTCAGCTCGGCCCAGAACGCATCGTCCGACCAGTCCTCGACCGTATCGGTCAGCGGCACCTGGATGTAATACCGGCTCAGCACCTGCGAACGCAGCGAACACAGCGCAAACCCGTTCTTGTGCTTGGTGTAGATCAGCTCCGGCGACACCGGCTTGGTCTGCGACAGCACACCGAGCCAGCCGAACGGATAGACCTTCTCGTATTCGCGCAAGGTCCCGGCCGGAATCGACTTGCGGCTGACGCCGTGGAAACCGTCGGCGCCGATGATGTATTCGCAATCGACGCGATGCGCGGCGCCGCCGTTGCGATAGGTGACGTAGGGCGCCTTGCCGTCGATGTCGTGCAGCGCCACGTCCTCGGCCTCGTGCACCACCTTGCCGTTCATGCGCTCGCGCGCCTCGTAAAGGTCGCGCGTGACTTCGGTCTGGCCGTAGACGATGACAGACGAGCCGCCGGAATATTTGTGCAGGTCGATGCGGTCGAGCGTGCCGTCATGGGCGATGAACACGCCGTCATGCACCTCGCCTTCGCGGTCCATGCGCTCGCCGCAGCCGGCCTCGCGCATCAGCCGGGCAAAGCCGTGCTCGAGCACGCCGGCGCGGATGCGCGCCAGCACGTAGTCGCGCGTGTGCTTTTCCAGGAGGACGTTGTCGATGCCCTTGAGGTGCAGAAGTTGCGACAGCAGCAGGCCGGACGGGCCGCCGCCGATGATGCAAACCTTCGTCTTCGCGGTGGTTCCCGGCGCCATCGTTCCCTCGCCACATGATGTTTGACGGTAATCTGGGCCGCCGGGGGCCGCCGCGGCAATGGATCAGGCCGACGATGTCTTGTACAAATCGAACATGCCGCGCGCGCCGCTCAAACCCTCGGTCTTGCCCGCCATCCTCTCCTACAACCTGTTCGGCGAGGTCCGCGACCTGCCGGACGTGGTGCATTGCGAGACTTTGGCGGCGCGCTCGGTGCCGCATGACTGGCAGTTTCCGCCGCATCGCCACGGCCGACTGCACCAGGTGCTGCTGATCGCGCGCGGCGGCGGCACCGCCACCATGGAAGGCCGCAACTACCGGCTCAAAGCCATGACCGCGGTCAACGTGCCGGCCGGCCATGTGCACGGCTATCGCTTCGCCAAGGGCACGCAAGGCTGGGTGGTGACGATCGCCACCGAGATTCTCGACGAGGTGCTGAGCGCGCCCGACGGCCTGTCGCGCACGCTGTCGGAGGCGGCGCTGCTGCGCGCGACGCCGGCGATGCGGCGGCTGATGCAGGAGATCTTCGCCGAGTATGGCAGCCGTCACTTCGCGCGCGCCCATGTGCTGAAAGCGCTGTCCGCGACGTTGCTCGGGCTGGTGGCGCGCGAGCTGGCGGCCAAGGCCTCGCCCGGCGCGCCGAGCGCCAATGCCGGGCTGGTCGATCGGCTCAGCGCGCTGATCGACGAACACTATCGCGAGCACTGGCCGGTGGCCCGCTATGCCGCGGCGCTGAAGGTGACGCCGACGCATCTGTCGCGGCTGACGCGGGAGGCCTTCGGCTGCCCGGCCTCGCACATGATCCGCGACCGCGTCGTGCGCGAGGCGCGGCGTCAGCTCGTCTATACCAACACCCCGGTGTCGAAGATCGCCTACGCGCTCGGCTTCAACGATCCGGCCTATTTCACCCGCACCTTCACGGTCGCCACCGGCCTGTCGCCGAGCGAATTTCGCGATAGGGTGTATGCGGGACGATAGGATACGCGGTCGCGTCACATTCCGCTCGCCCCCGCGAAAGCGGGGGCCCAGGAGCTAGGTCGCAAAACCTTTGACTTCAAGAACTGGATCCCCGCATTCGCGGGGATGAGCGGAGGTTGGCGCGCCTCCCGGAATCACAGCATGCACTGAAGCGACGAAGTTCAGGGCTTGAGCCGCCACTGGCCGACGACGGCGTCGCCGATATGCCAGGCGGTCTCGGAGCAGAAGAAACTCTCGGCCTCGATCGAGACAGTCTTGCCGCGCAGCTTGCGCAGGTGCTTTTCCAGCGCCGGGTTCTTGCTGACGAGCAGGTGAAACGTCTTCGGCGGCCCGTCGCAGAACTCGTCGGGCTTGGCGAGCGGCTTCGGCGCGTCGGAGACGATCTGCCAGGCGCGGAGCAGTGTGCCGTTCGGATGCCGCGTCTCCACCTGTCGCAGCTTGCCGGTGATGGTGTCACCGGGCTTGAGGGTGGCTTGGGCTGGCTGCTGCGCGTGAACAACATTGGCTAACAGCAGGAAGACGACAACCCATACTCCGCTCGCCCCCGCGAAGGCGGGGGCCCAGAAGCGGACAACAGAGGCGTTCGTTTTGGGATTCTGGATTCCCGCTTTCGCGGGAATGAGCGGAGTTTGTCTTTCCGCAATGCACATCTAAAACAGCGTCCGCTGCTTCATCGCCGCCGACAGCGTGCCTTCATCGAGATAATCGAGTTCGCCGCCGACCGGCACGCCATGCGCCAGCCGCGTCACCTTCACATTGGCATCGGTGAGCAGCTCGGTGATGTAATGCGCCGTGGTCTGGCCATCGACCGTGGCGTTGAGCGCGAGGATGACCTCGTTGACCTGCGGCTCGTGCGCGCGCGCGACCAGCGCGTCGATCGACAGATCCTGCGGGCCGACGCCATCGAGCGGCGACAGCGTGCCGCCGAGCACATGATAGCGGCCGTTGACGGCATGCGCGCGCTCCAGCGCCCAGAGATCAGCAACGTCGGCGACGACAACGAGGATCGACTGATCGCGGCGAACGTCGGTGCACACCGTGCACGGGTCCTGCGTGTCGATGTTGCCGCAGGTCTTGCACACCACAATCTTCTCAAGTGCAGTCTGCAGCGCATTGGTGAGCGGCGTCATCACCTGCTCGCGCTTCTTGATCAGAAACAAGGCGGCGCGCCGCGCCGAGCGCGGGCCCAATCCTGGCAGCCGCGCCAGAAGCTGGATCAGGCGTTCGATTTCGGGTCCGGCAACGGCGGTGGGCATTCGTTACTCCGTCATGGCCGGGCTTGTCCCGGCCATCCACGTCTTCAATGCGACGCCCAAGACGTGGATGCCCGGCACAAGGCCGGGCATGACGTTTGAGAGACCGTCGCCATGCATCCTACCCCAACAACCCCGGCGGCAGCGGCAGGCCGCCGGTCATCGCCTTCATCTTTTCGGCGAGCACCGTCTCGGCCTTGCGGCGCGCGTCGGCATGGGCGGCGACCAGCAAATCCTCGAGCACTTCCTTCTCGGAATCCTTCATCAGGGAAACGTCGATGTGGACGTGCTTGAGATCGCCCTTGGCGGTGAGCTTGACCAGCACCAGCCCGGCGCCGGCGACGCCTTCCACCTCGATCGTGTCGAGCTCGGCCTGCATCTCCTGCATCTTGGATTGCAGTTGCGCGGCCTGCTTCATCATGCCCATGAAATCGCGCATTATTCGTCCTCTTCACTGTCCACCGACGGCAACGCGCCTTCGGCGATTTGCGGCTCGTCGGCGATCTGCGTGATCTCGCCGACCTTGGCGCCGGGAAACTTCTTCAGCACCGCCTGCACCAGCGGATCCTTGAGCACCTCGTCGCGCAGCGCGGCCTGCCGGTCGTTGGCCTGCTCGCGCAAGGTCGGCGCGCCCTGCTCCTTCGAGATGACGACGATCCAGCGCCGGTTGGTCCAGGTCGACAGCTTCTGCTGCAGCTCGTGCACCAGGCCCTTCGGCGCGCTCGGCATCACGGCGATTTCGAGCTTGCCGTCCTCGAAACGAACGAGACGCACGTCGCGTTCCAGCGCCATCTTGGCGTTGATGTCGCGCTTCTCGGCGACGAAGGCGATGAGATCGGCGAAGGAGCTGATGGCGACCGCGGGCGCGGCCTCCTCCTCGTCGCGGCGGGCGGCCGGCGCCTGGCTCGGCATCGGCTGCGATGCGACGATCTGGGCGCGCGGCGCGCCGCGCGGGGCCTCAAACCGCGGCGCGAAATTCGAAGAGGCTACCGGCGCCGCCGCGGCAGCCCCAGCGCCGCCACCGCCACCGCGGGCCGGCGCGCCGCCGCCGTTTTCGGTGAGCGAGCGCAGGGCTTCGTCGGGCGTCGGCAGATCGGCGGCATAGGCGATGCGCACCAGCACCATCTCGGCCGCGGCGACCGGCCGGCCGGAGGCCTGCACCTCGCCGATGCCCTTGAGCAGCATCTGCCAGGTGCGCGACAGCACGCGGAGAGAGAGTTGCTGCGCGAAGGCGCGGCCGCGCACGCGCTCGGCTTCCGACAGCGAGACGTCGTCGCCGACGGCCGGCACCACCTTCATGCGCGTGACGAAATGCGTGAACTCGGCGAGATCGCTGAGCACCACCGCCGGATCGGCGCCGATGTCGTATTGCGCGCGCAGTTCGGTGAGCGCGGCGGAGATGTCGCCCTTCATCAGCGCTTCGAACAGATCGACGATGCGGACGCGGTCGGCGAGGCCGAGCATCTGCCGCACGTCCTCGGCGCGCACCGGGCCGGCAGCGTGCGCGATCGCCTGATCCATCAGCGACAGGCTATCGCGCACCGAGCCTTCGGCGGCGCGCGCGATCAGCGCCAGCGCGCCGGGCTCTGCCTCGATGCCTTCCTTGGCGGCGATGCCGGCCAGATGCGCGATCAGCACGTCGGCATCGACGCGGCGCAGATCGAAGCGCTGGCAGCGCGACAGCACCGTGACCGGCACCTTGCGGATCTCGGTGGTGGCGAAGATGAACTTGACGTGCGGCGGCGGCTCCTCGAGCGTCTTGAGCAGCGCGTTGAACGCTGCGGTGGACAGCATGTGGACTTCGTCGAGGATGTAGATCTTGTAGCGCGCCGACACCGGCGCGTAGCGCGCGGCGTCGTTGATCTGGCGCACGTCGTCGACGCCGTTATGCGAGGCGGCGTCCATTTCGAGGACGTCGATGTGGCGGCTGTCGATGATGGCCTGGTCGTGGATGCCCATGACCGGCATGTGGATGGTCGGGCCCTTCACCGAGCCGTCGGGCAGCTCGTAGTTGAGCGCGCGGGCGAGGATGCGGGCGGTCGTCGTCTTGCCGACGCCGCGCACGCCGGTGAGGATCCAGGCCTGCGGGATGCGGCCAGTCTCGAAGGCGTTCGAGATCGTGCGGACCATGGCCTCCTGGCCGATCAGGTCCTCGAAGCTGGCGGGCCGGTATTTGCGCGCAAGGACGCGATAGCCGCCGGCCGGCTCGGCCGGCGCGGAACCGGGACCTTTCGGGCTCTCAGCGTCGCTCATGGCCCTATACTGGCAAGACCGGGACGCGGGGGCCACCCGTCCTGGCGGGACGGGGGACATCGCGTCCAACGAATCGTGGAAAAATGGGTGGGAGGCTGACAACGACCCGAACCGGGCTCGTTAGGGCTGCTTCCTTCCGGACCTGACCCGGTTGGCGAGTGGCTCGTCCACCGCCAACCTCCCGGGCCCTATATCGGGCCTATGGGGGGAGAAAGCAAGCAGGGCCGAGACTATTGGGAAAAGGGCGGGTATTTGTCGTCCCCGCGAAGGCGGGGACCATACGCCGTACCCTCTCGACAGGCTGCGGCGTATGGGTCCCGGCCCTCGCTTACGCTCGGCCGGGACGACAGTGATGTCTGAAACTTTCACCCTCCACCCCCAGCTCGCCGCCGACACGGTTCCCGTCGGCGACCTGGCGCTGTGCCGCGTGCTCCTGTCGAACGACGCCAATTACCCCTGGCTCGTTCTCGTGCCGCGGCGGCCTGACATCGTCGAACTGCTCGACCTGACGGCAGCCGATCGCGCCGTGCTGTCGGCCGAAATCGACGCCGCCGCCCGCGCGCTCAAGGGCACGGCGCCGTGCGACAAGCTCAATGTCGCAGCGCTGGGCAACATGGTGCCGCAACTGCATGTGCACGTCATCGCCCGCCGCCGCTCCGATGCCGCCTGGCCGAAGCCGGTGTGGGGCGCGGCGCCGGCCACGGCCTATGACCCTGCGGCGCGCGATGCTCTCGTGGCGGCTTTGCGGCGACAGCTCGGAATTGATCCGTCATCCTGAGGTGGCCGCCGAAGGCGGCCCTCGAAGGACGACGGCCCGAGTATCCGGGGCGTCCATCCTTCGAGGCTCCCTCCGCTGCGCGGAGGTCGCACCTCAGGATGACGGTCTGCGCATTGCGCTCCTTCGGCCGCCATGCCAGTTTCCGCGCCGATGTCCGACCGTCCCCCTCCGATCCTCGGCCCCAAACCCGTCCTCGGTTACGCCGACAGCCGGCTCGAGCGCGCCGCCGAGCTGCGCACCAACCGCGCCGCGCTCGAGGCCATGGCCGCCGATCCGCGCGCCGGCGCCTATGTCATCGGCGGCGAGATGATCGTCGCCAAAAAGGGCGAGCCGAGCCAGCCGCTGTTCACGCTGGCCGAAGCACGCGGTCTCGGTGCCACGGAAGAGTTCGTGTTCCTCGGCCATCTCGACGGCGCGCCGCGCTTCGGCATCGGCATGGCGCCGGCGCTCGCCGAAACGTTGAAGGCACGCGACGATCTCCTGGTCACCGATTTGCGCTCGATCGCCGTGCAGGGTCTGGTCGATGGCGATCACCTGCCGCCGATTGCCGAAGCCAAGGCGATCCTGCACTGGCACCAGCGCCACCGCTTCTGCTCGAACTGCGGCGCCGCGACCGACGCCGTCGATGCCGGCTGGAAGCGGCTGTGTCCGTCCTGCAAGACCGAGCATTTCCCGCGCACCGATCCGGTCGTCATCATGCTGATCGTCGATGGCGATCAATGCCTGCTCGGCCGTAGCCCTCGCTTTGCGCCGACCATGTGGTCGTGCCTGGCCGGCTTCATCGAGCCCGGCGAGTCGCTCGAGGATGCCGTGCGCCGCGAGACGCGCGAGGAAGCCGGCATTCTGTGCGGCCGCGTCACCTATTACCGCTCGCAGCCCTGGCCGTTTCCGTCGTCGCTGATGATCGGCTGCCACGCCGAGGCGAAAAGCCGCGACATCGTCATCGACGCGACGGAACTCGAAGCCGCCCGCTGGTTTAGCAAGGATGAGATCATCACGATGCTGACGCGGACGCACAAGGACGGCCTGACGACGCCGCCGCCGGTCGCGATCGCGCATCACATCATTCGCGACTGGGTAGAGGACGAAGTCCGTCTGGACTGAGCAAGAGAACGAGATCCGCTTTGACTGAGCGCACGAAAAAGGTCCGCATCGTCTGCGCCGGCGGCGCCGTGCAGGACAACGTGATGCGGGTGGAGAAATTTCCCGGGCCGGGCGAAAAGGTGTCGGCGACGGAATTCATCGTCACCAGCGGCGGCCAGGCCGGTAATGCCGCGGTGGCCATGGCGCGCCTCGGCGCGCAGGTCACTTACATCGGCGCCGTCGGCGACGAGACCGACCACGTCGCCAACTCCATCCTCAAGACCTTCGCCAGCGAGAACATCGACATCTCCAAAGCCATCCGCGTGCCCGGCGCGCGCTCGGCGGCCTCGCTGATCCTGCTCGATGCCGAAGGCGAGAAGATGATCGCGACCATGCGGCCGACCGGGCTGAGCCAGGCGACGCCAGCCGATCCCGATGGACTCGTCGCCGAGGCCGACGCGGCGATGCTCGACAACCGCTACAGCAATATCAGCCTGCCGATCTGCCTCGCGGCGAAGAAGCGCGGCATTCCGCGCGTGCTCGACTTCGACAAGCCGACGCCGCCGGACGATCCGCTGTTCCAGGCTTGCTCGCATGTCATCTGCTCGGCCGACGCCATTCGCGATTCGACCGGGATCAAGGATCTGCACGGCGCGCTGAAGAAACTCGGCGAATCGTTCGACGGCTTCCTCGCCGTCACCAGCGGGCCGAACGGCGTCGATTGGCTCGACAACGGCGCGATCCGGCACATGGATGCGTTTCAGGTGAAGGCGGTCGATACGTTAGGGGCCGGTGACACTTTCCACGGCGCCTTCGCGGTGCGCTTCGTCGAAAGCCGCGACGTTGTCGATGCCATGCGCTTTGCCGCCGCCGCCGCGGCCATCAAGTGCACGCGGTTCGGCGGCCTGATGGGCGCCGCGTCGCGCGACGAAGTCGAGGCGTTTTTGAAGGAGCATTCCTAAATCCGTCACCCTGAGGTGGTCGCGCGAAGCGCGGCCCTCGAAGGGCGACGGCCCGCGAATCTCGGGCCGTTCATCCTTCGAGGCTCCCTCCGCTTGCGCGGAGGTCGCACCTCAGGATGACGGGTTAATTATTCTTCGACGGGCAAGGCGCGCCGCACGGCGCGCAGGCGCCGGCAAAATCTTCGGGCGATACGGCGCGGCCGCTCGACGGGCTCGTCAGATGATTGCCGACGATGGCGAAGAACGCGACCAGCGTCACGACGATGTAAACCGTCCTCATGGCTTATTTCTCTTTACGCATGATCTGATCCGAAAACCGGTTCCCACTTTTCGGGATCATGCGCGTTACTCCCGCGACAGGCCGAACAGCGGCCGCAGGCGGATGCCGACGAGGCTGCCGACCAGCGCCATCGCGAACCAGATCCAGCCGTGCAGGGAGCCGGACGCAACGCCGCCGACGAAGGCGCCGATGTTACAGCCGAAGCCAAGCCGCGCGCCCCAGCCCATCAGCAGGCCGCCGACCGCGGCGGCGAGCAGCGAGCCGAGCGGCGGCCACGGCGCATTGGCGTAGCGCTTGGTGGCGGCGGCCGCGGCCATGGCGCCAAAGATCATGCCGAAGTCGGTCAGGCTCGACGTATCGGAGAGTACGGATTCGGCGAGCGCATGCTTCGGTCCCGCCCACTGCCAGAACGCCGCCTGCGAGAAATCGTAGCCCAGCGCCTGGAAGATCTTGGCGCCCCACACCGTGTAGCCGAAGGTCACGCTCCACGGATGGCCGCCGGCGAAGAATACGAAGATGCACAACAGGCCGATGACGATGCCGCCGACGATGTAGTTGCGCGACGGCTTGTAGTTGGCGCCGCGCTTGCGCGCCACGGCGATCATGATTGCGGCGGCGGCGGCAAGGCTTGCCAGCGTGGCGATGAGGCCGCCCCAGGGGCCGAGATAGTCCGACGCCAGGATGGGATCGAGACCGCCCATCTCCAGGAAGGTCGGCAGCGACAGCGAGCCGAACACGCTGCCGATGACGAAGAAGGCGAGCGTCACCAGCATGCGGCCGGAACCGCCGCCGACGGTGTAGAGCGTGCCGGAGCCGCAGCCATTGCCGAGCTGCATGCCGACGCCGAACACCAGCGCGCCGATGATCAGCGACGGCCCGAGCGGCGCGATGGCGCCGCCATAGCCCTGCCAGAGCGCCGCCACGGGGACCACCGCGACCGCGGTGATGGCGATGACGATGAGGCCGCCGATGAGGCCGCCGGCTTCGCCGCGCGTCAGGAAGCGGCGCCACGATGCGGTGTAGCTGAACTCGGCCTTGAGGAACGCGACGCCGAGGCCGAAGCCGCCGAGGATCAGCGCGGCCGAGGCCATCTGGCCGTCGAGCGCGACCAGGGCGACCAGCACCGCGGTGGCGAGGATGGAGATGCCGAGGAAAAGATAATCGGCGCGCGGTTCGGCCGCCGAAGGGGCGGAAATGGTCGCGGTAGACATACGTGACTTTCTATCTCCGTCACCCTGAGGTGCGAGCGCGGCTACCCGCGAGCCTCGAAGGGCGACGGCCCGGACGGGCTGTCATCCTTCGAGGCGCGCCTTACGGCGCGCACCTCAGGATGACGGGATGGATCGGAGGTCTACTCTATCACGAGCCGAAGATCACGACTCAATGTCACGACCCCAGGCCCAGCGCCTTCTTCAGGTCGTCCCACTTGGTGCGGGACGACGCGACAGGGCGCGTGGCGTCGGCGGTCCATTCGACCATGGAACCGTCGTAGAGGCTGACGTCCTGACGGCCGAGCAATTCATGCAGCACGAACCAGTCGGTCGCGGCCCAGTGCCCGGTGTTGCAATAGGCGACCGCGGGGCCTTGCGGCAGGTTCGAGGCGAGCGACACCAGGTCGGCGCGCGGCTTCAACTTGTTGGCGTGCGCGTCATAGAAGCTGGCGCTGTCGAGGCTGACCGCGCCGGGGATGTGGCCATAGGCCTTGGCGCCCGGCGCCTTTTCCTTGCCCTCGAAGAACGAGGCAGGACGCGCGTCGATCAGCGTCGCGTTCTTGGCGGTCTCGACCTTCTTCACGTCGTCGACCTTCGACAAGAGCTTGCTGTTCAGGGTCGCGGTGAAGATCGTCGGCGACGGCTTCTTGACGCCGTTCTCGACCGGCAGACCGGCAGCCTTCCAGGCCGCCACGCCGCCATCGAGGATCGAGACGTTGTTCACGCCGACCACCTTCAGCGTCCAGTAGGTGCGCGCGGCGGAGCCGAAATCGGTGAAGTTGACGCCGGCCGGAACGACCACGACGTGCGTCGTCTCGTCGATGCCGAGATCGCCGATCAGCTTC
Organism: Pseudolabrys sp.; assembly: GCA_026125895.1. Classification (GTDB taxonomy): domain Bacteria; phylum Pseudomonadota; class Alphaproteobacteria; order Rhizobiales; family Xanthobacteraceae; genus Pseudolabrys. The sequence continues at coordinate 31,778 of JAHCKG010000001.1, read as the reverse complement.
TCGAGCTCGGCGACGGTCGGCAGCATGAAGGGCACGTCGTTGCGGGTGACGCGCCAGCCGGCCTTGTCGTAGTCGCTGTGCACCGCGCCCGGAATGTGGGCTTCCTCATAGGCCTTGGCGCCGCCGCCATCGATCGCGGAGCGGATGTCGAGAACCAGGAGGTTCTTGTCGTTGATGTGTTCCTTGAGCCAGGAAACGCTGACCAGCGGCTGGGTCTCGGCCGCTGATGCCGTAAACGTCGCGCCCAGGAGCATCAGGCTGCCGAGGCTGGCGGCGAGCAGCGAAGCGAAGAATTTTCTCATGATCGTGATCCGTTCGGAACAGGGCGCCTGCCGGCACCGTCACATAGGCCTTGAAATAGAATATTTTTCTCTGTAAAGACAGATGGCCGCTATAAAAAAGAAAATCCTTCTAGCCGGCATTCGCCGCGTAGATCAGTCATCCTGCCTTTTCAGGGAATGAGAGAATGGACGCCATCGACCGCAAGATCCTCGCCGTGGTCCAGGACGACGCCTCGCTGTCCGTCGCCGAAATCGGCCAGCGCGTCGGCCTGTCATCGACGCCATGCTGGAAGCGCCTGCAGCGGCTGGAGGCCGAGGGCGTCATTACCAAACGCGTGGCGCTGATCGATCCGGAAAAGGTCGGCCTCGGCATCACCGTTTTCGTCTCGGTGGAGACCGGCGATCATTCGCAGGACTGGCTGAAGAACTTCGCCGACGTCGTCAACGCGATGCCGGAGGTGATGGAGTTCTACCGGATGGCCGGCGATGTCGATTACGTGCTGCGCGTCGTCGTGCAGGACATGGCGAGCTACGACACCTTCTATAAAAAGCTGATCGCCACGGTGCCGCTGAAGAACGTCACTTCGCGCTTCGCGATGGAGCGCATCAAGTCGACCACGGCCTTGCCGCTGGCCGAGCCCAAACCGACGCGCTGAGGCCCTGTCGCGGGATCAGGTACAGGACGTGCCGTTGTAGTTCGGCGCGGTCTGGCGCGGCGCCATGTACATCTTGTCGGACAGGTTGAGCGACCCGGTGATGTTGTAGCCGACGATCGGCGTATAGGCGTAGCTCGCCTCGGCCATGACGAGCTGGGTGTTGGCGACGGCGAGCGCGGTCGGCAAGGTGATCGTTCCGGAGTTCGCCGTGCCGTTGCGCGTCACGCTCCACTTCACCGTCGCCTTCTTGGAGGCGTCGATGGTGATGCAGGTGATCGTCATCTTCAGCTTGCTGGCGTCGTAAGGCTGCACGATCGCGCCCGACGCGTTGAGAATGTTGCTCATATCGCTGGAAGAGATCGTCGTCACCTGCGCCGACAGGTTGGCGAGCGCGGCCGCGGTCAATGTGACCTTGCGGTCGACGGCGACGGCGTCGGAGACTTCGACACAGCCGAAATAGAGACAGATCATGATCGGCGCGATGAGCGCAAACTCGACGGCCGAGACGCCCCGCCGGTCGCGCGCAAAGCGGCTGCGCCGCAGTCTGGCGACCAACCTCGGCAGACGCCGGATCTTGATGCGATGGGTCAGCATGCGTTGCTTCCCCCGTAGGGTTCGTTGCGGAACACCGCTGTCGCGACCAGCAGCCTCTTGTTGCCGTTCAGGTTCGACAGATTGTTGCCAAGCAGCGACACATAGACTGGCCATTGGTAATACAGAGACACCTTGACGATGCAGCCCGGACCGCCGGGCGTATAGTCCATCTTGCTGGTGTCGAGCTGGCCGTTGTTGATCGGCGAGGCCGTGCTGACCGAGTTGAAGTCGCTATAGGTCTTGACGTCGACATAGACACCGCCGGCGCAGTCGAACAGCCCGGCGATGCGATTGCACACCTGCGTCTTGAACTGGTTGGCGCTGAAGCCGCCGGTCTGCGCCTGCCCGGTCATGATCAGCCGCGCCGCGTCGGCATTGGCGGCTTCCAGCGTCTGGCCGGCATAGAACACCAGCGCGGATTCGATGATGGCAAAGGTCAGCGCGAGGAACGGCGTCGCGACCAGCGCGAACTCGACCGCGGCGGCGCCCTTCTGCTCCTTGAGAAAGCGACGGCCGACGGCGCGGCGCCAGCGGCCGCGGAGGCGTTCTTTGATGTTATCGAACATGTGAGGCGTCCCAGCGCTCGCAAACTCGCCCTGCCGGGAATGATGTAGCAAAGCGGCGTTGTCGATTTCTTGCGCCCATCGGCGAAAAGGCCGGGGCCACGATTTAACGTCCGCTAACCATGACGGAGCCTTAACGCGGCCCGCGCCCCGCGGGGCCGGCCTTAGCGCGCCGCCGGCGCCGCGCCGCCACCGGAGCCGCCGCCCCCGCCCATGCGGGCGCCCGACTGTCCGAGGATGTTGCCGAAATAGGTCATGGAGTCGCCGAGCGTCAGGCGCTTCTCGCATTCCGGCGCGCAGCTGTAGGATTCGCGCTCCACGCCCTTGTAGACGACGACCATGTCGGCGCTGGTCGGCCCGGTGACCTGCACCGTCGTATCGAGGATGATCTTGCCGCTGCGGTTGAGCGCCAGCATGTTGGTCGAGCCAAAGCCCTTGCCCGTCAGCACCAGGACGCCGCCGCTTTGCAGTGTCGCGTCGGCAATCAACGGATTGCCGATGACGATCGTGGCGACATTGTCGGGAAGCTTCATGATGCGGGCTTCGTCAACCGAGACCGTCACCGTGTCGGCCTTCGCCGCTCCCGCCAGCCCGGCAGCCAGCATGATGCCGGCCACCATCGCAAGCAGCCGACTGGGACGTGTGAACGCCGCCGCCATCGCACTCTCCAACGCTACGCATTACTGATCCCGCGCGGCCATACGCGCCGGCGGGCCGAGACGGCTTCAGTTGACTGCAAATTGGTGAACGAAGTGCAAAGAGCGGGAACCGCGGCCGTTCATTGGCGGAACGGATAGAGCATCTGGGCGCCGAAGGTTTGCGGAAAGTCCTTGTCGTCGACGCCATAGGCGTCCGGCAACTCGTTCTTGGGCATGTACCAGGTGCCGAACAGGATATCCCAGATCGGGAAGGTGCCGGAGAAATTCATGTTGCCGCCACGGTCCGGCGACGTGTGATGCCAGCGGTGAAACACCGGGCCGGCGACAACGTATTTGAACGGCCCCAGCGTCCAGTTGAGGTTGGCGTGGACGAAGGCGGATGAAAACGTGCTGATCGGTCCGACCCACAGCATGACATTGGGCGAGATGCCGGCCAGCAGCAGCGCGGCATCGACCAGCACGGTGCCGAACAGGATATTGATCGGGTGGAAGCGCGCCGCCGAGATCCAGTCCACCTCGGTCGAGGAGTGATGGACGGCGTGATACTTCCACATGGTGGCGCCGTGATAGAGGCGGTGAAACCAGTACAGCAGAAAATCGGAGGCGACGAGGAAGACGAGGCCTTGCGCCCAGTGCGGCAGCCGGGCGAGCGGGCCGAAGCCGTCGTCGAACAGGGCCATCAGCGCGTCGGCGGTATGGATGCCGTAGATGTAGGCCGCGCCGGTCACCATCAGGCCGATGCGCACGAAGCGCGCCAGCACCGGGATGATGAACCAGTACAGGACATCGGTAACGATCTCCCGCTTCCTCCACCACACCTGTCCGGGATTGCAGGCCGACCAGTGCGTCAGGACGGCGAAGACCAGGCCCATCAAGACGGTGATCGGCAGGATCTTGTAGATCACCGTTTCACCGGCAACCTCGAAAACTGAATAAATTTGGTTGAGCATGCTGCGGCCCGCGCGATGACGTCTTCAGCTGCTCGGGTATCCGCTTTGCGTATTAATTACTGGTGAAGGATGTAAAAATTAGCGCCAGCGCATGGCCGTCGCGCAGGGGCGCGGCAAGCAGCCACGCCGGCCGCCAAAGTATTGCCCCGTGAATACTTTGGCCGATTCTGAACGTATTGGTTCAAAATTGCCGGTCCTCAGCTAGCTTAACTGAATGTATTTGATAGCGAAACAATAGAATATCTTTTGGTATTACATTATAAATGGATTCTTAACCATAATATTCATTAGGTTACGACTCATTAACTACGCTCTAATACCGCAAAATGCCCCTGTATTTCTTAGATCACATTAAGACAGCCGCAAGACCTCCCTCGTATGGTGCCAGGCATCAGGACGGCGGCTGTCATCCGCGTTCTGGACCTGCTCAGCCCACGTGGATCTCAATGGAGCTACCGATGAAGAACCTGTTCGTGCGTTTTATGAAGGACGATTCGGGCGCGACCGCCATCGAATACGGCCTTATCGCCGCCGGCATCGCCGTCGCCATCATCTCGGTCGTCAACACGATCGGCACCAAGCTCAACACCTCGTTCAACAGCATCTCGACCCAGCTGAAATAAGCCGGGCGGTTTTGAGTTCTCTAAGGGCTCCGGTGAAATCCGGGGCCCTTTGCCATTCCGGCGTCTTGTCGCGATTGCGCTAACCGAACGGCAAGCAAATCGGCGCTAGCCTCGGGCTGCTGCCGCAGCGCCCGACGCGCCGGCTGAATCAAAGGATGTGGAGATGACGGCGTTCGACGTGATCAGGGTCGTTCTGTTCCCGGCGCTGATGGCATTCGCCGCCTCCAGCGACCTCCTCACCATGACGATCTCCAACCGGCTGTCGCTGGCTTTGTCCGCCGGCTTCCTGGTCCTGGCGCTGGCGGCCGGCATGCCGCTTGCCGCGATCGGCATGCACGTCGCGGCCGCCGCCGCCGTGCTGGTGGTCGGCTTCATCTTCTTCGCGCGCGGCTGGATCGGCGGCGGCGACGCCAAGCTGTTCGCCGCCACGGCCTTGTGGTTCGGCTTCGATCACCTGCTCGACTACGCTCTCTATGCGTCGATCTTCGGCGGCGCCTTGACGCTCGCCCTGCTGCAGTTCCGCAAGCTCCCTTTGCCGCAAGCGCTGACGCGGCATCCCTGGATCATGCGGCTGCACGAGGAGCGCGGCGGCATTCCTTACGGCATCGCGCTGGCCGCCGCCGCGCTGATCATTTATCCGAAGACCGGATGGATGCCGGGCGCCACGCCGTGAGGCCTGCGCCTTGATCGCCGAACGTCGAGCGGCAACCGTTTATTAACTCGACTTAGTCACCGCTCCTTAACCATGCCTTGACCTTTAGCTGGTCAAATCCATGCACGCGGCTGCTTCGGCCGCCATGTGGGTTTTGACGGCGATCCGTCCGTCTGTTTGGTGAGAGTGAGCGTATGAAAGCCGCGCGCATCGTGGTTTTGACAGTCGCCGTCGCCGCCGGCGGCGTTGCGGCGATGCTGGCAGGCCGCAGCCAGAAGCCGCCGGAAACTCCAGCCCCTGTGGCTGTCGCACCGGCAACGGTCGATGTCCTCGTCGCCAAGAACAACATCGGCATGGGCCAGGCGCTGAGCGCCGGCGACATCGAGTGGCAGGCCTGGCCGATGGAAGCGGCCACCGGCAACTTCATCCGCAAGAGTGATCGCCCCGCCGCCATCGAGAACCTGTCGGGCCAAATCGCGCGCTATCCCTTCGTGTCGGGCGAACCGATCCGCGAAGCCAAGCTCGTCAACGCCAAAGGCTCCGGCTTCATGGCGGCGATCCTGCCGCCGGGCATGCGCGCGGTTTCGACGACGATCTCGCCGGAAACGTCGGCCGGCGGCTTCATCCTGCCGAACGACCATGTCGATGTGATCCTGACGCGCCGCGACCGCGAGGCCGAAAAGGCGACCGGCGTCGAGAGCCACACCAGCGAGGTCGTGCTCCGCAACATCCGCGTTCTGGCGATCGACCAGAACGTCGAAGAGAAGAACGGACAGAAGGTCGTGGTCGGCAAGACGGCGACGCTCGAATTGTCGCCGCCGCAGGTCGAAACGCTCGCTTTGTCGCAGCAGCGCGGCACGCTGTCGCTGGCGCTGCGCAGCATCACCGACGCCGAGAAGAACGACGGGCCGGTCGAAGGTCCGCGTAACGTCGGCGTCAACATCGTCCGCTTCGGCGTTTCCACCGTGAGCACACCGCGATGATCGTTCGAAGGAAACTTCTGACCATGGCGAAACATCGCTCGATCCGCGCCGGCCTGACGATGGCGCTGCTGGCGGCAGCGGCGCTCACCGGCGCAGCGCCGCTGCATGCGGCCGACACCGGCGGCGTGCCGGTGGTCCAGGTGGCGGCCAGCGAGGCGACCTCGCGCTTCATTCCGCTCGGCATCGGCAAGTCGGTGGCGATCGACCTGCCGGCCGACATCAAGGACGTGCTGGTGGCCGATCCCACGGTGGCCAACGCCGTCGTGCGCACCGCCCGCCGGGTTTACATGATCGGCGTCAAGGTCGGGCAGACCAACATCTTCTTCTTCGACGCCAACGGCAAGCAGATCGCCGGCTTCGATATCGCGGTGACCCGCGACCTCAACGGCGTGCGCGCTGCGCTCAAGCAGGCGATGCCCGATGCGACCATCCGCATCGAAGGCGTGGGCGACGGCATCATGCTGACGGGTTCCGCCGCGAACGCGGCCGAGTCGCAGCAGGCCTTCGATCTCGCGTCGCGCCTGGTCGGTGACGGCACCAAGGTCGTCAACGGCATCACCGTCCGTGGCCGCGATCAGGTCATGCTCAAGGTGACGGTCGCCGAAGTTCGCCGCGACGTCATCAAACAGCTCGGCGTCGATCTGTCCGCCGGCACATCCAGCAATCCGGTGTCCTTCAACACGCAGAATGCGTTCTCCGCCGTCGGCCAGACCTTGAGCGAGACGGCGTTCGGCGTCAGCTACAAAGGCGTGACGGCGACGCTGCGCGCGATGGATCGCGCTGGCGTGCTGCGGACGCTGGCCGAACCGAACCTCACCGCCATCTCCGGCGAAACCGCCAGCTTCGTCGCCGGCGGCGAGTTCCCCATTCCCAACGGCCTGTCCTGCGACACCACCAAGTCGCCGCCGGTCTGTCAGTCGCAGGTGGACTTCAAGAAGTTCGGCGTCGGTCTGGTGTTCACTCCGGTCGTGCTGTCGGAAGGCCGCATCAGCCTCAAGGTGATGACCGAAGTCTCCGACCTGTCGACCGACAACGCACTGACCCTGACGGTGCCGGGCGCGACCCAGTCGCTCACCATCCCGTCGATCACGACGCGGCGCGCCGAAACCACCGTGGAAATCCCTTCGGGCGGTTCGCTGACGCTTGCCGGCATGATCCAGGAAAAGACCAAGCAGCAGATCAACGGTGTCCCCGGCCTGATGCAGGTGCCGATCCTCGGCGCGCTGTTCAGAAGCCGCGACTACATCAACAACCAGACCGAGCTGGTCGTCATCGTGACGCCCTACATCGTGCGCGCCGTGGCGCAGAAGCAATTGTCGCGGCCGGATGACGGCTTCGCCGACCCGAGCGACCCGTCGACCGCGCTGCTCGGCCGCCTCAATCGGATCTATGGCGACCCCGGCAATACAAACAAACCGGCGGCGGCGGACTATCACGGCAAATACGGTTTCATCCTCGATTGAGCGGCGGAGACGGTGTGATGACAGCTTTGCGAATTCCGGCCGACAGGCGCCGCCAGGCGGCGCTTCGGCTGATTGCCGCCGCGGCGCTCACGAGCCTGCTGGGCGGCTGCTACCAGACGCAGACCGCGCGCAACGATGTCCCGAGCGATTACCGCGATCGTCATCCGATCACGGTCCGTGAAGGCGCGCGCCAGGTCGATGTCTTCGTCGGCCGCAATCGCGGCGGCTTGACGCCGTCGCAGCGCGCCGACGTGCTCGCATTCGCGCAGAATTGGCGGCACGAAGCCAATAGCGGCATCGTCGTCGAAGTGCCGCAAGGCGGCGGCACCGACCGGGCGGCCGCCGACACGATGCGCGAGATCCATTCGATCTTCGCCGCGTCGGCCGTGCCACGCAACGCGGTCTTCGTGCGGAAGTACCGGCCGGAAGCGGCTTCGCTGACCAGCATCAAGCTGCAATATTCGAAGATGATGGCCGAGGCCGGCCCGTGCGGACAGTGGCCGAAGGATCTGGGCCCCAGCGCCGGCCGCGAATACTTCGAGAATCGGCCGTACTGGAATTTCGGCTGCGCGACGCAGCGCAATCTCGCCTCGCAGATCGACAACCCCGCCGACCTCGTGCAGCCGCGCGGCGAATCGCCGACCTGGGCCGCACGGCGCTCGGTGGCCATGGACAAATATCGCCGGGGCGAAAGCCCGAGCGGCACCTACTCCGGCTACGACGCCGGCAAGATCAGCGATTTGGGCAAATGATCAAGAACGGCAGCCTCATCCCTCCATCGGAAGACATCAGCCTGGCGCCGCAAGCGTTGCCGGCTGAGGAACACATCGCGCCGGCGCCCCGCGTGTCGGTGCAGGCGTTCTGCGAGACCGTGGAAACGGCGGCGGCGGTGCAATCCGCCGGCGAAGACCGCCGGCTCGCCAAGGCGCATGTGAAGATCCAGATGGGCGGCGCAACCGCGGCCGTCGAGGCGTATCGCAATTCGCCGACGCCGAACGTCATCATCATCGAGGCGGAGAGCCGCGGCGATGCCATCCTCACGCGCCTCGACCAGCTCGCCGAAGTCTGCGACGCCGGCACGCGCGTCATCGTCGTCGGCCGTATCAACGACGTCATGCTCTATCGCGAGCTGACGCGGCGCGGCGTCAGCGACTATCTGATCGCGCCGGTCTCGACGATTGACGTCGTGCGCGCCGTCTGCGGGCTGTTCCATGCACCGGAAGCCAAGCCTGTCGGCCGCATCATCGCCGTCGTCGGCGCCAAGGGCGGCGTCGGCGCCTCGACCGTGGCCCACAACATTTCCTGGGCCATCGCCCGCGACCTCAGCCTCGACACCGTCGTCACCGATCTCGATCTGGCCTTCGGCACCGCGGGCCTCGACTACAACCAGGATCCGCCGCAGGGCATCGCCGACGCGGTGTTCTCGCCGGATCGCATCGATACCGCTTTCGTCGACCGCCTGCTGTCCAAGTGCACCGATCACCTGAGCCTGCTGGCCGCGCCGGCGACGCTCGATCGCGTCTACGACTTCGGCGCCGAGGCGTTCGACGGCATCCTCGACTCGATGCGCGCCTCGATCCCCTGCGTGATCCTCGACATCCCGCATGTCTGGTCGGGCTGGACCAAGCGGCTGCTGGTCAGCGCCGACGAGATCCTCATCGTCGCCGGTCCCGACCTCGCCAACCTGCGCAACGCCAAGAACATGGTCGATCTCCTGCGCCTCGCGCGGCCGAACGATCATCGCCCGCACTACTGCCTGAACCAGGTCGGCGTGCCGAAGCGGCCGGAAATCGCGCCCGCCGATTTCGCCAAGGCGCTGGAAGACCAGCCGCTGACCATCATCCCGTTCGAGCCGCAACTCTTCGGCACGGCCGCCAATAACGGCCAGATGATCGCCGAGGTGTCGGCCGGCCATAAGACGGCGGAGCTGTTCCGTCAGATGGCGCAAGTGTTGACCGGCCGCGCCGAAGCCAAGCGCGGCCGGCCGAGCCTGCTCGGCAAGCTGCTCAAGCGCACCGGCTAGCGTCGCCGCGATCGATTGTCTGGAGTGAAGTAACGTGTTCGGTAAGCGTAGCGCCAACAGCGATTTCCGCCCCGCGGCGCCGGTGACAACACCGCATGCGGCACAGCCTGCGCCGGCCGCCCCGGCGCCCGAAGCGCTGTCGGCGCCGTCTGCTCCGGTCGAGAGCGGCCGCACGCCCTTCCCGTCCGACGGCCTCGGCGCGCCTCTGGTGCCGGCGCCGCCGCCGGAACGCCGCCAGGCCGCCGTCAACATGCCGGCCGTCGATTCACGCCGATCGGAAGCCTATTACGCCACCAAGGGCACGATCTTCGGCGCCCTGATCGAAGCGATCGATCTGGCGCAGCTCGCCCGTCTCGACGCCGATTCCGCGCGCGAGGAAATCCGCGACATCGTCAACGAGATCATCTCGATCAAGAACATCGTGATGTCGATCTCCGAGCAGGAAGAGCTGCTCGACGACATCTGCAACGACGTTCTCGGCTTCGGCCCGCTCGAGCCGCTTCTGGCGCGCGACGATATCGCCGATATCATGGTCAACGGTTCCGGCACCGTCTACATCGAAGTCAAAGGCAAGATCCAGCGCACCGGCATCCGCTTCCGCGACAACCAGCAACTGCTCAACATCTGCCAGCGCATCGTCAGCCAGGTCGGCCGCCGCGTCGACGAAGCCTCGCCGATCTGCGACGCGCGCCTGCCGGACGGCTCGCGCGTCAACGCCATCGTGCCGCCACTGGCGATCGACGGCCCCGCACTCACCATTCGTAAGTTCAAGAAGGACAAGCTGACGCTCGATCAGCTCGTCAAGTTCGGCACCATCACGGCGCAGGGCGCCGAAATCCTGCGCATCATCGGCCGCTCGCGCGTCAACACGCTGGTGTCCGGCGGCACCGGCTCCGGCAAGACCACGCTGCTCAACTGTCTGACGCAATTCATCGACGACGACGAGCGCATCATCACCTGCGAAGACGCCGCCGAACTTCAATTGCAGCAGCCGCATGTGGTGCGCCTGGAAACGCGTCCGCCCAACCTCGAAGGCGAAGGCCAGGTGACGATGCGCGACCTGGTGCGCAACTGTCTGCGTATGCGCCCGGAACGCATCATCGTCGGCGAAGTCCGCGGACCCGAAGCGTTCGACCTGCTGCAGGCCATGAACACCGGCCACGACGGCTCGATGGGCACGCTGCACGCCAACAATCCGCGCGAAGCCCTGTCGCGCTGCGAATCGATGATCACGATGGGCGGCTTCTCGCTGCCGTCGCGCACCATTCGCGAGATGATCGTCGCCTCGGTGGACGTCGTCATCCAGGCGGCGCGCCTGCGCGACGGTTCGCGCCGCATCACCCACGTCACCGAGGTGATGGGCATGGAAGGCGACGTCATCATCACCCAGGACCTCTTCGTCTACGACATGGTCGGCGAAGCGGCCGACGGCTCGATCATCGGCCAGCATCGCTCGACCGGCATCGGCCGGCCGCGATTCTGGGATCGCGCGCGCTATTACGGCGAGGAAAAGCGGCTGGCTGCGGCGCTCGATGCGGCCGAAGCCGCCAACGAAGCCGTTCGTTAAAGGAGGTCGGGCATGGAACAGCTGCCGGTCTTCCTGCTCGCGGCGCTCGCCGTCGGCGGCATCGCTTATGTGTTCGTCTATCCGATCCTGTCCGGCGAAAAGGCCGCCGAAAAGCGCGTGGCCAGCGTGGCCCGCGCACAGCCGGCGTCGCGGGCGACGCGCGCCAGCCCGCAGAAGAGCCGCCGCGACACGATCGAGAATACGCTCAAGGAATTCGAGGAGCGGCAGAAAAAGGCAAAATCGCCGCCGCTCGCGGTTCGCATCGCGCAGTCCGGCTTGAGTTGGTCGAAGCAGACGTTCTTTGTGGTGTCGGCCGCCATCGGTTTCGGCCTGTTCCTGTTCGGCTTCGCCTCCGGCGCCGGGCTGTTGCCGGCGCTCGGCCTGGGCTTTGCCGGCGCTTTCGGTTTGCCGCGCTGGCTGCTCGGCTTTCTGAAGAAGCGGCGCGAGAACAAGTTTCTCAACGCGTTTCCCGACGCCGTCGACGTCATCGTCCGCGGCGTCAAGGCCGGTCTGCCGCTGCTCGATTGCATCAAGATGATCACGATCGACTCGCCGGAGCCGGTGCGCTCGGAGTTTCGCGCCATCCTCGAGACCCAGGCCATCGGCATGCCGCTGGGCGAAGCCTGCGGCAAGCTGTACGAGCGCATGCCGCTGCCGGAGGCCAACTTCTTCGGCATCGTCATCGCCATCCAGCAGAAGGCCGGCGGCAACCTGGCGGAGACTTTGGGCAACCTGTCGCGCGTGCTGCGCGACCGCAAGAAGATGAAGGCCAAGATCCAGGCGATGTCGCAGGAAGCCAAGGCGTCCGCCGCCATCATCGGCTGTCTGCCGCTGGCGGTGATGGGGCTCGTCTGGCTCACCAGCCCCGCATACATCAACCTGCTGTTCAGCGAAACGCTCGGCAACATCATGCTGGCGGGATCGGCGGTGTGGATGATGATGGGCGTCTTGGTGATGAAGAAGATGATCAATTTCGACTTCTGACGATGTTGGACCGATGATCGACCTGATCGCAAATGCGTTGAACCCCCAGACGATGACGGTGATTCTGGCCGCCGTCGCCGCCATGGCGACTGTGCTGACCATCGCCATGCCGATCGTCTTCGCCAACCCGCTCGACAAGCGCATGAAGGCGGTCGCCGTCGAGCGCGAGAAGATCCGCGCCCGCGAGCGCGAGCGCATGGCGCAGCAGAAGGACAAGGTGTCGCTGCGGCAATCGCCGAAGCAGTACATTCAGAAGACCGTCGACAACTTCAACCTGAACAAGTGGTTCGGCCAGGAGGAAGCGCGGCTGAAGCTGGTGCAGGCCGGCTATCGCGGTCAGGCGCCGTACATCACCTTCCTCTTCGTGCGCATGGTGACGCCGATCGCGGCGTTCCTGGTCGCCGGGTTCTACCTGTTCGTCGTCACCGACTTCGGACAGCCAGCCACGGTGAAGGTCGGCTTGTGCATCGGCGCCGCCTATCTCGGCATGCACCTGCCGCTGATGCTGTTGAAGAACAAGATCCAGAAGCGCCAGACCTCGATCAAGCGCGCCTTCCCCGACACGCTCGACCTGCTGCTGATCTGCGTCGAATCCGGCATGTCGATCGAAGCCGCGCTCAAGAAGGTGAGCGAGGAAATCGGCACGCAATCGGTGCCGCTGGCCGAAGAGCTGACCTTGACCACGGCGGAACTGTCCTACCTGCCCGACCGCCGGCAGGCCTACGACAATCTCGCCAAGCGCACCGATCTCGAGGGCGTCAAATCGGTGTGCATCGCGCTGACCCAGGCGGAGAAATACGGCACGCCGCTCGCCAACATGCTGCGCGTCATGGCGCAGGAAAACCGCGACATGCGCATGTCCGAAGCCGAGAAGAAGGCTGCCGGCCTGCCGCCGAAGCTGACGGTGCCGATGATCCTGTTCTTCCTGCCCGTGCTGTTTGTCGTCATCCTCGGGCCGGCCGTCATCAAGGTGATGGCGCTGAAATAGCCGCGACCCAGGTCGTGTCAGCCGCCCGGATTCGGCGGCGGCACATAGTTCTTGCCGCTCCGCTTGCGCTCGGCCAAGACCTGCTTGAGATAATCGACATTGGCGGCCGCTTCCTCAGGAGGCAGGCCCTGACGGGCGATCTGCTCGGCATCGGCGAACTTGCCGCGCAGGCCGACCACCAGCGCCAGATTTTGACGCACCTTCGGCTCGGCGCCCGGCTGCGCCGCGGCGCGGCGCAAGGTGTCCTCGGCGCGCTTCAGATCCTTCATCAGCAGATAGGACAGACCGAGATTGGACAGCACCGACGGCTCGTCCGGCATCAGCTTGAGCGCCGAGGTGTAATGCTGCTGCGCCTCGGGGTGACGGCCGAGCTGATCGAGTACCGCGCCCTGGGCGTTGAGAACGCGCCAGTCGGGGTTGTCCGGCGTATGGGCGCGGCTGAGCACATCGAGCGCCTGCTGCAAATTGCCGGCAGCTGCGAGCGCACGGCCATATTCGCCGAGCAGCGCCATGTTCTGCGGATTGCGGATCGCCGCCTGCTCCAGCACCGCCACGGCCTGCGCCCGCTGGCCGATAGCGCGCAGCGCGCGCGCGTATTTGATGGCAGCTTCGGCGCTCGACTGATCCTGGCGGTAGCGCGCGCCCCAGGCCTCCATCGACTGGCGCCATTCGGCGTCGCTGCGCGGATTGTCGTCGGCGCTGGCGCGGATGTTCCCGATCGAACCGGTGACGTCCGAATTGGTGGTGTTGCAGCCGGTCAGACCGAGCGCCAGCACTGCGGCAAGCGCGGCGGAGGCGAGCATACGGCGCGTCCCGGGGGAAAAGTGACGCATGGGCATCCCGCTGATGCGAGGGAAGACTTGCGGCGGCATGGTCCAGCAATAAAACGTTAACCCTAACGAGTGGTTAATTCGCCTTCACCCTCCCCTCCAGGGGGAGGTGAAGCAAGCCGATGTTTGGCCTATAAGCCGTCCGACAACTAACGGAGCCTCGAATGCACCCCGTTTTTGCCGCCGGCGAAGCGCGCGGCACCCCAATCTGGTTCGTTCACGCCGGCAATGCGCAGGCGGTGCTGGCGGGTTTCGGCGACCGCGAGCGCACCTTTGCCGCTGCCGCGGGTTTTGAGGCCAAGCCGGGTAAGCTGCTGCTGATCCCGGCCCAGGACGGCAAGCTCGCCGGGGTGCTGTTCGGCCTGGAGAAGCCCGGCGATCCGATCGACGCCTTCCGCCCGGGCGCCCTCGTCAACTTGCTGCCGGCCGGCACTTACCGCTTCGCCAATGCGCCGCACGATGCCCGCCTCGCGGCGCTGGCCTTCGCCACCGGCGCCTACCAGTTCACCCGCTACCGCAAGGGCGATACGCGCAAAGTGCGGCTCGTCGTGCCGAAGGGCGTCGACGGCGACGACGTCAGCCGAATCGCCGAAGGCGTCGCGCTCGCCCGCGACCTGATCAATACGCCGGCGAACGACATGGGGCCGGATGAACTCGAGGCCGCCGCCCGCAAGCTCGCGTCTGCGCACGGCGCCAAGATCCAGGTGACTGGCGGCGAGAAGCTCGCAAAGGATTTCCCGCTGATCCATGCGGTCGGCATGGGCTCGCCGCGCGCGCCACGGCTGATCGACATCACCTGGGGCAAGGAGAAGGACCCCAAGGTCACCCTCGTCGGCAAGGGCGTGTGCTTCGACACCGGCGGCCTCGACATCAAGCCGTCGAGCGGCATGCTCAACATGAAGAAGGACATGGGCGGCGCCGCCAGCGTGCTCGGCCTCGCGCACATGATCATGGCCAGCAAGATGAAGCTGCGCCTGCGCGTCCTGATCCCGGCAGTCGAGAATTCTGTGTCGGGCAAGAGCTTCCGTCCGCGCGATGTCTACGCCTCGCGCAAGGGACTGACGGTCGAGATCGGCAACACCGACGCCGAGGGCCGACTCGTGCTCGCCGATGCGCTGACGCTGGCCTGCGAGGACAAGCCGGCATTGCTCGCCGATTTCGCCACGCTCACCGGCGCCGCCCGCGTCGCGCTCGGCGCGCAACTGCCGGCGTTGTTCAGCAATGACGACAAGCTGGCCGCCGACATGGGCAAGGCCGGCCTCGCCGAAAACGATCCGGTGTGGCGTCTGCCGCTATGGCAGCCCTATGAGGCACAACTCGATTCGCGCGTCTCCGACATCAACAATATCGGCAGCGACGGTTTCGGCGGCGCCATCATCGCCGCGCTGTTCCTGAAGAAGTTCGTCGATGCGCCGTCCTGGCTGCATTTCGACATCTTCGCCTGGACGCCGTCGGCGCGGCCAGGGCGCCCCGAGGGCGCCGAGCTGATGGCGGCCCGGGCACTGTATAAGGTGCTCGTTGAGAAATACGGCTGAGAAGACACGTATTCTGAAAACTCCCCTCCCCCTTGTGGGGAGGGGTTGGGGGTGGGGGTCACAATTGTCGGCACCGCTATCACCCCCCTCCCTAACCCTCCCCCACAAGGGGGGAGGGAACAGCACAGAGTATGCGGACAGCTAAATGCTCGATCCCCGCCTCAATCCCTACCGCCCCGACCTCGCCGCCGCGCACCTGCGCGGCAAGGTCGAGGCCGCGCAGTTCGTCGAAGGCACGCTGTACGAAGTGATCGAGCCGGTCGCCGATCTGCGCCGCGACCCCGCGCATGAAGCCGCGCTCGACACCCAGGCTCTGAAGGGCGAGCGCGTGACGGTTTACGAGATCAGCGAGGAAGGCTGGGCCTGGGGCCAACTCGAGAGCGACGGTTATGTCGGCTATCTGTCGGCCAACGCGCTAGGTCCTGTCGGCGCAACGCCGACGCATCGCGTTGCCGTGCCGCGCACCTTTGGATTTCCGGCAGCCAACATCAAGCTGCCACCGATGATCGCACTGACGATGGGCGCGGGCATTGCCGTCGCGAGAACGACCGACAGCTTCGCCGTGGACGGCTACGGCTGGCACTACCCGCTGAGCCATGTCGCGCCGCTCGACGCCGGGCGCGATGACTTCGTCGCCATCGCCGAGATGTTCGTCAGTACGCCTTACCTCTGGGGCGGCAAGTCGTGGCTCGGCATCGACTGCTCGGGACTGGTGCAGCTCGCTTTGCAAGCCGTCGGCTGCACCTGCCCGCGCGACACCTACATGCAGGAACAGGCGCTCGGCCAGACCGTGGCGCTGTCGGACATCCGCCGCGGCGATCTCATATTCTGGAAGGGCCACGTCGCCATCGCCCGCGACGCAGAAACGATGATTCACGCCAATGCCCATCACATGATGACGGCGATCGAACCCATCGCCGATGCGGTTGCGCGCATCAAGGCGTCGGGCAGCGACGTGACGAGTGTGAAGCGCGTGTGACTACTTGTCGTCCCCGCGAAGGCGGGGACCCATAGCCACTGAACCCGCCATCGGCACGGCGGCCAAACATCTTTGACGCCGGAGTTTATGGGTCCCCGCCTTCGCGGGGACGACCGAAACTCACGGGCACATCACCGTGCCGCATTTGGCGACCGCCTCGACCACCTGCGTCAGCGCCTTCTTGCCCGGGTAGCCGACGATGGCGACGCCGCCGACGATGATGCCGGGCGTGGCCTGGATGCCGAGCTGATCGCCGACGCGCAGATGCTCCTTCATCACGGTCGCGAACTGGTCCTCGCTGGCGACCTTGCGCACCTCGACGGTCTCCAGGCCGATTTCCTTCGCTGCCGCGAAGGCGCGCTGGTCGTCGATGGTGCCGCGGCCGGCGTAAACGAGATGATGGAATTTGTAGAAGTCCTCGGGCGAGGCCATTTTCGCCACGGCATATTCGACGCGCGCCGCCAGGATCGACGGAATGCCGAGCACCGGAAACGGCACCAGCACCAGGCGCACGTTCTTGTTGGTTTGCGTCAGTTCGGCAAGATCGAGCGAGGCGCGGCGGCAATAGGGGCAGTTGAAATCGTAGAACTCGTACAGCGTCACCTTGCCCTTCGGATTGGCGACGACGACGATGTTCTTCAACATCTCGATGCGCTCGACCAGTTCCGGCGGCACGCTGTGATTGGCGATCACCGAGCCGTCGTCGGCCATGATCGGAAATTGCCCTTCATCGGCCTGAGCGGCGAGCGAGCCGAGCATAAGAACCAGCGATAGAACGGCGAAACGAAGCGCAGCGGCCACGGCCAATACTCCCGATAAACCTGCGATGCTCATGCCCGATTGCCCGGTCATATTGCGAATCAACAATATGTGAGATCAGGCACCCAGCAACTCGCCAAGCCGCGCCCGGTTGAGCGCCAGCCATTGCAGCGCCAGGATCAGCGGCCCGTTGGCGATGCCGCCACGTTGCACAAGCGCCACGGCTTCATCGATCGGCAACCGGATCGTCTCGATGCGCTCGCCCTCTCCGGCCGCGCCGGATCGCGGCGGCACGCGCGAGGCATCGACGCTCGCCAGAAACAGAACGATGCTCTCGTTGGTGATTCCCGGCGTCGTCATGAAACTGAAGAGCTCGACCAATTTGTCCGGCGCGACGCCGATCTCCTCCTCGCATTCACGCCGCGCGGCCGCGGCGGCATCTTCATGAGCCTCGACGCCCCCGGCGACGATCTCCATCATCTCGCCTTTGCCCGTAGCGAGATGGGCGGCCAGACGAAACTGCCGGATCAGAACCACTTCGCCGCGCCCCGGATCGACAGGCAGCACCGCGATGACCTGGCCGGCGATCAGAATGTCGCGCTCCTGCCGGAGCGGCGCATGACCGTCGTTGCGCAGCGTCAGACGGTAGCGGCGATAGTCGCGATAGCCCGTAGCCAGGATCTCCGGCTCGCCGAGCTCGACGTCCGCGGCGCGATCGACCGGCAGCTTGCCCATCTACTGCGCCACCGCGTCGCCGGCCGCGGTCTCGATATGGAAGGCGGCGGCGAACAGCGCGCGGGTGTAGTCGCTCTTGGGATTCTTGAACAATTCGGCGGCCGCGCCCTCTTCCACCATCTTGCCGTTACGCAGAACCAGCAACCGCGACGACAGCGCGGCGACGACGCGCAAATCGTGCGAGATGAACATGTAGGTGAGATCGCGCTTCTTCTGCAGGTCGCGCAGGAGATCGACCATCTGCGCCTGGATCAGCATATCGAGCGCCGAGGTCGGCTCGTCGAGCACGATGAATTTCGGCTCCAGCACCAGCGCGCGGGCAATGGCGATGCGCTGGCGCTGGCCGCCGGAGAATTCGTGCGGATAGCGGTGCCGTGTCTCAGGATCGAGGCCGACATCGGTGAGCGCGGCGATCACGCGCTGCTCGCGCTCGGCGTCGCTGAGCTCGGGGTGATGCACCCACAGGCCTTCCTCGATGATGTCCGAGACCGACATGCGCGGCGACAGCGAGCCGTAGGGGTCCTGGAACACGATCTGCATGTCGCGGCGGTGCGGCCGCATCTCCTTGAACTTCAGGCCCTGCAGCGGAGCGCCCATGAACACGATCGGCCCGTCGGACGAGATCAGCCGCAGGATGGCGAGGCCGAGCGTGGTCTTGCCCGAGCCCGACTCGCCGACAACACCGAGCGTCTCGCCCTTGCGCAATTCGACAGACACGCCATCGACCGCCTTGATGTGGCCGACCACCTTGCGCAGTACGCCGCGCTTGATCGGAAACCAGACCTTGAGGTCGTCAGTCTTGACCACCACCGGCGCGTCCGGTTTCGGCGGCGCCGGGTCCGGTTTCGGCTCCGCGGCGAGCAACGCCTTGGTGTAGGGATGCTGCGGCTGGGTAAAGACGTCCTCGACCGCGCCCTGCTCGACGATCTCGCCGCGCTGCATGACGCAGACGCGGTCGGCGAGCTTGCGCACGATGCCGAGGTCGTGGGTGATGAACAGCATCGACATGCCGAGCCGCGACTGAATGTCCTTCAGAAGCTTCAATATCTGCGCCTGCACCGTGACGTCGAGCGCGGTGGTCGGCTCGTCGGCGATCAGCAGGTCGGGCTCGTTCGCCAGCGCCATTGCGATCATGACGCGCTGGCGCTGGCCGCCGGACATCTGGTGCGGATAGCTTTGCAGCCGGCCTTCCGGGTCGGGGATGCCGACCTGCGTCAGGAGTTCGATGATGCGGGCGCGGGCCGCCTGCCCGGTCATGCCCTTATGCAGCAGCAACACCTCGCCGATCTGCTTCTCGATCGTGTGCAGCGGATTGAGCGAGGTCATCGGCTCCTGGAAGATAATAGTGATGTCGTTGCCGCGAACCTTGCGGATCTCGTTCTCCGGCATCGCCAGCAGTTCCTGGCCCTTGAAGGTGATCGTGCCGGACGGATGATGCGCCGCCGGATAGGGCAAGAGCTTCATCACTGACAGCGCCGTCACCGACTTGCCGGAGCCCGACTCGCCGACCAGCGCCACGGTCTCGCCCTTGCCGATGTCGAAGGACACATGCTTGACGGCATGCACCTCGCGCGCGCCGGCGCCGAAGGCGACGGACAGATCGGAAACCTTGAGCAGCGGCTCTGTCATGTTGCTCACCGGAACGTCTTGCGCGGGTCGAAGGCGTCGCGCACCGCCTCGCCGATGAAGATCAGCAGCGACAGCATGATGGCGATGGCGAAGAAGCCGGTGAGGCCGAGCCACGGCGCCTGGATGTTGGCCTTGCCCTGGCTCAAGAGTTCGCCGAGCGACGGCGAACCCGGCGGCAGGCCGAAGCCGAGGAAATCGAGCGCCGTCAGCGTCATCACCGACGACGACAGGATGAACGGCACAAAGGTCAGCGTCGCCACCATCGCGTTCGGCAGCAGGTGGCGGAAGATGATGGTCATGTTGCCGACGCCGAGCGCACGCGCCGCCTGGATATATTCGAAATTGCGGCCGCGCAGGAATTCGGCGCGCACCAGCCCGACCAGCCGCACCCACGAGAACAGCAGCAGGATGCCGAGCAGCACGAAGAATCCCGGCACCAGGATCGACGAGATGATCAGCAGCAGATAGAGCTCCGGCACCGAGGTCCAGATCTCGATGAAGCGCTGGAACAACAGATCGGTCCAGCCGCCGAAATAACCCTGCACCGCGCCGGCGGCGATGCCGATGATCGACGACGCAATCGTCAGGCACAGGCCGAACAGCACCGAAATGCGGAAGCCGTAGATCAGCCGCGCCAGCACGTCGCGGCCGCCGTCGTCGGTGCCGAGCCAATTGTATTCCAGCGTGCCGCACTTGGCGAAATTGTTCTTGGCGGCGAATTCGCAATCCTTTTCCGTCAGCGCCCAGGTCGGTTTCGACGGGAACGGCGACGGCGGCTTCGACACCTGTGTCGAATAGGAGAACGGGATCGGCGGCCAGACCACCACGCCGCCCTCCTTCCGGATCAGCCCCATCAGATAGTCGTCGCGATAATCCGCGGCGGTGCCGAACAGCAGCGGGTCCTTCTCCTTGGCGAAGGCCGTGTCGGGATAGATGAACACCGCCGGGAAGAACGAGCGGCCGTTGACATGAATGAAGATCGGCTTGTCGTTGGCGACGAACTCGGCGAACAGCGAAATGATGAACATCGCCAGGAACAGCCACAGCGACCAGTATCCGCGCCGGTTGGTCTTGAAGTTCTCCCAGCGCCGCCGGTTGAGCGGCGACAGACTGAAGCGGCCGCGGGTCACGGGCTCCGGCCCGGTCGGCGTCACGGTCGCGGCATTTGCTGCGCGGGCGTCCACGGCTCAGACCTCCCGCGACTCGAAATCGATGCGCGGATCGATCCACGTATACGTGAGATCGGAGATCAGGTTCACGACGACGCCGACCAGCGAGAAGATATAGAGCGTGGCGAAGACCACCGGATAGTCGCGGTTGAGCACGCTCTCGAAGCCGAGCAGGCCGAGCCCGTCGAGCGAGAAGATGGTCTCGATCAGCAGCGAGCCGGCGAAGAACGCCGAGACGAAGGCCGACGGGAAGCCGGCGATGACGATCAGCATCGCGTTGCGAAAGACGTGGCCGTAGAGCACCTGGTTGCGCGAGCAGCCCTTGGCGCGCGCAGTCAGCACATATTGCTTGCGGATCTCCTCGAGGAACGAGTTCTTCGTGAGCAGCGTCATGGTGGCGAAAGCCGCCAGCGCCATCGACAGGATCGGCAACGTCAGGTGCCAGAAATAATCGAGAATCTGCTTGTACCAGGGCATCGCCCAGAAATTGTCAGACACCAGTCCGCGCAACGGGAACCAGTTGAAGAACGAGCCGCCGGCGAACAGGATGATGAGCAGGATGGCAAACAGAAAGCCCGGAATGGCATAGCCGATGATGATGACCGTCGAGGTCCACATGTCGAAGCGCGAGCCGGCATCGACCGCCTTCTTGATGCCGAGCGGAATCGAGATCAGGTAGGTCAGCAGCGTCATCCAGATGCCGAGCGACATCGACACCGGCAGCTTTTCCTTGATCAGCTCCAGCACCGTGACGTCGCGGAAGTAGCTGGAGCCAAAGTCGAAGCGGATGTAATTCCACAGCATGATGCCGAAGCGCTCATAGGCCGGCTTGTCGAAGCCAAACTGCTTCTCCAGCTTCTTGATGAAGGCCGGGTCGAGGCCCTGCGCGCCGCGGTACTTGGAGTTGACGGCGTCGACGTTGCCGCCGCCCTGCGCCATGCCGCGGTTGCTGAAATCGCCTTGCGCGCCGGAAATGCGCGAGGTGGCGCCGGTGTCGGAGCCCGACAGTTTGGCGATCACCTGCTCCACCGGTCCGCCGGGCGCGAACTGCACCACCACGAAGGACACCAGCATGATGCCGAACATGGTCGGCACGATGAACAGCAGGCGGCGTAGGATATAGGCGGTCATGGGGTCCTGTTAGCGCGTTATCCTGTCGCCGTCACCTGACCCGTCATCCTGAGGTGCGCGCGTAGCGCGCCTCGAAGGAGGAGCGGCCGAGGCGTCACGGGCTGCCATCCTTCGAAGCTCGCGGCTCTCGCCGCTCGCACCTCAGGATGACGGTCTATTTCTTCTCCGCCGCCCACCACGTATCCGGGATGCCCCTTGAGTAGCGCGGCTGGCGCTGCGGCCGGCCAAACACGTCCCAATAGGCGATGCGGTGCGAGGCCAGGTACCACTGCGGAATCCAGTACCGCCCGGCGCGGATGAGACGGTCGAGCGCCTTGCAGGCCGCCGTCATCTCCTCGCGGGTCGAGACCTCGACGATCTTCTCAACCAGCGCATCGATCGCCGGGTCGGCGATGCCGGCGAGATTCTGCGACCCTTTGGCTTTCGCCGCCTGCGAACTGAAATAGCTGCGCAGTGAGTCGCCCGGGGTCGAGGAAAAGCTCATGCGTTCGACGGTGATGTCGAAATCGCGATCATCGACGCGGGCGCGGTACTGCACCGGATCGACGAGCCGCAAGCTGGCCTGAAAGCCGAGCAGCTCGAGGCTCTTGATGAACGTGAGGTGATGCGGCTGGAAACTCGGCTCTTCGGACAGGAATTCGATGGTGAAAGGCTGTCCGTTCGGCAGCATGCGCTTGCCGTCCTTCAGCACGATGCCGGCCTCGTTGAGCAACGTCGCCGCCGTGCGCAGCACTTTGCGGTCCGTCCCGCTGCCGTCCGTCACCGGCGGCACATAGGGCTCGCCAAACACCTCGTCCGGCACCTTGCCGCGGAACGGCTCGAGCAGCTTGAGCTCGGCGGCGTCCGGTTTGCCGGTCGCCATCAGCGGCGAATTCTGGAACACCGAATGCGTGCGCTCGTAGGCGCCGTACATGATGTTCTTGTTGGTGTATTCGAAATCGAAGGTGTCGATCAGCGCCTCGCGCACGCGGCGGTCCTGGAACTGCGGCCGCCGCGTATTCATGAACCACCCCTGCGCGCCGGACGGCGTGTCGTCAGGGATGGTCTCGCGCTTGACCTTGCCTTCCTTGATCGCCGGGAAGTCGTAACGCGTCGCCCAGGTGCGCGCGGTGAATTCCTCGCGGAAGGTGTAATTGCGCGCGGTGAAGCCGACGAAGGCCACCTCGCGATCCCGGTAGTACTCGTAGCGGATGGTGTCGAAATTGTTCTGGCCGACATCGACCGGGAGCGTGGCGCCCCACCAATCCTTGACACGATCGAACTCGATGTAACGCCCGGCCTCGAAGCGCCCGACTTTGTAGGCGCCCGAACCGAGCGGAATATCGAGCGTCGATTCGTCGAACGTCTTCTTCGTGTAGTAGGCCTTCGAGAAGATCGGCAGGCCGGCAACGAACAGCGGCACCTCGCGGCCGCGTCCGGCCTTGAAGCGCGCAATCACCACCTTGCCGCCCTCGGCTTCGGCCTTGTCGAAATCGCGCAGCAACTGCGTGATGATCGGATGGCCCTTGTCCTTCAGCGTGTTCAGCGACCACACCACGTCGTCCGCGGTCAGCGCCGAGCCATCGTGAAACGTGAGGCCGTCGCGCAAGGTGAAACGATAGGTTAGTCCATCATCGACGATGCGCACGCTTTTGGCGGCGAAGCCGTACATGGCATCCGGTTCGTCGCTCGCCCGCGCCATCAGCGTGGCAAAGGTGGCGTCCATGCCGTAGGCGCCGTCGCCCTTGAGGATGTAGGTGTTGAGCGAGTTGAAGGTCAGAAACGAGCCGTTATAGGTCCGCCGCGAGATGTTTTCGGAATAAGTGCCGCCTTTCGGCGCGTCGGGATTGACGTAAGGGAAGTGTTTGAAGTCCGCCGCCAGCGCCAGGTCGCCGAAGGCCGACATGCCGTGGCGGTCGGTGTCGAGGGCGATGGGTGGTTGGCTTTGCGCCTGTGCGAAAGCCTGCGACGGGAGCTTCGAAGCTACCAACGCCGCTGCGCCAGCCATCAGAACGCCGCGCCGCGACAACCGGCCCCCTCCCCCCTTGTGGGGGAGGGTTGGGGTGGGGGGTAGAAGTTTTGACTCGCTCATCTGTGCCTCAAGCGATTACCCCCACCCGCTCATCGTCGCTGCGCTCCGATGAGCGACCTCCCCACAAGGGGGAGGTAAAGTAAGTGAGAAAACGTCACCGCCTTGCCTTCGTTGCCTTGGCTTCGTCCCACCACCAGATGGTGGGAAAGGATGAGGCGGCGTATTTCGGCATGGTCTCGGGGTGGCTGAAGCGGTCCCAGCGCGCCGTGCGCTGGAATGGATAGCTCCACTGCGGCACGACGTAGTGATTCCACAACAGCACGCGGTCGAGCGCGTGTGTCGCCGCGACCAGTTCCTCGCGGCTCTTGGCGAAGATGACGCGGTCGATCAGCTTGTCGACCGCCGCATTCTTGATGCCGACGACATTGCGCGAGCCTGGCTGATCGGCCGCCTGCGAGCCCCAGAAGCCGCGCTGCTCGTTGCCCGGCGACAGCGACTCGCCCCACGACGCGACGATGATGTCGTAGTCGAATTGCCGCAGGCGATTTTCGTATTGCGAGGTATCCACGGTGCGGATCGACACCGCGATGCCAATGCGCTCCAGCGCCGGTTTGTAGAACAGCGCGACGCGCTCGAAAGCCGGCTGCACCAGCAGGAATTCGACGCTGAGCTGCTCGCCGCTCCTGGCGTTCACCAGCTTGGTGTCGCGGATTTCGAAGCCGGCGTCGCGCAGAAGCGTCAGCGCCGTGCGCAAATTGGTGCGCGCCGCCTGCGGATCGCCGCTCGGCGGATTGGCGTAGGGCTTGGTGAAGAGATCGGCCGGGACCTGATCCTTCACGGAGTTGAGAATCTCGAGCTCCATGCCTTGCGGCACGCCGGACGAGGCGAGCTCGGTGCCGAAGAAATAGCTGTCGATGCGCTTGTAGGCGCCGTAGAACAATTGCTTGTTCATCTCGTCGAAGTCGAACGCGTAGTTGAACGCCTGGCGCAGCCGCGCATCCTTGAACTTGTCGCGGCGAATGTTGAAGGCGAAGGCCTGCATGACGCCGAAGCTGGTCTGCGCGAATTCCTCGCGCACCACCTTCTTGTCGCGCAAGGCCGGGAAGTCGTAGGACGTCGCCCAGTCCTTGGCGCTGGTCTCGGTGCGCCAGTCGATCTGGTCGCCCTTGAAGGCTTCGAGCGCCACGGTTTGGTCGCGGAAATATTCGAAACGGATCTGGGCGAAGTTGTTGGTGCCGATGTTGACGTTGAGGTCGCTACCCCAATAGTCGGCGACCTTTTCGTAGACGATGTTGCGGCCCGGCGAGAATTCCTTGATGCGGTACGGGCCGGAGCCGAGCGGCGGCTCGAGCGTCGTCGCGGTGATGTCGCGCTTGTTGCCGGACTTGTCGGTGCCTTCCCACCAGTGCTTCGGATAGACCGACAACTGTCCGACGATGTGCGGCAGCTCGCGGTTGCCTGGGCCGTCGAAGGTGAAGGTGATCTCGCGCTCGCCGGTCTTCTCCGCCTTGGTGACGTGGCGATAGTAAGCCGCGAGGTCGGGGCGGTTTTCCTTCTGGACGTTGAAGGAGAAGATGACGTCCTCGACCGTGATCGGCTTGCCGTCCCACCACTTCGCCTTGGCGTTGAGGCGGTAGGTCACCCAGGAATGATCGTCGGCGTGGCGCGCCGCATCGGCGAGCAGACCATATTCGGTCGAGACCTCGTCGAAGGACGGGGTCATCAACGCCTCGTAGATGAAGTTCGTGCCCATGGCGAGGTTGCCCTTCACCAGCGCGACGACTTCGTTGAAGTTGTCGAAGGTGCCGAAGCCGGACATGCGCACGGTGCCGCCCTGCGGCGCGTCCGGTTTGACGTAATCGAAATGCTTGAAGTCGGCGGGATACTTCACGTCGCCGAACAGCGACAGGCCGTGCGCCCAGGTTTTCTCGTCGGCGCGGGCCCCCGGGACGAAGGACGCGAAGCCGAGCGCCGAAAGGGCTGGCGCCGCGAAAGCGGCGGCAGTCGCGCGCAGCAGACTGCGGCGTGACAAATTCGTCGGGCTCAATGCCATCGCGGGTAAAGGCCTGCTGAGGAAAGGCTTGGGCGGTTCATTGTATGGCAAATCGATAACCTCAGACGTGGTTCCTCGCCCCGGCCCGTCCATGACGGATTCGCCGCCGATTATGTCGGTTTTTCGGTCCGCTGCCAGCGCCGCCGGCTAATGGGAGGCGGATTGGGCTCAATTCTCCGTGGCCAATCGCCGCAATTCGCTGCCGCAAAATAAAACGGCCGGGCGCGAGGCCCGGCCGTTCAAAATTCGTCGTTCGCCGCCGATTACTTCTTCGGCGCCTCGGCCGGCTTTGCGTCGGCCGGTTTGGCGCCTTCGGCCGGCTTGGCGGCGCCGGCATCGGCGGCGGCCGGGAGCGGCTGCGGGCTGTCCGACAGCGACCGCAGATAGGCGATCACGTCGGCGCGCTGCGAGTCACGCGACAGGCCGGCGAAGGTCATGTTGGTGCCGGGGATGTAGCCGCGTGGGTCCTTCAGGAACTTGTTCAGTTCGTCGTAAGTCCACTGCCCGCCCTTGGCCTTCATGGCCGCGGAGAAGTTGAACCCGTTGCGGCCGGTGCCGCGCTCGTGCCCAACGATGTCGTAGAGGTTCGGGCCGACGCGGTTCGGGCCGCCCTTCTCGAAGGTGTGGCAGGAGGCGCACTGCTTGGCGGCGGCGGCACCCTTTTCGACCGAGGCGCTGGCGAGCAGCACGGCGATCGGCTTCTCGGGCTCGGCGGCGGCCGGCTTGCCGCCCTCGCCGGTTTCCTTGACCGCGATGGCGTAGCCCGGCTTGGCCGGCTTCTCCGGCGCGAACAGCGCGCTGGCGCCGATATTGAGGCCGAGCAGGATCAAGCACGTGGCCAGAACGGCGCCGAGAATTTTGTTCAGTTCGAAAGAGTTCATTGAAAAAGGGCTCCCGAAAGGGGCGCGACGGATATCAGGCGTTGCCTTCGCCGCCGCAGGGGGCGGCGACGGCGATGAGATACCGGTTTGCTCTGCCTCTGGCAACCCGTATAAGCGCCGCCATCCGCTGCCTTTCAGCGCTTGGCGAGCCCGTTTTCCAGGCCGCCAAGGGGTACCCTGGCGATGTCGAGAGCTCACCCCAAAACCATCATCCTTATACCGGCCCGCATGGCCTCGACCCGCCTGCCCGGCAAGCCGTTGGCGGATATCCATGGCCTGCCGATGATCGTCCAGGTGCTGCGGCGCGCCGAGGAGGCCCACATCGGCGAGGTCATCGTCGCCACCGATTCGGAGGCGGTCCAGGCCGCGGTCGAGAAGGCCGGCGGCCGCGCGGTCATGACAAGTAGCCATCACCTCTCCGGCTCGGACCGCATCTACGAGGCGCTGGAGGCGGTCGATCCCGAAGGGCGTGTCGAGACCATCGTCAACGTCCAGGGCGATCTGCCGACCATCCCGGCCGCGGACATCCGCGCGTCGCTGACGCCGCTCGCCGACCCGGCGGTCGACATCGCCACCCTCGCCGCCGTCATCCACGACCCGGCGGAGTTGACCAATCCGAACGTGGTCAAGGCCAAGGGCACCGTCATGAGCCCCGGCCGGATGCACGCAACGACCTTCACCCGCGCCAATGCCATCGGGCCCGGGCCGCACTATCACCACATCGGCCTTTACGCCTACCGGCGCGCCGCGCTCGAGCGCTTCGTCAAGCTGCCGCCGTCGCAGAGCGAGCAGCGCGAGCGGCTCGAACAGCTTCGCGCCCTCGACAACGGCATGCGCATCGACGTCATGATCGTCGGCGGCGTGCCGCTCGGCGTCGATACGCCCGAGGACCTGGAGAAGGCGCGGAGGATGCTGGCCGGTTGACTTCCCTCGCCGGCTCCGCGTACGCCCTCCGCCACCAGAGGCAGGTAACCACATGGCCAAAAAGAAGATCATCTTCCAGGGCGAGCGCGGGGCGAATTCCGACCTCGCCTGCCGCGAAGCCTATCCCGACTACGAGCCGGTGCCCTGCCCGACCTTCGAAGACTGCTTTACGGCACTGCAGAGCGGTGACGTCGATCTCGGCATGATCCCGATCGAAAATTCGGTCGCGGGCCGCGTTGCCGACATTCATCACCTGATGCCGACGGCGAAGCTGCACATCATCGGCGAATGGTTTCTGCCGATCCGCAACCAGCTCATGGCGCCGAAAGGCGCGAGCCTCAAGACCATCAAGTCGGTGCAAAGCCACATCATGGCGCTGGGCCAGTGCCGCAACGTCATCCGCGAACTGAAGCTCACGCCGGTGATCGGCGCCGACACCGCCGGTTCGGCGCGCGAGATCGCCGAAGCGGGTGACATCACCCGCGCCGCCATCGGCTCGCGGCTGGCGGCGGAGATCTACGGCCTCGATATCCTCAAGGAGAACGTCGAGGACGAGTCCAATTCGACAACCCGCTTCATCGTGCTGTCGCCGGAAAAGACATGGGCGGAGCCGGGCCGCGGCAAGGTCATCACCACCTTCGTGTTCCGCGTGCGCAACCTGCCAGCCGCGCTCTACAAGGCGATGGGGGGCTTCGCCACCAACGGCGTCAACATGACCAAGCTCGAGAGCTACATGGTCGGCGGCAACTTCTTCGCCACGCAGTTCTACGCCGACGTCGAGGGCCACCCCGACGACCGCGCGCTGGTGTTCGCGCTGGAGGAACTCGCCTTCTTCTCGAAAGAACTGACCATCCTCGGCGTCTATCCGGCACATCCGTTCCGCGACACCTTCAAGGAAGAGAAGGACTGATCTCGCGGACGTTCTTCTAAAGCCGCGTCGCGCGGCCTATATTACCCATCGAAGGAGAATCGATGGGCACGCTGGTGATCCTCGACATCCTGGGCGGCGCGGCGCTGCTGCTCTGGGGCCTGCACATGGTCCAGACCGGGATCATGCGCGCGTTCGGGTCGCAATTGCGCCGCTTTCTGTCCGGCGCGCTCGGCAATCGCGTCGCCGCTTTCGGCGCCGGCCTCGGCCTCACCGCGCTCCTGCAAAGCAGCACCGCGACCGGCCTGATGACGGCTTCCTTCGCCGCCGAGGGCCTCGTCGGCCTGGTGCCGGCGCTCGCCATCATGCTCGGCGCCAATGTCGGCACCACGCTGATCGTGCAGGTGCTGTCGTTCAACATCACGGCGGTGGCGCCGGTGCTGTTCGTGGTCGGCCTCGTGTCGTTCCGTTCCGGCTCGCGCACGATGCTGAAGGACCTCGGCCGCGTCGCGATCGGCGTCGGCCTGATGCTGCTCGCCCTGCATATCCTGATCGATACGCTGGCGCCGGCCGAGAACGCGCCGGCCGCGCGCACGGTGCTCGCCGCGCTGACCTCCGACCCGACGCTGTGCATCATCCTCGCCGGCATCGTCACCTGGGCGGTGCATTCGAGCGTCGCCACCGTGCTGCTGACGATGTCGCTCGCCTTCTCCCATTTCGTGACGCCGGAGGCGGCGCTGGCGCTGGTGCTCGGCGCCAATCTCGGCAGCGCGGTCAACCCGCTTTTCGAGGGCACAAGGCGCGGCGACCGCGCGAGCTACCGCGTGCCGCTCGGCAATCTCGTCAACCGGCTCGTGGGCGTCGTGCTGGTGACGCCGTTCCTGCCGGAGATCGCCAATTTCCTGCAGACGCTGCAGCCCGACATGGCCAAGATGACGGCGCAGTTCCACATCGCGCTCAATGTCGGCCTCGCGGCGCTGTTCCTGCCGCTGCTGTCGCCGATGGCGGCGCTGCTCGCCCGCCTCATCCCCGATTCACCGCGCAGCAACGACCCCTCGGCCCCGAAATATCTCGACGTCAACGAGCTCGACACGCCCTCGCTGGCGCTGGCCGACGCGGCGCGCGAGACGCTGCGCGCCGGCGACGTCGTCGAATCCATGCTGCGCAAGGTGATGCAGGCGCTCAAGGGCGGCGACCGCGCGCTGATCGCCGAGATCTCGGCGATGGACAACACCGTCGACCGGCTGGACGAGGCGATCAAGCTCTACCTGACGCGGCTGACGCGCGGCACGCTCGACGAGCGCGAAAGCCGCCGCGCCATGGAGATCATCTCCTTCACCATCAATCTCGAGCATATCGGCGACATCATCGACAAGAACCTCAACGAGCTCGCCGCCAAGAAGAACAAGCGGGGCCTGAGCTTCTCCGAAGCCGGCGCCGCCGAGCTCGAAGCCTTCCACAAGGACGTGCTGGACAGCCTGCGCATGGCGTTCGGCGTCTTCATGTCGGGCGACGTCGCCGACGCCCGCCGGCTGCTCGCGGAGAAGACCCGGCTGCGCAATGCCGAGCGGCTCGCCGCCGAGCATCATCTCGAACGGCTGCGCGAGGGCCGGCCGGAGACGCTGGAGACGACCAGCCTGCATCTCGACGTGCTGCGCGACATGCGGCGCATCCATTCGCACATCTGCGCCGCCGCCTATCCGGTGCTGGAGGCCGCCGGGGTCGCCACCACCGCCGAAGAAAGCCAAGCGGCCAGCCGCGTCCTGACGCCGCTCGGCGCCGCCAAATCCGTGACGGAATAAAGGGGATGTCCGCGGCGGCGCCGCGTTACTGGCAGCGGCCGTAATAGCCGAAGCCGCGCGTCGAATCGGTCACGACCCAGCAGCGCTCCGGCGCGAGCCGCAGCCCCTCGCCCGGCTCGCTGCGCACCGGCGACCGGCGCGAATTCCGCGGCGGCACGAGGTCCGGCCGGGCGACCGCACCGGACGCGGCATCGGCGGGCACTTCGGCGGGTTCTTCCGCAGACTCTTGGGCGCGCGCTTCGTGCGCCTCGTCGCGCTTCTCGTCGTGCCGGATCGCCTCCCGCTTGCGCGGTTCGGCGGCCTCGCGATGCTTGGGCGCGGGCGCCGGACGCGCGCGGGTCGAGCTGGTCGTCTCGGGCTCGGCTTTCTCGGCCGCCACGGTCTGCGCCGGCAGCGGCTTGCCCGTCATCGGCTTCAGCAGCGTGCCGTACAGCGCGAGCACGCCGACGAACGCGGCCACGAGACTGATGAGATAAGCAACAAACGCCATTGTCGTTAAATCGTCCCCGCTGAGCGCGATGTCCAGACGCGCCAGTGTCACACCCGCGGATGTCACACCTGTGCAACGCGCAGGGCGAGAATTTGTTCCGCCGCCACATTTCCCGTCGCGAAAGCGCCGTGCGCGGTCGAGAAATCGCCCGGCGAGCAGGCTTCGCCGGCAAAAAACAGCCGATCGTCGACCGGCCTCGCGAGTGTCGCGCGATCGTCGGCGTGGCCGGGCAGCGCGTAGGAGTAAGAGCCGCGCGCGAACGGATCGTTGTGCCATTGGTGGACATGAATGAGGTCGATGCGCCGCGCGAAGTCGCTGCCGAACACGCCGGTGAGCTCCTCGCGCGCGAAGGCCATGAAGCCGCGCTCGCCTTCTTGTTCGAGCGCGGCGGCGCAACGCCCGCCGAAATAGGCTTCGATCAGCGGGCGGCCGAACGGACGGAAATGATAATTGCCGGTGCCGGCGCGGTCGGTGCGGCCGAAGATGCGCAGGTCCGCCTCGAATTCTTCCGCGCGCTCGAGCGACAGGAACAGCTTGTCGGCGAGGCCGAGCGGCAGGCCGCGCGCGGCCTCGACCTTGTCCGGCAGCGCCGGCGCAAACAGCGCCTCGTCCGCAATCAGCGAGGTCGGCAGCGTGACGATGGCGCGGTCGGCCACGATCGCGCCCTGCGCGGTGTCGATGCGCAGGCGCGGGCCGATATGGTCGATCCGGCTCACCGCGCAATCGAGCGCGACGTTGAGCCCCTCGCCATGCGCCGCCACCGTCGCGCCGTAGCCTTCGAGCACCCGCCAGTTGACGCCGGTGTCGGCATAGCGGTCGGTGTCGTAGACCGACACGCGGTCGAGCTCGGCGCCGCTGATATAGGTGCTGGCGGCGTTCAGCATCGCGTTCCAGCGGCCGTTCTCCGGCAGCAAATTGGCCAGCGCCTGGTCCGGCTGCTCGCGCGCGGCGTCCTCGGCCCGCTCGAACAGAGCGTGCAGCGCGGCCCAGAATTCG